>RQYE01000010.1 GCA_004010535.1 Coriobacteriales bacterium OH1046 | reverse complement strand
TGACGTCCGCGCAGAACAGCCGGAGCAGCTCCCTGAACTTGCGCTCCGAGAGGTGCGATTTCGTGACGTACTTGTTCTTCGGCCTCTTTCTGCTGCTCATATGCCTAGTTTAGCCCTTAGAACGCCCCTAAACTAGGCAAGCCCCAAACCCATTGCCGATTTCAACCCACGCTCCCCGTGCGGGGAGCGACGCTGGTCATCGAGGCTTCCGACCTCATCGACGGATTTCAACCCACGCTCCCCGTGCGGGGAGCGACCCGCACGCAGGGCAGGCCGCCCTCGCGCACGAGATTTCAACCCACGCTCCCCGTGCGGGGAGCGACCTCGCGGGCGGTCTTGTTGACGCCGCCGCGCGTATTTCAACCCACGCTCCCCGTGCGGGGAGCGACCTTCGCGACTCCGTAGGCGACGGAGCCGTCCGAATTTCAACCCACGCTCCCCGTGCGGGGAGCGACCGGCAAGACCGCTCCGCTCAACCAACACCACGTCGTATTTCAACCCACGCTCCCCGTGCGGGGAGCGACCCGCCCATCCTGCCGACGCGCATCCCGGCCCCGGTATTTCAACCCACGCTCCCCGTGCGGGGAGCGACGGCTACGGCATCAGTTTTTATCTGACGGAAGCTATTTCAACCCACGCTCCCCGTGCGGGGAGCGACTTGGCCCGGGGGTGACTACGAGAGCTACCCTTACATTTCAACCCACGCTCCCCGTGCGGGGAGCGACGTTCGAGGGCGAGACTATGAGCAACGCCTCGGGGCATTTCAACCCACGCTCCCCGTGCGGGGAGCGACAGGCCGCGAAGGGGAGGGCGTACACGTCGGGATGATTTCAACCCACGCTCCCCGTGCGGGGAGCGACCATCCTCGCTAGGCACCTCATGTGGCTCAGGGGGATTTCAACCCACGCTCCCCGTGCGGGGAGCGACCGCGAGGACCCACCTCTGCGCCCGCCCGTTGTTATTTCAACCCACGCTCCCCGTGCGGGGAGCGACATGCGTGGAGCTGGAACGGCGGGACCTTCCTCTTGATTTCAACCCACGCTCCCCGTGCGGGGAGCGACCGCTATAAATTGTAGCATCTCCTGAAATTAGGCGGCACTATGCTAGATATAGAGCACCGCTGTTGCCCTTCTCACTCTTTGGGTGCATCCTTACCGGTTTCAGCTGTGCGAACTCATCGGCATCTTCCTGATAGCCTACACCTCGCACTTGATCTGAAACTCGGCATTATATCTTTATAAGAATTCCGAGGCGTTTTTCTATCTGCACGACAAAAAGCGAGTCTTGAACAAAGAACCGATCCTTCGCTCAGTCTCAAATCATGAGAAAACCTTCAGAGTCGTAGCCTTGCTTTGTACCATACGAATCAATCTTGCTGCGAAAATTATTGCCAAGATTATAGAATCTCAAGCTATCTTCTTCATCATTGATAATCTCCAGTAGTCTGCGTTTGAGCTGCGAGGCAATGGCTGCATCGACATTGCATTCGAATACGGAGTTTTGAACGCGCTGCCCATAGTTTACGCATTGCTTAGCTACCTTGCGTAATCTATGCCTCCCAGCCAATGTCCCCGTGTTCACATCATATACAACAACTAGCAACATCGTTCATCACACTGCCTATTTCCAAAGAAAGGGCGGGTAGCCGTCAATGTCACACCGAAGATACTTTGCAAGTAACTGCGCCTGAATGAACGGGACCAACCCCCAGGGAACCTTCTCTTCTAGATAGGGGTGTTTTATCTGCTCGCGCTTCTTCTTTTGCCATGCGTCAAACATGGTCTTTCGGCCTTTGTCATTGAGAAAGACCTCTCCGCTCCCCTTCTTATCAAAGTGCATAGGGCCGACAATTCTATTGTTCACGCAAGTCAAGACAAATCGATCAACAAGTACTGCTCTGAGTTCTTCCATGCAGTCAAGAGCCAGCGACCTTCTACCGGGGCGGTTTACATGAAAGAATCCGACAAATGGATCAAGGCCCACTCCGCGTAGAGCTGAAGAGCAGTCCAATGAGAGCATGGTATAGAACAGCGATAACATGGCATTGATAGCATCTCGCGGAGGCCTTTTACTCCTTCCTGCAAAAATGAACGTAGGGTCTACGTTCAAGATAAGCTCATTGAAGACCGAAAAGTAACATGCGGCCGCATCACCCTCTATGCCCCTTAAGCTCGCAAGAGAATCACTAGCTCTAATTGTTGACAGCACTTGGGACAGATGCTCAGAGACCCTTTTGATCGAGCCCGCATCAACACGCATCTGATGATC
Source organism: Coriobacteriales bacterium OH1046 (assembly GCA_004010535.1). Lineage (GTDB taxonomy): Bacteria > Actinomycetota > Coriobacteriia > Coriobacteriales > Atopobiaceae > RUG721. Next base: position 91,167 of record RQYE01000010.1, on the reverse strand, counting down.
TCTTAAGCATCGCTCGAGCACCCACTTGCTATTGAACAATTTGCCGATTAGGAGCTTGCGTGCTATTTCTAAACTCTGAGCACTGTCATTCGCAACTTTGTACTGTCTCGATCTGAGGAGGACGTTTCCGTGCTCAACCCCTGCAACATCTGCAAGGAACCTCCCATTGCTCGGTTTGAAAAAAGCTAGCTCGATTCCAGCATCTGCACATTTTCCCATCAGCGCGGGACTCGCCCCAGCATAAGAAAAGCTTAGAATGGATTCAAGCGTATGCAACGGAACTCTACCTAGCTCGCTACCGGATTTTTTCGCAACGACATTCTCCCCATCAAGCGTAAGATATATATCATCGCTTAGAATGTAGAGCGTATTAAGCAGGTGTCTCATTGCTTGCCTCCATTGCCCTCACCAAGAACGTACGCGATGTACTTTGAAACATTGTGAGTTTTAGGCAAGCACAACTCCTTAAGAGAACAGGATCGGCACTTCGATCTGTTCCCCGCTCTCGGCACATGCCCTCTGTCATAGAGCGTATGCATCTCCCTGAATACCGCTCTCACTTTTTCGCGCAGATCATCGGTAAGAGATACAAGCTCGCGCGATCTCGTCTTGCCGTAATACAGGTAGGCATAGGGTACATTACTCGAAAACATCTCCTCCAAGCACATTGCTTCGGCACAAAGCTGGAGCCTGTCCTCATCAGTAACCTTGTTTCGCCCGTACTTGTACTCAACGGGCAGCTCAGTCCAAAGTCCATCCTCCCCCGCGAGAGGATGGCCTGCACTTGATCTGTGGAACTCGATGACATCGCACTTGCCCGCCACGCCAAGCTCGTTGGAATGCACCGCGAGCCCACGCTCTATGATCATATCGCCCCTATGCTCACGCACAGTCTCATCGTGGGCACGCTCATGCATGGCGCTTCCCTCGACAGTAAGCACGTTATCCTTCCAAACCTGCTCTATATGAATAAGGCCCCACTGTCTCCTACAGAACGCGAAGTGCTGTATGCCAGAAAGAGCGAGAAACTCATCATCCGCGTACATAGCATCCCTCTAGACAAGCCTGAGCACTTCCACGCTATCAGGAACCCGAGATTTATCGACTGCGATATCCTCGTAATCCTCGATAGAACGCGGAACGATGATACCTTCCCTCTTCTTGGTCTCCACGGATTCGAACAGCTTCCAAGAGGAAGCGTTTCCCAGCTCTGAGTCATGCTTGAAAACGATGAGGGACCTGACAGCCATCTTGCCGCGAGCTGCAGAGTGGTCGATTTCGAACATGTTGATCAGGCTTTCCCAGAGGAGCTGGAGGTCATCTTCCGAAAAGCCCGTGGTCTTGCGCGCGAGGTTCGCAGAAACGTATCCCTCGCAGCGGTACAATCCATAAGGGATAACGTATTTGTTGCCCATTTCGTTGGGCTTCTTCTTTGCATCCTCCTCCGTAGTAATCGCGACGCGTGTGATAGAAATTTCTTGCTGGACAATGGGATCAACGCTGCGGGAGAAGGTCAGCTGCACCGGACCGCGAACTTGACCGCAGTTAAGGCTATTCTTCACGAACGTGGTCATTACTGCGCCAAAGGTACGGATATCGAAGAATGTCTTGCACATGAAGTCGCGAATCTTTCTATCCAGCTCGGGGTCGCTCTTCTTGAGGCTTGCGATGTCCTTGGAATCGATTCCTAACTCAGCGAACGCGCGAAGATCATTTGCGTTCAAGGTCGTCCCTCGCCTGATATAGATGTCGTAGCCGGGCTCGCCCTCCTTGACCACTTCCACGTAGTTGCGGATCTTGCGCTTCAGGCACACGTCCGTGACGATGCCGAAGCCGGTCTCGGGATCGATACGTGGCATGTTACCGGCATCGGGATCGCCATTGGGATTGCCGTTCTCCACATCGAAGTAAAGCACGAAGTCGTAACGATTTTTTATGATATCAGACATGATTACTCCTCTTCGTTAGTGGTATCGCAAACGTTACCCGCAGCTATATGCCGAATGCCATCAGAAGCATTGCCGTCTTTGGACTTCGACGCATATTGATGGTAGTAGCCCAAGAAGAAGTCCCCCTGCTCGCCAAGTGTGAGCCGTTGGGGAAACACGGACACACGATTCTCGCCCAAAACCTCCGCGAGCCTCTTCTTGTAATCAGCCGCAAGACCTGCTCTGCTTGACGCAATTTTTTTCAGATGCACGTTGGCAAGCCTAAGGAGTACAGGGAACGCAATCGCAGGCGCGGAGCTTGCGGAATTCATGAATCGGGATGCAATATTGGTTTTTCCATCATTCGCATTCCACTGTATGGATTCAAGTAGGCAAAAAGCCCTACCGAGGTTATAGGCGGTATCAGGTCGCCCTTCATTGAGCTTCACGGTTACTTCCTCCTTGCTTTTCCCGAAATTCCTAATTAAACATGCCTTGATGATTGCCGCTCTTTCGCGATTAACCGGATTATCTTGAGTTGCCTTGATTCTCAGGATTGCTGCTTGGTAGAGCCCTATAGGATACTCCTCATCATTCAGAATCGCCCTCATAAGAGGTGCGACAAGGGGGGATGAGAAGACTGGCTTCGTAGAATGGGGATTCTCCACCGCCCTGAGCAGTGCGTAGGGATCTAGAAAAAGACGAGAGTCTTTCGGTGCAGCAATCTCCAAGCACCGGTAGTGCTCGGCCACGTTCTCCACGACGTCGCCAAATCTGCTTTTCAGCACGAAGCGCACAGAAAGGCGCGAGGCATTAGGCGCGAGGCCGATGATATGGAAAGGAGCATCGAAATCGAGACCGGAGGCCTCTACGGGCTTGCCTTGGATAAGCCTCCGGATGGTTCCGTCAAGCTGCTCCCGTACGCTCGACCCCTCATCGGGCTTGATATCCGCGAACGCGCCGTCGAACGCCACCTGACTCATGAACTCCGCATTGGCATGGTCGCAGCGGTCCGACCAGTACGCGATGGTCGTATCGCCCAAGCGCGCATGGTGGATCCTATCGGAAAGCAGATGGTTGAGAGAGGCACCGTAGGCTTGCGCAGCACGCTTCGAAACCGGTGCGTTCCTGCCCTGCTCCTGTACGTGTCCGTATGACTCGCTCGACCTGTCGTTGAACGAGACGAGCGACGCTCCCGAAGATTGGGCACCCACTACCCCCTTGATCGACGGATGTAGGCGTGCCACGGGAGCCATCTCGCCTGTGACGAGGCATCTCATGGGCACAGAAGTGTCGTCATCCCGTGCGTAGCGCTCATCCCATGCGGCTGCCATTTCCAAGTCATCGACCGCCAAACGTCCGCCATCATCAGATACCACCGAGAACATGAAGAATCCGCCCGCTACAAGAGTGTCCGCGTATGAGGAAATCACCGAGGTGTTTTTTGCCTCCGAGGGTTTCCAACTATCGTAGTGAGAGAGAATTGCACGTGCTATGGACGAGTCTACGGTATCGAGAAGTTCATGGTGCAGCTCCCGGGAAGCCTCGAAGCACTTTCTGGCACGATCGACATCCTTGGCGTATATGGCATGCTCTTCGTTGCTGGCATCGCTTCCAGGTTTCTTGCGTGCAGGAACACCGAGGAGATAGGAGGTTGCATCGCACAGGAAGTTGGCCTTGATCCCAGAAGACTTCTTGGCGTGTTCGGGAACTCTGAGAGCTAGGCCGCGCTTGTCTGCTGCAGGAACAACATTGATGAGACGCCCGTTTCGGTCGATTTCAAGAAAGCCCTTCACGTTGCAGGTTGACCATCCTGGGCGAGCCACATCATCGGGATGGTCTTTCAGCAGTTGGCCGTAATAATCGGACAAGTCTTTGAGCAGCATCAGCGATACACCTCGCTTCCTGCCACGTCAACCACACCATCTACCATCTTTGCCCTGAAGAACATGGGAACGATGTCCTCAGGGTTGCGGTAGTCCATATCGTAGAGCATAAACCCTAGGTCGTGTTCTCCCGCATCCGAATAGTAACCGCAAATCTCCTGCCCGTCCGGCCACGCCCTAAAGTTCGCCGCAAACTCTCGTGTCCCGAGATACGGCTGCGAATAGCACTGCCCCCTCGCCAGCCTCCTTCTAAGGATGTCGCAGAACTTGCCGACGCTGTCCATCTCGTTTGCGTCAAGCGTGAGCTCGAAGTGACATTCGATCACATAACGCACGTCGGTCAAGACCACGGACGCACGTTGCTGGATATCGGCCACCCTGTCGATATGAGGAATCGGACTTTTCCCATTGACCGCAGATCGCATGGCGCTTGCCAATGCCTTTGACTTGAGCTCGTTACGACGCACGCTGGTGTAGCGAATCTCGTTGAGGATATGGATGCGATCGATAACATAACGCATACCTGGATGCCAGCTTATCGATTCCAACAATCCGCGTGCGGCGCTCGGCGTCATGATGTCGTATGTCATGCGTTCGACTTTGAACTCCGGACGAGTGAAGCACGCATAGTCGCCCCAGACCTCGACTTTAAATCCGAATGCCATTTTCTCCTCACCTCCCTGCTTTTCATGACCCCAACGGAGTCCGTTTATCCGATATGCCAAGGATAGACTATTTCAAGATGAAACTAGAATATAATTTCTAATGCTGGGTAATAAAACTATGTAGGAATCAGTGCTTTTTGTAGGAATCAGTGCTTTTCGCTCTTCCCGCTATAGTAGTACGAGTCATCCGCAAGCCTTTTCGTACAGACACGGCTTCAGTGAAGATGTGGGTTGAAATTAATGCTGGGTAGGTCATCTTAGTGGCCGCATACTTGGGGCAGACGCTTTCGCGTCTGCCCCAACCCCTAAAAGCACATCGCATTACCTCCTGACACGGCGGTGCTCAAGCCGAGTTTCTCGCTGTAGAGCGTCGGGTCATCAAGCACGAACAAGTTGGGTTCGATGCATGTCAAAGCACCTATGCTGTTGAGTCTCTTCAGGTCATCCTGATAAATATGCACAGTATGGCGTCCAAGCCTCCTCATATCCCGACGCATCGCACACCCCGCGCGCAAAGCGCCAACTTCCCCGGCAACCTCATCCGAAGGCACGACGATGTCACACGTCGGACTCTCTATGAGTTGGAAATCCGCTCCGACCTTTGCAAAGGGGAATGAAAGAAGCGTCCGGCCTTTATTCGTCTCTTGGGGAACCGCCTTGGACATATACTCGATAATGCCCTTTTCATCCAAGGTAGAGTGGTTGCGCTCCCTATCGCCCCGATACTTGTACAGACGATCGTAGTAGGCTTGTATGGTCTCCAGGGAGTCGAAGGTTGCCACCCCGTTATTCTCCAGAAGAGGTCTTACGGCGCCTATACGGTTCATGATCTCGGAAGGAATGCAGTAGGCACCTCCATCCCCCCCATCTGAGATGGGCTCGAATATTCGCACGATGCTTTCAAGCGCGGGATTCTTCCCCTCGCGGTTACAGCGACCGCCTGCCTGCACAATCGAATCCAAACCTGCCAGTGCCCTGAATACCGCAGGAAAGTCGAGATCGACCCCCGCTTCCACAAGACTCGTAGCGATAACGCGACACGGAGCATCTTCCTGCAGATAACGTCGTATGGTGGTTAATGTGCGTTGCCGGTGCGCAGGATGCATAAGCGTTGTCAGATGAAATGTCGAGTCATCACCGCAGAGTGCCGCCACTTCCCCGTAGAGGCTTCGGGCCTGCTTTCTACTGTTTACGATACAGAGAACTTGATGATGCCCGGCGAGCATCTCAGCAAGCTCAGAATCCGTGATATACCCGATATTCTGATAGTCGACCCGGCGGAGGGCCCGCGATAAGGTCTTTTCGTCGCGCACGATCTCGCGTACGGAGAGTCCCCACTCCTCGAAATATCGATTGAGCGAGGGTTGAGTAGCAGTGCAGAGGACTACGGAGCAGCCGTAGTTGCGCACGAGTTCCACAAGGGAGCGGATGCAAGGGTAAAGGTATTTGATCGGCAGCATTTGGGCTTCGTCGAGCACGATCACGCTGCGGGCAATGTTGTGCAACTTCCTAGCCCGGGAGGTACTGCTCGCGAAGAACGATTCGAAGAGCTGAACATTGGTGGTCACTACCACAGGTACGTCCCAGTTCTCGGACGCAAGGCTCATGGTGCGCGCCTTGGGATCATCGTCATCGTGGAACTCATGGTTGCTGTGATGCTCAAGTACGCTACCCTCACCAAGGATCTCTCGATAGACCTGAGCATTCTGCTCAATGATCGAGGTATATGGCTCGGCAACGATGACTCTCCTCATGCCATGCTCCACGGCGTGTTTGAGGGCGAAACGTGCTACAGACAGCGTCTTGCCGCCGCCAGTCGGAACCGTGAGAGTGAAGATACCTGGTGTGTCCTTCGAACGCTCGCCGCAGTCATCGAGGACTTTGCACCTGAGCTTGTTCAGCTCGTTTCCTGGAGGATAGAAGCCTCTAAGCTTCTCCTCGAGTCGGCTGAGAAGGACTTCCAGCGGCTCTTCCGTGGGGCGCGGACGTATGGAGCCTGTCGTGAAGCGCTCGGTGCACAGGAAGTCTGCATCGACAAGGCAGCTGAAAATCATCCGAATCATGAAGGAGAGTGAGAAGCACTGGAATCCGGATCGGTCAATGCCAGTCGGTATGTCTGCGGAGAGGCCGATGGCACTCGTGATGTCCACTTGGAGCAACTCTTCAAGCGCAGGATCGGAACGCCATGCCTCGTAAGACGGAAGATATCCACCTTCCATCTTGTTGAGCCTGCCTACGAGAGTGACTGCAACCTCGCCCTTGACCCCGCCATCCGGAAGGCCTCCGTGATGGCCGGCCACGCAGTAGGAGAGCGGCCACGCGTTTCTGTTCCTAGTGATCAGGTCGTATGCGCCGGCCGTAGAGTGATCGATCTTGGGACCGTCTCGCAGGATTCGCTCCTGAAATGCATTCGAATACTTTCCCAGATCGTGATATGCACCTGCAGTGCGCGCATATCTATCGAGACCGGCGAGACCGGTCTCACTAGCGAAATGCTCCGCCATGTCCGCAACCTCACGCAGGTGCGTCGCAACAAGCTCGATACGGCCGTCCTCGCTTATGTGCGAAACCGGGCCCGTAGTGAAATCCCATACAAACACGTTTTCCATTGCCACCTCCTGGCGCCAGACCATAAGGAAGATCGAATAAGATTCTACGGTAGCGGAAGGACATAAAAGCAAGGGCCTAGATTTGAACTGGTTTCTTCTCAGAGCATTCTGCGCATCTCCTCCAGACGACAGGGCAAGCCTTTGATGATCGGGCAGGCAATCCAAAGACAGGGAGGACGGCCTCCGCGCGGCGTCGGCCTGGACATCCTCCCCTAGTCGAGCGCCATGTCGCCATCGGCGATGATACCCGTGCGGCGCATGAGCTCGGAGACGGCCCCTGCGACCACCGCAGGCACCACGGCGCACACGACGATCATGCCCAGCCATTCGAACGCACCGGGCGCGATGCCATCGGCAATCCAGCCGGTGTAGAGGCCGATGGGCCCCACGAGACCGCAGGTGCCCATGCCGCTCGCGATGGCGGCGCCGTTCTGCTCCATGCCGAAGATGCAGGTGGCGATGGGGCCGTTGACGGCGGAAGCCACGAGGGCCGGCACCCATACCGACGGCTTCCTCACGATGTTTTTCATCTGCAGCATGGAGGTGCCGATGCCCTGGCTGATCAGGCCGCCCGCGCCGTTCTCCCTGAAGCTCGCCACCGCGAAGCCCACCATCTGGGCGCAGCAGCCCGCAAGGGCCGCGCCGCCGGCGAGGCCGGTGAGCGAGAGGGCGGCGCAGATAGCCGCAGACGAGATGGGCAGCGTGAGCGCGACCCCGATGACCACCGCGACGATGATGCCCATGAAGAAGGGCTGGAGCTCGGTCGCCCACATGATGAGCTGGCCCACGGAGGATGCCGCAGCGCCGATCCACGGTGCGACGAGCAGGGCGAACGCACAGCCCAAGCCTACCGTGACGCCGGGAGTCACGAGGATGTCGACGCGCGTCTCCTTGGAGACGGCCTTGCCGAACTCGGCAGCCACGATGGCGACCACGAGAACGGCGAGCGGCCCGCCCGCGCCGCCGGCGGCATTGGCCGCCTGGCCCACGGCGGCAAGCGAGAAGAGCACGAGCGGCGGGGCCTGGAGGGCGGAGCCTATCGCAATCGCCATCGCGGGACCGGAGACCGCCATCGCGAACCCGCCGATGGTCCTGCAGGCCTCGAGGCCCGCGAGGTCGCCGAGCGTATTGAAGATGGTGCCGATCAGAAGCGATGCGAACAGGCCCTGCGCCATAGCGCCGAGCGCGTCGATGCAGTAGCGCTGGAAGCTGACCTCGATGCCTTTGCGGGCGAGGAATCCCTGCTTGCCTGCGATATCCGCCATCACTGCCTCCTATAGGAGCGTTGCCGCCCACTCGTCCTCGCGGAACCCGACCAGCACGAAGCCATCTCCCACGACGATGGGGTGCTTCACGAGCAGGCCGTCCGTGGCAAGCAGCTCGACGGCCCCATCCTGTCCCATGCCCTGGTCGAGTTTGGTCTTGACATCGAGCGCACGGTAGAGCCTACCGCTCGTGTTGAAGAACCGTCGAAAGGGAAGGCCGCTCGCGGCGATCCATGCGGAGAGCTCGGCTACCGTAGGGGGATCGTCGACGATATGCCGGAAGGTGTAGGCGACGCCATGCCCGTCCATCCACTTCTGGGCCTTGTTGCTGGTGGAGCAGCGGGGATACCCCACGAACAGGACTTCCTTGGCCATACTAGCCTTCTCCTAATCCCTCGTGAGCTTGCGATGCAGGCGGTGCGGGCGCGCGGCATCCGGTCCGAGGCGCGCGATGCGGTTCTCCTGATAACCCTCGAAGTTGCCCTCGTACCAGAACCACCGCCCCGGATGCTCGTCATCTCCCTCCCAGCTGAGGATATGCGTGGCTATGCGGTCGAGGAACCAGCGGTCGTGGCTCGTCACCACGGCGCAGCCCGAGAAGCGCTCGAGCGCCTCCTCGAGGCTCTCGAGGGTCTCGACATCGAGGTCGTTGGTGGGCTCGTCCAGCAGCAGGAGGTTGCCGCCCTGTTGCAGGGTGAGCGCGAGATTCAGGCGGTTGCGCTCGCCGCCGGAGAGCACGCCGGCCTTCTTCTGCTGGTCCTGGCCCTTGAAGCCGAAACTCGCCACGTAGGCGCGGCTCGGGACCTCGGTCCCACCCACCACGATGGTGTCGTTGCCGCCCGAGACGACCTCCCAGACGCTCTTCTCGGGATCGAGCCCCGTGCGCTGCTGATCGACATAGGAGATCTTGACCGACTCGCCGATCTCGAGCGTGCCCGCGTCGAGCGGCTCAGTGCCGACGATCATCTTGAACAGCGTGGTCTTGCCCACGCCGTTGGGGCCGATGACGCCCACGATGCCGTTGCGCGGCAGCATGAACGAGAGCTTGTCGATGAGGACGCGGTCATCGAAGCCCTTGCAGATATCCTCGGCGACGAGCACCTTGGCGCCCAGTCGCGGACCTGCGGGGATCTGGATCTCGGTGAAATCGAGCCTCTTGGACGCAGCGGCCTCGGCTGCCATCTCCTCGTAGCGGGCGAGGCGGGCCTTGCCCTTGGCCTGGCGCGCCTTGGCACCGGAGCGCACCCATGCGAGCTCGCGCTCGAGCTTCTTCGCGCGCTTGGCATCCTGCTCGCCCTGGAGCTTCAGACGCGCGGCCTTCTTCTCGAGGTAGGTGGAGTAGTTTCCCTCGTAAGGGTAGAGCTGGCCCCGGTCGACCTCGCAGATCCACCCGGCCACGTTGTCGAGGAAGTAGCGATCGTGCGTGACCGCCATGACGGCGCCCTCGTACCGATGCAGGAACTGCTCGAGCCACAGCACGCTCTCGGCATCCAGGTGGTTGGTAGGCTCGTCGAGGAGCAGCAGGTCGGGGGCCTCGAGCAGAAGACGGCAGAGTGCCACGCGCCTGCGCTCGCCGCCCGAGAGCAGCGAGACGGGCGCATCGGGATCGGGACACTGCAGGGCATCCATGGCCTGCGAGAGCTGGCTGTCGAGATCCCAGCCGTTAGCTGCATCGATCTCGGTCTGCAGGCGCCCCATCTCGTCCATGAGGGCATCGAAGTCGGCATCGGGGTCCGCCATCTCCTCGCCGATCTCGTTGAAGCGGGCCACCTTGGCGAGCACGTCGGCAAAGGCGAGCTCGATGTTTCCGCGCACGGTCTTATCCTCGTCGAGCGGGGGCTCCTGCTGGAGGATGCCCACCGTGTAGCCGGGGCTGAGCAGGGCCTCGCCGTTGGAGACCTCCTCGAGGCCGGCCATGACCTTGAGCAAGGTGGATTTGCCCATGCCGTTGGGACCGACCACGCCGATCTTCGCGCCGGGATACACGCCCACGGTCACATCGTCGAGGATGACCTTGTCGCCGACGGCCTTGCGTGCCTTGTACATCTGGTAGACGAATTCTGCCATGCGGACTCCTTGCTCGCTGAGGTTCCTCCCATTGTATAGGATGCCCGCATATTGGGGATGACGGGCTGCTTGCCGCGTACATCGAGCGGGGAGGGGAAGACGGGCGTGAAGGGGGACAGGCGTGACAGGGGGACAGGTCATTTGTCACGCCCGCGGGCGTGACAAATGACCTGTCCCCCTGTCACGTGATTTGTCACGCCGTCCCCCTGTCACGCCCGTCACGGTCGCCTTGCCACGGAAGCTACCACACCGAGCCCTGGAAGTACTCCAAGCCGTTGCCCCCCGAGACGCGCACGCGCGGAAGGCGCGTATGGTCGGAACCCACATAGACCCAGTCGTACTCGGTGGTGAAGGCGCAGAGGATGCCCACGCGGTCGACGGCGGCCGCCGAGACGTCGCTCACATCGCCGAACGGGTAGGCGAGGGCCCCGCTCGTCCCGAGGATGTCAACCGCATGCTGCAGGTCGTCCACGAGCTCGTCCTCGGAGAGGTCGTAGATGACCCCGCCGTGGCCGATTCCCGAAGAACCCGCATGATGCAGGTAATAGCTGTGCGACTCGAAGCAGATATAGGGATTCGCATAGGTATCGAGCACGTACTCGATATCGTCGCGGTTGCACTCGATGAAGGACGTGGCCGTGACCTCGTATTTCTCGAGCAGCGGGATTCCCAGGTCCAAGAATCCGTACTCGCCGTCATCGAAGGTCAGGATGACGCTCCTGTCGGGAAGCGAATGGGAACCGTCGATGTAGGCGCGCAGCTCGGCCCACGAGGGGTAGTAGAACCCGCTGTCGTGGAGCCAGGAAAGCTGCTCCTCGAGCTCGGCGGTCGAGATGTAGTTGGCGTTGAGATCCTCGGGCGGGTTTGCGGGGTCGTAGACGTAGTGGTACATCATGACGGCGATGCCGTCGCTGTCCCACGCGACATCGTCGGTCACGCGGACCGTGCGCGTAGCCTGCGCTTTCATGCCCTCGTCATTCGTCACGGTATAGGTGACGGTATAGGTGCCCGGCGTGGAGGTGTCGACCTCGCCGCTCGCCTGCACCCGGCCGGTGAGGTTGCCCTCCTCGACATCGCGCACGAGGCAGCCGGGCTCCACATAGCTCTCGCCCGTACGGACGACGGTCTCGTGGCTGCCGCAGAGCGTCATGACGATGCGGCCCTCCTCCAAGGGCGTTTTCCCACCGTCCTGGATAACGGCGATTTGGTCGCCGGGAGAGGGGCCGGCATCCTGCCCGACGCTTGTCTCGATAAGCCTGCGCAGATGGAGCGCCCCCATGACGAGCCCCGCCACGAGCAGGATGCTCACCAGGGAGAGGACGCCCAAACCGTAGTCGCGCTGCCGCCTCATATCGCTCCGCCGTCTCATGGCCCGCTCTCGCTTCCCGGACCCGTCTCGAGCTTGATGACGCGCCTATCGTAGCTCATGAGGCCGTTCGTTTCCTCTTCGACGTCGGAAACCTGCGTGTAGACGTAGCCCGCGAGCCCATCACGCTCGAGCTTGCGGGTATCCGAGAGGAGCTTGGAGAGCGCGGCGCGCCACGCATCGATCGAGGCGAAGCCCGCATACCCGTAGGGTTCGGGACACGAGGAGTGCCCGGGTACGTGCCACGTCAGCCCGCCGAACTCGCTGATCACGAATGCACGGGGCTTGGCCGCCCCATCGCGCCAGATCCTCTGCGGCCTGAAATAGTTGTGGACGCCCTTGTAATCGCCCGTGCCCTGGTCGTACCAGCCGCTCACGGAGAGGATGGGGCGGGTCGGATCGAGCGCGCGCACCATGCGCGTGGCATCGCCGGCGCAGAACTGGCCCCAGCCCTCGTTGAAGAGCACCCAGGTCACGATGCACGGATGCGCGGAGAGGCGCACGATCGCATCGTGCGCCGTGGATGACCACTCCTCACGGTAGGCCCGGTCGCCTGCGGCGAGCTTCTCCCAAGCGATGGGATCCCTATCGTCGATGCTCGTCCACGAGCGCGGGAAGAGCGTGGGCTTCTGCTGCGTCTGCCAATCCGAGAGGGGGCCTCCCCCGCTCACCATATCCTGCCAGACGAGCATGCCCAGACGGTCGGCATGGTAGTAGAAGCGCTCGCGCTCGAGCTTGATATGCATGCGCATCATGTTGAAGCCGAGGCGCTTGCAGGTCTCGATATCGAAGACGAGGGCCTCGTCGGACGGTGCGGTGAGAAGGCCGTCGGGCCAGTAGCCCTGGTTCAGGATCCCCCGGAGGAAGAGGGGCCTATGGTTGAGGCAGAAGCGCGGACGGCCCATCTCATCGGGCTCGACCGTCGCGGTCCGGAAGGCGCAGTAGCTCCTCACGGTATCGTCGCCATAGCGCACGACAAGATCGTAGAGATGCGGATCGTCGGGCGACCAGAGGCGGACCGAGCCGAGCGCGAGCTCGACGCCCCGCGCGTTGCCCGTCGCCTGGGCGACCACGAGGCCGGCGTCGACGACCTCGACCTCGAGCGGCATATCTCCCCCGCTCACAGCTGCACGCACCTCGAGCAGCGCGGCATCGGCATCGGGCGCGATCTCGAGGCGCTCGATATGATGCTCGGGCACCACCTCGTACCACACGCTCTGCCAGATGCCCGACTGCGCGGTATACCACATGGTGCCGCGGTCTATGCGCTGCTTGCCGCGCAGCTGCGTGCCCTTCTCGCCAGGATCGTAGATGCTCAGGCTGAGCCTGTTCGGACCATCCGAAAGGAAGGGCGTGATATCGCAGGAGAAGGGCGTATAGCCGCCCACATGCTCGCAGGCCTTCGCCCCGTTCACCCACACCGAGCAGGCCCAATCCACCGCCTCGAAGTGCAGGATCACGCGCTCGCCAAGACCATGGTCGGGCCGGTGGAACACGCGGGACTCGACGAGGATCGCATCCTTTGGCGGGCGTTTCCCCACCGACGAGAGGGGCGCTTCGGGCGAGAAGGGCACGACGATGGTTCCGCCGTGTACTTTAGGCGAGCAGTCGCCCCTCCACGCAGAAGCGGGATCGTCGCAAGCGACGAACGCGCAGTCCCATACCCCGTTCAACGAAACCCACTTCGCGCGCCGCATCTGCGGGTCGGGATGCTCGGCGAGCGGGCATGCCGTATCCAAGCGCTCTCCCCAATCGGTCGTGAGCGCCGCGAGCTCTGCGGTCTGCGGTTTATGGAGGCTGCTTCTGATCGCACGGCCGAGGAAGAGCATGGCAGCCGCCTAAAGCTTCTTCTCGAAGCGGCCGATACGACCGGAGCCTTGGGGATCGCGGGGTATCCCGGCCACAGCGGCAAGGCATCCGCAAGCCATCGCGTGCGCCATCGAGGACCTCCTCCAAAAGACATCCATGCTTCTGTCGTATAGTGTATCGCTGAGATGGTCGGCACACGGGAGGAAGCGCATGGAGCGGATGAGACGGACGGTAAGCGGCCTCGTCGCCATCGCGCTGGCGGCGGTGCTCCCGCTCGCAGCATGCTGGGGCCGCACCGAGTCCACGGATCGATCCCCGCACCTCGTATCCGACAGCATCGCCCGGAGCCCCTATGATTGGAGCTGCCTCGCCTGGGATGAGCGGGGACGCGTCTCGTACGTGGTCGACGGCACCGTGCGTTCGCGCACGGGCATCGACGTCTCGGAACATCAGGGGACGATCGATTGGCAGGCGGTCGCGGGCGATGGCATCGATTTCTGCTACATCCGCGCGGCATGGCGCGGATCGACCGAGGGCGCCCTCTACGAGGACGAGCAGTTCCGCGCCAATCTCGAAGGTGCCCGCACGGCAGGTCTCGATGTGGGGCTCTACGTCTTCTCGCAGGCCGCGACTGCGGAAGAGGGGCGCGAGGAGGCCGAGTTCGTGCTTGCGCTCCTCGGCGGCGAGTCGCTCGACCTGCCGATAGCCTTCGACCACGAGCTCACATCGGATCGATCGGGCCGTGCAGACAACATCTCGCACGATGAGCTCACCGCCGCCGCGCACGCGTTCTGCGATACGGTCGAGGCAGCAGGCTACGAGGCCCTCATCTACGGCAACTCCCATGAGTACGCGCGCCTCGACATCCTCTCGTTCGGACGGCACGGCTACTGGTTCGCCGAGTACGATGAGGCCCCATCCATCCCGTTCGAACTCTACCTGTGGCAATATACGCACCAGGGATCGGTGGCGGGCATCGGGACGGGCGTCGATATGAGCATCGAGCTTGTGCACGCCCTCGACGGGGAAGGCCGGCGATGAAGCGCATCCTCATCATAGCGACCGGCGGCACCATCGCCTCGACCGCCGATGGCCGCGGTCTCTCGCCCACGCTCACCGGCCGCGAGCTCGCCGAGCAGGTCCCGCTCATCGACGGCCTCTGCGAGCTTGACTTCATCCAGCCCATGAACATCGACTCGACCAACATGCGCCCCGACGATTGGCTTGGGATGGCCCGCATCATCCGCACGGGCTACGACGGATACGACGGCTTCGTCATCCTCCACGGGACCGACACCATGGCCTATACCGCCGCCGCCCTCTCCTACCTGGTGCAGGCCAGCGAGAAGCCCATCGTGCTCACGGGCTCGCAGCAGCCCATGGCCAACCCCTTCACCGATGCCAAGCTCAACCTCTATCAGAGCCTGCTCTACGCCCTCGACGATGCGAGCCGCGATGTGGCCGTGGTCTTCGGGGGCCAGGCGATCTGCGGCACACGCGCCCACAAGCAGCGCACCATGAGCGCGAACGCCTTCACGAGCGTCAACTTCCCCGCGCTCGCCGTGCTCCGTGGGGAGCGCATCATCCGCGGCGTCGGTCTGCCCGGGAAGAACCTTTCGGCACCCATCTTCTACGATATGCTCGATGAGCGCGTCTGCGTGATCAAGCTCACGCCGGGCCTCGCGCCTACGATCTTCGAGACCCTGAAGCCCGCCTATAGGGCCATCATCCTGGAGACCTTCGGCATCGGCGGTATCCCCGAGCGCGAAGGGGCCTCCTTCAAGCGGGCGATCTTCGATTGGATCGATGCGGGCCGCACCCTGGTCATCACCACCCAGGTACCCGAGGAGGGCCTCGATCTGGGCGTCTACGAGGTCGGGCGTGCCTATGCCGACCATCCGGGCATCTTGCGTGGAGGCGACATGACCACCGAGGCGCTCGTCGCCAAGACCATGTGGGCGCTCGGGCAGGCACGCGATGCCGACGAGCTCGGACGCCTCTTCATGGCGCCCGTCAACCACGACCGCACGAGCTGACGCCGCTCCGCATCCGGGTCCCGCAAGATCCCTCCGGCGGGGTTCCTCCCCGGCCCGGCGCCCCCGATCCGCCGCCGGATACGCGCTTCCGGCGCCTTTCGGCGCATTTTCGGAGCAATACGGCACGGCAACGGCATTCCAGCGCGATTTGCGCCACAATAGGGATATGCGACCAAGCCGCCGAGGAGGGAGCATCATGACCCAGCCCATCCGCAAGATCAACATCATCGGCCATCTGCATCCCGATACCGACAGCATCTGCTCCGCCATCGCCTACGCCTATCTCAAGAACCAGATGAACGACGGCATCTTCTACCAGGCACGGCGGGCGGGTAATCTCAACCGCGAGACCGCGTTCGTCCTGAGGCGCTTCGGCTTCGAGGAGCCGCGCCTCATCACCACGGTCACGCCGCAGCTCAAAGATGCCGATATCCAGTACAGCGTGGGAATCGGCCAGGAGACGAGCCTGTACGCCGCTTGGACGCTCATGCGCGAGCTCGGAGTCGACACCCTCTGCATCACCAACGACTCGAGCGAGCTTCTGGGCCTCATCGCCGTCAAGGATATCGCCAACGCCAACATGGATATCTTCGACACCGACATCCTGGCGAGATCCCGCACCAGCTATTACAACATCCTGGACACGCTCTCCGGCACCATGGTCACCGGCGATCCGGCCGGCACCGTCGAAGAAGGAAAGGTCCTCGTGGGAACCACGCCCGATGTCCTCGATACCAAGCTCGAGCCCGGCGACATCGTGCTCGTGACCAATCTCGAGGCCACCCAGCGCTTCGCCATCGAGCACGGCGCCAAATGCCTCATCGTCTGCTGCAGCGTCGACATCTCCGACGAGATCGTCGGGCTCGCCGAGGAGCATGGCTGCGCGATCATCGCAACCCCCCACGACACCTACGAGACGGCGCAGCTCATCTGCATGTCCGCGCCCGTCCGCGCACGAATGCTCCCCGCCGAGAAGATCCTGTCCTTCTCGCGCGATACCGCCGTCGAGGACGCCCAGAAGATCATGGCCAAGACCCGCCACCGCTTCTACCCCGTCCTCGACGACCGAGGCCATTTCATCGGCACGGTCACCTCGATCAACCTGCTCGAACCCATGAAAAAGCACGTCATCCTCGTCGACCACAACGAGCGCAGCCAGGCTGTGGACGGCCTCGACGAGGCGGAGATCGTCGAGATCATCGACCACCACCGCATCGGCTCGGTCGAGACCTCGGGGCCGGTCATGTTCCGCAACATGCCCGTGGGATGCACCTGCACCATCCTCTACGATATCTTCCTCGAGCGGGGCGTCGAGATCCCCGCCGCCATCGCCGGCCTCATGCTCTCGGCCATCCTCTCCGACACCCTCGCGTTCCGCTCGCCCACCTGCACCGAGAAGGATATCCGCGCGGGCACGGCCCTTGCGGCCATCGCCGACGTGGGCATCGATGCCTATGCCGACGAGATGTTCGAGGCGGGCGCCGACCTCACCGGCCGCAGCGCCGAGGAGGTCTTCGGGCAGGACTTCAAGGTGTTCAGCCGAGGCCACGTGCGCTTCGGCGTGGGCCAGGGCTCCTATCTCACCGACAGGAGCCGCCTCGCGGCGGAGGAGCTCATCGCGCCGTACCTTCCCGAGGCGGCCGTGCACGAGGAGCTCCCCCTGCTCTTCTACCTCTTCACCGATATCAAGACCAAGACCTCCGATCTGCTCTTCCACGGCAGCGACGGCGACGAGATCGTGGAGCGCGCCTTCGGCGTCGAGGCCGAGGACGGCAAGGCCGTCCTGCCCGGCGTCGTCAGCCGCAAGAAGCAGGTCGTGCCCCCGATCATGGCGACCATCCAGGGCCTCATCAAAGAGCGCGAGGAGTAGCGCGTGGAGCTGTTCTCCGCCCAGTTCCTCCTCTTCCTCTGCGCTGCATGGACGGCCTACCTGGTGCTCGGACGCGTGAAGCCCGGGCTCCAGTGGACGGCACTGCTCGCCGCGAGCTTGGTTTTCTACGTCGTGGCGGGCGGCTGGCGGAGCCTCGCCTTCGTGGTATCCGCCTCAGCCGTCACCTGGGTCGCCGCGCTTGCGCTCGAGAAGCTCGAGGCCCGATCCAAGGAGGCGCGCGCGGCTGTCTCGGACCGCGCCGGGAAGAAGGCCGTCCGCGCCCGCTTCACCGCACGGAAGCGGCTCGTGCTCGCAGCCGCGCTCATCATCTGCCTCGGCGTGCTCGGCTACCTCAAGTACTGGGAGACGGTCCTCTCCTACCTCATGCCGAGCGCAACGGGCCTCGGCCTCGTGCTGCCGCTCGGCATCTCCTTCTTCACCTTCCAGGTCACGGGCTATGTGATCGACGTCTATAACGGCAAGGAGGCCGCAGAGCCGAACCTCGCCAAGCACCTGCTCTTCACGGCATACTTTCCCCAGCTCATCCAAGGGCCCATCAACAAGCACCGTACGCTGGCCCCTCAGCTCACCGCTCCGCACAGCCCGGATGCGCACGGGATGCGGCGGGGAGCGGTGCGCCTGGCGCTCGGCATCTTCAAGAAGTTCGCGATCGCCATCATGCTCCAGAAGACCGTGGGCGAGATCTTCGGCACCGTGGACGAGGCCATTCCCGGATCGCTCGTCGTGGTGGGCCTTCTGGCCTATAATGCCCAGCTCTACGGCGACTTCTCGGGCGGCATCGATATGGTCGAGGGCATCTCCGAGCTCTTCGGCATCGAGATGGACCCCAACTTCCGCCAGCCGTATTTCGCGGTGTCGCTCTCCGATTTCTGGCAGCGCTGGCACATCTCGCTGGGCGCTTGGATGCGCGACTACGTGTTCTACCCGCTCGCGCTCATCAAGCCCCTGCAGGAGCTCGGCAAACGGGCGGGCAGGCGCTTCGGGCGCCACATCGGCCGCACCCTCGGCGCCTGCATCGCCAATGTGGCGGTGTTCCTGCTCGTGGGCCTGTGGCATGGCGCGCAGGCCCACTACCTCGTATGGGGTCTCTACAACGGCGTCATCGTGGCGCTCGCCGACCTTTTCGCGCCCCTCTTCGACCGCATGGCCGGAGCGCTCTCTATCGACCGCGCATCCGCCCCGTGGCGCATCGTGTCCATCGCCCGCACCTTCATCATCGTGACGGTAGGACGCTGTTTCGATTGCATGGACCGGGTGGGCGACGCGCTCATCTGCCTGCGCAACACCTGTACCAACCTCATGCCCGTGCCATGGGACGAGGCGCTCATCGCCCTCGGGTTCGAGAAGGGCCTCATTCCCGGGCGCGTGCTCCTCTGCATCGCGGTGATCTTCGTGATCGATCTGCTCTACGAGCGCGGCATCGACGTGCGCGAGCGCTTCCTCGAATTCCCGCCGCTCACGCGCTTCGCCGTCTACCTGGTGCTGGGCTTCTTCGTGGCGAGCTCCTTGAACCACGTCTCCGAGGTGGGGGGAGGGTTCATGTATGCAAACTTCTAAGCTCCGCTCCGCCCTCGCAGCGCTCATCCTCATCATCGCGGCGGCCCTCGCCAACCGGGGCCTCGGCTACGCGCTCGAGCCGTACGGCACCATCACCGAAGTCATCTGGTCGCAGTACCGCGCGCTCGAGCCCGGGCAGATCGACACGCTCTGCCTCGGCTCATCCTATGCTCACCGTTCCTTCGACCCGGCCGCCCTCGATGCTGCGCTCGGGTCCGCGAGCTTCAACTTCGCCACGCCCGCCCAGTCGCTCGATTGCAGCTGCGAGGCCATCGCGCTCGCCATCGAGGAGCATGGCGTGCAGCGGGTCATCCTCGGCCTCGGCATCGAGACGCTTCCCCAGAAACCCTGGATCAATACGTACATCACCTTCAAGCAGGCCGAGATGGCGGACATGGATCCCGTCGGGCGGCTGACAGAGCTCCTCTCGATCCCCCTGCACGGAAGCTTCTTCGGCAGCGCAGCCTCGCTCGGCAGCTTCTTTCCCTGGGCCTACAACCACGTGGCGCTCAACCCCGCCGCCATCATGGGCAATGTCCACGCGCGCCAGACCCTTTCCCTCGATGAGGCGGCCGCCGCGAACGATCCGGGCATGATCGCCTTCGGCATGGGCTATTGCAACTACGATACGCACCTTCCCTACGACGGGATAGCGCCCAGCCAGGTCTCGGCCAACCGCTGGGACGTGTCGCAGATCGACGACGGGAACCTTGCCGCCTTGGAGCGCATCCTCGCCCTTTGCTCCGAGAAGGGCATCGAGCTCTACGTGGTCGTCACGCCCCGCCCCTCGTTCGAGACGCTCGGCTACGGCGAGGCCTACCCCCGGAATATGTCCGCCCTGCAGCAGATCGTCGAGGCGGGAGGCGGCACCTACCTCGATTTCAACCTCATCCACGCGGATGCCTACGCACCGCTCGACGGCGATTTCGGCGACCCCGAGCACTTCAACCCCGCCGGGGCAGAGCGCTTCTCGCAGGCACTGGGCGCCCTCATCGCACGCGCGGAAACCGGAGAGGACATACAGCGCGAGTTCTACCGCTACGGTTCCTGGGACGAGTATCTGGCAAGCCAGACGCGCATCTCGATCGTGAACTTCGAAACCTCCGTCTCGGGCGGGTCGTTGAGGGTGGATGCCACGGCCTATGTGGGAGATCCCGCGCAGGTCCGCTACCGCTTCAGCCTCGTCGACGATGACGGCACGGCGCATACCGTCCGCGACTGGAGCCCAGATCCCGAGCTCGTCCTCACGCGCGAGGGACACGGAACCTGTACCATCAGGGTCGATGCCCGCAACGCGGATTCCGCCAACGAGGTCGATCGCAGCTATCAGGATACCGTCCTCTACTAGGAGACGCCATGAAGAACGTGCTGATGTGGCTCGAATCCGCAGCCGAGAGCTGCCCCGACAAGCTCGCCGTGGCCGACGAGGAGGTGGCGCTGTCCTTCTCGGAGCTCGAAGACGGGGCCCGATCCATCGGCTCCGCGCTCGCGGCGCAGATCGCACCCGGCGATGCCGTGGCGCTGTACCTCGAGAAAAGCGCCCCGGCGCTCGCCGCGATGCTCGGAGCCGTCTACGCAGGAGGCTTCTACTCCCTCATCGACACGCGCCAGCCCAAGGTGCGTGTCGAGGCCATCGTCGCGGCGCTCTCCCCCGCCGTCGTCATCACCGATGGGGGGCATCGCATGCAGGCCGATGAGATGCTCGCGGGCACCGGCTGCACGACGGTGCTCATCGAGGAGCTTGCATCCCACCCCATCGATGCCGAAGCCCTCGCCGCAGCGCGCTCGGCGACCCTCGATATCGACCCGCTCTACGCCAATTTCACGAGCGGTTCCACCGGAACGCCCAAGGGCGTGCTCGTGAGCCATCGCTCGGTCATCGACTTCATCCCGGTGTTCTGCTCGACCCTCGGCATCGGCGAGGATGATGTCATCGCCAACCAAGCGCCGTTCGATTTCGATGTCTCGGTCAAGGATATCTATTCCATGCTCTACGCGCACGCGAGCATGCATATCATCCCGCGCGCGTACTTCTCCGCGCCCGTGCGCCTCATGGACTTCCTCGCCGACCGCCGCATCACCACGCTCATCTGGGCGGTCTCGGCCCTGTGCTTCGTCTCGATCATGAACGGCTTCGAGTACCGCCTGCCCGAGAAGATCTCCAAGGTCATGTTCTCGGGCGAGGTCATGCCACCCAAACAGCTGCGCGTCTGGCAGACATGGCTGCCCGATGCCGTCTACGTGAACCTCTACGGCCCGACCGAGATCACCTGCAACTGCACCTACCACGTCGTGGATCGCATCTTCGCCGATGACGAGGCCATCCCCATGGGCAAGCCCTTCGACAACGAGCGGGTCTTCTTGCTCGACGAGGACGATGGGCGCATCGCCGAACCGGGCCGCATAGGCGAGATCTGCGTATCGGGGACCGCGCTCGGCCTGGGATATCTGGGCGATGCGGGGCGTACGGCCCAGGCCTTCACGCAGAACCCGCTCAACACGCGCTGGCTCGAGACCATCTACCGCACGGGCGATCTGGGCCGCCTCGACGAGCAGGGCGATCTCGTCTACGTCTCCCGCAAGGATCATCAGATCAAGCACCTGGGCCACCGCATCGAGCTCGGCGACATCGAGGCGGGTGCGACAGGCGTGGACGGCGTGGAACGGGCATGCTGCCTCTACGACGGCCGTCGCAAGCGGCTGCTCCTCTACTACGTGGGCCCTATCGGCAAGGCCCCGCTCGCCGAGCAGCTCCGCACCGTGCTCCCCTCCTTCATGGTGCCCAACTCCATCAGGCGGATCGACGCCATGCCGCTCACGAAGAACGGTAAGATAGATAGGGACGCACTGGCCGCTTTGTAGAGGAGACGCGCATGGATACCACCCTCGAGGCCCTGATCGGGCTTCTGGAGGACGTCAAGGAGGATGTCGATTACGAAGGCTGCACCGCCCTCATCGACGATCACGTGCTCGACAGCTTCGACATCCTCTCCATCATCTCCACCTTGAACGATGCCTACGGCATCTCCATCCCCGCCGCCGAGATCGTCCCCGAGAACTTCAACAGCGCCGCATCCCTGCTCGCCATGGTCGAGCGCCTGCTCGATGAGGACTAGCGCCGCACCATGCACGGCATGCACGCGCGCCTGCCCAAGCATTTCGTGCTCGAGGAGCGCCTCGAGCGCTACGCCGCTGCCATAGAGCTCAAGCCCGCCCTGCTTGCCGGACGCTGGGCGGAGGCCTCCGCCCCGCTCGGCGGAAGGCCCTTCCGCGCGGTGCACCTCGACGCGGGTTGCGGCAAGGGGGCCTTCCTCGTCGCATCGGCGCAGGCGGAACCCGACGTGCTCTTCATCGGCCTCGATGCCGAGCCCATCTGCGTCGCCTACGCCGCCCAGCGCATCGTGGAGGCCGGCCTTCGCAACGCGCTCATCGTGCCCGCCAAGGGAAGCGACGTGGCGAGCATCTTCGCGGCAGGCGAGCTTGCGGGCATGACCATCAACTTCCCCACGCCCTTTCCCCGCAAGAAGGAGGCCGCAAAGCGCTTGGTGTCACTCGAGCGCCTGCTGGAGTACCGAGCGGTTCTCGCCGAGGATGCGGCCCTCGCATTCAAGACCGATCACGCGCCGCTCTTCTCCTTCACGCTCACCCAGTTCGCGCTCGCCGGCTACGAGATCGTCTACCGGAGCGATGACTGCCGAGCAGATCATCCCGATACCCCCTTCAGCGAATACGAGGAGCGCTTGGCGTCCGCCGGGGCCCGCATCCATGCGCTGATCGCACGCGCGGGAGAGCTCGCTGGGCCGCCCATCCAGAACGCCTCGCTCTCGCTCGCCGATTATCTGCCCGACGACCTGCACGGGCTTTCCTACATCCCCCACGGCATGCAGGGCACGGTCGCGAACCTGCGTAACCGCCGCGATCGCGAGGCGGCGCGCAGCGCGCCCTAGCGCCAGTCGTGGCGGCAAACCACCCGTTCGACTACCGGTTCGGGCGGATGGGTGGGCACACCCTCCCGGACACGTTATACAATTGGCCGGAAGGTATTCGAAAGGAGATCATGATGGCCCAGCTTACATGCGAACTCTGCGGATCGGCCCAATTCGTCAAGGATGGCGGCGTGTTCGTCTGCCAGAGTTGCGGTACCAAGTACACGCTCGAGGAGGCGAGGCGCATGCTCGGCCAAGGCGCCGCCCCCGCTGCGGCCGTACAGCCCGTCGTCGCCCCGTCCCCCGTAGTCGTCGCCGTCCCCGTGCCCACGGTCGTCCAACCGGTCGTCGGATCGCCCATCGAGCCGAAGCCCCTCATCGAGGAGTTCGAACGCAGCCCCAGCGGGGCCTTCGATCCCGCCAAGGTCAACGCCGCCATGGGCAACCGCGATGCCAACAACTACATCTGCCAGGGCTTCCAGCAGATCATCGCCGAGTACGAGAAGCTCCCCCACCCCACCGAGAATGCGCTCCGCCCCGTCACCGAGAAGGCCAAGGCCTGTCTTTCCGCACTCAACAACGCGGCCATGATCGATCCCGACGACCACGTGGCGGACATCCTCATCTACGAGAACTGCGACCAGATCGTCTGCGCCATGACCGATGCCAAGGTCCATGAGAAGCGCGAGGATGGCAGCTACCGTACCAGCCGCCCCCTCATGCAGAGCGACCTCAAGATCCCCGGCGAGCGCGACTCCTGGAAGAGCAAGGCCGCCTATCACCGCCAGTTCCTCATCGACGAGTACAAGGCCGCGCATCCCCTCGATGCCGATCAGGTTTCCGAGCTCAGAGAGGAGAAGGCCCAGCTCGAGGCCGAGCTCGCCGTCCTCAAGGAGGAGAAGAAGAGCAAGGGCTTCTTCAACTTCGCCGAGAAGGGCGAGGTCAAGGAGCGCATGAGGCCCTACGAGGCCAAGCTCTCCGAGGTCAACGCCAAGATCTATGCCATCGAGCATGGTGCCGACCTCTACATCGAGGAATGCCTGAAAACCCTCGCGGCCTCCTTCACGAGGCTTGATTTCTAGGCTCCCGAGCAGGCGCCGTCCCGGAGCCGCGCATGCCTTCTGCAGCCGTTTTTTCTTGTGCATGCGGTAGGATTTTGCCACTTCGATGCGATTGTCGGGTATCCTAGATGTGCCATGCCGGCTATCGAAAGGTGACCACATGTCCGAGTATGTTCTGAGCTGCTGCTCTACCTGCGATCTGACCAGAGAGTATCTCGAAAGCCGCGATATCCACTACATCTACTTCAACTACTACCTTAATGACCTCCCCTGCAAGGACGACTTCGGCCAAACCAACGCGCCGGCCGATCTCTATGCCAAGATGCTCGACGGAGCCGATGTCAAGACCAGCCAGGTCAGCGTCGGCGAGTACATGGAGTCATGGCGCCCCATCCTCGAGGCGGGCAAGGACATCCTGCATCCATGCCTCGCCCTCGGCATCTCGGGCACGTACCAGTCGGCCTGCACCGCACGCGACCAGCTCGCCGCCGAGTTCCCCAACCGCAAGATCATCGTCATCGAATCCACCACCGCCAGCGGGGGCTACGGCCTTCTGATGGACAAGCTCGCCGATCTGCGCGATGAGGGCATGTCGCTCGGGGACCTCGCTGCTTGGACCGAGACCCACAAGCTCGAGATCCACACGTGGTTCATCCAGACCGATCTCACCTTCCTCATCCGCGGCGGGCGCATCTCCAAGGCGGCCGGTTTCCTCGGCGGCCTCCTCAACATCTGTCCCCTCATGTGCGTCGAGGCCGATGGTTCGCTAGGCGTCAAGGAGAAGATCCGCACCAAGCGGAAGGCCTTCAAGCGCCAAGTCGATAAGATGGGGGAGCTTGCAAAGGACGGCTACGGCTACGACGAGCGCGTGGTCATCACCCACACCGAGTGCCTTGCCGATGCCAAGGCCGTCGCCGACATGGTCAAGAGCAGGTTCCATAAGATCAAGAGCGGCGAGGTGCTCATCTCCGATGTTGGAGCCACCATCGGCTGCCATCTGGGACCGGGCGGCGTGGTCTTGAACTTCTGGGGCAAGGCGCGCGCGCCGAAGCTCGAGCTCTAAGGTCTAGAGGTCCATCGAGAAGAGCTCGTCGTAAAGGGCATACTCCTCCGGCGTGTCCAAACTCGAGAGGAACTCCACCGCGCCCGTCTCCGTGTCGGGCGCGAGTTCGTTTGCGGAGGCAAGACGGCGCCTGAGATGGCGCGCGGTACCCGCGCCGCCGTCGAAGAGCTCCACATCTCCCAGCACCCTGCGGATGGCGGGCGCTATGAAGGGATAATGCGTGCAGCCGAGCACGACGGCATCTACCTTGCCGCGGTAAGGCCCCACATAGTCTTCGACGAGATCGCGCACGTCGGGTGCATCGAGCTTGCCCCGTTCGATGCGACCGGCCAGCTTCGGGCAGGCGACGGCATGGATACTGCACGTCTCATCGAAGGTCCTTGCGAGATCGTGATATTTGTCGAGGGCGAGGGTGACGGGAGTCGCCATCACGAGGATGCTCCCGCCGGGATACGCCTCGGCAGCGGGCTTGAGCGCAGGTTCAACGCCGATGAACAGGGTATCCGGATAGGCCTCGCGCAACGAGGCGCCCGCCACGCTGGTGGCTGTGTTGCAGGCGATGACCACGGCTTTCGCCCCATGGTCGACAAGGCCCTCCACATGCCCGTGCGTGAGGCGCAGGATCTGCGCCTCGCTCTTCTCGCCGTAGGGTGCATTGGCCGAGTCTCCAAAATACAGGAAGCGCTCGTGGGGAAGCTCTTCGACAAGCGCGCGGAGCACGCTGATGCCGCCCACACCCGAATCGAATACCGCTATGTTGCCGTTCTCACGCATAGATCAAGTATGACACAACGAATGGGATACGTTTTCACTGCCCTATGAGGACGGCTGCATGCCTGAATGCAGTATTGACCCTCATGTTACGGCCAACGCTGCGAGCTTTTGCAAGGATCCCGCCTCGGTGACTGCACAGTCGCTGGGACCCGTCCTGGGGATTCCCCCTCCAGGAGCCCGCCCGAGAAGCCCGCCCCGGGCTGTCCGCCCAGCAAGGCCCTCGGTGACTGTGCAGTCACTGGAGGCCTTGCTGGGGAAATGTGGGCCGCGCAAGAACGGCAGGTCACACCGACCAGCCGGCGCTCGCACCCTGCAGCTCGACCATGTGCGCGAAGCTCCCGCCCGCAGCAAGCAGTTCGGCTGGCGGACCCTGCTCGACCACGCGACCGCTCTCGAGCACCACGATCTTATCGGATCCCATGACGGTGCGCATGCGATGCGCGATCACGAGCACGGTCTTGCCCGCGAGCAGCCTCGACAACGCTGCCTGGACCTTGGTCTCGTTCTCCACATCGAGCGATGCGGTGGCTTCGTCGAGCAGGACGATCGGCGCATCTTTGAGCAGCGCACGCGCGATGGAGATGCGCTGACGCTCGCCGCCGGACAGACGCGCGCCGTTCTCGCCGATGGGCGTGGCATAGCCCTGCGCCAGGCGCGAGACGAACTCATCGCAGTTCGCAGCAGCGGCAGCTGCGAGGACCTCCTCGTCGGAGGCGCTACGGCGACCGAGGCGGATATTCTCCATCACCGTATCGTCGAAGAGCGTGACATCTTGGAAGACCATCGAGAAATCGCCCATCAGGGTCTCCGGGTCGACATCGAGCACCTCGACGCCGCCCACGGTGAGCGAGCCGGCATCGTGATCCCAAAGACGCGCGGCTAGGCGCACGCAGGTCGACTTGCCCGAGCCGGACGGGCCGACGAGGGCGGTGACCTCGCCCTCGCGTGCCGTGAACGAGACATCTTCGAGCACGGCCTCATCCGTATCGCCATACGAGAAACCCACGCCATCGAAGACCACGTCATGTCCCTGGGGCGAGAAATCCTCGCTGCCTGCGGCGATAGGAGCATCGAAGACCTCGTTCAGGCGCTTGACCGAGACATCGGAGATGAAGACCTCGGCGATGAGCGCGAGCGACTGATCGAACGGGGCGTAGATGCGGGTGACCATCATCAAGAACATGAAGAACGTCATGAAATCGATGCCGCCCGAGAGGATGAGCTTCGCCCCCACGAGCACGGTCATCGCCATGCCGAGGCGCATGATGACGCTCGCCGCGTTGACGAAGATGCCCGTGCGCAGCTCGGCGGACTTCATACGGCACTCGAGCTCGTCGATGCTCCCGTTGACACGGGCAAGATAGCGGGCCTCCTGATTGGTGGCGCGAATCTCGCGCATCTCCTCGATCGTCTCCTGGATGCCATCGGCAACGGCAAGGCCGGCCTTCTTGGCCCGGAACCCATAGGAAGCGAAGATCCTGCGCGAGCCGAAGAGCAGGGCGAATGCCACGGGCACGCCCCACAGGCACGCGAGGGCGAGGCGCCAATCATAGGCGAGGGCCATCACGGCGATGACCGTCGTTGAGATGTAGCCGCCGTAGAGGTATCCCAAGACATGGCTCCACACATGCTCCAGACGATCGACATCGCTCATCATCGTCTCGGTGAGCTCGGCGAGATCACGGCGCGAGAAGAACGAGAGCGGGAGCTTGCGGAGACGTTCGGCAAGGTTGGTGCGGACGGCGCCGACCTCATCGTAGACCACCGAATAGGTGTAGTGGTACTGCTGGTAGTGCGTAAGATACGACAGCACGGCGAAGGCCGCGGCACCCGCGATGTAGGGCAGCGCGGCGGGAAGCGGCGCGCCATCGGCAAGCGTTGCCATGAAATCCCGCATAAGCAGGTAGAGGAAGGAGATGCCCGCCATGACCAGCAGGTTCGTGACTACAGTCCAGAAAACCCCCTTCTTGACGTTAGCCTCGCCGGCCTCGGTGAGCGCGTACTTCGTGCGAAACCTCTCGCCGAACAGCATCTAGGCCACCTCCTTCTGAATCTTCCACTGCGCAGCCCTCCGATAGTCCGCCCACATGCGCGCATAGAGGCCGCCGGCACCGACGAGCTCGTCGTGGCCGCCCTCCTCCGCAACGCGCCCCCGATCGAGGACGATGATACGATCGGCTCCGACGACGGTGGAGAGCCGGTGCGCGATCATCACCACGGTACGCCCCTCCATGAGACGGGCGAACGCTTTCTGGATGAGCGCCTCGTTCTCGGGATCGGCGAACGCCGTGGCCTCGTCGAGTACGACGATGGGCGCATCTTTGAGGATGGCGCGGGCAAGCGACACGCGCTGCTGCTCGCCGCCGGAGAGATAGGTGCCGGCACTGCCGATCTCGGTATCGACGCCTGCAGGCAGCTTATCGAGGATATCGTCGCACTGAGCGGCACGGAGCGCCTCGAGCACCTCCTCCCGGCTCGCATCGGGACGTGCCGCGCGGACGTTCTCGAGGATCGTCGCCGAGAAGAGCCGCGTATTCTGGAAGACGAACGCCACGCGGTCCATGAGGACATGCGGATCCATATCGCGCACATCGACGCCACCGACCTTGACCGATCCGCCCGTCGCATCCCAGAAGCGGGGGATGAGGCTCGCCGCCGTGGTCTTGCCGCCGCCCGACGGACCCACGAGTGCGACGGTCTGGCCCGGCTCCACCGAGAAGGCCACGCTATCAAGGGCGGGCAGCTCGGACCCCTCGTAGGCGAAGGACACGTTCTCGAAGCCGATGGAGTTATCGGCAGGCACGTGCGGATTATCGGTTATCGGCAGCGTAGGGGCGGAAAGGACCTCCTCGACGCGCTTCAGGGCATCGCCCGCCTGCATGAGGCCGCCGGCGGCGAACATGATCTTGGCGAGCGCCGTGGAAAGCACTGCGGAGAAGACGGCGTAGAAGGCGAAGTTGGCCACGAAGTCCGCGAAGGCACCCGAATCGAGCGCGCCGGGGGCGATGAGGAGGGCGGCGGGGACGAGCAGCACGAAGGCGCCCTCGGTGATGGTGAGGTTCACGGCCTGCGGCTTCTTGCAGACGACCCCCTGGTAATAGGAGGCCTTCGCGGAATAGGCGTCGATAGCCTCCTTGAAGGCGCGGAACGAGTAGACCGTCTGCTGGAAGACCTTGACCACCGGGATGCCGCGCACATATTCCGTGCCCGCCTTGCTCGTACGGTCGAGCGCATCGTAGTAGCCGGCCATGAGGCCGGCGTTCTTACCGCCCATCATCATGAACAGCGTGCCGACGGATATGGCAACCGCCAGGAGGCAGGCGGCGCCCATGCGCCAATCGAAGACGAACAGCAGCACGAGCAGGGTGACGAACATCGCGACGGTGCCCGTGATATCGGCGAGGTTGTGCGCGAGCAGCGTCTCGGTCTGGCTGGCTGCGCCATCGATGCGGCGGCGGAGCAGACCCGAGGCGTGCGTGTCGAAGTAGCCGAGCGGCGCCTTGGCGAGGTGCTCCATGCAGCGCTTGCGGATATTGGTCGCGGTACGGAACGCCGCGAGGTGGGTGCACATGAGTGCGCCGAAATAGATCAGGATGCCCCCCATCGCGAAGCCGAACGCCGCCCAGCCGTAGCCCGCAACGCCCGTGGCCGCGGTCCAGTCCGGTGCCACGGCTACAAGATCGCGGATTGCCAGCCAAATGCACACATAGGGCGCCATACTGATCACCATCGATACCGCCGAGAGCGCACAGCCGATATAGGTGAGTCCACGGTACTCTCCGGCAAAATCGAGCAGGCGCGAGATGGTGCCCTGCGTTTTCTCCTCTGTCACAACTCCTCCTCTGGTAGGCTTAATAGTTAACTATAGTAAACTTAATGCCGTGGTTTTTCCAGTCGGAATCGGGCGTGGCGCGCCCCTGCCCGCTTGTCACGCCAGCTTGGCCCTCAACGTATCGATACCGTGATGGATGGCCATCACCGGATGCAGGAAGAGCATGCGCGGACCGGCATAGCGCATGACCCGGCGGATCTTCTCGCGCTCCGGCGCAGCATAGCAATGCACCGCGCATCGCGAGCAGAAGGTCTTGGCGGCCATGAACGGGCAGCGGGCGATGCGCAGGGAAGCATAGTCTACGAGCGCTTGGCAGTCGCCGCACAGCCTCCCGTCCGGCGTTCCATGATTGCCGTGGCAATAGGAGGCGATCATCTCGGCCACCACCGCGCACTCGCGCTCGCGCTTGGCCTCGATCTGCTTCAACGTGAGCATGCGCCATCACGCATCCTCACGGGTGGGGAGGTGCAGGAAGAAGAGCCACGCATGGAAGGCGATCACCGCCGCGAGGATCCATCTGGCAGGCGTCTCCCGCATCATGTAGAACCCGAAGCCCAGAAATACCGTGATGGCGGCGAACGAGCTGATCTTCGAGCGCAGGGTCATGCCCTTGCCCGACTTCAAGGGAAGCATATGGTCCCGATAGAAGCCCGTTTTCTCGAACCACGCGCGCGAGCGCGTTGATCCGTGAGCGAAGCCGATGCCGGCGAGCATATAGAGCGGAACGGTGGGAAGGATGGGCAGGAAGATGCCCGCGGTCCCAAGGCCGAAGCAGATAAGCCCCGCGATGAGGAAAACGCCTTGTCCCAACCTGCCCATTTGTTAGCCCTTTCTAACTAAAATACCGGCATCAGGATATCATAGAAACGGGAATCCTCAGCTCACACGGCCCGAATCCATCGAATAGCTGGTATCGGTGATCGCCATCGTGGAGGCACGGTGGCTCACGAGCAGGACGCTCCTTCTGCCGCGCTGGGCAGCGAGGCTCTTCAGGATAACGCCCTCGTTCAGCGCATCGAGATTGCTCGTCGGCTCGTCGAGGAGCAGGAACGGCGCATCGTGCAGGAAGGCGCGGGCGAGGCCCAGCCGCTGGCATTCGCCGCCCGAGAGGGTATCGCCGAGCTCTCCCACCATGGTGTCGTATCCGTTCGGCAGGCTCATGATGAAGTCATGCACGCTGGCAGCGCGGCAGGCATCCTCGATCTCATCCTGCGTGGCATCGGGCTTGGCGATGAGCAGGTTATCGCGGATGGAATCATGGAAGAGGTGGGTATCCTGCTCCACGAACGCCTCCGCCGCGCGCAGCGATGGCGTGCGGATGCGTTGGATGGGCACGCCGGAGAGGCGGATCTCGCCGGAACCGACGTCCCAGAAACGCATGAGCAGGCGGCAGAGCGTGGATTTGCCCGAGCCGCTCTTCCCCGTGATGCCCACGATACGTCCGGGGGCGATGGAAAGCGATACCGCGTCGAGGACGGGGTCGCCATCATAGGCGAAGGAGACCCCATCGGCAACGGCACCCGAGAAGGTGATGCCGACGCCGTCGAGGTTCTCCCCGACCTGCGGCTCCTCGTCGAGGATATCGAGCACGCGATGGGCGGAGGCGAGGGTGCCCTGCAACGTCGAGCCGAGGTTGGCGAGCGCTGTGACCGGGCCGAACGAGGAGACGAGCGCCACAACCGAGATGAGCGCATCAGTGCCCGCGATGGCACCGGAGCCTGCGAGCACTGCGGCAACGGCAAGCTGCAGCGCAGTAAAGCCCAGGATGAGGGCTGTGGCGGCGGCAGAGGAATCCGCTGCGACGGCCCGCAGGGCGCGCTGCACGCCAACCAGCTCCTCGGAACGGCGATCGAGCTCGTCGATCCGCCTTCCACCTGCGGAGAATTGCAGGATCTGAGCGAGGCCGCGCAGGCCGTCGAGTATGAAGCCCGCGAGCGCTGCCGCCCCATCCCGGCTCATCCGCCCCGCCTTACCGGATGCGCGCGCCGTGATCAGGGGCGCCGCGACACCCACCGCACCGTACGCGAGCAACGCCACGAGTGCGAGACCGGGATGGATGAAGCCCTGGAAGGAGACCATGATGAGGGTCATGAGCGCCGCGATGGCGGCGGGCGAGATGGTATGCGCGTAGAACACCTCGAGCAGCTCGACATCCGAGGTGATGGTGGAGACGAGCGCTCCGCGATCGGCGCCCGCGAGCTTGGCGGGTGCCAGGCGGCGCAGAGCCGAGAACACGAGACTGCGGATATGGGCGAGCAGTTTGAAGGCGATGTAGTGGTTGGAACGCTGCTCCGCATAGTGCAGCACGCCGCGCGCGAGGGCCAGCACGGCGAGGCTGGCGCAGATGGCGCCGAGGGAAGGCTCCTGCAGATGCCCCGTTGCGATCAGCACGCCCTGCGCCGCGATGACGGGAAGGAAGTTGGCGCAGCAGAACCCCGCGACCCCACAGGCGATGGCGAGGACCATCGCCTTGGCAAGCGGGCGGACGAGACCCATCATGCGGAGCATGGCCGTAAGATCAGAGCGCTCCATGGCGCACCTCCCCGAAGCGCTCGAGCTCGCGCTGGGCGGTCCAGAGATCGCGGTAGGCTTGACAGGACGAGAGCAGCTCGTCGTGCGTGCCCGCGCCCGCCACGCCGCCCTTCTCGAGCACGTAGATGCACTGCGCATCCACCACGTTGGCCAGGCGATGGGAGATGACGAGCACCGCCTTGCGACGCGCAAGATCGCGCAGGATCGCCATGATACGCTCTTCCGACTCGACGTCGATGTTGCTCGTGGCCTCATCGAAGATGTAGGCCGGGCTATCGGCGAGAAGCGCCCGTGCGAGGGCCAGGCGCTGGCGCTGGCCACCGGAGAGGTTGGCTGCCCGCGCTTCGAGACGGGTGTCGAGCCCCTCCTGAGCACGCAGGTAATCTGCCAGAGCCGCAGCCTCGAGCACCGACCAGAGCTCCTCGTCGTCGGCATGGGGGGCTGCAAGCTTGAGGTTGTCGCGCACGGTCCCCGCAAAGAGGAAGCTCGCGCTGCCGACGGTAGTGAGGTAGTGCGCGAGGGAGGCCGGGTCGAGGGCGCGGACCTGCTGCTCGCCTAGGAGCACCTGTCCCATGTAGCCGGTCTCGGCACCCGAGAGAAGCGCGGCGATGGTGGACTTCCCCGATCCGCTCTCCCCCACCACGGCGGTAAGGCCCACGGCGGGCACGTCGAGGTCGACGGCGCGGAGCACCGCACGCTCCCCATCGTATGAGAAGCCCGCGCCATGCATGGAGAAGTGCGCACCGGCTTCAGGCAGCGCCGTGCGTTTGGCGGGTTCGGGAAGCTCGAGGAGGCGGAAGATCTTGTCGGCAGCAGCGATACCGTTCATGGCAACATGGAAATAGCTGCCCAACTGGCGCATCGGGATGAAGAAATCGGCGGAGAGCAGGGCGATCAGCAACGCCCCGAAGAGCGTCACGGCACCATGCGCCGCTGCGAGAAGCGCGACCGAGATGCCCGCCGCCGCACCGCCCAGCGCCACGATATCCATTACGATGATGGAATTCAGCTGCATGGACAGGACCGCCATCGTGACCGTGCGGAAACGCTCCGCCTCGCGGTCCATCTGCTCATGGCGGGCCGCATCGGCAGCATAGATCTTGAGCGTCGAAAGCCCCTGCAGGTTCTCGAGGAACGTATCGCCGAGGGCGGCGTACTGATCCCAGTATGCGGCAAGGATGCGCTTGGCGATCTTCTGGATAAGGACGATGACCGCGGGGATGAGCGGGACACAGGCCAAAAGCACCACGGCGGCAGGCAGGCAGATGGGCGCCACGACGATGAAGAGGGCTGTCGGCGCGAGCACCGCGTAGAAGAGTTGGGGCAGATACTGGCCGAAATAGGTCTCGAGCTGCTCGCAACCCTCTACGGAGAGCTGGACCACCTCGGCGGTGGCGATGTCATCGGCATAGTGCGGCCCGATTCGTAGGAGCTTCTCGTAGATGCGGCACCGCACGATGCGCTTGACGTCGGCCGATGCCTCGAAGGCGCTGCGCTGCGCCATGCGGGCGGCGAGGGCGCGGCCGCAGATGCCGAGGAAGATGAGGGCCGCGCAGTATGCAGGCGGCACTGCGGTGCCCTCCACGAGCGCTGCGAGCACCCGGCTTATACCCCACACGAAGCACACGTTCGCGGCAAGCCCCGCGAATTGCCACAGCACGGTGAGCAGCACATGCCGCAAAGCCCCGGGCACCAGGGCGAACAGGCGCTTATCCATCATGGGAGGCGATGCCCCTTTCCCTATTTTAAGTTAGACGGGGTTAATTATAACCGATAACTGTACCCGCTCCGGAAGCGCGTTTCGCGTACAATGATCTCTCGGACGACAGCAGAGAGGGAGACCATGTCACATGAAGGCAAGAACGTCAGCGTCCATTACGTGGGCACGCTCGACGATGGCAGCGAATTCGATTCCTCGCGCAGGCGCGGCGAGCCGCTCCGGTTCACCTGCATGGCCGGGCAGATGATCCCCGGCTTCGATGCCGCCGTGCGCGATATGAATGTAGGCGAGACGGTCAATGTGCGCCTCGAGCCCGAGGAGGCCTACGGTCCGCGCAACGAGGCGGCCGTGGTGGCTATCCCCCGCAGAAACTTCCCCCATGCCGGGGAACCCGAGGTGGGCAGCTCCGTCATGCTCATGTCACCGCAAGGCAAGCCCGTCCCTGCCGTCGTGGCGGGCTTCGATGATCAGACCATCAGATTCGATATCAACCATCCCATGGCGGGCAAGACCCTGAACTTCGAGATCGAGCTGCTCTCGGCAGAGTAGCCTTTCTTGGACGGCAGGGGGCGCAGGGGCCTTCCGCCTCATCAAGCTCGTATACGGGAGAGGCTCAGAGTGCGCAGCTCCAACGCACGTCTTCGGACGCATCGGCATCCTCCACGAAATGAAGCCGGTGATCGCGGACGATCTTCGCCGGCACGCCCGCTACGGTCACGCTCTGCGGCACATCTCCCACGACCACCGCTCCCGCGCCGATGCGCGCGCGGCTGCCCACCGTGATGGCCCCCAGGACAACGGCATTCGCACCCACCATGACATCATCTCCCAGCGTGGGGTGGCGCTTGCCATGCATGTTCTTGCCGTCCATGCCGAGGGTGACACCTTGGTAGATGAGGCAGTCGTCGCCGATGATGGCGGTGCTGCCGATGACGATGCCGATACCGTGATCGATGGTGAGGCGGCGCCCGATGGTCGCTGCAGGATGGATATCCGCACCGAGCCGCACGCGCATGCGCTTGGCGAGCCAGCAGGCGAGCCTGCGGAACCCATGGGTATAGAGCCAGTGATGCCTCCGGTGGGCCTGCACGATACGGGTACCTGTGGAGAAGAGGATGATATCGGCCATGCTCCCGGCTGCCGGGTCGCGCTCGAGGGCCGCGCGTGCATCCTCGAGCATGAGGGAGAAGACGCCCGGATGATCCCGTCTTTGCTTCCCGTATGCCATAGCTACACCTCCAAGGACAGATAGCGCTCGCCCGTATCGGGGAGCATCGCGACGATGGTGCGCTCCTCATAAGCCCCGCCCTCCGCAAGCTGCACCGCCGCCGCAACGGCAGCTCCTGCGGAAATGCCCACGAGCAGCCCGATCTCGCGCGCGAGGCGCCGTTTGGCTGCAAGGGCATCATCGGAGGCCACGGCCATGATCTCATCGACCACGCCCGCATCATAGGTTGCCGGGATGAATCCCGCGCCGATGCCCTGGATGCGATGCGCGCCAGGAGCGCCGCCCGAGAGGACGGGAGACTCGGCAGGCTCCACGGCGACGATGATGGCCTCGGCGTTCTGCTCCTTGAGAAAGCGACCCGCACCCGAGATGGTTCCGCCCGTACCCACGCCGGCGACAAGCGCATCCACCGTACCGTCGGTGGCTGACCAGATCTCGGGACCGGTGGTCGCGTAGTGGGCTCGCGGATTGGCGGGATTCGTGAACTGTCCCGCGATGATGGCGCCCGGCATCTCGTCCGCAAGGGCATCGGCGCGGGTGACAGCACCCCTCATGCCTTCGGAACCGGGCGTGAGCACGATCTCGGCTCCGTATGCGGCTGCGAGTTTGCGGCGCTCGATCGACATGGTATCGGGCATGACGAGGATCATGCGGTAACCGCGCTCGGCAGCGATCATGGCAAGGCCAACGCCGGTGTTCCCGCTCGTGGGCTCGATGATGGTGCCGCCCGGAGCAAGACGGCCCGTGCGCTCGGCGTCACCTATGATGGCGAGCGCGATGCGGTCCTTGACCGAGCCACCGGGGTTGGCCGCCTCGTACTTGCCGAGGATGCGGGCACCTCCGCACGAAGCGAGCGCCGAGAGATCGATGAGCGGGGTATTCCCGATAAGACCGCTGGTGGTCGTTGCATATGACATAGGAGTCGGCTCCTTGAAGAGATGGGGCGGGTACAGGACAGGGGAATGAAAAAAGCAGCCCCTATAAGGCTGCCCGCACTCTATGCTCTGTGAAAGCGTGCGCTATGCGCACAGACGGGCAGCCTGGGGACAGATGCACCAACACGCGCATGCGATCTGCTTCAGCACTGCTCCGCTCCTCTCATAAATCCTAGTTAAACACTAGGTAATATACGGCTGCTCTATGGGCCTGTCAACAGCATTCACGTTCCAGAAACATATGAGGGGTCCGTCTGCGACCGCCGTGACAAGGGGGCAGTGACAAGGGGACAGGTCGTTTGTCACGCCTGCGCGCGTGACAAACGACCTGTCCCCTTGTCACTGCCCCCTTGTCACACGCATGCCATGCCATGACGTGAGCAGAGCGCCCTCTCCCTGTTCACAGATGAGGGCCGGGAGCTGATCCCGGCCCTCAGAGAAAATGCACGGAAAGGACCGTCCCTATTGTGCAGTCTGCGGCGCCTCCACACCGGGCGCCAAGGGCATCTCCCACCCGAAGTGATCGGTGTGGAGCAGGTGGTGCGCCTTATGCGAGAGCGGTGCGCCGAAGTACTCGCTGTACACGAGCTTGATCGAGGGGTTCTCGTGGGAGAAGCGCAGCTTCATGTCCTTGTCCATGGTCCAGAGGATGTTGCCGCGCATGTCGGCCAACTCGAAGCCGTCGTGGATGGGCTGGCCGCCGCCGCCCGCGCACCCGCCCGGGCAGGCCATGATCTCGATGAAGTCGTAGGCGACCTCGCCGGCCTTGAGGGCGTCGAGCAGCCGCTTGGTGTTGGCAAGACCGCTCGCCACGGCAACGCGCACGGGCGTGCCGCCCATATCGAAGGTGGCTTCCTTCCAGCCCTCGAGGCCGCGAACCGCCGTGAATGCATCGGGATCGGGGTTCTCGCCGGTGAGGAGGAAGTATGCGGAACGCAGGGCCGCATCCATGACGCCGCCGGTCGCACCGAAGATGTGGCCGGCACCGGTGGCGATACCCAGCGGATCGTCGAAGTCGGCATCGGCGAGCGAGCGGGCATCGATATGGTCGGCGCGGATCATGCGGTCGAGCTCGCGCACGGTGAGCGAGACGTCCACGTCGGGATCCCCGCAGGCGTCGTTCTGGTTGGGCTCGGCGATCTCGGCCTTCTTGGCGAGGCAGGGCATGATGGAGACGACGAAGACGTCGTGCGGATCGACGCCGATCTTCTCGGCCCAGTAGCTCTTGAGCGTGGCGCCGAACATCTGGTGCGGGCTCTTGGCCGTGGAGAGATGGGCGGTGAGCTCCGGATAGTGGCTCTTGATGAAGCGCACCCAACCGGGGCAGCAGCTCGTGAACATGGGCAGGGGACCGTGCTCGGGATGCTCGATGCGATCGAGGAGCTCGGAGCCCTCCTCCATGATGGTGAGGTCGGCGGAGAAATCGGTATCGAAGACATAGTCGAAACCCAGCTCCTTGAGACAAGCGACCAGCCTGCCGACGCTCGCCTCCTCGTGGGTGAGGCCCACGCCCTCGCCCCATGCGGTGCGCACGGCGGGCGCGACTTGGACGATGACCGTCTTCTTGGAATCGGCCAGCGCATCGAAGACGCGATCGGTATCATCGCGCTCGCGCAGCGCCCCCACCGGGCAGTGCGTGATGCACTGACCGCACAGCGAGCAGTCGGTGGCCGCGATGGCGGCGCCCCCGCGAACGCCCACGCTCGTGTGGCTTGCACGGTTGGTGAGTGTCCAGATGCCCGTGGCCTGGACCTTGTCGCAGACTTGGATGCAGCGCAGGCAGTTGATGCACTTGTCGTTGTTGCGGATCAGCGGGAACTCTTGGTCCCAGGGCTGCCCGGGCAGGTGCTTGGCGTAGGGCATCACGGTGATGCCGAGGTCGTTGGCAACGGTCTGCAGGGTGCAGTTGCCGCTGCGCACACAGCTCGTGCATTCGGAGTCGTGCTGCGAGAGCAGCAGCTCGACATTGGCCTTGCGCGCCATGCGCACTTTCGGGCTGTTGGTGCGCACGACCATGCCCTCGAGCACATAGTTGTTGCAGGCGGCGACCAGTTGGTCGATGCCCTCGATCTCCACCACGCACACGCGGCAGGAGCCGATCTCGTTGAGATCTTTGAGGAAGCAGAGCGTGGGGATGCCGATGCCGGCCTGCACGGCCGCATCGAGGATGGTGGTATGCTCGGGCACGCTCACGCTGCGCCCGTCGATGGTGACGTTTACCATTGCTCGATCCTCCCTCCGCGGAACGCACCGAAGCCGAAGTGGTCGCAGCGCAGACACCTCGATGCCTCCTGCATGGCCTCCTCGTGCGTGTAGCCGATCTCGATCTCGTCGAAATCCCCCACCCGCTCGTGGGCCTCGCGGAAGGGCATCTCGCTTCTGGCGCAGCTGATCTTGCCCTTGAACTGGACTTGCGGGATCTCGACATCGAGCTCGATGCGATGGTTGAAGCCAAGGTAATGGTCGATGTTGGCGGCAGCCACCTTGCCCGCATTGACTGCGCGGATGACGGTGGAAGGACCGCTTTGGCAGTCGCCACCGGAGAAGACCCCGTCGAGACCCGCGACGGCGCCATCGGAATCGGTGACGATCTTGCTGCGGTTCGTGGCGATGCCCTGCTTGGCGAAGGGCTCCGACTCGATGGCCTGGCCGATGGCCACGATCATGCGCTCGCACGGGATGGTGATCTCATCGGTATCGGCTTTGCGGGGAGCGGGACGGCCCCACTTGAGGCCGCCGATGATCTGCGGCTGGACCACGAGGCCCGCAACGCGGCCATCCTCGACGGCCACGCGCACGGGGGCATGGAGCTCCAGAAGCTCGCATCCCTCTTCCTTGGCACCGACGATCTCCTCGTCTTGGGCCGTCATGTCGGCAACGCGGCGGCGGTAGACGATGGTGACCTTCTCGGCACCGCAGCGCAGGGCGGAGCGCGCGCAGTCCATGGCGACGTTGCCGCCGCCGACCACGCAGATGCGCTCGCCGGAGAAGTCGGGGGTCTCGTCGTCGCCGATGGCGCGCAGCATCTGGACTGCCGAGACGATGCCCTCGGCATCTTCGCCCTCGAGTCCGAGCTTGTTGTCGGCATGCGCGCCGATCGCCAGGTAGACCGCATCGAAGTCCGTACGGAGCGCCCCGATGTCGTCGATCTTGGCATCGAGCTCGACCTCGATGCCCTGATCGAGCAGCCACTGGATCTCGCCGTCGAGCTCCTCGCGCGGCAGGCGGTAGGCGGGGATGCCGTAACGCAGCATGCCGCCCAGCTTGCGGCGTGCTTCGAAGATCTTCGGGCTATGGCCCATGAGCGCCAGATAGTATGCTGCGGAGAGGCCGGCGGGCCCGCCGCCGATGACCGCGACGCGCTTGCCGGTGGGCGCCGCGTGGTTGGGGGTGTAGTCGCCCTCCATATGGTCGCAAGCATAGCGCTTGATACCGCGGATGTTCATGGGGTCGTCCACCATGCCCCGGCGGCAGTTGATCTCGCAGGGATGCTCGCACACGAGGCCGCAGACCACGGGCAACGGGTTGTCCTTGCGGATGAGGCGGACCGCATCGGTATTGCGACCGGCCTCGACGAGGGCGATGTAGCCCGGGATATCGACGCCCGCAGGGCAGCCCGAGACGCAGGGGACGAGCTGGCTCTGCGTGAATCCGCATGCATGGTGCTCGATATGGTGCGCGAAATCGTCGCGGAAGCCGCGGATGGCCGTGAGCGCCATCTCGCCGGCCTCGTAGCCGATGGCGCAATCGGCTGAGAGGTAGATCGCGCGGGCGGTGCGCTCGATCAGGTCGAGCGTCTTCCCGTCCGCCCGGTTCTCGAGAACGTCGTCGAACAGATCGGCGAGCGCGCGCAGGCCCACGCGGCAGGGCGTGCATTTACCGCAGCTCTGCGTGGCGCACATGCGCACATACGCCGCCGTGAACTCGACGGGGCAGGGAGCGAGCGAGCTCACCGCGAGGCGCTTTCCCAACGCCTCGTGCAAGCCGTCCATGACGGCCTGGGCCTCGCTGCGCTCCATCACATGGAGTCTGGCCATTATCCTCTCCTCAATTGTTGCGTCCCGCCGCTTCCAGCAGCTGCCGCGTATCTCGCGCGGCATGGGACATCGTGGGTTCATTGTCTCATATAGCACGTGGCATTTCGAGATGATTTGTCCCCATGCAAGGGTAGCTGCTTGCACAATCCGAGAGCATGGACGCGTACGGCCGATAGACGATCATGGGCTGAGGTGGCAGGGATCGGGGGTGAGCGGATGGCGGAGCGCCCTTCCCCGCTGTCGGACGCGCGAACCGGCTCGGGGAGGATCGCCGATCCCCCCATGTCCCGCTTGGGAACGAGGTACCTATGAGCAAATCGGGGTTGTAGGAAGATTTGACGGGGCGTTCCGCTCCCGCCTCCATGCCAACTGGGCTTTTGCAGGCGCCGAGGGCCTTTCCGAACGGCATCCGCGCCCGGATCTTCCTACAACCCCGATTTGCTCATAGGTACGGGAGGGAAAGCCGTCCGGACCTGTCCGCGAGCGGTATGCCAGCCTGAACGAACATCGGCCCCGCATACAGCGGGGCCGACAACAGGGAACGCATTCGCCGTTTACTGAAGGCTATAGGTGCCCGACGCGATGATCTCATCGCTGAACGAGAAGAGCTCCGTCACCTCGACCTCGATATCGGAGAGGTCCTGCAGCTCATAGGACATCTCCACCGTAACGGTCGTGCCCGGCCGCACGTCGGATGTGTATTTGTCGTTATCGGCATCATCGACCATGAACGCGGAATCGCATTCGATGCCGTTTTGGAACACCTTGGGATGCACGGACATTGCAAACGATGTGGTGTCGTCGGAGTTGTTCGTCCACGTGAATGTGACGATCGCAACATCGGCACCGTTGTAGTCCTTACCGAGACGGACGCCATCGATCGTGGTGGGGTAATCGGTCTCGGGAGCCGCAGGTTCCGGTTCTGGCTCTGGGGCGGCATCCTGCTCTGCCTGCTGTTCCTGCGCTGCATCGGCCTTACCGTCCGCATCGGTTTTCGATCCTGACCCCGATGCGCTCCCGCAGCCTGCAAGCACGAGCGTGCCCGCAATCACCGCTGCGATGAACATCTGCCTGTTGATCTTCATGTTCTCCTCCTGTCGTCCTGCTCGTTGCGAGCGCTTGCGTCGAGTGTAGACGGGGTACCCGGTCGATTCATTAGCTGCCAGCTAAATCTTTCCAGCAGCACCGTGTGACACGAGGGTCCTCTCCCCTATGCTCCAGAGCAGGTCATCGCACTCGAGCACACCCATGCCTTGGCCGAGCGCGAAGGCAATCGCCACATCACGGCGACAGATAGGTAGCAGCGCGTTTGTTCCGCCGCGTTCGAGCAGCTCGCAGGCATCGTCGATACCAAGTTCCATGCCGAAGGCAAGCTGGATGAGCTTATCGCGTGCGGCATGGCGCGTACCCATAATGATCTGGTACGCGAAGGTCTGGTTGAGCTGCGATGCGCGGATGGCCTCCTTGCGCTTGAGTCCGCGGGCCGTAAGGGTATCGTGGACCCATTCGGTAAACGCCCGTCCGTCGAGGGGTGCCCTTCGAATGGCTTCGAGTGCGCTTGATACATCCTTCTCTATAAATTCCCAGTCCAAGCGCATAAACCTACCCCTTTCGGGGATGATTATGCCCTGTCAGGGACACGTTTTCATCAGCTGCCAGCTGAATCCGAAAAGCTAGGGCGCGAGAACGGCGAGGATGAGCTTCTCGATCAGGGCGATTACGAAGCACGCGATGAAGCCTATGGCAAACGGAATGCCGCCCCGCTTGAGCAGTGTGAGGAAACGCGACGATGCACGGGCATAGGGTCCCGCCTTAAGGTTCATGAGAAGCGTCTCGAGAATCACCCAAGAGAGGGATAGCGTGAAGATGAGGCCTATGAGGCCCGAGGCCGCACCGCTCCGCACGAAGGCTTTGAACGTTCCCAAGAACAAGCCCCAGCAAAACGCCGCCGCGCAGAACAGCAAGGCGGCTGTGGCAAGCCGTTTGGCAATGGAGGATGCAGCCCACGCATCTGCGATTTCTGCGAAGGAGATGAGAAAACCCTTTCGAGGTTCAAGCCGGTCGGGCACCCTATCCGTGATAGCAGGCTCGATATGCGCACCGGCAAGTGCCGGATCCGCCTGCCCGACGCATGCCGCACGGAACGCCCGCAGGAACTCCGCCGCGCTTTGGCAGCGTGCGCTGGGCTCGAACGAGCACGCTCTGTCGATACAGGCGCGCACTTCCGTCGGAAGGCCCGCGACAGCCTGTTCGAAACCTTCCTCGCCGGGACGGATCCCGGTGAGCATGTAGGCGGCGAGAGAGCCGATGGAATACACGTCCGAGCGGGCATCGGTCTGGGCGAAGCCATACTGCTCGGGAGCAGCGAATCCCCA
The DNA here is from genome assembly GCA_004010535.1 of Coriobacteriales bacterium OH1046. Taxonomy (GTDB): domain Bacteria; phylum Actinomycetota; class Coriobacteriia; order Coriobacteriales; family Atopobiaceae; genus RUG721. Next base: position 48,605 of record RQYE01000010.1, on the reverse strand, counting down.
GGTTCCAAGTTTGGTGGTATCGTGACGGGAACGCGTATCGCCCACCCGTGCGATACCCAGATCGATGAGATGGGCGCCGTCGGCGGCGACGATCACGTTGGAGGGCGAGATATCGCGGTGAACGATATCGTACCCATGGAGCACTCCCGCAGCCCGGCAGACCCCCTCGAGAATACCAGCCGCTCTTGCAGCATCGAGTTTGCCCGCGCAATCCACCGACTCCGCAAGCGAATAGCCCTCCACGTACTCGCATACGACCACGAACCAATCGGGAAGCTCGTACGTCTCGATGACACGCGGCAGATACCGGTCGCTGATGCGTGCGAGCTGGACCCATGCCGCACGGTTGGCAATCTCCACGGGAATGCGCTTCCGCACATAGAGCTCCTTGGCCCCCGGCGAAGAGACGAGCTCGGTCGAACCCGAGGCCTTCTCGGCAAGGATCTTGACCACGCTGTATGACTCATCGCGCCTGAGCGCTTCGAGTAGCGAGTCGCCCATGGATCAATCCTCCCCTGCCAGAAGGGTCTTCTCGCCCAAGCGGTAGAGCTCATCATCGGTCTCCACGCGCGAATAGCCGTGCTGGAGGGCGAAGATGATGATGGCGTCACGAGGAACTTTGCACCACAGCTCGGAAACACCTGCCAAGCGCAGGAGCCTCTGCGTCTCGATCAGGCTGCAGCGTAGTCCGAAGGCAAGCATGATCGCGGTATCGCGCCCGGGATGACGCGTCCCTTGGAAAATCTGATAACCAAAGGTGGGGTTCACGCCCGCCGCGCGAATCACCTCGCTGCGGACGAGGCGCTTCTCGGCAAGGAGCTGTCCGAGATACTCAGGAAGGCTGCGGTCCCCGATACCGGTCTCGGCAAGATATGCCTCGGGCGTGGCGCTCGCCAGCAGCTGTTCGAGCAGCTCGTCTGTCAGCCGCTCCTCACCCATCAGTCGAACTTATCCGCCATGCCGTAGGTCTTGGCGCGCAGGCTCTCCACGGCTGCGGGGATCTCGGCGAGATCGTAGGGGGTCATCTGATAGACCCAGTTGAGCCAGTTGCGGTAGAGCAGGTTCGCATGCGCGCGCCATGTGAAGATCGGCTGGTTCTCGGGATCGTCATCGGGAAAGTAGTTCTCCGGGAGGCGGATGGGCATGCCCTTGTGGAAATCGCGCCAATACTCGTCAGCCAAGGTATCGCGGCCGTATTCGAAGTGGCCCGTCACGTAGATCTCGTGGAAGTCCTCGGTCGCGATGAGCGCGGGACCCGAATTGAAGCCCTCCGAGAGCGTGATGAGCTCGGGATGGCTGGCAAGCTCGCCCGTGTCGATGGCGGCATGGCGGCTGTGGGGCATGTTGTGGACCTCGTCGAAGCCGTTCGTGAGGAAGCTGTACTCATCGCAGAGGCGCTGCGGGAACACGCCGAAGAGCTTAGCGCCGAGCTGCTTCTTGGGGATGCCGTAGTAGTGGTAGAGGGCGGCCAGGGCTCCCCAGCAGAGAAACATCGCGGAGAAGACGTGCTCGCGGGCCCAGTCCATGATCTCGCAGAGCTCGTCCCAATAATCGACGTCGGTGAAGGCCAGATGCTCGACCGGAGCACCGGTGATGATGAGGCCGTCGTAGTTCTTGTCGCGGTAGGCATCGAAGACGTCGTAGAACTTGACCAGATGGTCGGCCGAGGTGTTCTTGGACTCATGGGTGGAGACGCGCATGAAGTCGCAGCTCACCTGCAGCGGGGACTTGGAGATGAGGCGCAGTATCTGCGTCTCGGTCTCGATCTTGGTGGGCATGAGGTTCAGGATGGCAAGCTGGAGCGGGCGGATGCGCTGGTCGCTGGCCACCTCCTCCTCGAGCGCGAAGATGCGCTCCTGATGCAGGGTGGTCTTCGCGGGCAGGCCGTCGGGGATGTTGATGGGCACGGGAACTCCGATCTTCGGCAGGTCGAGCTCTACGAGTATACAACTACGGAGTGAGCAGCCCCTCCCAACCGAGGATGCTCGTATCAGCCTCGGAACAAAGCAACCCGAATTCCCGGGTCGGGCTGTCGGAGGCGCACACGGCGCAGGTGGGGAAACCCGCGCGCAGGGCCGTGCGGATGGCTCCGGGCGCATCCTCGAACACGATGCACCCCGCAGGCCCCGCCCCCAGCTCGCTGGCGGCCTTGTAGTAGATATCGGGATGCGTCTTCGAACGGCCGCCCTCCCGTCCGCACACGACCGCATCGAAGAGGGAGAGCACGTCGATATGCGCGATCGACGCCACGACCCTGCGGTCGTTGACCGTGGCAAGGGCGAGTGGGATGCCCTCGCCACGCAGATAGCGCAGGTATTCCTCCACGCCAGCGCGCAGACGGACCTCGGTCCTGTAGAGGGCTCGGCCCATCTCGGTCCACTCGGCGCAGATCTCCTCCACGGTATCGGAGAGCCCATAGCGCCCGATGCACCACTGGGCACCGTCGGCGAAGCCCCGCGTGGAGAGGGCGAGGGCCATCTCCGCATCGTAGGGGATACCGCGCTTGGCGAAGAAGGCCTCGTCGACCGAGCGCCACAGGTCATCGGTGAGCGCCAAGGTGCCATCGAAATCGAAGATGGCCGCCTTGAATGACGGAGGAGCGAGCGCGATCGGAAACATGCGGCCTACCTATCGGGTTCGTCTTCGAGCGAGCGCAGCACGCCGAAGAACACATCATCCCGGCTCATCGTGCCGAGCGTGATGAGGAAGCTGCGGGCAACCGGGAAGATCTCGGCATCGAGGGCGGCGCGCATGGCCTCGAAGAAGATCTCCCCGATCTCGCGCGTGGGGGCCAGCGGGATATCGTGCTCGATAAGCAGGCCGTCGACGGCCTCGTCGCTGATATCCTCGAGCCGGTCGGCTCCCTGGAGGGCCATGATCTGCAGCTCGGGAGAGACGAGCGGCATCACCGAGGGCATGAAGCGCAGGGCCCTGAGATAGCAGGCCTGCGCGCAGGCGGTCTCGCCCAGCTGCCACTGGAAGTAGGCCATGCGATAGTACCCGAAGCCGATACCCACGGTATCATGGGCGCGGCAGAGGAGGCTCCGCAGCTCGTCCACGGCTTCGAGCGTGCGTCCGGCCGCCTCGAGGCATTGGACGAGGGCGAGCTGCGCCTGGGCTCCCACTGGGCAGAGCTCGCTGGCTCTGCGCGCCACCGAAAGCGCCTCGTCGTGGCGGCCGAGCATGCTGAGGGAGAGCGCATGCATGAGCAGGGCCTCGAGATAGGCCGAAGGGGCTAGGAGCGTGGTCTTGCCGGCGTCGAGGCCGAGGCGGTTGTAGATGACGCGATCCACATAGGAGGCGAACACGCGGTAGACGACCGATGCCGAATCCGCATAGACGGGGGCGAGCGCATCGAGCGTTGCGGCAAGGAGGGATTCCGCCGCCTCGATCTCGCGTGCACCGAACAGGAGCCGCGCCTGGTTGACGGCCGCAGAGAGCGTGTCGCCCTCCGCGAACTCGCGCGTGATAGCGAAGACATCTTCGGCGATGGATCCCTCGATGAGCTTTCTCACCGTGCGTTCGGCGGCAGCGCGGACGCTCGGATCGGGGTCGTCTCCGGCGGCGTCGAGGATGGCCGCGACGTTCCCGGCAGTGGAGCTCCCGAGCTTGCGGGAGATCTCCCGCGCGATGGCCTCGCGCCGTGCCTGCTCGTCGATGCCGAGACCCGCAACGCTCGATGCGCCGAGGGCGTGGGCGAGCGGCTCGGGCAGCGTGCGCGTCGAGATCTCGGGGGCCTCGAAGCGCTTGGGCGGGCAGAAGCGCTCATCGTCGAGCGAGAAGGTCTGCTGGACGGGGCCGAGGACGCCGTCCTTCTCGTCGAGCGCCGCGTCGAAGATGCGCAGGATCTCGAGCGGATCCTCGATCCCGGCGAGGTCGAGCTTGGAGAAGCGCTCGCGATCGAAGCAGACCGAGTAGAGGCAGCTGTGGTTGCGGGCGGTATCGAGGGTGCCCGCGACCCACACGCGCCCGATGCGCGGACTGGACTCGAATGCGCAGGCGGCGAGCAGGATGGACAGGCGGGTATTGTAGTCGGTCGCCGCACGCCTCTGCATGTCCGAGGTGGTGGGAACCACGCTCGCACCATCCAAGCTGGTGCGCTTCCACATAAGGCGGCGCGGCGCGAGGTCGCACACGAACGCGACCTCCCCCGCAGCCACATGCGCGCGGAAGCGCGCATTCAAGCGGAAGGGGAGCTGGAAGCACTCGATGCCCGAGGCGATGGCCTTGCGGACCGCCCATTCGCCATCGCGGCCGAGCCCATCAGGCACGGGCTCGCTCGCCTTGCGATCGGCGATCTGGGAGATGATGGATGATGAGACACGATGGGCGAAGCGCCACGCCTCTGCCTCGCTCGCGGGACCTGCCTCGCCGAAGTACGAGGAGGCTAAGTAGGCGGCGTTGAGGGCAGCCTCGATGCCCAAGACGCGCAGGAGCGCGAGATAGGCCACGGAAAGCTCGTTCACGCGCACATAGAAGAGGCCGCTCGTGCGCGGACGCACGATGGAGAGGGAGGGAAGCCTCACGTCCGTCTCATCGATGCCCGCGTCGACGAGCGCATGGACGAGGAAGGCCTCGAGCGGTGCAGCCGCGTTGCCTGCGGCAAGGCGTTTCCCGACATTGTCGGCGAAGTCGCGCAGAGCCGCCACGGGATCATCCGCATGGTAGAGACGATGGGCGAGATGGTCGAGGGAGAACGTGGGGGCGGGCACAGGCGCTGCGGCAGGAGCGGACGCGACAGCAGGCTCGGATGCGGCCCTGGCCTTAGGCCGCATCAGGGAGCGGAGGCCCTCCATAAGCCTCCTGACGATGCCCTTGCGCTGCGGATCCTTACCCATGCTACTTTCCCATGCGGATATGAGAAGGGCCGCTCGCGGCGGCCCCTCTTGCGTGTCTTTGCCGGCAGTTACTAGATTCTGCGGACTGCGGACGCTTGGAGCTTGCCATTCTGACCGGTCGTGATCTCGAACTCGACAGCCTGGCCCTCATCAAGGGTCTTGAAGCCATCCATCTGGATCTCGCTGTAGTGGACGAACAGATCGTCGCCGTCCTCGCGGGAGATGAAGCCATAGCCCTTGTCCGGATTGAACCACTTAACAGTACCCTGAGCCATTTCGTGCCTTTCTAACGCACCCCAAGGGGCAAACTGCGCTTACGCGCGATACAAACGCGGCTTTTACCGCTTTTTGAATTGTACCCCATCGCACGCTGGTCATATTCGACAATCTAAACGGCAATTTCGGGCGGATGGACGGTTTGCCCGCGCACCGTAGCGTACAATAGGGTCGGCAGGAGGCAAGCATATGGTCGGGATTGTCGGCAAGCCCTTCACCACCGTCGAGGACCAGGTGAGGATACTCGAGCGGCGCGGCGTCATCTGCGACGCCAGCACACCCAAGACGCTGCTGCGCGAGGGCTACTACGCCATCGTCAACGGTTACAAGGCGCCGTTCCTCGATGCTGCGGCGTCGCGCTCCGCAGGCGAGGACCGTTACCTCGAGGGCACCCGCTTCGATGACATCTACGCGCTCTTCCGCTTCGACCGGGATCTCCGCGCGATCATGTTCCGCTTCCTCATGGTTGTCGAGAGCACGCTGCGCAGCCTCATCTCGTATTGCTTCTGCACGGCCCATCCAGGGACCGAGGACTACCTCAAACCCTCGTGTTTCACGCGCGCAGGCAGGTACCTGCGCGATGGACGCGACTTCGAGCGCGACCTTGCCTGGATGATCGATACGCTCGAGAAGCATGCGCACGGTGTGGTGGTCGATACCACGGGCAGCCCCACGCCGAGCGATGTACGCGTGCAGTATTACCGCGACGTGCACGGCGGCGTGCCGCTCTGGGTGCTCTTCACCGAGCTCACCTTCGGCAATCTCAAATATTTCTATGCGCTCATGCGCCGCGCCGAGCAGAGGGCCGTATGCGAGCGCGTGCGCGAGACGTGCGGGCACGTGCGCTCGCTCACGCCTCAGGAGATGATCGACGATCTTGATATCCTCGTCGACGCACGCAACATCTGCGCACATGAGGAACGGCTGTGGAGCGCACACGTGGGCGCGAACGACGAGGCGGATTTCCCGGAGGTCGTCGAAGCCGTCAAGCACTACCTCACGGCCGATGATGATCTGGCATTGGACGAGATGCTCGCAAGGCTCGCGGAGGACTACGGCAGGCGGGGGCCTACGCTGGGCGGAGCCATCTCCAAGCTCGGGATCTGACGGGACCGCAATGCTCGGATCCAAGACGGCCCGCCCGCAGGCGCAATGTCACGTGAAATCGCCCGGATGGCGGAATATCTCGGTTTTCTGCTGAATCTGGGTTACGGATCTCCATCGGGCGGGAAAGACACCCGCGTTTGCGCTGGTCAGGCAATCGGAACCACAGCCTCGTTTTTTCGGCATCTAAAATCTACAGAAAAGCGGAATATTTCGCCATCCGGGCGATTTCACGTGACGCATGCGGAGCACCTTCAAACATCGGGCGATCAGAGCACCGAACTGGCACATACACGGAGCACTAGCCAGGTCATACGCCTTTCGGACATATCATCGCTGCCTTTTGGCGCTAGGAAGACGGGAGTTTCTGACTTAGGTCATATCATCGAAGAAGCTCGCTCCCTCGGATGAAAGGCGAGGCTCGTGGACGCCATCGTGAGTTTCTTCCAACGTCTTGGGTTCACGGATGAAAGGCGAGGCTCGTGGACGCCATCGTGAGTTTCTTCCAACGTCTTGGGTTCAAGAAGGGCGCAGTGCTCATCGCGTCCCTCCTTTTTCTGTTATCAGGCCTTTTATCTGATCCCGAAACAATCCCCGCAAGCTCCGAAGAACCCACCTATTCGACTGCGCTGATCGCAAATAGCGGAGCCGGCTTTATCCAAAGCTCGCTTGCAGAGTTCGAGGAGGCTGTCAGCGAAAACAGCCATGTGATTCAGTATGCTTTGGATGCTGCCGTGCTCAAGTCCAAGACGGTTTATCTTGAGTACGGAACCGAGACGCTCGATCCAATGCGCTTCGTCGAATGCGACAACCCCGATATCGTCCTTTCCACATCCGATAGCATCGATCTTCAGACCATAGGCGACGCTCCCGTCACGTTCTGCATGGCATTGGATAGCTTCGTGCGGAGCCAAGTCATCACCTTCCACGTACGCGATACTCATGGACCGAACGTCGAGATCGGCGAGAGATCGATCACCGTTGCATACGGCGATACACTCGATCTTCAAGCCAACGTGGTTGCGGTCAGCGACGATGTCGATGGCAACCTCACCTACGTGAGCAGCGAGCCCGAGACAGCGGGAACAGATGCGGGAAACGAGCGTTTTTACGAGAGCGGATGGTATCGGATCGACGGCCCAAGCGATCTCTCTCAATCGGGAACCTACACATACACCGTGGTGGCAGCAGATGTCCATGGGAACCGGACTACAAAGGAATTCTCCGTCACGGTCGAGGAGCCCCCCGTTGTTGAGTCTGCACCCGCACCGGCAAACACCCGTGTGTATGTCGTCAACACCAATACGGGAAAGTTCCACAATTCTTGGTGCAGGTATGTCGACACCATCGCGAGCCATAACCGCTGGGATGTGGAGACGACCCGCGACGAGTTGATCAGCCAAGGCTACGAGCCTTGCAAGGTCTGTGATCCGTAGGGATAAGGGTAGCCTGGTGTCACGTCGAATCGCGCTGATGGCGAAATATCGCGCTTTTTTGCTGATTCGGGACACCGGAAAAAACGGGCTCCCATTTCCGGGTCTCTGGCCTGCGAGGAAGGGGATGCAGTTTCCGCCCGATGGCAGTTCAAGATCCGGATTCGGCAGAAAAGCGCGATATTTCGCCATCAGCGCGATTCGACGTGACCTATGCGGAGCACCGGCGCGTATCGAGCGAACAAAACGTCAAGCCGGCACATGCAGGACGCTCCTATTGGATGCTGTGTCACCCGGAGGCTACCGCCCTGCGTAGCTGATGGTGAGGTTGCCCTCCTGCGCAAGCGGCGTCACGTGCACCACCAGCGGCGCGGCGCCCGCAGGAACGGTTACCCGCATCCTGAACACCGTGGACTCGCCCGCCAGATCCTGCGTGATCGTCTTCACGACCTGGATGCCCTCGGGCCAACCATCCCAATAGGACGCCTCGGGACTCGCCTCGAACGACTCCAGCGCGGCATCCTGGGGCATCGAGAAGTACAGCGTGGTGATCATGTCGGTGACGTCGCGTTTTGCGCCGTTCCCGCCCGTGACATACGTGGGCACGGACTCGACGTCGTCCCAGGTGATGGTATTGGTGAGCGTCGCCGTGACCGTATAGGTTTGGGTACCGTCGGCATTGGTCTGTGGCTCGCTTACCTGCACGTCGACGGCAGCGTACCAATCGATCTTGGAGTAGGTCTGATCGTTCAGGTAGATGCCGAGCACCGGCTCGAGCGGATCGTGCGCGTACTCCCCACCGAATCCGAGCGCGCTCACAAGCGCCTCCTCGTCGGCATCCGCCATCCACATCTGCAACCGGCGCTCCTCGCCCAACCGCTCCACCAGCTCGACGAGGGCGTCCGTATCGGCATTGCCGAGGTTGGCGAAGAACGCGGACGCCGCGCGCCCGGCGACATCGGAGAAGAACGCATCATGCGAGGCGTTGTCGTTCCCGTAGCGCACATAGACGTTGTGGAGGATCTCATAGCCCGCATTGGAGCCGTCGATGTGGGTGCCGTCTTCCGTATCGAGCTCCCCTGTCAAGGAGATGAGGTATTGCAGCGCCACCGGATCGAGCGCGATAACGCCATCGACGTGCTGCCCGCTCCACTGCTCCCAGTAGCCGGCCGCGATCTCGCCCGTACGATTGAAGTTGGGCATGGCGGTGACGGCAGATGCGCCGCTGCCGATGCCGAAGTTGTAGACGCCCTCGTCCTCATGGAGCTCGGCTGAGATTCCATCGGCATGCACGATATCCGCCGTGAACCCTCCCAGCTCGAACCTCCCATCGGTAACGGTGAGGATACCCCATGCTCCGGGGAAGCCGCCCGCAGAGCGCAGCTCGGCATTGCTCAGGGCGAGCACGAGATAGGTGCGGGCCTGGCCGTCTGCACCGAGCATGCGGGGCAGCAGCGCGAGCGCCTGATCGGCGAGGCCGAGCAGCGAGCCGTATTCGTCGAACGGCTCGCGCAGCTTGTCGAGGATGTTCTGCACCTTCTGGATATGGGCGTCCGGCAGCGCCTCGATGGTAGCCGCAGCGTCTCTGATCAGGGGCAGCGCCTCTGATACGGGGGCCGCGATCCGTTGCAGCAATGCCACATCAACCTGGCCATCCTGCACCAGATCATCGAGTCTGAGCCCGGCTATGCTCTCGGAAACCGGTGTGAGCGCATCCCGCGTGAGCGACTCGGCAAGCCCTCCGAGCGTCTGGGCCGTGCGGATATCCTCGCCGAAAACCGGAAGGAACGCTGCGAGGTTCCAGAGCGTGGTATGCGTTTCCGCATTGATCCAAGCGGAGGTCTGCGTGAGCTCTCGGGAGATGGAGAGAAGCTGCTCGGAATCTCCCGTCTCGAGCGCCTCTCTCATGGGATCTACCTGGGTGAGCATCCACGTACCCTGGGCATGGACCTGTCGCGCAGACGTATAGAGCTTGTAGCCGCATGCCCCGGCAACCGCGAGGACAACCAGGAGCACCGCCAAGAGGGGGATGAGGCAGCCATGGCCGCGCTTCCTGCGGCGCCGGCGCAGCCGCGTGTACGCAGCGGGCTGCTCCCGATACGCTTCCTGCGAAACGAGGTCATCGGTCTTGGCAAGGTGGGCTGCGTGCTTGGGGGCTCGTGTCGTCTCAGACATGGATGGCCTCTCGATCGAGCATTCGATACCCGTACAACCTTACCACAGCGCCGTTTGCCGGAGCCTCCCGATGGGAGCGCTACCGATGCTGGCCGCAGGATCGGGCACATATGCCCCTTGTTCCCATCGTTTTCAGGCACAGCCCAAGCATAATTACGAAGAGCGGTGCATGCTCTGGAATTTCCGGTAGGCCTCCCGGGCGCCGTTGATCACGATCGGCACACCGCCGCCATTCTCGCTCTGCTGGCCGACGAAGTACAGATCCCTCACCGGCGTTACGTGCGGCGGATTCTTCTGTCCCCAGATCGGCACGAGCCCGCCGAAGGAGCTCTTGGACATATGGGTCATCTTCCGGTAGTCCAGCGCCGTCATGATCTTCTTCGCGACGATATGCTTCGAAAGGCCCGGAAGGTGCTCTTCCGCTAACGCGATCAGCTGGTCCGCATACCCATCCTTCATCGTCTCCCAGTCACCTGCCCTCAGGGTATCCGGGCAGACCGTGTAGATCGTCACGCAGTGATAGCCTTCCGGTGCGAAGCCCGGTGCGTGCGCATCCGGGAAATAGATCAGATAGCCATCCGCCCCCTCGTGGTAGATGCCGTTGCGCAAACGGTCGACCGCCCCATGGAGATCGTAGCCGCGGTAGTAATAGACCAAGGACTGCTCTTGGTAGCGGCGGGGATCGTAGTCCACGCCGAGATGCACCATGAACACCGCTTCCATCGGCCGGCATTCCCGCAAGATCCGGCGATAGCCCTCGTCGAGATGCTCCAGTCCGACCATCTTCTCGAAGAAGTCCCTGGCGCTGCCGCAGCCGACCACGACATCGCCGTCCACTTCCGTGCCGTCGGCCAGGCGGATCCCCCTTGCCCTTCCGCCCTCGACCAGCACGTTCTCCACGATGGTGTCCGGCACGAAGATGCCGTCATGGGCGGCGATAGAGCCCAGCAGCGCTTCCGGCAGTTTCTGGCAGCCGTCCTTGAAATACGCGAAACCGCCGTAGTAGCGCTCCCTCCCCTTATGGTCTAAAGGGATGCGCTTGTCGAAAGCGGTTTCCGTGTTGACGAACGGCAGGGTAAAGCACTGCACTTCAGCCGGATCGGCACAGAAATCCGCCAGAATCCCATTGAACACCAGTTTGAGTTTCGCGTTGCCATGGAAGAGGAGATCGGTGAACTCCTCGCAGGTCATATCCTGGTATTTCCTCACCTTCAGGAACGCCAGCCCCATCAGGATCCTCTTCATCGGGGAGTCCCGCCGAGACGATTGATACCGGATCTCCATCAGGGCGTCGTAGAAGCGATAGTATGCATCGATGCCCCCAGCCTCTTCCGGGAACAGCTCTTTCAGCTTTTCCTTGCGCCAGTTCGGACCAGCGTACTCCTTCGGTCGGATCAAGTCGAAATCCCGCGTCGATAAGCCCCGGTCGTCCCGCACCGTTTCCAAGCAGATGCCGAGCTCCTGCAGGAAGCTGCAGATCGACTCGGAGGGCAAGAGGTCCGATAGGATCAACGGCCCCTGCTCGAAGGAGAAGCCCCCTTCACGCGTCAAGGCGACCACGCCGCCAGGCTCGTGGTTACGATCGTAGAGGACCACCTCATGACCATCTCGGGCCGCCAAGGCTCCGAAGGTCAAACCGCCCAAGCCGGCACCGATGATCAGGATCTTCCGTCTTTTCATGGCCCGTCGTCCTCCGGAATCGCCTCGTAATCCACGCCCATCGTTTCCTCCACCTTGGAGTTCAGCAGGATAATGGACACGAGGATGCAGGGCAACGCGCAAGCCAGGCACACCGCCCAGATCGGGAAGAACAGGATCCCGACATTGACGAACGCGAAGCCCAACCCCATACCGATGTAGACCAACAGCCCCTGCGCGCCGATGACCGAGGCCCGGATATCCGTCGGCACCATTTCCGTGGAGATGATCTCCATGTAATCCCGGCCGATCCAGAAGCCGCCGAGATACAGCCCGTACGCGATCCCGACGAACGCCGGGTTCCAAAGCAGGTTGGCACCCAGGATGAACAGGGCGAACGATATCGCGCAGGCTGCGCCGAAGATCAGCACCGTCTTCTTCCGACCGATCCTATCCGCCAGGATGCCCGACAGGATGACGGAGCCGCAGTAGAGGAGCGGATAGAAATACTCTGCAGTCGTGATGTCTGCGGTGCTCATATCGGCACGGTGCATGATCGACTCGTAGCTGGTCATCGCAATCATCGCTGCGTCGAACAGCATCTTGATCAGCAACAGCGTCCTCAGATCCTTGCGGTGGAAGATATACCCGATCGCCGAGATGATCCCCGACTTGGCCGGCTTCCCGTCCTTCCTCGCCCGGACCCTACCGTCCGCAAAGGCTTTCGTCTCCTTTGCGAGCAAGAGGATCAGGATCACGACCACGAAACCGAAGAGCGCCGGCGCTAGGTACACGTTGCGCCACTTCGCCGGATCGTTTCCCATCAGGGTTGCCCGCATCATCGGAATCGCGACGGAAGACAGGCCGCCCAATCCTTTCAGGAAACTGTAGATCGTCGCCCGCTTCTCCTTAGGAGCCTCCTCCAAGACATAGAGGATCTGGATATCGCTGCCGGTGAAGAAGGACAGGAGGAAACTGCCTGCCAGAAACATCAGATACGAGCCGCTGAGGAAGATGATCAGCAGGCCCAGCGACATTCCCAGCGAGGAGATGGCAAATAGCGGCTTCCTCCCGATCTTATCCGCCAGGGCCTTATAGAACGGTGCCATCAGAGCGATTACGTAGCCTAGCAATCCGATCGTATTATGCAGGGCCAAACCGGATTCATAGGTGTAGCTACGACCGAAGACGGTCCCGTTGACGAAGAATTCCGTGATGAAGCTTGAGGTGATGTTGCCGCCGATGTTGGTGCCCATATTGTCCAAGACATCGGTCAGGGCGATCAGGATCATCAGGACAGCGAAATAGCCGGTATAGCGTAGGACCGGCTTGCCTTGATGCGGCCTCGATTTGTCATTGTTTTTCATGATCGATGCCTTCGCCCTTGGATTTATCCTAACACAGCATGGGTTGATACTGGAGCGGGTTGCAGACATATCCGCTCGACCTGCGAGAGGAACGGCGACAGGTGGAGCGGGATCATCTCCAGAACACCGCTCCTGCTCTGGCTCGCGGTGCTCAGCTTGATCCCTCCTCCTCGCACGCCTGTTCTCGGCGGACTTGACCTCAGCGGGGACCGCATCTCCCGCATCCCGTATTACGAAGTCGATCTCGAAGCGATCGCTGCTGCCGTAGAAGTAGAGCTTCCTGCCCTGCTTGGAAACCCACGATGTTCTCTTAGACGGCGCCCTTGTAGATGCCGATGTTGCCGTCCATGGTGTCTGCCCGGGAGCCATCCTCCCGCACCGAGACGAGGAGCCCCGCGTCGCGCATGTACACCTTGAAGCTGTCATCCATCGCATTCCCCTCGAGCGACAGGCCGATCGCCTCGAGGTTGTGGCAGAAGCTGACGATCCCGGCATCGTGGAGCCATCGCAGGCTGCCCCCGTACTTGCTGCGCCCGCCCTCTCCTCGACAACGGCGTAATAACTGAGCTTCTTGTAGCCGCAGGCGAGTACATGCGTCATGCTCACCTGCCGATGACTGCCGGGAGGGGTACTGGCGCTATCCGTGCGATTCACCCGGTCGCGTGTCTGAAATCTTGGATCAGCCGGGGGCTCGCGCGCATCTCCAGCGCAACCGCTGTCGGAAACCCGCTTGAGCAGCAAGACGGCAGCGGGCGTATCTGCGTTTGCGGTCGCCAGGGAGGGCCCCCACAAGATGCGCAGCCATAGCGAGATGCTCCGCGGTCTCCCATCCGTAGCGTCTGGGTATGCGATTCGAGACGAAATGACGCCCGATTTATGTCTGGAATCGCATACCCAGATGGACCGGGCCACATGGGGCAGATCTTTAAAACCCTTTACACTCCTAGGCTGTTTGGATCGAGCAGGAAGTCGTACACGCTCATAGTGGTGATTCCATCGTTATCCCTTGTCCTGCGAATAGTGTCCCGCACCAAGACGATCTTCTGGAAACTGTCGCCTATCTGCAGCAAAGAGGCCTTTTCCTGGGCATCTTTTGCGGCATCGGGAATCTGGAGGGCGGATTGAATGTAGTATCTCTCAGGCCCGAGGTTGGCGACGAAGTCCACCTCGAGCTGGGAGCGCGAATCGCGCCCATCGCGCTTCTCCCGCCGCTCGACCACTCCAACATCGACGCTGAAACCACGCATCTTAAGCTCGTTATAGATGATGTTCTCCATGATGTGGTTCTCCTCGACCTGGCGAAATCCAAGCCGGGCATTCCTCAGCCCGACATCCTCGAAGTAGTACTTCATAGGGCTCCCTATATAGCGCCTTCCCTTGACGTTGTAGCGCTTCGCCTCTTGCACGAGGAAGGCTTCGATGAGGTAGTCGATATAGCTTCGTATGGTATGCAGGCTTATCGATGAGTTGACAACGCTTTTGAAGGTGGCCCCTATCTTGGGAGGGTTTGTGAGGGAACCCACCGAGGAGGCGAGGATATCGACCAAGTCCTCAAGTTCTTGGGTCCTCGCAATCTTGTTGCGCTCGATGATATCCTTGAAGTAGGTCTCTCGGAAAAGGCGAGTTAGATAGTCCATTTTCTGCTGGATAGTCTGCATGTAGGTGAGGTAGGGCATTCCCCCAAAGGTGGAGTATTCGATCCATCCTCGATACGGCTCCCCTCCATAGCCCTGCATGAACTCGGCGAAGGAGAGGGGCCGTATGTGGACCTCGTCACCTCTGCCCCTGAATTCGGTCATCACATCCGTGGAGAGGAGCTTGGAGTTGGATCCGGTGACATAGATGTCAACGTTTCGCTTGCGGAGAAGTCCGTTCAAGACCCCGTAGAGCCGAGGAGGTCCGGCGCCTTTGAGCTCCTCGTCGCTTATGGCGTATTGGACTTCGTCGAGAAGGACATAGTAGGGGATCGTATCATCCTTGATCTTGGCGCGGATGTAGGAGGAGAGTTCCTTTGGATCTCGCAGGCACTCGTTGTCTTCATCGTCTAAGGCGACCTCTACTATCTGCTCGGGCGCAATGCCGCTTTCTATGAGATGCTTGCGGAAGAGCTCGAAGACAAGATAGGTCTTGCCGCATCTACGTATACCGGTTATGACCTTTATCATGCCGCTGTGCATGCGAATCTTAAGGTCGTTGAGGTATTTGTCGCGTTTGATCTCCATGAGCTTCCCCCTTGTCTATTGCCTGATTATGACGCAAACGGCAAAAACAGGCAATCAGATATCCCGGTGCTTCTGTTTCCCAAAACTACCGATGGCGAGATGTCTGGAAATAGAGATGCCTCCAGTCCGATCAAACGTGTCTGGAATTGGGCGGCAACATCAGAAGTGCGGCTGTGAGGATCTGAATTAGACGATCGACAGAGAAGTTTATGATGAGTCCATCCATAAATGCCTCATTCTCGCGATGTCTCTCTACGAATGGCATATCTGTCCAATGAACTGAGACATATCTGAGCAAATGGCAATCCAACAGGCAAAACTCAAGTAATCAAGAATTAGCGCCACTTTCCAACACCCAGCGCTCCCCACACACATGGGGATAATTTACGTCTTGTACCGCTGACTTTGCGCCCGCCGCAGCGCTCCCCACACGCATGGGGATAATCCATGGCAATCATGACCACCCGCCTGGCAGGTGGTTTGTTCTAAGGGTATAACCCTAGAGGTGCCGACCAAAGACCCGAGCCCCGGTCTTCGCTCCGTTCAGACTAGATGGCCCCTTGACTCGTTGTGTTTGATAGCCTTGATGTTGCGGGTTTGAGCATGCCCACGCCGGCCTTGCCTGGAGGGGCCTTACCTTACTTGATTGCCTTGTCTTTCGATTAGGGGGGATAGATAAGGAGACGATCTGTTGATGTTCACTAATAACTGCCCTTGATGGTCGCCGCGAAGTGCGCACCGCGGTCACCGGAAACTGAGCAGTTTGATCAGGAGAGAGGGCCGTGCCCCGCAAGGGGCGCGGCCCCGTCGTATGTTTCCTCCAGGCGCATTGGCTTTGGCGAGCGGCGCCGGGAGGAGGGTGAGGATGACCGTGCCCCCTGACACGAGACAGGATATACGAAAGATGGACGCCTCGGGCGTCCCAAGGGCGGAGATGGCGCGCAGGCTCGGCGTGAGCCGCAGCACCGTCGCGAAGTACGCCGACGCCGAGGACATGTCGCCCTCCGCGCCGCTGCCGCAGGAGAGGCCGCACCCCGCGACCGACGCGCACGCGGCGGGGACGGCTACCTGGAGCTGGAGTGGGCGCCGGGGACGGCGCAGGTGGACTTCGGCAACTTCCGCGCGGTGCTCGCCGGCGCCACGCTCAGAGAGCGGGCCTCGAGGGGCACCCCCAGGCAGGTCGAGTACCTCGCGGAGTTCCTCGAGGCCGAGCGGGCGGGCAGGGAGGCCTCGAGGCGCGCCGCGCTGCTCAGGCGCTGCGCGCTGCCGGCGCCCAAGTCCTTCGACGGCTACGACTGGTCGGCGGTCTTGTGGCCCGAGGGGTTCGGCAGGACCGGCCTGACGTCGCTTCCGTTCCTGGACGGGGCCCACGACCCCGTGCTGATGGGCGACGTCGGCACGGGCAGGACCCACATGGCCTCGGCGCTGTGCGCCCTGGCCTGCGGGGCGAGGCTCGAGGCCCGCTTCTTCACGGCCTCGTCGCTCGTGATGCGCCTCAGGCGCGCCCGCGACGAGGGCAGGCTCGACCACGGGGCCGCCCAGATCGGCCGCGCGCGGCTGCTGGTGGTGGACGAGCTCGGGTTCCTCCCGCTCGACGCCGACGGCGCGAGGCTGCTGTTCCAGGTGTTCTCCGACGCCTACGGGAGGCAGTCCGCCGTGATCACCACCAACCTCGAGTTCTCGAGGTGGGGCGCCGTCTTCGGCGACGGCCAGATGGCCGCCGCGGCGATCGACCGCGTCGTCCACCACGGCAGGCTCCTGCGGTTCCGCGGCGAGTCCCACCGGGTCCGGCACGCGCTCATGCAGGGGTAGGCCTGCTCGATTCCCATGCCCAGGGCCCGTGAGCGAACTGCTCAATTCCCGATGACCTTTTCGCTCAGAACCTATTGACAAAACACATCGGCGATGGCGGGCGCCCTAAGATTCGCTCAGGTCGCGGGTGCCATTACCGTTGGCCGGGACGGATAGGGATTTGCAACGAGAAGGGTCTAGCCAGACCCATGCCAAGGAGAGGACGCGGCCCGGGCAATGCGAGGTGCGGAGGCTTCTTCGAAAGGCTGGAGATGGAGCTCTCCTACGGATGCGATTGGGGCGGGGTTGCGATGGGCGGGTCCATCGACATGCTCGATGCATACCTGAAGTGGTATCGGGACGTCCGCATCAAGGGCGATTTGGACTACAGGAGCCCCACGCAATACCGCAGGGATCTGGGGCTAGCAGCATAGGATGAAACCGGCCCAGGATTCCCACCGCAGTCCCGCTGGCTCAGTTTTACTTGACGGAACACATCCAGAAGGGATTAGGACCACCCGCTCACTTCCCATGAACCACGCGAGCTCCGAGCCGAGGCCCCTCTTGACGGACTCTCCCCGATCGCCATGTTCATGTTCAGGGTCGCCTACGGCGGGCCCCACCAAGAACGATGGCCTCGACCGTTCGACTGAGTCTTGGGCAAAGCACCAAGGGGTCCTGGCACCCTGCTCCAAGACCATCGAAATGGCTGTCCCGTACCCGGTCGGGCTGCTCCTTTGCCACGGGCATGCGGTCGGACCAGACGCTCACCGTTCCGCTTACCATGAGAAACGCCCGACCGAGACCGGGCGTTCGAATGAGCTTTTAATTCAACCAAGGTGTCTGATACCTTTAGGCAGACTCCGAAGTGAGAGCTAATAGTGTGCGGCTATGTTCACGTACTCGGACACCCGCCGCTCAATCTCGTCAAACGCGCCGGAGGCAATGAGCTCCGGAGCGTTTATGTAGCTGCTGATCCCGGCGCCGGCAAAGCCAGCCTTAAGGCACTCCTCGAAAAACTCAGGGGTCATCCGGCACACCGCGAAGTACTTGATGAAGCCGAGCGGCGCCATGAGGGCCTTGGCGTAGCCGATTCCCATCTCCCCCGCCGGGAAAAGCTTCACGTAGTCCGCCCCCCACTCGTAGGCTCGCAGCGCCTCGGTGGCGCTTCCCGCACCCGGCATGCACATGAGGTCAAGGCGCGCGGCCTCCTCGATGACGGTCCGGTCCAAGACCGGAGCGACAACGAAGCTTGCTCCGACCTCGTGCGCCATCCTCACCTCGTCGGCGCTCAATGTCGTGCCCGAGCCAATCATGAGGTCGTCGCCGAAGGTCTCATGAAGGAGCGAGATGGCGTGAGGGGTATCCGCCACCATGCCGTCATTATGGTTGTACGTCAGCTCCACGAGGCGCGAGCCACCGTCAAGCACCGCCTGACAGGCTCTCTTCAGCTCGTCGTCTGACATCTTCCCGCCACGAAAGATACACATGAGCTTGGCGCGGTCGAGCTCCTCCACCACCTTCCGGCGCATCGTTAGCCCTCCTCTATGGAAATCTCGAAGTCGACGTCACCAGAGGCATCATCTAGCCCAGAGAGCTCGTCGAGCTCGTCCTCACCCGTGACCGT
This sequence comes from Coriobacteriales bacterium OH1046, assembly GCA_004010535.1. Classification (GTDB taxonomy): domain Bacteria; phylum Actinomycetota; class Coriobacteriia; order Coriobacteriales; family Atopobiaceae; genus RUG721. The sequence goes on along the minus strand of RQYE01000010.1, from coordinate 30,134 downwards.
CTTCTTGATTAGGGCAACGAGAAGAATCTCGACGGCCACGCCGGCCGCAACGGCAATGAAGGCACCGGGAAAGATGTTCTGCATAACGGGGAAGGCAAAGAAGCCGCCCATCATGACCGGGGAGCCAACGTTGAAGAACATGGCAATCGCGCCTGTCACAGCACTGCCGGCAATGCCAGCGGGCATGACGTGGAGGGGGTCTCTCAGCAGGTACGGCAAGCCGCCCTCACCGACCTGAGCGCAGCCGAGGACAATCGTGGATGGACCGGTGGCGCGCTCGGCCCTTGTGAACTTCTGCGGGAACAGGAATGTGGCAAGGCCCAAGCCAAGGGCGGGGACGATTCCGCAGCACACCTTGGCACCCTCGGGCCCGAGCACGCCGTCTGCGACCAGTCCGTTTGCCACGGTGGTCGCAATCTTGGTGACCGGGCCACCGAAGTCGACGCCCATCATCGCGCCCATGACCAGGCCGAACACAATCCTCGGCCCAGCCTGGAGCTCGGCGAACAGTCCGACGAGGAAGGACTGCAGACCGCCGAGCAGCGGACCCACCACGTAGTCCATGAGCAGGATGGAGAACAGGCCACCCAGAATCGGTAGTATGAGCAGGGGCATAAGTGACTGCAAGTTCTTGTTCAGAGGGATCTTCTCCTTCATGAACCTGAGGAAATAGCCCACCGCATAGCCGCCGATGATGCCGCCGACGAAGCCGATCTTGTAGTTTACGGACAGCACGCCGATCATGAGGCCAGGCGCGATGCCAGGACGGTCGCAGATGCCGTAAGCGATGTAGGCTGCGAGCACCGGCACCACCATGTTCATCGAAATCGTGCCGCCCGCATAGAGCATACCCGCGAAGGAAGTCGTATCGCTGCCGACCGACGACCCACCCAGCATGGTTCCGAACGACTGAAGAATACCTCCCAGACAGATCACGGGAATCATGTAGGAGATGCCCGTCATCATGGGACCGGTGTTGATTCTGCACTTAGCCATGTCACTTCACTCCCAGCTTGTCTTCAATCTTCCCAATGAGCTGGTCCGCCTGCTTGATCGCCACCACTGAGGGCACCCGCACGACCTTCTTTCTGGCGAAGCGCTCCTGGTGCGCTACCGTCACGTCCGCAGCAAGAATGACGATGTCGGCATCTCGAATCGCTTCCGGAGATAACTCGTCCTCAATCCCCACGTTTCCCTGGGTCTCGACCTGAATCGCATGCCCGCGCTTAACAGCAGCTGCCTCGAGCTTGTCGCGTGCTATGTAGGTGTGAGCAACACCGACCGTGCATGCGGTAACCGCAACAATCTTCATAATGCCTCCCTTATGTTAAACTCGCACGCTGTTGTCTTGGCGACCTGCCCGTAACGAAGCGCCTCCAGCAACTCATACGCATTTCTTGCCCCGTCGACTCTGGCAATGACCCCCGGCCTGACGAGACTGCGTGCCAGCGTCGAGAGCATGCGAAGATGCATGGCGCCCTTCTCGCCCTCCCCCTGCTTGGGTATGGCAAGGAGAAAGACATGCCTCACGGGAACGTCGTCAATCGACTCCCATGGAAGGGGGCTCGCCAGCCGCACGTACGCCATGGCAGGGCGCGTCACGACAGGACTGATTCCATGGGGAATCGCAATCCCGTCCTGGAGGCCCGTCATGGCAAGGTCCTCTCGCTCCCAGACCGCCCTCTTGAACATCCCCTCCGAGGTGAGCGCCCCGCAGCGCATGAGCAGTTCGATCAGAAAGTCGAATACCTGTTCCTTGGTGGAAAGGTGCTGGTCGAAAGCAACGCAGTCAGTGCGCAGAACGTCGGTAACATCCACCCGTATCTCACCTCCCCCCGTCGCCGATGACGATGCGAACCATGCGCCTACGGCAGTCCACACCCGGCATTTTTGCCACCTCACGTAAACCCCGCTCCGTCTCAGGCCTGGCCAGGCGTCTGTAGAAACTTGAGAAGAACCTGGGGCTCGCGGCGAACCCCTCGCTCGAAAAGGCAAGCATGAGCACCGCGAACACGGTCGACCCGTCCCATTCGATTCCCTGAGGCGCGAACCCGACCGCGAGGCGGGTATGCAGCACATGCTCGGGGTCGCCGTGCGGAATGGCGATGTAGTCGAGGCTCGTCGGGGACACGCGCTCCCGCCTGAGGACGCTCTCCCCATACAGATGGTCGACGCATCCCTGCTCGCGAAGCGCCTCGACAAGTCGCATGATTGAGTCGCCCGGCACAACGCTCCCACTGAGGTCGACGACGACGGACTCGAGCAGCGTCACCGCCGCCCGCGAGTCGAATCGGTCGTGCCCTTCCATAAACCTACTCATGGGTACGAGCTCCGCCTCGTGGAGCATGGGGGTGACGTAGAAGACAGGATGCCCGTCATCGCCCAGTGGCTCGGTGGACACAATCGCGTCACACTCGTCCAGGTGGGCCCGATACTCCGCCACCGAGTACATTCCCACCACACGCAGCTGGGAGAAAACCCGCTCGAGTCTCTCCGCTATGAGAGTCGAGGCGGCAAGGCCATAGTGGCAGACGATGATTGCCCGCAGCTCCCCGCCAGGGTCCGTCGACATGCCCATACGCTCCAAGGCAGCCTGGAGATGAAGGGCTATGTAGGCAATCTCGTTGCCCTTGGGAAGGTACCCGTACCTCCGCTCTATGACCTCGGCGGCAACGGCGGCGAGCTCGAAGCCCAACGGGTAGGTGCGCCGCAGATCGTCCATTGGGTAGAGGACGGGCTCCGAAGACAGACTCACTCCGCGGATTACCGTGGTCCACACATGCAGGGAGAGGCCCTCCAGCAGCTTCCGGTCCTCCGTGAGGTCAATCGAGTAACGGGTCTTAATTTCGCCGACGATTTGCTGTACGAGTGGCGCCATCCTCTCGACCACCGCGTCGTTGTCATGGGTACACGTCTTTCTCAGCGACATGAGCAGCCGGACGAGATATGCCTCCTCTGCCGAGGGGACCTCCTCACCCACGGCACACAGGCACAGTCTGACAATGTCCTCGTAATGGTCAAAGTCCGAGTCCTCTACCTCCTTGGTGGACTCGCCGTCGCACGCCAGTAGAAGGTCCCTGTGCACGCACCAGAAGACCGCAAGCCCGCGGCACAGCAACTCCTCGAGCGAGTCGGCCACATATGAGGCGGAGTCCAGCTCCTGCACCGCGCCCACAAACGCGCGGGAAGCGGCGAGCTCGCCATCATCGACGAACGCACCGAGCGGGAAACAGTCCTCGGAAAAGCGCCGGAGGCTTCCCTCGAGGTCAGTGGCGTTCACATAGGGCCGCAGGATACGAACAAGCATCGCATAGCGATCCTCAACGTCAACTGCGAGCTTCACCCCACGCTGACGACTCGTCTCCAGTGCCAGCAGCCCTTCCCTGGAGAACTTGGCAAGGCACTTCTCAACTGCAGAGCGACTCATGAACAGCTCGCTCGCGAGTCTTCTCATGGTCACGAAGTCGGGAGAGAGGACCAGCGCCAGAACGACCCGGTCGCCCGAGGAGAGTTCACCACTCGCTCTCCTAGCGTCCAGGAACCGCGTGAGCACCGTCCGGTTTGTCACCTCAACATAGCGACTAGAGAGCTCCTCGAAACAGGGCTCCCCAGAGGAAGCCGCCGCCTTGATGGCGGAGAGCTCCATCCTGAGCGTCTGCTGGGTCACGCCAGCAAGCTCACTCAGCTCGATAAGGTCAACGCGGTCGTGGTCGGCGAGGTAATGAAGAACAAAGCTATGCAGACTACTCGCAGGCATCGGCATCTCCTCTCAGTGAGAGTGTAAGCAAGGAGACCTCCTCTCGGATACCCACTTCCGTTTGCCGAGTCGTTCAAGAAAATGTGCATCCACGCGATGCCGCATCCCACGGCGACGAACAGCCTGCTCTCAAGAAAGGTCTCGCCCGCACGTTTCAGAGGCTCCCATGGACACATGCACATATGTCTGCTCTCGTTCGACCTCGACAGCACTTTCCTCGCGCCCGACAAGTCGGTCACCCTGCGGGTGAAAGAGGTGATAGGGCTGCTGCGCGAGCGTGGCATAGAGCCGGTCCCCACAACGGAGCGCACCTACCAGACGCTCTTCGACCGCCTACTCGGCATGAGCGACTTTCGTTATGTCGTCGCGCCGAGTACGAGCGCATGCGCTGGCCAGCACGCCGGGAGGAGCACGTCGTAGAGGACGCTGCCGAGAAAATCGAGTTTCTCGGCATGACGGTTCTCAAGGTGGGGACGTACTTCCGAAAACCGTACCGTTACAAGGACCTGGCAGAAATCTCCGAGAAGAACGGGCTTATCCAGTCTTATAGGACAAAAAGCGTGCGGTCAGTCCTAGTCCCTCCTCAACAGAGTTAACCCGCGAGGTTCGTCCTGCCTTCGTATCCGATCATCCCCGTTTTCCTGGTGATGTCGTCATCGGTAGGCATCGCCCTCAGGATTTCCACTGCAAGCAGCGGTGATCTGGTGTGCATGTAACACCACCAGCAAACCACCTTGACGCGCCTTTCCGGCGACAACCCCTATGCTCCCTAAGCATATGCCGAGTCTGTTGATATTCACTAGAAACTGCCCTTGATGGTCGCCGCGAAGCGCACGCTGTAGTCATCAGGGTCTGAGCAGCTCGGTCAAGTCGGAGGCCGTACCCCACGAGGAGCACGATCCCGTCGCATGTTCCTCCCAGGCGCACTGACCTTAGCGAGCGGCGCCGGGAGGAGGCGTGTTTGATAGCCTCCAAGTTGCGGACTGGGGGTGCTGACATAATTTCAGTACGGAGTCTCCTACGATGCAAGCCCGAGAGAACGTCTGTATTGCAACGGACTCGTCTCTCCGAGCGCACTTGGCTGCATTCAGGGCTAGTTCCTCTTCGCTTTGGTAGAGCATGGGAGCGATGATTTCGGCGAGCAGCTTCGATCGGTATGGATGCATGGGAAACACCAACTCGCGCTCTACATCTGACCGCAGGAGCATCTCGTCCTCTAGAACTTCGATCATCCGCTGCACGTCATTTGATTCAGACTCATCTCTGAGTTGGGCAATGAATGAGGGGCCCATGTTCTCCGGCAACACTCGCGAGGTAGAGGAAGGTCAGCCAGCTATCGCATCCTATCATACGCAGCTGCTTGACCTGCCCTTCGAGTTTCTGGCGAAGCGTCGTTCGTGGTTGAGGGAGTAGGCGAACTCCATCGGAGGCCCGTTTCCGCCAAACGCCCTCCACGCACTTTTAAACGACGGGAACAATGACGTGTCGAAATGCGTATACAGCCCCAAGGCTTCCTGTTGATCGAACCGAAGAAAAGCATCCGCACTTCCAACTTTTGACAGGTCGTAGCCTGCTCACGCGGCATCGTTCCCGCGAACGCTGACAAGGAGCTTTAAGTTCGGGCGATTGAGGCGGTTGATCTCGGTGCACGGGTCAACCCATCCGGTATGAGATCCTGCCTCAACGCAGGCATAGACGTCGTCCTCTTGGTTCGCAAGTCTTCTGAGTGCCGCGACGATCCCAGGGGCGTTCTCGGGGGAGATTCCGTTGAGAAGGTAGGCTCTGGTGATTGCATCGCGGTCCGTGAGCCAGCGGTAGCACGCGGTCGATTTCCCTTGTCCGGAAGACGCGGGACGACAGCGGCATTTCTCGATTCAAAGGCCTTGCTGATTTCCAACTGCCATATTGGACGCTCGATATCGAGGCCGAGGGGCAATATGCTCAGGTATGGCGCTCGCGCCGGCTCTGTATGCGGTCTCCAGTTCCAGAGCATCGCAGTCGCTATTAACGAGGTACTCAGACAGGGGAACGACTGTGTGGCCGTAGTTCTCGAGATAGCCTCGCGCCGAGGATGCTTGCAGGCCGAAGTCGACCATCCTTGTTCCCCACGACTCCTCAGTTATTTTCGTACGACACCGGCAGCAGGAGTACATGTAGCTCATAATATAGTCGCACGCCAACGGAACGGCAGCCGCTGTCTCGATACGCCGGTTGAGCGATTGAACGAGCAGAGATTTAAGGGGTGGCTCATCGGCCTGCTTGATACCCAGATGCTCTCTAAGCCATTCGCAAATCTTCGGGGTGTCCATGCCGTTCGACCATTTTCTGCCTGAGGGGGCCAGATGCGCATAGTCCTGCGTTTACGTTGCTCATCTCCTGCCCGACGTTTCCAAATACGACAACACGAGCTCTAACATCTGAACCTTGCTTCCAGAGTGCGTATATGACCGAAGAACGAGTCATCCTTGTCAAGATCATCGCTCCTGTCTTTGGGATTCAGGTGACTGAGATGAAGGGCGCCTGTTTTGAGGCTCTTCACCTGAACGAATTCAATGTGCTCTTGGTCTGTTCCACCCTTGGTGACCACCAGCATATCCTCTACGGTCCCAGGGAGATAGATGGCGCCTTTGTTGTTATTTGCGACCCTTCTGCCTATGTACAGCGCCTGAGGCCAGAAGCCATGCCTTGCATTTTCCTCACCGAGAACCGACCTCAATCCAGATTCATGGAAGGTGTTGAGTACATCTTCAAGCTCCTGCGTGATGCTCCCGCTTGCCATATATCTCCCTCATTTGCATCTAAAGCTGAAGTCGGTTCTGAACTCGCGCTTTACCTTATAGGCATATGCCTTACGCATCACGCGATTGCCTCCAGTATCTCCCTCGTCGTCGCACAGCACTACACGAGACCTATGCCCGACGCGCAGAGGTTCTTCCCGGCGTGCTTGTCCCGGAGCGAGAGCATCGCCCGGTCGGAGGCAATCCCGTCGAGGATCGCTCGCCATTGCGCCATCCTCTCGGCGCTGCCTCTCTACATGCCCGCAATCGCCGTAAGCAGGGCAGTGCGCACTTCGATTGAAGAGTGACAAGTTCGGCCTACGGAAACGTGAACACCAGCATGCCGACTAACTACATGCTTTGACCTGCAGAGAGATAGCTAGGTTGCATGCAGACGACCACGGCAGAAAAATCGTCTGAAGCAGGGCGAAGCACCTGCCGGGCCGAGAGTGATAGGCTGCAAGCAGAGGGTGGCGTGGCCGATCCGCAGGGACCGCTGGCCCGAATGCCAATCTAGCTGCAGGCCCGGTTCCAAGCGGCCGCGAGCAAGGGCCGCTTGCGCTGGCATTCGCAATGGGCGGCGACCAAGCCCCCCCACCATTGGCCTGCCCCCGGAACCCCCTGTTCGATCGCCCAGGCCAATGCGGCTGGGCTTGCCGAGCACGCTTGTGCGATCCTCGGCCCTTTCGCTCGACGCCCCCTCGGATGCCATTCCCGAGTCTCCGATGGGCGCGGCCGCAGCATCTTCGCGCGCGTATCCTCCGGGGCTATCGTCGTGCTCGGGGATGCGAGCGAGGATGCCCGGCGCAAGGTCCGCATCGTCCTCGGAAAGGCCGGCGGGAACGTTGCCGAGGGCAAATACGCCGGCATCCGGGGGATGCCGGGATCCGAGATGCGCGAGCAGCCCGTCGGCATCCGCCGCAGCCATCCCCTCCTCCCCGACGGGGCTGCCGGGCCCCGTGACGGCATTGCCGTAGTCGCCCCGTGCGGCGCGCGATGGCCAGCCAAGCTCGAGAAAGCCCGCCGCAGGCGCGGGAGGCCTCGAATCCCTCCAATTGCGCACGAACCGCTCGACTATCGACCGCGAGCCCGGAAACCCATACCCGGACACGAGCCGATCGTACACGCGCTTCGCCGTGCGCCGCTGCTTCTTGGGCGCCAGCCGGTCGGCCCCGAGCCAGGAGACGACCTCCTCGGCGAAGGGCGCCATGGTCGGGCTTGTGCGGCCGGCGACCGCGTGCGGACGTGGGGACAGGTCCTCCGAGAGGTACTTCGCGACCGTGCTCCTGCTGATGTGCAGATCCCGCGCAATCTCCCTCTGCGAGCAGCCCCGAACGCCATCTCCCTGATACAGTCCTGCATTGACTTGGGCATCGTTGGGCATCGTCATCCTTCCGTCAACCTCCTCCAGGGTTTGGGGAAGTCTCTGTGGAGAACTCTACTGGAGCTTGGCGGTGCCCGGTCGAATGCAGGTGCCGTCATCACATACGGCTCGCTTTTCGTGACGAAGGCGGCTCAATAATCTGTTACGGCACGGCTCACTTCTAAGTGAAGCAAAACACTGTCTTGCCTGTTCAGTGGAATTTTGGTATGCGAGCGACCGCTACCTCGCTCCTGCGCGCGTCTGCCGTGCTCGATGTGGGCCAGGGTGATGCGATCCTCATCCAAGAGGGGCGCAGTCCATAACTTGGGCAACAGGCTTACTTATCCGCATATATAACCCGTATGCCTAGGGTACGGTAACGCACTGCTTCCTCCTCCGGAAGACCGGAATCGGTTATTATGGTGTCGAGTTCACTCACGCCTGCCACTCTGGTAAAGGCTGTACGGCTGAACTTCGAGGAATCCGCTAGGCATATTACCTCGTCGGCAGCCGCCATGAAGGCTCTTTTAGTTGAACGATCGCCATAGTAAAATATCATCAGCCCGTCTTCGGTATCAATGGTGCTGATACCTAAAAATAGCTTGTTCACACGATATTTTCTTATAAACTGTATAGAATCCTCACCAGTAATAACATAGCGTCCATGGTTGCGCTTCAATGAGCCGCCGATGACATATAGGTCGATGTTGGGCTTATCCATTAACTCGTTGATAATAAAGACATCATTTGTAAGGACGGTCAGGTTGACCCCGCCCAGTAACTTTGCCAGTTCAAGAGAAGTAGAGCCGTCGTCCAGAAGGACCACGTCGCCTTCGTGGAGCATCTCCAGTGCCTTGCGGGCGATAAGAGCCTTTTTTGGGAGGTTCTCATCGCGCTGGAAGTGCAACGGAACGGTATTTGTTTGATTTGGCAAAATTGCACCGCCGTGGACACGCTTAAGGAAATGAGCGTTTTCAAGCTTTTCCAAATCCAGGCGCACCGTTTTAGGCGTTACGCCCAGATATGTCGCTAAAGTCTGTATATCAACAGCCTTTTCCTGTATGAGGACATCCATTATCCGTTCAAGCCGAATATTTTGAAGCATAGTCCTCCCTACATAAAATCGACATAAAACATAATAGCACCATTTAAAAGAAATATCGATGAAAAATGTACCAAAAAGAACAGAATGGTTAATTTCCAAATCTCCAACGTTTATATAGTCGTACTTTCAGTACCTTTGTGAGCACCTATACTATAAGAATAGCCTCACTCTACTTTTCAAAGACATATAATTCAGATCAGGTTTAAACAAACAAATAAGAACTTATACGAACCGGTGCAAAGAAAGGGCTTTAAGTGCTTTCCAAGTAAACATCCGCATGTGCTAAAAAGCAGGATAGAGAAGAATTGAAATGAACAGTTTTTTAAAAGAAGTGCTCGAGCAGGGGGATTTGCTGAAGCGGACCGTCAAGTTTTTCCGCGAAGATAAATCTGAACTGGTAGAGAGAATTTTCAAGGCGTTTATTGCAGATGAAATGGACAAGGTAGTTCTTACCGGTATGGGCAGTTCTCTCTATGCGTGCGATTCAGTTCGGAGCTATCTTACCAGCCATGGAATACCTGCTGTTGCCTTCAGCTCCCACGAGCTTTCTCGCTTTCAATTCGGTCATATCACTCCCAAGACTTTGGTGATAGTGATTTCCCAGTCCGGAAACTCCTCAGAGGTGATCGAGCTTGTAGAGAAAGCCAAGAAGGTGACCAAGATTGTAGGTATATATAACAGCGATGGCTGTAAACTACAGGCGATTGCTGATTTTCCTCTGCCTATTGGCTCTGAGAAGGAACTCTCCATTACCAGCAAAACATTTGAAAACACCATGCTTATCCTCAACATTATTGCCCATCGCCTTACCGATGAGCTTGATGCGGAGTTCTGGGCAGATGTGGATAAAGTCGTTGCGTGGTGCTGCGATTGGATAGCTAATTATCAGAAACCATCGGAAGAGATGCTGAGCTTTGCCAAGGGCGTTGTTCTCTACGATTTGCTGGCAAACGATACCTCTCTTGCCACCGCCCGTCAGCTCTCTCTGGCGTATAGGGAGGGCCTGCATAACTGCGCCGCCGTTTGGGAGCTGGCTGATTACGCTCACGGTCAGTACCATAGCAGTAAGATGGCCGAAAAGTATATGGCTCAGATTTTCAATCCCATCCTTGAAGAGGGTACCAAGGATCTCAAGATGCTCAACTTCATCCTTGACCACGGAGGCAAGGTGATGGTCTACTCCAACAAACCTGTGCCCGCGCTGGATAGGGCGTACGCCGTCTCGATGCCTGAGGTTTCCGACACGCTTGTTCCTTTGGCGGAGAGCGTTGCTGCCGAAACATTCTTGGCGCTTCAATTCGGACCCGATTGGACCAAGGATCATTAGGGGGTTATTTCTTTGATTATCGATATTTCCAATACCATTGGTCGACACAGATTCAAACCAGAAATAACAGCGGAATCCCTACTTGATCAGATGAATGCTGCGGGTATTGATAGGGCGGTTATAAACTGCCATCCAGAGAGTTTGGATAACGAATCCGTTTATAACGCCATCCTCAGGTACCCTGATCGCTTCATCGGCCTCTACACTGTCAACCCTTGGAGAGATGATGCGGCTGTAGAGCTGGAAGATGCCCTGAAGCTCAAGGGTTTCAAGGGCTTGTATATGCATCCCTTACGCCATGGCTACATGCTATGCGAACGTGAGGTGTTCTATCCTCTTCTTGAAATCTGCCATCGGTATAATGCTGTTGTTTGGTGCTATGGTGCCGCAGAAGTGTTCAGTAGCCCCGTTTTCTTCAATCAGCTAGCGAAAGACTTTCCTCGTGTTAACATCATCATGGGCCGTATGGGCTTGCAGTATGATAACGCCAGCGCTGTCGTTATAGCTGAAAAAAATCCAAACATCTATCTCGATACCTCTGGAGGCATGGATTTCAACATTCACCGTGCCCTGAAGACCTCTGGCGTTGACAAGGTCATGCTGGGAACCGGTACACCAGAATGCAATTATTACGAACTTGAGTTGATAAAGGTCCGTAACGCAGCCAAGGAATTTCCCGATGGCGTTGAGAAAGTCCTTTGGAAGAACGCGGCTCGTGTTTTCCATCTGGAGGGGATAATCGATGATCATTGATATGCTCGCTCATATTGGAATGAAAAAAGGCGAGAATTATAAGGTCGAATCCCTTATCGAACTCATGGATAATGCAAAAATCGATATGTCCATGATTTGCTCCCAGCTTGAGACCATTGATAATGACTATATCTACGATTGCACCAAGCGCTTTCCCAACAGGACTCTGGGCTTTGCTGTTATCAACCCTTGGGATATTGATGGTGAGATAGAGCTGGAGCGTTGCTTCAAAGATTATGGCTTTTACGGTCTCAAGATGAATGCAATCCGCTTTGGCTATAGCGCTGATCGCCACAGTGTTCTTGATCCCTTTTTTTGTTTATGCCGCAAGTACAAGAAATGCGTTGTTGTCCATGGGCAGTCTGATATGTTCTCTATCCCTGATAAATGGGCGGAGATGGCCAGATCCTATCCCGACGTTCCTGTGGTGCTTTTCCATATTGGAGTTCCACTTATGGCAGATCGCGCCTGCGAGCTAGCGCACGATATCCCAAATTTCTATCTGAGCACTTGCGGCGCCTATGTTCCTGCTATAAAGAGCGCTTACGAGATAGCGGGTCCTGAGAAAATCCTTTTCTCCACCGATGCTCCCTTTGGCTCCCCATCTCAAGAACTGGAGAAGCTTGCGTATGTCTGCAAAAACCCCGTGCACATGGAAATGATGCTCTGCGGCAACGCTGCGCGAATCATGAACCTGTGAGGTTTGATATGGGCAGAAGTATCATGTGGAGCTATATTGCTCAGGAGCCGAATGTTTTGGAAAGGCTGCTCTGTGATGAGAGCGTAATGGCCTATGCAAAGGCCGAAGCCGTCGGTCTGGAGGCAGTATATCTTGTTGCCCACGGCAGCTCATACAATGCTACGGTGACAGCGTTGGATTTCTTCTCTAGAATGGCCGGACTCAGAGTCTACACATTTGTCCCCGCGATTTTTAGCTACAACGCCCCTCTTCTCCAAAAAGAGAGCAGAGAAAAAACCCTTGTAATCGTCGTAAGCCAGACGGGAACCAGCAGCGGTGCTATAGATGCGCTTGATATGGCAAAGAAACTGGGCTTCAAGACTCTGGGCATCACCGATATCTCCACCTCCCCCGTTGCAAAGCAAGCTGACGACGCACTGATGCTTCGTTGTGGTTCTGAGAATAGCAACGCTAAGACCAAGGGCTACAGCGCTACGCTTACCCTGTTATTACTCCTTGCCCTTGCTTTCGGAGTATGTCGTGGTGCCATCACTTGGGAGCAGAGAGAAGCAGTTACTGCTGAACTCCGTGCCCAGGTGTCTCTTCTTCAGCCCACTGGTGAGCGTCTGGTCCGCTGGTGCGAGGAGAATGATTTTGGCGCATCTCTCAGCGAGCTCTATGCTTTGGGCTACGGTATCAATTACGGTACTGCCATGGAATGCCAGCTTAAGCTAATGGAGACCATGTGCATCCCCACCATGTTCAATGACATCGGCGAGTTCTCCCACGGCATGCATAGAGCCATCTCGAGCAAAAGCACTGTGATCATGTTTAAAACAAGCCATCCCCTCGCCGCGTTGACCGAGAGGAGCTGGAAATACCTCAGAGGTATAACTGGCCATCTCCTTATGTTTGACTCGACTGGAGAGGAGAGCGAGGAAGAAGGACGTTTCCTGATACCCAGCTTCCCTCTTACCGAGTCTCTGCTGCTTATGACTTTGGCTGTTCAAGTGTTGTCGGTTTATGCACCAGAGCATGCGGGTTACGATCCAAACAGGGATGTCCATAACGACTTTACAGATTTCGTTCACACAAGAGTGTAGTTTTCCTGCGCAACGAACTGTTCGACTGCTCCATATAATCCCGAGGTTGCTTTTGACAATTCGACTAAGAAAGGGAGGAAAGGGAGATGGAGGAAAAGCAAATTAAAGCCAGCCAGTTTGAAGCTCTAATGGACAGATTTGGTGCTTGGATTGAGCGGTATCTCGCACCTCCCCTTGTAAAAATGGGCAACCAGCGCCACTTTGCGGCTATCCGTGCAGCTCTCATCCGTACCATTCCCTTAATAATCGTCGGCTCTATTCCTTTGATCTTTACAAACTTACCCGTCCAGTCATGGGCAGATGTAATGGCACCTTATAACGAGATGCTAAACATTCTCTACACCATGACGATGAACTTCATGACGCTTTATCTTGCCGTCTCCCTAGGTTCTGAGTTGGCCAGAATGTACGAAGAGCAAGATCCTACTATTATTGCTATCGTAACCGTCGCTTGTTTTATCATCACTGTTGCGCCGGTAGATCTTGCAACAGGTACTTTGAGCATCTCGGGCTTCTCCGCAAAGGGTATGTTCACGCTTTTTGTTATTGCTATCATTGTCGTTGAGTTCATGCACTTTGCATATAAGCATAATGTTATTATCCGACTTCCCAAGGTGGTCCCCAGTGGAATCGCTCAAAGCTTTGCTTCCCTGCTGCCCATGACCATCCTTTTAGTCTTCTTCTGGCTGTTGCGTGTGGTTATCGGATTCGACCTTAACGCTGTTTTGGGCCTCATTGTCAGCCCCCTGATTTCTGTTTCCGACACTTGGTATGCCGCGTTTATCTGCGCTCTGCTTCTTCAGGCTCTCTGGTTCGTCGGTATCCATGGCGGTTCCTTTACCGTGTGGGGCGTAATGTACCCCTTCCTGATGGCCAACATCGCAGAAAACGCCGCTTCCGTTGCGGCTGGTCAGCCCATGCCCCACATTATCACAGAGCCCTTCTTCTACAGTTGGACAATGATCGGTGGCGTTGGCATGACTCTTCCCTTACTGTTTATCTGGCTCAAATCAAAGTCCGCACATTTGCGTGAGGTCGCTCGGCTGTCCATCATGCCTGGCGTTTTCTGCGTGAATGAGCCAGTCCTTTTTGGCGCCCCTATAGTTCTAAACCCCCTTATGTTCATACCTTTCATTTTCCTGACCTCTCTTCTCGGCACTATGTACGGTTATGTACTAACCGCTTTTGGATGGATTAGCCCTGCCTACATTCAGATTCCCTGGACTACGCCTCCTCTCCTTCAGCCCTATCTCTCCACCGGCGGCGATTGGCGTAACGTTATTGCTCAGGCGATCCTGATTGTCATCATGGGCATTATCTGGTATCCATTCGCCAAGCTCTATGAGAAGCGTTGTCTCGATGAGGAGGTGGCAAACACTGAGGCCGAATAACATATAATCTTCGAATCTGAAGGAATTCTTGCTGAAGCCGCACTCATTTGGGATAGCGTTAACGGCGATATTTGAAAGGAATGCAGTCCGTATATATATAATCACGGGTCATCCTTCGCAGGAGGAAAAAATGAGGCGAATTAGTGCTGTAATATTCTGTGCTTCTGCAATGTCATCCAGCATGATAGTCGATGCTCTTCGCGAAACGGCTCCAAAAAATGGAATCGAGATGGACATCTGCTGCTATGCCAGTCTTCGATACCGCACCTGTGATTTTGGATGCGTGGATATCGTCCTTCTTGCTCCTCAGGTTAAGGGACAATTGGACGATATAAAGAAGTATGCTGCTGAGAAGGGCTACCCCGGTCTTCCTTTTATGGTTATCCCCATGAGAGAATACGGCTTGGCAAAGGCTGATGCCATCCTGCAGGCAATGCTCAAATTACTACCCGAAGCTGACCAGTAATATTCCTATTAAGTCTTTGCCTTTGCTGAGGAAGGCGCAACAGAGGAGAATACGATATGGAAATGACCATGGAAGAATCCAGCTCCATTTGCATGGAACTAATTAGCAACGCTGGGGAAGGCCGCGCCCTGGTTTATGAGGCTTTGGATGCTATCAATAAGGCTGATTATGGGCTCGCTTCGATAAGATTGAATGAGGCTCAAGAGATGTTGGCCGAAGCTCATCGCATCCAGTTCGAGCAGCTTATGGCTCCTCAGAACAACGGCATGGAGATTCCGTTCTCCTTGCTTCTGCTCCATGCAATGGATCTTTTAATGGTCACGACATCTGAGCACGATGTGCTTCGCAACATTGTAAACGCAAAACTTAGCAAACAGTAAGCAGGTAAACGGATATACAAAAAGCAAGTTGTTATAACCATCAAGTTCAAAGAAGATCCACGCTGGTTGAATCTCATGTGAATACTATGCGACGCGTGCGCCGTTGCACGAAGTGCGCCATCGACGATGCACGTGCCGTGAAATAATCACTGGAAGGGAGTGCTGCAGAGCTCGTCTATACGTCATATATCTAGGAGTTGATTTACGATCTGACGAGTGGAAGCACCATCAACCGACTGGGTGACGGGAGTGCGTTCTATATCGCTGACCTTGCAAGAAAAACGGAAAATCTTAAAACGGGACTTGAGTGATTATTACGACACAATCGGTCATCCTCTCCAAGATTTAGCGGCCCCCATTCCAGGCTATCGGCACCTCGGCTGGCGGGATTTCTTCTTGCGGGACAATCTGCCATGGCGCAGCAAGGATGACCGCGTCATCGATTGGAAAGGGGTGACCACGTGGAAAGGAACGTGAATTACCAGGACATCCTGAGGCACGCTACCGACGGCATGCACTGAGCTGGTCAATCTCCACATCGCTCGACGCAGAAATGACGAGCCCCTCGCTGCTCAGCGCATGCAAGTGACTCCAAGGAGGTAACCATCCCTTGATATGCAACAATTGGAGCGGTCACTGCTGGACCGGGTGGATGAGGATATGCGGGGGGCATGGCCCAGTGAGGTCGATGCCTTGCAAGGGATGCAGCCCCGGCAACGCGAGACGCAAGGGTTTCTTCGAGGGGTCGAAGATGGAGTTCTCCTGCGGATGCGATTGGATTTGGGGCTAGTAGCGTAGGATATTCGATTCAGGATTCCCGCCGCAATCCCCTTCTTATCCATCTTTATTATCAGTTGACAAGGCTCTGCCAAAATCTTTTAAGTATATGGATATCGGCGACGATTGCAAGCATCACCCCACAATTCCCAGATCATCGTATCCACAAGCAGCTGCCCTCATGGGGCAACACGTCATGCACAGCCCACACTCAACGCATACCGTTTCGTTAAGCATGGGAACCGAGTACCCGTAGCTGTCCACTCCCATCTCAATAGCCTGCTTGGGGCATATTGCCAAACAGGCTGCACATCCGCAGCACATGCCCGTTATTTTGATGTCGTTCACAGTAAATGTCCTCGTCATCGTGTCACCATCTTCACGGCACGCTTGAGTGCGCTGAATGTCCCAGCCGGCAGGAGACGCTTTACAAATCGTTTCACACTTTTCTTCGGCTTGAGATCTTTGTCGAACAGCACATCCATATCCCCTTCAACTCTCCGCTGTTCAATTGCCACAAGAAACGAATCGCGAGAGATTGGCCTTTTCGTTGGAGCATTCAGATTGTGATTTTCACGGACAGCAGAATCTAAATCAGAGAGTATATGATCGCAGCCCATCGCAGCGTAATCGTCGAAATAATGCAAGGCCTTCTCCGTATTTACCAAGACCACGGACACGCCCTTGGAATTATAAAAATCTGGATGAATGGACTCTATACCCCAGTAATCTCCTATGGTGAAATCTGTCACTCGTTCGCGCCTTGCAAACGGACATCTGTAGCAGCATTCTCTATACGTCTCACCACGAAGGAAGGAGGCATAATATGGGTCGTAGTCACCAGGTTCGCAGACTTCGTGTTTTCTGCCATTCCGATAGTAGTAGTAGTAGTAGTAGAGTCCCCATCCGTTGCGCTTCGTGCGGAACTTAAACGAATGAACACCGTCATCGGTCCTGCACTTACGTGCAAGCCATACTTGGTACGAGTGGAACAGCTCGGCATTTGGAACCCCATGGCAAATCAAGTCGCAAACTATGAGGTTGTTGCAGCTCTCAAGATCAACGATACTTTTCCTAGCCTTCAAATAGGAGACAACGGCGGCACATTGGCAGGGCGTCCCGACGAACAGCGTGGGGATACCAGCCTGAACGGCATTCGCAACTTCGCAATACACACCCGATGTGTCACTTTGGACATAAGCGCTGCCTTGCAATGTAGAGACCTCATCAAGACTCCTCGCGGC
This sequence comes from Coriobacteriales bacterium OH1046, assembly GCA_004010535.1. Taxonomy (GTDB): domain Bacteria; phylum Actinomycetota; class Coriobacteriia; order Coriobacteriales; family Atopobiaceae; genus RUG721. Next base: position 13,012 of record RQYE01000010.1, on the reverse strand, counting down.
AACATGACGGACTTCGCCGCCATCGAACATTCTTGCACCGAAAACAACGCCTTTTGCCTCAATGATAGGTCGGGCAAGAACCGAAAATGCGCCGCCTGATGCGGCTCGTTCAAGAGCCTCGATATCTCGATCACGCACTGCGAGGATTTTGATTGGCTCGCGGAATTCCATAGATGCTTACCTCCTCAAGAACCGTCCGCCAAGAGAAGAGATGAGTAGTGTCACCTTGTCTTGATAAAGGAAGGAGAAACCGATAATCGCGATAAAAAGAGAGACTCCGTTGGCCACTGCCCCGCCAACGAAGTAGGCTATAGAGCAGAGGGAAAGCAGGCAGAGGGGTAGGAGGATTTCATTCCAAAAAAGTCTGAGGCCTATCTTCCTGCCAAGTATGACGATGCGAATTGCAATGTTGGCAACGAATGCTACAAGTACCGACAGGTTTGCGCCGAGGCATCCCATACCTATCGTCATAGGATACACAAGCAGGATGTTGATAAGACACGATATAACCATGGACACGCCAATAGTCCTTGTATCCTTGATAACATAAAAGATATTACCGATGAATGTCGAGATGGCACTCACGACAGCAATCCAGAGAAACGATGGAATGATAGAGTAGGCCTCCGAATAGTCCGATCCTACGAGCAACGGGAAAAACAGGGCGATTGAGGGAAGCAAGATAGCGGTACATGTTAGAAGAAAGCCGGAGTACTTCGTCACGGCACGGGAGTAAAAGGGTGCCGGTCGCATTTCCTTCGTGAAGGCGATGTCTTGCCAAGCAAGGGTGAAACAGGTAGTGGCAAGCGCGATTGTCGAGCCGAATTTGGAGCCGATAGCGAATACACCATTCGCTGCAAGTGAGAGAACCGTTGATACGACGACACGACTCAGACTAGTGAGGAGCCAGTAGGCAACCGAGTTGATACCAAGCGGAGCGGAGTAGACGAGAAGCTCCTTCACCTGCCGCCAACTGGGAAGTGCACAATGCCGCCACATGCTCATACGAAGGTAAAGATAGAGGCACTGGACCATAAATCCGGCAGCATAAGACACATAAAGGGCCTCGTAACCGAGTCCGCATGCCAAAATCAGAAGTAAATTGAACCCCACATTGACAAGCGTACACATAACCCCTGATACAGCAAAGTCAACATTGTTACCCCTGCCACGAGCAATACAAGAAAACATCGACTGCACATTGGATGTCACGCCATAGAGCAGAATAAGGCCGAGACAGGGTACGTTGACGAAGAGCGAAGCTGTTAATGCTATCATGATATATAGAAGCGTTGAACCGCCAAATATAGACCAGCCGGCGGTTACAACCCTCCAAGGAGCCTCGCCTTTCAAATCGTCACGCATTACCCTCATGACACTTGACCAAATGTCGCAGTACAAGAAGGACGTGAGCAAGGTAATGTAAGTGATGGAGAGATCGTAATATCCGTAGTCCTCAGCAGGAAGAGTATTGGTATAAAGCGGAATGAGCAAAAGAGTGATGACCTTGCTCATGGAATTACCGATGAAGAAAATGCCCGTCGACCTCGCAAAGGCGAGGAATGTTGAGTCGCTATCCAAGGACTTATCAGCCATCTGCTACGCCAACGCTTCCCTGAGAAACGCCATGCTGCTCTCGCGCTTTGCGCTAAGCCTAGCCGCAACACGGGTGAAGTCAATCGGACGCTCGAACATCGCCATATCATCAGCACTGCTGAGCATCCTGTCCTCCGTCCCGGTCAGGGCGAGAATGGTGGCGATACGCGTGCTAAACCGCTCGGGAGCGATCGTCGTAAAGGGAACTCCGAAGTTCAGTGAGTATGCGGTGGCGTGAAACGAGTCGGTAATCACATACGAAGCGTTCAGGAAGAGGCCTATGAAGTCATTAACGCTCGGCGCAATAAGCGTCTTCGCTGATTTCATCATATCGTAGATACCATAGGAGATTTTCACGACACCCATGTTGTATTTGGGTGCAACCGATTCAACATATGAGACAAGCTTGTCATCTTTGTTCAATTGATAGACGAGGATGTATGGCTCCTTGACACTGGCGGGCATTGTAGCGATCTTTGACCATTCATCCTTGGTAAGCATGAGCGTGGGATCGAGCACGAGCTCGGCGTCTGGAAACCCCAGGCTATTGAGAACTGCCACACCGGAAGCCTCTCGCATGGAAATCGCAGAGTACTTCGAGAGCGCATCCCGCATGAGGGGCTTCTCCCACTCATCGATAAACTCGCGTCCGATACTCGCCGCAAAGGCAATGCGTCTCTTTCCCTCGGGTGCAAAGGTTAGATAGAAGGGTTCCTCGAAGCCCTGGTTCCAGATGCTATTCCAGACTTGGTCACTGCCAGTGCAATATATGTCAGCCTCAGGAGGATTCTTCTCTAGCTCCTCAGCAGATCTATACATATGCTCTGAGAGGTTGAGATACTTTTTCCTAAAATCATCAAAGGGTTTGCGTTGCCGTTTGACGATGATGCCCATAGGCATGGAAAGCGCTTTTTTAAGCTGCGGGGCCTTCTTCCAGACGTCCCGGTATTTCCGCAGGCGTCGACCGTTGAATGCCTTTTCGACAGCGTATTCGGGAAGGTTATCTTTACGATAATAGTCCACAATCTCAGCCTCGAACCCAAGCCCATCGAAGATCATCTGTGTGGCATAGGCCTGCAGGCAGGATCCGTAATTTGAGACGGTATGAAGGGTAATAATAGCAACCTTCATCATGTCAGCCCCTCCGGGATAGGTAAAAACGCCTGTAGAGTGGGCGAGCGAACAGGAATACGAGCGCCTGTGCCTTCTTCATCTTTGGAATGTCAGGATTCTTGAGAACGGAATCCAGATAGGAACCCATCTCTTCGCGAATCGTCGCCGAGATGTCCTCGGGCAACTCACATCCACGAATCGCAAAGGCGTTATAAACAGCGACCTGCGAGAAGAAGCAGGATGTCTCACCCACATAGGTAAGCTCGGGTCGCTGTTTCCGCAGCGTCGCAAGCTGTTCATGTGACGCCTCGATTGGAAATGTGTTTACATGCGAGCCCCGTGAGATGCTGCCCGCTCGTTGGCGATAGTAGTACAGAGGAACATCTTCATAGAAAGTACGGACCGCTTTGAAAAGCAGCTTATAGCAGACGAATTGGTCCTCAGAGTTCTTTCCCACCGGAAACTCGATACCTTCGAACAGATCGGCACGAAATAGTTTCCCACACATAGACATGTCGAACGACGCAAAGGAGTTTAATGCCCGCACAGCCTCTGCGGGGCCGAGAACCCTCTTCGAGAATCTCGGCCGTTTATGATGCCGCGACGCACCATCACCATAGATAATCCTACCGCAGATAGATACATCAGCGTCACAAGCTCTGGCGTTGGAGAGCATCTTTGAGAGGTAACTAGGAGCGACGAAGTCATCGGAGTCGACAAAGGCAACGTACTCACCGACAGCCGCGTCGATTCCAGCGTTGCGCGCGCTGGCAAGGCCTTTGTTTTCTTGATCGACAATGCGAACCCTGCTATCAAGATCAGCGTACTCAGCAAGGATTTCTCGAGAAGAATCCGTGGCACCGTCGTTCACCGCAACAAGTTCGAAACGCTCCTCATCTTGGGCAAGTATGCTATCCAAGCATTCGCAAAGATAATTCTCGACATTGTACACAGGAACAATGACTGAGATCAGCAGCTTACTCATACGCCGTTCCTAAAGAACACACATTGGTAGGGAACCACATTGTTGCCATTCCACATGCCGATAGTTATTGCGATATAGACGATATAGAGGATGACAATTGATGCCTGTACGAGAAAACGGATACGCAAGTTCCCAATGGAGTCAACTGCTAATGGGAGCAGGATGATAGATGGCAACGAGAAGATCCAACGCACCCTCTGAGAAAGAGGGATGGCACCGGAGAGTATTGCAATAAGAGTGCAGATAAGCTGGCACCACAGCAGAAGGCGGTAACGATCGGAATATTCTCCGCCGTTAAGTCGTGGGACAATAGTGGAAAATAGCAGGATCACTATGTTCATCGCGATGATTACGTTGCCAGTCTGGCCAGTATCAAATACAGATCCGACATACCCGGCGTATGACGTCTGGGCAATGATCGAATTGACGAAATTGGCGATCTGCGTCTTGAAGAGGAAGAAACACAAGACCGAAAGAAGGCACACAGAGATGTTAATCCTTGCTTTCGGAAGCCAGTACATCAAGACAAAAAGAACCGAGCTAGTGTGGAAAGTGCAGGCAAAGACGATGCAGGCGAGAAAAGACCCGAGTTTCTTCTCTTCGATGTGCCTGAGCGAAAAAAGCAGAATCGCGACGGCTGTCATCTGTCGCATGGCATTCATAAAGATGAAAAAGTACGACATCCCGAAGAGCAAGAATACACTCAGCACAGGGTGAGACGATTCCCTCATGACGGCAGCATACGAGAAACCGAAGAATAGGACGGAACAAAACAGGAACACGGGCGTCGGATCGTTGGTAAACCTTGATACTAACCAGTTGAGCGCGAAGAACCCGACCTCTAAGTCACCTTGTTCCAAGCCAGTACGGACGCGCTCGAAATAGGGGATGTAAGCATAGAAGTAATCCTGTCCAATACCGTAACGAAAACCCGTAAGGCACACGAAGACAAGCGCAGACGCCACGACGCCCCATCGCATATAGGAACGTCCATTCCGGGCATCCCACTTCTTCAGAACAGACTCGCCACCGACCTCGACGCCTCTCTGGGCCAAGAGCATAAAACCAACAGCAAGCAGAAGACTAGCCCAGTAAGGGGCCAACAGAACCAACCCCCTTCTCAAAGATTTCGAGATAGAAGCGGCTCATAACCTTCGCGTTCTCAACACAATCGAACCCGTAATCCGCAGGGCAGGAGGCATAGTCCTTCCTCGACGCACAGCGTGGCGTCTTCGCGATGAACTCAGCCCATGCTGCGGGGCCTTCGTCAAGAGGGAGAAAAGACGCAAGGTCGGATATGGCAACCTCACGGGTGACCTCCGAAGAGAAGACACACGGCAGACCGCTGCACTGCGCCTCGATGCCAACGAGGGGAAGTCCCTCAAAAAGCGACGGAAGAACGAAGATGTCCATCGCCGCATAAAAAGACTCGGGCTCGTCAGTCACGCTCTGGAAGATAACTTTGTCGGCAAATCCAAGCTTGTTAACCCGCTCATGTACCTTGTGCTCCGTCTCACCCGTCCCGACTAACAGCAACCTTGCTTTTGGATTCACTTTTTCGAGCTCAAAGAACGCATCAACGAGGAACTCATGATTCTTCTGCAGGTTGTATCTCCCTACATGACCGATAAGGAGGTCGTCGTCGCCAAGACCGAGCCGACTACGCACGCAAACTCTCGCCGCGTCGTCGAAGGAGAAACGCATCGTCGAAATTGCATTTTTCGCAAGATGGAAGATGTCTTTTCCAAACAAATATCGACCCGCCTCCGTGGAGCATGCGAGACGAACATTCGCATAACGTTTCGCTTCTTTGAAAAGCAGTCGTTTTGCGTAGCCCTTTGGCGTACGAAGAAACGACGCGCCGTGGCTGTGTGCAATGCGCACAGGAACGCCTGCACGCTCTGCTGCCCCGAGGTAGAACCCGGCAAGACTTGCCGCATGGCCATGGATGATAGGCCAATCGCCTTGGACGAACAGCTCGTTAAGCTGCTTTCTATAGGTAAAAAGGTTTTTGTTGTCAAGGACAGGCAGACGGTGTATACAACCGCCGAGTTCTTCAATCTCATCGTCGAAAAGAGCACGGCCCGCATGATGGACTAGGAAATCAAACTGGATAGTATCCCTATCGATATTCCGGTACATGTTCATAATATAGTTCTCGATACCGCCGGAGTTCATGTCCGGAACGGCATGAAGAATCCTAAGCATTTGCCTTCTTCCTCAGCATCTTCGTATATACCAACGACCGGAGCCCATTGGGCATCAGGCACACGAGAGCGTGCGGGATGAATGATGCACAGAAATCGAAGGGAGAAAAATAGCCCCTTCTCAATTGCTCAATCTTGAACTTCCAGATGTGTGGAAGATAACTACGTCCTCCTCGGCGATCGAAAAAGTCGGCATTAATGCGCATGGCAACAAGTGGTGCACAGAGGTTGCGACCCTTGTTGCCATGCGCCAACATGCGATTAAAGAGGTCCCAGTCCTCGAAGAACAGGAAGTCTGCACTGTAGTTACCCGCCTCAAGCACACGAGATCGTTTATACATCATCGGTGTATGTCTGAAGGGATTGCGCCGCTTGGAGTAGGCGGCAATACCCACCTCGTCGAGCGGCAGACTCGATACAGAGATGGGCTTATCAGGCGACTCGATGAACTCGTAGACCTGCGCTCCTAGCATGTCGAGCTCGGGATCTGCTTCGAACTCAGCGAGCTGACGCTCAATGCGGTCGGAAAAAGAGTAGTCATCGGTATCCATGCGGGCGACGATCTCGTTTGAGCACGCGAGGATGCCCCGCGAGAGGGCATATCCCAAACCGCGGTTCTCATCATAGGCAACAAACTTAAAGAGGCCGGGGTTGGCGGAGTCGTATTCGTCAAGGACTGCATCGAGTTCTAAAGTAAGCGGGCCATCCTTGACCATGACGATCTCAGAGGGGGCGACGGTCTGCGAGAGCATGCTGTCGAGAGCCTCCCTCAGATACTGAGGCTTTTCTTTCCCGTAGATGCTGAGCAGGAAGCTGTAGGGCTGATATCGCATACCTATCGCCCACTCCTGTTTTTGCCAAATATGGCTCCAAAGGTTCCAAAGAAACACTTCGCATCCATGACAAGACCTGCTTTGCGCACATACTCCAACTCGATCCGTTGGCGTTCGCCGCTCTCGAAAGTTGCATCGTTGCGTTTCGAGACCTGCCACAACCCCGTAACCCCCCCTGGCAGGCTACACAGTAACGCAGCATCATCGCCGAATTCGCGCAATTCATCGTAGGTAATGGGTCTAGGGCCTATGATTGAGATTTGACCAGACAACACATTCAGAAACTGCGGCAGCTCATCAATCGAAGTCTCACGGATTATTCGTCCTAGTTTGGTAATGCGAGGATCATTGTCGACTTTACGTTCACGCTTCCAGACAACCAACTGCTCAGGGGTAAAGTATTTACCTACATCATCGGCATCGGCAACCATTGAGCGAAACTTATAAATGCGGAAGGGTTTCCCGTGCTTGCCCACACGCATCTGAGAATAGATAGGAGAGCCCTTCGTTTCCGCCGCAACAGCAATGGATAGGATAACGCTTGGGATAAAGCCTACGATAACAACGCATGCGCTGAAGACAATGTCGAAGAGACGCTTGATGACACGGTAACCGAAAGAGCGATGATCGAGTGCACGGCACAGACGCGCGAACTCGGCTGAACCGGGTTTTGGTATGGGGGTAATATCAGCTTTGGCAGATTCCAAGCTTAACGATTTGTCGGAAACGGAAAGCAGCGAACATGTTGCTAAGTTGTCTTCCATGGTCATGCCGCAACCGCCTCATCTTCTCTACTCACTTCTCTTCCGGACAATCTCCAGTCCAATCCTCACGCGCTTCTCGCGCCCGAACATGCCTATCTCCAGCTCGGCCAGCCGCTTATGGCGGTCGACCTTGCGGATCAATCCCTCATGTCCCTTTAAGGGACCCTTGGTCACCAAGATGCGGTCGCCCTCGATGACCCCTTCCGACATCTCCACCACATGCGTCTCGACATTGGCAAACGCGTTGAGCCACGCCACCTCGTCGTCCGTGAGCGCCAGGAACGATTCATCCGATGCGCCGAGCAGCCGGGCGAACGCGGGGATCTCGCCCAGCCGGTCGCGCAGGCCGGCGGGGTCGCTCGTCTCCACGAACACGTAGCCCGGGAAGAGCGTCCTGCTCACCCGCCGCCACACGCCGCCCACCTTGCGGGCGCACTCGTAGGCGGGCGTGTAGCAATCGCTCGCAACGTCCGCGAGCAGCTTGAGCACGAGTGCTTTGGTGTGCTCCTCCTGCCCGCCCATGACCTGGATCACATAGAGCCGAGGCTTCGGCACTCCCACCCACCCCTTCAAACACGGCACGCAGGGGAATCGTACTGTACGCTTCGCCCGAGGCCGCAGCCATGTGGAGAAGAATCGTTCTCCGACCGATAGGACAACGCGCGTGGCGACGATTGCCCGCTCCGGTGGATATGTCGGTGCCCTCTCGGGCGTGCAGTTTCCTGCGCTGAGGTCATCGTCTGCCGATAAGCTCAGCGGAAGAAGCTAGCCTGCCAGATCTCCTCCGTCCTCCTCCAGCGCACGCCTCAGGCTGTCGTAGTGGGCCGGGTAGTGCGCATCGCTCGCGATGCAGTCGTAGAGGCCCTGCTCGAACAGCCGCCGCGCGGGCTTCTTCTCGCGTCCCAGCCTGCCGCCGTCGATGTAGTCGGCGCTCGCCTGCAGCTTGCAGCCCATGCGCGCCAGCCGCTCGGCCAGCTCCACGTTCTTCTGCACGGCGCGGTAGCGCTCGGGATGCGCGATGATGACCTCGTAGCCCCTGCCCTGCAGCTCGAAGATGGTGCGCTCGTAATCGGCGAACTCCACCTCGGTGGCACGGCTCGAAAGCTCCAGCAGAAACTCGTTCGAGCCGTCGAAATGCAGGTAATCCACCCACTGCATGCCCAGGTCCATGAGCTTGGCATGGTTCACCTCGAAGCCCATCTGCAGCGGGAACCCGTCCGCATGCGCCACGAGCAGATCGTATGCCTTCCACATGGCGTCGTAATCGAAGTAGGGGTCGCGGCAGTGCGGCGTGCAGACGATCTCCGTCACGCCGACAGCCTTGGCCGCGGCGATCATGGCGAGGCTCTCGTCGAGGTCACGCGCACCGTCATCCACGCCCGGGAGTATGTGGCTGTGGATATCGCGCATGGCTAAAGATCCTTCCCCGCTGCGGTATCGGGCGAGGTGGCATGCTGCTGCGATGGCCTCGTGCGATTGACGGGCATGCCCGCACCCGAGCCGGAGACGGCGTTGCGCCGCAACGATGCCTCGAGCTCGCCCCGCGTCTGCGCGTGCTGGTGCACGCGGTGCATGCGACCTTGCGCGGGGAGCGGCAGGAGCCCCCCGGATTCATCGTCCTCATCGGAATCGGCGGCCTTCACGCGATTGCCCTGCTTGTCGTAATAGGCGTAGTAGTACTCGCTGCGCTCCTCCTTGCAGTAGTTCATGCACACGCCCACCACGTTGGCGCCGGCGTTCTCCAGCTGCGTATAGGCGTCGACGACCTCCGAGCGCTTGGCGAAATTCTCGCGCACCACCATCACCGTGCCATCGGCCGTCGTGGAGAGCACGGCGGCATCGACGAAGGCGGCCAGCGGCGGGGTGTCGAAGATCACGTAGTTGAAGCGCGCCTTGGCATCCTCCACGAAACGGCGGAACCGTTTGGAGGCGATGATGTCGGGCGGATTGGGGATGTGCGGCTCGACATCGAGGAACCAGAAGTTCTTCTCGACGGAGACGGCGCTGGAGGTGAGGTCGCTCGTACCCGCGAGCACGCCGTAGAGGCCGCTCTGCGGATGCGCCCCCAGCACGGCTGCGAGCGAGCGCCGGCGCATATCGCATTCCACCAGAAGCACCGTGCGTCCGCCTGCGGCGATGGCACGGGCCAGCTCGATGGAGACGGTGGTCTTGCCCTCGTTGGGCACCGAGGAGGTCACCACGAGCGCGCGCACGGGATCGTCCACGCTTGCGAACCGGATGTTCGCGAGCAGCGTCTGCGCGGCATTCTGGATGGTGCGGTCCTCGCCGACGAACGGCTTCTTCTTTGCCATGCCCCTACCTCCCCTTCCTCATCGCCGGGAACCTGCCGATGACGGGCGTGCCCAGAAGGTCGGAGATCTCGTCGGCGCTGCGCACGCGGGTATCGAGCGTATCTGCGAGCACCACGATGGCAACCGCCGTGAAAAGGCCCGCCATGCAGGCCACGGCAACGTACATGAAGCGCCGGGGCCCGCTGGGGCTGGTGGGGATCTGGGCCGCATCGAGCACGTTCACGGCCTCGATGCCCATGACCTCCCGCGCGATATCCGACACCCTATCCGCCATGGTATTGGCGATACCAGCCGCGTTCCGGGGATCGGGGCCGGTCACGCGCAGGGTGATGACGCGCGTGGTGGTGGAACTCTCCACGCTCACATCGTACTCTGAGAGGGAGTCGAGGCCGGTGGCCTCGAGCGTCTCGCGCGTGATGCGGTCCGATGTGAAGAGCTTGGCCACATCGTTGGCTATCATCTGGGATGCGGAGAGGTCGGAGCTGGCAACGTTGGCGGTATCGCCGGTATGGGTGGAGAGCACGTACATGCTGGTGGTTGCCGTGTACTCGTTGGGCATGAACAGGAAGCAGTACACGGCTGAGATGAGCCCGAAGGCAACGGGCAGCGCTATAACCAGCGCAAGCCTCTTCTTCAGCAGCTCTATGAGTTCTAGCAGGGTCATAGGATCGCGGTTCCTCGCCTTCTCGCTTCGGCTTGCGCCGGGGATTCGATTCCGTTGGTGGAAGGGCGGGCCTCTGCGGAAGCGTCGGGCTCGGCGGGGATTCCGGCTGCGGGCCCGGTATGAGACGGAAGCCGCCGCCCGGCACCGCCCTGCCTGTCACCCGTATGTGCGAAATGCCTTGCCATTCCTCGCCCTTGAAGGTCCCCAAGATTCATTCTTTGAGCGACCTCCTCCCGGCGGTTTTCCGGGAGAGACGAGTAGCCGCTTTGAAGACGCTCCTTCTCCGCAAGGAGTCGAAAGGCCCCATGCGATATACTACCAAAACAACCAAGCTCTCTGCACATAATTTCCCCTGCATTACCGTCTAGGCACAAAACCCTTGGATTTCTCCATACACCGTATGGATCCCGGGCATATAGGAGCGCATTTCCCGGCCTGCTGCAGAGCGCTCGCCGTCTTGCGCCTGCTCGAGCTCGGAGCGACCTGCCGTGCTCGAGCACCCGAGAGGAGATTGCGGCCATGGCCTGCGCCAACGTCGACGCCAACTGGTGGGTCTTCGACCACCGAACGAGTCGGACACCCTCGTCGAGGCCGTGGACTCGAGGATCTCGAACTCAAGAATCTGCGCACGGGCAAGGCCGGGGAAATCCTGGACAAGGCGGCCAAGAGCGACATACCACATGCAGAATAATCACGGAAATCTGAGACTATCCGCAGGTCAGATTGCCTGTTCTCTAAAATCTGCTGAGGAAGTCGGGATGTTGGCCTTAGGCTGTTCCGCTCCCACCACATTTTGCCGACCGGAATGTGGTGGAATTCCTATGTGCCCAGATCAGAAGCTTGATGGGTAACCGTCTCAAGGGAACGTGTGGCGAACCCGAGACGGTCTGCCCGCTCCCCGCAGTCAGGAACCTTGGGCGGCATATCTGCGCTCGGCTGCCTCCCTGTCGGGGCGCCACCAGGATTCGTGATCGCGGTACCAGGCGATGGTCTCTGCCAAGCCTGCGGAGAAATCCGTATGCATCGGCTCCCACCCGAGCTCGCAACGCAGCTTGGAGGCATCGACGGCGCTGCGCAGGTCGTGACCGGGCCGGTCGGAAACCCGGTCGAATCCATCCCCGGGACATCCCATGGCGGAGAGGATGGCCTGCATGACCTCGCGATTGCTCTTCTCGCAGCCCGCGCCAATGAGATAGGTCTCGCCGATGCGCCCGCGCGTGAGGATCTCCCAGACCGCAGAGGAGTGATCGTCGACATGGATCCAGTCGCGCACGTTGCGCCCATCGCCATAGAGCTTGGGCCTCTCGTTGCAGAGAAGGGCCGTGATCGTGCGCGGGATGAGCTTCTCGACATGCTGGCGCGGACCGTAGTTGTTGGTGCAGTTCGAGATGGTGGCGCGCACGCCGTAGGTGCGCACCCACGCACGCACGAGCAGGTCGGAGGCGGCTTTGGTCGAGCTGTAGGGGCTCGAGGGGCGATACGGGCTCTCCTCGGTGAATCGGACCGGATCGTCGAGGGCGAGATCGCCGAACACCTCGTCGGTCGAGATATGGTGGAGGCGCACGTCGTGGGCTCGGGCCGCCTCGAGCACATGGAAGGTCCCCTCGACATTGGCGCGTACGAAGGGGGCGGGATCCGAGATGGAATTGTCGTTATGCGTCTCCGCAGCGAAATGCACGATCGCATCCGCGCGCGCGACGAGCTCGTCGAGAAGCACCCCGTCGCAGATATCGCCCTCAACGAAGGTGAGGAGCCCATCGGGCGCGCCCGCGAGGTTCTCGCGCCTGCCCGCATAGGTCAGCTTGTCGAGCACCGTCACGTGGAGGCCGGGCTCGTGTTCGGCAACCCACTGGACGAAATTGGAGCCGATGAATCCCGCACCGCCTGTCACCAGCAGATTCCTCAAAACCCCTCCCCCTTCTCGAGACGCAAGCACCATCCCCGCATCGTATCCACCATGCTATCAGATGCCCGCGATGTCTCCATCCCAGCCGCACCGCCGCCGCGATTGAGGTATCGTTATAGTTGTTCGCGCATCCCGATCGTTTGGAGGAAAGATGTCGTATTACGGTTATGGTTACGAAGGCAGTGCATTCTTCGGAGCGCTCATCTTGGTCTCGTTCATCGCCTCGATCGTGCTCACGGTCATGGGCTACAAGCGCTATGTGCACGATGGAAGCTCCCTGCGCTTCAAACCGCAGGATAAGGCCACCTGGGGTCCTTTCCTGCGCTTCGACACGCTGATCATCGACAAGGTCATGAAGGCGCTCTACCTCTTCCTCGCCATCTTCATCGCACTAGCCTTCGTCTCCGGTGTCATCGCCTCGCTGTTCGACGGTATCGGGACCTTCCTCGCTGCTCTCATCGCCGGCGCGATCTTCCTGGTGGTCGTCGAGCTTCTTCTGCGCGTGAGCTACGAGCTCATCATCCTCACCGTCGTCATCGCCCGCAACACGAGCGAGATCAAGCGCGCGGTATGCGGTGGGGAGGCAGCCGATACCGACGGTATCTCCAGCCCGAACCCCTCCGCGCCCGCCC
>RQYE01000009.1 GCA_004010535.1 Coriobacteriales bacterium OH1046 | reverse complement strand
AGGCTGGTAAAATACCAGGGGATAGCCAAGGAGGACTTCTACCTCCATCTCAAGGAATGCGAGTTCAGGTTCAACATGAGGGGGCGGGACATGTACAAGTTTCTTCTCAAGGAGTTTCGGGAGAGACCCCTAAACTAGGCAAGCCCCAAATCTTTTATATGAGCAAGAACCCATGTAAGGGATAACACTTTGGTAGCACAGTGAAAAGTGCGCAGAAAACGTCTGCTTGCTTATGTCAAATAATTTCCGTGTAGCTATGCGCGCCTACACCAACACGCCTGAAATGTTTTTTCTGCGCCCCCATGCAAGCCTTAAATTATCTAATCGCATCTAAGACCATGGCAATATATACGATATTATAAGTATAAGTGCCGTATGTCTTACCATTGGAGGAAAAACGAAGAAGGACGCCCTCATAGAGTTCATGCATGAAAGCGCCGGTCGCATCACCACCAAACAGGCACGTGAGGCGGGCTTCTCATCGAGCATGTTGCAGCTGCTCGTCTCCCAGGGCGTAGCGGTCAAGGAGAGCCGTGGGGTCTTCGCACTCGCGGACACACCGCTAGATGACTTCGCCGTCATCTCGCTTCGCTGGCCGAAGGTCGTCTTTCGCTGCAGTAGCTCGCTCTACCTCCACGGCATGACTGATATCGTGCCGGGTGTGTACGAGGTCTCGCTCCCCCGGGGATACAAGGAAGATGGCATAGTAGGGGAGTTCCCCAACTGCCTTGTCTCGCATGAGGGCAAGGGGCTCTATGGTCTGGGTGTAGTGCAAGGCGAGTCTCCCGCGGGCACACCGCTGCTGCTTCACGACCGCGAACGCAGCATCTGTGACCTCGTGATGGCGCGCAGACGCGGCGAGGCTGACACCCAACTTCTCGGACAGGCCATGAATGCGTACTTTGACTCTCCCGAGAAGGACTTGCCCCAGCTGATGCGCTATGCGAAGGCCATGAACGCAACCGCAGAGATTCAGACGTACTTGGAGGTGCTGTCATGACAATTCTCAACGATGATGCGAGCCTGAGAGGCAAAGCGAAGGCTCTGGCGAAGGAGCACGACCTTTCCGCCCAGGAGATCATGCAGCGCTATTTCTTCGAGCACCTTCTTATGAGACTAGAGAGGACGCAGTACCGTGAACACTTCGTCATCAAGGGAGGGCTGCTTCTTTCCTCGATGATTGGCGTGGCGCAGCGCACCACCATGGATTTAGACGCGACTATTAGAGCTCTGACGGTGAGCGAGGAGACAGTTTCGGCCGCCATGCGAGATATTTGTTCCATCAACCTGGGAGATGGGATTGCCTTTGCGTTCGAGCGAGTAGAGCCCATCCGCGAGGACGACGACTACGGCGGATTGCGTGCGCATCTGACTGCGACATTCGGGCGTATGAGGACGCCATTGAAGGTTGATGTCACGACGGGTGACGTCATCACCCCGAGGGAGATTGAATACCAGTTCCCCACCCTGTTCGGGGAGGGGTCGATTCATTTGATGTCGTACCCGTTAGAGACGTGTATCGCAGAGAAGTTCGAGGCGGTAGTGAAGCGTGGTGTCGCTACCACGCGTGCCCGAGATCTGTACGACCTCGCCACGCTCGTAAGACTGTACGAACAGACGATTGACTGGGAGACGCTGCGGGAGGCTGTACAGCGGACGTCGGAGCATCGCGGTTCCTCAGACATTATGAAAGACTATGAGCTTGTTAGTCGAGAGATTGAAGGCTCCGATGAAATTGCCCGCATATGGAGCGCGTATACGCGTCTGAATCCATATGCCTCCGCGGTCTCAGTGGTGGATGCCATGGACGCTGTTCGCATAATCGGGAAAAGAGCCAACCTCTGAGGAGCACATGCGATTAGCGAGGTTTTGTTGCGACGAGGCATGTGAATTTGAAACTCATCTACTCGCGACGACGAAGCCTCATCATAAACAATAGGTATGTAGTCACCCGATGAGCTGAAAGCCTCATTTCCCCAGTTCAGAGCTGTTACTTTTCATTCGGGAATCGTCACTCTTAGGTCAGTGAGCGCCCCACCCCGTCGGCACCACTTCCACCTATGTAGTCAGTTGCGCACAATCGAACTGTGCTTTCGCAGGTCAAGCGTGTCACTCTTCGGTCGGGCGAAAACACTCTCCCCGAGTGACTACAGAGCATGTAGCCAGTGCTGACTACATGGTGGCTACACGGCTTTCGCGATAGGATAGTGGAGGAAGCCCCAGCTCACCCACCCTGCTGAGTACATGAAAACGGGCTATGCGACGATCGAGCGGGAGTAACCGTTAGGCCTTCTAGCTGCGAAAACGCTTGAATAGAGAGGCGCTCCGGACATGGTTCCGCGGCGCTTTTTTGTGGCTTTGAGAGGATTGCTGTACCTGTAAGCCTAACGCAGGGGGCAAGGGGCTTCTGATACAGCCCCGAAACGCCGAGAATGACATGAGGTTGAAGGCCTGGAAGAAGCACCGGGTAAATCTTGAGCACCCCGCCAGCCCGGACGATGAGGTCCTGAGAAGCTGCAACGGCTTCTTGGAGGCTTGGAGGGCGAAGAACTACGGAGTCTTGGGATCGTTTTTCCCAAGCATTGTGAATATGTCGCCCGGCACGCTTGCAGGACAGGCGAGGGAGCTTTACTCGCCCCATCCGATCGAAGAATACGAGATCGAGGAGATAGACAGGCCTGCTGCTGCGGTAGCTCTTGCGAGAATAAGGCTCCGTTTCCAGAATGAATCGTGGAGCGCAGCAATTCGCTTTTCGCGGTTCGACGGAGCTGACCCGGCAGCAGAGTGGGAGCCGGATGCGTGGAAGGTAATCGGGTACGGAGTCGACCCGTTCACCGATATCAAAGGGGCGAAGCCAAAGGGGTAGATTTCGTTGACTTAACTGCGTGGCGAGGCAACGCGACCCGTCCACAGAGAAGCACGCTGCCGCTTGTTCGAGGTCTTGCAATGCGATTTGCTGCTGATAACTCATTGAAACCCCAATCATTGATTGGGGTTTCATGATATACTCAGCAGTATGAAGTTCTCTGACTATATAGACAGCCACCACGTGTTCACCACGCCCTCGCTCCTCGAGGCCATGGACTCCGCGGCTGCGGCCGAGGAGCAGCTGCGCCGCGCCGTGAGGTCCGGAGCTGTGGAGCGCGTACGCCGCGGCCTCCTCGTCTCCAACCGCGGGCGGTTCGAGGACGCCCCCGTGGACCAGTTCGAGGTTGTCGCAGCGCTCGACGCCGGCGCGGTCGTCTCGTACCACTCAGCCCTCGAGGCGTACGGCGTCGCGCACAACGCAGGGTTCGTGTGCCGCTTCCGCTCGGATGTGGTGAGGACAGGGTTTGACTTCCGCGGTGTCGCCTACCGCCCCTGCGGCCCGGTGGGGAATGCAAGATCGAGGGCAATGAGACTGCCCACAGGCACGTACCTTGCCACGACCAGGGAGCAGACGGTGGTCGACTGCCTGGGGAGACCCGCTCTGGCGGGAGGGGTCGAGGAGGCGGTGCGCAGCCTGACCGCATTCGTGTATCTCGACGTGGAAGAGCTGGCCGGGCTCGCCGCCGAAGCGGGCCCTTCGATGGCCTCCCGCGTCGGGTGGGTGCTGTCAGAGAAGAGGGACGAATGGCACGTGGGCGAGGAGAGCCTATCGCTGCTCGAAGGCCGGCTCGGATCGGGCCCCTACCGTCTGGGGCCCGCGAGCGCGGGATCGGCGGGCTGGGTTGCCAGATGGAAGCTCGTCTTGCCCGAGGAGGGCAAGGAGGTCGAATCGTGGATAACGCGCTCGTGAGGGAGTTCCCGCCGCGCACGCTCGACAAGGTGGAGAGGCTCCTCGACCTGCTCGCCGAGCTCGGCGAGCACCCGATGCTCAGGGGCAAGCTGGCGCTCCATGGCGGGACCGCGATCAACCTGTTCATGCTCGATGCGCCGAGGCTCTCCGTTGACATCGACCTCTCGTACATCGGGACGCTCGACAGGGACGCGATGCACGCCGACAGGCCAATCGTCGAGAGGTCGATTGGCGAGGTGGCCCGCTCTCAGGGATACTCCGTCTCTGGAGCGCAAGGCGGGCATGCCGGTAGGACGTTCGTCCTCAGCTACAGGTCGCAATGGAGTCCAGACCACGTCAAGATCGACTGCATCTACATGAACCGTTCCCCGCTGATGCCGATCGAGCGCAGATCCTCAATCCTCAGACCAGAGCTGGGTGTTCCGCTCTTCACTGATGCCGAACTTGCTGGAGGAAAGGTCAAGGCCTTCTTCGATCGCGTGAAGGTGCGGGATCTCTACGACGTTGCAAATCTCAAGCGCGTGCTCGACGAAAGAGACGCTGCCGAGCGCGCCGTCGCCCACAAGGCGATCCTCTTCTACGCATCGCTTTCGGCGATGTTCCCGCACGGGTTCGAGGATCGCCCCGGACGCTTTGTCGACAGGGGGCGCGAACTCGAGGAGCAACTCCTGCCCATGCTCAGGAGAAACGAAAAGGCACCTACCCTCGATGGGCTGATCGGCACTGCGCGAATTCGTTTCCGCCTACGTTTTGCCGCAGACGGATGTCGAGAAAGAATATCTCAGACAGTTTTCGCAGGGGGTGCTTGATCCCGGTCTGCTGTTCGAAGACGAGGAGATGGCGCGTGCGGCGATCGCTAGCCCGGAAGCCCAGTGGAAGCTGCAGAACATCCGGAAGATGCGAAGGCATAGCCATAGAGATATCTAGCTGCATGTAGTCACTTCTCGCGCGTGTGACTACGTCTTCCCAGCTCAACGCCATCACTCTTCACTCGGGAATCATCACTCTTGAGCCGGGCAAAAATACTCTTTGCAAGTGACTACGCACCATGTAGTCACGCCTGACTACATGGTTTTGACGACTGAAGAATGACAAGAACCGCAGGTCAAATGAGGTGCTGACTACATGGAAACGGGCTATGCAACTATTGAGTCCGAACAGCTCATTTAACCCATTCTTCTATGCTGCCTTGTCAGGCGGTAGCATCTTTTAGCGCGAGAATTGCATCGAAGCCCCATGCGCGAAGGACGGGGCGGGCAGGCCCCGCCGGCCGATAGACTCGGCCATTGGTGTTCTCATCCGAAGACAGGCCTCGTTGGCCCCTGCCTCTCCCTATTGCCGTGGCGTGCGCTTGGTTTCCCGCAGCAGGACGACCGCGAACAGGATCTCCAAGACAGTCAGGGCGGCAGCCACCGCCGACCCGCCGAGAAGCAGCCCCAAGGCCAATGAGACGATAGGGATGGCTATTGCACACACCATATATCCGGTCGACCGGTACAGCCACGAGTACGGCAGTAAATGGGCGCCGAACACCATCGCGTAGACCATGATCATCTTGTCTGGGACGGCGTTGAACACCCACATGACGATCAGCAGGTAGAGAAGCTGGTTGATCGTAAACAGAAAGCCCAGCTCCCCCAGCGGGTTCTGTTTGGCAAATATATCGACCTTCAGCATCTTTCCCACGATCCAGGAAATGGGGAGCATGGGGCAGGCGCAGCAGAACACGAGCAGGTTCTTTGTATCCATCGAGATGTCCAGCACCGACACGACCGTGATCAAAGCCCAGATAAAGCAGGAGGCGATAATGAAAGGCAGCCCTTTCTTCTGCGCTACCGCTATATCATCCCGCAGGCTGTCTATATCCATTGCGCTCTCCTATCCCTTCGCCAACCCCTGCCCAGCAGGGAAGCCGTCTCAAAACTTACGGGCGACAGGTTCGTCTTCCGGATTACCATCCTGGCGAAGCCGCCATCACGCCCATCACAACGCCAGGCCACTACCGAACTAGCAATTCTATACGATTCCGAGCTTATTCAGCGGAAGGATATAGAACGACATCTAATGGCGGGAATCCGCTACCGTTCCATCGTGATACCGGTGGTATCCCTGGCTGCAACCCTCATCGGCGGTGGCAATGAGGAGCTTGGGTGGCATGGCGAACACGCTTATGTCGGTCTTCGTGCTCCAGCTGGGTGTGCCGTTCGTCATCGGGATATTGGCCATCACGGCACTATCCGTTCGGCTGGGCGTGACTGCCGGCAAGTCCAATGCTGCGAACGGGGCCTCGTCCTTGCAGCTGCCACGCTCCTACGCTGACGGCCCGGTTCTCTCGCGTATGCAGCTGCAGAAGAGCGAGGCTGCGTTGGTCAGCGCAGCGCCGCGCTTCCAGCAGAAGTCGATGGGGGAGACTGCAGGTGGATAGAGCAGGCGGAACTCAAGGCCCGTTCCCTTCCCCGTGGGGAGGAGATAATCGAATGAGAGCACGTAGCCCACGCGCTCCCGCAGGAGGCTCTCGGCGCTGCGGACGAGGTTGTACGTGGCAACCACATCGACCTTGTCCGCGCTGTCACCGAGCCAGCTCGCTGCGATGCCCGTTGACATAGCTTGGTCAGAGATGATGAGCGGCAGGCCGACAAGGTCTTCTGGCGAGACGGTCTCCCTTTGGGCAAGCGGATCGTCCGCGTGCATGTAAACGCCCCAAGCATCGGTGGGCGGCAGCCGCACGTGGTCGTAATCGCTTACGTTGGGATAGCCGAGCAACACGCCGAAGTCTGCGAGACCGTTATCGAGCCGCCAAGTGACGTCGGCGGCATCGGCGCTGTGGATGTGGAAGCGCACGTTGGGATAGGCCTCGCGGAAGTCGCGGATCGCACTGGCGATGAGGCTCATCCCGCAGGTCTCGCCCGCTGCGATGTTGATGTCTCCCTCCACGATGGAATCCTCGTGGGTGAAGTCGGCCTCGGTCTGGTCTGCGAGCGCGACGATCTCCTGTGCGCGGCGCTGGAGGTAGAGGCCCTTCTCGGTGGGCTTGACGCTCCTGCTGTGGCGCTCGAGGAGCCTGCAACCCAACTCGCGCTCGAGGTCGGCGATCTGGCGGGAGAGTGTCGGCTGCGTTACGTGCAGCACCTCGGCAGCACGCGACATCGTGCCCTCCCGGCAGACGGCAAGGTAGTAGCGTAGGACACGGATCTCCACACATGCTCCAAAGCATTTATTTCAAGCATATCAAGGTATAAGTTATAGGTAATTATAATCGTTTGAAAATGGCCTGACAATATCGGTGTCAGAGAGGAGATTGCAGTGAAGCGGATAATCGGAGCGTTGGCTGCCTGTGCGCTTGCGTTCTTCCTCGTTGCCTGCGGAGATGGGATACGGGAAGAGCCCCCCGCGCCGTCTGCCGCAACGAGTGACATAACGGTGGACGAAGCGCCGAGCGATCCAGTCGACGAAGAGACGGAAGGTGAGGGCGCGATGATCCCAATCACGATCAGCATAGGCGATGAGGTCTTCTCGGCCATGCTTGCAGACACCGAGGCGGCCCGCCAGCTCGCTGCGCAACTGCCTGTGACCTACGATATGTCGGAACTCGACGGCAACGAGAAGTACGTCTGCACAGGCACAAGCTTCTCCACCGATGGGGCTTCCATCCCCAGCACCATCAGCGCCGGCGACGTGATGCTCTTCGGCAGCGATTGTGTCGTCGTGTTTTATGAGACCCACCCAAATGATGGCTACTCGTATACGCCGCTCGCGACCGTCGATGACCCCACGGGCCTTGCCGAGGCGCTCGGCCCGGGTTCCGCAACCGTGACCATCTCTGCCCAATAGGAAGGAATCGCCATGGCAACGAAGATAACCCTGAACTTTGGAAGCGCGAGCATTCCCGCCACGCTGAACGACACCGAGACGGCCCGCGCCTTTGCGGACAAGCTTCCCGCAACCATCCGCGTGAGCGGTACCGGCATCGACTTCTGCGGGCAGATGCCCTTTTCGCTGCCCTATGAGCAGCGCCAAGTGGATCGCGGCTGGAAAGACGGTGACATCAACTATAACCCCGGCGGCGGATGGTTCGCGCTGCTCTTCGATGATGAGGAGAACTCAAAGCGCTACGGCGATCAAGTCAACATGGGTCACGTGGGCGCGCCGCTCGATATCCTGCACGAGCTCGACGGCAGTTTCGATCTTGTTATCGAGAGGGCATAGGTGAGCGCCTTGAAGATTCTGGTTCTCAATGGCAGCGCCCGCGCCAACGGTGGCACGGCCGCTATGGTCAAGGCGTTCTCCGACGGTGCCCGCGAGGCAGGTCACGAGATAGAGGTGGTCAACGTTGCTGCCAAAGATATCCACGGCTGCCTCGGATGCGAATGGTGCCACAGGCGCGGGAAAGGCAGGTGCGTTCAACGCGATGACATGGATGGCATCTATCCGCTCTGGGATGCAGCCGAGATGATCGTGCTGGCGAGCCCGATCTACTACGGCTCGCTCTCAGGGCAGCTGTCCTGTGCCATCCATCGCACCTATGCGGGCGACAAGCCGAGGAGCTGTCGCAAGATGGCCCTGTTCCTATGCTCAGGTGCCCATGGTGTCTACGACGCTGCCGAACGCATCTACCACGGCTTCATCCAAGGTTATTACGGTGTTGAGGACTGCGGCGTCTTCGAGGCGACCACCCCGGAGGCAAAATCCGATCAAATGGCACAGCGCCTGCGCGCACTCGCCGAAAGACTATAGGAAAAGGAGAAGAACATGCAGAAGCTCAACCTTGCAAACGAGTGGGATAAGACCTTCGCGCTGAGCGATAGGGTCGACCACGAGAAAATCACTTTCGAGAACGGTTACGGTATCACACTGGCGGCCGACCTCTACAAACCCAAGGGTGCCACGGGGAGACTGGCCGCGATCGCGGTGTCCGGCCCGTTCGGCGCCGTGAAGGAGCAGTCGAGCGGCCTCTACGCCCAGACGATGGCCGAGCTCGGCTTCCTCACGATTGCCTTCGACCCGTCTTTCACCGGCGAGTCCGGCGGCGAGCCCCGCTACACCGCGAGTCCCGATATCAACACCGAGGACTTCATGAGCGCCATAGACTACCTCATCCTCCGCGACGATGTGGATGAGGGCCGTGTGGGCATCATCGGTGTCTGCGGCTGGGGCGGTATCGCCCTCAACACTGCGGCCGCCGATCCTCGCATCAAGGCTACCGTTGCCTCCACGATGTACGACATGACGCGGGTCGCCGGCAACGGCTACTACGATGCGGCCGACAACGCCGAGGCGCGCATCGCTGCCCGCAAGCAGCTCGCCGCGCAGCGCACGGCTGACGCCAGATCCGGCTCCCACGTCCGCGCCGGCGGCGTGGTCGACCCCGTGCCCGATGACGCCCCGCAGTTCATCGCCGACTACCATGCCTACTACAAGACCCCGCGCGGCTACCACAAGCGCTCCCTCAACTCCAACGAGGGTTGGAACGCCATCGGCACGCAAGCCTATGCCAATGCCCGTTTCCTCCGCTATACCGACGAGATCGAGAACGCCGTGCTGGTCATGCATGGAGAGGCAGCCCATTCCTACTACATGGGCAAGGATGCCTTCGAGAAGATCAAAGGCGGCGTGAACCCCGACAACAAGGAGTTCCTGGGCATTCCCGGTGCCGCGCACTGCGACCTCTACGACGGCGGAGATAAGAACTATATCCCTTGGGACAGGCTTGCGGGATTCTTCCAGAAGCATCTCGTGTAGGAGGGGGTTCGGAACCCCTCCTATGCCGAGGGCAGCTCAACCTCGCAGCGGGTGCCGCCGCCCTCGGCATCCGAGAAGCGGGCCGTCCCGCCGCAGGCGGCGGCGATGCGGCGGACGATGACCAGGCCGAGCCCGTGCTCGGGCAGCTCTCCTGAGGGCGCGCGCCGCAATGTCTGGAGCATGTCCGCCCCCAAGCCCCGCCCGTCGTCCTCAACCACGAGCAGGCAGCGCGGCTTTCTAAAAAGACGCCTCGGAGTCCGGCCGAGGGAGATGCGGACGGTGCAGCCGTCCGGGTTGTGCCGTGCGCTGTTGCGCACGAGGTTCGCGAGCATCCGCCTGAAAAGGGCTGCATCGCCGCGCACGCGCAGTTCCTCGGCATCCTCCGCGAGCTCGACCTCGACGGGATGGGCGTCTCCCGCATCGTCGTTGATCGCCTCGGCGGCGACGGAGCGCACGATGGGGGCGAGCGCGACCGGCTCCGCCTCGACGGGTTCCATGGCGTAGCTCAGCCTGTTCGCCACGTTGAGGTCCGTGACGAGCGCGGCAACCTCCGACACCTTGCCCACCACATGGTCGGCCCGCCGACGCTGCTCCAAGCCAAGGCCCTCATCGCGGGCGAGCGTATCCGCCTCGGCCATCGCCACGGTCAGCGGCGTGCGCACGTCGTGGCTCACAGCGGCGATCCACTCCCTCCGGGCATGGTCGCGCTCGGCCCACGACCTGCGCGCGTAGGCCCGCGCCACCATGATGGCCACCACCATGTTGGCGAGCAGCAGCGCCACGAACAGAGCCAGCGACAACGTCACGCTGCTCATATCGGTGCTGTAGCTGTACTTCCATGCCGAGCCCTTGGGTGAGCCCACCACCAGCAGTCCGTCGCCGTGCACGCGCGTGACCACGGGATAGTCGTTGAGGTACCAGCGTGTGAAGGAGGCGACATCGGCCATGGTATAGCTCGCGGGGACATCTGGGGGAAGGTCGAGCCCCCACACCACCTCGCCTCCATCGTCGATGAGCATGGCCCACTGCCCACGGCTGCGCAGGCCCTCGATGGCCGCATCGGGAAGCCGATAGGCACCGTCCTCGAGCACGAGCTCCCCGACAAGATCATCCACATCGGCCGACGAGAAGGGGGGCGCACCATCGTGAAGCGATCCCGCAGCTATAACGAAGGTGCCCAAGACCAGTGTGTTCGCTACGAGGGCCAGGAGTGCGAAGAGGGCGGAGAAGACCACGATGCGCAGCCCTTCGCGTGCCCTTGCCAGCACAGGTCCGCTCATCGGCCATCCCCCCTCGCCAGCCGGTAGCCCAGCCCCCGTGCGGTGAGGATCCAGCGCGGGTCCGATGGATCTGCTTCGACCTTCTCGCGCAGGCGGCGCACATGCACCATGAGCGCGTTCGCGTAGCCGAAATCATCGCCCCAAACGGCACGGGCGAGCTCGTCGGTGGTGACGATAGCCCCCCGGCTGCGGGCAAGCCGTTCGAGGATGGCGTGCTCCTTGGCCGTGAGCGGTTCGACGCGTCCGTCCGATCGGCCGACTTCGCCGGAGCCGAGGTCGACCGTCGTGGCCCCCAGATGCACCACCTGCGGCTCGTCGCCCGCTCCGTAGGTGCGGCGCAGCACCGCCGAGAGACGCAGCAATAGCTCGCGCGGAAGGAACGGCTTGGTCACGTAGTCATCGGCCCCCAAGCCCAATCCCCTGAGCCGCGCCTCGTCCTCGTCGCGGGCCGAGAGGAAGATGGCGGGCACTTGGCTTGTTTGGCGGACGGTCCGCAGCAGGTCGAAGCCGTTTCCATCGGGAAGCATCACATCGAGCAGCATCACGTCGGGCCGCCATGTGGCGATGGCGGCGAGCGCATCCGCAACCGTGCCCGCACCGTGCACTTCGCGATAGCCGTCCCTGGTCAAGAGCCCCACGATCACCTCACGCAACGCGGAGTCATCCTCGACCACGAGGATGCGCGCGGCGTATGCATCCCTCATGCCCATCTCCGTTTCCCCGAAACCATCTTGTCGCCATTATCCGCCACGCACGGACGCACGCACAGGGCGGACGGCAAAACGTAAGGCTGGCGAAAGGTTCGGGACAGCAGGACGTCAGCTGCGCCTGCCATCATGTCCTTCGAAACACCGGAGACGTCCGCATGGGAGGAGATCGGAATGGAAGCATGCGTCGCTACGCGGGGATTGTCGAAGGCCTATGGGAAGTCGGAGGTGGTGAGCGGCCTCAACCTGTGCGTGCCGGCCGGCTCGGTTTACGGCTTTCTGGGTCCCAACGGGGCGGGCAAGACCACCACGATGAAGATGCTGGTGGGATTGGTGCGCCCCAGCAACGGATCCGCCACCGTGCTCGGCAAACAGGTGACCCCGCGCAACCGCGTCCTGATCAACGCGCGGGTGGGCTCGCTCATCGAGAGCCCGAGCTGCTATCCGCACCTCACCGCCCGCGAGAACCTCGAGATCGTGCGCAGCCTGCGGGGACTGTCTAAAAGCGCCATCGACGAGGCGCTTGCCACCGTGCGGCTCGAGCGCACGGGCACCAAGCTCGTGCGTGCGTTCTCCTTGGGCATGAAGCAGCGGCTGGGGTTGGCTGCGGCGCTTATGGGCAAGCCGGATCTGCTGCTGCTCGACGAGCCGACGAACGGCTTGGACCCCGCCGGCATCCAAGAGATACGCGAGCTCATCCGCGAGCTTCCCGTCGAGCGAGGCTGTGCCGTCCTGGTGTCGAGCCACCTGCTCTCCGAGATCGACCAGATGAGCGAGTACGTGGGGATCATCAGCCACGGGAAGATGGCCTGGCAGGGTCCCATCCGTGAGCTCCACGCGCAGGCCCGCCGGTGGCTGGCCCTTCGCACGACCGATGATACCCGCGCAGCGCAGCTGCTGGAGGCGGCCATCGATGCGGACGGCTGGGTTCAGGTCGGCGCACTCGGCGATGATGACGCCGCCCGCATGTCGCTCATGCTCATGCGGGAGGGCATCGGCATCATCCGCCTCGAAGAGCGTCGCGAGGAGCTCGAGGACATCTTCCTCAAGCTCACCGGTACGGGGGTGTCGCTATGAGGACGCTCGCTCTCGAATTTGCCAAGCTGCATCGCAAGCGCGTGTGGCTCATCGTGCTCGCCATGGTGGCCGCCACGCTCGCTTGGGTGTACGTGGGCGCCCGCCAAGGCGGTGCGGGCAGCCCGGATGGCTGGCAGTCCATGCTCTATGCCGCCCCCCTCATGAACTCCGTCTTCCTGTCGCTGCTCGCAGCGGTCGTTGCGTCGCGCGTGGCCGATGTGGATCACGAGGCAGATGCCTGGAAGGAGCTGCTCTGCCTGCAACGTACCGCACCGCTGCTGGCGGGAAAGCTCGCCTGCGCCGTGCTGATCATGGCATGCGCGACCGCGCTCGAGACTGCGGGGATCATAGCGATCGGGCTGGCCATGGACTTCCCGACCATGCCGGGAACCCCTACATGGGCGGTGTTCTTCTTCTCGCAGCTCGCATCGTGCCTTGGTATCGTCGTCATCGTCGGTTCCATAGCCCTCCGCTGGGAGAACCAGTTCGTATCCATCGCCACCGGACTCGCACTCTCGCTCGCGGGGCTCTTCTCCAGCTTCCTGCCTGCCGTCCTGCAGCGCCTGGTGCCATCCGGCTACTTCACGCTGCTCTCCTGCACCCGCATCGACTGGGTGGCAAGCACCTCTGCTCCCGTGTTCTACGAGGTACCGTTCTCCTGGGGCGACCTCGTGCTCCTCGCAGCGATCTCTGCGACGTTCCTATCCTGGTCGTATATGAGCTTCTCGAGAAGGGAGCATTAGCATGCATGCATCCGCACTCCGCGCCGAGCTCGTCAAGCTCCACCGCGCGCCCATCTGGGTGGCATTCATCGTGGTGCCGCTCGTGGCCGCCGCCATCGGCACCTTCAACTACCAGAACAACCTTGAGATCCTCAAGTTGGGCTGGTTCGACCTGTGGACCCAGCACACGCTCTTCGAGAGCATGTTCTTCCTGCAGGCGCTCGTCGGGGCATCATGCTCGTGGCTCATGCGGCTCGAGCATCGGGGAGCCAACTGGAACCAGCTCATGGCATCCCCTGTGTCGGCAGCGCGTGTGCTCGCGGCGAAGCTTGCCGTGGGCTGGCTCATGCTCGGCGTGGCGCTCGCGGCCACCGGTGCGCTCTTCATCGCCTGCGGCAAGCTGATCGGGCTTTCTGGTCTGCCGGGACCGGAATATGCGCAGTGGCTCGCGCTCGCTTGGGTGGGCGGCGTCGCCTCGGTTGCCTGCCAGCTCTTCGTATCGCTCGTCATCCGCAACTTCGCCGCCCCTGTAGGCGTTGCCGTCATAGGGGGAATCACGGGCTTCTTCGCCTACGCGTACGACAGCGGATACCTGTGTCCCTACGCCCTCATCGTCATGGCGCTCAACAGCAACGGCCACGGCGCGATCGGTGCTGGGCAGATGGTGCCGTTTCTGGCAACGACGGCCGCCTTCACGCTGCTTGCACTCGGGGCTGCCGTGCTCGTCCTTTCCCGCCGTGATATCCGCACGAGCTAGACGAGGGGGGTGCCGATGACCTTTCCAACCAGATCATCCGCCCACGTGCCGATCACAACGGGTGTTCGGCACGACGCCCCGTCTGCCGTGGGGGAGTGCGCTTCTCCCGCCTGCGTCACACCCACGCCGCAACGACGTTGTTCGCCAGCGTTTCGGGCTCATCGGGCAGTTCGGGGATGACCTCGACCCGGGAGAACTCGCGCTGGAACGCCTCCTTGACCCGCTCGAGCGTCTTTGCCTTCCTCCCGATCAGCGGGGAGCGCACATTGGCCAGATACAGGCCGCGATCGGAGAGATGCGCGCGGATGAGGGCGGCTCCCTCGCTGGTGGAGAGCGCGCCGAGGGGCTTCGAGCCCGAGAACGCGTCGTTGATGATGACATCGAAGGTGCGGCCGCTCTCGCGCAGGTACCTCCACCCATCTGCGTTGACCAGCTCCAGCCGTCCTTCCGATAGCTCCTCGGCCCTGCCGAGGAAGAAACGCTCGCGGGCGATCCGGGTGATGCGCGGGTCTATCTCGACCGCCGCCACCGTCATGCGCTGCGTATGCGTTACCAGGTATTTGGGCAGGGAGTAGCCGCCCCCGCCTATGACGAGCACGCTGCGTGCGCGCCCCATCTCGTCGATCTTCTCCACCATGGCGCGGTGGTATGCGCATACGAGCTCGGACCACAACCCATCGGAAAGATAGCTTGCCGACTGGAACGTCCCATTCACGTTGAGAAGCCGCACCGGGGTCCCGTCCTCATCCTCGGACTCGAATACCAGCACCGTTCCGAAGAGCGAGTGCCGGCGCATCTCAACGCCGCGCAGCGAGAGCAGCCATGGCAGCGCCCCGTAGACGAGCGACACGATCGACGACACGACGAGCAGGGCAACAATCGATTCGGACACGGACCACATCCCTTCGATGGAAAATACCGGAACTATCGTAAAGGTTTGCACGTGGAGATTGTGATGAGCGCGTATTTTTGGCTATACTGTCCTGTGCAGTATTTTCTCATATAAGGTGCCGATCCCGATCCTGAGGAGAATCCTATGTTTCTTGGTATGGGCCCGCTGGAGTTGGTAGTCATCCTGATCGTCGTCTTGGTCATCTTCGGGCCGAAGAACCTCCCGAAGCTGGGCAAGAGCCTCGGCCAGACCGTCAAGAATGTCCGCGAGGGCATGGAGGACGATGGCAAGGACGAGAAGAGCGACGAGGTTGAAGAGGTTATCGACGACGAGGTTGTCGACGTCGATGACGACGACGCCGACATCGAGCCCGAGCCTGAGCCCGCACCCAAGAAGAAGGCGGCTGCCAAGACGGCCAAGTCCGGCACGGCCACGGCCAAGAAGTCCTCTGCCAAGACGACCGCGAAGAAGACCAGCGAGTAAGGCATAAAACGAGCATGGATAACATCAAAGAGATCCACCTCACCCCCGAAGGCCGCCAGAAGCTCGTCGATGAGCTGGCGTATCGCGAGGGCGAGAAGGATGCGGAGATCATCGAGCGCATCCAGGAAGCCCGCGGTTTCGGCGACCTCTCCGAGAACGCCGAGTACGATGCCGCCAAAGAGGAGCAAGCCAAGAACGCCGCCCGTATCGCGGAGATCCGCCAGATCCTCTCGGTGGCCAAGGTGGTCGACAGCTCCAAGAGCCGCAGCGTGAAGATCTCGATCGGCTGCACCGTCGAGCTGGAGGATGCCAAGGGCAAGCGCTCCACATTCACCATCGTCGGTACCACCGAGACGAACTCGCTCGAGCACAAGATCTCCAACGAGTCGCCCGCCGGTGCGGTCCTCATCGGCCGCAAGAAGGGCGATGAGGTCGAGTTCGTCACCCCCTCGGGCAAGGCCAGGAAGTACACCATCGTAGGGATCACCCGCTAGCCGGCGGCGCACAGGTACGCAAGCGCACCCCGTGACTGCGGAATGCAGCGCGGGGTGCAATTCCTTCAAGGAGCATCCATGGCAGATGAGACTGCACAAACCCAGCATGCCGACGAGCGCGCGACGCGCCTTTGCCGCCGCCAAGCGCTCATCGATGCCGGTATCGACCCGTATCCCATCAAGAGCGCTGTGACCTGGCGGATTGCTGATATCGAGCGCGCATACGGCTGGATCGGCGCGGGCGGGGAGGGTCCGCTCGATGTCTCTTTCACCGTTGCGGGCCGCGTGAGGGCGCTGCGCCGTCACGGCAAGCTCGCCTTCATCGATTGCCAGGATGCCACGGGTACCATCCAGCTCTTCTGCCGCATCAACACCATGGATGAGGCCGGTTGGGCGCTGCTCGACTTCGTCGACATGGGCGATATCGTCGAGGCGTCCGGCCACGTGATCCGCACCAATCGCGGTCAGCTCTCCATTGCCGTCGAGGGCTTGCGCATGCTCTCCAAAGCCGTCCGCCCTCTGCCCGAGAAGTTCCACGGCCTGTCGGACCGCGAGGTCCGCTATCGTCAGCGTTATGTCGACCTGATCATGAACCCCGAGGTCAAGGAGACCTTCGTCAACCGCTCCAAGATCATCTCGGCCATCCGCCGCTTCATGGAGGGCCAGGGCTACCTCGAGGTCGAGACGCCCATCTTGCAGGAAACCCTCGGAGGCGCCAACGCGCGTCCCTTCACCACGCACTTCAACGCGCTCGATCAAGACTGCTACCTGCGCATCGCCACGGAGCTCCATCTCAAGCGCTGCATCGTGGGCGGCATGGAGCGCGTCTTCGAGATCGGCCGCCAGTTTCGCAACGAGGGCATGGACCTCACCCACAACCCCGAGTTCACCTCCATGGAGGCCTACTGCGCCTACTCCGATCTCGAGGGCATGAAGCAGCTCTCGGAAGCTCTCTTCCAAGCCTGTGCTGCGGCTGTGGGCAAGGGGGATGGCATCGAGTATCAGGGTACCCAGATCAATTTCGCGAGCCCCTGGCGCTCCGCCACCGTGGCCGAGATCGCGAGCGAGGCCTGCGGCTGCACGCTCACCATCGACACACCGGTCGAGGAGCTCCGCGAGCTCTGCGCGGAAAACGGCATCGAGTGGGTCGGGAGCTGGGGGGCGGGCAGGCTCCTCTTCGAGCTCTACGACGAGCTCGGCGAGAAGACCATCGTCGACCCCACCTTCGTGTGCGATTATCCGGTCGAGGTGTCGCCGCTCACCAAGCGCAAGGACGATGACCCGCGCCTCACCGACCGCTTCGAGCTCATCATCGCGGGCCACGAATATGCGAACGCCTTCTCCGAGCTCAACGATCCCGTCGATCAGGAGAGCCGCTTCCTCGCCCAAGTCGCGGCCAAGGCCGCCGGCGATGACGAGGCCATGGAATACGACGCCGACTACATCCGTGCGCTCGAGTACGGCATGCCCCCCGCAGGCGGCATCGGCTACGGTATCGACCGCATGATCATGCTCTTCTGCGATCAAGCTTCCATCCGCGATGTCCTGCTCTTCCCGCACATGCGCCCGGAGGCCGGACGCAAGCAAGCGGCGGTATCGGATGGGCTCGAGACGGGGCTTTCCCGCGATCGGGCCTACGAGCTGCTCAAGCAGTTCAACGACGATCCGTTCCACATCGCGCACGGCGAGACCCTCAAGGCCCTCATGCGCTACTTCGCGGGCAAGGACGACCCGGCCAACGTGGAATTCTGGGGGCAGGTGGGGCTGCTCCACGACCTCGATTGGGAGCAGTTCCAAGATGCTGCTCAGCATACCGTGAAGGCTGGCGAGATCATCGCCGAGGCGGGGGGCTCGCCCGAGCTCATCCATGCCATCCAGACGCATAACTCGGATAACAACCCCGACCTTCCCAAGCCCGAGTCGAAGATGGAGAAGTGGCTCTACACCGTAGACGAGCTCTCCGGTCTCATCCAGGCCGTCGCGAAGATGCGCCCGTCGGGAAGCGTTGCCGACATGGAGGTCAAATCGCTCAAGAAGAAGTTCAAGACCAAGGCGTTCGCCGCCGGCTGCAACCGCGACATCATCGCGCATGGCGCCGAGCTGCTGGGCATGGAGCTCGACGAGGTCTTCACGGCCACGCTCGATGCGATGAAGGCCATCGCGCCCGTGGGCGATATCTACGCCCGGAACACCGAGGCCGCGCAGGCGGAATCAGAGGGGCCTGCCGCCCCGCAGATCCCGCAGGAGGGCATCTACATCGAGCCGCTCTTCGCCGATCAGGTGGATTTCAACACCTTCTCCAAGTCCGATTTCCGCGTGGTCAAGATCAAGGCCTGCGAGGAGGTGCCCAAGAGCAAGAAGCTCCTCAAGTTCACGCTCGACGACGGCACCGGCACCGACCGCACGATCCTCTCGGGCATCAAGGATTACTACGCTGCCGAGCAGCTCGTGGGCAAGACGGCCGTAGCCATCACCAACCTGCCTCCGCGCACGATGATGGGCATCGACAGCTGCGGCATGCTCATCTCGGCCCTCCATACCGAGGACGGCAAGGAGGCCTTGAACCTCCTCATGGTCGACGACGCCATCCCGGCTGGGGCCAAGCTGTATTGAGCGCTCGGCTGACTGTTTCTGGTAACACGTTTCGCGATACGTACGCACGGTTTGCGAAACGTGCTCGTTTTTCGGCCGACAACCAGTCCGTTTCATGAAGCGTGCGTACGTATCGCGAAGCGTGCCGTCGGCCTTCCGTGAAATCCCCACCGTCATAATGGGTAAACATGAGGGGAATACGCAGCGGGTGGCCAGGCACCCGCGTTCCATCTAGCAAGGAGATAGTCCATGTTCGAGAAGTTCACCGATAAAGCGCGCAAGGTCATGAGCATCGCGCAGGATGAGGCCCGCAGCCTCGGCCAGATGTACGTGGGTACCGGGCACCTCCTGCTCGCCCTCATCAAGGAGGGGGAGGGCATCGCCGCCCAGGCGCTCTCCAAACTCGATGTGACCTACGAGGAGACCCTCCACACCATCAAGGAGCTCTCCACCGAGGAGACCGAGCCCGTCCCCGGCGGCCACATCCCCTTCACGCCGCGCGCCAAGCGCGTCCTCGAGGGCGCCTACCGCGAGACCATGACCCGCGGCCAGACCTACATCGCCACCGAGCATCTGCTCCTGGGCATCGTCGCCGAGGGCAACGGCCGCGCCATGGATGCCCTGCGCGCCCTCGGCCTCTCGGGCGATGCCGTGCGCAACGCCGTCAACGAGCTCATCGAGAAGAACAAGGGCTCCGAGGGTCCTGCCGTGTCGGGCATGCGCAACGATGCGGGCATGTTCGGCTTTCCCGCACCCGGCGCCTCCGACGAGGGGTCGATGCTCGAGACCTACGGCCGCAATCTCACCAAACTCGCAACCGACGGCAAGCTCGACCCCGTGATCGGCCGCGATCGCGAGATTGAGCGCGTCATGCAGGTACTGGCGCGCCGCCAGAAGAACAACCCGCTCATCCTGGGCGATCCGGGCGTGGGCAAGACCGCCATCGTGGAGGGGCTCGCGCAGCTCATATCCGGCGGCAACGTCCCCGACATCCTGCGCGGCAAGCAGATCTGGACGCTCGATGTGGCCAGCCTCGTCGCCGGCTCCAAGTATCGCGGCGAGTTCGAGGAGCGCATGAAGAAGGTCGTGCACGAGCTCGAGGAGTCTAAGAACGACATCCTCTTCATCGACGAGATCCACACCATCATGGGCGCCGGCTCTGCCGAGGGCTCGCTCGATGCCGCAGCCATCCTGAAGCCGCCCCTGTCGCGCGGCGAGATCCAGATCATCGGTGCCACCACGGCCGATGAGTACCGCAAGCACATCGAGAAGGACTCCGCGCTCGAGCGCCGCTTCCAACCCGTCAACATCGGCGAGCCCAGCCAAGCCGACACCATCGAGATCATCCGCGGCCTGCAGGACCGCTACGAGCATCATCACCACGTGCGCTACACCGATGCCGCCATCAAGGCAGCCGTCGTGCTCTCCGACCGCTATGTGCAGGACCGCTTCCTGCCCGATAAGGCCATCGACGTCCTCGACGAGGCGGGTGCCCGCACGCGCATCCACAAGATGAGCCTGCCGCCCGAGATCGCCGAGGTCGATGCGGCTCTTGCCCGCGTGAAGAACGAGAAGGCGACCGCCGCCGCCGCTCAGGAATACGAGCGCGCCGCCCGCCTGCGCGACGAGGAGAAGGAGCTCACCGCCAAGCGCGAGGAGCTCGAGACCGCGTGGCGCGAGCAGCTCGACGCCAACATCGTCACGGTCGACGAGCAGGATATCGCCGACGTGGTCTCGTCCATCTCGGGCGTGCCCGTCTCCAACCTCACCGAGGCGGAGGCGTCCAAGCTCCTGCGTTGCGAGGAGGCCCTGCACGAGCGCGTCATCGGCCAGGAGGAGGCCGTCTCCTCGGTCAGCCGTGCCATCCGCCGCAGCCGCTCCCCGCTCAAGGATCCGCGCCGTCCCGGCGGCTCGTTCATCTTCCTCGGCCCCTCGGGCGTGGGTAAGACCGAGCTCGCCAAGTCGCTTGCCGAGTTCCTCTTCGGCAGCGAGGATGCGTTGATCTCCTACGACATGTCCGAGTTCATGGAGAAGCATGCGGTCTCCAAGCTCGTGGGCGCGCCTCCCGGATATGTGGGCTATGACGAGGGCGGCGAGCTCACCAAGGCGGTGCGCCGCCGACCCTACTCGGTCGTGCTCTTCGATGAGATCGAGAAGGCCCACCCGGATGTCTTCAACATCCTGCTGCAGATCCTCGACGAGGGCCGTCTCACCGATGGTCAGGGCCGCACGGTCGATTTCTCCAACACGGTCATCATCATGACGTCCAACATCGGTGCGCATGACATCGCGCACACCTCGACCATGGGCTTCTCGGCATCGGGCGATGGCGGCCTCTCCGATAAGGAGATCAAGAGCCGTGTGACCACCGAGCTCAAGAAGGCGTTCCGTCCCGAGTTTTTGAACCGCGTCGACGAGGTCGTGGTCTTCACGTCGCTCAAGCCCGAGCAGATTCGCCGCATCGTGGATCTCATGGTCATGGACCTGCGCGACCGGCTCATCGCCCAAGGCATGTCCATCGAGCTCACGCCCGAAGCCCGCGAGCTCATCGCCAAGGAGGGCACCGATCCCGTCTACGGTGCACGACCGCTGCGCCGCGCCATCCAGACCCTCATCGAGGATCCGCTCTCGGAGGAGCTCCTCGGGGGCGGCTGGAAAGCGGGCGATATCGTGCTGGTGGGCGTTTCCGATGGCAAGCTCACCTTCGAGCACACCACGGGCGAGATCCCTAAGCCGCGCATGCGCACGAGCATGAACGTTCCGGTGCTTGCTGCGGGCAAGAGCGCTCCCGCCCCTGCGCCGAGGCAGGGTAATCTGCTCTCTTCGGAAGACTAGGCTAGCCAGCGGCTGACGCTCGGCCTTATACTTCTCATAGGTTGATCAAGCAGCCGACCCGTGTCCTGCGGGTCGGCTTCCCTAGAAGAGGAGACCATGGACGCCCTAGATGCCAAACAGGATGTGTTGAGTCCCAAACAGCGTCGCGAGCAGGCTATCCGCATGTGCGCTCCCGGCACAGCGCTGCGCATGGCCATCGATATGATCATCGCGGGCCACCTCGGTGCGCTGATCACCATCGGCGATCAGGATGCCGTCCTCGCTGCGGGCACCGACGGTTTCGCGCTCGATGTCTCCTTCACGGCCAATCGCCTCTTCGAGCTCGCCAAGATGGACGGTGCCGTGGTCATCGACAAGGACCTCACCAAGATCCTGCGCGCCAACTACCACCTCAATCCCGATCCCGCGCTGCCCACGAACGAGACGGGCACGCGCCACCGCACGGCAGCGCGCATGAGCCTGCTCACCGACGCCGCGGTCATCTCCATCTCGGAGCGCCGCCAAGTCGTGAATGTCTACATCGACGGCAAGGGCACCCAGCTCAGGCCCATCTCGGAGGTCATGGCGAATGCCAGCCAGCTCACCGGCGCCATGCAGAGCACACGCCAGCAGCTCGACCACGAGCTGCTGCGCCTCTCCACGCTCGAGCTCGACAACTTCGTCACCTTGGCAGACGTCACAAGCGTCATCTACCTCTGCGAGATGCTCATGACCTCTGCGGAGGAGCTCGATTCCTGCATCCTCGAGCTCGGTCGCGATGGGCGCGTCATCGAGATGCAGCGCCAGGAGTACGCGGGAGCCCTCGGGGAAGAGTACACGCTGCTTATCCGCGACTATGCGCTCGACTCATCCGAGGAGAATGCCGCCGCCATCCGCGAGGAGCTCCACAACACCCCCAACGACCAGCTGCGCTCATCCAAGAACGTCGCGAAGATCCTCGGCTACGACGAGCTTTATGCCGACTCCATCATGACGCCGCTGGGGCTGCGCACCTTGAACCGCGTATCGGTGGTGCGCAAGGGCATGGCCGATAAGATACTCGACGAGTACGGCTCGCTGCAGGATCTCGTGGCTGCCGTCGAGAAGGATCCCGCCCAGCTCGAAGAGGTGGGCATCAAGAATCCCTATGTCCTGGCGGATAGCCTCCATCGCATGTGGGGCCGGAGCACATGAGCGCCTGCCAGCCCGCAGCCTGCACGGCATCCGCGCGGATAGACGGCGCCGCACACGCCGCCGACACCGTCGCCATCATCGTGGCCGGCGGGGTCGGCGCACGGTTCGGCGATCCGCTCGGCAAGCAGTTCGTGGAACTGTGCGGCAGACCCATCGTCGCGTGGTCGCTCCTCGCCTTCGATGCGGCACCGTCGGTCGCCCATATCGTGATCGTGTGCGTAGAGAGCCGTCGTGATGAGATCGAGGGGATCCTGACCGGCCTCTCCCTTTCCACACCGGTCAGCCTCGCCGATTCCGGCGAGGTCCGCCAGGAGTCGGTCGCCTCGGGGCTTGCCGCCATGCCCAAGGGCCACGCCTACTGCGCCATCCACGATGCGGCCCGTCCCCTCATCGAATGCGAGACCATCGAGCGCTCCATCGCCTGCCTGCGTGCTGACAAGACGCTTTCGGGCACGCTCGTGGCAGCACGCGTGACCGACACCCTGAAGCTCGTGGAAGAGGGCATCGTGGTCTCGACGCCCGACCGCAGCTTCTACTGGGCCGCCCAGACCCCGCAGACCTTCCGCACGCGCGTGCTCGAGGATGCCTACGCGAGCGCATCCTTCGAGTACTTCATCGGTACCGATGATGCAAGCCTTGTGGAACGTGCGGGAGGCCGCATACGCTGCATCGAACCCGCCGCATCCAATCTCAAGGTCACCTACCCCGAGGATCTTGCCATCGCCGAGGTGCTCCTGAGCAGGCGCCTGGGCAGAGGGGAGGCTCTGGTATGAGGGTCGGCCACGGCTACGATGTGCATGCCTTCTGCGCGGGGCGCCCCCTTATCCTCGGGGGCGTGCCTATACCCTACGAGCTGGGCCTTGCCGGCCATTCCGATGCCGATGCGCTGGCCCACGCCATAGCGGACGCCCTCCTCGGCGCCGCCCGCTTAGGCGACATCGGAGCGCTCTTCCCCGATACCGATCCGGCTTATGAGGGCGCTGATTCGCTCGTCCTGCTCGCCCGCGTCGCCCAGCTCGTGCGCGCGCAGGGCTTTTCGATCGAGGATGTCGATGCGACCGTGGCCGCGCAAGCGCCCAAGCTCGGCCCCCATCGCGATGCCATGCGCGCCAACCTCGCCCATGCCCTGGGCATCAACGTCGAGCATGTGGGTGTGAAAGCGACCACCACCGAGCGCCTCGGGTTCGTCGGGCGCAAGGAGGGTATCGAGGCCTTTGCCGTGGCTCTGCTGGACGGGCGATGTCGCGGATCCTGAGGTATCCGTCTACTCGGTCCGTGAGCCAGCAACGCAAGGAGTTCCCATGCAGATCTACAACACGCAGTTCCATAAGAAGCAGGAGTTCACGCCCATCGATGAGGGCAAGGTGCGCATGTACGTGTGCGGCCCCACCGTCTACGATCAGATCCATATCGGCAATGCACGCACCTTCCTCTCATTCGACATGATCAGGCGCTACCTCATGTTCAAGGGCTATCAGGTCACGTTCGCCCAGAATCTCACCGACGTGGACGATAAGATCATCAATCGCGCCAACGAGCAGGGACGCACGCCCGCCGAGGTCGCCGAGGAGTTCAGCACTGCGTTCATCGAGCAGATGCGCCGTTTCGGCATCCTCGATCCCGATATCCGCCCGCGTGCCACGCGCGAGATCGAGGCCATGCAGGAGATGATCTCCTCGCTCATCGAGCAGGGCAATGCCTACACCGTGCCATCCGGCGACGTGTACTTCTCGGTGAGGAGCGACAACGCCTACGGCATCCTCTCGGGGCGCGATCTCGATCGGCTGCGTGCCGGCGAGCGCGTCGAGGTCAATGACGAGAAGCACGATCCCTTCGACTTCGCGCTCTGGAAGGCCGCCAAGCCGGGGGAGCCCAGCTGGCCCTCCCCGTGGGGAGCGGGTCGTCCGGGCTGGCATACCGAGTGCTGCGCCATGATCCACCGTCATCTGGGCACTCCCATAGACATCCACGGCGGCGGGGCCGACCTCGTCTTCCCGCATCACGAGAACGAGACGGCCCAGGCCATGTGCGCATGGCATACCCCGCTTGCGAACGTCTGGATGCACGCGGGGATGCTCCGCGTCGAGGGCGACAAGATGTCGAAGAGCCTCGGCAACTTCTTCACCTTGAAAGAGGTCCTCGACAGATATCCTGCCGACGCCGTGCGCTTGCTCATGCTGCAGACCCATTACCGTGCGCCGCTCGATTTCTCGTTCGAGCGCCTGGATGGCGCGGCGGGCACGCTGGAGCGCTTGGCCACCTGCGTCGAGAATCTCCGTTGGGCGGCGGACACCGCGCCTCAGGACGGCATCTTGAGCGAGCTCGACCGTTCCCTCGGAGCGGCCGTCGATGCCGCACGCGAGGAGTTCGTCGCGTCGATGGACGACGATTTCAACTCCGCAGGCGGTCTTGCGGCCATCTTCGGCTTGGTTTCCACCGCCAACAAGTACCTTGCCGATGCGGGCGGCAACATGGAGACGGCCCCCTGCCTGCGTGCGGCCGACATGCTCTGCGAGCTCTCAGGCGTGCTCGGCATCGATCTCGCCAAGGCAGGTGCTGCCGACGAGCTTCCTGCCGGGATCGTGGATCTTGCTCGCGAGCAGGCGGGATACGCGGGCGATTCGGCGTCCGAAGCCGTGAACGCGCTGCTTGCCGCCCGTGCCGAGGCGCGCGCGAGCAAGAATTGGGGTGTTGCGGATGCCATCCGCGACGGTATCGCGGCGCTCGGCCTCTCGGTTGAGGATACGGTTGCGGGTGCACGTCTGCGCATGAGGGAATAGGCAGGTCGGAGTATGGCGAAGAACCAGTCCCGCACGCCGGGGCGCGATGTGCGCGGCGGCAATGGCAAACGTGCGGGCAAGAACAAGATCGTCCCCCGCAACCTTCCCGATCCTGAGGAGCACAAGAAGGCATGGCAGCAGGATCGTCCGCGAGGCAATAAGCCCAAGAAGGCTCAGCCCAAGCGCGGTTCGGATGTCCCGACGGGCGATATCATCGAGGGGCGCCGTGCGGTGGCCGAAGCCATCGAGCTGGGCCTTCCCCTCAAAAGCGCCTTCATCGCCGATGCCGAGACAAGCGACGCCACCCTGAAGCGCCTGACCGCAGAGTTGGCCGAGCGGGGGGCTGCAATCGAGCATGTGACCAAGGCGCGTCTCGACCAGATGTCCTCGCATGGTGCCCATCAGGGCATCATGGTCCGCACCCGTCCCTTCGCATATGCCTCGCTCGCCGATATCGTGCGCGCAGCGGGGAGCGGCGATGCCTTGGTTATCGTGCTCGACCATGTGACGGACGAGGGCAATTTCGGCGCCATTGCACGCACGGCCGAGGTCGTCGGCGCAGCGGGCATCGTCATCGCCAACGCCCGCGCCGCCCGGGTGGGCGTGGGCGCATACAAGACGTCTGCCGGCGCGGTGCTGCATCTTCCCATCGCCCAGGTCTCCAACCTTCCCCGTGCGCTCGACGAGCTCAAGCATGCGGGCTTCTGGGTCTGCGGTGCAAGCGAGCATGCCGAGCAGGTCATCTGGGATGCGTCCGTCGAAGGCCGCCTCGCACTCGTCATGGGTTCGGAGAATGCGGGTATCTCGCAGCTTATGCTCGAGAAGTGCGATTTCCTCGCCAAACTGCCCCAGCGCGGGCGTATCGAATCGCTCAATGTTGCCCAGGCCGCTGCGGTTTTCTGCTATGAGTGGCAGAGAAGGACGAGCCCCGATGCCTGAAGAACGCCATGAGCTTCTCGTGGTCGACGGCTACAATGTCATCCGCGCGACGGAGCGCTACGCGCACCTCATCGACGAAGGCGACAGCGATCCGTATCTGCGGGCTCGCGAAGCCCTCCTTGCCGATGTGGCGGCGTTCGCACAGGGAAGCTTCGATCCGGTCGTGGTCTTCGATGGTGCAGGCAACCTCTCGCCCGATCGGCCGAACCTCTCATCGGGCAGCGTCCGCGTGGTCTTCTCGAGCACCGGCCAGTCGGCGGACGAGGTTATCGAGCAGCTTGCCGTGGAGGCACGTCATCAAGGTCGCGATACCACGGTCGCCACATCGGATGCCACGGTCCGTGCGACCATAGGGGGCGTGCCGATCAAGAGCCTGTCGAGCGCGTTGATCGCCCATGAGTTCGCAATCGTCGATACGGATGTGGCTGCGGCGGCGTCGGACCGCGCCCATCATCACACCACCCTCGGCGAGCGCCTTCCTGCGGAAACACGTGCCAAGTTGGAACGGCTCCGCAAGGGTTGAGGCGGGCGGTCGGAGCAAAGGAGAAAACCCTTGACCATTCCCTTGGGGGGTGGCTTACCATGCAGCTGGAGGCTACCGGGAGGCTGGAGGTGATAGGGTTGCTTATCAATGAGGCGTGCAGGGCGTGCGGGCTTACCAGGAAAGCAGTCGAATACTATTGCGAACAGGGCTTGATCTCCCCGTTCGTCGCGGAAAACGGCTACCGACGATTCTCCGAGCGGGAGATCGCGCAGCTGAAGAAGATCGCGGTTCTGCGCGGGCTGGGGGTCTCCGTCCCAGATATCCGCACGTGCCTCGGAGGAGACGGTGCGCGCGCGATCCGCCGGATCATCGGCAGGCGCGAGAACGAGATAGAGGCGTTGCGGGAAAAGCAGGCGCTGCTCCGCCAGTTCATGGAAACGCAGGACTGGGATGCGGTGCAGGAACAGCTCGGGGCCATCAACGCGAAACAGGCCATCCTCGACCGTTTGCTCGCGGCATTCCCCGGATATTACGGCAAATTCCTCGCCGTCCATTTCGCCCGGTTCCTCGGGGAGCCCCTTAGAACGGCCAGCCAAAGCGAGGCATTCGATACCGTTTGCGCTTTCCTCGACGGCGTGCAGCTCGCGATTCCCGCCGATATGCAGGATTACCTCGACGATCTTCTGGAAAACTGGGATAGTCCGGTCATGCAGGAGGCAACCGAGAACCTGTCGGCTGCCATCAAGGACCCCGGACGGTATTTCCATGAGCACAGGGACATGATCGAACAATATCAAATGCTCGCTTCCTCGGAAGCGTATAAGGCGACACCGGCCTATAGGTTCAAGGAGCTTGTGAGGCGATTCAATGCGGAGGAAGGATATGATGATGTGTTCCTCCCCGCGATGGGGCGGTTAAGCCCCGCATACCGCGAATATAGGGAAGCGCTCGAAGCGGCGGATACGATCTTCGCAGAGCTCATGGAGAACGGATGACATTCCCTGCTCTCGGCAAGGACGTGCTTATACACAAGGTACCGTAGGGAAACGGTGGGCAGGGGCAGCCTGCCCGAGCCTTCCCCCGCGCCGTTTCGATATATGATGTGGTAGCCGGTATGTCGCGGCCGGTTGCGCATCCGGCTCCGATCCCACCCTCCAGAGAGGCAGCGCCCCCATGAACGGTTCCATCTCCCCAAGCGATCTCGATGCGTTCTGCATCAAGGTGGCAGAGCAGGGCGCGGCGCTGTACCGCGACCTGCCGTGGCGCAACACGCGCGATCCCTATGCCATCTGGATCTCGGAGGTCATGCTCCAGCAGACGCAGGTCAGCCGCGTGGATGGCCGATGGCAGAAGTGGCTCGAACGCTTTCCCAGCGTGGATGCCCTGGCGGCTGCGAGCACGGCGGATGTGCTCGAGGAGTGGCAGGGCATGGGCTACAACCGGCGCGCGCTCGCGGTGCTGCGTGCCGCGCAGGAGGTTTCGGAAGCGGGCGGGCGCTTTCCGGAGGATGAGGCGGCGCTCCGCGCGCTTCCCGGCATCGGGCCCGCAACCGCTGCGGGCATCAGGGCCTTCTCATTCAACAAGCATGCCGTCTACCTCGAAACCAACGTGCGCGCCGTCTTCCTCCACGAGCTTTTTCCCGAAGCAGAGGATGTTTCCGACAAGGAGCTCGCCCCGCTCGTGGATGCGAGCTGCCCGCCGGATGGCGGCAACGGCTTGGCGGGCCCGCGCAGCTGGTACTATGCGCTGCTCGATTACGGGGCCCATCTCAAGAAGACGGTCCCCAACCCTTCGCGCCGTTCGCGCAGCTATGCCAAGCAGTCGCGCTTCGAGGGCTCGAATCGCCAGAAACGCGCGGCGCTCGTGCGCATCCTGCTCGCATACCGAGGGGGGATCTCGACCGAGGAGCTTGCCTCGGAGCTCAGCCGCACAGAACTTCTCGCCGGACGTGAAACGCTCCCTCCAAGCGATGTGGAGATGCTGTTGGCCGGACTGCAGAAAGAGGGGTTCTGCACGCGGGAAGCGGGTTTGTGGCGGGCGTGAATGCGCTAGTATAGGAAGGTGTGGCGCAGGGACGCCACCCCGCAACGTGAGAGGAGCATCCATGGCAATCGATTTCGAGAATTCCCAGACCAAGAAGAATCTTGAGTACGCCTTCGCAGGCGAGTCTCAGGCGACCAACAAGTACGCCTACTATGCGAGCAAGGCGAAGAAGGAGGGCTACGTCCAGATCTCCGACATCTTCACCGAGACCTCGGGCAACGAGCGCGAGCATGCCAAGCTCTGGTTCAAGTACCTGCATGGCGGCGAGGTGCCCGACACCTTGGCCAACCTGCTCGATGCCGCTGCCGGCGAGAACGAGGAGTGGACCTCCATGTACGCCGGTTTCGCCGAGACCGCCAAGGAGGAGGGGTTCGCCGAGATCGCTGCCAGATTCACGATGGTCGGCACCATCGAGAAGGCTCATGAGGA
Source organism: Coriobacteriales bacterium OH1046 (assembly GCA_004010535.1). Lineage (GTDB taxonomy): Bacteria > Actinomycetota > Coriobacteriia > Coriobacteriales > Atopobiaceae > RUG721. The sequence continues at coordinate 82,202 of RQYE01000009.1, read as the reverse complement.
GCGCTATCGCAAGCTCGCCGCGCATGTCGAGGCCGGGGACGTCTTCACCCGCGAGGGCGTGAAGGTATGGAAGTGCCTCAACTGCGGCCACCTGCATGTCGGTGCCGAGGCTCCCAAGATCTGCCCGGTCTGCAACCATCCGCAGAGCTACTTCGAGGAGCAGGCGCTCAACTACTAAAGCGTCCGGCTCGATCGCGCGATCTGACGGCCCTGCTCAAGCGGGGCCGTTTTTCGGGGCGGGAATGGCCAGGGTGACAAGCGCTGGCGGAAATAGGAACTATGTCACAATGGTTTCCGTGACCGGACGTGTCCCCGTTGCGCAAAGGATGGCATACCATGGCGACCACCCATATCACACTGCTCCACTCCAACGATATGCACGGTGCATTCCTGCCTAAGGACGAGGGCGGTGTCGCGAGCGGCGGCCTTTCGCTGCTGTCGGGCTACATCCGCAAGGCGCGCAACGAGCAACCCAATACCGCCTACATCATCGCCGGAGACATGTTCCGCGGCTCGGTCATCGACTCCGAGTACCTCGGCCTCTCCACCATAGACCTCGTGAACATCCTCGATCCCGATGTGGCGACGCTCGGCAACCATGAGGTCGACTACGGCCTTGCACATCTGCTCTTCCTCGAGAAATGCGCCCGGTTTCCCATCATCAATGCCGATCTCTACATCACCCTCAACAATGCGCGCCTCTTCCAGCCCTATGCCAACCTCACGGTAGGCGGCCTCAGGATACTCTGCATCGGCATCCTCACCCAGGAGGTGCTCTCTTCCACCAAATCCGAGGCAGTCATCGGCACCTTCGTCGACATCAAGGAAGCCGCGCGTGAGATCGGCGTCATCTGCGATAACTACCGCACTACCGATACCGATCTCACCGTTCTCGTCACCCACATCGGTATCGATAAAGATCGCGAGCTCGCGGGCCTGCTCAATCCCGACTGGGGTGTCGACTTCATCATCGGCGGGCATTCGCATACCTTCATGGACGCGCCCGAGATCGTGAACGGTGTCCCCATCGTGCAGGCGGGGTTCGGCACCGGGCAAATCGGGCGCTTCGAGATCGATTACGACAGCGACAGGCGCGAGCTGCTGGGATACACCTGGGAGAGCGTGCCCGTCAATGCCGGTACTGCGGAGATCGACCCCATCATGGAGCAGACGCTCGAGACTTATCGCAGCTCCACCGACAAGAAATACCGGCGCGTCGTGACCCGCCTTGCACGCAAGCTCACCCATCCTCGCCGCGAGCAGGAGACCGAGCTCGGAAACCTCTACGCCGACATGCTCCAGGACGAATCCAGCTACGACATCATGCTCTTCGGCTCGGGCTCCATCAGGAAGACCGAGCTCGGCCCTGTCGTCGAGTATCGGGATATGGTCGAGAGCACCCCCTTCGACGGTCCGGTCTATATGCTCAAGGTCACGGGAGGCCAGTTCCGCCGCATCGTCTGCCACCTCATGCGCGACGAGGCTTGGGAGGGTGGGACCGAGTTCTACCAGTTCTCGCGCGGCGTGCGCATCGTGTGGCGCAAAGCTACCCGCACGCTTGAGGAGCTCTCCTTCAACGGTGAATCTGTGTGCGACGAGGATGAGCTCCTGATCGCCCTGCAGGACTACCACTATAGAAACTTCGACGAGTTCCTGGGCGTGCCGCTTGAGGAGGTCAAGCGGAACATGAGGCCACGCATGGTCATCACCTCGATCAACAACATCGTCGAGGAGTACTTCACCACCCATCCCGGACTCGATGCGCGTGTGGAAGGCCGTATCACCGTGCTCGACTAGGCGCGGATGTACGCGAGGGCGGCGCATGCGATCTCGTCGGGGCGGGTTCCCGCCCTTCTGAGGCGATGGTACCGATTGCCCTCATTCCAAGGATAATCGGGCATGAATTGGCGCCAATCAGCATCTTTCCATGGAAGGAACTCGATTGGCACCAGTTTTTCGTCCGTATCCGTTGGAAAGATGCAAACCGGCGCCATGGCCATAGGGCGTGGATCGGGTTCTCGCCCCATCATGATCCTCCCGAGAAACACCACAGTTTTCCATGCCCGCCCCTTCCACCGCTTCCGCAGACCATCGAAGACGTGTGATTGCAGGCCAACCTCCCGCTCCTCTCATTTTTGCGCGTGCAGGTAGAGGTACCCGTCAGCCAGCAGGCGGCTATCGGTCGGTGTGGACAGGATACCGGGGGAGAAGGATGGGCTATCGGTGCTATCGTGCAGGGACCATGGTCATCATCTGCGATATATCCGCCCTTCGCCTTCACGACCGGTTCGCTCGGTCGCTGAAGCCCTGCCGGGTATCCGGGCGCATCCTCCCGTCGCTCGGCGAAGCCGACCTTGCTCGGCTTGATGTCGCATCGGCGCGCGAAACCTTGGGGGACCTGCACGTCATCGTACCCTCGAAAGGAGAGCGGAAAGCCGTCGGCGGGATTATCTCGCACGTGTGCACCACCCCGCTGCCACCCGCTTCCGTCCAACTCGTCAAGTCGGGCGTCGGCGTTGCCTCGGTCGCCCTGTGCGTCGCGCTTATGTCGCGCACCCTGGATGACCGCCGGCTCATCCGCTTCCTCTACGAGCTTTGCGCGACGTATCGGGTCAACGACTACCTCCACGCATATAAGCCTCTTGCAAATCGAGATGGTCTGAGGACGGAGCTGATGGAACTCCGGGAATTCCAAAGCTCGGGCCGTGTTCTCGGACTCCTCGATTACGTCGCCGATGGCTCCGCATCGCCTCGCGAGACCGATCTCGCCATGCTCGCGTGGTTGCCGCATCGACTCGGAGGATATGGCCTCCCATTGGGGATGATGAACACGGTATTGCGCGTCGGCGCATCCGAACGCAGGTGCGATTTGCTGTTCCCGCGCGCCCGCGTGGGGGTCGAGTACGATTCCGACGAGCTGCATTCGGAAGAGGCGGATATCTCGCATGATTCCGCGCGGCGGACCTCACTGGAAAACAAGGGGTACCGGATCGTCCAAGTGACAAATGGCGAGCTCAGAGATGGGAAACTCTCATTCGAGGCGATGCGGTTGATCGGCAGGCATCTCGGTCTGCGGGTGAGGGTTCCACGCGGGAAGAACATCTTAGCCCGCGAGAAGCTGCTCCGTTTCGTGAATACGAGGCACGTGTCGTTGTTCTAGTTTGGGAAAGCGCAGAGCTCGGGTTGGAAAATCGCGGCGCGGCCCACGACGTGACCTATGGTGCCAATTGGCATCTTTCCAACGATTCAAGGCCACCAATCGGTATCTTTCCATGGAAGGAGTTCGATTGGTGCCGGTTTTTCTCTTATATTTGTTGGAAGGTATCCGATTGGTACCATGGTTCTTGCGGCATCCCATCGATGCTGAGAAGCGGGCGGCCGCAATCGCGCCCGGTGGCGATTCTATCCATCCGGTTGTTTTTCCCGAGCGCATACCCGCGTGCTGCTACACTGTTATCCGAAACGTGCAGCGCTTTCGCGTTCCGAAAAAAGGAGACTTAGATGAAATACTTCGGCACCGACGGCTTCCGCGGCAAGGCGAACGAGGGCTTGAATGTTGAGCACGCCTTCCTTATAGGACGGTTCGTGGGATGGTACTACGGGCTCCGTCAAGAGAGGAAGGCCCGCATCGTCATCGGCAAGGATACCCGCCGCTCGAGTTACATGTTCGAGTCCGCGCTGGTCGCCGGTCTCGTTGCGAGCGGCGCTGACGCCTACATGCTGCATGTCATCCCCACGCCGGGCGTATGCTACGAGGTCGTCGATGGAGGCTTCGATTGCGGCATCATGGTCTCCGCCAGCCACAATCCCTATCACGACAACGGCATCAAGCTCGTCAACAGCGGTGGCTATAAGATGGAGGAGGACGTCCTCGAGCAGATCGAGGACTTCATCGATGGCAAGATCGAGGTTCCGCTCGCAACCGGAGATGCCATCGGCTGCACCGTCGACTACATGCAGGGGCGCAACCGCTATATCGCGCACCTCATCGCGAGCGCGAACTTCTCGCTGCAGGGAATCAGGGTCGGCCTCGACTGCGCGAACGGTGCCGCCTCGAGCGTCGCCAAGCCGGTCTTCGATGCCCTCGGGGCCGAGGTCTATGTGATCAACAATGTTCCCAACGGTTTCAACATCAATGTCAACTCGGGCTCCACCCACATCGAGAGCCTTCAGAACTTCGTCGTGCGCAACAGCCTCGATGTGGGCTTCGCGTACGATGGCGATGCCGACCGCTGCATCGCGGTCGACGAGAACGGCCATGTGGTCGACGGCGACCTCATCCTCTATGTCTGCGGTCGGTATATGGCTAAGTACGGGCGCTTGGTCAAAGATACCGTCGTCCCCACGGTCATGACCAACTTCGGGCTGATCAAGGCACTCGAGGAGGTCGGCATCAAGGCGGAACCCACCGATGTGGGCGATAAGTACGTCTATGCCTGCATGCGCGAGAACGGCTACACGCTGGGAGGAGAGCAATCCGGCCACGTCATCTTCGGCGATCTCGAGACCACCGGCGACGGCATCATGACCTCCCTGCGCGTGATGGAGGCCGTGCGCGTTGAGAAGGAGTCCCTCTCGACGCTCACCCGTCCGGTGAGGCTCTATCCGCAGAAGCTCGTGAACGTGCCCGTCATCGATAAGGCGAAGGCCATGGCGAGCCCTGATGTCAAGGCCGGTGCTGAAGAGGGCGAGGCCCTGCTCGGCGGCAACGGCCGCGTGTTCGTGCGCGCGAGCGGCACCGAGGAGCTCGTGCGCGTGCTCGCGGAAGCGCCGACCGACGAGCTCTGCGATAGGGCGATCCAGCCCGTGATCACGGCACTTGAACCGTATCGGATGTAAGGATGAGATGGACGGTGGGCCTCGAAACCTACAGCGACCCCTCGCGTGCCGGCGTGGCAAAGTACCTCAGGATCGAGTCGGATATCCTTGCCGCTATCAAGGATGGCAGCCTCAAACCCGGGGACAAGCTGCCCGGACAGTCCGAGATGTGCAGCCGCTACGGTGTTTCGGCCATCACTGTCCGCAAGGCGTTCGCCGACCTCATCGGTGACGGGTATCTTGTGGGGATCAAGGGCAGCGGCACATATGTGGCCAAGCGCCAGATGATCCGCGGGCTCACGTCCATCTCCTTCTCGGAGGAACTGCGCGAGCAGGGTTACGAGATCGGCATGCTTGTCGATGCGATTTCATCAGGGTCAAACCCGGTCGCGGCGCGTCATCTGGGTTTGGATGAGGCTGCGGAGTTCACAAGGGTCGCTCGCGTGCGTATCGCCAATGACGAGCCTGTCGCCTTCCATGTCTCGTATGTTCCGAGCAGCCTCCTGACTGCCGAGCAGGCTCAGGGATTGCAGGAGATAGGGTCCTTCTACGATATGCTGGCGCGCTACAACATCTTCCCCCAGCTGGTCAATGAGAACTACAGCGTCAGGACCATCGATGATCTCCATGTGTGCTCGGCACTTGGGGTGGGGGAGGATTATCCGAGCTTCTTCGTCCGCAGGACCACGTTCGACCAAGATAACGTTGCGGTCGAGTATGGCGAGACGTATTTCAATAAAGACTGGTATTCGGTTACCGTCAACATCAGGGCCTAGCATGCCGGGTCGGCAAGCGCCCGCTGCCGTCCGCATTCCCCATCGTTACCGTTTGCGGAAGATGGAGAGTATTGAATGGGGGTTCCGGACCCTCCCCTCTGCTATCATAACTTAACATGTTAACATGTTAAGTTATGATAGCAGAGGGGAGGGTCCGTTGGTCTACGAGAACTACGCGCAATGCTATGAGAAGCAGGTTGTAGACCTTTGGAATACATGCTGCGCCTTCGACCCCATCGATGTGGGTAAGTTCCGACGACAGGCCATCTTCGATGATAACTTCGATCAGGGACTCTCCTGGGTGTCGCGCGAAGGCGATAAGGTTCTTGGCTTCGCCTTTGGCACCAAACGGAAATTTCCCTATCTTGAGCGGGGGCTCGAACCCCAAAGAGGGTGGATCAACGTTCTTTTCGTCGATCCGGATGCTCGGGGGGCCGGCGTGGGTACCGAGCTGCTCAGGCGCATCGAAAGCGAATTCAAGACAAGGGGAGTGGCGAGCATCACGCTCGGCGCCTATTCCCCCAGCTATTTCTTCGCGGGTGTCGATCCCGCAAACTATCCCGAAGCCGTCGCCTTTTTCGAGGGACAGGGATACGTCGCGGGAGACGAACGTTTTTCGATGGGCAGGAACCTGCACGGATATCAGGTGCCGAAGAAGACACGTGAGCGTCAAGCGGCCCTTGAGGAGCAGGGCTATCGTTTCAAATCATTCGACTACTCGTATTCGCTCGATCTGCTCGACTTCCTCTATCGAGAGCTGGGGGCTGGCTGGAAACGCAACGCGCTCATGAGCATGCGGGACGGGACCGCCGAGGACAAACAGTTCCTCGTCATCGATCCCAACGGCAAGATCTGCGGATGGTGCATGCGCGGCATCGACGGCAATCCGATGCGATTCGGCCCCATCGGCATTGCGGAGTCCGAGCGGAACAACGGTGTCGGTTCCGTTCTGCTCGATCTGTATTGTTTCGAGATGGCATGCCGTGGCATCTACCGTATGTATTTCATCACCACGGATGAACCGGGAAGACGCTACTATTCACGCCACGGTTTCGAGGTCATCCGCACCTTCGTCGACTATCGGAAGGAGATAGCATGAGCGAATGCAGGCGCGTCGTTTCCATAGGCGGCCACAATCTTGATGCGGAGCTTCTCGGCGGTCCGCTTCTGATCAAGTATGCGAAGCAGGGCGCAAAGGTCACCTGCGCCAATACGGTCATGGGGCGTCTCGAGGGAGCAGGCTGCACGGCTCAGGAAAAGGAAGCCTATCTCGTACAGGTTGCCGAGGAGGCTGTTCGCGCAGCAGCTGTCTTGGGAGGCGATACGCTGTGGCTTGGCTACGACGGGTCGAGTATGCCGGATCTCGATGCCTTTGCCGATCGCCTTGAACGATGGTTCACCGAGGAGGATGTCGATCTCGTCATCACGCATTGGCGCGGGTCCATGCATCCGCGTCATATCGCCACGCATGATGCGGTTACCGAAGCCGTCAGGCGTATGAGGCGCAAGAAGTCGAAGATCCGCCTCATGTACGGCCTCACCTTCGAGGACCTCGTCGGTTTCGTCCCCCAGGCATACGTCATCTTATCTGAAGACGAGGCTAGGCAATGGATAGATGCGCTGAGCGAGTATGCCATCTTCCGCGGGGAGATCAACAGCTTCCCTTATGCGAAGTACTACCCGATGAATCTTCAGATAAAACAGATCGAGTCGGGCAGCGATGGCCCGACGGCTTGCTATATGTACGCAAGCCTCATCGAAAACGAGCTCTGGTAACGGTCGGGACGGGGAGAACAGGAGAGGCTATGGCAAAAACATACGTGCGGGTCGACGATCGGCTCATCCACGGCCAGACGATCGTGGCGTGGGCGCCCTTGCTCAAGCCTGAGCAGATTATCGGCGTGGATGATGTGAGCGCAGCGAATCCAACGCTCAAGAGCATCATGACCATGGGCGTACCCAAGCAGTACGAGACGCATATCGTTACGACCGACGAGGCGCGCGGGCTCTTATCGGCCGCGTCCGGGAAAACCCGGCTTGTCATAGTGAAGACCCCCGGCAAGCTCGCCGAACTCAAGGACGTAATCAGGGGCTGCGAGCATATCTACCTCGGCAACATGGCCAAGCGTCCGGATACGAATCATCAGATGACCGGGGCTACCGGCATCTTCTATCTCAGCGATCAGGACATCAGCGACATCGACGCTCTTGCGTCCGAAGGTTTCGAGGTTTCCTTTCAGCAGGTCCCCAACTCGACGGAGAAGAGTTGGGATGCGTTTGCGAAATCACTGTAGGGCAAGCACGCAGGCAACGGAGAACGCGGAAGAAGAGAGAAGGGAGTACTAAGATGAGCGTTTTGCAGATGATCCTCATCGCGCTGTTCATCTATCTCGGTTCCATCGGATCCATCGTGGGCAATACCATCGGGTGGTATACGCTCGGACGTCCCCTGGTGGCATCGTTCGTGGTCGGCCTCATCCTCGGAGATGTCCAGACGGCTATGGTCGTGGGCATCCCCTTGCAGGTTATGTATCTCGGCAACGTGACTCCCGGCGGAGCCGTCGCATGGGATCTGTCATACGCAACCTATATCGGCGCTGCGGGCGCCATCGTCTTCGGCCAAGGTATGGATGCCACGGCGCTTATCGGCGTCGCCACCGTCTTCGCGGGTATCGGCGGTCTTGTCGGCCAGCTCATGTGGAATATCTCCTATGCGCTCAACATCCCGTTGAACCGCATGGCTGCACGCTATGCAGAAGCCGGCGACACTCAGCATATGTTCGTCCCCAATGTGGTTATGGGGCAGGCTATCGGCTTCGTCTGCCGCTTCATACCCGCAATGATCGTTCTCGGCGGTATGACCGCCGCAAGCACCCAAGCCGACTTTGCAAGCCTGATCCCCGATTACGTTATCAGCTGCCTGTCGATCTTCGGCGGGATGATGTCCGCCCTCGGAATGGGGATACTCCTGTCCTTCCTGCTCAAGAAGCAATGGTATATGGCGATCTTCATCGCCGGCTTCATCCTCGTCACCTACTTCCATCTGAATACGATGGGCGTTGCCGTTGTTGCCGCCATCGTGGCCATCATTTACTACCAGATCGGTTCTGATAAGGAGGTTGCATAAGCTATGGCTATCGAGAATCCCGCCATCGGCCCGGCCATCCCCAAAAAGATCTCTGCCGAGGCCCTCAAGAAGTCGTTCTGGAACTGGTTCTTCTGGAATGGATGCTCCCAACAGGCCGAGTCCATGCTCGGCATGGCGTTCGGCCAGGCAATGGCCCCCATCGTTGACGATCTCTACGATACCCGCGAGGATAAGGCTGCGGCGCTCAAGCGCCATATCTCCCTGTTCAATACCGAGGCGCAGGTAGGATCGATCTGCAATGGCATCGTCTGCGGTCTTGAGGAGACCAATGCGAATGGCAATTGCACGCCCGAGGTTATCGAGTCCGTCAAGGTCGCCCTCATCGGCCCGACCTCCGCCATCGGCGATTCCCTGTGGGTCGGTACGATCATCCCGATCCTGCTTACCATCTGCATGACCATCTCCCAAGCCTCTGTCGCCTGGCTCGGCCCCCTCGTGTACATGGTCGTTTACCCCGTGGGCACCTGCCTTATCAGTTGGAAGCTTTTCCAGCTTGGGTATAAGGGCGGTCTCGATGGCATGCAGTCGATGATGGCGTCGGGTAAGCTGGACCGTCTTACCAACGCGATGGTTCTCATGGGCCTCATCGTTGTCGGGGCCCTTACCGCCTCTTTCGTCTCCTGCACCATTCCGTTCGGCATCATCGGCGACGTTGTCGATGCTGCGACCGGCGAGGTCACGCAAGCCGTCATCTTCAATGCCAGCAGCATGCTCGACGGTTTCTTCCCGAAACTGCTCCCGCTGCTGCTCACCTTGTTCGTCTACCATCTGTACGCCCACAAGAAGTGGTCGCCGCTCGCCATCATGGGCCTTATCCTCGTGCTGGCCATCGTCCTGACCGCTATCCAGTATTCGACCGGCTATGCTGCGGTGGCAGCTCTCGTCTGACAAGGGTTGTGTATTCGGGAGGGCCGGTAAGGGCCCTCCCTATCTGAAGACGAAGCCATGGGTCGGACTCCCATACTCTGGCTCGTGGCGGTCCCTATCGTTATCGCAACGCTTCTCCCAGCGCTTGCCCGCATGCGCGCCCAGGTGCTGCACGACCTCGGCAAGGTGCTTGACGAGCGCAAGAATATAGAGTTGTATCTGCGCTTGCTCGATACTAGGCGTCTTCGCCTCCTCTTCTCAAGACGGGCGCTCGCGAGTCTGAGGGAAGAGGGGATTCATGTATACGGGACGAGCATCCCGCAGCGAAAGGAAGGGGATCGGGTATGGGCAACGGCGATGGAGCATTCGTAAGACTTGGGACGGAGCAGCAAGATCCTCGCACGGCGCATATCGATGAGATGGGGACTCTTGAAGCCCTCGAGGTCATCAACGACCTCGACCACGAGATAGCTCCGGCAGTCCGGCGCATTCTCCCCGCTGTCGCCCAGCTCGTGGATGCTGCCTTTGAGCGCATGCAGCAAGGAGGCCGGCTCATTTACATGGGCGCGGGAACTTCGGGCAGGCTCGGCGTGCTCGATGCGAGCGAGTGCCCCCCGACCTACGGTGTGAGCCCCGATCTCGTGATCGGCCTTATCGCCGGCGGGTATGAGGCGCTCGTAAGATCTCAGGAGGGCGCTGAGGACAACCCCGAGGCTGGAGCATCCGATCTCGATGCGGTGAATGTGTGCGAGCGCGATACCGTTATCGGCTTGGCTGCCTCCGGGAGGACGCCTTACGTGATCGGCGGTCTCGATCGAGCCCGCGAACGGGGCGCCCTCACGGGAGCCGTCTGTTGCGTGCGTGGTGCGAGGATGTCGGCCCATGCGGATATCCCCATCGAATGCGTGGTCGGACCAGAACCTATCATGGGATCGACGCGCATGCGCTCCGGCACTGCCCAGAAGCTTATATGCAATATGATCTCGACGGAGCTTATGGTCAAATCGGGCAAGGTGTTCGGCAACCTCATGGTCGACCTTAAGCCGACGAACGAGAAGCTGGTCAATCGGGCTTCCCGGATCATCTCCACCGTCTCGGGTGTTGGGGTGGATGAAGCTGCAGACCTTCTCGCCGCCTCAGGCCACGATGTCAAGGTGGCTATCTGCCGGGCCATCTCGGGGGCATCTGAGAGCACATGCCGAGACGAGTTGCTCAGGGCTGGCGGCAATGTCGCTAAGACGATTCGCAGCCTTATGGCATAAGGATCCCCTGCAGGCGTAAGGAAGCAACGGCCCCGCCCGGATACCTGGGGCGGGGCCGTATGCAAGAGGGGCGAGGAATGCTTACGATAGGACGCTCAGGAGCCAGTCGATATCGTCGGTGGTGCACATCTTCTCGACGACGCTCTCGTCCTCGAGGGCCTTCGCGATATTCGCGAGCACCTGCAGGTGCTCGCCGTCGGCGCCGGCAAGACCGAAGACCAGATAGGCCTTCCCCTCTCCCCAGTCGACGCCTTCGGGGTACTGGTGGAGCGTGACGCAGGTCTTCTTGACGCTGTCCTTCGCCTCGTTGGTGCCGTGCGGGATGGCGACGCCCATACCCATGTAGACGCTTTGGACGCGCTCGCGCTCGTGCATCGCGGCGATGTAGTCCTCGTCGATGGCACCGTGGGCCATGAGCAGCTCACCGGAGGCTTGGATGGCCTCGTCCTTGCTGACCGACGGGCAGCCGAGTTTGATGCCGTCCCGATCGATGGCGATGACGCCCTCGTGCTTTCCGGCTTTTTCTGCGCCGGCGGCATCGACCTTCCCTACGCCGGACTGTGCGGATACGCTCACGAGGTCGTTGTAGAGCTGGTCGAGGGCGGGATCGGCGAGGAAGTTGTCGATGAGGACGAGCTGGGCATGGGGGGCGCTTGTCTGGACGCGCGGGGCGAGGTTGCGCTGGACGACGACGATGTTGGCATCTGCGGGAACCTCGTCGACGGAGGAGTGCTCGACGATGCAGTCGGGACGGTCGAGCTTGATCCGGTTGCGGAAGCGGGTCGCGCCCATGGCGGAGGAGCCCATGCCGGCGTCGCAGGCGAAGATGATCTTGTCGCCGAAGCCGGAGCGCACGGCACTGGCAGCGGCGCCAGCAGCGGCAGCCTTCATGCCGGATATCTCGGCCTGCGCCTCGGAGAGGTCTTTGACATCGGCGCGGCGGACGATCGGCGCGGCGATCAGGAACGAGATGACGGTGGCGATGGCGATGCCGAGCAGGGTCATGATGTGCGTGCCGGGCGCGCTCATCGACATGAAGGCGATGATCGAGCCGGGCGAAGCGGGGCTGACGAGGCCGCATCCGGTGATGGTGAACCAGAAGATGGCTGCGATGTTGCCCACGATCGGGGCGATGATGACCGCAGGATTGATGAGCACGTAGGGGAAGTAGATCTCATGGATGCCGCCGAGGAAGTGGATGATGGCGGCTCCGGGGGCGGACTGACGTGTGGTCGTATCCTTGGAGAAGAACAGGTAGGCAAGCAGGACGCCCAGGCCGGGACCGGGATTGGCCTCGAGCATGAACATGATCGACTTGCCCGCCTCGGCAACCTGCGTGGTGCCGATGGGGGTGAAGATGCCGTGGTTGATGGCATTGTTGAGGAAGAGCACCTTGGCCGGCTCGATGAAGATGGCGAGGAGCGGCACGAGGTTGAGGTTGGTGAGCACCTGCACGCCCGCGGTGAGGACGATCAGGATGGCTCCCATGAACGGACCGACCGCCACGTAGCTGAAGAGCGTGAGCAGAAGGCCGAGGATGCCGAGCGAGAAGTTGTCGATGAGCATCTCGAAGCCGGCCGGGGTCCAGGTCTTGGACCACGCGTCCCACTTCTTGATGATCCAACCGGCGAGCGGGCCGACGAGCATGGCGCCCATGAGCATGGTGTACTCGGAGCCCACGATGGCGCCCACGATGGCGATCGAGGCGATGACGCGGCCGCGCTTGCCGCCTACGATCTCACCGCCTTGGCCTGCGATGAGGATGGGGATGAGATAGCTGAGCATAGGGCCGACGATCTGGCTGAAGGCGGCGTTGGGGATCCAGCCCGTGTCGATGAACAGCGCGGTGAGGAAACCCCATGCGATGAAGGCCCCGATGTTGGGCATGACCATCGAGCTGAGGAACTTGCCGAACCGTGACACTGATTCGCGTATCGATGCCATTGAAACTCCTCTCCATGTTGTGGCAGCGCGACAAGGACGTGTTGTTTCAACAATAAAATCATACAATATGTTTTTGAAACAACAATTGACGTTGCTCTGGATTATACTCGAGACGATATGGAAAACAAGTGTTTTTAACTGATATTTTCTGCAAATGTGGAAAATATTCCCCGAACGTTGACAGGAGGGTATGAATTGTTAGAATAACAGTCAACTAGCATTGGATTAACAGCTCTTGTCGAAAGGAAGCGCTATGAGGACGAAGGCGGTCAGGCTCCACGCGGCGATGGATCTGAGACTCGACGAGTTCGAGCTGCCCCCCATCAAGGACGACGAGATGCTCGTCAAGGTGGTTTCCGATTCGATCTGCATGTCGACGTACAAGATGGCCACGCTGGGCGTCGATCACAAGCGCGTCCCGGCCGATGTGGCCGAGCACCCCGTCATCTGCGGGCACGAGTTCGCGGGCGATATCGTCGAGGTGGGCGCCAAGTACGCCGACCTCTACCGTCCCGGCCAGAAGTTCACCATCCAGCCTGCGATCAACTACAAGGGCTCGATGGCGTCTCCCGGGTATTCCTACGAGTTCTGCGGCGGCGATTCCACCTATTGCATCCTGCCCCAGGAGATCTTCGCCACGGACAGCTTCCTGGTCTTCGAGGGCGAGGCCTACTACCAAGCGTCCCTCGCGGAGCCCCTGTCCTGCTCGATCGGCGCCCTCAATGCCGCCTACCATACCAAGATGGGCGTCTACACCCATGAGATGGGCATCCGCGCGGGCGGGAACCTCGCCATCATGGCGGGTGCCGGCCCGATGGGTCTGGGCGCGCTCACCTACGCGCTGCACCGCGACCGCAGACCCGGCCTCATCACCGTCACCGATATCAACCAGGAACGCCTCGACCGCGCGGCGTCGCTCTTCCCGCCCGAGAAAGTCAAGGACGAGACCGGCATCGACCTGCATTTCGTGAACACCGGCACCATGGACGACCCCGTCGCCTACCTGCGCTCGCTCACGGGCGGTGCGGGCTATGACGACGTGCTGTGCTATGCTCCCGTCGCCGCCGTCATCGAGCAGTCGAGCGACGTGCTCGGCCGCGATGGCTGCCTCAACTTCTTCGCCGGCCCCACCGACACCGCTTTCAAGGCCCCCATCAACTTCTACGATATCCACTACAATTCGACGCACGTCATGGGCACCACAGGCGGCAACACCGCCGATATGATCGAGTCGCTCGAGCTCACGGCCGCCGGGCGGATCGATCCGGCGGTCATGGTCACCCACATCGGGGGCCTCGACGCCGCTGCGGAGGCCACCTGCAACCTGCCCAAGATCCCCGGTGGCAAGAAGCTCATCTACACCCATATCGAGCTGCCGCTTATCGCCCTCGATGAGCTGCGCGACCATGCGGCCGAGGACGTGCGCTTCGCGGAGCTTGCTGATATCATCGATGGCAGCAACGGGCTTTGGTCGCCTGCCGCCGAGCGCTATCTGCTCGAGCATTGGGCGCGATCGTAGGGATTCGGGACAGCCATGGTTATGGAGGAGCGCCGCGAGCGCATCGTCGATCTCATCAATTCCGAGGGGAGCGTGAGCTTCGCGCATCTTAAGCGTACGTTTCCCGATGTGAGCGAGATGACCTTGCGTACCGACCTCAAGACGCTCGACGAGGCGCGCCGTATCGTACGCGTGCATGGCGGCGCCAAATCCGTGGGCTTCGCCGTGGGCACCGACGATCTGTTCTCGCGTCGTGTGAGCAGGAACGCCCCCGCCAAGCACGCCATCGCGCGCAAGGCGGCGGAGCTCCTCCATCCCGATACCGTGGTCTTCTTCGATTCCGGGAGCACGACGACGGCGCTCGCCCAAGCCATGCCCGATATCCACCTGCTCGTCTTCACCAATTCGCTCACCGTGGCGGTTGAGCTTGCGCGCCTCGAGCTCGTCGAGACCATGCTCGTGGGCGGCAAGCTCAATCGGCATTCGATGTGCACCTCGGGCGGGACCTCCATCGAGGCAGTCGATTCCCTCTCCTTCGATCAGGTGTATCTCGGCGTTACCGGCTACGAGCGCGGACGCGGCTTCTCCTGCGGTCTCGACGATCAGGCGGTATTCAAGCGTGCCGTGCTCAACCAATCCGACGAGAAGATCGTCCTCATGGACTCGGATAAGGAGGATCGCCACTCGACATTCCCCATATGCGGGCTCTCGCAGGTGGATATGGTCGTCTCGGATGGCGGATCCTCTGCGGTCTTCGTCTCCGATTGCGCTGCAACGCAGGTGACGCTGCTCTAGTCCGCATATTCGCAGCTGCCGATACGGACGTGCCCGTGTCGTGTGGACATCGTCCCAGCGGCCATCATGATCTCCCGATGGGTTAGAATAGACGGGTCAACGCAGCTCAAAGGGAGATGGCATGTGCGGTATCGTAGGCTATACCGGTGCGAATCAGGCGTCGCCCTTCCTTTTGAAGGGACTTCAGACCCTCGAGTACCGCGGATACGATTCGGCGGGTCTCGAGGTCCTCTCCCCCGATGGCGCGCTGCACGGCGTGAAGTGTGCGGGCAGGGTTTCCGCGCTCGTCGAGCGCTGCAAGGTCGCCAATCCGGTGGGCACCTCGGGCATCGCCCACACGCGCTGGGCGACGCATGGGGCGCCCAGCGATAGGAACGCTCATCCGCATCGCGATTGCTCGGAACGCATCGCGGTGGTCCACAACGGTATCATCGAGAACTTCCGCGAGCTCAAGGCCCAGCTCATGGCAGCCGGCCACGAGTTCTCCTCCGAAACCGACACCGAGGTCATCGCCCATCTCGTGGAGGATGCCTGGAAAGGTCCCCGCAAGGGCGATCTGGTCGCGGCGCTGCGCAATGCCTGCTCGCGTCTCAAGGGCTCGTGGGCCATCGCCTGCATCTGCTCCGACGCTCCCGGCCAGATCGCGATCGCGCGCAACGGGTCTCCGCTCGTCGTCGCCTCGACGGTCGACGGCGCCTATGCCGCATCCGACGTCATGCCGCTCGCGAGCATAACGAGCCACGTCACCCAGCTTGCGAACGGCCAATCCGCCCTGCTCGAGCCCAATGGAACCGTCACCGTCTACGACGAGGCGGGCGACGTGGTGCGCAACCCCGCCGCCATCGACATCGACTGGGATGCCAGTGCGGCAACGCTCGGCGGCTACGCCGACTTCATGGAGAAGGAGATCTCCGAGCAGCCCGAGGCCCTCGAGCGCCTGCTCCACGACCGCTTGGGCGATCAGGGCATCAAACTCGACGAGCTGCATCTCTCGCGCGAGGAGCTCGCGGCCATCGACCGCGTGTTCCTCATCGCGTGCGGCACCTCGAGCCACGTGTGCCAGATTGCCCGCACCATGATCGAGAGCTGGGCAAAAGTACCCACGACGTGGGCATATGCCTCTGAATTCAACTACGAGCCGGAGGTGCTCGTCACGCCCAACACCCTGTGCGTGATCGTCACCCAGTCGGGCGAGACGGCCGACACCCTTGCTGCGGCGCGGCGCATGAAGGCCCTCGGCTGCCATGTGTTCGCCGTCACCAACGTGCTCGGCTCCACGGCCGCGCGCGAGGCCGATGGCGTGCTCTACGTGCAGGCCGGCCCCGAGGTCTGCGTGGCCTCGACCAAAGCCTATACCGCCCAGCTTGTCGCCTGCGCCCTGCTCGCCCTCGTGCTCGCCCGCGCCAACGGGGCCATGGATCAGAACGGCATCGCCCGGCACTACCACGATCTGCGCCTTCTTCCCGATGCCATCCGCGAGATCTTTCGCCGAAGCTGGCAGGACAAGCAGGCCTCGGCGCTCTTCCGCCGTTATTCCTCCTCGCTCTATCTCGGCCGCGGCGTGAACGCGACCACGGCGCTCGAGGGTGCTCTCAAGATCAAGGAGATCAGCTACCTGCATGCCGAGGGCTATCCGGCCGGCGAGATGAAGCACGGCCCCATCGCCCTCATCGAGCCGGGTTTCCCCGTGGTCGCCATCGTGCCCGCAGACCGCTGGCACGATAAGACCGTCTCCAACATCCAGGAGTGCATCGCGCGCGGCGCGCATGTGATCGCCGTGGCAACCGACGGCGATGAGGGCGTGGCATCGCAGGTGGAGCATGTGCTCTGGGTCCCCCCGCTGCCCGACGAGCTGCTCGTGCCCGTGGTCGCCATCGTGCACCTGCAGATCCTCGCCCGCTTCGTGGCCCTGTCCCGAGGCCGCGATGTCGACAAGCCGCGCAATCTCGCCAAATCGGTCACGGTGGAGTAGCCATGCAGCTCGCAGGAATCGGTGTCGATATGCTCGAGATCGCGCGCATGCGGCGCGTGCTCGCTACCAACCCCCGCTTCATCGAGCGCGTCTTCACATCCGAGGAGCGTTCCTATTGCAAGCGCTGCGCGCGGCCCGCCGAGCACTTCGCTGCCCGCTTCGCCGCCCATGAGGCTATCCTCAAGGCGCTGGGCTGCGGTTTCGGGAACGGTGTGGGCCTGCTCGACGTGTCGGTCGGCCGCACCGAGAACGGCCGTCCCTTCGCCGTCCTCAAAGGCCGCGCTGCCGAGATCGCCGCCGAGCAGGGCGTGCGCGAGATCGCCCTCTCGCTCTCGCATACCCATGATGTGGCGGTTGCCAACGCCGTGTGCGTGACCGACGAGGTCCGTCCCGAGCAGGATGGGAAGGCCGATGCCGCCGCCGAGCTTGTGGCATCGTTCAAGAAGGCCCGCTCGATCATCGATGAGCTCGAGCGTTTGCAGAGCGAGCTCATCGTCCAGGAAACGCAATCGTTTCAGGAGGTCTAGGATGCAGCCGATCTTGAACGTAGAAGATGCGAAGCGCGTCGAAGTTGCGCTCACCCGCCTCGGCGTAAGCGTCTCCGAGCTCATGCATCGTGCGGGCTATGCAGCCGCGCAGGAGGTCATGGCGCTTCCCGACGCCGAGACCATCGTCGTGCTCGCAGGCACGGGCAACAACGGCGGCGACGGCTGGGTTGCTGCGGAGACGCTCAAATCGAAGGGCAGAGCGGTCCAGGTGGTGACGCCGGTCGACCCCGGCGACTTGCGCGGGGATCTTGCCCGCGTGGTCGCACAGGCTGCGGTGAATGCCGGCGTCCCCATCGTCATCGGTCCCTCGCGCCCCGAGCTCGAAGCCCTGCTCGATAAGACCGATGTGGTCTTGGATTGCATGCTGGGCACCGGTTTCGATGGAGAGCCCCGTACGCCCTTCGACATCTGGATCGACTGCCTGAATGCCTCCGGTGCCCGCGTGGTCGCCGTGGATGTGCCGAGCGGCCTCTCCGCCCAAACCGGCGCTGCACCCGGAGCCTGCGTGGTCGCCGATCTCACCGTGACCATGCTCGCCCTGAAGCCGGGCCTGCTTGCCGACCGCGGCCGCGACGTGTGCGGGCAGATCGTGGTGGCGCCGCTCGCCGAGCAGACCGGGCAGCTCGTCGTCGACGCCGACCCCGTTGCCTGGCGTGCCGAGCTCGACGACTACCTCGATGTGCTCGTCGAACCGAGCGCTGCCGTCGATAAGTTCTCGCGCGGATCGGTGCTTGTGGTAGGCGGCTCCACGCGCTTCCCCGGTGCCCCCATCATGGCAGCGAGGGCTGCCGCCCGCGCCGGTGCCGGCTATGTCACCCTGGCCGTCCCCGAATCGATCGCGGCGCTCGCCCAGACCCACCTACTCGAGATCCCCGTGGTGGGGCTCCCGTGCGATGCGGACGGCACCTTCTCCGCCGCTGCCGCCGAGCGCATCGCCAAACTCGCCGCAGGCAATACCGCCACGCTCGTCGGACCGGGCATGCGCACTTCTGCGGGTACGGATGCCGTGATCTCGGCGCTGCTCAACTCGGAGGCCCCGCTCGTCATCGATGCCGACGGCTTGAACAGCCTCGCGCATGTCGTGTCGGGTAAGCTCGACGAATATCCCGAGCTCACCCGTCGCGCCTATCCGCTCGTTCTGACTCCGCATCGCGGCGAGCTCGGCCGTCTGGTGGGTATGGAGAACCCCCCCGATTCCCTTGTGGGCCAGCTCAGCGCTGCACGCCGTATCATCTGGTCGAACGGCGGCACCGAGCTTGTCATCGTGGCCAAGGGCTCCGCCACGGGCTGCGTGGGCGTCGGGCAGGCCATCCTCCCCAAGCCGGGTCCTGCGGCGCTTGCCACCGCAGGCTCGGGCGATGTCTTGGGAGGCGTCATCGCGTCCCTGCTCGCCCAGAAGGGCGGCGAGATCGGCAACCTGCCGCTCCTTTGCGCGCTGGCCTGCGAGATCCACGGCTATGCCGGATCCATCGCGGCCGAGCGCTACGGCTCGCGCGGCGTGATGGCCACCGATATCGTCGATGCCCTCGGCTCGGCGACCGATGCCATCGAGGAGCATTGCTACTATCCCGATGCCCTGATGCAGGATGGCGAGTAGGGACGAGGAGGACGGAGATGGCGAAAGCGGAAGCTCCCCAGACGCGGTGGGCATGGGTCGA
Source organism: Coriobacteriales bacterium OH1046 (assembly GCA_004010535.1). Lineage (GTDB taxonomy): Bacteria > Actinomycetota > Coriobacteriia > Coriobacteriales > Atopobiaceae > RUG721. Next base: position 62,916 of record RQYE01000009.1, on the reverse strand, counting down.
GATCGACCTCGCCGCGCTTCGACGCAATACCCGTGCTTTCAAGTCGCTCCTCGCACGCGGCGTGAGGCTCATGGCCGTCGTCAAGGCCGATGCCTACGGTCACGGTGCCATTCCGTGTGCTCAGGCCATGCTCTCCGCCGGTGCCGACCAGCTGGCCGTCTCCACGGTCGATGAGGGCGTCGAGCTGCGGGCGGGCGGTATCACCGCCCCCATCCTCGTTCTCTCCGAGCCTCCCGTTGAGAGCGTCGATGTGCTCGTGGAGTACGATCTCATGCCCTCGGTCTCCACCGGCGATTTCGCACTCGCCTTCGGTGAGGCTGCTGCATCCGCCGATAAGATCGGTCGCTACCATCTGGCCATCGACACGGGTATGACGCGTACGGGCGTCTCATGGAGCGAGGTATGCGACCTGCGCTCCTTCTTCGACTTCCACCGCGGGTTGGAGTGCGCGGGCACGTTCACGCACTTCGCCACGGCCGATGTGGTCTCGGATTGGGATTTCACGCTCCAGCTCAAACGTTTCGACGAGGCGGTTGGGGCGCTCCGCGAGGCGGCCTTCGATCCGGGCCTCGTGCACTGCGACAACACCCCCGGCACGATCCTGCATCCCGAGTGCCACTACGACATGGTGCGGGTGGGCATCGGCCTCTACGGTCTGCACCCCGCGCATACCACCGTTCCGCGCATCGACCTCGAGCCGGCGATGAGCGTGCGTGCCAAGGTCACGCGCGTGGTCTGGCCGGAGGTGGGAGATGGGGTGAGCTACGGCATGGATTATCGCGTGCCGCGCCGCAACATCCAGATCGCGACGATCCCCATCGGCTATGCCGATGGGCTCTCCCGCACCCTTTCGGGCAACACGTCCGTGCTGGTGAGGGGCATGCGCTGCCGTCAGGTGGGCAACATCTGCATGGATCAGTGCATGTTCGCCGTGGACGTCAACAGCGCACGCGCCTACCGGCCCGTATCGGGTATCGAGGTGGGCGACGTGGTGACCATCATGGGCTCCGACGGCGCGGATACCATCACCGCCGACGAGATCGCCGCCCAACGCGGTACCATCAACTACGAGGTCGTGTGCGACTTCGGCCTGCGTCTCGAGAAGATCTACGTGTGAGGCATTCCCATGAGCATCCTTCAGATTCCCGGACATCCCAAACCAACCCCCCGCGAGGTCACGCTCGAGGAGGTGCGTGCCGTCGTCGGCGATTGCCATCTCTGCCCGCTGGGCGAGACGCGCACCAACCTGGTCTTCGGAGTGGGCAATCCCCATGCGCGCGTCGTGTTCGTGGGAGAGGGGCCCGGGCGCAACGAGGATCTGCAAGGGGAGCCCTTCGTCGGTGCCGCCGGCCAGAAGCTCAACGGCCTTCTCGCCGAGGCGGGTCTGCGCCGGGAGGACATCTATATCGCCAATGTCGTGAAGTGCCGTCCTCCGGGCAACCGCAATCCCAAGCCCGAGGAGATCGAGGTCTGCGCACCGTTTCTGCGCGAGCAGATCCGCAGCATCTGGCCGGACGTGATCGTGTGTCTGGGCAATTTCGCCACGCAGTTCGTCCTGAAGACCGACCAGGGCGTGACCAGGCTCCGCGGTCGCTTCCACCGGACGGGCCACTTCCTCGTCGTGCCCACGTTCCACCCCGCAGCCACGATCTACCATCCCGATTGGCTCGATGATCTGCGCTCCGACATGCAGATGCTGGGCGCATGGCTGGCCGAGCATCCGGCGGGGGAGTGACCGTGAGGGCCATCACGCATACGGCCGAGGAGACCATCGCGCTCGGCGAGCGGTTGGGCCGGGAGCTCCAATCCGGCGATGTGCTCGTGCTCACGGGCGATCTCGGTGCCGGGAAGACCCAGCTCACCAAGGGCATCGCCCGCGCGCTCGGTGTCGGGGGGGCTGTTACCAGCCCCACCTTCACCATCCAGATGGTCTATCACGGACGCGATCTCGACCTCAACCACTTCGACCTCTACCGCCTGGAGCATGCCGACCAGCTGGAGGATACGGGGCTCTACGATGCGCTGGGCAGCGACGGCGTGTGCGTGATCGAGTGGGGCGAGCAGTTCGCCGATGAGATCGGCGACGAGCGCTTGGACGCTATCCTCACGCGCCTCGACGAGGCGGCCGTTCCGGGCGAGGAGCCGCCGCGTGCTATCGAACTCGCCCCCCACGGCCTGCGTGCCGAGGAGATCGTCTCCCGCCTTGCCGGAAAACCAGCACGATAGGGATGGTAGCCCCAGTGCTCTGCGATGCTGCTGCTACGATGCCGCTTGGACCGGCGGCCCGACGCTGCGGCCGCCATCCCCGGCGCTTTTGCGGTACGCGCTGGGCGTGACGCCGTAACGTGCCTTGAACCTCCTGATGAAGTACGAGGGATTGTCGAACCCGCAGCTTCGGGCGATGCGGCTTATGGCGTCATCCGTCTTCCTCAGGAAGTAGCTCGCCGCCGAGAGCCGGTAGTCGTTGAGGTAGCCCACGAAGGTCTGGCCGGTCACCTGCTTGAAGATGCGCATGAGGTGCGCCTCGCTGTAGCCGGCGAGGCGCGCGGCATCGCCTACCCCCAACGGATCGCCGTAGTGGAGCCGGATCTCCTCGAGAACCGCCTTGAGCTGCTCGGTCGGATGGGGATGCGGGGTGGGGGACCCTTCGGGCCGGTGGGCGTAGAGGGCGTGGAGCAGCAGCATGAGGTTGCTCTTCACGAGCAGTGAATATCCCGGCAGCCGGTCCGTGCAGACGGCATCCGAGGCATCGAGGGCCCTCTTCGCTTCTTCGTAGAGGACGCTTTCCTCGGGCAGGGGCCGTGGTGGACGCAGCGTGCCCGCATGCAGCGGCCCAAGGATGCTCTCCCTGAACCACCCGTCCTCCTCGCCTCCGCCGAGCATGGAGAGCGAGAAGATCACGTTCTCATATTCCATGCGCACCCCGGGATCGCCCTCTATGGCATGGATCTCGCCGGGCAGCACCACCACGATCGAGCCCGCGCGCACTGGGCACCGCTCGAAATCGACCGATACGGCACCGCTCCCGCGCTTGATGTAGACGATCTCCATCTGGTCGTGCCAATGGGGGGCGACACGGTCGAAATCCAAGGGAATGGTGCAGAGGTAGGTGTTGTAGGGAAAGCCGGGCTGCTCGTGCAGCTTGGTCTCGCGGTACTGCACGTACTCGTCGTACTCCACCGCGTCCGCCTCCCTGCCCGTATCCAGTACGTTGATGATAGTATTGTGCAATATTTTACCGGATTTGTGCAAGATACATGATGATCATTGCGGGTATAGTGCAGGTTTCGGGTATCGGGCGGGAAGGACTCCCGCCGCAGTGCCCCCGATTCACGTCTACCTCGGGAGGTCCGTATCATGGCCGAACTCCACCTGGCTTCCTACGTTGGCAAGCCGCTCTCCGCATGCACGAGCCTCGAGCTCTTCAATGCACTGCTCGACCTGAGCTCCGATGCCGCCCGCGCTAAGGGTTACAACGAAGGCAAGAAGAAGCTCTACTACATCTCCGCAGAATTTCTCATCGGCAAGTTGATGAGCAACAATCTCATCAACCTGGGACTCTACGATTCCGTGCGCGACGAGCTTGCAGCCGCCGGCAAGGATCTCTCCGAGCTCGAGGAATTCGAGCACGAGCCGTCGTTGGGCAACGGCGGTCTCGGCCGTCTCGCAGCCTGCTTCATGGACTCCTGCGCGACGCTCGGGCTGCCGGCCGACGGTGTGGGGCTTGCCTACCATTGCGGGCTCTTCAAGCAGAGCTTCGCCGAGCGCAAACAATACGAGTCGCCCGACTACTGGCTCAGCTGGGGTCACGAGAGCTGGATGCGCCGGTGCGAGCGCCACTACACGGTGAGCTTCGGCGGCTTCGACATGACCTCGACCATGTACGAGCTGGATGTCACGGGCTATGGCTCGAAATGCGGGCGCCTGCGCCTCTTCGATGTCGATAGCGCAGACGAGCGCCTCATCCACGATCGCATCAACTTCGACAAGAACCACGTCGAGAAGAACCTCACGCTCTTCCTCTATCCCGACGACTCCGACGAGGCAGGCCGCATCCTGCGTGTGTACCAAGAGTATTTCATGGCGAGCAACGCAGCCCAACTCATGCTCGACGAGTGTGTGGAACGCGGCAGCGACCTGCACGATCTTGCGGACTATGCGGCCGTGCAGATCAACGACACCCATCCCACGATGGTCATTCCCGAACTGGTGAGGCTGCTCGGGGAGCGCGGTATCGGCATGGAGGAGGCGTTGGGCATCATCCAAGGCGTCTGCGCTTACACGAACCACACGATCCTCGCGGAGGCTCTCGAGACGTGGCCCCTATCCTATCTGGAGCGTGCGGTTCCGCAGCTCGTACCCATCATCCAAGAGCTCGATGCCTTTGCGGCAAAGCGGGGGGCCGACCCCTTCACGAGGGTGATCGACGATTACGGCAACGTCCACATGGCCAATATCGACATACACTTCTCCCACTCCGTCAACGGTGTGGCCGAGCTCCACACCCAGATCCTCGAAGAGACCGAGCTCGCGCCCTTCCATAAGATCTATCCCGAGAAGTTCAACAACAAGACCAACGGCATCACCTTCCGCCGCTGGATGACGGCGTGCAATCCCGCGCTCGCCGCGCTCGTCTCATCCAAGATCGGAGAGGGCTGGAAGACCGATGCGGGCCGGTTGGAGGCCCTGCTGCCCTATGCTGACGACGAGGGGTTCCTGCACGAGCTCGCCGTGGTCAAGCATGGTAACAAGGAGCGCTTCGCCGATTGGATGCTCGAGCACCAAGGTACCGTCATCGATCCCGGATCGGTCTTCGACGTGCAGGCGAAACGGCTGCACGAGTACAAGCGCCAGCAGCTCAACCTGCTCTGGGCCATCTGCGCCTACCAGCGCATCCTCGCGGGGGAGCTGCCGCAGCGCAAGGTCACGGTGATCTTCGGGGCCAAGGCAGCGCCCGCTTACACCGTTGCCAAGGACATCATCCATGCCATCATCTGCTTGGGCGGCGTTATCGCCCAAGATCCCGTTGCCAGCGAGTGCCTGCAGGTGGTCATGATCGAGGACTACAACGTGACCGCCGCCGAGAAACTCATCCCCGCAGCGGACATCTCCGAGCAGATCAGCCTGGCATCGAAGGAGGCATCGGGTACGGGCAACATGAAGTTCATGCTCAACGGCGCGGTGACGCTGGGGACCATGGATGGGGCCAACGTCGAGATCGCCCGACTCGTGGGGTCAGACAACATCTACAGCTTCGGCGATGATTCGGCTACCGTGATCGAGCGCTACCGCACGGGCAGCTACAATCCCCGCGCGTACTACGAGGAGGATGACAGCATCAAGGCGGCCGTCGATTTCCTCGCCGGACCCGAGATGCTCGCCGTGGGCGATGCGGAGAGCCTCGGCCGCCTGCAGTCCGAGCTTATCCACAAGGACTGGTTCATGACCTTCCCCGACTTCGCGGACTACTGCGCGACGAAGGAGCGCGTCCTCGCCGATATCCAAGACGAGCGTGCATGGGGGCGCAAGGCGCTCGTGAACATCGCCAAGGCGGGGTTCTTCTCGTCCGACCGCACGATTGCCCAGTACGACGATGATATCTGGCATCTTTCCCGGTAGAGGATCGATCCGGACCTCTCAGTCGCTGATGTCGGCATCCAAGGTCGTCTTGAATCGGTAGACAGGGAAGGTCTCGTCGAGCGTCTGCATCACGCGCGCGCATACGGCCTCGCGGTCGGGTGCGTCGAAGCTTACGACGATGTCGAAGAGCACCATCTTGGCGTTCGTGTCGACGTAGAGGCCGTGCGTCTGCAGCACATAGGGTTCCGCAGCGGTGATCTGCTCGAGTTCGGTGCGGATGGCGGCAACGTCGTCGGCGGCATCGCAAGCGGTGTTGACCGAATAGATGCCTACGGTGTGCAGGACGATGCGGTGCTTGGCGAATACCGCCTGCTGTATGCGGCGCGTCATGCGGTCGATCTCCTTGGCGGTGAGATGCTCGTCCACCTCCACATGGATGCCGCCCATGGAGTTCTCGGGGCCATAGTCGTTGAGGACGAGGTCGTAGGCGCCGAGCACGCCGTCGATTCCGCACACGGTCTTTTTGATGTCCGTTGCGATGGCAGCATCGATGCGCTTGCCGAGGATCTTGTCGAGCGCCTCGCGCAGGATATCGATACCGGTCTTGATGATGAGGATGGAGATGGCGATGCCGAGCCACGCCTCGAGGGACAGCCCGGTGAACATGTTGATGAGAGCTGCGGCGAGCGTGGCAGAGGAGACGAGGGCGTCCATGGTGGCATCCGCACCCGAGGCGACGAGCGTATCGGAGCCGAGCGCCTGCCCGCGCTTCTCGAAGTGGCGCCCGAGGACGATCTTGGCGACAACGGCGACGGCTATGATGAGCAGCATGGCCGTCTCGTAGCTCGGTTGCTCGGGATGGACGATGCGCTCTATGGACTCTTTGAGGGAGGAGAGGCCTGCGCCGAGCACGATGACCGCGATGACGATGGTCGTGAGGTATTCGGCGCGGCCGTGGCCATAGGGGTGGTTGCGGTCGGGAGCTTTGGCCGCGAGCTTGGTCCCCAGGATGGTGATGAAGGAGGACAGCGCGTCGGAGAGGTTGTTGACCGCATCGAGGACGATGGCGATGGAAGAGGAGAGCGATCCGACAGCCGCCTTGAACGCAGCGAGTGCCACGTTGGCGACGATGCCGACCATGCTCGTGCGGATGATCTGCGTCTCGCGCCCTACCGTCTGCCCAACTGCCATCGCGGTCCTCTTTCCGTTGGCGGGGAAGCCTTCCCCGCCAACGCCTACTCGTCGTTACAGCTGCTCCTTAATGGCCTTCTCGACCTCGGCCATATCGACCGTGGGCTCGAAGCGGCGGACAAGGGCGCCCGTGCGGTCGATCAAGAACTTCGTGAAGTTCCAACCAACATAGCACTTCTCGCCGAAGGCCTTGTTGTTCATGGACGCGAACTTGCTGAGGGCTGCGTTCTTGATACCCGTGCCGAAGCCCTTGAAGGGCATCTCGGTGGCAAGGGCCGCGAAGAGGGGATCGGCGGTATCGCCGTTGACGTCGATCTTCTTGAACTGGGGGAATTCGGTCCCGAATTTGAGCGTGCAGAAGGCCGTGATCTCATCATCGGACTCGGGTGCCTGGTTGGCGAACTGGTTGCAGGGGAAGTCGAGGATCTCGAAGCCCTGCTCGCGATAGGTTGCGTAGATGCGCTCGAGATCCTCGTACTGGGGTGTGAAGCCGCAGCCGGTGGCGGTATTGACGATGAGGAGGACCTTGCCCGCGTAGTCCTTGAGGCTGACCTCGCTGCCGTCTTTGGCGAGAACGGTGAAATCGTAGACGTTCATGGGAAATCCTTTCTTATCCAACTGCATCGATAAAATATATAGCACAAAATTAAATCGCGCGCAATATATTTTTGGGGACTGCGATCCCATGCGTTACGGCGTACACTATCCGTGCATAAGACTCTGCGCCTAGGATGGATGATCGCCTTGGAGAGAACCATGACCGTCATCGCGCTCGACACCTCCACCGACATGCTCTGCGCTACCGTGGGCAGGATCGATGGCGGTGCGGTACAGCTGCTCGCCAGCCGCGATCACCTGTGCCGCCGCATGTCCAACGTGGAGCTCACGGGCAGCCTGCTCGATGCGCTCGGGCAAGCTGGCCTTACGATGGCGGACATGGATGCCGTCATCGTCGGGCGCGGGCCGGGCTCGTTCACGGGCGTGCGCATCGGGATCGCCACGGCCAAGGGTATCGCCTGCGGGCTGGGTTGTGCGCTCTACGGTGCCTCGACGCTCGATGCGGTTGCATGGACGGCTTGGCTGGCAGGGGAACGCGGGCTTCTCGGCGTGGTGGGCGATGCGATGCGCGGCGAGGTGTACCCCGGCGTCTATCTGCTCGATGAGGACGGACCGCAGCGTGCCTTCGCGGCCGAGAGCGTCGCCAAGGTCGATCCCTGCGTGGCGGCGTGGAACGAGCGCGGCGACCGTGGCGGGCTGGTGCTCTCGGGCGACGGCCTCAAGAAGCACAAGGCGCGTTTCGAAAAGGCGGGGTTCGCCCGCTATCTTGACGAGGCGCTCTGGTATCCGAGCGGGGAGGGGCTTTTGCACGCCGCCGCAGCCTCCGGCATGGACGGGAGGGCAGCTTCGGGAGATCCGGCGCTTGTTCTACCGATATACACGCGCCTCTCGGATGCGGAGGAGAACGAGCGTAAGAGGCTGGGCATGGCAGAGCCGCCGAGCGTCGCCACAACCGGCACCGCAGATGCCCTAGCCGATATCCACCTGCAGCTCAGGCCTATGTCGATCAACGACGTGGAGCAGGTCGCCCAGCTCGAGGCCCGTGCTTTCAGCGGCGCGCCCCATGTTTCCTGGACGCGCCGGATGTTCGAGGACGAGCTCGCACAGCCCGGTCGCAGCTGGTGGGTGGCGCACGATCGCGGCACCATCATCGGTTTCGCGGGCGGCGTGCTCGCAGGCGATGATTTCGAGATCGCCGACGTGGTGGTGGACGATGGACGGCGCCGCGAGGGCATCGCGACGCGCCTGCTCGCACGTCTCGCCTACGATGCCCAGATGCTCAATGCCCAGACCGCCTCGCTCGAGGTGGATGCGGATAATGCTCCCGCCCGTGCGCTTTATGGGGCCCTCGGCTTCGCGCAGGCAGGGCGGCGCCCCGGCTACTACGGCTCCGGCCACGACGCCCTCATCATGGCCGCGAGGCTGCCGCTTCTCACAACTAACGATGGCGCGCTTACCGAGCCCGGCGCATCCATCCGTCCCTGGCCCATCGAGGTCCCACCGCGCGATGCGGCTGCGGGAACGGCGTTTGCCGAGGCGGGCGACCTCATCCTCGCCATCGAATCCTCGTGCGACGAGACGGCCATCGCAGTCATCGATGCGGGAGGCCGCGTGCTCTCGAGTATCGTCGCCACCCAGATCGACTTCCACGCGCGCTTCGGCGGCGTGGTGCCCGAGATCGCCTCGCGCAAGCACACCGAGGCCATCGTGGGCGTCTTCGAGGAAGCGCTGAGACAAGCCGGCGAAGCGCTCGGTTGCGGCATGCTCGTGCCGCGCGATCTGTCCGCCGTTGCCGTCACCGCAGGTCCGGGCCTTGTGGGCGCGCTCGTGGTGGGCGTGGCCTTCGCCAAGGGGCTCTGCGTCGCAACGGGGCTGCCGCTCATCGCCGCGAACCACCTGGAGGGACATCTCTTCGCCAACCTCTTCGAGACGCCCGACCTCGAGCCGCCCTTCGTGGCGAGCCTCGTCTCGGGTGGCAACACCATGCTCGTGCATGTGCGCGCTTGGGGCGACTACGAGATCCTGGGCACCACCATCGACGATGCGGTGGGCGAGGCGTTCGATAAGGTTGCCAAAGCGCTCGGCTTGGGATATCCGGGCGGCCCCATCATCTCCAAGCTGGCCACGCAGGGCAACCCGCGCGCCATCGCATTCCCGCGCGCCATGATGCATAGCCGCGATTACCGCTTCTCGCTCTCGGGCCTCAAGACCGCGGTCATCACCTACATCGAAGGAGAGAACCGTGCGGGCAGGCCCATCAACCTTCCCGATCTTGCAGCATCGTTCCAAGCTGCGGTGGTGGACGTGCAGGTTGCCAAGGCCGTGGCGGCTGTGGAGGAATACGGCGTGCCCGACTTCTGCGTGGGCGGCGGCGTTGCGGCCAACCCGGCCCTGCGCGCCGCCTACCTCGAGGCGTTCGGCAAACGCGGCGTGCGCGTGACCGTGCCGCCCCTCTCGGTCTGCGGCGACAATGCCGCCATGATCGCGCTCGTGGCCCTGCGCTCGTACAAGGCGGGACGCTTCCAGGGCCTCTCGCTCGATGCCGATCCCAATGCTCCGCTCGGCACCTGGTCGGTGCGGGGCTGAGAACCCCAGCGCCTCCGCGCGCGCTCTATAATTACAGACAGGAACGCCACACGAGGAGGCCATCATGAGGTACGGTTTCGTTCCCGTCGCAGCACTCACGCCCGACATCAGGGTAGCCGACGTCGAGTACAACGTCGGTTCGTGCATCAAGGCCATCTCTGCCGCCGTGAACGATCGCGGCAGCAGGATCGTGGTCCTGCCCGAGCTCTGCATCACGGCGTATACCTGCGGGGATCTCTTCTACCAGGAAGCGCTCCTCGCTGCGGCGGAGGATGGCCTCGCCTATCTGGCCGAGCAGACCGCCGAGCTCGATGCCCTCATCTTCGTGGGCGCACCCGTGTGCGTGAACGCCAAGCTCTACGATTGCGCCGTCGCCCTCTGCGGCGGCGAGATCATAGGCATCGTGCCCAAGCGGAACATCCCCACGTACAACGAGTTCTATGAGGGGCGTCACTTCATGGCGGGCTTCGACGGCGTGGTCCCCATCAGCTTCGCAGGCTTCGACGGGATCCCCTTCGGCGTGCGCCAGCTTTTCGCGTGCGATTCCCTGCCCAAGCTGGTGATCGCGGCCGAGATCGGCGAGGACAGCATGGTCGCCGCCAGCCCTGCCATCGCGCATGCCGCTGCCGGTGCCACGCTCATCGTGAGCCTCTCTGCAGCGGGAGCCCTCGTGGGAAGGGGCGCATCGCGCCGCACGCTCCTCTCGGCCCAGAGCAGGCGCTTGGCCTGCGCCTACGCCTATGCCAACGCGGGTTGGGGCGAGTCCACCACCGATGGTGTCTTCGATGGTCGCAACATGGTCTTCGAGTGCGGCCGCCTGCTTGCGGAATCCGCTCCCTTCGGCGACGGCATCGCCGCGAGCGAGATCGATGTCGACCTGATCGCCTCCGAGCGTCGTCGACGCACCGGCTTCGAGATCAGCGCTGACGCCTGCCTTGCGGGCTATACGGTCACGCCGTTCTCGCTCGGGATCGGTGCAACCAAGCTCACGCGCACGATCGACGCCCATCCCTTCATCCCCGATGGGGAAGCGGATCGCCGGGAACGCTGCGAGGAGATCTTCGCCATCCAGGCCCATGCGCTCGCCAAGCGCCTCAAGCATATCGGGACGACACGCGCCCTCCTCGGCCTCTCGGGCGGCCTCGATTCCACGCTCGCCCTGCTCGTGACCGTGCGCGCCTTCGATCTGCTCGGTCTCGACCGGGCGGGTATCATCGCCGTCACCATGCCGGGATTCGGCACCACGGGCCGTACCTACAACAACGCGTGCTCGCTCGCCACTGCCGCAGGTGCCGAGCTGCGCGAGATTTCCATCGCCGACTCGGTACGCCAGCACTTCTTCGATATAGGGCATGGCGAGACGGAACACGATGCCACCTACGAGAACGCGCAGGCGCGCGAGCGCACCCAGATCCTCATGGATCTTGCCAATCAGGAGGGCGGTCTCGTGATCGGCACGGGCGACCTTTCCGAGCTGGTGCTCGGCTGGACCACGTACAACGGCGACCATATGAGCATGTACGGCGTCAACGCCGCCATCCCCAAGACCCTCGTACGCCATCTCGTGCGCTACGTGGCCGATACCTGCAGCGATGAGATGGAGAGCTCCGTGCTCTACGATGTGCTCGACACGCCCGTCTCGCCCGAGCTCCTGCCCGCGCAGGCCGATGGCACCATCGCCCAGAAGACCGAGGACTTGGTCGGCCCCTACGAACTGCATGATTTCTTCATCTACCAGGTGCTGCGCCGCTCATTCGCGCCCGGCAAGGTCTATCGTCTGGCGTGCGCAGCATTCGGAGATACATACGACAAGGCTGCCATCCTCACGTGGCTCAAGGTCTTCTACCGCAGGTTCTTCTCTCAGCAGTTCAAGCGCAGCTGCCTGCCTGACGGGCCTGCGGTGGGATCGGTGGGCATCTCTCCGCGTGGAGACCTGCGCATGCCCTCCGATGCACGCTCGTCGCTCTGGCTGGCGGAGCTCGAGGAGTTGTAAGGGGTACGGCACTCGGCTGCGTTTGTCCAGCACCCGCCCTACTGGCTGTACAGTCGCCAGTGCCCCTGCTGGGCAAACGCCTTGGAGAGGATCCCGGAGATGGCTCAATCCCCGCAAAACCCCTGATCGGATCCTGTCGACTGTACAGTCAGTAGGATCATTTCTGGGAAAACATCCCGAGAGGATCCCGGAGATGGCCCTGTTCCCAGCAGAATCCCTGTTGGCTGTGCAGTCGCCAGTGCCCCTGCTGGGCACATGGACGGCTCTCCATGGGCAGGGGTGTGACGGGTCGAAAATCTAAGCGTCTAATTGTGAGATTTTTTGATTGCGGACTGTAATTCTTACACGCATGTGGGTAAGATACCTAACGTTGGATTGAGCGGTACTCGCACGGTACCGGGTATCGTATGCTTAAAGGAGGCATTGCTATGACACTTAAACCGTTGGGTGATCGCGTTTTGGTCAAGCCTGCTCCCAAGGAGGAGAAGACCTCATCGGGTCTCTACATCTCCTCTGGCGCGCAGGAGAAGCCGCAGCAGGGCGAGGTCATCGCCGTCGGGGCCGGCAAGCGCAACGACAAGGGCGAGCGCATCGCTTTGGACGTCAAGCCCGGCGATCGGGTCTATTACGGCAAATTCGGCGGCAACGAGGTCAAGCTCGACGGCGAGGAGTACCTGCTTCTGCGCGCCGATGACGTCTATGCCATCATCGAGGATTAGTTCGGAGGATTGAACCATGGCAAAGGATATTCTCTTCGGCACCGATGCCCGTGCCAAGCTCGCTAAAGGCGTCAACACCCTTGCAGACGCCGTGACCACCACCCTCGGCCCCAAGGGCCGCTACGTCGCCCTCGAGCGTTCCTACGGCGCCCCCACCATCACCAACGATGGCGTTTCCGTCGCCAAGGAGATCGAGCTCAAGGATCCCATCGAGAACATGGGCGCCCAGCTCGTCAAGGAGGTTGCCACCAAGACCAACGATACCGTGGGCGATGGCACCACCACCGCGACGCTGCTTGCCCAGGTCATCGTCAACGAGGGCCTGCGCAACGTCGCAGCCGGGGCCAACCCCATCGCCATCCGCCGCGGCGTCGAGAAGGCCGTCGCGGCTGTCGTCGAGGACATGAAGGCCCAGGCTCAGGAGATCTCCACCAAGGAGCAGATCGCGTCCGTCGGCACCATCTCCGCCGGCGATCCCGAGATCGGCGGCAAGATCTCCGACGCCATGGAGGTCGTGGGCAAGGACGGCGTCATCACCGTCGAGGAGTCCCAGACCTTCGGTCTCGATATCGATACCGTCGAGGGCATGCAGTTCGACAAGGGCTACATCTCCCCGTACTTCGCCACCGAGAACGAGACCATGACGGCCGAGCTGCAGAACCCCTACATCCTCATGACCGATCAGAAGATCTCGAACATCCAGGATATGCTGCCCATCCTCGAGGCCGTCTCCAAGCAGGGCGCGCCGCTGCTCATCATCGCCGAGGATGTCGACGGCGAGGCGCTTGCCACCCTCATCCTCAACAAGCTCCGCGGCACGCTGCAGGTGTGCGCCGTCAAGGCCCCCGGCTATGGCGATCGCCGCAAGCGCATGCTCGAGGACATTGCCATCGTCACCGGCGGCCAGGTTGCCATGAAGGAGCTCGGCGTCCAGCTCACCGATGTCACCGCCGAGATGCTCGGCCGCTGCAAGTCTGCCAAGATCACCAAGGACAACACCACCCTCGTCGGCGGCACCGGTGACAAGACCGCTATCGAGGACCGTATCGCCCAGATCAAGGCCGAGATCGAGGCCTCGACCTCCGATTTCGACCGCGAGAAGCTCCAGGAGCGCATGGCCAAGCTTGCCGGCGGCGTCGCCGTCATCAAGGTCGGCGCGGCTACCGAGGTCGAGCTCAAGGAGGTCAAGCATCGCATCGAGGATGCCCTCCAGGCAACCCGCGCAGCTGTGGAGGAGGGCATCGTCGCCGGCGGCGGCGTAGCCTTCCTGGTCTCCGCCCGCGTGCTCGATGGCGTCGCGTGCGCCGATGCCGACGAGAAGATCGGCGTCGAGATCATCCGCAAGGCGCTCGCCGCCCCCGTCAAGACCATCGCCAACAACGCCGGCTTCGAGGGTTCCGTCGTGGTCGAGAAGATCAACGGCCTTCCCGCAGGCAGCGGTCTCAACTCCGCTAACGGCGCATGGGGCGACATGATCGAGATGGGCGTCCTCGACCCCGTCAAGGTCACCCGCACCACGCTCCAGAACGCCGCCTCCGTCGCGAGCCTCATCCTCATCACCGAGGCCACGGTTACCGACGAGCATAAGGACACCTCCATCGAGGAGGCCATCTCCCGCGCGGCTGCAGCCGGCGGTCAGGGTGGCGGCATGTACTAAGCGTTCGCGGGGTTCGAAGATCCCGCGATGCAAAGTGCTTTTCTCTGGATCCGGAGGTCTCTCGGCCTCCGGATCTTCCTCTTCCGGGACGAGCCCCTGGCAGCGGGATGTTCCCATCCATGGGGGTGGCGCTGGTCTTCTGGTGCCAAGTTCGTGTGGATAGAGGCCATCTGGTGCCATGCCCTTGCGGTGTTTGCCATTCGGCTTGTGCAATACTAGAGGGGTTGGAAAGGGGGAGGGCCATGGCCAAAAGAGACGAACGCGATTTTCTCGACGAGCTCATCGATCTGCAGAGCGATTGGCAGGCGTTCTCGAATCCCCTCGGCGGCATCGCAGACAGCTTGATGCAGGATCCGGGCAAGAAGAAAACTTGGAATCCCGCCGACTACAAGGAAGTCCCCGTTGCCAATTCGGCGCGTTGCGTGCGCGTGTCCACGCAGGACCCCACGATCTGCACCCGCTGCATGGATATCTGCCCCACGGATTCCATCCGCATCGATGAGAAAGCCGTCAAGATCGACGACAGCTGCCGTAAGTGCGGGCTCTGCGCCGCGATTTGTCCCGCAGATGCCCTCTTCGTGCGCAGCCGCATGCCCAAGAACCTCTACGAGATGGTGGCGCGCAAGGCGTCCGCCTACAAGCAGTGCTACATCACCTGCACCCGTGCCCTGGGACGGCTCCCCCTTGGCAACGAGGTGGTGCTCGCCTGCGTGGGGCTCATCCCGCGCGATGTGTGGTTCGCCATCCTCGCCGACTACAGCAACGTGAGCGTCTACCTGCCCATGGGCATCTGCGACCGGTGCCGCACGACCACGGGCGAGGAGATGCTCTCCGAGGAGATCGCCACGGCGGAGCAGTGGGCGGATGCCTCGGTGGGTCTCGAGGTCGACGAGGCCGATCTCGACCACGAGTACACCCGCGCCTATAAGCGCAGCCAGTTCGTGAGCGGTGCGCTCCAAGCAGGAGAGCGCTTGGTGACGGGCGTCAACCCTGCCCTTGCCGGTGCGAAGGCTATCGCGGCCAAGATCCAAGATCATGCAAACCGCATGAACGAGCTCACAGCGAGCCTTGAGAATGCCGTGGGCGCGCGCACTGCGACCAACAAGCAGCGCCAGCTCACCGCCCGGCGCAAGCTCATGCTCGAGGCGCTCCAGCGCGATCCGGGCTTGGCCGAGCATATCACCGGCCTCAAGGTGCCGGTCTGCGATTCCACGCGCTGCACGATGTGCGGCGAGTGTGCGCTCGCCTGCTCCACGCATGCCCTCGACCTCGACAAACGCGGCAATGTCCAGATCGAGGTCCCCTATTGCACGAACTGCGGTTTCTGCGCTGATGCCTGCCCCGAGGGCGCGCTCACGATGGTGCCGCTCAATGCGAACGAGCTCGTCATCCCCGATCCGTATGCCGAGGAGATCGCCAAGAAGAAGGCCGAGGCGAAGGCGGAGGCCGGGCGGCTCATCGCCCAAGGCAGGGAACGTTTGGGCAAGATGGGCGATATGCTCGAATCGCTCGACAAGGATAGCTAGAGGAGACAGCACATGGCGCTTTCGATCGGCATCGTCGGGCTTCCCAACGTGGGCAAGTCCACGCTGTTCACGGCACTCACCAAGAAAGGCGGTCTGGCCGCGAACTATCCCTTCGCGACCATCGATCCCAACGTGGGTATCGTGGACGTTCCCGATGCGCGCCTGCAGGCGCTGGCCGATATCGTGCATCCCGGTCGCATCGTGCCCGCGACCGTCGAGTTCGTCGACATAGCCGGTCTCGTCAAGGGCGCCAACGAGGGGGAGGGCCTCGGCAACCAGTTCCTAGCCAATATCCGCACGACCGATGCCATCTGCGAGGTCGTACGCTGCTTCTCCAATCCCGATGTCGTGCATGTGGAGGGGCGCGTCGATCCTGCGGATGACGCCGACATCATCCAGACCGAGCTCGTGCTGGCGGATCTCGGCACGCTCGAGCGCGCCATCCCCAAGCTCGAGAAGGAGGCCAGACGCGACAAGGAGCAGGCTTCCAGGCTCGCCATCGCGCAGCGCCTGCAGGCATGGCTGAATGACGGACATCGTGCGGCCGATCTCGATATGACCGATGGGGAGCGCGCGGCGGCGCACGATCTGTTCCTGCTCACGATGAAGCCCATCCTCTACGTGGCGAACGTGGATGAGGATGCCCTCGGCACGGAGCTGCCGGGGATCGCCGGCCGCAAACCCATCCCCGTCTGCGCCAAGGTCGAAGCCGAGCTCGCGGAACTCGATGCCGCTGAGGCTGCCGAGTACCTCGAGTCGCTCGGGCTCGAGCAGAGCGGGCTCGAGACGCTTGCGCAGGAGGCGTACCGCCTGCTGGGACTCCAGAGCTATTTCACTGCAGGCGAGCTGGAGGTCAAGGCGTGGACCGTGCGCGTCGGCGCCAAGGCGCCCGAGGCCGCCGGCGTTATCCACTCTGATTTCGAGCGGGGGTTCATCAAGGCCGAGGTCGCCTCCTATGAGGATTACGTCACGCTGGGCGGTGAAGCGGGTTGCAAGGCAGCTGGCCGCTTGCGCATAGAGGGCAAGGAATACGTCGTCCACGACGGCGACATCATGCACTTCCGCTTCAACGTGTGACGTCGAGGCGGAGGTTCTAGAGCGCGCTCAACATGAAGAGCTGGTTGGAACCGCCGTTGTCGGTCCAAACTTCGACATTCGCACCCGCTTCGGTGCTTTGGCCGGTGATGTCGAGCACGAGGTCGGGGCGCAGCGCAGAGACCAGCACATAGGCATCGCCCCGCTGCTGGATGTCCCAAAACTGGTTCAGGCCTCCGTTGGAAGCCCATTGGATGACGTCGGCCCCGTTTTCGGAAGAGGCGCCCGAGACGTCGATGCGTTTGCCCGAATTGACCGAGCTGATCCGGTAGTAGCCCGTTCCGCCGTCCCAGACGATACGGAATTGCTGGTTCGTGCCGCCGTGCGCAGTCCAAGCGATGGCGTCGCCGCCATCCTCCACCGAGGCACCCGAGATATCGAGCCGTAGGTGGGGAGCGTGGACGGGGGAGACGGTATAAACGCCGTCCTCGACCGTGCGCCATAAGGCGGAGAAGCCTGCCGCGTCGCCGATGGGCAGGAGATGGAAGAGCTGGTTATTCCCGCCGTCCGCCGTGCTGACACCGATATCGGCGCCCGCCTTTGCAAAGGGGGATCGTGCTGCGAGGGCGAGCTCCGAGTCGAGCGCGGAGAGGATGCGATAGCCATCGCCATCGGCAACGATCCTCCAGCGTTGGTTCAGGCCGCCGTTGGGAGGCCATTGGATGACGTTGGCTCCGCTCTCCGTGCTGGCCCCCTCGACATCCATCAAGAGTCCGGAGTTGGCATTCCGGATGGTATAGGCACCGCCGTCGGCATCCCAGATGATGGAGAACTGCTGGTTCGTGCCGCCATTCGACCTCCACGTGGCGATGTTGCCTCCGTCCTCCGTGCTCTGCCCCACAACATCGACGAGCATTCCAACCTGCAGATCGCTTTCGATGAGGTAGACGCCATCTGCGATAGGCCGGCTCGGGTCATCCGGCTCGGATTCGCCGGGGTCGGGCTCATCCCCGCCCGCGTTCCCGAGGACCCGTGCGATAGCAGCCTCGGCATCGACGAGGCCCCAGCCCGTGTAATCATCGCGGCCCTCGTCCATAAGATCGGTTGCCGTCTCGTAGAGGATGGAACGCGCGGCCTCGGCGGAAAGCGATGGATCTGCCGCGAACATGAGCGCAAGCGTGCCGGAGACCATGGGGGCTGCCATCGACGTGCCTTGTTTGGTGCCGTAGGCGTCGTTGGGCAGGGTGGAGAGTATGCTGGAACCCGGTGCGGCGATGTCTTTCGCGCTGTTGTGATCGGAGTAGCCGGCACGTGTGGGATCCGTCTCCCAGCCCTCCTTCTGGATGGCTGTGACCGCGATGCACTCATCGTAGTCGCTCGGCCAGCTGTTCTTCCCGGTGCCATCGTTTCCACCGGAGACGACCGTGAGGATGCCGTAATCGGCGAGCGCCTTTGCAAGCGCGCTATGCAAGGCGATATCGTTATCGCTGTCCTCGTAGCCTCCGAGGCTCATGTTGATGATGCGCAGATTCTGGACCGAGCCGCTGTCGACGAGGCCGAAGAGGTAGGAATAGGCGCTCACGACGGTGGCCGTGTCGGCGGTGATCACCTGCTCGCCGTTCTCCGACGTCGCCCTGTTGAAAATATTGATGGGGAGCACGGTGGCATTGTATGAGACCCCGGCGACCCCGATGCCGTTGTTCGCCGTTGCCCCGACGATGCCGCAGATATGCGTTCCATGGGTGTCGAGATCGCCTCGGTTGCCGAATGAGGTGGTGAGCGGTCCCGCTGCCTGGACGGCGAACGTATAGGTGGCATTGCGGTACGTGAAGCTCGTACCGCCGCTGCTTGCCGCCTGATAGGCATGCTCGATATCGAGGTTATCGACGAGGTCGACGTGCTCGAGATCGCACCCGGTATCGACCACGGCCACTGTGACGGCCCCTTCGGTCCTCGCGCGATCCCAGGCACCCCTGGCCTTGATCGCGCCGAGATGCCAGTTGTTCGCTCCGCCGCTGTATGTGAAGGGGTCGTCGGTACCCGCGTCGACAAGGGTTTCGTCCGCCATTGCCCCGAGGCCTTCGCTAGCGGCCTCCTGCGCCTCGCTTTCGTTCAGGACATAGATGTAATTCGGTTGGACATAGACCACATCCTCGGAGGCGGCGATCTCGGCGGCGGCATCTTCGAAGGGGGTATCCTCATCGATCACGACGCTTACCACGACCTCATCCATGGGGGTATCGATGACATAGGGGCTGTTGAGCGTACCGCGATCGGCATCCACCATCTCGCCTTCGGGGTCTGCCGTCTCGGCCTCTTGGATGGTTTCCGCGATCTCCTCCTCCGAGGTGTCTTCCCGGAATACGACGATCATCTCGGTGGAGCTGAAGAGCGCGTTCTCTTGCGGAACGGCGATCTTGTCATCTGGGCTGGCCTCATCGGCATGGATGGGCGTTGCGAGAACGGCTGCGGTTGCAGCGATGGGGAGGGCTGCCAGCAGGCACGCGAGTACGATGGAGCGGAGCCCCCTATGCCCGCCCGTGCTCATGATTCGCCCTTTTTCCGCATGGAGGACGCATCGAGGGCGGCTGTGCGCCCGTGATCGCCTATCATCGGGGAATCACCCATCCGCCTCGGCTCCGCCCTCCTGCGCGGATGCGTCGGCATCGGTGCCCAAGACGACGATGACGCTGTAATTCGCAGGATAGCTGCCATCGTTCTTCTCGGCCACGATATCGAGGCCGAGTATTTGGATGACGCCCTTGGCGCGCGCTGCGCCGGTCGAGCTGCCGTTGAAGTACACTTGGGTGGCCCCATGCTCGAAATCATCGGCGTTGTCGGTGGTCGTATCGTAGCCGGCGGCGCTGAGCTCGTCGGCTTTCTCGGATGCGAGGCCCGCGATGCCGGAGCCGTTCAGAACGAGCACAGCGCCGTCGAACCGGGGTTCGAGGGATCCGTAATCGACGGCTCCCGAGTTGCCGTCTGCACCCACCGAGCCCGCGATGCCGATCGTGAGATCCTCGTCATCGCTCTCATAGGGAGGCATGCCCGCGTTCACGCGACCCATCATCGCGATCCATGCCTCGGTGTCGATCTCCTCATACCAAACATCGTCGATGTATTGGGAGGTGGTGGGGAGCTGGCCCGCATAGACGTCGCGGTCGGTGTCGAGCTCGCGCATGGCGAGGGCGAGGCTGATGATCTGGTCCACCGTGAGGTCGGTGATGACGCCGTCGGCCATAGCCGTGACGAGGCCGGGTAGGGAGGTAACCGGCTGCGCGAGCACTTTTTTGATGATGGCCGCGATGACCATGCGCTGGTTGGCGGCGCGGAAGAAGTCGCCGCCTCCGTACTCGTCGTAGGCATGGCGGCTGCGAACCAAACCGAGGGCGTCGCCGCCGCACAGGGTCTGGGTGCCAGCAGGCAGGTCGATGCCCGCATTCTCCATGTCGGAGACGGGGACGGGAAGGGTGACCTCGATCCCACCGACCAGATCGACGATGTCGATGAACTGGTCGAAGTCGATCTCAGCATAATGGGAGATATCAACGCCCGCGAGCTTGGAAACGACCTCGACCATATGCGCCGCGCCGCCATCCGAATAGGCGCCGTTGATCTTGCCGCTGGTGCCATCACCGTAGTCGACTTCGGTATCGCGCGGAATAGAGACGAGCGTGACCTGATGGTTGGCGGTATCGATACGCGCGAGGATGATGGAATCCGAGCGCCAGTTGCCCTCGTAGTCGCCCCACTCCTCTGCCCGGTCCGCATCCTTGTCAACGCCGAGGAGGAGCATGTAGAAGGGCTGGTCGAGCTTGGAATCGACGAGCACCTGCTGCATCTGGGGGTCGATGCCCTCGGAGAGCCTGCTGTTGACGTCGTGATAGAACCATGCGAACGCCCCACCGCCTGCGGCGAGCATAAGGAGCAGGATGATGAGGACCTTCTTGCCGACGCCCGAACGCTTCCTGGTGGTGCGCTGCGCGGCATACTGACCTGCAGCTCCCTCGGCACGTGCTGCGGCGTGCTGGGGTGCGCCGGCATGCCGGGCCGCGCGGTTGGCACCCGCGCGCTCGCGTGTCGCAGAGCGGACGCCCTCTCGCGATGCGTACGTACGGCGCTCCGCAGATCTACGCGCCTGCTCTTCTGAGGTCATGCGTCTGTGTGCTTCGCGTCGTGTCACGAAAACCCCTCTGAAAGCACGAGGCGAATCCCCCGCTATCCGCATAATTCTACCGCAAGCGCTTCCCTATCATAGGTTTTGCAAAAGATGCGCATGGTTGGAGCTGGCAGCGCGATGTTCCGAGAAGACCTTTCCACGGACATCCCCACGCGAACACGATCATCCCCGGGATGTTCATGAACACCTGCGGGATGTTCGTGCTTAGGCTGGGATGCTCGTGGAAAGGGCCGGTGCCTACGAACAATATATCTCAGGACACCATGCGCCGTAACGCTCGAGTTTGGGAGGCCGTCATGGACCGCGAGAAACTCATCCGCGGTATGACCCCGATGCTTCCTACCTGACCTCCTGGAGGGAGAATGAGCACGTTGGCACCGTGACGTGTTCTTGGAAGGGCTACGATTGGGATGCCATCGATGCTTTGTGCGATGAGGGACTTATCAACGAGCTGCGTCGGGCGGAACCCATATACCTCACCGACCAGGGGAGGAGGGTGCCAGGAAGCTTATGGCTCCCTACAGGGTCTTCGATGCCGTCGTTGCCGAGATGGAACGTTAGCCGTCCGGCACGGTCTCGGCCGCCCACACGTTCGGGTTTCTATAGATTCCGGGCGAAGATGCATTGGTGTCGTGAGCGTGCATGCGTACAGTGGGCCTTGACGTGATGAGCTATGTCGAAAGCACATGAAGAGCTAGGAAAATGCGGGCAGAGTAGCCTGGTAGATACCGCCCCCCGTATCCTCGCTGCGAGAGCTGAGATGTGTGGAATCATCGGCTATGCCAATGGACAACCACTTTATCTAATGCGGCTGAAACTGCATATGAACATTAGTTCAAGAAGAGCAAAATCCCAGAAATTCAAAACTTAATTCTAACTTTTCTCCCTGCTAATACAATGTACTCAACGATTACCCATAACAAATAAAAGCCTCAAATCATGACCAGAGAGGCTAAGGATAGTGCATACATCTCGGGAGGGGATATGAACTTAGATTTGATAAATAAGATCTATAAAGATGGAAATTTTCAAGTAGCTGATCACTTTGATGACTGGAGGGACGCCATCCGCCAGTCACTTGTCCCCCTCATTAAGAATGGCTATGCGACAGAGAGATATTACGAGGCTGTCCTTGAGAACATAGATAAATGGGGTACCTATATCTGTATTACTCCAGACGTTTGTATACCGCATGCCGAAGGGGAGAACAACGGGGCTATCAAGAGCGGGATAGGTTTCTTATGCGTGGGGGAAAGAGTTCATTTTGGCGATGGAGAAAACGATAACCCCAAGCTGCTTTTCCCGCTCATAGCAATGAAGAGCGATGAACATCTTGAGAACCTGCGGCTATTGATGGAATGCCTTGATCAACCGGATGTGATAGACGCCCTCTTGACTATCCAGACTGAAGATGACTTGCTGGGGATTTTAGACAGCTCAGGCTCTGGGAGGCGTTCTTAGATGGAAGATTTTATATTCAATATTCCGACTCAGATTGTATTTGGAAAGGAAACGCACAAGCGAGTTGGGCAGCTTATCTCATCAAGAGGATACAAACGCATTCTATTTGTGTATGACAGCGGCAAGTTCCTGCAGGAGAATGGACTGCTTGATGAGGTGGGGAAGACTCTTGCAGAGTCAAAGCTCGAGGTAACGGAACTGACAGGCATACGTCCCAACCCCCTCCTCTCAAAGGTGCATGAAGGCGTCGAAATTGCTAAGAAGAATCGCATCGAGTTTGTCCTCGCCATGGGCGGGGGAAGTACCATCGATACCGCAAAAGCCATTGCTGTCGGTGCCGTGGAGGATGGTGATGTGTGGGATCATTTCTACAGCGCAATCGGCGTCAGTCCAATTTTCGAAGCGCTGCCCGTTGGCACCATACTGACCATAGCCGCGACGGGTTCCGAAACCAACTGCGGAATGATGATCACGAATGATGAAACTGGTCTGAAACGTGGCGCTGGCGGTCCGGGGGCATACCCGATTTTCTCCATACTCAATCCCGAGATCACCTACTCCTTACCCGCCTACCAGACGGCTGCTGGTGTGTGCGATATGTACACCCATGTGACAGAACGTTACTTCACCAATACGAAGAACACCTACGTTGTTGACGCCATGGCGGAGGGTATCTTACGCACGTTGTACGAGATTGGACCGAAGCTCCTGAAAGATCCCAAGAACTACGATTTGCGAGCGGAGGTCATGTGGATCGGCACCATCTCCCATAATGACACGGTTGGAGTGGGGAGGGTGCAAGATTGGGCGACGCACGACCTCGGTTACGAGATCACGGACCTGTACAACCTGACGCATGGCGCAACTGTCACGATCATGCTTATAGCTTGGATGAAGTATGTGTTCGAGCATGACATCAACCGTTTCGGACGCTACGCGAAGTTTGTTTTTGGCATAGATCCCCAGGGACGCAATAGGAGGGATGTTGCATACGAGTCGGTCCTCGCAACGGAAGCCTTTTTCAAGGAGATGGGTATGCCGACAAGGTTCTCGGAGGCGGGCATAGACGAACCTGATGTTGAGCGCATGGCAGAGACAATTTGCAAAGAGCGCGACTATATAGGCAACTTCATCCAACTCAAGCATGACGACATCGAAAAGGTATACAAGCTCGCGATGTAGGGAGTGGCGGAGCTATGAAACTGACGTGTGTGATAGAGGATAGGATTCCGGGCATCGGTGGGCCGATAATGCGCTACGCGAATGAGTTTTCCAAGAAACATCCGTCGATTCAGGTGGTCGAGGTCGGATGGGATGATAAGAGGGAACCCGACATTTCAGCTGTTTTTCGTCGCGTCGAAGTGAATGGTCCTGACAGAGAGCCGATTCCGGAGGCGTTTATCAACAATTCGGATACCGATCTGCTGTGCGGAAGTTTCTGTCCATTTTCCGGTAGCGGCATGGATGCATTTGACCATCTTCGCATAATTGGCATCATGAGGGCCGGGATGGAGAACATCGACATCCGGGCAGCAACCCAGAGAGGCATCGCCGTTGTAAACGCAGCTGGCAGGAATGCCGACGCGGTGTCTGACTTCACGATCGGCATGCTGCTCAGCGAGTGCAGGAACATCGCCAAGGCTCACCATGTCATAAAATCTGGTGGCTGGACGCATGATTTCCCGTCCAGCTCCATGACGCCTGATCTGCGCGGAAAGACGGTGGGCGTCTTCGGGTTCGGCTACATCGGAAAGCTCGTGGTGGAGAAGCTGTCGGGCTTCCACGTGAATGTGATTGTCTACGATCCGTATGTGGATGATGAGAGTATCGAGAAGTATGGCGCCAAGCGCGCAGAAAAGGAAGAGCTCTTTAAAAATGCCGATTTCGTCTGCGTACACGCGAGGCTAACCAAGGACACCGAGAAGTCAATCGGCCGCGCGGAGCTTAGCGTTATGAAGCCGACGGCGTACCTCATCAATACGGCGAGGTCTGGACTCGTGGATTACGATGCGCTCTACAGTATGCTCGCGAACCATCGTATGGCTGGGGCGGCGCTGGACGTGTTCGATAGCGAACCGCTAGACCCCAATGATCGCTTTGTCTCGCTTGACAACGTCACGCTTACAACGCATCTTGCGGGGTCCACGGTGGATGCAGCCAACAACTCTGCGCGCCTGATCTTCGAACGAATGGAAGATGTCATTGCTGGCAAGAAAGTTTCCGGATTTGTGAATCCGGAGGTGCTTTCTGACGAGCGCTTCTCCAAGTGGGTTGCGAAGGCCAAGGAGGAATTTGGTCTGTAGGCAGTAATTTGCAGGTTAGGAGCTATGGACTGCAAAGGAGAGGAGAGACCATGGATTTAGGATTGAGGGGCAAGATAGCAATCGTAACGGGTGGCGGGAATGGCATCGGTTATGGCATGTGCGAAGTCTTCTCGGAAGAAGGTGCGAATGTCGTCATTGCAGATTTCGCCCCACTGGATATAACGCAAAAACTGGCGGCTGACCTTGAGAGCAAATACGGGAACCACGTTATCGCCATCCACGCCGACATTTCCAGTTCCGACGATGTCAGCATGCTCTACGACAAGGTGCTTGACGAGTTCGGTACGGTTGACATCCTGATGAATAATGCGGGAAAAATGGGACTCAATCGCATCGAGGACGTAACGATTCCCGAGCTGAGAAAGTATGAGCAGGTGAATATCGAGGGTCTTTTCCTGATGAGTCAGAAGTTCGTGGAGATATGCACGCAGCAGCAAAAGGGCGGGCACATTGTCAATACGGTCTCGAAGTCGGCGTTCACGACGAATTCGGGTGGGAATTCTCCGTATATCGCTACGAAGGGTGCTGTGGCATCATTCACGCGTGGCCTCGCAATTGAGGTGGGACGCAGGGGAATCTATGTGAATGGAATTATCCCCGGCTACGTTATCACTGCGACGACGAAAAATCTTAAGGACCGCAGCGAGCAGATGAAGAAACTGATTCCGATTGGTCGGGAAGCTACGCCTCGCGAAATCGCAAATGTCGCCGTGTTTCTGTGCTCCGAGAAGGCCTGCCAGATCATGGGCGCCCTAGTTGATGTTACCGGCGGCACGATGCTCTAGAACCATCACCCCATACTTCTGCCATTACATGAGGGAGGCAATCCATCATGGCGAAGAATAAGGAACGTACGAGAGCAGGTTCCTATAGACAAACAGAAGCTGATATACCCAAAGGTGTTGCACGGTATTGCATCGTGATGAATAGACCGACATTGATTTCAGGATTTATCGCCGCCGTGGTTGTCGTACTCGCGCTTTCGATGCGTCTTTGGACATGGATTGTGATGGTGGCGCTGGCATTTTTGCTGGTTTATATGACCACCCGTATAGAAAACTATCCTGTCCTGCGCATCTACGAAGGGTTCCTCGTGATCTACTCTCCGGATGATCATTCGCATGTGGCGATTATCAAGAACGATGACGTTTTCTCATGGAATATGCAGGTTCTCGATGACCACAGGTTGATTATACGTGCCGAGGAAGCAGAATCTAGCAATAAGGAACCCCATCTTGTTGTGTATGAAGTGACGACGAGCAATTATTATCCGGCGTTCTACTTCATGAAAAAGCATTACGGAAACAAGGTGCAGAGCTATATAAGAAAACACAGTGTCGCGGTAGAAGGCTCATAAGTCCATTTTATGCCACACGCCGGCGACAGGTTGTCAAACACTGAGGGCATGCCCTGACGAAATGCTACTGAAAGGAGGATTTTAAAAATCTCGTGGCATGCTCTGGCGAAGTTGAGCGGCGAATCAACGGTGCATCGGGTTTCAAAAAAGAGAGGATATCGCAGCTAGCCAGCGAGCACCGCTCTTCTTCGCTGCCTCTTTAGTGCGTGTTCTTTTTTCTGATACTGCAGGGCTAAGGGGGAGTTCATGGAAGTATGGTCTTGGTTTACACGTAACATCTTCACAGATCCAGCTATATTTATGGCGCTTATGATTTTGGTCGGTCTACTGTTGTCTAGGAAGAAATTTTATGAGGCCCTTGCAGGTGCGCTCAAAGGCTATATTGGGTATTCCGTATTTTCTCTAGCATCGGGTGGGATGACCGGTACGTTCCGGCCGATCTTGCTTGGTCTGAAGGATCGTTTCAACCTTTCGGCGACGATTTCCGATCCATACTTTGGCATGGGGACCCTGCAATCGTCTATCATGCCTGATCTCGGGCGATCGATGTCGATCACCGCCCTTGTCATGCTGTTCGGATTCCTTGTCTCTATTTTGCTTGCGCTCCTTGGGAAGATCACGAAGATTCGCACCCTAAACGTAGCAGGTAACTGCCTCAATGCATTCGCCATGGTGAACACGTGCACGATTGCGCTGTGCTGCCCTTCGCTCTCTGATACCGAGCTCATCATATACGGTTCCATCTTCACCGCACTCTGCTGCAGTGTGTACTCTAACCTCACGGTTGAGGCGGCTCAGTCGGTAACCGATGGTGCCGGCATGGCCGTTGGGCATTCTCAGAACATAATGGACTGCTTCGCGCATTGGCTCGGCGAGAAGTTTTCCATCAAGGCGCGCGCCAAGGGTAAGGAAATCAAGAAGTACGAGGATATGAACCTACCAGGATGGCTCTCGATTTTTGACGACATGTATGTTGCGGCTGCAATCGTCATGTTCATTATCTTCGGCATCATGCTCCTCGCGCTCGGTAAGGATTACATGATGACGCAGGACGCCACGCTCACCGAAACGACTGACTGGAACATGTACATCTTCAAGACGACGATGAAGTTCCCAATCTACATGGTCATGCTTATGACAGGCCTTCGTATGTTCGTCGCCGAGCTTACCGTTGCTTTTAATGCGATCTCGGAGAAGATTCTTCGCGGTACTCTTCCGGCCGTGGACTGCGCGGTGTTCTACGGGTTCGTCCCCAGTGGTACGACGATAACCGCAGGCTTCATAATCGGATCGCTGACGATGCTCGCTTCTACGTTCATCGGCGTTGTCCTGAACCTTCCGTTTATCCTCATCATGGGCTTTATCCCCATGTTCTTCGATAATGCGACGGTTGCAATATTCGCACACAACAAGGGCGGAATTAAGGCTCAGATACTGTGCAACATACTTACCGGCATGATCGACGTCCTCATTGGTGGTATCTCCTGCTACATCGTTGGTTACACCGCATATGGCGGTGCTGGAATGAATATCGACAATTCAGTTACCTATTGGCTCTGGGGTCTCCTGATGCAGAACGGTGGGCGTGTCGGACTGATCATCATGTTCATCATCCTGCTTGCCATCCCGCAGATTCAGTATCGCGTGTGCAAGGACACCTACTGGCTGGCTTCCACGGATTGGGAGAAGTACAAGGAGGTTCACGAGGAGAAGGTTGACCAGCAGGTGGAGAAGCTAAAGGCGAAGCTTGCCGCATAGCGTTTTATTGAAATGAACGTACGATCATCATGTCTTATGTAACAAGCTTTTATGCATCCAAATTCCTTTCGATATGCGTTGGAGGGAGAG
Source organism: Coriobacteriales bacterium OH1046 (assembly GCA_004010535.1). Lineage (GTDB taxonomy): Bacteria > Actinomycetota > Coriobacteriia > Coriobacteriales > Atopobiaceae > RUG721. The sequence continues at coordinate 34,901 of RQYE01000009.1, read as the reverse complement.
TCAAATGGCAATTGCTGCGCTGGAAAGCGGGAAGCCGGTCAAGATTTTATGCTGCTGCGGCGCCGGTATGGCCTGCTGCATGATGATGGCAATGAAGTTAGAAAAGATTTGCAAGCGCTTGGATATACCGGCCCATATCACGCACAACAATGTCGCGGGAGGTATGCCGGTTGCCTCACAGTACGACGTTATCTTCTGCAGCAATAAGCTTGTCAAGAACTTCGACAAGGCTGCGCAGAAGGGGACCTTGGTTATCGGGCTTACGAATGTTACGTCCGACTCTGAAATCGAGCAGAAGGTCCACGAGTGCATCTTGCAGGATGCTGAGACGAACTGATAGCGGCGTAGTGGAAGCTCACAAGGATTGTGCGAGAGGGAGTTCCATTGTCAATGGAGCGTCAATCTTCGGTTGCGCACGGCAGAAGTTGAGTCGGTCAGCCTCGAGGGCATCGTGTAGAGCCGGCATATTGATTTCGACCTCGATGAAACGGACTTCACTGGCAAGAAAGGTAACCTTTGCGGTAAAGAAGCGGCAGGTAATGTTTGGATTTTTTCTACAGGCAGACGTGAAATGCGGGGCTGCTTCCGAGAATAGCGACTGCAGATATGCGAGGGATAGAATGGCGGAAAAGCCGAAGCTACAGATTGCGCTGGACAACATCTCGTATGAGGAAGCGTTTCGTATCCTTGGTAATGGCTTGGGCGATACTGTTGATATCGTAGAAGTAGGGACAATGCTGCTTCTTACCGAAGGCTTGCGCGCGGTGAATATGGTTCGTGCCATGTATCCGGGTAAGCTCATCGTGACCGATTTCAAGTGTGTCGCACCACATTTCGGAAGCGAGATTCTCAAACGTGATACGAACTATCTAACTGTTCTTTCCCAAGCTGAAGACAATGTGATCGAATCCATTACACAGGAGGCGGCGAAGCGCGCTAGAGGCCAAGAGGTTCAAATCGAACTGTACGGGAGTTGGAAGTTCGACGATGCCGAGAAGTGGCTCAATATGGGGGTCAGCCACATCGTCTACTCACGTCCCCGTTCGCGCAAGGGGCTGTGGGGCGATCCCGATCGGCGGGATATTTCTCAGTTCATCGATATGGGATTCAAAGTGACCGCTACAGGCGGCATCTCGTACGAATCGCTGGATGTTCTTGCAGGATTGCCCGTATTCGCAATTATCTGTGGGAGATCGGTAAGAAATGCTCCGAACCCGGCATCCGAGGCGTTGAGAGTCAAAAGGCGCATCATCGAGCTTTGGTCATGACCGAGGCTGTAATCGCAACGAGAGAAGGAGTTGCTATGGAAAAGAGCAGATATTACAAGCTGTTCAAGGATGACAGAAAGGCGGTAATTCTAGCGTTTGACCACGCCGCCAGCGGGAATCTGTGGATCGATCCATCTAGGATTATCATGGAGGTCCGAGAGGGTGGCTTCGACGGTATCATGTCGACGTATGGCGTCTTGAGGAGTTTCAAGAAGGAAATCGGACAAATGGGTACGATGGTTCGAATGGAGTTCCTCGGATCTGCCTGTGCATCGTATGACGTGATCAACGGGCAGCCCATGCGCTCGCCTTTCACCGTTGATGACGTGCTGCACCTCGGCGTAGACGGAATCATGACGATGGGGATTCTCGGTAGTCAGTATGATACCGACAACATCCAGTACATTGCGCATATCTGTGCGGAAGCAGACAAATATGGTCTCATGACTGCCGCCGAGATGCTGCCTCATGGCTTCTCCGCCGATCCTAAGGACCGTTCGATTGAGGCGATGAATACCGCCTGCCGCCTTGGTGCGGAGATGGGCTTGGATATTGTGAAGACTCAGTACGTTGGTCCTGTCGATGAATTCAAGAAGGTTGTAGACAACTGCTATTGCGATATCTTGGCTCTTGGAGGTGCCCAGGTTGGCGATGACAAGGCCGTTCTCCAGAACGCACGGGATGCGATCGATGCGGGCTGCAAGGGTCTTGTAATTGGCCGGAACGTCTGGGGTCACAAAAACGTTCGTGGTATTTCCCGTGCCCTTGTGAAAATCGTCCATGATGGCGCATCTGTCGACGAGGCGCTTCAAGAGCTTGCATAGTAACCGCGAAGCATGCGGCGTGGAGCAGTTCTCCTCTTCTCCACGTTCAGAGGGTTTCAGGATGAAATGAAATTAGATGGGTATCGGCTTTCAGGTGAAAGGTGGATTCATATGAGTACTGTCAGAACCGTAACAGGAGACATAGATTCGAAGGAAATGGGTTTCACGATGGCCCACGAGCACGTGTTCATGGATCTCACGGGTCATGGGAATGCCGATAACGAATGGAGCCTTTATCGTTGGAAGGAGCAGCTCGAGGCTGCTCAGATTTATGCTGCCGATGGAGGCGGAACCCTGATTGATGCCAATCCCCGTACACACGATGGGCGCGACGTTGCGCGTATGAAGGTTCTGTCTGAGCAGACAGGCGTGAAGGTTGTAGCATGTACGGGATTCGTGAAGGACACGCCGGGATTCACGAATTGCCAGGATCTCGTTAACAAGAGCGAGGATGAGATCTACGAGGACTACGTCAGGGAAATCACAGAAGGCATCGATGGCACGGACATAAAGGCAGGATGGGTCAAAGGTGCCTCTATGTACATGTACATCTCCCCAATGCAGCTGAAGTGCATGCGTGCAGGTGCGAGAGCTGCTAGAGACACGGGCGTGCCCATGCACACCCATACCGAGATCGGCACCTATGGCCTTGAGCAGGTAGAGATAATCAAGTCTGTGGGACTCGACACCGAGCAGTTCTGTTGTGCGCATCTCGACCGCAACCCCGACTACTGGTATCACAAAAAGATTCTCGACCAGGGCTGCTACATCATTTATGACGGCCCCGGCAAGGCTAAGTATTATCCCGATTCCGTTCGCGTCGACCTTCTCAAGAGGCTCTGCGCAGACGGGTATGGTGATAAGATCATGCTCTGCAACGACATGGGCAAAAAGTCTCATCATACGGTCTACGGCTATGGTCCCGGTTGGTGCTGGATAAAGGATAAGTTCATCCCCCGCCTTCTCGACGAGGGCTTCTCCGAGGAGCAGTGCCATAAATTCATGTACGATAACCCGCAGCGCTTTTACTCGATACGTAAGTAGCATCAGGTGCGTCTCCCCTAGGGTGTTTAGGCTCTGGGGGAGATACAAAAAGTACAGTGTATCAGCGGATTAGTGCATCAAAGGGTCAGATGTTCTTATTGCCGGATGCCCAATCCTTCGTATTTTCCAATGACGATGGGATAAAGCGCAAACTGTTGCACCAGCCGGAAGTTCGAGCTCCTTGTCTGTGGATAGACAGGTCCGATTTCAGAGGCGTAGCGTCTGTAATCTGCCGCCGATACAGGAACGTATCTAGACAAAGCCGATGAACGGTGTTTGCTAACCGGCAAACGGAGTAGTGGAGAATTTTCTTGATAGTACGACAAGATGCGTACTATCAAGAAAAAATATCACTACTAACGATTAGGGAGCTGGTTCAATTTGAATAGTTGTAGCAACAGAAAGGATGTAGAGACAGTATTCCGTGTAGCCCACCTCTATTATGATGAGCATTATACGCAGGAGCAGATTAGCAAGAAGCTTTTCCTGTCGCGTTCAAGCATCTCTCGAATCCTGATGCAGGCGCGCGAAGAGGGTATCGTTGAGATTGTCGTGCATTATCCATATGAGCGGATACGTCGTCTCGAATTTGACTTTCTTCATAAGTTTGGAATGGAGGATGTCAGGATAATCGATTCGGATAACCGTACGACGCATGATAACTTCACAGCAGTAACCAAGCTTGCCGGTTCGTACCTGAACTCGATATTCACAAACAAGACAGTCCTCGGGTTGACTTATGGAAAGTCGGTCTATGGGGCAGTGCACGAGCTTCATCCAACTGGTTTCTTGCCGTATATGACTGTCACTCAGGTTGTCGGTGCGACGGAGAGTTCCAATCCGGAGCTAGACGGCCTCGACTTGGCGCATTGCGTATCAGGGCTCTATGGATGCAACCATCATTATTTGACAGTCCCCTTCATGGTTGATGACGCGCGTACTTGTCAGCAACTTATGAATCGGCCTGCGGTTAAGACCACTCTTTCGATAGCGTCTGACTCCACGATTCTGCTAACAGGAATTCATTCCAAGAGCAGGTGGAATCAATATGTCTCATGCGATGTACTAGACGAACTTGACGCAAAGAAAGCCGTAGGCCGCATCGCTGGGTATTTTTTCGACATTGAAGGTAACATCATTGATGTTCCCGAGGTGTATGATCGCATGATTGCGATCACTACCGATGCATTGCTCAAGATTCCGCTGAGGATCGCTGTCGTGGCTGATCCTAGCAAGGCCGAAGCAGCTTTGGGTGCGCTTAGGGGAAAGCTCGTAAACTCCCTGGTAACGAATTCAATAACTGCGGCAACAATACTTTCCATCGATGATGCCTTGAGCTAGGGGGTATGGGCTCTATCGTAATAGCTCGTACGAGGTTTTGAGAACGGCGCTCCTACATTGGCCCCTTGACGAGAAGGAGAGGATTATATGAACAAGGAACATGCTGGTAGAGCCCAAGTTCTCATGGATGGTCTGACCATGAGCCATACGCCCATCGCAGTGGCTGTTGTGCAGGGCGTAGACAAGATTCCTAAGAACTGCTACAGACCATTCAAGCAGGATGGCGTGCATTATGCCATGTGCCAGCTTATGTCCATGGTGAAGGAGAAGCATATCGCCGTCGCCTTATCGAAAGAAGACCAATGGTGCTGGAAGCCGCTTATCGGTTTTGGGCATGTCGACATGGAGCCTGGAACAAGGGAGTTCGACATAGGGATACGCAACAACGGTATCGCAGACTTGGCTGCCTCGGCTGAGAATTTCAAGGAGTTGCCAAAGCTGAGCCGCAACGACGAGAACGTTGTTCTGATTAGCCCAGTAGATATCTGCGAATTCGATCCTGACGTTGTGCTCATGTATTGCGACAATTTACGGCAGCTCAGATGGATGATTGGTGCAATCAAGCTTCGCAGTGGGCAACGGCTTGCGACAGAACTCGATTACATTGATTCGTGTCTCTGGTCGACGATTCCTACTATGAAGACGCGGCGTCCTTGGGTGACGATTCCCGATCCCGGGGAGGAGACGAGGGGAGCTTGCCCGATGAACGAAATCATCCTGACGGTTCCCATCGAGATGTTCGACCAGTTGTGCATAGACGCCGCGATGAAGATCGATAACCACAACAGGAGGCTTAAGAACCCGGATGGCACCTATAAGATGGCATGCGAGATGGTACCGGACTTTCCACGGCCAAAATTCTACAACGAACTGTATGAGATCTGGGGACTTGACTCAAATGGGAAGGTTGCTTGGAGTGAGAGGGATCGCGAGTAATGGACGTTTGAGAATATCTGGGGCATGAGTTTATCGGTATCGCAATGGGGCGCACTCATGTCTAGCTTGATATCACCGGACTCATCTCCGCGCGAACAGCCATGGCCCTTGTCTGTTGCAGCGGGACATTGATCATCTAAGCGAAGATGGATTTGACCATGCAAGCTCGAGAGGCTTTGTTGGCGATGCTCACCGTGGCAGGTGCGGGAGAGTTTCTTCTTTTGCAAAAGAGGTGAGCAGCAATCGTAGCGCGCTCAATCCCCGAGCCGCTCATCGAGCCACCGCTTCAGGACGACGGCATGGTTGATCTGTGGATCCCGTGCCGCATACAGGAGGGTGAGCGTTTGGGGTCTCTGGGTGCGCAGCACTTCGATGTACGCCCTGGCGGCATCGCTCGTGTCGAGCTCCATGCGGTAGCGGGAGGCGAACGCATCGAAATTCTCGGCCTTATGGTCGAACTCCCTGCGCGCTTCGGTGGACGGCGCGAGCTCCTTCGGCCACCCGTCGAGCTTCAAGGTCTCCTTCCTGATGCCGCGCGGCCAGAGGCGGTCGATCAGGATACGCGTCCCGTCCGCCTCCTCTGCCGGGTCGTAGACGCGCTTGATCTGTATCCTTGCCATAGGTATTGACCCCCATTCTCAAGGGCAGCCGCGAACCAAGCTTTCAGTTCGGCCTCGCCCTTCAAGGCATCGGCTCGTGCAGTACAGTATCTTCCCATCGGCTCGAAGGTTGCCCTCGCAAAGAACGAGCGCACGACCTCTTAGATTGCGTGGGCGTTGCTCACGCTGGGATGAGCCTGTTGCCGGGCGGCGCCCTTCCGTATGAGGCGATGCGACGATGTGCGCGCAGTGGCTACCCGGGGGCTTATCGCCAAGCTGGTGTGCATACCGGCTTTCGTCGTTCTCGTCGTCTCTTGCTTTTTTGGCGACTGCGTACGCAAGAAAGGATGGGGCGCTCGTCATCCCCCGCCTATCTCGATATCTAGTCGGAGGGGCATGATCGGTCCGAGCAACCCTACCGCTCGATCTCGTAGGGCCAGTCGTTGATCCCGCCGAAATCGACGACGTTCGTATAGCCGAGCTCCGCCAACGCCTCGGCTGCCTGCCTGCTGCGGTTTCCGCTGCGGCAATAGACGAGGATCAGCTGGTCCTTATCGGCAAGGGTCTCCTCCGCCTGATTGGCGATATCGTCATGGGGGATCAGGATCGCACCGGGGATGTGCCCTCCGGCGTACTCCTCATCCGTACGGACGTCGAGGATGATGTACCCTTCCTCGGAATCCATGAGCTCCTTCGCCTCCTGGGCCGTGACCTGACGATATCCTGCGGAGTCATCCGTGGTTCGGGCACTCTCCTGCGAGCATCCTGCGAGCAGGCCTGCAACCATCAATATGGCAGCGATCAGCATCTTCGTATATTTCATCATGCACCTCCTAGGCTAAACCATACCAGAGCGGTTTATGTGCGTATGTGATCAGGTCACGTTTTGACGAAAGCAGCTGCCTGCGCGCTTCCGACCTGTGAAGGCCCCGAGCCATACCGATGACGATAGGGACCTTGGTGATGAATACCCCGATCTCCTGCCGAATGCGCAGAGTTCGGAGCTGTGCGCGTGCGATATATGGCCACGGTGGGGAACGGCCTTCTCAGGTTGGGGTACGCAAGCGTTCCCGGCCAGACAGCCTTCCCCATCCTATTCCATGAGGGCTTTTCCCCAAGATCCCAGCAGGGAGATGACGGCTGCCCTTGCTGGTCGTCGACTCCTGACACCGGCTTCGTCCTATCGCCCCTAGGATCCGGCTTATCATGCTCCCGGAACCTGTGCGTCCGCCTCTGGCCTATGCCCACGTCGGGCAAGGCGGCCACCTCGGCGTAGAATCTATCGGCGGAGCCCCTCAAGAATCCCGGCGTGCATCCTTGCAGTGCCTGTTAACGTGAATAAGGACCGATGCCTTGCGTTTTCCCCTGTAGAAGGGGATAATCCGCTTGTCCAGAGGAATCCTTCAGCGGCTCTTCTTCACTACGTGGTACCGCACTATAAACGCACTTTGCAAAATGACTTGACGAAGGGATGCCGTATGAAGAGAAGCCTCTGCCGTGTCTTAGGCGCTATCTTGGCAATCAGCATCTGCCTTCCTCTAATGGCTACGCGCGTGGCAGCAGAGGAGACAGGGGATGGGACGGCCGTTGAGCTGTCCCAGCAAGAGCCTGCCTCCAATCCATCGGAGCCGGACAGTCCGGAAGATGCACCGGATCTGGAACCGCCAGAACCATCGGAGATGGACAGTCCCTCGGAGGGGGGACAGGCGGTTCCCGCCGATGACCAAGGAGGCGTCGTCCAGGAGGCCGATCCTGAATCCTCGCTCGGCATACCCCTGCTCGTGCCGATGGACCGTGGTCCCGCAAATGTCTATGTCAACGGCTCGACGGGCGACGATGGCAACCCGGGCACCGAGGCGGAGCCTGTCAAGACCTTCGAGAAGGCTAAGGAGCTTCTCGAGGTATCAGGAGGGGATACCATCTACGTAACGGGAGCGATCGCCCTGAGCGGTGTTACCGGGACTTGGGACCTCGATGGCAAGACCCTTGCACGCGGCGATGGCTATCACGGAGAGCTGGTCCGGCTCTCCTCAGGAGCTATCCTCACCCTAGGGAATATCGTGCTCGACGGCAGGAGCGGCGACGGCGCGACGGGCGTGGTTACCGGCAGTGATGGCGGCGGCGGCTCGCTCGTCGGCGTGTACGGGGGCAGCGCCCTGACCGTGGGCGAGGGTTCTGTTCTACAGAACAACCACATCGAGAGCCGCGGGGTGTGGTACCCCGAGGGCGGCGGCGCCATCTTCGCCAACAGGAGCACCGTGAACGTGGAGGGCGGTACCATCCGCAACAACGAGGCCGTCTTGGGCGGCGGCATCTACGGCATCTACGATTCGGTCATCAACATGTCGAGCGGCACCATCACGGGCAACCGCGCCATCCGGGGCAACAGCTCCACCCTTCCCGAGAGCTATGGCGGATGCGGCGGCGGCATCTGCGCCGCCAACGGTACGGACGCCAACCTCTCCGGCGGTACCATCTCGAGCAACTCCGCCTTCGAGCGCGGCGGCGGCATCTCGATGGGCACCTATTACGCCTCCGAATGGGATAGCCCGGTGCTTACCATGACGGGCGGCACCATCTCGGATAACACTGCCGGCAGTTCCGGAGGCGGCATCTTCGTGCAGGCGGGATACAGTGAGTCGGGCAACGGCGGGACGCCCACCTACTCCATCGCCTACATCACGGCGGGAGACATCACCGGCAATTCCGTGACGGCAACCGGCGAGGGCAGCCCCATGTTCGGCGGGGGCGGCATCTACGTCAACGGCTATTCGAGCATGTACACCACCTTCCACAACGGCGAGCTCTACCTTGCCAACGTCGAGATCTCCGGCAACTCCGCTGCAACCGAGGGCGGCGGTTACGCCGCCTGCCCCGTCTCGGTCACCGAGATCAGCCTGACCAACGGCGCGGCGTTCTACGGTAACACCACGGACGAGGGCAACGCACGCGAGCTCTACATCTTGGCGGCGTCCTATTTGGGCGCCCACAGCGGCGATCCCGTTTACGAGATCTCGCCCTCCATGCTCGGCGGGGGTGCGTATAAGTGGATGTACGACGACGGCACCGAGGTCCCGCTTGACGATCTCAAGGGCGTGTTGAGCGCCCTCTACAATCAGACCTTGTCCCTCAGCAACGATCTTGCCGCAGATGATCCCGCTGTGCAGAGGGCGCTCGGCCTGATAAAGGTGCGTATTACCGGCAACACGTCTGTCACGCGCGGCGGCGGCATCGGCTCCAACGGCAGCGTGTTCATCGGCAAGTCCGTCGAGACCACCGAGATCACCGTCTCTAAGACCTGGAGTGACGCAGACGAGCCGGATGGAACCAGGCCGGCCTCTATCAAGGTGAACCTCTACCGCGATGACGAGTACGTGGGCTATCAGATCATGGAGCCCGATGACGATGGCGACTGGTCCATGACGTTCGCGAATCTTCCCAAGAACGATGCGAACGGACATGAATACACCTACACGGTGGAGGAGCGTGTCCCCGAGGGCTACATGGCGGTAGTCGAGGGTTCTGCGGCCGAGGGCTATACGATTGCCAATATCTTATCCACGTCGGTTGCGGTCACCAAAGCGTGGGTCGGTCCTGTCGGGGATCCCGTGACGGTCCATCTGTTCGCCGATGGGGTCGATACGGAGAGGACGATCATCCTGTCAGCCGATACTTCGTGGACGGGAAGCTTCAATGGTTTGAGAAAGTACGATGCCGTCACCGGCAGCGAGATCGCCTACACGGTTTCCGAGGATCTGGTCCCGCATTACTCGGCTACGGTCTCAGGCAACGCGGCAGACGGATTCACCATTACCAATACCAATAGCGAAACCGTCGATATCTCCGGTACCAAGACGTGGGCTGATGATAACGATCGCAACGGCATCCGCCCCCCATCCATCACGATCAACCTTCTCGCCGATGGGGCCGAGATTGCCGAGAAGCCCGTCACCGCCGCCGATGGCTGGTCCTATAGTTTTACCGGCTTGGACAAGTACGATCCGTCCGATGGTCACGAGGTCGCATATACCGTGACCGAGGATCCGGTGCCCGGGTATCCAGCACCGTCAAAGGATACGACATCACGAACACGCATCATCCCGCCATCCCCTCAACGGGGGATCGCTCGCTTACGGGGCTCATCCTGCCCGTTATCATCGCTGTCGGCTTGATGGCGATTTCGGTCGGCTTGAGGTCCGCGCGACTAGCGTTCAGAGGAAAAGACCGGAGACGCTGCTCTCTGGTCTTTTCCTTTTCCCAGTACGACTTTCAGCGACTGTACAGTCGATAAGAGCCTTCTTGGGGAAACGCGCCGAGAAAGATTCCCGCGCAGGGCTTAAAGGGACATGTTCCCAGCAAGACCCCCGGTGACTGTACAGTCACCGGGGGTCTTGCTGGTGATAAGAGGGGCGTAGGGTACGGCGTAGATGGATCAGAATAGCACTTGACCCTCACGTAACGTGAGGATGTAGCATCCTTGTTGCGAGGTGCGGCCGCAGATTCGCAGGTGGGATGCCGATGCAAGGGGAGGGGGGCAATGGGACGGCGTTATTCGGTGGGGCAGTTCGCAAGGCTGACGGGTGTTTCCGTGAGGACCCTGCACCACTACGAGGAACAGGGGCTGCTCTTTCCACAGCGGTCGGCGAACGGATACCGCATCTACGGCGAGGACGAGGAGGATCGTCTGCAGCAGGTGCTGCTCTATCGCGAGATGGGCCTGCGGCTCGCGGATATCCGAAAGATCCTCAACGACCCGTCATTCGATCGGAGGAATGCCCTCGCCCGGCATCTCGAGGAATTGCAGGCGCGCGCGGCGCGCATCGAGAGGCTCATCTGCAGCGTCAAACGGACGCTGCAGAGCTTGGAAGGAGGTGCCCCCATGGGCACTGAGGAGAAATTCGAGGCCTTCAAACGGGATCTCGTGGAGAGAAACGAACGGGAGTATGAAGAAGAAGTGCGCAGGCGCTGGGGCGATGAGGTCTCCGACGCTTCGAGCGAGAAGATGAGGGGGTTCTCCCAAGCGGAGTGGCGGCGGGGCACCGAGATCGAAACCGCGCTGAAAGCCGAGCTCATCGCTGCTCTCGAAGAGGGGGATGCTGCAGGAGGGCATGCCCATCGCGCAGCCGAGCTGCATGCCGAGGGCCTGCGGCTGTTCTGGCCCGAGGGGCTGTATGCGCCCGAGGCCCATAGAGCACTCGCGCACTCCTATCTCATCGACGTGCGCTTCAAGGCATACTACGACGCATGGATGCCCGGTGCTGCGGAGATGCTCGCCAAGGCGATAGATGCGCTCTACGACGAGCAGGCATCCCGGTAACGTCGGTCTTTCCCACAGGGAACGGCTTGACAATAAAGTCAACCAAGCTACACTTTTAATAGAATACTATTCTATTAATTGAAAGGTTCTCCCATGCGCCCGAGGAAAGATCCGGGTATCCGTCGAGAAGCATTCATCGATGCGGCCAAGGGGCTCTTCATGGAGCGAGGCTTCAAAGGCGTTTCGGTGTGCGACGTCTTGGATGCCGTGGCTACCCGGAGTTCCTCGCCGAGCGTCTTCTATTACTACTTCTCCTCGAAGGACGAGCTGTACCGTGCAGTGGTCGAGACGGTCGCCCGTGAGTACGTGGCGGACTTCCGGGGCGCCTTCGCTTCCGACGAGAAGGGCATCGAGGAGCGCTTCACCCTGCTCGTTGGCGGTATGCGGAAAAGCTTGGCCGCAAGCAGGGAGCTCATCGCGGAGGGTGGCACTGAGGAGAATCGCCTCCTCATCCTCGATATGCGCGAGCGGGTCACGCAGGAGCTTGCCGGGCTCTGGTCAGAGTTCCTGTCAACAGCCGGCTTGTGTGCAGCGGAGTCCGCCCATGCCCTCGCCCTCTTCGTGACCGGGGGTATGGGAGAGCTGCTCTTCTCCCACATGGTCGGGGGGAGGGCGTGCGCCGAGGATGACGACGAGCTGGTCGACCGTCTCGTCGAATTCACCTTGGGGGCGCTGGGATTGCCCGATGGGATGCGGGAGAGGTTGTCGAACATGCTGCGCGGGCACGGGAAAGATCGGTAGGATATGGTCACGTTGCAGGAGCAGATCGATATCGAGGCGCCCTTCGAGCGGCTTCTTTGGTGGGTGGATCATTTCGAGGGGGAGTTCGTCAGATGGAGTCCCTACCATCTTGCGTGCCAGCTGCTCACGGGCGGTATAGGCGTGGGCGATAAGGTGCGCTTCCGCGAGATCGTCATGGGTCTCGATTACGATGTGACGGGGACCATCATCAGGAGCGAGCGCGATGACGACCGCTTCCGCTTCGACTTCGAGAGCGACAGGAAGATGGCGGTCATAACCTTCGAGGGCTGGAGGACCGGGCAGGGTTGCCGTTTCTGCCATACCGAGGCCTTCGGCATGCGGGCACCGGTGATCGGCCCTTTCATGAACTTCCTCATATTCAAGGTCCTCTTCAGGAAGAAGTGCGATTGGCAGCTGATCAGGGATGACATGATCTTGGACAACCGCCTGCTGGCCGGCATCCTGACCAGCGGGATCTACCCCGAGCGCATCCCGGTGGAAGATCTGATGGATCCGAGCAGGAAAGTGCAGGTGTGATTGCGGTGAGTGCATTCCAAGGTGTGGCGGAGACGCTGTTCATCCCGCTGACGGCACGGATATATGCATCGAAGCGCTTCCCCGCGTATTTCTTCGACGCCAAGGCGCTCGAGTTGGAGCCTGCCGTTTCCGGAACCCGTATCGCGGAGCGGTCGAGCGAGTATGCGATGGTCGCCTCCGTGGCGCGCTACCACAATCTTGACGAGATGGTGCGGACGTTCATCGATGCCCACCCGGCCTGCAGCATCGTGAACTTGGGCTGCGGTTTAGAGACGGCCTGCTTCCGCATGGGGGCGGATGCCAAGGATGCGACGTTTTTCGAGGTCGACCTGCCCGAGGTCATCGAGGAGCGCCGCAGCATGCTCGGTGCGGCGGAAAACGAGGTGCTCATCGCAGGCGACCTGTTCGATCTGAGCTGGGCCGAGGCCCTCGATGCGTCCGCGCCCACGCTCATGATCGCATCGGGCGTGTTCCAGTACTTCCATGCCGCCGACGTGCTCGGATTCATCCGCAATGCCCAGAAGCGCTTCACCGATGCCGAGCTCATCTTCGACGCCACGAACTCGACGGGGCTTGCGTATGCCAACAGATATGTGAGGAAGACGGGCAACACCGCTGCGGCGATGCACTTCTCCATCGACGAGCCTGCCGCCTTCGCATCCGAGGCGGGCGTGCGGCTCATCGAGCACCGCCCGTTCTACACCGCCGCCCGGAAGGTCCTCGCAGGCAAGGTGAACCTCTATACGCGCATCGCCATGGCGGTCACGGACAGGACGAATCGGGCGTTCCTCGTCCATGTGCGGCTGTAGGGGCTCCGTTCCGGCCGTGCCCAGAGTTCAATGGCGGCCCCGCCTCTGAACCTCTCAGACAACCGTCCTGGAGGACGCATGGGAAATCGTCTTCCGATACCAGCCTATGAGACGGGATCCCCTGCCGGATGCCGGTGATCTTCCCCGCGTCCCCACGCTACCCCTCCTGATCCGGATGGGGATCCTCCAGTCCCATCAGGGAGAGGCATATCTCGAGAACATGCCCTACCGAGGCTATGTCGAGCGTGCAACCTCCTTCGACCCACTCGGAGAGGACGCTCTGGAACCCGCTGTCGATGAACGTGCGGAAGAGCTGCCTCTCGTCCTCGTCCTCGATACCCAGGTGCTCATAGGCGGGCGCGAAAAGCCCGCCGTAGTTTTTCACATAGCTGCGGTCGGAGAGGAAGCTTCTGTAGTTGGGAAGCGCTACCCGATAGAAATCTTGGTTGTCCCGGATGTGCTCGAGAAGCTGACGGCTTATCTTCGCAGCATGCCAGGCACCTGATTCTGCGGCGATTCTCTCCCTCCTATCCCGCTGCAAGGATTCGCCGTGCTGCCTGATAAGATCGACCGCATCGGCGAAGTGGGCATAGAACGTGGAGCGGTTCACCTGCGCGCGCTCGCAGATGGCCTTGACGGTGGGCAGTTCCCCTTCCTTCTCGCGCATGAGGTCGATGGCGGCACCGATGATGTTCCGCTCGCTCGACCGCCAACGCGCATTGTTCTTCGTGTTCATCTCGACAACCTAACGTCCCTCCCATTATTCCAACACTTATTCGGATAATGATGATTGTAGGATCCTTTCCCTGCGTCGAGAATGGGGGGATAAAGAGGGCGACGGGCGCTATCTGCCACGTGGCGCGCGCTGCCCGCATTTCGATCCCCGGAGCGAAGGAGAGAGCATGAAGTCACAGATAACCCGTAGGAACTTCCTTGCCGGATCTGCGGTTGCGGCAGGGCTTCTCGGCCTTGCCGCCTGCGAAGGAGAGACCTCCGCCACGGGAGGCCTTGCAGCGCCCGACCTGAGCGCCTATCCCATCGATCCCGATGGGGAGGGGGTTGCGGCGAAGTACGAGATCGAGGAGATCGACGCACGCTCGGGTGGTTTCAAGAGGTATGTCCAGCAGGACGGCGCTCCCACGATAAGCACCAAGGGCGGTAAGCCCATCATCCAGATCGGCGGCTACGCCTTCAAGGACTTCGACGGCGACGGCAAGCTCTCTGCGTGGGAGGACTGGCGTCAACCGGCATCCGTGCGCGCCGCAGAGCTTGCCGCCATCCTGCCGCTCGAATGGATATCGGGTCTTCTGCTCCATGTATCGGGTATGTCGATGGACGACGAGGGTTTCCTCGATCTGGTGAAGAACACCCATATCCGAGAAGCCATCAACTTCTCGACCCAACCCTACCTGCTGCATGCCCGCTGGAACAATACGGTGCAGGAACTCGCCGAGTCCGAGGACTACGGCATTCCCGTCACGATCTCGTGCAACCCCGAAACCCTTTCCGGCTGGCCGGGCAGCCTCGGTATCGCAGCATCCTTCGATCCCGAGTTCGCCTCCCAGATCTACCGGCTCCAGGGCAGGCAGTACCGGGCCATCGGCCTCCAGACCTTGCTCGGCCCGCAGATCGATATCGCATCCGACCCACGCTGGAACCGCATCGAGGGCACCTACGGCGAGGATCCGGCGCTCTCCCGGGATATGACGCGCGCCGCTATCGACGGTCTGCAGTCCACCTATGACGAGAAGGGCAACGATCTCGGATGGGGCGAGGATTCCGTTATCGCCATGATGAAGCACTTCCCCGGTGACGGCACGGGCGAGAGCGGTCGCGAGTCGCATACCGATTCCGGCAAATACGCCGTGTATCCGGGCGATAACTTCGATACGAGCCTCATCCCCTTCGTGGATGGCGGCCTTACGCTTGACGGCAAGACCGAGCGCTGCGCATCGGTCATGACCAGCTACTCCATCGCCTACAGCGATGATGGGGAATACGGCGAGCCCGTGGGCTCGGCCTATTCCTCATGGAAGATCGACCTCTTGCGCCAAGGTTACGGCTTCGACGGCCTTATCTGCTCGGACTGGTCGGTCACGAGCGACCCCGAACAGACCAATGCCACCTGCTGGGGCGTCGAGGACATCTCGAAGACCGAGCGGTACGCCCGTCTCTTCATGGCCGGCTGCGATCAGATCGGCGGTGGGAGCGATAACCTCTGCATGGATGCGCTCGAGATCATGAAGGGCGAGATGGGCGAGGAGGCCGCCGAGGCAGCTTTCCGCGATCACGGCCGCCGGGTGCTCGAGACCATCTTCAAGAACTTCCATTCCGAGAATCCCTTCGTTGATTCCTCCAAGGTCGATGCCCTGCTCACCGGCGCTGACGCAGTTGCCCTTACCCGTGAGGCGCAGACCCGCGGCATCGTCATGCTCAAGAATGCGGGAGGTCTCATCGCCGAGCGTTCCGAGAAGCCGCGCGTATATATCCCTCAGTCCTTCTCACCCGAGGTCGAGCCCATGTACGGTGGCATCATCCCCGGCTCGCCCGCCAGCTGGGACTGCGGCATCGACCCTGCGATTGCAGCCAACTATATCGATCTCGTCACCGATATCATCGAATCCGAGGATCCGGAGCATCCCACCGAGAACGACATGAGCCATCCCGATGCCGAGACGATCGCCAGCTGCGACTTCGCCCTCGTTTTCATGGACGCTCCGTTCGCCGGTTCCGCCGGTTCCGCTCCCGGCCAGGGTGCCGTCTTCAATGCCGACTACACGGGCGTAGAGTACGTGCCCATCCCGCTGGTCTACGGTTCCTACACCGCCGACGGCGCCTCCGTGCGCGAGGTCTCGATCTCGGGTGATACCCTTGAAGATGGCTCCAAGGAGAACCGCTCCTACAAGGGCAAGGCCAACCAGGTCTCCAATTCCTCCGAACTCGACAAGCTGCTTGCGACGATCGAGCTTATGGACGGCAAACCCGTCATTGCATGCATCAATGCCTCGAAACCGCTCGTGGTTTCCGAGTTCGAGGATAGGGTCCAGGGCATCCTCGCAAGCTTCGGCTCCGACAACGAGGCGTTCCTCGCCATAGCATCCGGCCAGGTGGAGCCTTCCGGCCTGCTGCCCCTGCAGTTTCCCGCGAGCATGGATGCCGTCGAAGCGCAGCTCGAGGATACGCCGCGCGACATGGACTGCCACGTCGACTCGGAGGGCAACATCTACGACTTCGCCTATGGCCTCGACTGGTCCGGCGTGATCGATGACGGGCGCGTCGCCACCTACAGGGTCGATCCGATCCTCAAGCCGGAGAAAGCCAGGAACTAGCGTGTGTCCAGGCCTCGCGGATCCTATCCGCGAGGCCTGCGCTGCTGTCGGCACCCCGCATCGGTCATGGGTGCTCCTCCGTGTCGAAGACCACTGTATGCCCGAGCAGGGATGCCAGGCCCATGTTCACGAGGCGGACGGCCATCTTGCCATCGTGCCCGGTGGCGAGCGGCTCGGTGCCGTGCGCGATGGCATCGACGAAGGCCTGCGCCTCGTGCACGTAGGCCTCGCGGAAGAGATAGGTCCAGGAATCGTTCATGGGCCGTCTCACGCTGCCGTCCGGACGCGCGACGGTGTAGGCCTCGCGCGGCTGTTGGCCCACGAGGATGGAACCATGCGTGCCGAGCACCTCGAGGCGGGCATCGTAGCCATACCGCACGTACTGCGCGCCGTCGATCATGCCGAGCTTGCCGTCATCGAAGGAGAGCGTCATGGCGAAGCTGTCGTACCACTCGGGGTGATCGCCCGCGACCTCGGGCGAACGGAAGTTCCCCCCGATAGCGTAGACGCTCGCGACCTCCGAGCCTGCGAACCAGCGGAGCATATCGAGGTCGTGCGAGCTCACCTCGCCGATGGGACCGTAGCTCGCGCGCACGTCGTACATCCAGTCCTTGGGGCGGCTGGGGCCGCGCGTGAGCGATTTGACGAGCACCACGTCGCCGATCTCGCCTGCATCGACGGCCTCCTTGGCGTGGCGTATGCTCTCGTCGAAGCGGCGCATGAAGCCGATCTGGAGCTTGACGCCTGCCCGCGCGCATGCGGCGATCATCTCGTCGCACTCCTTCTCGGAACTTGCCATGGGCTTCTCGCAGAACACGTGCTTACCTGCGGCGGCGGCAGCCACCACGATGTCATGGTGGAGGCCGGTGGGCGTCACGACGATGACCGCATCGATATCCGTGTCGGCGAGGGCTTCTTGCCAATCCGCATAGCAGCGGTTAACGTCGAGTTCGGCTGCGGCTGCGTTGCGCACTCCGGCCACCGGGTCGCAGAGTGCGATGAGCCGTGCTCCCGCAACCGATCCGGCGTAGCTGCGCGCATGTATCATACCGGCGCGACCGCATCCCAGCACGCATACGTTGAGCATCTTCCCGCTCCCCTCCTCGGGTCGGGCCGTGGGACCGGACGAGCCATCCCGGCGGAGACGGGGTGATCGGAGCCCTTCCAACACAGCGCGACAATCACGCGTATACGTACTACTATAAGGCCATCGGACAAACCAGCGGAGAGGGGAATCCCCATGAGATCGTGGACGCTCGATGAGCTTGCGCAGCTGATCGACCATACCAACCTGAAGCCGTTTGCCCGCGCAGCGGATATGCGCGTACTCTGCGACGAGGCGCGTGCGAACCATTTTGCCATGGTGGCGGTGAACCAGGTGCAGGCGAGCCTCTGCGCGGGTCTCCTTACGGGAACGGACATCCATGTGGGTGCGGCGATCAGCTTTCCGCTGGGTCAGACGACCATCGCCTCGAAGGTCTTCGATGCGCGCGATGCCATCGCCAACGGCGCGGACGAGATCGACTATGTGGTGAACCTCACCGAGGTCAAGAACGGCAACTGGGACTACGTCGCCGCCGAGATGGGAGAGATCGTCGCGGCCTGCCGTGAGTTGGGGGCGATCTCCAAGGTCATCTTCGAGAACTGCTACCTCGAGGATGCCGAGAAGATACGCCTGTGCGAGATCGCGAGCGAGGCGCGCCCCGACTTCATCAAGACCTCCACGGGCTTCGGCACGGGCGGCGCCACCTTCGACGACGTGCGCCTCATGGTGGAGCGGGTCGACCCTGCGGTGCGCGTGAAGGCGGCGGGCGGTATCCGCGATGCCGAGTCGTTCCTCGAGTATGTGCGCCTCGGCTGCCGTCGCATCGGCACGAGCGCCGGTGTCGCGATCATCCGCGAGATCGGGGCGCGCATGGCGAAGACGGGATCGGATACCATCGAACTCTAGGAGCCGTCACGAGGAGGTTGCCATGGAGCACGATACCGCGTCAGAGGAGATCGCCCGTATCGAGGACGAGGACACGGCCATCGGTCGCAGCATCCTCGACGAGCTCCTTCCCGAGGATAAGCCGCGTTTGCGCTACCTTGTCGCGGGCGTGGCCATCGTGTTGGCGCTCGTGTCGATCTTCGTCCTAGCCGATTGGGCATCCTCGCCCGAGACCCATGCGGGCACCATCTCCGCGCTCGACGAGAAGCGCGCTACGGTGATGCGCCTCGTCGCGGGATCTACCGGCACGTCCGCTGCGATCACGCTTCTGCCCGGAGACGTGGGCACGCCCATCGCCGAGAAGCTCCTCGATCTCGGCGCCGATTTCGCCATCGTCATCGGTGCCATCTACCTTGAGAAGTACCTGCTCACCATCCTCGGCCTCGCAGCTTTCAGGTTCGTCATCCCGGCGGGCTGCATCCTCTTCGCCATCGTCGCGCTGCTCCGCAGGCGTACGGGGTTGCGCCAGCTGCTCTTCCAGCTCTCGGGGCGCCTGCTGCTCTTCGGCATCGCGATCTTTCTCGTGGTGCCCGCGAGCGTCGCGATCTCCGATCTCATCGAGGTCACCTACGAATCGACGATGAGCGATACCCTCGCTGCCGTCGAACAGACCGCAGGTGAGGCGGATGCCGGGGATGCCGAGCCCGAAGCGGGGTCCCAGGAGGGCCTCGATGCGCTCGTGGGCTTCATCCAGAGCATCCCCGAGAACCTCTCGAATGTTGCGAGCGGCGTGTCAGAGGAGGTCCAGGCCGCGCTCAACCGCTTCATCGAGACGTTTGCGGTGATGATCGTCACCTCCTGCGTGATCCCCATCCTCGTGCTGCTCTTCTTCCTGTGGCTCATCAGGATCATCCTCGGCGTGCCCATCGATGTGCCCACCTCGGCCAGGGCCCCGCTTCTGCGGGGACGTCCGAAGAGCTAGCCGTTTGCCGTATCATAGGTCTGCCAATGCGGTTTGCCGCCCCTATGAAAGGAGCACGATATGACCGAGCAGTTAGATCTCGATAGCGCGAAGCAGCTCATCGACGATGGTCTCGAGGAGGCGAGATCCTTCCTGTCCGATCCCGAGAAGATCGATGGGTTGCTCGATTCCCTCAAGGCGCAGATGGCCGAACTCCCCGAAACGGTGACGGGGGCGCTTTCCAACGTGCCGCTCATGGCGTCCATGGTCAAGAGCTATGTGACCAAGGAATACACCGAGGTCTCGCCCAAGGTGGTCGCATCCCTTGTGGCCGCCTTCCTCTACCTTGTCAAGAGGAGGGATCTCATCTCCGACAATATCCCGCTGCTCGGCCTTGCGGATGATCTTGCCGTGGTGACCATCGCGCTCAAGATCAACGAGCCCGAGCTCGAGGCCTTCAAGAACTGGCAGGCCCGGAAGAGCGCAGGCGACGGGATCCTCTAGGCTTTTCTCAGGAGTCTCGACGTCTGGTCCATGGGACGCTTGGAGTAGGTACACTATACGGGTTGAAACACTGCCGCGTAAGCAGATGGGGGAGGGCTATGCCGCAAAAACAGGTCAAGATCGTGCTCATCACCGGATACCTCGGTGCAGGAAAGACCACGCTCCTCAACAACATCCTCGCGAACAACGAGGGCATACGCGCGGCGGTCATCGTGAACGATATCGGCGAGGTCAACGTCGATGCCGCCCTCATCAAACAAGGCGGCCTCACCCAAACCGACGAGCTCATCCCCCTGACCAACGGCTGCATCTGCTGCACGCTCTCCGACGACCTTGCCCGCCAGCTCGATGGCATCGCCAACTCGGGTGATTTCGACTACATCGTCATCGAGGCCTCGGGCATCTGCGAACCCATCCCCATCGCCTACACCATCGCGCGGTTCTGCGATGAGAGCCGCTATACGGAAGGCGCTCCCCTTGCACTTGACAACATCGTGGCCGTGGTCGATGCGGACCGCATGTTCGATGAGTTCGATGGCGGCAGGGATCTTCTCGACAAAGATATCGACGACGAGGATATCGAGGCCCTGCTCGTCCAGCAGCTCGAATTCTGCACCACGGTCATCCTCAACAAGTCCGATCTCGTGACATCCGGGCAGATCGACGAGCTCAAGGCCCTTGTCCGCAGCTTGCAGAAGGATGCGGTCATCGTGGAGGCCACGCAGTGCGACGTGCCCATGGATGAGATCCTCGACACCGGCCGCTTCGACTTCAACGCGGCCTACGAGTCCGCTGCCTGGCTCGACGCGATGGAGCATCCCGAGGAGCATGAGGATCCCGAGGTGCTCGAGTACGATATCGCCACCTTCGTCTACCGGCGCCGCCGTCCCTTCGACATCGATGCCCTTGCAGACTACGTGGGCACGTGGCCGCGCGAGGTCATCCGCACGAAGGGCCAGATCTGGGCCGTGCAGGATCCCGATATGAGCTATCTCTTCGAGCAGGTCGGCCATCAGGTGCGCCTTATGGAGAACGGCCTGTTCGTGGCGTCTGCTCCCGAGGACGAGCTGCGCGCACTCATCGAGAACGAGCCCGAGCTCCTCACCGAGTGGGATCCCGTTCTGGGAGACCGCATGACCAAGCTGGTCGTCATCGGACGCCACATGGATCGTGCGGCGCTCGAGGCCGGTCTCGATGCCTGCCTTGCCGACTGGAACCCCGAAAGGTAGGGGGGGCATATGGCGCAAACCCTGGTGCTCCAATCGGATTTCGGAACTGCCGACGGAGCCGTGAGCGCGATGTACGGTGTGGCGCTGGGCGTCTCGCCGAGCCTGCGCATCTGCGATCTCACCCACGAGATCCCGCAGTACGATATCTGGGAGGCATCCTACCGCCTCATCCAGACGCTGAGCTACTGGCCGCAGGGAACGGTGTTCGTCTCCGTGGTCGATCCCGGCGTGGGCACCAAGCGCCGTTCCATCGCCGCCCAGACCTCGAACGGCCGCTACATCGTCACTCCCGATAACGGCACGCTTACCCATATCAAGCGCATGGTCGGCCTCGATGCCGTGCGTATCATCGATGAGAGCGTCAACCGCTTGGCGGGTTCTTCCGAGAGCTACACCTTCTACGGTCGAGATGTATATGTCTACACGGGTGCCCGTCTCGCTGCGGGCGTCATCGATTTCGAGGGGGTGGGGCCCGAGGCCGATGCCGAGCATGTCGTGGAGCTGCCGGTCATCGAGGCCTCGTTCGACGGGGAGAGCGTGCACGGCACCATTGATGTGCTCGACGTGCGTTTCGGAAGCCTCTGGACCAACATCCCCAGAAAGGAGTTCGAGCGGCTGGGTGTGGGCTACGGGCAGCGCGTCGAGGTGACCATCGAGAATGGCACGCGCATGCTCTACAAGAATTTCCTCGCCTTCGCGCGCAGCTTCGCCGATGTGTACGTGGGCGAGCCGCTCGTGTATGCGAACAGCTTGGATTGCATGGCGGTGGCCATCAATCAAGGTAGCTTCGCGGCCGCCTACGGTATCGGCACGGGTGTCAACTGGAAGATCAGCCTGCGCAAGGCGCCGAGATTGGTGTACGAGTAGAGCCGGACCGGCTTGTCATTTCTATGATGATTCTGATAAACTTACTACTTGCAAATGCAAGTAGTAAGTTTGGTGGGCGCGTGGACTATACCATTGATCAGGACATTGAGCTTGCCAAAGAGCTTCTCGGTATCAGCTTCAAAGATCTTGCGCGGGCCGCAGGTGTCGATGAGGCAACCCTTCATCGCTGGAGAAGCGGTGCTTCAAAGCCATCTGCGACTTCCCAGAACGGCCTCTACGATTATGTCTACCGGCAGGGTATCCGCCTGAACGAGATCAAATCCCAGCTTCATCAAGAGCAGGCTGAAGCGTCGGGCAGGGTGCTTATTTTCCATGGTGCCAAGAACGATATCGATGGTTCGGTGTCTCTTGACAGATCGAAGTCGAGCAATGATCTCGGGATGGGATTCTATTGCGGGGAGACCTATGCGCAATCGGTTATGTTCGTGGCGGGCTACCCATCTTCGTCGGTGTATCTTTTCGGGTTCGATTCTCGGGGACTCACGCGTGCCGACTATGTGGTCGACCAAGATTGGATGCTCACTGTCGCGTGGTATCGGGGGAAGCTCAGCCGCTATGCCGGCCACAAGCAGATTCTATCGCTGCGCGAACGGCTTGAAGGATCCGATTACGCAGTCGCTCCGATTGCCGATAACCGCATGTTCGCTCTTATTGACAGCTTCATCGATGGGGAGATTACCGATGCGCAGTGCCAGCATTGCCTTGCCGCGACAAATCTCGGTCGTCAATATGTTTTGAGGAGCGGCAAGGCCCTTTCACAGCTCGAGGGACTTGAGCACTGCTATATCGCTCCGGCAGAGAAGGAGCTTCTGCTCAGGACGCGCGCCGAGGAATCTGCAGTCGGATCAGATAAGGTCAAGGTCGCCCGCAGGCAGTTTCGCGGACAGGGTTTCTATGTGGATGAGCTGTTCTCATGAGAACCCTAAGCGAAGAAGATAGGAGGGCCTGCCTGTTCCAAGCGCAGGTGTTCGAGGCATCTTGCGAGGAGACTGCAAGCGGGTCTGCGATATTCATCAGGAGGTTCATGCACTCCGCTGTTGCACGGCGCTTTGATGTGGCGGGCATTCAAGGAGAAACCGAGTCTCCTGCGGAAATCGTCAGGGAAGTCGAGACGGAGTACGGATCTTCCCCCTACGGCTCTACGCGTTTCTCTGCTGACGAACTCTATTGGATGGGCTACATGTACCGCGCATGGTGTATCTCCGCAGGTATATCAAGCAAGGTTGCGTATACGCAAGTCAGTGCACGCGACCTGCGCAAGCTGTTCGCCCCATACCACTCGCTCGATGTGCTGGATGCCATCGGGCGCATCCGGGAGGCCAAGGGTATTTCACAGGATGATATCAATGTTCGCGGTCTTGAGCTGCTGCGGAGGATGCGTAGCCTAGATACGGGCGGGGATCTGCTGGATTGACAGCTGTGCGTTTTTGGTAGCATGTTCTCGATTGCGGAAGGCGCGATCGATTGGAGATTGCCTATGAGCGCATGCGACAAGCCCATCCTCGTGTTCCAGACCGACTTCACCTATGCCGAAGGGGCCGTGAGCTCGATGTACGGTGTGGTCAAGTCGGTCGACCGCGAGCTCGAGATCTTCGATGGCACGCATCAGATCCCCCGTTACGATACGTGGAGCGCGAGCTACCGCCTCTACCAGAGCCTGCCCTTCTGGCCTCAGGGCACCATCTATGTGAGCGTGGTCGATCCGGGCGTGGGCACGCCGCGCCGTGCCTGTGCAGCCAAAACCGCAGACGGGCACATCGTGGTGACACCCGACAACGGCACCCTCACGCATCTTGCGCGTTATGTCGGCATCGTCGAGGTGCGCGAGATCGATGAGACGGTGAATCGCAACCCCGATACGCGCGGCACCTCGGTCTTCCATGGGCGCGACCTCTTCGGCTACTGCGCCGCGCGTTTGGCGAGCGGCATCATCGGCTGGGAGGAGGTTGGACCCGTATATCCCGTGGAGGAGATCGTGCGCCTGCCCATGGCGGAGCCGGCGGCGGAGGATGGTGCGCTTACGGGCATCGTCGATATCATCGATCCCAACTTCGGGAACGCGTGGACCAATATCCCGCTCGCGCTTTTCGAGGAGATGGGCATCGCATACGGCGATCTGCTGCATCTGCGCGTGTGCCACGGCGACGAGCTCGTGCTCGATGCCCGGATGCCGCTTTGCCGTACGTTCGGCGAGGTGGCCAGGGGCGAGCTGCTCGCCTACACCAACGAGCTCATGAACGTCTCCTTCACGCTGAACCAGGAGAGCATCGTCGAGCGCTACGGCATTGGTTTCGGCAGCGACTGGCATGTCTCGTTTGGGAAGGCGGACCGATGAGGCCGACGGTTGTCTTCATGACCGATTTCGGCAGCGGTGGAGGAGCGGTGCTCGCGGGCGTGGTGAGAAGCATCGATCCCGAGCTGGGAGTCTACGATTTCGATCACAACATCGAACCGTACAATATACGTCAAGCTGCCTATCAGCTTTCGACCGTCGTTCCGTATTGGCCGGCGGGAACGGTGTTCGTCTCGGTGGTCGATCCGGGAGTGGGCACGAGCCGCAAGAGCTGCGTGGCGCGCCTTGCTCATGGCAGCTACGTGGTCACGCCCGATAACGGCACGCTCACGATGATGCTGGGCGAGATCGATGAGGTCCGCGAGATCGATGAGGACGCGAACCGCCTGCCCGGCAGCGAGGATGTCCACATCTTCCACGGCCGCGATGTGTACTCCTACACGGCTGGGAGGCTTGCGGCGGGCATGATCGATTTCGAGGGCGTCGGTCCTGCGTATCCCGTCGAGAAGGTCGTGCGCTTGGCCCTCACCAACATCGTCCCGCATCTGGGCACCGGCTGGGCTGAGGGCGGTATCTACAACTTCGATGTGCCTTATGGCAGTGCGCGCATCAACATCCGCAATCGTGAATTCCAGCAGGTGGCGGGCTTTGCCTACGGGGATCTCTTCCATGTGGCGGTGATGGACGGCGATCGTCTTATCTACGAGGGGGAGGGGCGCTACGGCCGCACCTTCGGGGATGTCGAGGATCGCGAGGCCTTTCTCGTGGGCGATATCCAACCCGGCGAGCGCCAGATGCTTCGCTTCAATACCTGCGACAACTTCATCAAGGCCCATGCACCCGAGATCGAGCGCGATCAGTCGCTGACTGTAGATTGGCGCGTCCGCTTCGAGAGGCCGTGAGGCGAGCGCGATAAGCAACCGGGAGCGGGTCTCTGTCACGTGGCTATCCGCTTCGCCACACCGAGGGTGATCTCTGCGGCGAGGCGTGCCGTGGCGATGAGGTCTGCTTGGCGGCCGTCGAGGGCTCCGTAGGCCTCTCCGCACACGTTGCTGATCGAGCGGATGGCGAGGAACGGCACCCCGCACCGCGCACATATCTGAGCTGCAGCCGCGCCCTCCATCTCCTCGCAGTCGGCGCCATAGCGGCGGCGCAGCTCCTCGAGGTCTTCGGGCGCTGTTGAGAAGAGATCGCTCGTGGCGATGGCGCCGATCGTGTAGCGCGGTGCGTGGGCCTCGAGGGTACCGGATGCGGATGCGTGCCCGTCTGCACCGGCTTCGCTCAGGGAAGGCGCACGCTCGAAGCGGCGGCTATCGAGCTCGGCTTCGGCAGCTTGCACAAGGCCCCCATCCGTGGGGAAGCTCTCCAGATACGGGGCGCATTCCGCGATGATGGCCATGTCGGATTCGAGGCATTCGAGCCGCTTGCCCACCACCACATCGCCCATGCCGATGCGCGGGTTCAGGCTGCCCGCTATGCCCGAGAAGATCAGCGCGTCCGGAGCGAAGCGATCGATCAGGAACTGGGCGGTGGCGGCTGCGTTGATGGTGCCCATGCCCGCGACAGCCACAGCGAGACGCGTGCCGTCCAGATCGCGCATGGCCCACACGATGCCGTATTCGGTCGCAGGGGCTTCTCCGGGCAGCTCGAAGAAGAGCGCGGCCTCTTTGGACAGCGCGCATTCGATGGCGATGGTCTTGCCCATGGTCCTCCTTGCGCTATCGGCGCGGGGGCGGCGGTGGATGGCTCGCCTCCATCTCCCTGCATCCCGCAAGCCCGATCTATCCATTGTAGATAATTCCGGTTTCCATACTATTAACCTCCCCGTGCGGTTGGGAGATATGCAGGTCGCGTGCTATGATTCTCCGTGGTTTTCCCGTACGGCGCAACGTTGCGCACCGCATGCATTTTGGATGGAAGGAACTGCAGCATGGAATCCGCGTTCGTCATATCTCGTCGTCAGCTCCTCTCGCTCGGCGCTTCCGCGCTCGCCGTGGCCGGCCTTGCCGCATGCAACAACGGTGGCGGCAACGATACCGGCGGCGGTGACGCCCCCGCAACCGACCCCAACGACGTCAAGTCCCTCACCTCCGTGCCCGGCAAGCTCACCGTCGCCACCGGCAATCCCGCGTGGGAGCCGTGGGTCATGAACGATGCCCCCGAGTCCGGCGAGGGCTTCGAGGCCGCGCTCATCTACGCGCTTGCCGATAAGATGGGCTTTGCCGCAGAGGATGTCGCATGGGTCCGCACCACCTTCGAAGAGGCCTATGCCCCCGGTCAGCACGATTGGGATCTCAACATCCAGCAGGTCTCCATCAACGATGACCGCAAGAAGGCCATCGATTTCTCGCCGGCATACTTCCGCCCCACCCAGTCAATCATCGTGAAGGCCGACAGCGCATATGCCAATGCCACCTCCTGCGCCGATTTCGCAGATGCTGTCGTCGGCGTCATGATGGGCACCACCGCCCTCGATTACGTCAAAGACATCCTGGGGGTCGAGCCCGAGGTTTATAACGACAACTCCGATGCTGCCGCAGCCGTTTCCAGCGGTCAGGCCGACGCCCTCGTCACCGACACCCCTCAGTGCGTCTACATGGTCGAGTCCGATCAGGTCGAGAACAGCGTCGTCGTCGGCCAGATCCCCGGTACCGAGGATCCCGAGGGCCTGGGCATCACCCTCGCCAAGGATTCCCCGCTCACCCCATTCGTGACCGAGGCCATGGACGCCATCCTCGAGGACGGTACCGTCCAAGGTCTCGTCGACCAGTGGCTGGCCGCCTACACGAGCGATATCCCCGTGCTCACCGAGTAAGGGGACGCCAAGCGACCGGATACGATGCATGAAGAGGGACATGCCCCTGCAGCCGCAGCAAACGTGCCACGGCAACAGGGGCATGTCCCCCGCGCGTTCCCGTTATACCGAGCCTCGGCCGAAGAGGTGATTCCCAGAATGCCTGATATCCCTGTCCAGCAGGTCAGCGAAGTCGAGCGCGAACGTGCTGGGTTTCGTCGCAAGGAGAGCATGCGCTCCGTTGCCACGAGCATCGTATCGACGATCATCTTCGTCGCGCTCGTCGTAGCGGTCCTGAAGAGCTCGCCCGGCTGGCCGCGCGTCAAGGAATCGTTCTTCTCCGCCGAGTACTTCGCGCTCGCATGGCCCCAGGTCGTCGAGGGCCTTTTGCTGAACATCCGCGTGCTCATCGTCGCGCTTGCAGGCGTTGCGGTGCTGGGAACCTCGCTTGCGCTCATTCGCATCACCACCTCGGCGGTCATGTTCCCCCTGCGCGTCGTGGCGCGCTTCTACACCACGATCATGCGCGGTATCCCCATGATCGTCGTGCTCTACCTCATCGGCTTCGGCATTCCGGGACTCGACCTCTTCGGCCGTATCGATAAGGCCGTCCTCGGCACCGTCGCCGTGGTCATGTCCTACTCCGCCTATATCGCCGAGGTCCTGCGCGCCGGCTTCGAGGATGTCCATCCGTCCCAGCGCGCGTCCGCGCGCTCGCTGGGCCTGACCACGGGCCAGACCATGCGTCTCGTCATCATCCCGCAGGCGCTCCGCAAGATCGCTCCCGCCCTTATGAACGATTTCATCGCCATGCAGAAGGATGTGGGCCTGATCTCCACGCTCGGTGCCATCGACGCGGTCCGCGCCGCGCAGATCGTGGTCGCCAAGACCTACAATTTCACGCCCTATGTGGTGGCGAGCGTGCTCTTCATCCTCATGAGCGTGCCCTTCATCCTCCTGAACGACTGGTACTCCGCCAAGCTCCGCAAGCGCGAGCAGACGGGGGGCATGGTCTGATGGCAGACGAGAAGCACGATCGTCCGATCTCCGCCGAGCATGCCGCGCCCGTGTTCGGCGAGAAGGTCCTGCGCATCGATAACGTGGTCAAGCGCTTTGGGGACAACACCGTCCTCGATCACATCTCCTTCGACGTGCGCAAGCACGAGACGGTGGCTCTTCTGGGCGCGTCCGGTTCGGGCAAGTCCACGATCATGAAATGCGTGAACCTGCTCGAGCGCGTCGACGATGGCCAGATTTGGCTGGGCGCCACCGACATCACCGATCCGCGCATCGATCAGGATAAGGTCCGCGCGCGTATCGGCGTGGTGTTCCAGCAGTTCAACCTCTTCTCCCATATGACGGTTTTGAATAATGTCACGCTCTCTGCGCGCAAGGTCCATAAGTGGCCGCGCGACAAGGCCGAGGAGAAGGCCATGGGGCTGCTCAGGCGCATCGGCATGGAGCGGAAGGCTAAGGAGTATCCCGACCGCCTTTCCGGTGGCCAGCAACAGCGCGTCGCCATCTGCCGCGCCCTCATGATGGAGCCCGAGCTGCTCCTCTTGGATGAGATCACCTCGGCGCTCGACCCCCTGCTGGTGGGCGAGGTGCTCGAGATGGTCGGCGAGCTCAAGCACCAGGGCGCGACGATCCTCATGGCTACCCATGAGATGGGCTTCGCACACGATGCTGCCGACCGTATCGTGCTGCTCCGTCGCGGCAAGGTAGCCGAGAACGGATCGCCCGAGGAGGTCATGGACTATCCGACCGACCCCGAGACGCGGAGATTCTTCGCGGCCTACAATCGCGTGTGAGAGCTGGATCGAGGATGGCTATGAGCTGGTTGAAAAAACATCTCGATGAGAGATACCTGAAGATCTGCGCCTATGCCGGTGTGACGGTGCTGCTCGTCGTCGCAGCGATACTGCTGCTCTATCATTCGGGCGCGGTGCTCGGAGGCGCATGGTCGCTTGGAAAGGCCATCCTCCAACCCATCATATGGGGTGCGCTCATCTGCTACATCCTGCTTCCCATCGTGCGCTGGTTCGACGCGCGCCTCGTCGGGAGGGGGTTCATCGCGGATGATACGCGACGGCTCTATGCGAGTGTCGCCATCACCTTCGCATTGCTCACCGCCATCATCGTGGGCCTTGTCGCGCTCCTGCTCCTCGTCATCACGCGCAGCCTCGAGAGCGTGACCATCGAGACCTTGAGATCGATCCTCGATTCGATGGAGGGCGATGTCATGGAGCTTCTCGAGAACATCAGGATGATGGCCGAAGAACTCGGTATCTCCCTAGGGGGCGACACGGCGGGTGCCATCACCGGAGCGGTGTCCAAGGTCACCGGCGGGGCCACCACGGTAGTCTTCTCCATCATCTTCGGCATCTATTTCCTGCTCGACGGCGAGGGGGTGGTCAGGTACTTCAAGCGCCTGTTCAATGCCATCCTCGGTGGGCGTGCGATGCCCGACCTCTCGTTCGTCGTCGAGGATGCGAACGATGCATTCTCGGGCTATATACGCGGCCAATTCGTCGATGCGCTCGTGGTGGGCATGCTCACCACGCTGGTCTTCGCCATCATAGACGTGCCGTATTGGCCGATCATCGGCATGCTCACGGGGATGGGGAACCTCATCCCCTACGTGGGCGGCCCCGTGGGTTTCGGCGCGACCATCATCGTCTGCCTCGTGGAGGGCGATTTCGGCAAGCTGGCCGCCGGCGTGATCGCGCTCGCCGTGGTCATGTTCGTGGACGGCAATGTCATCAACCCGCGCCTGCTCTCCGAGGCTGTGGAGGTGCATCCCCTGCTCGTGGTGGCCGCGTTGATCGCCGGCAGCGCCATCGGCGGTATCGCGGGCATGCTCGTGGCGGTTCCCACGGCGGCGTTCATCAAGGCCGAGCTCGATCGTTGGATCGCGCTGCGCGAGGCGGCGATGGGGGACGGGAGCAAAGCGGAGGAATAGCCCCGGCGCATGCAGGGCGGATTTTCCGAGAATGATAGTCAGACTATCATTCTCGGAAAATCGCGAAATCAACCCAAGGGATGCTCGCGGGCACCCACGGTGCTCGGCAGCAGCGGGAATCCGGCAAAACGCGAGCCCCTGGCTTACCTGCCCGTGGCGAGGAACTCCTCGAGGCGCGCGTTGAACTCGTCGGGGTACTGCGCGGCCATGAGATGCCCTCCCATCACGTGGATGGGCGTCTCGGGACAGAGGGTGCGGTACCAGGGTACGGCAACATCCGCCCAGTGCTTGGCGATGAACATGAGCGTGGGGATCTTCCTGGCCGCTTCCTGCGCGATGGCCCGGTAGTCTGAGAGGATCGCATCGCCGAAGAGCTCGTGCGCTATCCAGGAGGGCGTGCGGGCGCCCATATCCATGAAGTAGTCGTATTCCTCGGGCGCGATCGGGCCTTCCCACATGACTCCGCGCAGGTACTCGTCCCAGAAGGCGCGGCTGCTCTCGGGATCGATGAGTACGCGCGTCATCACCTCGGAAAGCTCTGCCGGCGAGCCCTCCGTCCATGCGGACGGATCCTCGCTGTGGGGCAGCGGGCTCATGTCGACCGTCACGCAGCCGGCGGCGGAATCCACGCCCGCCTGCTCCAGATAGCTCCATGCCTCGAGGTTGCCGCAGCTCCAACCGATGAGCGTGGGCTTCTCGATGCCGAGCGCCGCAACCACCTTGATGAGGTCGGCGCCATGGGTCTGGTAGTCGTTGCCCATCGGGCACTTGGTGGAGAGGCCTTGGCCGCGCGGATCGACGAGCACCACGCGGTAACGGTCGCGGAAGTGCTCGAGCTGGTTCATGAAGACCTCGCCCGAGAAGGTGAGTCCGGGGATGAAGACGAGGGCCGGTGCATCTTCAGCGCCCGCATCCCATGCATGGATCTGGATGCCCTTCTCGACGGAGATGAAGATGCTCTCGGTACGTGCTGACGACATGGCGGCCTCCTGTGCCCTATGCGGCTAATCCCGGTACGCAAGCTGGTCGGGACGGGGATTCTCGAGCGCGCGCTCAAGGTAGCGCCGAGCCTCCCAACGAGCCTCGTCGAGGTTCTGATCGTTGTAGTTGCCGCATTGCTCGGGGCGGGCGCCCGGGATCTCGCCCTCGAAGTCCGCGATGAAGCGGAAGGCGTCGCGGACGGGCCCGAGCACCTCCGTGCTCGCGAGCTCGCCGAACATCACCAGGTAGAAGCCGGTCCTGCAGCCCATGGGACCGGCATAGATCACGCGGTCCTTCCATGCGGCGCTGTTGCGCAGATGGGTGGCGAGCAGGTGCTCGATGGTGTGGATGGCACCGGTGTCCATGACGGGTTCGCGGTTGGGGCGCGTCATACGCAGGTCGAAGGTGGTGACAGCCGAACCCGTCGCGGGATCGCGGTCGATGCGCGAGATGTATATGCCGGGTTCCAGGATGAGGTGGTTCATCTGGAAACTTGCGATCCTATCCATCGTCTCTGCCATAGCTGCCTCCTCTATGCGGTTTTCGGCTCGCCAGCAGTATAAGCCCTTACGCTCCGATCGTGCGCATCTGGTAGAGCCCATCATCGATAAACCCGAGCTTGCGGTAATACGCACGCGTGCCCACGGAGCTGATGACGCGGATCCCATGGTATCCTGCCGCGCGCGCCTGCCGGCAGGCCTCTTCGACGAGCCGCCTTCCGAGGCCGATGTGCTGCGCGCCGCCTTCCTCGGATGATCCCAGCCCGGCAACGCGCCCGTAGATGTGGACCTCGCGGATCATCGCAGCCCCCCGGCGATGGGGCAGCGAGAGCCGCAGGAACCCCGCGATGGCACCATCGGCGGTCACCCATTGGAGGAAGCGCTCCTCGCTCACGGTTGTCGTGTAGGGTATGCAGGCGAGATGCAGGTCGTCCGCGGATATGTCCTCGGTCGCGATCTCGCGCTGGCGTATCTCGACGATCTTCGAGCCGGCATCCTTTCCCTGCCCGTCGACCATCTGGCGCAGATTGGTCCTCGTGTTGCCGGCGACGATGTCGCCGGAGGAGATGTCGCGGATCATACGCGAGATGCGCACATAGGCGGGGGTTGCAGCGACATCTGCCGCCAACACGTCCACGAGGACATCCTCGGGATAGGGGTGCCAGAGGCCCTGCCGGTAGAGGTGCGTGAGGGCGGCGCTCTCCACCAGGACGCAAGGGTAGAGCTTGACCTCGTCGGGGAGGAACCGCGGATCGCGTACGAGGCGCTCGTAGTCGCGCTTATCCCGCTCGGGCGTGGCACCCACGAGGTTCGCCATCATGTGCGCGAGGATCTTGAAGCCGAAGAGGCGCAGGATCGCGAACGCGCGGGCGATCTGCCCCGCAGCCATGTGCCTGCCGCACGCATCGAGGGTCTCCTGGTCGAGGCTTTGGATGCCGATCTGGATCTTCGTGCAGCCGAGACGGCGCATGAGCTCGGCCGAACGGCTGTCGACGAGGTCGGGCCTCGTCTCCACGCAGAGCCCGACAACGCGCCGCAGGGCGTTCTCGTTCACGTGCTGGAGCTCGTCGAGCGCCTCGAAGCTCGCGTGCTGGATGGTGCGCGCATCCTGCCAAGCAGCGCTCCCGTAGAGTTCCCCGACAGCTTGGTTATAGCTGCAGCTGCCGGCGTCGACGCGTTCCTGCAGATCGCGGACCTGCTCGGCGAGTACGCTGGGATCGGCATCGAGCCCGCAGTCGCGATAGAATGTCCTGCGCATCGTGCAGACGCGTCCAGCCTCCTCGTCGCTGTCGTTCAGCGCGCGGAAGAGCTCGGATATGAACCAGACCTGGTAGGGGATGGCATAGTCGCTCCACGTGCCTCCCAGCACGATGAGCTCGATCTTGTCGGTCACGTGGCCGTTCGATTCGAGCAGGTCAAGGCGTGCGCGGACCTGCAGGTAGGGATCGAAGAAGGTGCGCTCCGCCCGTTGGCAGGCGGGTTCGTTCGCGAGGTAGCTCTTGGGCATGCGGATATCATTCGGGCAGTAGATGCAGGCGCCCGAGCAGGGATGGGGCAGGGTGAGGACCGTGATGGTGGCCACGCCCGATGCCGTGCGCCGAGGCTTGACCGTGAGCGAACGCAGGATCAGGCGATCTTCTGCGGTGCCGATCCCCCAACTCTGCCAAAGCGGGCCATCTTCCTCCTTGGCCGTGCGGTAGAAGGCGAGGAGCTGCTGTTTCCCGATGTGCCGCGCGACGTCGCGCACGCCCCTGTTGTAGCGGCGGATGAGCTTGGCGAGCCATGCCTCGTCGAGCGGACGGCCGGCTGCCCGAATCGCAGAGACGATATCTTGGATGACGCGTTCCATGACAGGCTATTATACTGTAGAACCCCTGATGGCGAAGGGACCCGCACCCATGAACCGCGCTCTGGCACGGCAGCTCTCCAGATTGACCGGCGAGTTCTACCGCCAGGTGGGCGCATCTTTCTCGAAGACGCGCGCGGCGGGCTGGCCGGGTTGGGAGCGGGTGCTCGCGTGCATCGCCCCTTCTACCGGCGGTTCCCCTCGCGTCCTCGATCTCGCCTGCGGCAACCTCCGCTTCGAGCGGGCGCTCTTCGAACGGTACCCGCAGGCCCGCTCGCATGCGGTCGATGCCGCAGACGAGATGGTCGGGGTGGATGATGAGCGCATCTCGTACCAGCATCTCGATCTTGCGGAGCTGCTCCTCGAGCCGGAGGCGCTCGTCTCGGCGCTCGACGCCCCGCCATGCGATGCGGCCGTATGCCTTGCCTTCATGCACCACCTCCCGCTCCCCGTGCAACGCGTGCGGTTGTTGGAGACGCTCGTGCGCAAGGTGCGTCCGGGCGGTATCGTGGCGGTTTCGTTCTGGCAATTCGCCCACGATGGGCGCCTGCTCGGGAAGGCGCGGCACGCGACTGCAGCAGCATGCTCGCGCTACGGGCTGCCCGCCTTGGGTCCGGATGACTACCTCATGGGATGGCAAGACGAGGAGGATGCCTTCCGCTTCTGCCATCATGCTTCCGATAGCGAGATCGATGCCCTGCTCGAGACCGTCGCATCGCGGAC
This sequence comes from Coriobacteriales bacterium OH1046, assembly GCA_004010535.1. GTDB lineage: Bacteria > Actinomycetota > Coriobacteriia > Coriobacteriales > Atopobiaceae > RUG721. The sequence continues at coordinate 545 of RQYE01000009.1, read as the reverse complement.
GCGCATGCGGGCGCGCTACCGTGCCGATGGGGCGTCGGGCGAGCTCAACCAGTACGTGATCCTCGAAGTGCGCTAGGAGGTGCAGCATGGAAGGGCGTATCAAGACCATCTATCTTGCCGGGGGCTGCTTCTGGGGCGTCGAGCACCTGATGAAGGCGTTGCCCGGCGTTGTCGACACGGCCTGCGGCTATGCCAACGGCACGGGTGGGCAGGATGCCACGTACGCACGCGTGTGCTCGGGCGAGACGGGCTTCCGAGAGACGGTGCGCGTGGCATTCGATAGCGCTTCGACCTCGGTCGATGCGCTGCTCTACGCGTTCTTCCGCGTAATCGATCCCGAGGCTGTCAACCGCCAGTCCCTCGATGTGGGAACCCAGTACCAGGCTGGGGTATTCTGGAAGGGGCTTGCCTAGTTTAGGGGTCTCTCCCGAAACTCCTTGAGAAGAAACTTGTACATGTCCCGCCCCCTCATGTTGAACCTGAACTCGCATTCCTTGAGATGGAGGTAGAAGTCCTCCTTGGCTATCCCCTGGTATTTTACCAGC
>RQYE01000008.1 GCA_004010535.1 Coriobacteriales bacterium OH1046 | reverse complement strand
GCTGGTAAAATACCAGGGGATAGCCAAGGAGGACTTCTACCTCCATCTCAAGGAATGCGAGTTCAGGTTCAACATGAGGGGGCGGGACATGTACAAGTTTCTTCTCAAGGAGTTTCGGGAGAGACCCCTAAACTAGGCAAGCCCCATGGGTTTTTTTTATTCTCCCGTTCCCAGCGTCGCTCCCCGCACGGGGAGCGTGGGTTGAAATCCGGTATCCTCCGACCAGATCGACGTGATCACAGGTCGCTCCCCGCACGGGGAGCGTGGGTTGAAATTTACTTGATTTGCAGATTGTCAAGCTCAAGCAGGTCGCTCCCCGCACGGGGAGCGTGGGTTGAAATATGGCCCACGGGATCATCGCCGCCCGCGCCCTCGTCGCTCCCCGCACGGGGAGCGTGGGTTGAAATCTCCTCGAGGCGTGGATGGGGATCAACGCCAAGGTCGCTCCCCGCACGGGGAGCGTGGGTTGAAATGGCAAGGATCCGCAGAACGGGCAGGGCAGCAGGTCGCTCCCCGCACGGGGAGCGTGGGTTGAAATAGGTCGGGCCAGTCCGCCTCCGGCGATGTCCGCAGTCGCTCCCCGCACGGGGAGCGTGGGTTGAAATCGATGATCGCGGGCATGCCGCCCTCCACCCTCGTGTCGCTCCCCGCACGGGGAGCGTGGGTTGAAATAGGAGCCTGATGGAGTCCGCCGGGAGGGCTTGGGGTCGCTCCCCGCACGGGGAGCGTGGGTTGAAATAAGACCCCGGTCCTCACCAACGCCGCAGCCGGATGTCGCTCCCCGCACGGGGAGCGTGGGTTGAAATGATTTCCCGATTATGGACGCGCCGGATACGGTGGGTCGCTCCCCGCACGGGGAGCGTGGGTTGAAATCGGGCATCCCTCCACCTGCCCTCGTAGTCGTCGGTCGCTCCCCGCACGGGGAGCGTGGGTTGAAATCAAGCGCGGCCAACACCCCGCATGCCCTTACTGTGGTCGCTCCCCGCACGGGGAGCGTGGGTTGAAATGGGACCCCCGGGAAGGTGGTCTAGATGAGCGCTTAGTCGCTCCCCGCACGGGGAGCGTGGGTTGAAATCGCGTGGGCGATGCGCTCGGCTCGCTCCTCCTCCAGTCGCTCCCCGCACGGGGAGCGTGGGTTGAAATGAGCAACGTGGGACGCAAAGAGTACTGGTGCCGCCAGCACCTGCTTATACCTGTCCTCAACATAGGCAACTGGGCCGTTCAACATGGAGCTACCGCATCGCTGCCTGGAGGACGTCGGTGGCGAGCACTATGGAGAAGATCAGTCGCAAGCTGAGTTGTTTGAACGGGATCTGGCAGCGATAGTTCCGCTTCCCGAAAGGCTCTTCAGCTGCGTGTGCTACGTCACTGACATGTCCGTCAACAAGAGAGGGCTATATCGTCGATGGGCCATCGCTATCACTCGGCTATGCCTTCGCCATCCGTACGGCTACCGTTACCTACAACGCATATGCCGTGGCCTCCACCAACTTCTCGGGAGGAGCTGTCGCGGAGCACCCGAAGTGGTTCGGTGCAGTGCGCAACGAGTCCGACGCCGCCCCACATCTCGTCGCGCTCGTGAAGAAGCTCGCGTCCGGCAAAATTCGGCAGTCAGAACCGTGTTGTCGACCGCGTCGGAGCGGCCACCGCGTGGTGCCTCATTGCAAAAAGGGCAATAGAAGCCGGTCTCGAGCTTGCGGACGAGATGGGAGCGGTGCGGGATGCGGGTGGATCGGCGATTCCAGATGATGGCCGAGCCCTTACGAAAGGTCGGCTATACCACCTTTCCCGATACTACCGTCGGCGCTCTTGCGCTTGGGTATCGCCATAACCTCCGATCTGTATGCAGGGTTCGCAGATCTCTTTGCAATGAGGATTGCAATATTGTACAAGAAACCGTACAATATCACGCATCGAGAGGAGGTCGGCATGGAGGCTATCACATACTCCGCGTTCAGGAATGGTCTCAAGGGCAAGATGAGGGAGCTCCGCGACAATGCGGAGGTGCTGCTCGTCACGAATAACGACCCCAGCGAGAATATCGTCGTCATGAATGCGCGCGACTACGAGAACATGATGGAGACTGTGCGCATCTACGAGAACCCCTATCTCTACGAGAAGCTCAAGCGTGGCATCGTCGAAGTCGAGGCGGGCAACATTTTGGCCAGGGACATCACCGATGATTAAGGCATGGACGGACGACGCCTGGTCGGACTACCTCTGGTGGCAGGCCAACGATGCGAAGACGGTCTCGCGGATAAACGCCCTCCTGAAGGATGCCGAGCGCGACCCGTTCAGGGGCATCGGGAAGCCCGAGCCACTTCGCCATGAGTTCAAGGGCTGGTGGTCGAGGAGAATCGATTCCGCCAACAGGCTCATATACAAGGTCGCGGACAATACGCTCGTCGTCCTATCATGCAAGGACCACTACGCCAAATAGCGAGGTGGGCAATGCCCGCTAGCGGAATCTATTGCGAGATGTTCGACAGTACCGGCAGCAACACCGTTGCTGCCACGGAGGGCATCAACTGGCTTGCCGATAATGGCGGGGGTACCTTGCTCGCTCCTACGAGGCGTGCCATACAAGATGCTTTCGGATTGGATAGCAATAAGGAGTCCAAGAACTTCGAAGGGCGATTCGAGTCCAAGGGGATAACTCTTCGATGGCCCCTGAGAGGCGGCTGCGCTCTGGGGGCCGTCTTCGCATTCTACTGCGCGACTAATCAGCTCTCGACGTTCGCCGAGCAGGATGGTGTCGAGAAAGTGCTGTTCCTCCCTTGGTCCGGTCAAGACAAGAGGTGGTTCGAGGCTACGCTCCTCGTCATCAAGGATCCCGAGGTAGAAGATCTCCCAGAGGAAGTCGACAGGGTTCTCCGCTTCCTTGCATCCGCAGCAGCGGGATACAGTACCGGCCTTAAATGGAACGAGGAGGAACGTTTCAAGACCGAGTTGATGGCGAGCTAGGAGCTGTGGAGGAGCGTCGATCCCGCCGATATCCGGGCAAGGTGCATCGAGCTGGGCATGCACCCTGCCGACGCTGATCTTCTTAAGAAATATGTCGAGGATCGAAGGGGCGGGAAGACGTTCCGCCCACGCGCATCCGCCTCACCGTTTCCTCATGGGTGACGGAGCAGATAGACAGCGTCTTTAAACGTACCCCCGCTTCTGGCGATGCTCCCTCTGATATGCAAAGGGAGCGCCGCGCGCGACACTCGGGATTTCAATGGTACGAACGTATGCCATCGGTTCCCGAACGGGCAGTGTGTGCCCCACATGCGTAGGGATGATCTCGAAAGGCATCTTCGTCTGATTTATGAGGCTGGGCCCGATCTAACCTTGCACAGCCCCCATAAGCTCGATGATCTCGAAATCGATCTTGCTGGCCTCGATGGCTTCGCGCGATCCGAAAACGCAGATGCCACGTGCAGGTGCCACGTCGGCGAGCGGCGCTGCAAGGGCGCGGATGTCATCTGCCGTGGCGGCGAGCATCTGGGAGCGCACCTCGCCGCGCCACTCCGGCGCGCGCCCACGGAAGAAATCGCTGTCCTGCCTGCGGGCAAGCGCACGCGGCTTGAGGGGCGCGTCGTGGCCGGCTACCGCCGAGACGATGTAGCCCTCGAGCTCGGCCTGTTCGGGATCCCAAGCAGAAAGCCAGGCGGGGGCTGCTTCATAGCGCCCAAGCGTGCCATCCACGCCGGGGTCGCGGTATGACCAGAACTGCATGATGCCGTTGGCGTTGCGCCTGAAGCCCACGCCGTAGGCGCCGCCTTTCACGCGTACCTCGTTCCAGAGGTAATCGAAGTCGAGCGCACGGGTGGCTACCGTCCAGCTGCCGTGGCTCACTTTGTCGTGTTCGGATGCAGGGCCCGTCTCGCAGACATAGACGACGTTCGAAGGCATGATGAAGGCCTCGTTGGCAACGCGCGGCTCGGGGGTCTCGAGGATGCGCCGTGCACCTTCGTCCCCGGCAAGTCCGAGTGTGCCGGCAAGCTCTTGGAACCGCGCGCGCATCTCGGATGAGCCCGTGAAGGAGATGATTGCCGTGTCGGTGCGGAAGATGCGCCCGATGAGGCTTGCGAGCTTCTCGCAGAGCGCATCCTTGCGCTCGTCCCAGGAGGCGAGCAAGTCCTTCAGGAAGAGATAGGACGAGACGCCGCCGAGCATGTCGGCCACGAGCGCCCCGCGCGAGAAGTACGTGAGTGCGCGGCCCAGGGCGGCGGAGTGGCCGGAATTGAGGTAGACTTGCTCCTGGCCGATGCGGCGCTGCTGCAGGATGGCGCGGATGCGCTCGGTATCCGAGAAGAGCGTGGTGCCCCAGACCTCGCGCGGCAGCTCGGCCAGCGCATCGATCTTCTCGGCCAACGCGCTCGCGGAGACCACGAGGAGCGGGCGGATCGATGCGGTATCGTCGTCTGGGGTGTAGGTCTCGGTGAAGAAGCTCAGCATACCGAGGTTCTCCTCCACGAGGGTGTCGAGCTCGGATGCCGTATGGGCGGCGGTATCGAGCTTGCCGAGGAGGCTCGTGAGGATGCCCACGTAGGGCAGCTCGTCGAAGGCGATACCGCTCAAGTCGAAGTAATGGTATGCGTAGGCGATGCCATGGGTGTCCATCTCGTGCGCAAGGTAGGGGAGGTCGGCCTGCTCGCACGCGTAGGCGGGTTCGGGGGCCGCATCGTCGATATCGGCGACCGAGAGGCGCGGCAGCTTGGCGATATCCTCGGGCGCATCCGCGCGCTCCTGTTCCGCACGCAGTGCTGCCACCTCGTCCATCACCTGCCGGAGATCAGCGGCTGACATGCCCTCCCGTATGCGGTCGAGCTCGGCGGCCTCCTCGGCGGAATCCCCCTCGGCAACCGGCACGAGGTCCACGAGCGCGGAGTGGGGGTTCTCGGATACGAGCTCGCGCAGGAGCCGTTCGAAGTAGCCGTCGGTCAGCCCGTCTTTCATATGGGCGATCTCGTCCTCGTAATGGAGATAGGATACGGGGTCATCGTCATCGTAGAGCCAGCTCGTTAGAGCCGTTATGGAGTAGGCTACGCCATCGGCGATGCCGAACTCGCCCTCGCGTAGGTTGAACTCGGCCTGCGCGAGCGAGGCGCGGAGTTTGTCGGTGGGGATGCCGTTTGCAAGCTCCGCGCACGTGTCCTCGACAAGCGCACGGAATTTCTCGGCTGCGCCTGCGCGGGCGCCCTTGAGGATGAACATGATCTGCGGCTGGAGCGATGAATCGAGCAGCATCGCGGAGAAATCATCGCCGAGGCCCGCGTCGAGCACGCGCCGTTTGAGCGGTGCCTCGTTGGAGCCGCAGAGCGCATCGAGCAGGATATCGCATGCGAGTACGCGCTCGCGCTGGGAAGATCTGCCGACGACATAGGCGAGTGCGATGCTGGCATTCTCGGGGGCGGTTGCCATCTCGACCCTGCGCGTGGGCGGTGCCACGGGAGCCTGCAGCTCGAGCGGGTTGGGGTCCTTGTCGGTGCGCTGCTCCACGGCCGCGAAGCGCGCTCCGATGAAGGACAGCTCGCGTTCGATGTCGAGGTCGCCGTAGAGGATGGTGTAGCTGTTGGCCAGATTGTAGTGGCGCCGGTGGTTGTCGAGGAAGCCCTCGTAGCTGAGCGTGGGGATGGCGCGCGGGTTGCCGCCCGACTCGAAGCGGTAGGCCGTATCGGGGAAGAGCGCGCGGCCGACCTCCGAGAAGAGCACATCGTCGGGATCGGAGGTGGCACCCTTCATCTCGTTCAGGACCACGCCGTTATAGGTGAGCGGGGCATCGGGGCCCTCGAGCTCGAGATGCCAGCCCTCCTGCTCGAAGATGCGGGGGCGTTCGTAGATGGCCGGGTGCAGGACCGCATCGAGATAGACGTCCATGAGGTTCTCGAAATCGGTCACGTTGGTGGATGAAACCGGGTAGACGGTCTTGTCGGGGAAGGTCATGGCGTTCAGGAAGGTCTGCATGGAGGTTTTGAGCAACGTGACGAAGGGTTCCTTCACGGGGAAGCGTTCCGACCCGCAGAGCACCGAGTGCTCGAGGATGTGGAAGACGCCCGTGTCGTCTGCAGGCGGGGTCTTGAAGCCGATGGCGAAAGAGCGGTTGGTATCGGCGCAGGCGAGCCACATGAGGCGGCCGCCGCTGGGCTTGTGGCGCAGCACGTACGCATAGCCCGAGAGCTCGCGCAGTTCCTCGATTCCGGTGACCTCGAAATCTCCGTGCGTGCTGCCGATGGCGAGCCCTGCGAAGGGCTTCGAGAAGATCCGGGCGGATTCTGTCATGGTTGCCTCCCTTGATTGCATGCCTGTTTACTGTAGCAGAGCGCGTAGCGGAAGGTGCTATGCTCGCCTGTGCGGATTCAAGACCGATGTACGGCAGGGGGCTGCGATGGAGGACGAGGGGCGCGTGCGCCGCGGGATCGCGATGACGCTGCTTGGCGGCACGCTCTGGGGCATCAACGGCACGGTCGCAGGATACCTCATGGATGCCTACGATATCGACCCGTTTTGGTTCGCCTGCATGCGCGAGCTCTTGGGATGCTGGCTTTTCCTCATCCCCGCATGGCTGGGAAACCGTACGGCGCTCGAAGAGGCCATCTCATCGCCCCAGAACCTTCTCCGGATCTACACCGTGGGGCTCTTCGCCATCCTCTTCTCGCAGATCTCGTATCTCCAGGCCATCTTCTGGACCAATTCCGCCACCGCGACCATCATCCAAAGCTTGGGGATGCTGCTCGTGCTGGGTTTTATCTGCATCACGACCCGGCGCCTGCCCCGCAAGCGGGAGATGCTCGGCGTCATCTCCGCCTTGATCGGCACCTATCTGGTGGCTACAGGTGGAAGATCCGGCCAGCTCGCCCTGCCGCCGCTCGGCATGGTCTGGGGGATCCTGCTCGCGGCCTCGGCCGCCTGCCTTTCGATCGTGCCGAAGCGCGCCATCGAGAAATGGGGAAACTTCACGGTGAATGGACTGGCATTTTTGATGTCGGGCATCACGCTCGCCTTCATCGTGCGACCGTGGGAGCGTATACCGGCCTTCGATCTTGCGGGGCTCGCACTCTTCGCATTCTGCATCGTGTTCGGCACCTTCGGCGCCTATGCGCTCTTCCTGCAGGGGGTCAGGGATGCCGGGTCCATGCGCGCCGCCCTCTTAGGCGCTATCGAACCGGTTACGGCCACGGTCGCCACCGTGCTCTGGCTGCGCACATCCTTCTCGGTTGCCGATATCGCAGGATTCGCGCTCATCCTCGCCATGGTGGCTTTTACCACGGGCGCTGATGAGGGCTAGCCCCGGCAGGCCGCGCCGTGACGAACGACCTGTCCCCTTGTCACGCGCTTGTCACGCGTTCGTCACGGCGCGGGGACAGGTCGTTCGTCACGGCGCGAGTTTACAGCTGGTCGGTGGGCCAGACGTATTGCATTTCGGCGGCGCAGGCGGCATACCAAGCGTCACCAGGCGGGCAATAGCGGCTCGCGGCGGCCCAGGTGAGCGTGTAGCCGTAGCCGTTGGCCAAGCCGCGCACATGCGCGCGGATCGTGGTATCCCAATCGGAGCCCAGGTAGGCGAACCAGCCCCAGGCATTATAGGGCTCGAAGCAGTAGAAGCCCTTCGAGCTCTCTATGCAGGAGATGGCCGGAGACCAGCGCGGATCCACGCCGTAGTCCCATGCCGCCTCGGCGAAGGCGTAACCGTAGCCGGCGAGCGGCGATCCTGCCAGATAGCTGTCGATACGACCGCTCCATACCTCGACGAAATACTCGCGCGTGATGGATGCGGGATCGGTCGGAGCGGTGCTGGAGCTCCCGCCGCCGGTCGCGCCGATGTCGGGCGAGGGGGGGACCTCGATCGTCGCCTGCTGGCCGCTGGCGGTGGTGAAGGTCTCCCCCTCATGCGCGCGGGCCTCCGCGAGGGCGCGCTCGCGCTCCGCACGCTCGGCCTCCTCTTGGGCGCGGATGGCCGCCTGCAGCGCCTCACGGGCTGCGATGGCCTCGTCGAGCGCTTCCTGGGCAGCGGCCTTCTCCGCCTCGGCAAGGGCCATGTCCTCGGCGAGCGCGCGGCGCGTCTCGGTGAGCTCGGCATCCAGATCGATGAGGCTTTGGAGCTCGGTGTTGTTGCGGGCCTGGATGATGTCGAGGTACTGGATGGTGGAGAGGAGATCGTAGAAGCTGTCGGCCGAGAGGATCATCTCGATGATGCCGGGGGCATCGAGCGAGACACGGTACTGCCAGCGGATGGAATCGCTGGTGCGCTGGCGCTGCTCGGGAAGAGCCGCCTCGATCTCGGCGATGCGCGCCTCGTTGGCGTCGATCTTCGCCTGGATCTCCTCGATATGCTTGACGGTCGCATCGTATTCATCCGACAGGCGTGTGACCTCGGATTGGAGCTCTGCCATGGTTGCAGCCTGCGCCCGCGCGGGGAGAACCATGAACGCTCCGAATAAGGCTGCGATGAACGCGCACGCGAGAAGGGCCCGCATATGTCTTGGATGTTGCACCAAGCTTGTGTCCTATCATCCGTCGACGATGCATGTCGTGCGGCACGTGTCGTACCACTGTACCGTAGTTTCGCCCGCATCACGGTTCTTCCACGATTCGAGGACATTGAGGGAACAGGGGGCGCGTAAGGGATTCCAAGGGTATCATGAATGGGCTCAGGTGTGGGAAAAAGTTCGGCAGGAGGTTCGCGTGGGCATCATCGAGTTGCTGAAGGCGGCCTTGTTCGGCCTCGTGGAGGGCATCACCGAGTGGCTTCCCATCTCCTCGACGGGCCATATGCTCCTTCTGGACCAGTTCGTCGTCCTCGACGTCTCGCCCTCGTTTTGGACGATGTTCCTCGTGGTCATCCAGCTGGGAGCCATCCTCGCGGTGGTCGTCCTCTATTTCGGGCGCTTGAATCCCTTCTCGCGCAAGAAGGATGCCGAGGAGCGCATGAGCACCTGGCTGCTTTGGGCGAAGATCATCGTGGCCTGCATCCCTGCGGCTGCGGTGGGCGTTCCCTTGGACGACTGGATGGACGATCATCTTTCGGACCCTCTCATCATCGCCGCTGCGCTCATCGTATACGGCATCGTCTTCATCGTCCTCGAAAGCAGGAGGAACGCGCGTGCGGAGCGCGTGCCTGCCGGCCGTCACGTCCGGGCAAGCGACGCCGACGCGCTTGCTACCACGACCTCGCTCGACGGCCTCTCATGGAAGACCGCCGTCGGCATCGGCCTCTTCCAGATCCTCTCGCTGGTGCCGGGTACCTCGCGTTCCGGCTCCACCATCATCGGGGGCCTCGCGTTGGGCTGCTCGCGTCCCGTAGCTGCGGAATTCACGTTCTTCTTGGCCATCCCCGTCATGTTCGGGGCGTCGCTGCTGCGCCTTGTGAAGTACTTCATAGGCGGCAACGGTTTCGTCGCTCGCGAGTTCGCCATCCTCGGGGTGGGCTGTGCCGTGGCGTTCGTCGTGTCGCTCATCGCCATCAAGTTCTTGGTGGGCTTCGTCCGCAAGCACGACTTCAGGCCGTTCGGCGTCTACCGCATCCTGCTGGGCATAGCGGTCATAGCCTATTTCTCTCTGGCGCGGTGACCCCAGCTGCCCCTGCGGGAGGCTTGGCTGTAGCGGTGGACGGTCTGCAGAAGTCCCTTCGGGGCCTATGGGAGAACCCATGGGAGAAACCATAGAGTTTGGTTGCACGCTTATTTCGGCTGGTTTAGAAGCCGCTCCGATTGGGCATGATGGGAAAAGGCGTACAACGTACGAAAGGATGTGGACCATGAAATCTGCCAATATCAGCCGTCGTGCGGCCCTTGCCTTGGGCTTCAGCGGCGCGGCCGCCCTCGCCCTTGCGGGCTGCGACGGCAACCAGCCCTCCGATGGGGACGCTACCGACGCCGCCGACGGCACCGGTGATGGTGGCGGGGAGACCGCCGAGCCGGTCGCCATCGATACCGCGGCATTCGATGCGCTCGTCTCATCGGGTCCCGCAGCCGATGACGCCGCGATCTCTGCCAGCGAATGGGCGGCCAAGGTCAAGGCAGCCGGCACCCTGCGCATCGGCAGCACCCAGACCTCCCAGCTCTTCTCGCTCCTGAACGAGGTCGATGGCCATGTCCGCGGTTTCGATGCGGGTCTCTACCAGCTGCTCGCCGGTTATATCCTCGGCGACTCCAATGCGTATGAGATCACGCTCGTCCAGTCCTCCACGCGCGAGTCGGTCCTCCAGTCCGATCAGGTCGACGCCGTGTTCGCCACCTATTCCATCACCCCGTCCCGCCAGGAGGTCATCTCGTTCGCGGGGCCGTACTTCACCGCCCATCAGGGCATCCTCGTCAGCGCCTCCAACACCGATATCAACGGTGTCGAAGATCTTGCAGGCAAGATCGTAGGTGTCCAGGAGGGCTCCACGGGCCGCGCGCTGCTCGAGGAGTTCGCGCCCGAGGCCGAGGTCCAGGAGATCGGCACCGATGAGGAGCTGCGCCGCGCCCTCGAGCAGGGTCGCATAGATGCGTATGTCGTCGACATCTCGCTGCATCTGGGCTCCATGGTCGCCAACCCCGGCAAGTACCGCTTGGCCGGCGAGTTCGGTCCCGATGACAACTACGGTATCGGGCTGCCGCTCAACTCCGACGGCGTCGACTTCGTGAACGAGTTCCTGAACAAGATCATCGCCGACGGCACGTGGGCCGAGCTCTGGAAGGTCTGCATCGGAGCCCGCACTGGCATCACCGAGGTTCCCGAGCCTCCCGTGGTCGGCGTATAGCAAGGGCGCTTTCGCGTCACACCTTTGTTTCGATGTCCCCGCGGAACCGGTTCCGCGGGGATTCTTGCTTTAGACTTGGCTACGCTATCGGAGGAGGTGGGTACGTGGGTATCGGCGAGCTCTTCTCGACGTATGGCGAGAATTACCTGCAAGCGCTTGTGCAGACCTGGTCCATGACGGCGATCTCATTCGCCTGCGCCCTGGCCATCGCCTTGGCCATCACGGTTTTCCGCGTGTCGCCTATCGGGCCCCTGCGCATCGTGGGCGATTTCTATGTGCAGGTTTTCCGCAACATCCCCGGCGTGTCGCTTCTGGTCATCGTCACCTATGCGCTACCCTACCTCGGGGTCACGCTGGATTACAAGACCTGTGCCATGGTGACCATCACCATGGTCGTAGCCGCATTCGCTTCCGAGAACCTCATGACGGGCATCAATACCATCGGTGTCGGCCAGATCGAGGCCGCGCGCTCGATCGGCCTCTCCTTCGCCCAGATACTCCGCAATGTGGTCATCCCGCAGGCGGTGCGCTCGGCGATCCTGCCCATGACCAACCTCCTCATAGGCACGCTGCTCACCACTGCGCTCGCCTCGCAGGTCCCCTTGAAGCCCCCCGAGCTCACCGGCATGGTGAGCTATGTCAACTCGCGCTCCATCGGCGGCATCGGCGCCTTCTTCATCTCGGCCATCGGTTATGCGGGAACCTCGCTGGCGATCGGCTCTGTCGGCAACCTCATCGACAAGAGGGTGAGGATACTGCGATGAGCGCCTCGCCGCTGTCTATGAGGGACGCCCTCTACGAGGCCCCCGGCCCCAAGATGAGGAAACGCATCGTTGCGGGTACCTGCGCCGCGCTCATGCTGATCGCCATCGGCCTTGCCCTCGTCGTGCGCCAGTTCTACGTGACGGGCCAGCTCGAACCCCGCTACTGGGCGCTCTTCGCGCGCGGGACCACCTGGTCGTTCCTGGCCCAGGGTTTCCTCGGGACCCTCAGGGTCGCCGTCACGGCCGGCGCTCTCGCGCTCGTGCTCGGCCTTGTCCTCATGCTCGGACGCATCTCCGAGATCGGCTGGCTCTCCATGGCGTCCCGCCTCATCATCGACTTCTTCCGCGGTGTGCCGAGCCTGCTGCTCATCTACTTCTTCTTCCTCGTCATCCCGAAATACGGCATCCGCATGCCATCGTTCTGGATGATCACGCTGCCCGTGGCGCTCGCCGCCTCGGGCGTGCTCGCCGAGGTATTCCGCGCCGGCGTGAATGCGGTGCCTGCAGGCCAGACCGAGGCGGCGCTCTCGCTGGGCATGGGAGATGCCAAGATCATGGCCAAGATCATACTTCCGCAGGCGTTGCGCATCGTCATCCCGAGCCTCGTCTCGCAGCTCGTCGTCGTGGTCAAGGACACCACCGTCGCCTACGTCGTGAGCTACCCCGATCTCATGCAGAACGCGCGCGTGCTCATCTCCAACTACGACGCGCTCGTCTCGATGTATTTCGTGGTCGCGATCATCTACATCATCGTGAACTTCGCCATCAACCAGCTCTCGATCCACCTCGCGCACCGCGAGAACGCCCCCATCATCACCAAGAACACCACCAATCCGGTTTAGGAGGCATCATGGCCGATGCGATCGCGACCGAAGTGCCCATCGTCGAGATGCGCCATGTCGACAAGCACTATGGCGAGCTGCACGTCCTGCAGGACATCAACCTCTCCGTCGATACGGGCGAGGTCGTGGTGGTCATCGGGCCTTCGGGTTCGGGGAAATCCACGCTCTGCCGCACCATCAACCGCTTGGAGACCATCGATTCGGGCGAGATCCTCATCGAGGGCGTGAGGCTGCCCGAGGAGGGTAGGGAGCTTGCGCGCCTGCGCGCCGAGATCGGCATGGTCTTCCAGAGCTTCAACCTCTTCGCACACAAGACCATCCTCGAGAACGTGACCATGGGGCCCATCGAGGTGCTCGGCACGCCCAAGGCCCAAGCCGAGCGCGAGGCCATGGAGCTGCTGCGCCGCGTGGGCGTGGATGACCAGGCATCCAAGGTGCCGGCCCAGCTCTCGGGCGGCCAGCAGCAGCGCGTGGCCATCGCCCGCAGCCTCGCCATGCATCCCAAGGTGATGCTCTTCGACGAGCCCACGAGCGCGCTCGATCCCGAGATGATCAACGAGGTCCTCGAGGTCATGGTCGAGCTTGCACGGGGCGGCATGACCATGATCGTGGTCACCCACGAGATGAACTTCGCCCGTCGCGTCTCGAATCGCGTGGTCTTCATGGCCGATGGCCGCATCGTCGAGGAGGCGCCGCCGGATGAGTTCTTCGACCATCCCAAGAACGAGCGTGCACGCGACTTCCTCAACTCCATCACGGGCCACTAGGACGCCGTGGCAGGGGGACACAACCCGCACGCGTGACAAGGGGACAGGTCATTCGTCACGCTCGTGAGCGTGACGAATGACCTGTCCCCTTGTCACGCGAGCACGCCCACGCGCATGTCTCGTGCGTTTTCGCCACCTTATGCGCTGGGAGGGGGGAATCCGTCTGCCTGTACCGCTACACTTCTAAAGGGAGAAACACGTCATTGGAGTATGCATGGCAGGCTTTGATCTCGACCGACTCAATCCGCAGCAACGCGAGGCGGCACTCTGCACCGAGGGCCCGCTGCTGGTGCTTGCCGGTGCGGGCTCGGGTAAGACGCGCGTGCTCACGCACCGCATCGCCCACCTCATCAAAGACCAGCAGGTGAGCCCGTATCAGATCCTCGCCATCACCTTCACCAATAAGGCTGCCGCCGAGATGCGCGAGCGCCTCGAGGGCCTGCTCGGCTACGGCGTGCGCGGCATGTGGGCCTGCACCTTCCATGCCATGTGCGTGCGGATATTGCGTGCCGATGCCGACCTCATAGGCTACCGCCCGAACTTCTCCATCTACGATGACGATGATTCCAGACGCCTCGTCCGCACCATCATGGATGACCTCGACATCGATCAGAAACGCTATCCCATCAACATGATCCGCGCATACCTGTCCGAGGCCAAGAACAAGATGGTGGGACCCGATGAGTTCGAGGCCCATGCCAGTGCGCCGCCCCTCCGCAAGGCTGCTCAGGTGTATCGCGAGCTCGAGGTCCGCCTTGCCCGTGCCAACGCCATGGATTTCGACGATCTGCTCGTCAAATGCCACGAGCTGCTCTCCAAACATCCTGCGGTGCTCGAGCGCTATCAGGAGCGCTTCCGCTACATCAGCGTGGACGAGTACCAGGACACCAACCATGTGCAGTACCGGATCTGCAAGCTCCTCGCCCAGCGCTATCGCAATCTCATGGTGGTGGGCGACGATGACCAGTCCATCTACTCCTGGCGCGGGGCGGACATCTCCAACATCCTCGATTTCGAGAAGGACTACCCCGAGGCCAAGGTCGTCTCGCTCGAGCAGAACTACCGTTCCACGGGCCATATCCTCGAGGCGGCCAACGCCGTGGTCGCCCATAATGCCGGCCGCAAGCCCAAGCACCTCTTCACCGATCGCGGCGATGGCGAGAAGATCCGGCTCTATCAGGCTGCCGATGAGCGCGACGAGGGCCGCTGGATCGCCTCCGAGATCGAGAAGCTGCACGATGCGGGCACGGACTACAACGATGTGGCCGTGTTCTACCGTACCAATGCGCAGTCGCGCGTCCTCGAGGACATGCTCATGCGCGCGGGCGTGCCCTACAGAATCGTCGGCGGCACGCGCTTCTACGACCGCGCCGAGATACGCGATGTCATGGCCTATCTCAAGCTGGTGGTGAATCCGCGAGACGATGTCTCCTGCCTGCGCGTCATCAACACGCCGCGGCGCGGCATCGGCCAGACCTCCATCGACAAGATCAGGGGGTATGCGGTCGGGAACGGGATCTCCCTCTTCGAGGCGTGCGAGAATTGCATCGCGGAGGAGGGCCTGCTCACGCCCAAAGTGCGCAACGCCCTCACCGAGTTCTGCCAGATCATCGAGATGAGCCGCCACATAGAGGGCGAGCTTGCCAAGGTGGTCGAGGCGATCATCGACAAGGCGGGCCTCATCACCGCCCTTCTGTCCGAATGCACCATCGAGGCCGAGGGCCGTGTGGAGAACATCAGGGAATTCTTCGGCGTCGCCGCAGAGTTCGATGCGACGCACGAGGTGGGGCAGGACGGGACCGAAGCGCCGGACGAGCAGCTTCCGACAGCCGTCGCAGCCGAGAAGCTCCCGGATTTCCTCGAGTGGCTCGCCCTGCGCTCCGACCTCGACTCCTTGGACGGGTCGAATACCGCAGTCACCCTCATGACCGTGCACTCGGCCAAGGGCCTCGAATATCCCGCCGTCTTCGTTGCGGGACTCGAGGAGGGCCTCTTCCCCCATAGGGGCAATTCCGATGGCCCCTCCGACTCCGAGGAGGAACGGCGCCTCGCCTATGTGGCCATCACACGTGCCGAGAAGCGCCTCTACCTCACCCATGCCGGCGTGCGCCACGTGTTCGGCTCGGTGCAGGCGAATCCGCGCAGCCGTTTCATCGATGAGATCCCCGAAGAGCACCTCCGATCCGAGGGCGTCGGTTCCGCAGGCTTCTCGGGCACGGGTTGGGACAAACGCGGCGATCGCCATGGAACCTTCGGCTCCGGGCGCGGTTCCGAGATGTATGGCGGCCGCGTGTTCGGTTCGCGGACGCGTTCATCGGGTGGATTCAGGTCTTCCGAACCCGTCAAGCCGGATACAGCAAAAACCGCAGAGGCTTTCGATCCGGGCGATCATATATCCCATAAGACTTTCGGTCCGGGGGTGGTGCTTGCCGTGGAGGGGGATGCCTTGGAGGTGCGCTTCACCAGGACGGGCAAGACCAAGAAGCTCCTCAAGGGCTTCGCGCCCATCGTCAAGATACAGGGGTGAGGAGATGGATCAGGAACTCGTACGCAAGTCCGTGATGCTCGCCGTTATGGTGCTCATGACCCTCATCGTGCAGCATGTTGCAAGTAGGGCGCTCAGGCGCGTGCTCGATGTCGGCGGCGTCCCGCAGGCCACCATCTTCGTGAATATCGTGAAGGCCCTCATCTGGTTCCTCGCCGTGCTCCTCGTGCTCCAGTCGGTCTTCGATATCGCGCCCACCTCCTTCGTGACCGCTTTGGGCGTAACCTCCATCATCATCTCCATCGGCATGCAGGACACCATCTCCAACCTGATGGGGGGCCTCTCGCTCATGATGAGCAAGGTCATCAAGGTAGGCGATGTCATCGCCGTGAACGGCAAGGTCGGCACGGTTCAGGATATAACCTGGCGCAGCACCGTCCTCTCCCTGCGCGAGGGCGGCACCGAGATCGTCCCCAACTCGGTGCTTTCGAAGACCGCGCTCACCAAGCTCACCGAAGCTGCCGCGCAGGCCGTCTCGGTCGATTTCCACGTGCGCGCGGGTTGCGATACGGCGGAGGTCGAGCGGGATGCCCTCAGGGTGCTCGCGGCGGCCCTCGAACCCTATGCCGCCGAGGGGACCGAACCGCTGCTGCGGTTCGGCACCATCGATGCGTTCGGGGCGCATATCACGGCGGTGGCTTTCGTTCGTACCGACGTGTTTCCCGCTGTCGCAGTGGATGCCATGTCGCGTGCGCTCGCCTCCATGCCCTGGCTTGCGAGCGCGATTCCATAGGAGGCTAGGATATGGGGAGGAAGCATGGAAGCGGCATACGCTTTCTCGGCGGGGGAGGAATCGCCTCTCCAAGGCCCGAGGCCATGGCCCGGCCTTTTCTGCGTGCGCTCCGGTCGAAGAAGGGAATCGACATGAAGATCGCTATCATCGGTGCGATGGAATCCGAAGTCGAGCTGCTCCGCGAGCGTCTCCAATACGTTCGGGTAGAGAGCTACGGGAGTCGCGACTACTATGAGGGCATGCTCGAGGGGGCTCCCGTCGTGCTTGTGGCCTGCGGCATCGGCAAGGTGAGCGCCGCCGTCTGCGCCCAGACCCTCATCGACCGCTTCGGGCCCACCCATCTCATCTTCACGGGCATCGCTGGTTCGCTCGATGCGCGCATCGATATCGGCGATATGGTCGTCTCGACCGACTGCGTCCAGCATGATTTCAACGTGGGGGAATTCGGCTATCCCAAGGGCCAGATCCCCGGTTACGATACCTTGGGCTTTAAGGCGGATGCCGAGCTCCGCAAGCTTGCCGTCGAGGCTACGCGCGCGGTATCCTCCGATATCTCGGTTTTCGAAGGGCGCGTGGCGTCGGGCGACCAGTTCGTGAGCTCATCTGCCCAGAAGGAGTTCATCGCGACGACCTTTGGCGCGCTCTGCTGCGAGATGGAGGGTGCTGCGGTGGCACAGGCAGCCTATCTCAACGAGCTGCCCTTCGTGGTTCTGCGCGCGATTTCCGACAAGGCGGATGGCTTGGCCGGGATAGACTACCCCAACTTCGAAGTGATCGCCTCCCATCAAGGCGCCGATGTGGTAGGCGAGATGTGCAGGAGGCTTGCCGCCCGCCTCGCGTGACGGGCGCGACAAGGGGACAGGTCATTTGTCACGCCCGTAAGAGGCGTGACAAATGACCTGTCCCCTTGTCGCGCCACGGATCAGTGCTCCCTGCAGATGATCCGTGCCGCTTCGCCTATCATCTCGGAGATGGTGGGGTGGGGGTGGACGGTCGCTGCCAGCTGCTCTGCCGTGGCACCTAGGTTGATGGCCAATGCCAGTTCGGCGACCATATCGCTTGCGCGGGGGCATACGAGTTGGCTTCCCAAGACGACGTGCGTCTGGGCGTCGCAGACCAATTTCGCATATCCGCTCCCAGAACCCTCGATCAGGCACTTGCCGTTGGCCCCCGTGAGCGCCTTGCCGCAGATGACGGCCCGTCCCTGCGCCTTTGCCTCATCCTCGGTGAGCCCCACGCTCGCGACTTCGGGGGAGAGGTAGATGCAGGAGGGGATAAGGTCCTCGTTGACAGGCGGCTTCCTTCCCGCGATGCAGGCTGCGACATTGCGCGCCTGCGCCTCTGCTGCATGCGCGAGCTGGACGGTGCGGGCGCGCGCGTCGCCGATCACCCAAAGATGGGCGACGCTCGTCCGCCCGCGCTCGTCGGCGACGATCGCCCCGCGCTCCAGCTCGGGCAGCGCACCATCGGCGAAGAGCCCCCCCGTGTTCGCATGCCTGCCGGTGGCGATGAGGACGCCCTCGCAGAC
Organism: Coriobacteriales bacterium OH1046; assembly: GCA_004010535.1. Classification (GTDB taxonomy): domain Bacteria; phylum Actinomycetota; class Coriobacteriia; order Coriobacteriales; family Atopobiaceae; genus RUG721. Next base: position 95,224 of record RQYE01000008.1, on the reverse strand, counting down.
AAGCGTGCGCGGTTGCCCGCGCTTGTCCGCATACGAGACGCGCATCTCCCCCGGCGCCCCCTCGATGCGCTGGACCTGAACTGACGCCTCGATGGCGATCCCGTGTTTCTTGGCATGCAGGGCAACACGTTGCGCGATTTCCCTGTCGAAAGGCGGAAGGATGCGATCCATGGCCTCCAGCACCTGCACTGCGGCCCCCGTCTGCGCGAAGAGGAGCGCGAATTCCATGCCGATGACGCCGCCGCCTATGATGGCAAGCGAGCGGGGCATGATGCCCACACCCTCCAGAACATCGTTGCTTGTGTAGACACCCGGCAGATCTGCGCCCGCGATGGGCGGGATGCTCGGGACCGATCCTGAGGCTACGATGATGTCGCGCGCCTCGTACAGCTCTCCATCGCAGGAGACGCGGCCCGGTCCCGTGATCTGTGCGAAGCCCTGCACGACGGTGACCTTGCGCACCTTCATGAGCTTCTCTATGCCCCCACGCAGCGCAGATACCGTATCAGCGCGCTTCTCGCGAAGCGTGGCGGGGTCGCTTATGCCGAGTGCCGCCTCGTGGAGCAGGGCCTTCGTGGGAATGCATCCGCGATTCAGGCAGGTGCCGCCCAGCATACCGGCTTCGAAGAGCACGACCGAGAGGCCGTATGCGGCCACCTCGTCCGCCGCCGTGCAGCCGCCAGGTCCTCCGCCGATGATCGCCACATCGAAACCCATCTCGTCTCCCGTCTCCTATGCGAGCAGCGCTGCAAGATCGCGTGCCATCTCCTCCGGCACGCCGATGGTCCCCAAGCGCTCCTGCACGAGGACCCGATCGAGGGTGCAACCTGCAAGCGCAGCGGGTATCGCCTCGATGGCATCGGCCTCGAGTCCATCGGAATAGAGCGCCGCGTCGCAGATGACGCCCTGCCCGGTCGAATAGTCCAGCCGTACCGTACCCCATGAGAAGCGCGCTTGCCGCGTTATGTCGAATACGCGCGTATCGCGGAGGACCCACGCTCGGGAACGGTAGCGTTCGGCGGTGCGCGCGAGCACCTCCTCCGCGATCGGATCCCCGTCGAGCACTTCGCCGCGTGCGCCGAGTACCGTTGGGAACGCTTCTGCCAGCGCCGCTTTGAGATCGCCGATGGTGAGGTTGGGAGCGGCGTCGACGAGGTTCATCACGCGCGACCGCACCGAGGAGACTCCCTTGGGCCCGAGTTTGAGCGGCGAGACCGTGAGGTAGCGGGAAAGGCGCTCGGGATCGACGTGCACCATCAGGGTCCCATGGTGGTAGCTCTTCCCGCTGCGATGGTAGTAGGCGTGGCCCGAGAACTTGCGCCCCCCGATCGAGAGATCGTTGCGGCCGCCCTTCTCGGCGTGTATGCCCAAAGCTGCGAGCGCGCGCGTGAGCACCTTGGTCTGCAGATCGAGGTTCCAATCGGCGGTGGGGACGAGGAAGGTGAAGTTGAGGTTGCCCAAATCGTGGTAGACGGCTCCGCCGCCCGAGAGGCGTCGGGCGAGCGTGCCGCCCTCGGCTTCGAGCGCGACCACGTCGCACTCATCGAGCGCGTTCTGGTTGCGCCCGATGACCACGGTGCGCTCGTTCTGCCAGAGGTAGAGGATGGCCTGCCCGGGCTCCACGGCATCGAGCAGGCATTCCTCGCGGGCCAGGTTGACGTGGGGGTCAACCTGGCCCGTCTCGTACGTTGAGCAGCGTACGATCACCGCTCGCCTCCGAAGTCGTAGCGCACGCGCGGGTTGCGTGCGGCAGCCACCTCGTCGGGACGTCCGATGGCGCAGCCGAACGGTGCCCCATGGAGCTCCTCGCCCGTCTCGAGCGCTTCCCGATAGATGGCATCCATGATATCGACGAAGGTATCGAGTTCTTCCCTGCTCTCGGTCTCGGTGGGCTCCACCATGAGTGCCTCGTGCACGATGAGCGGGAAGTACATGGTGGGCGGATGGATGCCGAAATCGAGCATGCGCTTGGCGACGTCCATGGCCGAGACGGAGGTCTTCGCCTTGAGCGGTGCCACGTCGATGACGAACTCGTGCATGCACGGCTCGCCGAAGGGTATGGACCATTGGCCGCAGAGGCGCTTGAGGAGATAGTTGGCATTGAGCACGGCATGTGCCGACGCCTCGGCCAAGCCTTCGGAACCCAGCATGACCATATAGGCGAGCGCGCGCACCACCACGAGGAAGTTGCCGTGGAAGCTGCGCACGCGGCCCACGCTCTTCTCGGGTGCGAAGAACTCGTATCCTCCGGCACCCCTGCGCACCAAGGGTCCGGGCATATACGCCGCGAGGAAGTCCTTGCAGCCCACGGGACCCGATCCGGGCCCGCCGCCGCCATGGGGCGTCGAGAAGGTCTTATGCAGGTTCACATGCATGCAGTCGAAGCCCATGTCACCGGGGCGCACATGGCCCATGACGGCGTTGAGGTTGGCGCCATCGTAGTAGCACAGGCCGCCCGCCTCGTGGACGATGCGGGTGATTTCGAGGATATTGGGATCGAAGAGGCCGAGCGTGTTGGGATTGGTGAGCATGAGGCCCGCCGTGTTCTCGCCCACGGCCGCGCGGAGCGCACCCAGATCGACGCCGCCTTCCGCATTGCTCGGCACCGATACCACGGTGAAGCCCGTCATGGCGGCGCTCGCAGGATTGGTGCCGTGGGCGGAGTCGGGGACGATGATCTCGGTGCGCCCGGTGTCTCCGCGATCCAGATGGTAGGCGCGGATAAGCAAAAGGCCCGTGTACTCCCCGTGCGCCCCGGCTGCGGGCTGCAGCGTCACCGCGTCCATGCCGCAGATCTCGGCGAGCAGGTCGGCGGCCTCGGCGAGCACCCCGAGGGCCCCTTGGATCGTGGAGACGGGCTGGAGCGGATGGATGTCGGTGAAACCGGGAAGTGCGGCCGCAGCCTCATTCACGCGCGGATTGTACTTCATGGTGCACGATCCCAGCGGATAGAAGCCGTCGTTCACCCCGTGGGTCTGCTTGGCAAGCTCGGTATAGTGGCGTCCGAGCTCGATCTCGGAGATCTCGGGCAGGTGCGGGCGGGTCGCGCGCCGCAGGCTGCTCGGAAGCTCGGGTACCGCAACATCGAGTTCGGGCATGATGGTGTGCCTATGACCCGCAGTGCTTCTCTCGAACAGGAGCTTCACGGCCTACACCTCCCTCAGCGCGTCGATGAGCGCATCGATCTCGATCTTGGTGTTGAGCTCGGTGGCGCACCAGAGCATGCCCTCGGGCAGGGGAAGGCCGGAGAGGATCCCCCGCTCTGCCAAGGCCTCCTCGATGATCGCGGCGTCTTTCGGGCAGGAGGTGGCGAACTCGTTGAAGAAGGGCTTGTCCGAGAGGAGCGCAAATCCCATCTCGCCCAGACGATCGGCCAGGTAGTGGGCATGCGCATACGAGAGCTCGGCAACGCGCGCAAGGCCCGCATCGCCGAGGGCCGCCAGGTAGGCCGAGGCGGCCATGGCGCAGAGCGCCTCGTTCGAGCAGATATTGGACGATGCCTTCTCGCGGCGGATATGCTGCTCGCGCGCCTGCAGCGTGAGGACGAAGGCGCGGCGTCCGTCTGCGTCGGCCGTCTCGCCCACGATGCGGCCGGGAAGCTTGCGCACCATGCCCTTATCCGCGCACATGATGCCCAGGTACGGTCCGCCGAAGCCGAGCGGAAGCCCTAGGCACTGGCCCTCGCCCACGGCGATATCGGCACCGTGCTCGCCGGGCGTCCTGATGAGGCCGAGCGAGATGGGATTGAATCCCTGCACGAGCTTCGCGCCCGCCCCATGGGCTGCCTCGGCAAGCGCGCCCACGTCCTCGATGATGCCGTAGTAGTTGGGGCTTTGGACATAGACGGCGGCGACCGTCGCATCGAGCGCCGCAGCGATTCCGGCGGCATCGGTGGAAAGGTCTGCCGTTGCAGCAACGACGGTGCAGGACACTTTGCGGCTTGCGCAGTAGGTGCGGATGGTCTCGATGGTCTGGGGATGCGCCGTACCCGAGACCACGACGGCGTCGCGCCTGCGATCAAGGCACATGAGCAGGCCCTCGGCCGCAGCGGTGGCCCCGTCGTAGACGCTCGCATTGGAGACATCCATGCCGGTGAGCTCGCATACCTGCGTCTGGTACTCGAAGATGGACTGGAGCACGCCTTGGCTGATCTCGGCTTGGTAGGGTGTGTAGGCCGTGAGGAACTCCTCTTTTGCGGTGACGGTCCTCACGATGGCGGGGATGTAGTGGCGATAGGCGCCGGCACCGCGGAAGACGCTTGCGAAGCGCGTGTTCCTCTCGGCAAGCTGCTCCATGTGCGCAAGGGCCTCGATCTCGCTCACACCGGGCGCGATGTCGAGATGGTCGATGCGTGCTTCGGGCGGCACCTGCCTGTAGAGCTCGTCGAACGATGCGACGCCCACGGCATCGAGCATCGCGTCCGTCTCGCGGGTATCTGCCGGAATGTAGCTTCCCACGTCTACTCCTCGCTCTCGCAGACCTCCGCGTAGGCCTCGGCGCCGAGCAGATCCTCGGATTCCGTGACCCCGCCCACGCGCACGAGCCACGCGCCATAAGGATCCTCGTTGATGAGCTCGGGGGCATCGGCAAGTTCCTCGTTGACCTCGATGATGGTGCCGGAGACGGGGGAGAAGATATCGGAGACGGCCTTGACGGACTCGACGTCGGAGAAGGACTCCCCGGCCACGACCTCGTCGCCGACCTGCGGGAGATTGACGAAGACGAGGTCGCCGAGGGAGTTCTGCGCGAAATCGGTGAGCCCGATGGTGAAGATCCCATCCTCTTCGGAGACCCATTCATGGGAAGCGGTGTAGCGGAGGTTTTCGGGAATGGTGGACATGGCGGCTTTCCTTTCTCTGGATCATCAAGCATGCTTGTAGAACGGCATGGGGACGATGACGGCGGCTATGCGTCGCCCACGGACATCCACCTCGACCTCGGTGCCGATGGTTGCATGGCCGTAGCCGACGAGCGCCATGGCGATGGCCTTCCTGAGATGCGGCGCGAAGGTTCCCGAGGTGGTATGGCCGATGCGCTCGTCGCCGATATAGACGTCCTGATGCTCGCGGATGATACCGCGGCCCGCAGCTTCGAGGCCCACACGGCAGCGTGCGGGTTTTCCTGCGGCGATGAGCGCATCGCGACCGATGAATCCGTCTTTATCGAGGCGCACGCCGAAATCGAGACCGCATTCGAGGGGCGAGATGGTCTCATCCATCTCGTGGCCATAGAGCGGCATGGATGCCTCGAGGCGCAGCGTATCCCGCGCGCCGAGCCCGCAGGGGATGAGGCCGCAGGAGCGGCCCGCCTCGCGGAGCGCCCACCAGAGCTCAGCGCCCGTATCGGCGGCAACGTAGAGCTCGTAGCCGAACTCGCCGGTGTACCCCGTCTGCGAGACGAGTGCATCGATACCCGCCACGTCCACATGACGGGTGCAGGTGTAGTATGCGGCAGGGAGCCTATCCGCATCGCAGAGCTTGGCGAGCACATCCCGGGAACAGGGGCCTTGGAGTGCGATCTGGGCGATGGAATCCGAGACGTCCTCGCAGTGGGTGCCTGCGAGCAGGTTCTCCGAGATGTGCGCGAAGTCCTTCAGGCGGTTGGAGGCGTTCACGACCATGAGCCATTCGTCGTCGGCGAACTTGTAGACGATGAGGTCATCGATGCAGCCGCCATCTTCGGTGCAGAGCACGCCGTAGCGTGCGCGGCCTACGGGCATGGCCGAATAGTCATTGGTGACGAGGTGGTTGAGCGAATCGAGCGCGGTGGGTCCGGTGAGGAGGAATTCTCCCATGTGGGATACATCGAACATGCCTGCGGCTGTGCGCACCGCCTCGTGCTCGGCTATGATGCCGGTCTCGTAATGCACGGGGAGCAGGTACCCTGCGAAGGGGACGATCTTACCTCCTTCGGCGATGTGGATATCGTACAGGGGTGTCTTGCGATCCATATGCGCGCTCCTCTCAAAAGAAAAGGGCCAGAGCCAGCGGGTTGCTCCGCTGATCTGCGCCCTTGTCATGCAACCTGAAAGATTCTCCGCGCGGCGCGCGGATTGCTTCTTCGGTGGCCGAGCGGCCTTTCCAAGGTTCCGTCAAAGGCCGGTCCTTTTGCCTGAGAGTTCTCGCCTCCCCTTCGGCTCCGCTCCTGCGGTCTCTCCCGACCCTCTCATCCGGTGGGTATGCGGTTGTCGATTAGATGGTAGCAAGGTATGCCGCCCGCGTTCTTGAGAAAGCCGCAGACGGTAGCCGCGCCTATACGGCTGAACGATATTCCGGATCTGATTCACGACCCATCCCGCAGGAGCTTGCAGGCGATGATCCCTATGCTACGCCGTATCGGGCACGGTAGTCATCGAGCGCCGCCTTGAGCTCGGGTGTGATCACGGTGCCCTCGAGCGCCTCGATGACCTCGTCGAGCGTGACGATGGAGGCAACCGGGAAACCGTAGCGATCGGAGAGCTCCTCTTGGGCGGTCTTCGCGCCGCCTGCTCCGATTTCCTGGCGGTCGAGCGAGACCATGAGGCCGACGACCTTCACAGCGGCAGCCTCCTTGAGCTTGGGATAGGTCTCATCGATGGATTTGCCCGAGGTGGTCACGTCCTCTACGATGACCACGCGATCGCCGTCGTGGAGCCTCGTTCCCAAAAACCGGCCCGTATCGGCCCCATGGTCCTTGGCTTCCTTGCGATCTGCGCAGTAGCGGGCCTCTTTGCCATAGAGTTCGGAAAGGCCGATGCAGGTCGTGACGGCAAGGGGGATCCCCTTATAAGCCGGTCCGAAAACCACGTCGAAGTCGAGGCCGAAGCGGTCGTGGACGGCGCGTGCGTAGGCGCATCCCAAGCGGTGGAGCTGATCGCCCGTGACATAGTCGCCCGCGTTCATGAAATAGGGCGATGTCCGACCGCTCTTCAGGGTGAATTCTCCGAACCTGAGAACGCCGGCCTCGACCATGAACTCGATGAATGCGCGTTTGTAATCCTGCATGGAAACCTCCCGACAACCGTGGCCGAGGGCTATTCTACCGCGTAGCCGCGAGTGCCGCCTCCAAGGCCCGGACGAACGTTTCGAGCCCTTCCTGATCCTCGGACGAGAAGCGTGCGGGAGAGGGGCTGTCGATATCGAGGACGCCCCATACGGCGCCGTCCCGGTGGAGGGGAAAGACCATCTCGGAGTTCGATGCGCCATCGCATGCGATGTGGCCTGCGAACTCGTGGACATCATCCACGCGCTGGGCGGTGTCTGCGGCAGCCGCTGTGCCGCAGACACCGCTGCCCCAAGCGATGCGGGCGCAGGCGACCTTGCCTTGGAAGGGACCGAGCACGAGCTCGGGCACGCCCTTCTCGTCGTCCTGCACCAGATAGAAGCCCACCCAGTTGATGTCGTCGAGCGCCCCATCCAAGAGCGCTGACGCGTTGGAGAGGAGGGGGAGCCACGATCGCTCCCCCTCCGAAAGCGCCTCGAGTTGCCGTGCGAGCAGGTGGTAGTCCATGGGTTCAGGATTTGAGGCCGGCGATGATCTCCGCCTCGGGCTTCGTCGCGAAGTAGGAGGTGGGGTAGTTATCGTCGATGGAGCGGCCCATGTAGACATCGGTGCCCACGCGGTACAGCTCGCCGATGCAATAGATCGGGCTGTTCAGGGGCACGACATCCTCGACCAGACGGTAGCCGCGCAGCGTGGTCTGGGGGGTGCGGACCGTGGTGTCGCGGACGGGTGCTTGGGATGTTCCGGCGGCCGACAGGGTGCCGAGCAGGGCACCCAGCCCGATGTTGAGCATCAGGTCGCCCAAGCCGGCACCATAACCGTAACCGTATGAGGGGCGGGGGACCCCGTAACCGCCGGGAACGCGGCTGGTGCCGTAGCCGCCGCCCATGAAATCGCCGAGACCGCGGGGGACGCCGTAGCCATAACCCCTGCCCATATTGATCTGGGGCCTGCCGCCCCGGGACTGCGCGAACATGAGCTTGCCCTGCACGGGAAGCGTGGAGCCATCCGCTCCGGCACCTGCCAGCGCGAGTCCCGCCACCGGAACGGGGAGCAGCCAGTCGAGCAGGCGCTTCGCCGTGACGCCGAGCACCTTGGCGCGTTCACGCAGCTCGCCGACGATGGCCAGGGCACCGCCGGAGGGGCTGGATGCGGTGAGGTGGTCCGAGGCGGCTCTGGAGAACTCGGAGTTCGGGCCCTCGATGTGGTTGGTCGAGTTGACCAGGATGACGTTCTTGCCGAACGATTTGAGATCGACGTAGACCGGGGTGTCGCAGGAGCCGTCCTTGAAGTAGAAGGGATCGATCGAGGTCTCGTGGGCGATGAGGGTCTCTGACTCGATGCCGCCCTTGCTCTCGATGCGGTAGCAGCGTATATCGTAGTACGCGACCTCGCGTTTGCTGTAGGGGGCGATGATGCCCGAGGATGCCTCCGAGGTACCCACGAGCTCGCAGTACTGGCGATGGCCTTGGGAGATGGCACCGAGCTCATCCAAGATCTCGACGGCATCGACGATGCGGCTGGTCTTGGTAGCTTTGATGTCGTAGGCCATCTGATCCTTGGTCTGGGCAGCGGGAACCTGCTGGGCCTGGGGAGCCGAGCTGCTCCGGTTGTTGCGGATCAGATACACGATTATCGCCGCCGCCACGATGAAGAAAAGGAATGCGGTGAAGTCACTCATGGGAACCTGCCTCAGGGATAGACGCTTGCGGTAAGGGGAGCATCGGGCTTGCGCATCCGATGCTCCCCTCGTTTGAGAACCTGCGGTGGGGGCTAATCGAGGTTGAGCTCGGCCTTGAGGGCGGCGAGCTGGTCGTTGACGGCGGTCTCGTGCTCGAGCTTGGCGAACTCGTCCTCATCGTCGATGATGATCTCGTTGGCGGACATGGTGCCGTACGCCTCTGCGGTGGCCTCCTTCTCCGCGATCTTGCGCTCGAGGGCATCGAGCTTGGCGAACGCCGAGTCGGTGGTGGCGGAGGTGATGGTCACGGCCGTCTTCTGGGCGGCATCGGCCATACGCGAGCGGGCTATGAGGACCTGCTGGCGCGACCTCGCCTCGTCGAGCTTCATCTTGAGCTGCTCGACCTGCTGCTTGAGGGAGTCGACATTGGCGGTGATCTGATCGTAATTGGACTGGAGGGAGGCGATCTGCTGGTCGACGCCGACCTTGGCATCGAGGGCCTTCTTGGCGAGCGCCTCGTTGCCCGCCTTGAGAGCGAGCTTGGCCTTGTCGTTCCAGTCCGCTGCGGCGGCCTTGGCGTCGGCGAGCTCCATGGCGGCGACCTTCTGGGATCCCATGGCCTGGCCGAGGGCCTTGGTGGCATCGTCAACCTGGTTGTCCATCTCGATGATGAGCTGCTTGACCATCTTCTCGGGATCCTCGGCCTTGTCGATGAGATCGTTGATGTTTGCCTGCAGGATGTCGCCGATGCGAGTGAAAATGCCCATAACCGTGCCTTTCTGACGAAGGTGATAACCCTACAACCTTGTTGTCACCAATCTGCGCGTTTTCTATACCTGGACGCCGACCGGTGATTTACACAGAAGAACATATCATGCCGGAACGATTCCGCATCAGTGAAAACGCTGGGCGGCACAATCGAACCGCTTGGGCTATCATCGTATGGATTGCGACAAAGCAAGGAGGTTGCTCCATGGAGCGCACGACTATCGCCCGTCTTTACGCGGATGCCCAGGTCTTGGGTGGGGCTACCGTGACCGTGTGCGGCTGGGTCCGCTCGATCCGCGATATGAAGAACTTCGGATTCGTCATGCTCAACGACGGCAGCTGCTTCAAGGACTTGCAGGTGGTCATGAGCCGCGAATCCCTCTCAAACTACGATGGGATCGCCTCACAGGGCATCTCGGCAGCCCTCGTCGTCACGGGCGAGCTCGAGCTCACGCCCGATGCCCCGCAGCCTTTCGAGCTGCATGCTGCGGCGATCGAGGTCGAGGGCACGAGCGCCGAAGACTACCCGCTCCAGAAGAAGCGCACCTCGATCGAGTTTTTGCGCACGATCCAGCATCTGCGTCCGCGCTCGAACCTTTTCCGCGCGGTCTTCCGCGTCCGCTCTGCAGCGGCCTTCGCCATCCACGGGTTCTTCCAGGATCTGGGCTTCGTCTATGTGAACACGCCCATCATCACCTCCTCCGATGCCGAGGGCGCGGGCGAGATGTTCCGCGTCACCACGATCGACCCCGCGAATCCGCCGCTGCTCGAGAACGGGGAGGTGGATTGGAGCCGGGACTTCTTCGGCAGCCCTGCCAACCTCACCGTGTCGGGACAGCTGCAGGCCGAGAGCTTCGCGATGGCCTTCGGCGGCGTCTACACCTTCGGCCCCACCTTCCGTGCTGAGAATTCGAACACGCGCCGCCACGCTGCCGAGTTCTGGATGATCGAGCCCGAGATCGCCTTCGCCGATCTCGAGGATGACATGCGCCTCGCCGAGGCCATGCTCAAGCATGTCATCAGCGCTGTCATGGAGCGCTGCCCCGACGAGCTCGCCCTGTTCAACAGCTTCGTCGACAAGGGCCTGCTGGATCGTCTCGAGCATGTCGTCTCGTCCGATTTCGCGCGCGTGACCTATACCGAGGCCATCCGGATCCTCAAGGATGCCGCCGCCTCGGGCACCGCATTCGAGTATCCCGTCGAGTGGGGGTGCGACCTGCAGACCGAGCATGAGCGCTTCCTCACCGAGCGGCATTTCGAGCGCCCGACCTTCGTCACCGATTATCCTGCGGCCATCAAGGCCTTCTACATGCGCCTGAACGATGACGGCACGACCGTCGCCGCCGCCGACTGCCTGATCCCCGGTGTCGGCGAGATCATCGGGGGGAGCCAGCGCGAGGAGCGCCTCGAACTGCTCGAGGAGCGCATGAGGGCGCTCGATATGAGCCTCGAGGACTACAAGTACTATCTCGACCTGCGCAGATACGGCAGCTGCCGCCACGCCGGCTTCGGGTTGGGGTTCGAGCGCCTGGTGATGTACCTCACGGGTATGGATAACATCCGCGATGTCATCCCGCATCCCCGCACGGTGGGCAGCGCGGACTTCTAAGTGGTTTACGAACAGGCATTTTTGTCAGAGAGAGGCGCCTCCTTCTCTTTTTACGAAAGCGTGACAAGGGGACAGGTCATTTGTCACGGCACACCGTGACAAATGACCTGTCCCCTTGTCACGCTTGTCACGCGTCTGCAGCGCCGCCCCTGCTCGCTTCTGCTCAGGCGAAGAGGATCTCGGCATCGAGGGAGGGGTTCTCGCGGGCCGCGATCATCAAGGTGAGGGCGAGCCTATCGAACCAGCGGGCGAGCGGGCCCTCCTCCCGCATGCGTATGAGCGAGATGAGCGTGGGCTCGGAGATGTCGCCCAAGCAGTCGAGCAGGGCATCGAGGTTAGCGCCGTAGTGCTCCGGGAGGTCGAGTGCCGAGGCGAGATAGGCGTGCACCGCCTCCTTCTCCTTGAACGAGGACTCGAAGATCACCGTGAAGATTCTCGTGCGCTCCACCTCAGACCTCCTCGCGTGGGAAGAGCTGCGTGAACGTCTCGTAATGATCGCCCGTGTAGAAGATGTAGCCGTCATCGGAATAGACGAGGCGCTCGGGACCCCGATAGCCGCCTTCGTAGCCGATATCGCATTCCTTCCACGTGCGGTCGGGATCGTAATCCACGGGCAGCTCGTCCTCGATGTTCTCGAAACCGCCGCCGCCGATGCTCATGCCCGGGCACACATCCCAGAGATTGCCCTCGCTAGCCACCCAGCCCTGCCTTCGGGCGCGGCTTTTGGTGATGTAATTACCGGGGACATCGCCGAACGCATGGATGTAGAGGGCGACCTCGTCCCGGGACGTGTAGGTGCCGTCGCGTGCGACTGCGGCGCCGGTGACGGGGTCGGTGGCGGTATCGCCCGAGACGACGATACCGGTCGAGGGCTCGGGGTCGGGACCCGGATCAGGGTCGGGATCGGAAAGGCGAGCCGTTGGCACAGCATCGCTGCGGCCGATCTGGGCCACGGGTGCCCCGAGAGCCCATGCTAGGGCGAATCCGCAGATAAACGATGCCAGCACGGCGAGAACGGCAAGAAGCGGCAGCTGCCTTTTCCTATTCATGGCGATGATCGCGCCTCGGATGCTAGACGATCAGCCGCATCAGCTCGTCGCCCGTTTGGACGAGACCCGCACCGATCTTCTCGACTACGCTGTAATCGTCGCTGTCAGCGACGATCACGATGATCGTAGATGCCATGCCCGCTTCCTCGATGGCTGCGAGGTCGATCTCCATGAGCGCATCGCCGACCTCGACCCGGTCTCCCATTGCAACGTGGAGCGAGAAGGGCGCGCCCTTGAGCAGGATCGTGTCGATGCCCGCATGGATGAGCAGCTCGGCACCTGCATCGGAGGTGATCCCGATGACATGGCGGGTTTTGGAGAGGAAGGTGATGCTTCCCGCCATGGGGGCCGCGAGCGTGGATGAGCACGGTTCGATCGCCACGGAGCTGCCGAGCAGCTCGAAGGCGAAGACCGGATCGGCAACATGGCCGATGGGAACCCGCATCCCATCGATAGGGGAGTAGACCTGCTCGTCAGCGTGCGTCTGTGTACGGTCGCTGGTCATTCGGAATACCTCCTTCGGCGGCAATCCTTATCCTGTATCAGTGTAGGGGGCCTTCGTCGTCCGGCGGTTCCCTTTTCGAGCGGCGGACGGATAGGGGAGGTTGGACGGCATCGCCCTGCGGTCCCCGTCTTCGCCGAGCGTGCGGTCTAACCCCTCTTAATGAGGGGCCAGATCTGCGAGGATGCGCACCCGATGCCCGATGAGGCCGAGAGCTGCGCCGCCGTGGGGAACCAACGGGTGGAGAAGACCGTCTCGCCGCCGTTAAGGTAGATCTCGACGGTCGAGCGGTCGACGATGACGCGGAGCATCCACGTTGTCCGAGGCAGTCCGACGCTGCGGCGCGTACGCCCCGCTCCGATCGCAGGATCCGCGAAGGATACCGTGAGCAGCGTATCGGAGAGCTCGATGGAGAGGGCCCCGTCGAGGATGAGCGCACCTGCACCCTCGATGCCGTCGACGGCGATATCGGCGAGGTGGTCGGGGAGCCGGACGTTTTCGCAGAGCTCTTGGGGGGTGCCGCGCAGGTCCTCGATCTCGCGTGCGGGCGTCTGGAGGATGCGCCCGTCTGCCGCCCGCGAGAGCTCGCGGGGAAGCGTCAGGCAGTGGCACCAGGAAAGGCCGTCCGGAGCTGAGGATCTGTCCTCGTCGAAGGTCCCCATCCAGCCGATCATGAGGGATCTCCCATCATCGGCGGAGAAGATCTGGGGTGCGTAGAAATCCCAGCCGAAATCCCACTCGATGAAATCCTCCCCATCGACGAGCGTGGTCGCGGGTATCGGCCCGTCCAAGGGGAGATAGCCCGCCTGCCAGCGATTGTGCCGGCGCAGCTTCTCGTTCTCGAGCCCTTGGGGACAGATCGCGAGATAGCTTTTCCCATCGAGCATCACGATGTTCGGGCACTCCCACATGTAGCCCAGGGGCTTCCGGGAGCGGATGGTGCGGTGATGCTCCCATGCGATGCCGTCGCAGGAGCGGTAGACGAGCACCTCTCCCCGGTCATCGTCAGCGCGTGCGCCGAGCACCATCCACAGCTCCCCGTCTTCCTCCCAGACCTTGGGATCGCGTACATGGCGCGTGCAGTCGCGGGGATAGTCCCCGGGGCGCAATAGGACGCGTTTCGCGGAGAATGAGCGGCCATCCTCGCTGGTGACGAGGATCTGGTTCGCCTCGCGGCCGTCGCGCACCTGATCGTAGTCGCCCTCGAGGACGACGTTGCCCGTGTAGTAGAGATCCATCCGCCGCCCGCCATCGGCGATCACGGCGCAGCCCGAGTACACGCCCGTGCGATCCTCGGGCGTATCGGGCGAGAGCGCCTCGCCCTCATCGTCCCACGTGAGGAGGTCGCTGCTCGTGGCGTGGCCCCATGAGCGCAGGTCGCTGCCGGGCCAGTCGCGGGTGTATTGGTAGAAGGCGTGGTAGCGCCCCCGGTATTGGCAGAGGCCATTGGGGTCGTTCATCCAGCCGCGCTGCGGCGAAAGATGGAATACCGGTCTCCATTCGGGATGATCCATGGTGCAGCACCGCCTAACCGCAGTTCTCGAACGTGAATGAGCCCATCTCCCATGCCCGGGTGCTCCTGGCCGCAAACGTCGAGGTCACGGACAGGGAATCGATATCGAGCGGGAACCAGCGCGTCGTGAGGGTGACTTCGCCGCCGTTCACGAAGCATTCGATGACGGAGGTGTCGATGACGGCGCGGATGCTCTCGACGCGGCCCGCCGAGAGGGTGGCGAGCGGCAGCCTGCGCACGCTGCGGAAGCGCCCGGCGGGGGAGAGGAAGGCGAGCTCGCAGGTGTCGCCGTGAACCATGAGCTCGAGATCGCCGCCCACCATGAGACGGCCCTCGCCCTCGATGCCGCAGATCTCGATATCGCCCGTGCCCTTGGAGAAGCGCGCGCCGATGGCCCCGTCCATCTCGAACATATCGTAGGAGGATGAGCCGATCGTGCCGGACGTCCCGTGGGCGGCCGCTACGGAGAAGGCCACCTCGGCACCGCGCAGCCTGTCCATCTCCTCGACAGGGCGCTGGCATATGCGGCCGGCGCCATTCAGCGAGAGCTCGCGGGGCATCGTGAGGGTGTGGGACCATTCGCGCGTGGGCACATCGTACTGGGTGTCGATATCGGGAAGCCCCACCCAGCCGACGAGGATCGACCTGCCGCGCTCGTCCGTGAAGATCTGCGGGGCGTAGAAGTCGAAGCCGTAATCGAGTTCGATGAAGCCGCCCTCATCGATGCAGGGGTAGGGCGCCTCGGCGCGCTCGAGGCCCGTATCGCCTGCGAGCAGGCCGATGACCGTGCCCTCGATGGGGAAGTAGCCCGAATTGTAGATGTTCTGGAATGCGAAGTCGCGCTTGGGCACGCCCTGCGGGCACACGAAGAGGAACTCGCGTCCGCCGAGCACCGCCACGTTGGGGCATTCCCACATGTAGCCGAAGGGTTTGCCGGAGGTTCCCGTGCAGCTCCCCTCCATCTCCCAAGAGAGGCCGTCGGGGGAGCGGAAGAGCAGGAGGGCCCCGTGGTCGTCCATCGTCCGGCAGCCCAGGAGCATGTGCCATGCGCCATCCTGCTCCCATACCTTGGGGTCGCGCACGTGGTTGGAGCAATAGGCGGGATGGGCCGCATCGGAGAGGACGCGGACCTTCTCGCCGAAGGTGCGGCCGTCTGCGCTCTTCACGAGCATCTCGTTGGCGTGGCGGCCGGAGTAGTCGTAGTCATGGTCGCCGGGCTCGAGGACGTTGCCGGTGTAGTAGCACCACATCTGGCCATCGCGGATGACGGAGGAGCCGGAATAGGACCCGTTGGCGTCGAGGGGCATGTCGGGCATGATATCGCCGCCGTGGAACCGCCACGTGACGAGATCGGGACTCGTCCAATGGCCCCAACCGTGGGCGTTGTAGGGCCAGCGCGGCGAGTACTGATGGAATATGTGGTACTCGCCGTTGAACTGGCAGAGGCCGTTGGGATCGGAGAGCCAGCCGATGGGCGTTTGGAGGTGGAAGGCGAGGCGCCAGTTATGCTTTCTATCGAGATCGAGCTTCATCGACATGGTCTCTATCTCCTTGGACCGAGGGCCGGACGGGGTCGGTAGAGAAGAGGAGCCCCGTCGCAGAGGCGACCGGGCTCCTCGCGGGAGGGGGAGGGGCTTACTTGTCGAGCGTGATCAAGAGGTCGCCCGGGGCGACGTGCGTGCCGGCGGCGACCTCGATGGCGGAGTAATCGTCGGAGTTGGTGATGATGATCAGGGTCGTGGCGGGCAGGCCGGCGGTGCGGACCTGGTCGAAGTCGACGTCCATGATGAGATCGCCCTTGGACACGCGATCGCCCGTCTTGACGTGCGCCGTGAAGGGCGCGCCCTTGAGGTTGACGGTGTCGATGCCGATGTGGATGAGGACCTCGGTGCCGTTGTCGGAGAGGAGGCCGATGGCATGGCCCGTCTCGGCGAGCATGGTGATGGTGCCGGTGACGGGGGCGTAGACCTTTGAGCCGGTGGGCTCGATGGCGGCGGTGCGGCCCATGGCCTCGCACGCGAAGACCGGATCGGCAACGTCTGCGACGGGGATGCCGTCGCCGGCCATGGGGGATGAGACGGCCTCGCTCGCAGCGGCGGTTGAGAGCACGGCGGGCGCGGAGGCGTCGGCGACGAGGGCCTCGGTCACGGTCTGGGCTGCGGCGGCCTTCTCCTCGGCGGGCGTGGTCATCTCGATCTGCGCGGCTGCCTTGGCACCTTCCTCGACGGGATCCCTATAGAGCATGGTGGCGATGAGGAAGGCCACGGCGAAGGCCACGGCGAAGACGATCGTGTAGTGGAGGGCGTTGTTCGTGATGAGATAACCGAAGAAGCCTGTGATGCCATAGGAGATCGAGGTCAGGCCGAGGAACGAGGAGACCGCCCCGCCGGCTGCCGCACCGCAGATGGCAGCGACGAAGGGCTTCATGGCGGGAAGGTTCACGCCATAGATGGCCGGCTCGGTGATGCCGAGCAGCGAGGAGATGCCGGAGGGCAGGGCGAGCCCCTTCTTCTTGGCGGATCTGGTCTTGAGGAAGACGGCGAAGCAGGCGGCGCCTTGGGCGATATTGGCGGCGGAGATGATGGGATTGAAGGCATCGGCGCCGGCTGCGACCATGGACGCCTCGAGCGCGTTGAACATGTGGTGCACGCCGAGCACGACGGTGAGCGGGTAGATGGCGCCCGCGAGCGCGCCGCCCAAGCCGAACGGGATGGCGAGCAGGAACTGGAAGAAGTGCAGGACGAGCTCCTCGAAGGCCGCGAACACGGGGCCGATGACGGTCATGGTGAGCAGGCCGGTGACGAGCACGGTCACGAGCGGGGTGACGAAGAGGTCGAGCATGTCGGGCACATGCTTGTGCAGCCACTTCTCGATCATGCACATGATGAAGACCGCGACGACGACCGGGATGACGTGGCCCTGGTAGCCTTGAAGCGTCACGTTGTAGAAGCCGAAGAGCTGGACCTGCGGGATATAGCCCGCGCCCATGATGGCGCCTGCGGTTGCCTCGGCCGCAGAGCCGAGATTGAGGACCTGCGCGGCCGCATCGGAGCCGACGACCTGATACGCGGCATTTCCGAACTTCTCGATGGCACCGGGGATGGACCATGCGTTCATGAGGCCGGTGTGGTTCATGATCATGCCGATGACGCCGCCGAGGAACTCGTTGCCGCCGAAGACGCGGGCAGCCGAGAAGCCGATGAGGATCTGCAGGAACACGAAGGAGGCGTTGGCGAAGGTGTGGATCAGCGTGTACCAGGGATTGAGGTCGAGTACGCCGCCCATGGCGTTGTTGAGACCCTCAGTGAGGCCCATGAGCAGGCCGGATGCGACGATGGCGGGGATGATCGGGACGAAGACGTCGCCGAGCGTCTTGGTGGCGCGTTGGATGATGTTGCCTTTGGCCGCCGCTGCGGCCTTGGCGTCGGCGGTGCTGCCCGCCGGCGCTCCGGAGAGCTTGACGAACTCGTCGTAGACCTTGTTGACGGTGCCGGTGCCGAAGATGATCTGGAGTTGGCCGGCTGCTTGGAATGCGCCCTTGGCTCCCTCCGCATCCTCGACGGCGGCCTTGTCGACCTTGGAGTCGTCGGCGATGACGAGACGCAGGCGCGTTGCGCAGTGGGCGGCCGAGACGATGTTATCTTTGCCGCCTACAGCGGCGATAACCTGCTCCGCTGCGTGCTTATGATCCATTGCTTCCTCCTTTTATGTAAACGTTCCCACCATATATGACGTGCAACTTATCGAAAACCATAGCACATATTTATGGAATCGTTCTCACATTTTTTGCCAGAATGGATATTTTAGCGCGTACTGGCGCGCACCATGATCTCGTACCCCATCAGCAGCTGTTTGGAGACCCTCTCTCCCTCCTCGATGAGCGAGACCAGCATGCGGGCGGCCTCCTCCCCGCTCGTGCGGTAGAAGAAGTGCACGGTGGTGAGCGCGGGGTAGGAGATCGAGGCGAGGGATCCGTCTCCGACACCGGTCACCTGGACGTCCTCGGGTATGCGCCTGCCATATTCGCGCAGGCAGGTAAGGGAGCCGAACGCCATATCGTCGTTGGCGCAGACGATGGTGTCGAGGCCGGGATGCGACGCGAGCAGGCGCTCGGTGCAGAGATAGCCCGAATCGGCCGTGAACTCCCCCGTCTCGAAGGCATGGGCGCCGAGCTCCATGCCCGCATCTGCGCATGCATCGGCGAAGGCCGTGCGGCGCATCATGCCGGCAGCGATGTCCCCTTCCCTGACCCCGATGTAGACAGGGTTCTCGGCTTTCTCGAGGCAGCTGCGGACTATGTCGTAGAGGGCGTGGTAATCGTCTTGGTAGACGCAGCTCATATCCTTGAACTGCTGGCCGAGCACCACGATGGGGACGGAGAGCGCCTCGATGGCCTGGCGGTGCGCGGGCGTGAAGACGGTGGCGATGAGGATGATGCCGTCCACTTGGTTGCGCTCGGAGAAGATGGAGAGGTATTCGATCTCGCGGCTCTCGTCGTTGTCGGTCGTCGCGAGGAGCACTTGATAGCCGCGCGTTGCGAGCATCGAGGTGATGCCCGCGACCATGCGGCCTACCGAATGCGAGTTGATCTTGGGGATGACCACGCCGACGAGCTTGGTCTTGCCCGTGCGCAGGGTCTGCGCCTGATGGGAGGGCACGTAGCCGGTCTCCTCGATGATGCGGCCGATGAGCTCGCGTTTCTCCTTGGAGACATAGCCGTCGTTCAGGTAACGGGAGACTGTCGCCCGTGAGACGCCCGCCTTCCGGGCGATGTCATTGATGTCCATGCGGCCCCCGATGCGAACGTGGTGCAGAACCGCTCCCACCATAGCGTGACCGCGGGTGCGGATGCAAGCGTACCCGCCCTGTGGCGGCCGCGGGTCCTTCCGCCGGGGTGGGGGTTGTTGGCGCAGACCCTGGGATGCGCTGGTATGCGATCGTTCATGCGGCGTCGTCTTGCGATGCCGCATCCTCCGTCCCGCTCGCCGCCCCTTCCGCTGCGTCTCCGCCACCCTCCGTCACCGTGCCCGCCTCGGCCATGGCCTTGATGGTCTCGGATCCGTCGGCGCGCGCACAGTCCTTGCAGGGGCGCGAGAGGCCCCGCTCATAGGCTGCGGCGGCATCGCCGGAGTAGATGGTGTTGGAGTTGGTGATGTGGTGGCAGTTGGGGTTCAGATGGTAGACCGTGCCGTGCTCGGTCCAGTACACCGTGCCGTCGCCGAGCTCGATGGCGTTCTGCTGCATAGCCTCGAGATCCTCGGCGGATACGGGGTTGAAATCGGCGGAGGTGCCGCCGCCGACGAGCATGGCCACGACGGCAACGGCCACCGCGATGATCTTGGTGCGCTTGTCGGCGTTCTTATCGGTGAGCGCGATGATGACGAAGGGCAGGAAGGCGATGATGGAGAGGATGGCGCCGAGCTGGGACTTGATGAAGAACTCGGCGGCGTTCTTCTCGGACGGCGGATCGATGCGGTTAGCCTTCTTCCAGAGCTGGCCTGCGATGATGACGCAGACGAGATCGAGCGCGAGGAAGACGATCATCCATACGAGCGGCTCGAAGAGGGGGAGCTTGCCGTAGAGGGGGCTCGATTGCATGAGCGACATGACGGCAAGGGCCTCGAAGACGAGTGCGACGACCCAGAGCGCGATGGCGACGGTGCGCTTGCTGCCGACTTCACCCTCGGCCTGGACGTTTTTGACCTCGACACGCGTCGCAACATCCTTGGCATCGGTGACGACCGTCTGCTCCTTGATCTGCTTGCCCGTGTCGGCGTCGATGAAAACGCGCTTGACCGGGCGTTTGCCGGGCTTGCTGCCTTCTGCCATGGGTACCCCTTTCCTGCTCCTGCTGCATGGGCGGTCCACGTGCCGCTCCCACCATCATACCCGTAGCGATCGCCTTTGGTTTCCAAATCGTCGCAGCGCCGGCTTGGGGCGGTCCAAACGGGGATGGACGCGTTATCCTGTTGGGGTATCCCTCGATCGAAGGCGGTGGACGATGACCGGCATGCGCATTGAGCGCGATTCCATGGGCGAGGTGCCCGTGCCCTCCGAGGCGCTCTGGGGTGCCCAGACCCAGCGCAGCTATGAGAACTTCCCCATAGGCATCGAGACCATGCCGCTTGAGATCGTCTATGCGTTGGCACGGCTCAAAGCCGCCGCCGCCCGCGCCAACGCGTCGCTCGGCGCGCTTGCCGACGAGAAGAGCGCCCTCATCTGCCGCGTTGCCGAGGAGATCCTCTCCGGCATGCATGACGGCCAGTTCCCGCTCGCGGTCTGGCAGACCGGTTCGGGCACGCAGTCGAACATGAACATGAACGAGGTCATCGCCAACCGCGGCAACCAGATTGCGGGTGGGAGGGTCCTCCATCCCAATGACGACGTGAACCGCTCGCAATCCTCCAACGACACCTTCCCGACGGCCATGCATGTGGCCGCCGCCTGCGCCGTGCATGCGCGCCTGCTTCCCGCGATCGATGCGCTCATTGCGGAGTTCGCACGGCTCGAAGCCGAGAACGAGGGCGTGGTCAAGAGCGGCCGCACGCACCTCATGGATGCCGTGCCCATAGCCTTCTCGCAGGAGATCTCCGGCTGGCGCGGGCTTCTCGAGGCGGCGCGCGAGGAGATCGTCGCGAGCATGGAGGGCGTCTACCGCCTCGCGCTCGGCGCCACGGCGGTGGGGACCGGCCTCAACGCGCCTGCGGGTTTCGATGTCCGCGCCGCATCCGAGCTCGCCCAGGCGACGGGCCTTCCCTTCGTGACCGATCCCAACAAGTTCCACGCGCTCACCGCCAAGGATGCGCTGGTGTTCTCCCATGGCGCGCTCAAGGCGCTCGCAGCCAACCTCATGAAGATCGCAAACGACGTGCGCTGGTTGGCAAGCGGTCCCCGCCTCGGCTTGGGCGAGATCCGCATCCCCGCCAACGAACCCGGCTCGTCCATCATGCCGGGCAAGGTGAACCCCACCCAATGCGAGGCTGTGACCATGGTTGCCGTGCAGGTCATGGGCAACGATGCCGCCTTGGGTTTCGCGGCGAGCCAGGGCAACTTCGAGCTCAACGTGTTCATGCCCCTCATCGCCTATGAGTACCTCCAAAGCGTGCGCCTCCTGGCGGACTGCGCGGATTCCTTCAGGCTGCGCTGCGTGGCGGGCATCGTGGCCGATCGCGCGCGGATGCATACCAATCTGCATGCCTCGCTCATGCTGGTGACCTGTCTGAACCCCTATATCGGCTACGATAGTGCGGCCGAGGTCGCCCAGAAGGCCTATGCGGAGAACACGAGCCTGCGCGATGCGTGCATTGCGCTCGGATTTCTTACGGCACAACGATTCGACGAGGTGTTCAAACCCGAGGAGATGATCTAGATGAGCACGAGTATCGACACGCGCTGCGTACAGGGCGGCTATCGGCCGGGCAACGGAGAGCCGAGGCAGATCCCCATCGTCCAGTCGACTACCTTCAAATACGATACGGGCGAGCATATGGGTCGGCTCTTCGACCTTGAGGCCGGCGGCTACTTCTATACGCGCCTGCAGAACCCCACCAACGATGCCGTCGCGGCCAAGATCGCCGAGCTCGAGGGCGGCACCGCCGCCATGCTCACGAGCTCCGGGCAAGCCGCGACGTTCTTCTCGGTCTTCAACATCTGCGAGGCGGGCGGCCATGTGGTGGCGAGCTCTGCCCTCTACGGCGGGACCTACAACCTACTCGCCCACACCATGGCCAAGATGGGCATCGCGTGCACGTTCGTCGCTCCCGATTGCACGGCGGAGGAGCTCGACGAGGCTTTCCGTCCCAACACCGCCTGCGTCTTCGGCGAGACCATCGCCAACCCCGCGCTCACGGTGCTCGATATCGAGAGGTTCGCGCATGCCGCCCACGCCCACGGCGTGCCCCTCATCGTCGACAACACCTTCCCGACGCCCGTGATGTGCCGCCCCATCGAGTGGGGGGCCGATATCGTGACGCATTCCACCACCAAGTACATGGACGGCCACGGCGCCGCCGTGGGAGGCGCGATCGTCGATTCGGGGAACTTCGACTGGATGGCCCATGCCGATCGGTTCCCCGGCCTCACCACGCCCGACGAGTCCTACCACGGCATCGTCTACGCCGAGAAGTTCGGCAGGGGAGGGGCCTTCATCACCAAGGCGACCTCTCAGCTCATGCGCGATTTCGGCTCGATCCAGAGCCCGCAGAACGCCTTCCTGCTCAACCTCGGTCTCGAGAGCCTGCATGTGCGTATGCGCCAGCACTGCGCGAGCGGCCTCGCCCTGGCGCGGTTCCTCTCCACCCATCCCAAGGTCGCGTGGGTGCGCTACCCCGGGCTTTTCGGTGACCCATCCTACGAGCTCGCGCAAAAGTACCTGCCCGATGGAACCTGCGGCGTCGTGTCGTTCGGCATCGCCGGGGGGCGTGCGGCTGCGGAGCGCTTCATGGCGGGGCTTGGGATCGCGGCCATCGAGACGCATGTGGCCGACGCGCGCACCTGCTGCCTGCATCCTGCGAGCTCGACTCACCGCCAGATGAGCGATTCCGAGCTCGTGGCAGCTGGCGTGGCGCCCAACATGGTGCGCTTCTCGTGCGGTCTCGAGGGAACCGACGACCTTATCGCGGACGCGGCTCAGGCGCTCGCGCGCGCCTAGAGCCTAATCGCGCGGCTTCTCGTAGGGGATGAGGCCTTCCTCGGAGAGCCTGATGTAGACGCGGTCGACGAAGTCGCCGGGCTTCTCGCCCATGGCTCCGCAGAAGAGGAACGTCTCCACGAGCGGCAGCTGCCGCTCGCCGGTCTCCAGCTTGCTTATGGAGGGCTGGGAATAGCCGGTGAGTTCTGCGACGTCGCATTGGGTGAGCTCATGCTCGCGCCGTATGCAGGCGAGCACCTCCCCGACCACCTTGTTGCGCGCGACATCCATGGCATGAAACGTAGTCGTGCCGAACGATTATACCAAATCAGAATATCGTCCGTTTCCACCGGGATAGAGCTGCGGAGTTTGCGCGCAGCCCCCACCCTCCCCAGTCCCGTACAGGAGCCTGAGGCGAGGCCAAATCTGTTGACTTTGTGCCGTATGCGCGTGCCGGGGATGATTCTTGCGCCGATCGGAGAAGCGCGGGGTACATTTTCAACGGATGGGCAGCAGCGCGTCCCTGCGCACGGCGAGGAGGTAGCATATGGGATCCGATAAAACCGGGCTTTCCGGGGCCGCCGCAACCGGCATGCCGGAGACGGGCACCGGGGTCGCACAGGATCGGGCGCATGCGGACGCGGGCGGTACCCGGGCATTCCCGGGCCCAGGGCCGGCACCGCAGGCATCCAACCGCCCGCAGGCCTATCAAGCGCCCTCACCTCCGGTCATGACCTCGACCACGATGGTCAAGACCAGGATCATCGGCCGTGCCCGCGCGCTTGCCTGGGGGTTTCTCGGAGGCCTTCTGGGGACGGCCGTCCTCGCTGCGGCGCTCTATTTCGGCGGTGTCCTGGTTTTGACGGGCGGCGGGCAGCCGGCCGATAGCACGACCAGCGTATCCGCGCCTGCGCCGGCGAGCCGGACACCCCTGGTCGCGGCACCATCCGGCGATACCTCCGTGGCAAAGGCGGTCGCCGCCAAAGCGCTCCCGTCCGTCGTCTCGGTGCATTGCAGCCTCCCCGACGGCGAGGCCACCGGATCGGGCGTCATCCTCGACGGCGCGGGCGACATCATCACCAACAACCATGTGGTCGAGGGGGCCCTATCCATCTCGGTCACGATCGAGGGCCAGAGCTACGATGCCGTGTTCGTGGGTGCCGACGCCTCGAGCGATATCGCAATCCTCCGCGCCGATCTCGATGGTGCGCAGGTCGTTCCCATCGAGATCGGCGACAGCTCGGAGCTTTCCGTGGGCGATTGGGTCATGACCGTCGGCAGCCCCTTCGGGCTGGATTCGTCCGTCTCGTCGGGCATCGTGAGCTCGCTCTACCGCAACGAGCTCATGACCGGCGCGACGGGCAATACCATTTACGCGAACCTCATCCAAGTGGATGCCGCCATCAACCCCGGCAACTCGGGCGGGGCGCTCGTCAACGAGTACGGGCAGCTCGTGGGCATCTGCACGCTCTTCTCATCCGATACGCAGTCCTTCGCGGGCATCGGCTTCGCCATCCCCGGCAACTACGCGGTCGAGATCGCCGAGAAGATCATCGCCGGCGAGCAGGTCACCCACGCCTACATCGGGCTCTCGATGATGACGGTCAACGAGCAGAATGCGGCTGCCAACGGCCTTTCGGTCGATTACGGCGCCTATGTGGCGGAGGTCATCGAGGGCGGTCCCGCCGAGGCTGCGGGCATGCGGGAGGGCGATATCATCATCGGCTTCGGCGGCGAGCGGATCGGATCGGCCGACGACCTGCTCCTCGCGGTGCGCAGCCACCGTATCGGCGAGACCGTTGCCGTCACCTTCATGCGCGGTGACGAGCGCATGGCCGCCGATGTGATCCTCGGCTCCGACGAGAAGCTCCAAGAACTCCAGCGCCAGCAGCTCGAGCAACAGCAGAGGGAGCAGGAGCAGCAGGAAGATTTCTGGGATAACGACGGTGCCGGCGGCGAGTCGGGTGAGAGCCAGATCGAGCGCTGGCTCGACGAGCTTGTCGGGGATCGGGATCCCCAGGACGAGGGTCGGGCGCCCGGCCAGATCTTAGCGCCGGATACGGATCTTCGCCGCTAGGGCCTTCCGCACGGTTCCATCCTATCCAAGCGGTCGTACCAAAACCCCGACTCCGGCGGAAGAGCCCGTTGCCGCGACCGGGATGTCCTCCCGGGCAGTCCGGGAGGCTGACCTCCCGAGCAGGGGGAGCCTATGGTAGCGTCCGCCCCCGCCCGGGAGTCCCTTGGGCGGCGTTCGCGCAGATGGCGTCGCTCGGGAGCGCCGTGCGGGACGCTTCGGATTACCATAAGCTCACCGGGCTCGGCTGGATCATGTTCAAGGGAGAGGGTTTTGACACGGCCTCGCCTTCATTTCCGTCCGGTGCCTGGCGTACCCTAGAGGCGAGGTCGGGTTCGGCGAGGAAGGCGCGACATGGCAGAGATCAAGTGCCCGCAGTGCGGCCAGGTATTCAAAGTCGATGAGAGCGGCTATGCCCAGATCGTGGCGCAGATCCGCGATGCGGAATTCGCCCGCGAGCTTCATGAGCGCGCGCATCTCATCTCCCAGGCGGAAGACCAGAAGAGCGCGATCGCCCTCGCGCAGGAGCGTGCCAGATCAGCCGATGAGCTGGCCGATCGCGACAGGCGGATAGCCGTTCTCTCCGAGCGCCTCGATGCGCTCGATGCCCAGCGGCAGGAGGCCATCGCCCACGCGCAAGCCGTTTCCGAGCGCCGTATCGCCGAGCTCGAGGCCGAGCTCTCCCGCCAGCATGATGCGGCGGCCCTGGATGAATCGCGCGTGCGCGAGGAGCTCGGCGCGCAGATCGCCGCGCTCGACCAGCGCATCGCCCTGCTCGTCCAAGAGGCCGCCACACGCGAGCAGTCCGCCGCGACCGAGCGCGCGCTCGCCGTCCAAACCGCCACGGGCGAGCTTTCCGCCAAGCTCGCCGCCCTCGAGGGCGAGGCGCGGCAGGAAAAGGAGTCGTACCGGCGCCAGCTTGCGGAGCAAGCTGCGGCAAAGGACCAGCGCATCCGCGATCTCGGCGATGAGATCGAGCGCATCCGCGACCAGAAGATGCGCCTCTCCACCAAGCTCCTCGGCGAGTCGCTCGAACAGCACTGCGAGATCGAGTTCAACAAGGTCCGCGCCATGGCCTTTCCGCGTGCGGAGTTCGGCAAGGATACCATTGCCGTGAGCGAGGGCGGCGACGACCGCCCCACCAAGGGCGATTACATCTTCCGCGAGCTCGATGAGGCGGGCAACGAGATCATCTCGATCATGTTCGAGATGAAGACCGAGCAGGAGGACGGTGTCGGCCATAAGGCGAACGAGGCCCACCTCAAGAAGCTCGACAGCGACCGTCGCAAGAAGAATTGCGAGTACGCGGTGCTCGTCTCCACGCTCGAGCCCGAGAGCGACCTCTACAACCAGGGTATCGTCGATATGTCTTGGCGCTATGCCAAGATGTTCGTCATCCGCCCCCAGTTCTTCGTCCCGCTCATCGGGCTTCTCCGCTCGGCCGCGCTCGATGCCTCACGCTACAAGGCGGAGCTCTCCGAGATGCGGCGCCAGAACCTCGATGTGTCCCATTTCGAGGAAGCCCTCGGCGATTTCCAAGAGAGGTTCGGGAAGGACTTCGAGCGTGCCGGCAAGCGCTACGCGGAGGCCATCGAGAGCATCGACAAGGCCATCGCGGATCTCCAGAAGACCAAGGACAAGCTCCTCGCATCCGAGAACAGCCTGCGTCTTGCCAACGATAAGGCGCAAGGTCTCACCATCCGCAAGCTCACGCGCAACAATCCCACGATGAAGGCCCTGCTCGCAGAGGCACGCGATGCATCCGACATGGAATCGGAGCGCGTATCGGCGCTCACCGATTAGATTGGGCGTTGGTCGCTTATTGAAGACAATCCGCAGGGAGCGTTCCGAGCTACCGGGTATACACGGAAAGACGTACGGTCCACGGTATCACGGTCTACGAGGAGGGGACGCGCTATGGATAAGAAGCGCATGGGACCATCGATCGCCGCGTGCGTCCTCGCGCTCAGCCTAGGTCTTGCCGCCTGCGGGGGACCTCGACGCAGGAACCTGTGGCGGACGGCGCGCAGACGGGCATAGCCAGCGAGCAGCCCGGCGGGAACCAGGCAGCGGGGCAAAGCGGGGAGCTCGACTCCGATGCCATCCTCGCTATCGTCGAGGAGGCATGCCCGATCGATCTGGCGATCGCGACGAATGTCAAGGTGGGTCTTGCACAGGACGGCAGGCGCACCGTGACCTTCGACTCCGAATACGGGCCCTTCTCCTACACGGTCGATGTCGTCACGGGAGAGATCGTGGAGAAGGCCGAGCCCGAGATGCCCGGGCAAGCGGTCTCCGACGATCCCGTCGAGCAGGCGATCCAAGCCGTCTTCGACACGGTCGAGGGCTACAACGGCGGTGCGCAGCCAAGATCCCGATAACACCGACCTCTACATCGGCACCCTCGAGGATATGTGCATCGTCGACGGGCGCATCTACTTCAAGAATTCCCTCGACAACCTCAAGCTCTACAGCATGGATCTCACGGGCAAGGATATCCGCTACGAGGGCGATCTCGCGGAACCCTACTACCTCACATTCTGGAATGGGAAGATGTACTGGTCCAACGACGACGACCGGGGCTGCCTCTACCGCGCCAACTACGATGGCAGCGAGATGGCCAAGCTCACCGAGGATGCGGTCGATTCCATCACGGCCTCCGATGGTTGGATCATGTACAACAATCTGGCGGACTGCCACCTGCATATGATGAATGCCGAGACGCTCGCGGACCACAGCGTGCTGTTCGATGGCATCTACGATCCCACGATCAGCTCGTGGGGCATCATCGGCAGGAGCTCGAGCAACGGCCTGAGCCTGTTCCGCTCTGAGCTCGGCAGCTCCGGCGGCAACGTGCTGTCGGAACGCGAGGTGAACAGCATCTGCGTGGCGGAGGGCTACATCTTCTTCCTCGACGAGGAAACCGGGCGGGCATACATGATGGATATCCACGGCGAGAGCACCGTCCAGCTCTAGCCGATCATGGGGGCGCGGCGGCGGTGCCGCGCCGCTTCCTCCATCGTTTCCGGGTGTTCCGAGTCCCCGGTACCCTGTTCTTGCGGAACGCGGTGCACACGGGGGACGGTCCTTTCCGTGCATTCCCCGTGTTTGAGAGATACCCTATGGGGGTATAATCACCAGTACGGAAGGGATGAGGAGGAGCTGCATCATGACCGATCAGGCGAGCTGCTGCCACCGCAAGCATACCCCGCGCTCCGACGAGCTCAAGCACGATGTCGAGAAGCGCATCAACCGGGTGATCGGCCAGCTCGGCGGCATCAGGGCCATGATCGGGGAAGACCGCTATTGCGGCGACGTGCTCATCCAGCTCGCCGCCGTCGAGAAGGCCGTCGCCGCCATCTCGCGCATGGTCATGCAGGATCATCTCGAGACCTGCGTGGTCGAGCAGGTGCAGGCCGGCAATATCGAGGTGATCGCCGAGGTCATGGACCTCCTGAAGAGGTTTGCGTGAGGAAGCTATGAGGGAGACGTTCGATATCACGGGCATGACCTGCGCCGCGTGCTCCGCGCGCGTGGGGAGCGTCGCGTCTGCGGTCGCGGGCGTGGAGGAGGCCAACGTCAACCTGCTCAAGAACTCGATGGAGCTCGTCTACGATGGCTCGGACGAGATCCGCTCCCAGGTGATCGAGGCTATCGGGAAGGCGGGCTACGGGGCGCGGCCGCGCGTTGCGCATGGCTCGTCCGCCCGGGCCGCGCGTGCCGCCTCGGCGGACCCCTCCGTCCTTGCCGAGCAGGCCATCGAGGAGAAGCGCCGCCAGCTCATCATCTCGGCGGTCTTCTCGGTGCCGCTGTTCTATGTGGCCATGGGGCCTATGTTCGGCTGGCCGCAGCCTGCCGCCCTTGCGGGTACGGAGGGCATGATGGCGGCCGCCCTCACGCAGCTCCTGCTCTGTGCGCCTGTCCTCTTCGCCAATCGCCGCTACTTCATCATGGGCTTCAAGACGCTC
The DNA here is from genome assembly GCA_004010535.1 of Coriobacteriales bacterium OH1046. Lineage (GTDB taxonomy): Bacteria > Actinomycetota > Coriobacteriia > Coriobacteriales > Atopobiaceae > RUG721. The sequence continues at coordinate 66,450 of RQYE01000008.1, read as the reverse complement.
TTCCGCGCCGCGCCCAACATGGATTCGCTCATCGCCCTCGGGTCCGCCGCATCGGCCGCATGGAGCATCGTGGGCATCTACCGTATGGCCATCTCGCTCGGATCGGGCGATGCCGAGGGTGTCCGCACGGCCTTCCACAACCTCTACTTCGACTCTGCGGGGATGATCCTCACCCTCATCACGCTGGGCAAATTCTTCGAGGCGCGGGCGAAGGGCCGCACCACGGGCGCTATCACCGCGCTCATGGATCTGGCACCCAAGACCGCCACGGTCGTGCGCGCGGGCATCGAGCAGATCGTCCCCACCGAGCAGGTCGAGGTGGGCGACCTCATCATCGTGCGTGCCGGCGAGCGCGTGCCGGTGGACGGGACCGTGGTCGAGGGCTCTGCGCTCATCGACGAGAGCGCCATCACCGGCGAGCCCATTCCCGTCGAGAAGGGCGTGGGCTCATCCGTCACCGGCGCGACCGTCTCCACGCGCGGCTGGTTCGCGATGGAGGCCACCGCGGTGGGGGAGGACACCACGCTCGCCGGCATCATCCGCCTCGTGGACGAGGCCACGGGCTCCAAGGCCCCCATCGAGCGCCAAGCCGATCGTATCGCGGGCGTGTTCGTCCCGGTGGTCATCGGCATCGCGCTCGTCACCCTCATCGTATGGATCGCCGTCGGGCACGGTTTCGCCGCTGCCCTCACCCACGCCGTATCGGTGCTCGTGATCAGCTGCCCCTGCGCCCTCGGCCTTGCCACGCCCACGGCCATCATGGTGGGTACGGGCCGCGGCGCCGCCCACGGCATCCTCATCAGAGATGCCGAGTCGCTCGAGACGGCGTGCTCGGTATCGACCGCCGTGCTCGATAAGACCGGCACCATCACCGAGGGCGCCCCGCGCGTGACCGACGTCGTGGTGGCCGATGGTGCGACCGAATCCGAGCTCTTGCGCGTGGCTGCGGCGCTCGAGCGCAAGAGCGAGCATCCGCTGGCTGCGGCCATCACGGGCCATGTCGATGCGGTCGCCCCCGGCATCGATGCCGATGCCAAGGTCGAGGGTTTCGGACAGGTCGAGGGCGCGGGGCTCGCGGCCATCGTCGACGATGGTGAGGCCCTTGCCGGCAACATACGCCTCATGGCCGAAGGCGGCGTGGATGGCGCGGGTCTGGAAGATGCCGCCGCGCGTTTCGCCGATCAGGCCAAGACCCCGCTCTTCTTCGCCTCAGGCGGGCGCATGCTCGGGCTCATCGCCGTGGCCGATCCTGCCAAAGCGACGAGCGCATCCGCCATCGCACGTCTCAAGCGCCTCGGCATGCGCACCGTCATGCTCACCGGCGACTCCGAGCGCACGGCCCGTGCCGTCGCCTCAGGGATCGGCGTCGACGAGGTGGTCGCCGAGGTCTTGCCCAGCCAGAAGGAGGAGAAGATCCGTGCGCTCCAAGCGGCGGGGGGCAAGGTGGCCATGATAGGCGACGGCATCAACGACGCCCCCGCCCTTGCGCGTGCCGATGTGGGCATCGCCATAGGCGCGGGCACCGACATCGCCATCGAATCCGCCGACATCGTGCTCATGCGCTCCGACCTCTCGGATGCCGCCCATGCCGTCGAGCTCTCGCGTGCGACCATGCGCACCATCCGCCAGAACCTCTTCTGGGCGCTCTTCTACAATGCCATCTGCATCCCCGTCGCGGCAGGTGTCCTCGCACCGCTCGGCATCGCCTTGAACCCCATGATCGGTGCCGCCGCCATGGGCTTCTCGAGCGTGTTCGTGGTCACCAATGCGCTCAGGCTCCGGTTCTGGAAGCCGGAGCCATACCCAGACGGTCGAGTCGGATAGCCGGGGATGCTTCCCGGATAGGTCCAAGGACGGTAGGAGGATATCATGAGAAACGTCGAACTCAAGGTCGAGGGCATGCACTGCCAGCATTGCGTCGCCGCCACCAAAGCCGCGCTCGAAGCCGTCCCCGGCGTCCGCAGTGTCGAGGTCTCGCTCGAGGATGGTACGGCCACGCTCGAGGCGGGCATGATAGCGAGCGACGGGAAACTGGTCGCTGCAGTCGAGGGCGCGGGCTTCAAGGCGACCGTGGCCTGATTTCGCGGATTTGCCCGGATCGGTTTGGGAAATCGTGCGAGCAGCGTGCTGCTGCATTGGTATGCTTGCTTATAAGATGGGTGGCGCATGCAGCGGGCGTGGGCTTCCCAGCACGTTGCACTCCCTACCCTGAAGGCCACGTCCGGGAGGAGGATGCATGCTGAGGGTTGCCATCGTCGATGACGAGGCCGCTGTGCGCCGGAACCTCGCCGAGATGATCTCCCGCTTCTCCGATGAGAACGGAGAGGCTTTCTCGGTGAGCGGATATGCCGGCGGCAGGGAGTTCCTCGCATCGGGCGCAACCGAGGATATCGTGCTGCTCGATATCGAGATGGAAGACCTCAACGGCATGGATACCGCCCGGCTCCTGCGCGGCATGGGGGCGAGCTCCGAGATCATCTTCGTGACGAACATGGCCCAATACGCCCTCAAGGGATACGAGGTGAGCGCCCTCGATTTCATCGTGAAGCCGGTGCGCTACGCCTCGTTCGCCTTCAAGTTCCGCCGAGCGGCGGAGGCCGCTTCGCGCAAGAACAACTCCCGTATAGCGGTGGCCACGCGCGAGGGCATGCGCTACACCGATACCTCCGATATAAGCTATGTCGAGGTCATGGGCCATAAGCTCATCTACCATACCGTGAGAGGCTCGTTCGAGGCGTGGGGCACGCTCAAGCATGCCTGCACCACGCTCGAACCCTTCGGCTTCGCGCTCTGCAACGCCTGCTACCTCGTCAATCTCGCACGCGTCATCAGCGTCGGCCAGGATATGGTGACCGTCGAGGGAGGGGACGAGCTCAAGATGAGCCGTGGACGCAAGCGCAGCTTCATGGACGCGCTCACACGGCCTAGGGGAGGCTGACCGTGCTGGAGTCTTGGTTGCATCTCTGGTCCCATATCGAGTGCTTCAGCACCATCCTGTTCGCCTGCGAGATACTCTTCTGCATGCCGACGCTCGGCTTGAGAAGGGGCACGGGGCATGCCATCTCCGTCTCGCTCGCATTCCTCGTGGCCTTCAATTCCCGCGCCATCAACAATGCCTTCGGGATGGGATGGTTCATCTCGGCCACCACCATGGTCATCTTCGCCGCCTCGGTTGCGACGATCCACGCGATCTTCTCCTGCTCCAAGCGCATCGCGCTCTTCTACGGGGCTGCGGGCTATGCGACGGAGAACCTGATCTTCTATATCAGGTGGATCGACAGCTATTTCCCGTCGTTTCCCATCCAAGGACCGAGGCTCTTCCTCTTCAAATTCGCCCTATCGCTCATCGTCGCCTTCCTGGTCTACACCTATCTCGCACGGCGGTATCCGCGCGGGCACGAGCCCAACGTGAGCAACGTCTTCATGCTCTCGTTCGCAGTGCTCACCCTGCTCGTCACCAACGTGCTCAACACGTGGGTGCGCATGGACGGGCTCTTCGCGCCTCCCGTGGCCATCTTGGCCATCCTCTGCAACCTCATGCTGCTCATGATCGAGTTCGACGTGTTCAAGCGCTCGTCCATGGAGCAGGAGCGCCAGATCATGGAGCATCTGATGGTCGAGCGGGAGCGCCAGCAGCGGCTCTCGCAGGAGAACGTCGACCTCATCAACATCAAATGCCACGATCTCAAGCATCAGATCGCCGCACTGCGCGATATGCCTGCGGGCAGCGAGCGCGATGAGACGATCGGCGCGCTCGAGCAGGCTGTCATGTTCTACGATTCCGCGACGCATACGGGCAATACCGCGCTCGATACCGTGCTCACCGAGAAGAGCCTGCTGTGCGAGAGGCGCTCGATAGACTTCACCTGCATGGTCGACGGGGGCTGCCTCGCCGGCATCGGGACGGTCGATCTCTACACGCTCTTCGGCAACGCGCTCGACAATGCCATCGAGGCGACCGAGCGGCTGTCAGACCCCGAGGAACGCATGATCAGCCTCCATGTCGTGCGGCAGGGCTCCTTCGCCCGCATCAGCGTCGAGAATACCTGCGCAGGAAGCGTCGAGCTCAGGGACGGTTTCCCTGCAACCTCGAAGGATGACGGAAGCTACCACGGATTCGGCCTCAAGAGCATCGCCATGATCGTCGACCGCCTCGGCGGCAATATGGTCATCACGCCGGGTAACGGCCATTTCTCCCTTGCGATCCTCATACCCTGCATAGCCGAGGCCTCTTCCGATCCACAAGCTGTGAACTGATACAGGCATTCTGTGCGCGGCGCCTAGTAACATCGGGCCTTCCCTTCCTACAATGCATACAAGGTTTATGCCCGTTCCGGGCCATTTCAGGGAAGGAAGGCCATAAGATGTCCAACTCCATGTCGCGCAGGAAGTTCCTCGCAGCATCCGCTGCCGCCACCGCAGCCGCTCTCGGCGCGTGCGCGGGCGATGCCGGCCAAGGAGGGGATTCCCCCGCAGCTTCCGCGGGATCCTACACCGAGACCACGACCGAGGACGGCTACATCGTCGTCGACAACGGCGATGGCGCCCGGCTCTCCTATTCGCCCGATTCCGGCCTCAAGCTCATCGAGGTCGACGGCTACGCCTTCAAGGACTTCGAGGGCACCGGCGAGCTCGTTCCCTACGAGGATTGGCGCAAGACCGCCGACGAGCGTGCCGAGGATCTCGCGCAGCGTATCTCCATCGAGCAGATCGCCGGCCTCATGTGCTTCTCGGCCCACCAGCGCGAGATCGTCGATGACGACCTCGTGAACGAGGAGCGCAAGGCCTTCCTCGACGGCAACGTCCGCGCCGTCCTGAACGCCATGTCCAGCTATCCCGCCTTCAAGCAGGCGACGTTCTCCAACGCCATGCAGGCCTACGTCGAGGGTTCCGAGAACAAGATCCCCATCAACTTCTCATCCGACCCGCGCAACGGCAGGAACTGCACCAACTGGCCGGGCAACCTCGCGCTTGCCGCGACCTTCGACCCTCAGGTCGCCAAGCAGGCGGGTGCCGGCATCGCCAAGGAGATGCGCGAGATGGGCGTCTCCACCTTCCTCGGCCCCCAGACCGACATATCCACCGACCCGCGCTGGGCACGCTTCAACGGCACCTTCGGCGAGGATCCCGCGCTCTCGCGCGACATGTGCCGCGCCCTCATCGACGGCCTGCAGTCCACGGTGAGCGAGAGCGGCGAGGATCAGGGTTGGGGCACCGGCTCGCTCGTCTCGATGGTCAAGCACTGGCCCGCCGAGGGTGCGGGCGAGGGCGGTCGCGAGGGCCATACCGACGGCGGCAAGTTCGCCGTCTATCCCTCCGATAACTTCGAGGCCCTCATGATCCCCTTCGTGGACGGCGCCTTCAACCTCGACGGCAAGACCGGCACCGCCGCCACCATCATGACCTCCTACACCATCGCCTACAGCGAGGACGAGGCATACGGCGAGCTCGTGGGTTCCGGCTTCAGCAAGTACAAGGTCACCGACCTGCTGCGCGAGCGTTTCGGCTTCGAGGGTGCCGCCTGCACCGACTGGGCGGTCCTGAACGATCCGGGCGAGGGCATCTGGACCTGCTGGGGCCTCGAGGATACCGGCGTCTGGAACCCTGCCAAGCGCGCCTCCAAGGCGGTCGAGGTGGGTGTCGATCAGATGGGCGGCTGCAACGACCCGCAGCTCCTCATGAGCGCCTACGAGGATATGAAGGCCGAGCTGGGCGAGGAGAAGGCCGAGGAGAACTTCCGCGCCTCCGCCAAGCGCCTGCTGCTGGGCTACTTCAACACCGGCCTGTTCGAGGATCCCTACGTCTCCGTCGCCACCGCGCGTGCCGATATCGACAAGGGCATCGAGGAGACCATCGCCGCTGCTCTGGACGCCCAAGTCAAGGGCATCGTCATGCTCAAGAACCACGAGGGCGCCCTCAAGGCCGCCGAGGGCGATGCCATGCCCAAGGTCTACGTTCCCATGCGCTACACCGCCGCCTCCAAGACCGCGTCTTCCATGGGCGTAGCCAGATGGACCGACAACCCCGCCAAATGCGAGCTCCCGCTTACCCAGGGCACGCTCGAGAAGTACTTCGAGGTCGTGACCGATACCCTCGCCGAGACTCTGACCGGCCCAACCGATGCCGACGGCAAACCCACGCCCGCGCTCGAGGATCTCACGCGCCTCACCGCCGCCGACATCGCCGACTGCGATTGCGTGCTCGTCTGCGCGGCGGCACCCGCGAACGCATCATCCCGTCGCGGCCAAGACGAGAACGGCGAGTTCATCCCGTTGTCCGTGCAATACCGTCCCTACACCGCCGACAGCGAGTTCGTGCGCAAGACCTCCATCGCCGGCGACAAGCTTGCCGACGGCACGCAGGAGAACCGCTCCTACTTCGGCAAGTCCTCCATGGTCAACAACGAAGCCCAGCTCGACCAGATCCTCGAGGCCGCCGCGCTCGCCAAGGAGGCCGGCAAGCCCTGCATCGTCATCCTCGATATCACGCAGCCCATGTGCGTCCACGAGTTCGAGCCCGAGGTCGACGCCATCCTCGTGTCCATGTCCGGCTCCACCGAGGCCGCCTGCCGTATCGTCGCCGGCAAGGATGAGCCCTCCGGACTCCTGCCCATGCAGATGCCGCTCGACATGGTCGCGGTCGAGAAGCAGCTCGAGGACACATCCCGCGACATGGACGTCTACGTCGATGCCGACGGCAACGCCTACGACTTCGGCTTCGGCCTGAACTACGCGGGCAAGATCGAGGATGAGCGCACCGCGAAGTACTGCGTGCCCGTCCTGACGGCGGTCCAGGCATAGCCAGTCGCAACCGCTTTACGCGGTAGCCTCTCTTCGCATCTCCGCTCACGCCTCCTGATGCCGGCTCCCCTCGGGGAGCCGGTTCTCTATGTCTGTCGCCGATACCATGCACTCCAAGACCCCAACGGGCCTTTTCTCTGGGAGAAAGCCCAGATAGCGCACTGGAGTGCATGGTATTTACCCATGCTGGACCACCATTCCGCAAACGCTGCCTCCGTCCTCTTGCTCACGCGTTCGTGCGATAATAGCGGTTGTTCGAACGACGCGAGGAGAAGGCACATGTCAAACGATAAGGGGGCACGGCCCACGCTGTTCGGTGATCTGCCCGACGGGGCGTCCGTCGCGAAGGCTCCCGCTGAGCGTGCGGCAGAGCTCAACGAGATGCTCGAGAGGGCAGCCTACGCCTACTATGCGCTCGATGCCCCCGAGATGACCGATGCCGAGTTCGACCGCCTCCTCCAAGAGCTGCTCCGCATCGAGTCCGAACACCCCGAGCTGGTGAAGCCCGATTCGTATTCGCAGCGCATCGGAGGCTATGTCTCCAGGCAATTCGAGGAAGTCACCCATGCCGCCCGCATGTACTCCATGGACGACGCGATGGATTTGGGCGAGCTCGATGGATGGCTCGCCCGCACCGATGCGGCCCTCGGGGCACGTTCCGCGCATCCGGTCGCCTATACCTGCGAACTCAAGATCGATGGCTTGGGCATCGCGCTCACCTATCGCGACGCGCAGCTCGTCCGCGCCGCCACGCGCGGCAACGGCACCACAGGCGAGAACGTCACCGATAACATCCTTACCATCGCCGATGTGCCGCGCTCGCTCGCCCGAGCTTCCTTGGATCGGATCGACGGCGGTGGCTTCGGGCGGTCGATCGAGGTGCGCGGCGAGGTCTACATGCCCAAGGACAGTTTCGTCCACCTGAACGAGGAAGCCGATGCGGCGGGTAAGAGCCCGTTCGCCAACCCGCGCAATGCGGCCGCAGGCTCGCTCAGGCAGAAGGATCCCAAGATAACCGCTGCGCGCGACCTTGCGACCTTCATCTACGCCGTTGCCGATACGGCGCCCCTGCACGTGGACAGCCAGTGGGAGTTCCTGCTCTGGCTCGAATCTGCGGGCTTCTCGGTGAACCCCCACGCCAAGCGCTGCGGCTCGGCTGCCGAGGTGCATGAGTTCTGCGCCGAGGCCCTCGCGCACCGCGGCGAGCTTGCCTACGATATCGATGGCGTCGTCGTGAAGGTCGATTCCTTCGCCGACCAAAGAGAACTCGGCTTCACCTCCCGCGCCCCGCGCTGGGCCATCGCCTACAAGTTCCCGCCTGAAGAGAAGCGCACGGTGCTGCGCGCTATCCGCATCCAGGTGGGTCGCACGGGCGTGCTCACCCCGGTCGCCGAGTTCGACCCGGTCTTCGTCGCGGGATCCACCATCGCACGCGCCACGCTCCACAACATCGACGAGATCAGGCGCAAGGACGTGCGCATCGGCGATACCATCGTGGTCCGCAAGGCGGGCGATATCATCCCCGAGATCGTGGGGCACGTCCGCGGGCTCAGGCCGGCTGATTCCGTGGATTTCGAGATGCCGGCGCATTGCCCGAGTTGCGGCAGCGCAGTCGTGCGCGAGGAGGGGGAGGTGGCCTTCCGCTGCATCTCCATCGATTGCCCCGCCCAGGCGAGCGAGCGGCTCATCCACTGGGGCAGCCGCGCTGCCATGGACATCGACGGCTTGGGAGCCGAGATCGTCAACCGCATGATCGAGCAGGGCATCCTCTCCGATGCGGCCGATTTCTACGACAAGCTCGATCAGGATACGCTCGCCGATGTGTGGACCGGGCGCACCTACGAGACCGATACCAAGGACCATGCCGTGGGCGATAGGATTCCCCTAGGCTCCACCATAGCGGCCAAGATCATGGCCCAGATCGGGGAGTCCAAGGGACGCGGCCTCTCCCGCGTGCTCTTCGGCGTGGGCATACGCCATGTCGGGGCGAACGTCGCGCAGCTGCTCGCCCGCCATTTCGGCTCGCTCGACGCCCTCATGCTCGCACCCGAGGATGAGATCGCATCCATCGATGGGATCGGCCCCAAGATCGCGGCATCGGTGCAGGAGTTCTTCTCGATTCCCGAGAACGTTGCCGTGCTCGAACGGCTGCGCCGCGCCGGCGTCGTGCTCGAGGAGCAGCGCAGCCTTCCCGAACGTCCCCAAACGCTCTCAGGGCTCACCTTCGTGCTCACGGGCGCGCTCGAGCACTATACACGCGATGCGGCGGGCGCGGCGCTCAAGGCTCTGGGAGCCAAGGTCTCGGGCTCCGTCTCGAAGAAGACGAGCTTCGTCGTCGCGGGGGAAGCTGCCGGTTCCAAGCTTGCCAAAGCGCAGGAGCTCGGTGTCCCCGTGCTCGCGGAGGATGACCTCGTCCGCATCATCGAGACGGGCGAGGTGCCGCACGCATAGGCAGCTCTTCGGTCCGATGACGGGCTGCTCAGCTCATTCACGGGTATTTTATGCATGGACGCCGCAGGGCGGCGCATATCCGGATGCGATGGTGTACGCTTTTCACGAAGTGCCCCTTCTCACACCATCGCGTAAGGAGAGAAGCATCATGAAGAAGCGTCTCATCGGCTTTCTGGCGGTTCTCGCCGTGCTCTGCGCGACCCTCATCGGGTGCGGCGGCAGCGCGGAGGACAGGGCCAATTTCATCGGTGATTGGGAGCTCGTCTCGATCGCCGGCCCCAACGAGGTCAGCGCCGAGGACATCAAGACCATGAAGGAGGCCGGCCTCACGGTCGATCTCTCCCTCAATGAGGACGGGAGCGCCGTGTTCGTGCTCTTCGGCGAGGACCAGGGCGATTGCAGCTGGAAGGCCGAGAGCGCTTCGGCAGGCAGCTTCGAGACCGAAGATCAGTATGCCGACCTGGAACTCGACGGCGAGGGCCAGCTCCTCCTCGTCCAAGGCGATGATGTGATGACCTTCGTGCGCGCCGACTGATCCGATCCCGCACACGCGTGCGATTCAGGTGCCGGGCTTTCCCTCATAGGAGAGTCCGGCACCTATGCTGTCGAAGGACGCGCGATCCCCGCGGACCAGCGTCTCTGCCATACGCGGGTACTTCTCGAGCGCCTCATCGTAGAGGTCGGCGAAGCTCGCCGTGGATGCCGTTCCGGTCCAAGGGTTCACCCAGCCGTTGCGGTCGAGGTTCGCAGCGGGGCACTCATGCGTGCGATTCGGGCGATGCGCCATGGCGCGCGTGAGCGAGTGCGGGCGCACGAGCGTCTCGATCGAGGAGATCAGCAGGGATCTCGGGGAATCGTATGCATCGATGGCGCGGAGGTAGATCTCGTAGTCGCGCACGGCGGCGGGAAACTCGGCCGAGGAGATGGAGATGCCGAATACCTTGAGCGCCACAGCGCTCATGACGGCACCCGAGACGCGGTCGATGGCATCGGTGCGGGCAAGTGCGGTCGAAGGCGAGAAATCGGACGCATCCTGGCTGCGTTTCTCCCAGAGGACCCAGGTATCGAGCTCTGATTCGATGAGGCCATGCAGTTCGCGTTCGGCGTCCGAAAGGTCGCCGTGCAGGGACGCGAGCTCCTTCTGACCTGCGTAGACGAGGGGATGGGCGATGCTGTCGAGCGCGTAGTGGCCCACGAGCCCCAGCACGAAGGCACGGCCCACGCGGCTGTCCGAGGCGGGGAGGTGGGCGATGGCGTTGCGGGCCGCGAAGAGCGCTTCGGACGCGTGCGCGGCATGCATCTCCCTGCCGAGCCTGCGAACCGCCGCCGTGGCGGAGGGCCTGCCCAGCATGCGCGTGAAACAGGGGTCGGGTCCTTGGTTGCCGAGGAGGAAGGCGAGCAGCTCCTCCTGTCCCTCGATGAGGCCCTCGGGAATTTTGGCGACGGCATCCTGGCCGAAGATGTGGTGGGTGATCAATGCGGGCATGGTATCTCCTGTGGACGATCGGACCGCTACCAGTATGGCACGTTTCGAGGAAGAGGGCCCGTGCCCGCATGCGGATATCCTATGCGAGCGCCTCCGCCCGGTGATCCTCGCCGTGTGCAAGCCAATGCCCGAAACGGTAGTAGAGGGCGAACACGATGGTGGTGGCGATCCAGGCGAGGGGATAGCAGAGGAGCGCGAAGTCGATCGTATGGTGGGCGGGCACGAACAGCAGCAGCCACAAGAGCCTCAGGCCGCAGGTCCCGGAAAGGTTGATGAGCATGGGCCGCAGGCTCTCGCCCGAGCCGCGGATGGCACCCGAGATGAGCTGGGTTGCACAGTAGATGCCGTAATAGGGTGTGACTTGGCAGAACATATGCGCGGCCAGCCCGCTGACGGCTTGGATGGGGGTGAAGAGCGAGGCCAGCGGGAGCGAGAAGATCATCATCGCAACCGAGATGCCCGTCATGGGGACGATGCAGAGCGCAAGCCCCACCATGAGGCCCCGCCTCATGCGGTCGTAGCGCCGCGCCCCGAAGTTCTGCGCGCAAAAGGCGGCCACCGAGACCGCGAAGGACTCGACGAGCATGGCGAGCGAGAAGTTCAGGCGCGTTGCGATGCCCCATGCCGTCACCGCATCGGCACCGAACGAGTTGATGGTCGATTGCAAGATGATGTTGGAGAGCGAGTAAGCCGACGTCTGGATGCCGAGCGGCACACCCGTCTTGATGATGAGCCAGCAGAGATGCCCATCGATGCCCAGACGCCCGGCTTCGAGCCTCCAGGGCCCCTCGGAGCGCACGAGCGCCCGGATGACCAGGGAGGCCGCGAGGAAGAAGGATAGTGCGGTTGCAAGCGCGGCGCCTGCGGCGCCCATGCCCAATCCGGCTACGAAGGCCAGATCGAGCGCGATATTGATTGCGCAGCAGACGGCTACGATGATCGAGGGCGTGCGTGTATCGCCCACCGCGCGCAGAACCGATGCGCCCATGTTGTAGACGATGGAGAAGACCATGCCGGACGAGTACACGCGGGCGTAGACGAGCGCCTCATCGAGCAGCTCGGCGGGAGTGCCCAAGGCGCGCAGCAGCGGCTCGCACAGGATGGCGCTCAGGGCCGCGATGAGGATGCCGGCGAGGAGCGAGAAGGCGATGCCCGTATGCACGGAATCGCGGAGCCGCCCATGATCGCCGGAACCGAAGAACTGCCCGCAGATGATGGTCGCCCCCGCGCCGATACCCATGGCGAATCCCAGCGCGAGATCCACAAGGCCCGTGGTCGCTTGGATGCCGCCGAGCGAGTTCTCGGTCCCGAATCGGCCTACGACCAGCGCATCGCCGATAGCGTAGGCCTGTTGGAAGAATGCGCTGAGGAACACGGGGACGGCCAACTGGAGGAGTTGCCTCCAGATAACGCCCTCGGTGACGTCCAGCGATCGATCGGGTTGTATGCGCGCCATGCCCTGCTGCTCTCGGGGTTCCCGCCATATGCAGCCAGTAGCATACCACCGCGCGAGCCGCCTCCGCAAAGCCCGCAGGCGGTCCTAGGATTTGGAGAACAGGCTTCTGTTGAGCTCCTCTTGCTCGGGGAGGTGATGGGCCGGGCAGATGCATACGCGGCCGTCCGTGGCCTCGATGAGGCGGCGGGCGCCCTCCTCGCGAAAGCCCCCGCAGACATCGATGGCCGCGATGCCGTCGTCGGCAAGTTCGCGCGCCACCTCGCAGGCGGCCTCGATGCTCGGGACGCCCACGATCGTCGCTTTGCCGTCTCCGATGCTCGCGCGATCGCGCGCGGGGTCGAATGAGCTTCCCAAGATAAAATAGGCGAACTTCATGGCAGCATCCTTCCTCATAGAGCCTACTCGATTATCATAGCGTCGTGATGGCATAGGCGGGAGGAGACGGCATGAACCGTATCGGCATCGATATCGGCGGCACCCAGCTCAGGGTCGCCGCCTGCGACGGCGAGGGCGCGATCCTCTTCAAGGAGGCATTTCCCAACGACCGTGCCTGCGGCCCCGAAGAGAATCTAGGCCGGCTCGTATCCGCCCTCATGCGCTGGGGCATCGATTACGGGGGCATCGGCATCGGCGGTCCCGGCCCTGCGGATTTCTCCGCAGGCAGGTTTTTGAATCCGCCCAACCTTCCCGCGTGGGAGGGATTCGAGGTCGTGCGCTTCTTCAACGAGGCCACCGGCAAACCGGCCTTCCTCAACAACGATGCCAATGTGGCGGGGCTTGCCGAAGCGCTCATGGGTGCGGGCAGGGGCTACGATTCGGTCTTCTTCCTCACCGTCTCCACCGGCTTGGGCGGCGGCTACATCTACCAGGGCAAGATCGTGGGCGGCGCGCATTCGCTCGGTGCCGAGGTGTTCTCGATGATCGTGAACGACGATCCCTACGTGCGCCCGGGGCTCAACCCCGGTTGCGTCGAGCTGCAGTGCAGCGGGACGGCGCTCGGGCGCATGGCAAGCGAGCGCTTGGGGCGCACGATCGATGCGCGCGGACTCTTCGCGCTCTGGCAGGAGGGCGATGCCGATGCTGCCGAGGTTGTTGAGCGCGGTGCCGTCAACATCGCCAAACTGGTGAACAACGTGGCGGCCGTCATCGATCCCGATATCTTCGTGTGGGGCGGATCGGTTGCGCTCAACAATCCGGGCTTCATCGATCTTATCCATGAGAAGGCCAGGGGCTACGTCCTCGCGCCCGATGCGCTCGCCTTCGCGCTTGCCGCGTGCGGCGAGGATGCCGGGCTCGTGGGAGCGGCCCTGCTCGTGCCGTGAAAGCCGCGGGCTCGCTGCATCCCCGCTCCAAGGCGCCCCTCGATGAGGTTTCCCTGCGAGGCTTCCGGTGACGGTACCGTCATGAGGATTCTTCCTGCGGGAATGCGCATGCGATAGGGGCGCGCGTGCAGCATGCGGTCCATGCATGTCCCGACGCGTGGGGGATCCCCGTTCATGTCCGGCTTCCAGAGGCTTTTGTCTGCCGCGCACGGTATCATGGTCTTCGGAGAACAAGCATCGGATAAGGTGCGCGCGTATGTCACTGCAGGTACTGGCGTCAGACAATCCCGAGATCCTGACCCCCGAGCTCATCGGGCTGCTCCGAGCCGCCTGCGCGGATGGGCGTCCTGCGGTGCTGCTCGTCCCCTCGTTCTCGCAGGCGCTCGATGCCTCGCGCTCGCTCGCCGCCTATCCCGAGCTCTCGCTGGGCATCGCCTGCACCACGCCTGCCGCATGGGTGCGCGAGCGCTGGGAGGTCTGGGGCGATGGCCGCGCGCTTGCCGATCAGCAGATCCGCTTGGCGCTTTCCTACCATCTCGCCGTCCAGGGGGCGCAGGAAGCCCAAGACGGGCTCTCCCATACGCCCGGCATGGCGCTCAGCCTGTCCCGTTTGGCCCGAGAAGCCCTCGCCTGGCTCCCTGCGCATGCCGTGGCGGGGCTCTCCGGTCGCGAGCAGGAGGTCGTCGACCTCGCCTTGCGGTATGGGGCGGTGCTGCATGAGCGCGGCTTTGCCGAGCCCTGCGAGGCCATGGCCGCCCTGCCGCGCATCTTCGCCGCGCGGGGCGTCTCGATGCCCGAGATCGTGGTCGCGGGCTTTTCCGATGCATCCTTCGCCGTCATCGGCTTCCTTGCCGATCTTGCGGTGCTCTGTCCGGTCTGCGTGAGCGTCTGCGAGGATGGCCGCCCCCAGACGGAATCCGCGCGCGGTCTCGTCGCCTCCCTCATCCATGCGGCCCGCGCCCGTGGGATCGCGGTTGAGGAACTGCGTGCGGCACGCAGCTCCTCGCCTGCCGCCTCCGATGAGCTTGCCCTGCTCGGGCAGGCCCTCTTCCGCGCAGGAGAGGCGGGTGTCGTGCGTCCCGTTGCCACCGGTGCCGTGCGCCTCGCCCATGCCACCGGCCCTTTCGCCGAGCCCGAGCTCGTCGTGCGCGAGGTGGAGCGTCTTGTCGAGGAGGGCGCGCGCTCCATCGTCATCTGCGCTCCAAATGCCGGGGATGCCTGGGATGGCCTCTCCGCACGGCTCGCTGCACGCGGCCTCTTCGTGCAGGGGACCGACGAGCGTCCCGCGTGCTTGGCGGGCGCCTGCCGCGCATTCCTCTCCCTCGCCTCGGGCGTCTGCGATCTTGCCGAGGCTGACCGGCAGTGGGAATCGGGCGACGGACATGGCCTCCCCCCCATGTCGTGGTGGCCTCCGCGTCCTATCGTCGACTTCCTCCTCTCGTCCATCTCGGGCGTGTCGGAGGAGGCGGCATGGAACCTCGACAAACGTCTGCGGGGCAACCGCGCCCTGAGCCCTCGGGAGGTCCTGATGCTCCTGCAGCGCGAGGGCACCACCTCCCACGCCTGCGCCCAGGCGGTCCGTCTGATCATCGAGGGCCGTATCGGTTCCGCAGCGCATCTGCTTGCGCGCAATCTTATCGAGACGGGCGCGGATCCCGCATCCGACGACGTCCGCGCCCTCGAGCTCATCGCCCAGCTCCAAGCCTCTGTCGCCCGCCTCGGCATGACCGCTGCCGGCGCTAAGGGCCGTGCCATCCCGGAGCTCGTCGAGCTGCTCGCCTTCATGTGCGGGGAGATTCCCCTTGGCAGGAGCCTCTGCATCGGCACGGGGGAAGAGCCCGTGACGGTGCGCATCTGCTCGCGTGCCGAGGCGGCCCGGCTGGCTCCCGCGTCAAGCGACGCCCTCGTATTCACGCACCTCACATCTGCGGAGTGGCCCCTCAAGCAGAGGGACGACGCGCTCGCGAACCTGCTCGCCAAGCTCGGGCTCGCCGTGCCTGCCGATCCGCTCGCACGTGCCCGCCACCGCTTCGCCCGTTCCCTCGCTGCTGCGCGCCATTCCGTCATCCTCGAGATGAGCCTCCATGACCGCGATGCCAGATCCACGTATCCCGCCGTGGTCCTCGCCGAGCTTCTGGCGAGCTACGCCGATGATGCCGTGCCGCCCGTCATCGTGGGGACGGAAGACCAGCCTGCCGCCAAGCTGTCCGCCTCGGGTGCGCCTCTTCTCCAAACGGCCGTCTTGGAGTTGCCCGGAGAGGACTGCATCCAAGACCGCTCCATGCTCGTCCTGCCGCATTCCGGCTCCGGGGAACCCCGGGGGCTGTTGCTGTCCGCCACCCAGATCGAGACCTACCTCGACTGTCCGCTCAAGTGGTACGCCCAGAACCGTATCAGGGTCGATGGCATCGATGCCGATTTCACCAACATGCAGAAGGGCTCCTTTGCCCATGTGGTGCTCGAGCGCACGCACGGCGAGCTGCTGTACCGTGCCGCCGTCGCCCAAGGGCTGCTCGCCGAGGGCGAGCCTATCGATAATCTCGAAGCCGCCTGCATCGCGGGCGCACGCATAAGCGCTTCCAACCTCGACGAGGCGGCGCGGATCCTCGATGCCGTCTTCGATGAGCATCTCGCCCTGCAACGTGAGAAGGCCCTGCGCAAGGAGTCCCACTCGCTCGTCCCCCATACCGCTTCCGAGCAGTACCAGGTCGAGCTCTTGCGCCGCGACCTGCACGCCACGCTCGCCTTCGAGCAGGAGCGCTTCGCGGGCTTCGAGCCGCGCTACTTCGAGCTGCGCTTCGGATGCGGGGAGGGCATGCGCACGGCGCGCTACGCCGGGGCGGGGTTCGTGGGCACCATCGACCGTATCGACGTGAACGGGCGCGGCGAGGCCCTCGTCATCGATTACAAGCATAAAAGCGCCCTCAGCATCGTTTCGGACTATAACGTCTTTCCCAAGAAGGGTCCCGGCGAGGGATTCGCCCTCGATGGCTTCGTGCTTCCGCGCCATATCCAAACGCTCGCCTATGCGCAGATCATTCGGAGGATCTACCCTAAGCTCAACGTCGTCGGCGCCCTATACCTCTCGACGCAGGGGGCGGTGCCCGACAAGCACGCGCTTGCAGGGCTTGCAACCGAGGAGACGCTTGTGCGCGTTATGGGAGAGGATGCCGCGCGGGAATGGGGAAATGCCATGTGCCCTCCGCGCGGCACGGATTTCCACGGCCTGCTCGATGCTACCGAGGAGCTTGTCGCGGCGGCCGTCGAACGCCTGGCTTCCGCCCGCATCGAGGCGGATCCGCGCGATGCCGAGTCATGCCGTTTCTGCCCGGTGCTGCGTTGCGATAGGAGGCTCGGCTAAGATGTCCGAACGCACCCCCACCTTGGAGCAGCGCTCTATCATCTCCACCCTCGACACCCCGCTCTTCGTTGCGGCAGGGGCGGGATCGGGCAAGTCCGCCACGCTTGCCGAACGCGTCGCATGGGCGCTCACGCCGGGATCCGGATCGCTCGGTACGCCCTATATCGATTCGCTCGGCCAGATCCTCGTCATCACCTACACCCACGCGGCCGCCGATGAGATCCGCGAGAAGATCCGCATGCGCCTGCGCCAAGACGAGCGGCTCGCCCCCCATGCCCTCGAGGTCGACGCTGCGTGGATCAGCACCATCCATGGCATGTGCATCCGCATCCTCAAGGCCCACGCCTTCGAGCTGGGCCTCGACCCCGAGCTCTCCCTCATTCCCGAGACGCGCTCATCCGAGCTGCTCGAGCGCGTGATCGACGAATGCGTGCGCGACCTTTCCTCCGACGACAGATACGCACGGCTCTCCGCGGCCTTCGAGATCCGCACGCGGAGCTTCGGCGCGCAGGATCGCGGTTCCTCCATCGTCGGCATGGTCAAACAGCTGTGCACTGCCGCAGCTTCGGGCGTCGACGGGTTCGGCTCCCTCAGCTTTCCCGGAATCGTCGAGCCGCTCTCTGCACGGCTCTCCGCGTATCTCGGTTCATGCCGTGCCATGGAGCAGCTGCTCGATAGCATGGGATTCAAAGCCGGCCCTACCAACGACGGGGCCCACGCCCGCCTCCTCCAGCACATCCAGGCGGTGCAGGGCTTTCTTTCCGGGTCCGATCTATCCGATGCTGCGGCAGCCGCCTGCGTCGATCGGCTCGCCGCTCCCAACGGCCGCGCCTTCGGTTCCAAAGGCCTCAAGGACAGCTGGAGGGGGTTGCGCGAGGAGTACAGGCGCCTCATCCTCTCCAAAGAGCTTATCTCGGTCGCATCGCTCAGGACGCAGCTCGTGGATCTCGCATCCGAGGTCGAGGCTTCCTTCCGTGCGCGTAAAGCCGCTCTCGGCATGGTCGACAACCAAGATCTCCTGCGCCTAACCCACGATGCCTTCGCACGCCACCCCGAGATCGCCGCGCTTTACAGCACCAGGTTCAAGCTCGTGATGGTCGACGAGTTCCAAGATACCAACGAGCAGCAGGTGCAGATGATCTCCGCGCTTGCAGGCGACCATGCCGAGCATCTTGCCACGGTGGGCGATGCGCAGCAGTCCATCTACCGCTTCCAAGGTGCCGATGTGCGCGTCTTCACCCATCGCGGGGAGCAGGTCGATGCAGGTTGCCGGCGCAGCCTCACCACCAACTTCAGGAGCCATGCCGATATCCTCTCCTTTGTCGAGCGGGTCTGCTCGAGCGGTATCATAGGGGGCTTCATGCCGCTTGCCCCCTCGCCTGCGCGTGCAGACGGCTACAAGACCCGCAGCCTTCCGCGCATCACGGTCGAGCTCACCTCGGGCGCCCACGGCACCGATTCCGCGCGCCGTGCCATCGGCGCCCAGCAGCTCGCGACGCGCGTCAAGGCCTATCTCGATGCCGGCGGCTCCGCCTCCGACGTCGCCGTGCTCATGGGGACCCTCCGCCATGTTGAGGTCTACCTCGATGCGCTGCGCTCCCTCGGCATCGACTGCGTGGTGTCGGGCGGCTCAACCTTCACCGATGCCGCCGAGGTCGGCCTCGTCTGCGCGCTCGTGAACCTGCTCGCCAATCCCCATGCGACCCGATCGGGCCTCTACCCGGTTCTCACGAGCGAGCTCTTCTACTGCGATGCCAACGATATCTGCCTGCTCGCCACGCGCGATCATGTGCCTGCCGACGAGGCCGATACGCGAAGATTCGACAAGCGCCAGCTCGCCGAGGGCTTCCTCGCCCTTATAGAGGGAGGCCCGAAGTCCCTGTGCGCGCACGCCCGACCTTCCGCATGCCTTTTGCGTGCCGCAGATGTGATAGGCCGTGCCTTCGGGCGCATGCGCAGCTGGCGGCTCGCAGATGTGCTCGAGGGCATCGTCCGCGAATCGGGTTGGATCTCCCGACTCGAGAAGAGGGGTCCCCAGGGCATCGCTGCGGCCGCCAATGCGCTCGCCGCCATCCGTTTCGCCTCCGAGCTCGCCGATCAAGGAGGCTACGGCATCTCCCGCGCGGCGCACGAGTTCTCGAACTGGCTTGCCGTGACGCGTCAAGGACTCGCCTCGCTCGACGTGGGCGCCCAAGGCGTTGTGCGTGTCATGACGATCCACGCCTCGAAGGGCCTCGAGTTCCCCGTCTGCGCGGTAGCCGAGCTCTGGGGTTCGCCCCGCGCCTCTGACGGCAGCATCGTCAGCGAGCACATCGGCTCCGATATATTCGCGGCGCTCATCCCCGCATCGGCATCCGCGCACCTTGAGGATGACGCCGTGCCCGAGCCCCCCTCATCCACCTCCGCCCCAATCGAGGATTGGGCGCGCTACCTGAGCTTTCTCAGCAGGCAATCCGAGCAGGCCGAGCGCGGGCGGCTCCTCTACGTCGCCCTCACCCGCGCCCGGGAAGCCCTCATCCTCTGCGTCTCGGTCAAGGTCACCAAGAGCGCCAATGCCGGCGGCACGCATTGGGCGCCGCAGCTTGCGAGCGATGCCTGTGCGGCGCTCTTCGGAGCCGATCTGCCCGCACCGGGCCTCTCCCAGATCGAGTACGGCGGCAGCGCGCCCGCGCTGGTGCGCCGCGTGCAGGTGGAGAAGCCCGCCGTCGATGGATCGGGCACCCCCTTCCCGCCGTTCGATGGCGGGGGGGCGTTCGAGCCGATCGGCATCGCCGAAGTGCGGGCATCCTCCGTCGAGCTCTACGATCCCGCCGTCTTTGACGGCATCGCCGAGGCGCGCCGTGCCGCACGGCCTTGGAGCATGCGCGTGGGCGTCTTCAGCTACTCCTCGGTCCATGCGGAGCTTCTGCGCGGTCGAGGACGGGGATCCGAGGACGGGGGGCAGGAGCCCCCGGACAAGATCATCCGCTCTGCCGCGCCCATCGCGGAGGAAGACGGTGCCGTGCCGCCGCCCTCTGCAGACGACGCCGACAAGGCCACCGATCTCGGATCGGCCTTCCACCAGCTCGCCCAAACCATAGTCGAGAGCGGCGGCTTTCCCTCGAAGGAGCGCATCGATGCCGCTGCGCGCATCTGGCAGCTCACGCGCTCCCAACGCGCGCGCCTCGTCTCCGCGCTCGAACGCTGGTGGACGTCCTCGATCAGGCAGGAGACGCTCTCTTTCGCCACCCGCCGCGCCGAGGTGCCGTTCTTCCTCAAGATCGATGCTCCTTACGGCTCGTACCTCGAGGGTGCCATCGACCTGCTCTGCACCGATCCGGGATCGAAGCATGCCCTGGTCATCGACTACAAGACGGGCGATGTGGGCCTCACGCCCGAGGGAATCGCCGCTCGCCATGCCATGCAGGCGAACTTCTATGCGCGCGTGCTGATGGAGCTCGGCTACGAGAGCGTCGCGTGCGCGTTCGTTTGTGTTGAGTTGGTGGACGGATCCGAGGAGCCCGTGGTCGCGCGCTACCGCTTCGATGCATCGAACATACATTCGTTTTTTTGATGCTATGCTGAATAGATACGGCCTTTGCATGGTAAGGAGAGCCGATGGCGTTCGTACACCTCCACAACCACTCCGATTTCTCCATCCTCGATGGGGCGATGCGCATCTCCACCATGGTCGATGCTGCCGTCGAGCTGGGCATGCCCGCCATCGCGCTCACCGACCACGGCTACCTCTTCGGCATCCCCAACTTCGACCTTGCCTGCCGAAAGCACAACAGCGGCATGGCCGACTTCAAGCAGTGGGAGCATGATCGGGAGTGCTTCCAGAAAGGGTGGGATCTCGAGGAGCCCCAGCCCGATGCGCCCGGTGCCGCCCCCCATGCGCGCGCCCATGCCCAATGGGAGCGGGATGTGGCTGCTTGGAATAGCACCCATTCCCTGGCTGCTGTCGATGCCGTCAAACCCACGCCGCTCATCAAGCCCATCTTCGGCTGCGAGGCCTACTTCATCACCGACGACGCCGTCGAGAAGGTCTCCGCCAACCAGCGCCGCTACCACATGATCCTGCTCGCCAAGAACGAGACGGGCTACCACAACCTCCTCAAGATGATGTCCGAGGCCGCCAACGAGATGTTCTATTATCGGCCCCGCACCACGCTCGATATGCTCAAGCGCTACCACGAGGGCATCATCTGCACTTCGGCCTGCGTGCAGGGCATCATCCCCCAGAGCATCCTCGACGGCTTCACGGATCAGGCGGAGCAATGGGCCCTCACCTACCAGGAGATCTTCGGCGACGATTTCTACATCGAGATCCAAGACCACGGCCTCTCGTTCAGGAATGGCTGGACGGACGAATCGCTCTCCCGGCATCTGGTCAAGCTCGCCCAGCGCCTCGGCATCAAGGTGGTCGCCACCAACGACATCCACTACCTCAGGCGCGAGGATGCCGCCACGCAGGACATCATGAGCTGCATCGGCACCGCATCCAACATCGACGAGGCCAACCGCAAGCACATGGAGGGGTCGGAGTTCTACCTCAAATCAGAGGAGGAGATGCGCGCGCTCTTCTCCTGGTGCCCCGAGGCGCTCGAGAACACCGTCGCGATAGCCGATGCGTGCTCCTACGAGCTCGACTGGTCCCATATGTACCTGCCCAAGTTCCCGCTGCTCGAAGATGGCGAGACTTCCGAGGAGCGTTTCCGCAAAGAGTGCGAGGCGGGCCTCGAACGCCGTTACGGGCCGGATTGGCGAAACATCTCGATAGCGGGCATCAAGGTCGCCGAGCGCTTCGAGTACGAGTACAGGATCATCTGCGAGAAGGGCTTCGCCGACTACTTCCTCATCGTGCAGGAGTACGTCCGCTGGGCCAAGCAGAACGGCATCGGCGTGGGGCCGGGCCGCGGATCGGCGGCCGGCGCCATCGTCGCCTATGCCATGGATATCACCACCTTCGACCCGCTCGAGAACGGCCTGCTCTTCGAACGCTTCCTCTCGCCGCAGCGTTCCGAGATGCCCGACATCGATATGGATTTCGATGACGAGCGCCGCCTCGAGGTGGTCGACCACGTGCGCCAGCTCTACGGCGCGGAGCGCGTGAGCCATGTCATCACCTACTCCACCATCAAGGCCAAGCAGGCCATCAACGATGCCGCGCGCGTGCTCGGCCAGCCCGTCTGGCTGGGACAGCGCCTCTCCAAGATGATCTCCAACTCTCCGGGTGCCAAGCTCGCGTACGCGCTCAAGAAAGATCCCAAGCACGCCGACCAGTACTCCCCCGACTTCGTCGAGGCCGATAAGGACGAGACGAACCACCGCATCATCGACGCCGCCCTCGCCATCGAGGGCCTCACCCGCGGCGAGGGCGTGCACGCCTGCGCGGTCCTCATCACACCCACACCCGTGAACGACCACGTGCCCACCAAGCTCGATACCAAGGGCGGCGTCGAGATCACCCAGTATGCGGGCGGCCTCGTCGCCGACATGGGGCTTCTCAAGATGGACTTCTTGGGCCTGCGCACCCTCACGGTCATCTCCAAGGCGCTCAAGAACATCAAGGAGAACTACGGTATCGATGTGGACGTGGACGAGGTCCCCTTCGACGATCCCGAGATCTACCGCCTCATGGCCGAGGGACGCACCGCGGGCGTCTTCCAGATCGAGTCCGCAGGTATGACGGCCACCATCAAGGGCATGCGGCCGCGTACCTACGCTCAGGTCACGGCCCTGATCGCCCTCTACCGCCCAGGGCCCATCGGCGCCGGCATGGTCGATCTCTACATCGACCGCATGAACGGCAAGAAGGAGATCGTCTTCTACGATGACCGCCTCTCCGATATCCTGAACGAGACGTACGGCACCATCGTCTACCAAGAGCAGGTCATGCAGATCTCCATGCGCATGAGCGGCTTCTCGGCGGGCGAGTCCGATAAGGTGCGCAAGGCCGTCGCGAAAAAGCATATCGAGCTCATGGAGACCGTCGTGCAGCATTGGGATGATGGCACCGACGAGACCATGCGCGACCACTGGATGAACGGTGCCGTGCGCAACGGATTCTCCCGCGAGACCGCCCAGCGCATCTGGGATGACGTGCTCGAGTTCGCGTCCTATGCCTTCAACAAGAGCCACTCCGCGGGCTACGCCATCCTCGTCATGCAGACGGCATGGCTCAAGGCGCACTATCCCAAAGAATACATGGCCTCGGTGCTCACGAGCTACATGGGCAAGACCGATAAGATCACCCATTACATCTCGGCCTGCCGCCATGAGGGCATCGCCATCCTCCCCCCCGATATCAACGAGAGCGGCAAGGATTTCACGGCTACCGCCGAAGGCGTCCGCTTCGGCTTCGCGGGCATCCGCGGCGTGGGCGAGGGCGTGGGCGAGGCCATCCTTTCCGAGCGCGAGAAAGGCGGTCCGT
Organism: Coriobacteriales bacterium OH1046; assembly: GCA_004010535.1. Classification (GTDB taxonomy): domain Bacteria; phylum Actinomycetota; class Coriobacteriia; order Coriobacteriales; family Atopobiaceae; genus RUG721. The sequence goes on along the minus strand of RQYE01000008.1, from coordinate 43,159 downwards.
TCAAGAGCCTCTACGATTTCTGCGAGCGTGTGGATAACACCCAAGCCAATCGCCGCGTCATCGGCGCCCTCGTCAAGAGCGGCGCATTCGACTCCACCGGTTACACCCGCATGCAGCTCATGCGCTTCATCGACGAGGGCAATCCCGAGAACATCATCGATGCCAGCGCCCGCCGCCAGAAGGAGCGCGCGGTGGGCCAGCTCTCCATGTTCGACCTGTTCGGCGATATCGACGGTTTCTCGAGCAACATCCCCCCGTCCGACGGCATCGAATGGGATCGCAGCCTCAAGCTGGCATTCGAGCATGAGATGCTCGGCATCTACGTCTCCGATCACCCGTTGCGCCCCTACGAGTACGCGCTCGCCAAAGCGCGCGACTATACCGTGGGCGATATCGAGAGCTCCGAGGAGTCCGTCGACTCCGCGACGGGTGCCGCGCGCGTGCGCCACAAGGTACCCGAAGGCCAGACCATCAGGCTTGCGGGCATGGTCACGGGCCTCTCGAAGAAGAACACCAAGAACGGCGACGCCATGGCGGTGTTCACGCTCGAGGATATGGAGGGGGAGGTGGGGTGCGTCGTCTTCCCCAAGCTCTACCGGGAGTGCGCCGCAGCCCTTGCCGGCCATGTGGATGCCGGTACCGGGGAGGCGAGCGCCAACGTCTTCGTCAGGCTCTCGGGCAAGCTCGAGCGTTCCGATCGCGGCGACCAGCTCATCTGCCAAAGCGTCGAGCCGCTCGTCCTCTCCGACGAGGCCAATCGTGCCAAGGTCGTCGAGATCGACATCCCCGCCCGCATGCTCTCGCGCTCCCGCATGGACGAGCTCGGCACGGTGTTCGGGCGCTACCGGGGCATGGATCGCGTGGAGCTTCGGGTCGTAGGCTCCTCGGGCGAGACCATGCGCATGGAGCTTCCGTCGCGCATCGATGCCCACAACATGGTCCTCTTGGCGGAGGTCGTCGAGCTCTTCGATCGTCTCGCCACCGTCCGCGTGGTCTAGGGTGGGGTCGCGGGCGTCTCGTTCGAGGAGGGTGGGGTAGTGGAGGGAAAACGTCTAGGGTGGGTCGATCTTGCCAAGGCGATGGCATTCGTGGCAGTGGTGTGGGGCCATACCTTCCCCGTGGGTTCCCGTATCCGCCCGATCATCTACTCGTTCCACATGCCGTTCTTCTTCGTCATCGCAGGATACACGTTCTCCAGGAAGCCGATGGGCCGCATGGCCGCCTCGTCGGCGAAACGCCTGCTGCTGCCCTATACCCTGATGTACATCGCCGGTTCCATCCCCGACCTCCTCATCTGGACGCAGAGCGGGCGCATGGGCGAGCTTATCGCGCTGGCGCAATCGTTCGTCTACGTCGCCGGCGACAACCACGATATCCCGTCCGTGGGCGCGACCTGGTTCCTCGTCGCGCTCTTCGTAGCGCGCGTCGTCTTCAACGCACTGCTCCACATCTTCGAGAGGCGCAAGCTCCCGCTGCCCGCGCAGGGCATCGCATGCGCGGCCGTTGCGGGGGCGGGCCACCTTATCGGCGGCGTGCTCGGCATCTGGCTTCCCCTTGCCGCCGATATCGGCTTGGTGGGATGCTTCTTTCTGTGGTGCGGGCATGCCCTGCGCGCGAGCGGATCCATGGAGCGTGCGGACAAGCCGGTCCATATCCTCGTATCGCTCGGCGTATGGATCGCCGAGATCTCCACGGGCATGCCCGAGCGGGTCCAGGCGGTCAGCATGCTCGGCCGCGCGTACCTGTTCCTCCCCTTGGCGTTCGCGGGTGCCATCAGCGCCAGCTTCCTGCTCATGAAGGCGTGCTTCGTCATCGAGGGGCTGCTCTCGTCTGCACCCGGGAGGGCGCTTTTCCAGCGCATCCTTTCGGGCGGCACATATATCGGCCGCTCGTGCATGCGCCTCTACCTGATCCATTGCCTCGATTTCCATTTCGCCTGGTCCGCGGTGAGCATCCCCCTGCTCGGCAGCACGGCGCTCACCGCATCCCTTGCCCGCACGACCTTCGATATCCTGGTCCTGCTTCTCTTCGAGCTCATCGGATAGGGGATTCCCGCACGTTTTTGCCGCCCTGCCCGCTGTCGTTTGATGCTATGGTTATCAGCGAGGGGGGAGGAAACCCTACAAGAGAGAGGAACCCACATGGCAGAAGTCAAGTTCTATCGCTGCAACCATTGCGGCAATATCGTCTTGGTCGTCAAGGACGGCGGTGTCACGCCTCATTGCTGCGGTGAGGAGATGGAGCTGCTCGCCGCCGGGGCCATCGATGCGGCTGTCGAGAAGCACGTCCCCGCCGTCACGCTCGAGGGCGATACGGTCATCGCCCGCGTGGGCTCGGTCGACCATCCCATGCTCCCCGAGCACTACATCGAGTGGATCGCCTTCGCCGATGGAACCAAGGTCGCCGTCAAGTACCTGAACCCCGGCGACGCTCCCGAGGCGACATTCCGCAAGACCGGCGAGGATGCGGTCGTCTACGCCTACTGCAACCTCCACGGACTCTGGAAGGCCGACTGCTAGCCGTTTCCATCGACATCGGAGCAGCATATCGTCCCTCCGCACCTTCCCAAGCCTTAAGATGGTATGAGGGAGATGCGGAGGGATATCCATGAACATCGCTATCGTACAGATGCAATCGATCGCAGGCGCCTTCGAGGAGACCTGCACGCGGATGCTCGGGTTCGCGCACCGCGCCCGGGAATCCGGTGCCCGTTTGGCCATCTTCCCCGCGCACGTCCTGACGGGCGGTTGCCCGGTGGATGGGGCGGATCAGGAGGGCTTCTTGGGCGATCTTATCCAGAACCTGCGTGATCTCGCCGATGAGGCACCGCTCGACTGCCTCATCCCCGTGGCTGCATCGCTCGAGGGCGTACCGCTCTACGAGGTCGTCCTCATACGCGCGGGAGAGCTTCGCCTGCTGCGCATGGAAGCCGAGTTCGAATCCTTCAAGCAGGGCTTGGCTGAAAAGAACGGCGGCGCGGGTGCGCGCGGCATCCCCTCCTTCGAGATGGATGGCGTGCGTATCGCCGTCGCCTTCACGTTCGAGGAGCTGGACGCGCTGGGCTCCCTCGGCCATGCCTACGACCTCGTCGTGTATGCGCCGACATACGGATTCTGCCACGACAATCCCTCGACCCATCTTGCGTCCGCGCTCGCGGAATCGCGCTTCATCGCCGATGTCGAGCATATGGGTGCATGGTTCGCAGCGGTCGGCTCGCTCGGCGTGTACGACGCGCAGGTGTTCCCAGGCGCCTCGTTCGTGCTGGCGCCTTGGGGCGAGCTTGCGGCCGAGGCCCCTTCCTTCGAAGAGGCCCTCCTCCTCTGCGCCGTCGATCCCGCCTCCGAGGGCCCGCTGGCGCAGCCGCTCACGCCCGATGTTCCCGATCGCCTGCTCACGCTCATGAATGCGCTCATCTCGGGCCTTTCCGGATTCTGCGCGGCGGAGGGTGTCCGCGATGTCGCCCTCGTCATGGACGGCTCGCTCATCTCCTCCGTTGTCGCCACGCTCGCCTGCGATGCGCTGGGTCCCATGAATGTCCATGCCGTCGTGGGCGGAGCGGCCTCGCCCGAGCTCGACCGCGCGGCGAGGGAGCTCGCTGCCCGCCTGCGCATCGACGCGACGGAGATTCCCGAGGGTGCATCCCTCGATTGCGCCGAGCTCAAGCGCGCCGAACTCGTCCGCTGCTCCGATGCGCTTCCCCTCATAAACCTCGATAAGACGGGGTTCGCGCTCGAGAATCGCTCGGGTGCGCTGTCCGTGGGGGGCCTTGCGCCCCTGGGCGATGTGTACCGCTCCGACGTGGTGGCCCTCGCCCGCCTGCGCAACACCATCTCCCAGGTTATCAGCCCCGCTTCCATGCGGGCATGGAAGGCTCCTGCAGTCGAGGGAATGATGGAGCGCTATATCACCGCCGATTCCCAACTCGAGTTCATCGATTATGTGCTTTCGGGAAGGATCGAATGGGGTCGCAGCCATACCCAGATCGTCGAGGAGGATAGGGGGGGCGAGCTTGCCGAGCGTATCCTCGAGCTCCTGCGCATCCGCCGCAGGGCGCGCCTCGCGGCGCCGCGCGTCCTCGTCATCTCCTCGCAATCGCTTATGGAAACCGTCCAGCCCCTCGGTATGCGCTGGCACGACCGTGCGCGCGCCGGCGGTGAACAGGACTGGCGGCATCTGGACAGCTATCTGCGGCTGCTCGGCTCCTCTCCAGACGCGTCCCCGTCTGCGGCCATGCATCGGGAGCTCGAGGATTCGCTGGGCTTCCTGCGCGATCTCGCGCTCGCGGGCGGGCTGTTCGGCGGTCTCGGCGCGCAGAATCCGCAGGAAAGGGATTCCTCGCAGCGCCCGCACCTTGGAGACGGGGATACCGCCTGGCCCTTCGGCATCCCTTTTTCCGATAACTGATGGGATGTCCGGGTGGAGGCTGTGGTAGAATAGAACGGACGTTCGAGCATCTGTGGGAGGGCATGTGATCATCCTCGGCATCGATCCAGGTCTCGCTCATACCGGTTGGGGCGTGGTCGAGACACGCGGCCCGCTTGCGCGCGCCCGCGCTTACGGTTGCATCGCCAGCACGGCAAACGAGCCCATCGACATGCGCTTGGGCCGTATCTTCCGCGCTATCACGGAGGTCATCCGGAAGTACGGTCCTACCGACCTCTCCATCGAGAGCATCTTCTTCGGCCAGAACGCGCGGTCGGCCATTCCCACCGCGCAGGCGCGTGGAGCGGCCATCGCCGCCTGCGCCGCATCGGGGCTTGCCGTGGGGGAATACACGCCCCTGCAGATCAAGCAGGCGGTTGTGGGTACCGGAGCCGCCGATAAGGTGCAGGTTGCCTATATGGTGCGCCACGTGCTCGCGCTCGACCACGATCCCGAGCCCGATCATGCGGCAGACGCCCTTGCGGCGGCTCTCTGCCATGCCCACCATTCCAACAGCTATGTCCCTGCGGGATCCTCGATCGCGATGGAGGTGTCCCCTTGATAGTCCAGCTTACGGGAACGCTTATCGAGATCCTGCCCACCCATGCGGTCATCGATTGCGGCGGCGTGGGCTATGAGCTCGGCATATCCGCCCTCACCGCCTCGTCGCTGCCGGTGGCGGGCACTTCCGGCGTCACCGTCCTCACGCGCCTGATCGTGCGCGAAGACGCCCAGGAGCTCTACGGCTTCGCCACGCGTGAGGAGCGCGCGCTGTTCGACCAGCTCCGCGCCATCTCGGGCGTGGGTCCCAAGCTCGCCCTCTCCGTGCTCTCCACCTTCACGCCCGCCCAACTCGCCACGGTCGTCACCCTGCAGGATGCGACGCGCATGTCCCGGGTACCGGGCGTGGGCAAGAAGAAGGCATCGCGCCTGCTCGTCGAGCTCTCCGATGTCTTCCAGAGGAACAGCGAGCTCAAGCAGCTCGTCGGCCTCACCGACGCACCGGGCGGCGCGAAGGAGGACGCGTCTGGCGGCCCCGCCGCAGAGGCTGCCGACGCCCTGTTCTCCATGGGCTTCACGTCGGCCGAGGTCGAGCTTGCCCTCGCGGGAGCCGCCGAGGCGGGCGTCTCGGACACCAAGGAGCTGCTCTCGTATGCCCTCAAGCGCTTGGGAGGTGAGCGGTGATGTGGGAGGCCTCCGATGACGACCTGTTCGCAGATGCCGCCCAAGCTCCCAAGAGCGCTGCACGCGATGTGACGGGCCAGCTCACCTCCGAGGATCTCGATCAGGACCGCACGCTGCGCCCCAAGACGCTCGACGAGTACTGCGGCCAGCAGCGCGTGCGCGACAACCTGCGCGTGCTCATCCAAGCCGCCAAGAGCCGCAACGAGCCGCTCGACCATGTCATCTTCTCGGGCCCTCCGGGCTTGGGCAAGACCACGCTCGCGGGTGTCGTCGCCAACGAGATGGATGCGCGGCTCCATACCACGAGCGGTCCCGCCATCGAGCGCACGGGGGACCTCGCCGCCATCCTCACCAACCTCGGAGCAGGGGATGTCCTGTTCGTCGATGAGATCCACCGCCTCAATCACCAGGTCGAGGAGGTGCTCTACCCTGCCATGGAGGACTTCTTCCTCGATATCATCATCGGTAAGGGCCCTGCGGCCCGCTCCATCCGCCTCGACCTGCCCCGTTTCACGCTCGTCGGCGCCACCACGCGCACGGGCCTCCTCACCGGTCCTTTGCGCGATCGTTTCGGCATCTCCTATCGCCTGGATTACTACTCCACCGAAGAGCTCGCCCAGATCGTCCGGCGCTCCGCCCATCTGCTCGACGTCGAGATCGACGCGGAGGGCGCCCTCGAGATCGCATCGCGCAGCCGGGGCACGCCGCGTCTCGCCAACCGCCTGCTCAAGCGCGTGCGCGACTACGCACAGGTCCGCGGCGACGGCACCATCGGTGCAAAGCTCGCTGCCACCGCGCTCAAGTTCTTCGAGATCGACGAGCTGGGCTTGGATTCCATGGATCTCAAGATCCTCCACGCCCTCTGCGAGACCTTCCGCGGCCGTCCCGTGGGGCTTTCGACCATCGCAAGCGCCATCTCCGAGGATCCCTCAACGCTGGAGGATGTCTACGAGCCCTACCTCATGCAGCGCGGCCTCATGCTGCGCACCCCGCAGGGCCGCATGGCAACGCTTACCGCGTTCGACCATCTCCGCATCATGCCTCCCCAAGGGGTTTCGTGACCATGCTGCAGCACGACTATCTGCTCGACATCATCATACGCTTCGTCGAGCTGCTCTCCCGTGCCCTGCGTAGGGCCGTCCTCGAGAAGGACGGCGATGGCTGCATCGAGGCCGAGCGTGCCGTGGCCGGGCTTCTCGGGCTCGATCCCGATACGGCGTCGATCCTTGCGCCGCAAAGCCTCGTGCAGCTCATGATCCTCTCGGGTATGGGCGAGGGCCTCGCGGCGTATGTGGGCTACGCCCTCGATCGCGTTGCGGATATCTACGAGGAGCGGGGGGAAGACGGCATGGCCGGTCTTCGGCGCGCCCAAGCAGAGGCCATCGCCGGACAGTTCGGCTGCGATCTCGCGCATGTCCCCGAGGAGTTCGACGCCCTCGATCGCGAGCTCTTCGGCTGAATCGGGAGGGCATGCGCGCCCCTCCACGCCGAGACGATCGCCGCGCCATCGCTGCGTCAGCTACTGGTCGGGCGCCTTCCCTCATCCGCCGGCGTCTGAGTCCTGGGGCGGTACGTAGCGCTCCTTACCCGCATCATGCACAGCCTGCACGTCGCCCGCTGCGCCGAAAAGATGGCCGTAGTAGTCGTACTCCAGAAGAACTGCGCAGAAGTTGACCTTGTTCTCGACGGAGCGGGTGGTCGCCTCCACATAGCCGTCGGGAATCGTTGCACCCTCGTTGGGGATGAAGGTGCCCGAGTCGGCGAAATAGACGCCCAGATCGCTTACCCAGTCATAGGAGAGGTTGAAGATGACGGGCTGGGCTTCCGAGAAGACGTCGCGACCGGGAAGCAGGCGCGAATCCCACTCCGCGCCGAAGAGGTTCAGGAGGGTGGGTAGGATATCGATCGCCGAGACCGGGTCATCCACCACGATGGGATCCGCACCCTCGAGGCTGCCGGACCAGATGATCAGGCGGTTGTGGTCGCGCTCGATGCTGTTCTCGACATCGTAGCCGTAGAGTTCGGAGAGGCAGGAGAGCGAGCCGTCGGAGTCGAGCCCGTAGGGGAAGTGGTCGGCGCTGATGACGATGACGGTGCGGTCCGCCATGCCGCGCGCCTCGAGCTGCTCGACGAGGTAGCCCACGCCACGGTCGAGCTCCACGTTGGCGGCGAGGTAGGCTTGGACCGGCTCGGAATAGTCGAGGCGCGCCGCTTCGACGACCTCCCGGTTCTTGCTCGACATCATGTTTCCGTCCCACGAGTATCCGCCGTGGCCGGAGACGGACATGTAGTACACGTTGAAGGGTTCTGCGTTGCCATAGAGGTCATCGAAGGTGCCCTGCATCATCTCGAGGTCGGATTCGGGCCACTGCCACGCGACCCACTGCTCCATACCGTTGCCATAACCCATGAAACCGTTGTTGTACCCGAGGTTCTCGTGGGTGATGTCGCGATCGTAATAGGTGTGGGTGTTGTTGTGGAACGCCCAGCCGTTGTATCCGAGGCGGTTGAGGACATTGCCCATGGTGAAGTAGTTGTTGTCGTAGGCTTTGCCCTTGACCGAGTCGCCTCCCTCGGTGGCAAGGCAGCCGAAGATATTGGCGCATTCGCCGCCCGTGGTGCCGGCGGTTGCAAACTGGTAGTAGTCGGTGAACTGGATTCCTTTGCTGGCCAGGCGGTAGAGCGTGGGCGTGGTATCCGCGCGGATGGCTTCGGCCGAGAAGGCCTCTGCGGAGATGAAGATGAGGTTGTATCCTGTGAAGATGCCCGTCATGGCGTTGCGCGCCGTGGGTGCAAGCGATCGCACATAGGCGTCGGTGTATTCGAAATCATCGGAGAGCGCTGCGAAGTCGATGCTCATCATGTTCGGCTCGAAGCTATCGGCATCGACATAGTTCCCGATGCTGCGGAAGAGCGGCGATGCGATGCCCCTGCCCGCCTGCAGCACGATTGCGGGAACGTCCGTCTCCTGCCCGATATCGAATCCACGTTCTGCCGCAGAGCCTGCGCCGGCAGCATGGATGTCCTTGATGATGCTGGTCGCAAGGCCGAAATTGGGCACGGAGGTCTGGAAGTTGTAGCGGGCGAAGAAGGTCTCGCCGAACGGTCCCATGGTGGGAAGCGCCGCCAAGCATAGCGCAAGCGACGATCCCGCCAAGGCCAGCGCGGGCCAGCTCTTCTCGCGTCCATACGCGCCCCGCTCGATGGGGATGCGCCACGAGAGTGCGAAGGGAAGCAGGAACAAGATGACGAGGATGATGCCCGAGGGCGTGAGGATGAGGCTCAGGGCCTCGCCGGCGAACTGGTTCGCGACGCCGCCCGCCCCGCCGAGGACCGTCTTGACGTCGTAGAAGACCTTGAACGCGCGGAAGACGAAGTACTCGATGCCGAAGATGGCCCCGAAGGAGAGCAGGGAGAGGCGCCGTACGATGGAAGCCGCTAAGGGCGGCAGGAGCGAGACGAGGAATTCTGCGGCGAGGCCGATGGCAGACGAGAGTAGGATGATGGGGATGATGGCGGGGAAGAAGGGCGAGCCGGTCGCGAGCTTGAACACGATCTCGAGGAATATGAGCGAAAGCGCCATCGCGAAGTGCTCGAGGCGCCAATGCCATCCCCCCTTGCCGCCCTCGACGCTACACCAAGCCATGGCCGCATTTCCCCTCATGGATTATGCCTCATGGGCCTATGATACCCTGCCATCGGTATCGCCCTGATGTGTATTTCGCATACAGGATGCTATTTGCGATAGAATCGTAGGCGTATGTCAATGCATCCTAAACGTCGCAAGGAGTTCGAATGGCCGGAAGGCATCTAGGCAAGCGCGGTATGCACCTCCTTCCTTCGCGTACGGTCACCAGGCGCGATGCGCTGCGCCTCATCATGGGATTCGGCGCCGCCTTGTCCGCCGCGCCCCGTCTCGCCCACGCCGACGACGAGTTCGAGGCAAGCGAGGAGACCATGGCCGCCCTCGAAGATGCGCAGGCGCGCTACGACGAGGTCGCAGCCGAGCTCGATCGCATCGGCCAGGAATATGCGGATCTCGCCTCGCAGCACTCCAAGACGCTCGATGAGATCGAGCGCGTGACCAAGGAGATAGAGGCTCTCGAGCGCGAGATCGAGCGCAAGCAGCGCGAGATCGAGCGCAAGCAGGAGCGTCTCGGCGCCCGCATGTCGAGCGCCTACAAGTCGGGCAACCAGGGCATGCTCGACCTGCTCCTCTCCGCCACCTCCTTCGACGAGCTCACATCCAATATCTACTATCTCGACAAGATCACCGAGTCCGACCGCGATATGATCGAGAGCATCAAGGAGGATAAGGAAGCCCTCGAGCAGGATAAGCGCAACCTCGAGGAGCAGCAGGAAGAGCTCGAGAGCCTGCGCCGGCAGCAGGAGGACGAGCTTAAAGCGCTCCAAGACAAGCAAGCCGAGGTCCAAGACGTCCTGAACGATTTGGACGACGAGGTCAAGGCGCTCATCGAGCAGCGCGACGCCGAGATCTTGGCGGCCAAGGAGGAGGCGGAGCGCCTCGAGCGCGAGCGCCAGGCCGCTATCGCGGCGGGTGGTTCCTACTCCGGTTCGGTGTCCTTCGAAGGCGCTTCGGGTTCCCAGAGCGCGGTCATCGATGCTGCGTCATGGACGCCTTCCGCAGGCGTCGGGTTCTGCGCCGCATGGGTGACCAACGTCTTCGTGAACGCCGGCGTCGGCGCCATCTACGGCAATGCCTGCGATATGTACTGGGCCTACTGCTACACATCCGACCCGTCTGCGATCCAGCCGGGCATGATCATCGCCGTTCCCACCGAACCGTACTCCTATGCGGCCATCCTCTACGGCCATATCGGCATCTACATCGGCAACGGCCTCGTGCGCCACAGCGCGAGCGGGTATGTGATAACGCAGAGCCTCTCATCGTGGATCAGCGAGTTCGGCGTCACCTCGACCCCTCGCTGGGGCTGGTTGGGCGGCATCGTCCTCTCATAGCGATGCGGCCATGCGCTACAATAGCGCTATCGATCGCATGTGCAGCTTAAACGGACAGGAGCCGATCGTGAGTGTCTTGGATTCATACGGTCCCGTCGACCGGATGCTGATCGCCCGCAAGAATGCCCATGCGCAGGGGGGCAAGCCCACGCTGCGCCGCGACACGCTGAGCGCGCCGGATTACAAGCCCTTCTCGCGTGACGAGTATTCGCTTGGGCGTTACCAGCGTGCTTCATCGGCGCGTCTGGCACGTACCTTCACGAGGGTCGTCCTGATCGTTGTCGGCCTTGTGGCCGCAGCCGCGATGGGGGCTGCCCTTGCCGCGCTCTCTTCCGGTGCCTTGGGATGAGCCCATGTATCCGATGCTCATCGCACGGCTGCTCGTGCCCGGTTCTCCCTTCGCCCAGATGATCGGGGCATCTGCGGCGCGGATCGTGGCCGGCATGCTGTTCCTGTTCTGCGCGATCGGCTATGCCGGTATATTCGCCAAGGCGGGAAAGCCCCGTGCCAAGGCGTTCGTCCCCGTGCTCGATGTCTTCACGGCGTATCGGATCAGCGGTGCCGGTCCCCTGTTGTTCACGGCCTATGCCGTCACGGTCGCGCTCGGCGCCTCCTGGCCTGCCCTCGCGGGGATGGTGGGTGCGGATACCGGACAGGCCGGGTCGTTCGTGGACGCGCTCGCGCTGTTCTTCTATGCATACCAGTGCTTCAGGTTGTCGGCCGCATTCGGGAAGGATATCCCCTCAGCCGCCGCGCTGCTGCTTGCGGAACCGCTCTACGCCCTCTTGCTGGGATACGGCCCGGCTGTCTATGATGGCCCCGCCAAACCCGTCAACCCGTTCCAGCCGTTCAATGTCGACAGGTATCTCTCGGATGAGAGCCCGTTGGATGCAGACCTCAAGCTCAAAGACGAATACAAGGAGGGATACGACCGCAGCTAGGGCGCAGCGGCATCCCGGGAGAGGGTGCTGTCATGATCGGCTGGCCTTGTTCGGGAGGGGGAACCATGGAGTATAGGGAATTCCAAGGCGGCAGGATCTCGCGTTTGGGCATGGGTACCATGCGCCTGCCCCGCATCGACGGCAAGGATGGCGCGCCCATCGATTATGCGCGCGCCGAGGAGGTCGTCGATTGCGCGTACGATAACGGCATCACCTATTTCGACACGGCGTGGCCCTATCACGAGGGGACATCGGAGGAATTCGTGGGCAAAGCCCTCGTGGCCCGCCATCCGCGCGATTCCTTCGCTATAGCGACCAAGTTCAACATCCATGCCCATCCCGATTACCGCTTCGTGTTCGAGACGCAGCTCGAGCGTCTCCAGACCGACCATCTCGATTTCTATCTTGTCCACGCGGTGATGGACAACACCATCGACGAGTATCTCTCCTGCGGCTGCATCGACTACCTGACGGAGCAGCGCGCCGCCGGGCGTATCCGCCATCTGGGTTTCTCGAGTCACGCGGCTCCCGCCAACCTGAGGCGCTTCCTTGCTGCGGGAGATTGGGAGTTCGTGCAGATCCAGCTCAACTACCTCGACTGGGAGTACTCCACCGCGCATGAGGAGCACGACATCATCACGGAGGCGGGTCTCCCCATCATCGTGATGGAACCCGTGCGCGGCGGCCGTCTCGCCTCGCTCACCCCGAACGCGAACGCCCTGCTCCAAGACGCGCATCCCGATTGGTCCATCGCGAGCTGGGCCATGCGCTGGGTGCGTTCGCTTCCGCAGGTGCAGACCGTGCTCTCGGGTATGACGACGGTGGAGCAGGTGCTCGACAACGTGGCGACCTTCTCTGCGAAGGAGATGCTCTCGGCAGATGACCTCGCGGTGCTCGAGCGCGCCCGCGACTCCTTCCACGCCGAGATCTCCGTTCCCTGCACAGGATGCCGCTACTGCACCGAAGGATGCCCTGCGGGGATCGATATCCCCGCCGTGCTCGAGCTCTACAACAAGATCAAGATGGGCTCTCAGACCTCGCTCGCCAAGATCGGGCAGCTCGAGGGCGGGCATCCCGGGGACTGCATCGGCTGCGGGCTCTGCGTGGGCAGCTGCCCGCAGGGTATCGATACGCCCGCGATCATGGCCGAGCTTTCGGCGATGGCCGGCTGACGGCGGGCCGGTGCTCGGCTACAGGATCTCGTTCATGCTGCCCGAGCGGAACCCCTCGAGGTCGAGCGTGGCATAGGCGAACCCCAGCTCCCTCAGGCGGGCTGCGATCGCGCGGGCGAGGGAGGCGCCCCGCTCGATATCCCCAACGGGGAGCTCGATGCGGGCCAGGGTGCCATGGCTGCGCACGCGCAGTTGCGAGAAACCGAGGGTATGCAGGTAATCTTCGGCCGCCTCGATGCGTGCGAGCTTTTCTGCCGTGATGGTCTCGCCGTAGGGGATGCGCGACGAGAGGCATGCCGCCGAGGGCTTGTCCCATGTCGCAAGCCCGCGCTCGCGGCTGAGTGCGCGGATATCCGCCTTGGCGAGGCCCGCCTCGCGCAGCGGGCTCCTGATGCCCAGTTCGGTGAGCGCCCGCATACCGGGTCGGTAATCTCCCTCGTCATCGACGTTGGAACCATCGGCGAGGACGGCGCATCCTTCTGCCGCAGCGATCTCGAGCATCCTCGAGAAGAGCGTCTTCTTGCAGATGTAGCAGCGATCCGCGGTATTGTCGGCGAAGCCCGGGATGGCGAGCTCGTCCTGCTCGACGACGATGTGGCGGATACCGCGCTCGGCGCAGAAGGCCCGCGCTCCGGCGAGCTCCGCAGCGGGAAGCGAATGGATGCACGCCGTGATCGCGATGGCGCGTTCTCCTAGCGTCTCGCGGGCAACGTCGAGGAGAAGTGCCGAATCCGTGCCGCCCGAGAACGCGACGACCACATGCCCCATGTTGGAGAGTGCGGATCGCAAGGCCTCCGATTTGGCATGGAGCGCGTTCATGGGAGATCGAGCTCCATGAGACGCGCGATCGAGACGATATAGATCTTGAGCGCATTCTTGAGGCGCTCCTCGGCGATGCCCTCGTCGGGGCCGTGTTCGATGCCCACCCAATCGGGGTTGGCGTCGCCGGGTTCGTTGGGGCCGAAGGCGCAGGCGCGCGGGAAATGGCGCGCATAGGTGCCGCCGCCGATGACCAAGGGATCGGCCCTGTTGCCCGTGTACTCGCGGTAGGTGGCGAGCAACGTCTGGATCTCGGGGCTCGTGGGCTCGATGTAGAAGGGCGCGGCATCTGAAAGCAGCCGATAGCCGGTGCCGTGTTCCTCGGCGAGCTCTGCCATGCGGGCCGTGATGCGCTCTCCTGTGATGGAGGTGGGATAGCGTGCATCGATGGTCTGCTCCACATGGCCGTCCCCAAAGGTCGCGATGGTGCCGCCGATGCAGGTCAATGACCCGAACTTATCATCGGATACGTCGATGCCCACGGCGGAGCCGTCGGTGGTGGAGACGACCTGCTTCACGAGCGAGAGGAACACTGCCTGATCGTCGGTGAGCTCGATGTTTGCTGCGAGGTAGCCGACGAGCATGTCTATGGCGTTCTCGGTGCCTGCGGGCAGGGATGCATGGCCGCCCTTGCCGGTGGCGACGATGCGGGTAAGACCATCCTCAAGGGCCTCGAGTGCGATGCCATCAGCTGAGGGCAGCTTCTCCGACGCAACGGCGACCACCGCCTCGGCGCGTCCGGGGATGGCGTTGGGCACCGTGCCGCCCGAGATCTCGACGAGCGCGCCTCCCACAAGGCCCGGTTTGCTCGAGAAGAGGCCATGGTACACGCCCTTCTCGCCGCAGATGAGCGGGTAGTCCGCATCGGGCGTGAAGCAGAATGCGGGGGCATCGAAGTGCTCGAGGTACCAATCGACATCGGCCATGCCGGCCTCCTCGTTGCACCCTGCGATGCAGCGAAGCGTATACGGCAATCTCCTGCCCGTAGCCGCAACCTGCCGGACGAAGAAGTGGGCTGCATAGAGCGAGAGGATATAGGGGCCCTTGTCGTCTTGGATCCCGCGGCCGATGAGGAAGCCGCGGTCGCGGGTCACGTCGAGGGGCGGGTAGTTCCAACCCAGGCCCAACGGCACGATGTCCACATGGGCGATGGTCGCGATCTGGGTGGCGCTCTCGCCGGGAAGGTCGGAGAAGCCGATGCGGCCGTCGCAGTCGGTGGGGGAGAGCCCCAGGCGCTTGGAGATCTCGAGCGCGCGTCTTAAAGCCTCCGCAGGTGCGGGGCCGTAGGGCGCACCGGGCGCAGCATGGCTGAGATCCTCGACGGATTCGATGGCGATGAGTGTGCGCATATCTTCCACCGCATCGTCCCAGATCTCGTCGACATAGGCATCTACCTGCTCTTTGAGCAGCATATCCGACATAATCCATCCCTTCTCGACAGTGCCTGTTCTCTTAGTGTAGCGGGTCGGCGGCGCGGGTGCGCGCGTATAATGGGGACGAAACGACATCATCTCCGAAGAGGGGCGGTATGGAGCGTAGGGATGTCCGCACCCTGCTCGATGGGGTTGCCAAGGGAACCGTATCGGTCGATGAGGCTGCGGCCCGCCTTGCCAGCCAGCCCTTCGTCGACCTAGGCTATGCCAAACCCGATCTCCATAGGGGACTCCGCCAAGGCGTCTCCGAGGTCATCTACGGTGCCGGCAAGAGTGCCGCGCAGATCTCCGGGATCCTCGCAGCCCTTGTCTCGGCAGGCGAGAAGCGCATCATGGTGACACGGCTCGATGCCGGCAGGGAAGCGGAGCTCCGCAAGCTTCTGGCCCCTGGGATCGAGCGCGCCTTCGTCTACCATGCCGCGTGCTCCATGGGCATCTACGGGGCCGCGCCCGAATCCGATGGCAATGCTTACGTGCTCGTGATGTGCGCGGGCACGAGCGACATCTACGCGGCCGAGGAGGCAGCCCTCACGGCCGAGATGCTCGGCAGCCGGGTGCTACGCGTCTACGATGCGGGCGTGGCGGGCATCCACCGCCTCCTCGCGCATGCGGATGATATCGCCGGCGCGTCTGCCATCGTGGCTGTCGCCGGTATGGAGGGCGCGCTCGCGAGCGTGGTGGGCGGCCTTGCCGCCTGCCCGGTGATCGCCTGCCCCACGAGCGTGGGCTACGGGGCCTCCATGGATGGCGTGGCCGCGCTGCTCGCCATGCTCAACTCCTGTGCGAGCGGCGTTTCGGTCGTCAACATCGACAACGGTTTCGGCGCAGGCTACCAGGCCGCGCTCATCGATCATGCGCGGACCGCGCAGAGGGAGGTCGACCATGGGTAAGACGCTCTACCTTGACTGCGGGACGGGTATCGCCGGGGACATGCTGGTGGCCGCCCTCATCGATCTCGGTGCCGACGAGGAGGGGCTGAGCGCGGCGCTGGCGACGTTGCCGCTCGAGGGTTACGAGATCCGTATCACCCGCACCATGGCCGGCGCGCTGGCAGCCTGCGATTTCGATGTGGTTCTCGACGGGGATCATGAGAATCACGACCACGATATGGCATGGCTTTACGGCGATGCCTCCGACCACAGCCACGATCACGAGCGCCATCATCACGAGCATCGAGGCCTTGCGGATTGCCTCGCCATCATCGAGGACTCGGAGCTTACGACTGGTGCGAAGGCGATTGCCGAGAAGGCCTTCCGCATCCTTGCCGACGCGGAGGCCAAAGCCCATGGCACCACGCCCGATGAGGTCCATTTCCATGAGGTCGGTGCTGTAGATTCCATCGTCGACATCGTGGCTGCTGCGTACTGCCTCGACGCGCTCGGCATCGAGCGCGCGTATATCTCGCCGCTTGCGGAAGGGGAGGGTCAAGTCCGCACCGCTCACGGCAGGCTTCCCATCCCCGTGCCCGCCGTCGTCAACATATGCGCCGCCCATAGCCTCGTGCTCGCGCCGACAGGTCGTACGGGCGAGCTCGTGACTCCCACGGGAGCCGC
The DNA here is from genome assembly GCA_004010535.1 of Coriobacteriales bacterium OH1046. Lineage (GTDB taxonomy): Bacteria > Actinomycetota > Coriobacteriia > Coriobacteriales > Atopobiaceae > RUG721. The sequence goes on along the minus strand of RQYE01000008.1, from coordinate 26,654 downwards.
CCTCGCCGCAGCCATCCGCACCGATGACGCGCTGCCCGCAGCCTATACGATCAAGGCAGCTGGATACGGTGCCGGCAAGCGCGTCTACGAGATGCCCAGCGTGCTGCGCGCCCTCATCATCGAGGAGGCCGCGTCCGCTGGAGGTCCCTCCGACCTTTGGAAGCTCGAGACCGAGGTGGACGATTGCCCGGGCGAGGCGCTGGGGCACGTGCTCGACCGCCTGCTGCGCGCGGGTGCCTGCGAGGCGCATTTCCTGCCCTGCTTCATGAAGAAGAACCGTCCCGGCTACCAGCTCGAGGTGCTCTGCGTAAGCGCCGATATCCCGGTGCTCGAGCAGGTCATCTTCGAGGACACCACCACCATCGGCATCCGCCGCATGCGCATGGAGCGCACGGCACTGCCGCGCGAGGAGGTCTCGTGTGCAACGCCCTACGGCACGGCGCTCGCCAAGCGTGTCGTGTTGCCCACGGGGGAGGTGCGCATCTACCCCGAGTACACCTCGGTTGCGGCGCTCTCGCGCGTGGCCGATGTGAGCTATCAAGCGGTCTACCAAGCGGTGATCGCGGCGGCTCGGGATAGCATCGGATAGCATTTCCCGGCTGATGCGGACCTCAAAAGTCGGGTTGATGGTATCGTCCGCAGTGCGGGTTCGAGCGCATCCGAGGTCATCAACAATGTTTGGATGATGATCGCCCAAACGGGAGAGCTTCCCGCTGCGCCCTCGCGCGATGACAAGCTCTCCCAGCGACAGGCGCGCTTTGCCGCGTTCGAGGCATGGCTTGGCGAGCTTCCCCAGCCCCATGCGGAGTATGCGCATCTGTCCGATGAGGAGATTCTTGCAACCAAGGTGAGCCGCTACGTATAGGCTGATGATCGACACCAACGTTCTACTCGACGCCGTTGATCCCAGCCGTCCCGAATCGGAGCCGGCGCGCGGGATTCTCTCGTGGTGCAACGGCGGCGGAGATAGGGGGATGGCTGCATCCGCTTCCCTCAAAGACGTGTATTGCATCATGGGGAAGCGCTACTCGGAGCCTGTGGCGCGCAAAGCGGTCCAGTGGCTGGCGGAGCTGCTGTCCATCGGCTCCTTGGGATGCGAGGAGTGCCTCGACGCGCTTCTCTCCAACGAGCCCGATTTCGAAGATGGGCTCGTGCGTTCAAGCGCCGAGCCTAACGATGCCGACTTCATCATCACGCGCGATACGGCTGCGTTTGCGAGTTCTCCCATCAAGAGCATGACGCCGCGGGAATTCATAGCTGCGGTGATCGAACAGGATAGGTACGGGCGCTAGCCTGCGTTCCTCGCGTCCGTGGTGCGCCACGGCAAGAAGAGGGCGACCTCGAGCGCGATGAACGCGAGGGCATAGATGGCGAGATAACCGGGATCGCCGTGCATCCTTTCCCAGAGCGCGAGCGGGGTGTCCGGCGGTGCCCAGTTGATGAAGGCGAAGTTGGTGCCGTAGAGCTTGTTCACAGGATAGATGGCAACGGCGTAGGCACCCGTGAATGCGATGGGCTGCCACATCCGTCCGAAGGACGGTTTGATGGCGCCGTCGATGAGCTGCATGGCGATGTGGGCGAGCACGAGCAGATGCTCCATGAAGCCGCAGACGGACGGCAGCGAGAGGGCCGGCGCATAGGTCCAGCCAGGGAAGAGAAGGGCTGCGAGCGAGCCCACGGTGCCCACACCATAGAGCACCGACCCCACGGGCTCATTTCCCGTGAGCGCGTATACGAGCACCAGCACCTCGCAGAGGTTGCAGATGTGCAGCGGCAGGCAGCTTGCATTGAAGGCACCGTATACGAGTATCGAGATGATGTGGATAGTGAGCAGCACGAGCGGTGCCATCGCCACGGCGAGGTCGAGGCGTCGGCGCATCCTGCGATCGTGTGCGAGCAGCTGGCGCGTCCGGACCAGGCCGATGCCCAGAAGCAGGCAGATGATGAGCCATACTCGATGTTCCCTGCCGAAGAGCGGCATGAGGATCTCGCCGCGCTCGGTCCACACGGGCAGCGGCGTCAGGAAATCGGCTATCGCGGTCATGATGTCCATATGCCAATGGTAGTGCGTCGATCTGCAGCAGGGAGAGTTCGCGTCACGCGAAAACGCCAGCGTGGCGAATTATCCCGCTTTTCTGCCGAATCTGGGCCTCATGAAAAGAGGGGTATCGATTACCCCATTGTTTATCTGCGGAAATGATGGCTCCCTTTTCGTCCGATGACAAACATACACATAAAAACGGCAGAAAAGCGGAATAATTCGCCAGTAAGACAGCATCGCGTGGATACATGGAAAGCAATCGCCGACGCTTTGGATACGACGGGCCTGGATCACTCCGGGCCCGCACCGCTCGGTATACGAGAAACGCTACTCTACGTAGAGGTGCATGGGATAGCTGAGGTACTGCAGCGGCTCGAGCTTCTCGAGGGTGATGTAGCCGGCGGGGGCGTTCAACACCGTGGGGATGCGGTTGACGATGGTGGCGCAGGTGTGCTCCGGAGTATCGGGCTTGCGTACCTCCCACGACACGTCGGGCTGGCCCTCGATACGCCACGTGCAGAGGTCGCCGTCATCAGGGCCGTAGATCTTGCCGATCTGGCTGGTCTCGACGATGGGGCCTTGGACGGTCTCGGTGGTGACGACGGTGCTCATGCCGATGACCTTGCCGGCGGGGATGACATGGCCTACGATGGCGGACGGCGTGTCTGCCTCGGCGATGAAGGGCTTGTTCTCCTGCTTCACGCTCTTGATGGTCCAGCCGAACATGTTGACGAGCGCCTCGTTGGAGTTCCACACGTAGGCGGGCTCGATGACCTCGGGATGGGCCAGCGTGGCCTCGAACTCCTCGGGCGTGAGGTCGCAGCCGTGCGCATTGGCGAGAGCGAGGCCGTAATCCTCGACGTTGTAGGACACGGCGCCCACGATCTTGTCGATGCGGTTCACGCCGCCTGCGAACATGCCGATGGAGTTGACCCAGAACACGTCCTCCATGCCGGAACCCACCATGGTGCAGCCGTTCTCCTTGGCGAGCGCGTCGAGCTTGTTGGTGAGTGCGGAGCTCGTCGTCCAAGGGTAGGTGGCCTCCTCGCAGGTGGTAATGACGTCGATGCCGCGGGACAGGCATTTCTCGGCCATGGGATAGATATCCGAGATGAACGACATGAGCGTGAGGATGGCGATATCGGGGTCGGTCTCGTCGAGTACCTTGTCGGCGTCGGATGAGATGACCACGCCGGTCTTGAATCCAAGGTCGAGCGCATCGCCGAGATCTTTGCCCACGACGTCGGGGTTGACGTCGATGGCCCCCACGACCTCAGCGCCGTGATCGTAGAGATTGCGGACGATCATCTTGGACATCAAACCACACCCGTACTGGACGACGCGAATCTTCTCCCGGTTGATCATGAAAACCTCCTTGGGTCGGCTTCCCCGGCCATAGGGCGCGGGATGTGTACATCTTGGAGCCTATCCGCATTATGGATGGGCAAATGTGCCTCCTCGCGAACGGTTGGTTTCAATCGGAGCGAGGCATATGCGGGGGTATGTCATGAGACAATGCCATCATTTCGACACAGAATCCACGGGTCCGCGAAGCAGGCGGTCAGCCGTTTGCCAGGCGGCTCAGCTCTGCGGGATGAGGATATCCACATGGAAGACATCCCCATCGATGTCTGAGACGGCAGCGATGGCGTTGCCCACGAACGTGTAGATGTCGGGAGCAGCCATGAAATCGAACGCATGGCCGTCAGCGATGCACGATAAGGCGATCCCCACGCGGCGGCATAGCAGGCTTTTCTCGGTAAGGATCACGTCAAGCGGGCTATCGCCCGTCCTGCTTCGTCTCCCTCCACCAGATCGAAGGTGCTCGTCTTCTAGGTGATGGAGGGGTCGAGACCCGTCCCGTAGGCGTAGCGCTCGGCACAGGGACTCAGGATGCTCTCGTCGTCCCGGTTGTCCTCGATGGATGGAACGCGATGCATCGCGTGACCTCCATACTGCCGTACAGGTTGCGCTGAGATATGGACAGTTTACGACGAAACAGGACAAGCGGGCGCATTTGCGGTTCAATAGTATATATAGCAAGGCTGTCGAAGGGCAGAACTGAGAGGCAAAGCCCCTATACGGGTGGAAAGACAAGGAGAGAAACATGATCGATGGCAAGCTTGCGAAGCTTCTGGGTGCAGCGGCCCTGGCACTTACCCTGGCCGCCTGCAATGGTGGCGGCTCCGGCACCACCACGCCTGCCGACTCCGATAACGGCGGCTCCGGCACCACGCAGTCCGCGCCCGCCGACGGCACCTTCGATGCCGCCGGTTTCTATACGGGCCAGTGGAGAGGTTCGGTCGAGGTTACCGGCCAGACCGTCTACGGCAATGCCGGCGGTAACGAGCCGATGCTCGACGTCGTCTTCGCCGAGGACGGCACCGTCGAGGTCACCCCGCTTGAGGCCCATGCCGACCTGCCGTCTGGTTCCGGCACTTGGGATGGCACCGAGGAGTCGGTAACCCTGCATCTTGACTCCGGCGACATCATCCTCACCGTGGTCGATACCGCTAAGTTGAGCGGGAACGCCGCCGATTTCGGCATCGCCGATTTCGAGATCATCAACTTCGATTTCTACGGCTAGGCAATCCAGCGCAGATAGTCCTTCCTTCCGGAAAGGCCGGCCCTACGGGGCCGGTCTTTCTTCGCCCTCGAGACCGTTGAGAAGCCCATCGTCGTGCTCAAGGGTAAGGGCAACGATGTTCTCAACGAGGGCGGTCTCGGCAACAAGCTCGAGGCTTACGTCTCCCGGCGTCGTCGGCAGCTTCATAGACAAATTCGACCCGTACTTCGAGCTTGCCATCGACGAGGATATGGCTGGCGAGGCCTTAACAGCTTGCGAGCATGGATGCCGTCGAGACTCAGCTTGAGGATGTGCCGCGTGACATGGACTGCCACGTCGACTCGAAGGGCAACTCTGCTACTTCGCCTACGGTCTCAACTGGCCCGGCGTGATCGATGGCGGGCGCGTGGCAAAGTACGAGGACGCATCGCTTACCGAGCCCGAGACCGAAGCTGTTTTCGGCTAGGATGCAGTCGGGAGCGTCCCGGAAAGGAATCTCGCCCTCTAAATACGTGGATGAAATCCCATCTCCCATTAATCTGAAAGTTGCCGCAATCGGTGCAAGCTTATGTGATTGAAAAGCCGTTTTCTGCCACTTAAGATGAAGCCGAACAGGGGGATGCGATGGTTTCTCTGGGAGACAGACAGATCCACCTCATACAATACCTGCTGCTCAAAGATGAGTACGTCACCATTGCCGATCTTGCATCCCGATTCGATGTAAGCGCACGGACAATCCGTTACGATCTCTCCTCGATAAAGACATACCTGAAGCTTAACGATATCGAGATGAATACCGTGCCGCGCCATGGCGTGAGGATCAAAGCTGCCCAGAAGCAGAAGATCGCCATTCTCGCGAAGCTTGAAGGGGCGAGGAGCGTATCTGCATCCGATTGCGTTCCCGCAATGGCCGCCTTCCTTCTCGTGCAGGAAAACAGTACCTATGCATCTCTTGCCGAGGCCTGCCGGATCAGCCGCCAATCTGTTGTGAAAGCCTTTCCGGATGTCGAGAGGCTGTTGGCTGGGCATCGGATTGTCGTGCATAAGGAGCGGGGCCGCGGTCTGTCCGTCGAGGGGTGCGAGGTAGCTGTGAGGGATGCTTTCTCTGCGGTCTTGGATGAGGATCCCCTTGCAGTTGAGCTCATTGCCGTTCTGCCTTTCCGGTCACAGGCAGATCGCGAGAAGGCGCATGCGATACTACAAAGCGTCGAGACGGCCCTATCGTTGAGCTATTTCGAATCTGAGCTTGTCGAGCTGCTCATCGCTTTCTGCCTGTATCGCGCCCGATGCGGCCATATGCTCGGACAAGGAGCTCTTCCCGAGCACTTGCGCTCCATAGGGGAGCTGCCCGACTATGCACGCTATGCCAAGGCGCTATCGCCTTTTGCCCTCGAGCCCATCGAGAGAACCTACCTGATTTGGCTGCTTATGAACGGTAAAGTGAGATATCCCGATGACGGTACCGCGAATGAGGGTGATGCCCGGGGCATAGCGCTCTTCCTCATGGAGAAGCTCGAGGCGCTGCATCCCATTGAAGACGATGAGCGACAACGGTTCCTCTCAGGATTAAGCACCCATTTGGGTGTGGCGCTTTATCGTCTGCGAAACCGCGTTCCCATCACCTGTGAGATTCTCGACGAGATCCGCATAGGCATCCCCCTTATCTACGAGTATACCCGACAGCAGCTCCTCCTCTGCGAGAAGGACTATGGGGTGACGTTCGACGAGAACGAGGTCGCCTTTATAGCTATGTACGTGGCGAGCGCCTACGAGACGAGCGTTCGAGTCACATCTGCGGTGCGTGTCATGATAGTCTGTCCCTTCGGGATGACGGCGGGTACCATCCTTTTCTCTCGTATCAGACAGATGGTACCGGACTGTGAGCTCGTCGGACCTTTCTCGCGCAAGGAGGCGAAATCCTATCTTGAGAACGGAGACGTGGACCTCATCATTAGTACTGCCGATGAATGTTACGACGGGTATCCGGTTCTCCGGGTAAGCCCGCTTCTCCACAAGGATGATGCCGAGCTGATCCGTTCTCAGCTCTACCAGATCTCCTATGCCAAGATGTGCAGCAGCTTCATGCGAGGCTATTGCATGCTAGTTGAGAGGAATCGGGGCAAAACCTACCTCCATGAGCTCATGGATATCGGGGATATGCGCATTCTCGATGCCGTTCCATCATGGAAGGAAGCGATCCGCATTGCCGCCGAGCCGCTCATTCGCAAGGGGAAGCTCGAGTCCCGTTATGTGGGTTGCATGACCGATGCCGTTATCGAGCTGGGAACGTATATGGTTCTGCTGCCCGAGACGGCCTTCGTCCATGCAGGCACGGAAGATGGCATCCACGAGGATTGCAGCGCCCTTCTTGTACTGAGGAACCCCGTCGTCTTCGGTGATAGGGGGGCGAAGCTCGTGCGTACCATCGTTGTGCTCGGCGTGAAGAATCGTGAGAAGACCATCCTTCTCGACCTTGTCGATATCTTCTCGAAGGATGCGAATCGACGCGTGCTCGCGCAGGACTTCGTCACCAAGGAGATTATCGCGAACCTGCACAACTAAAGGAAAGGAAGAGGCGGATGCCGGAGCTCGTACCTATGAAGCATATCAAGGCCAAGGTTGCTGCAGGAGACTGGCAGGAGGCGATTCGCGCTGCAGGCGTGCCTCTCGCAGAAAGCGGAGCAATCGACCCCGCCTATATCGACGATATGATCGGCAGCGTCGAGGAATACGGCCCCTACATCGTACTCACATCGGGTTTCGCACTCGCACACGCTGCGCCGAGCGATTTGGTGAAAAGGGACTCTGTGTCGCTTATCACACTGAAGGCTCCTGTGGACTTCGGTAGTACGAAAGGCCCGGTGAACGTTGTTATGTGTCTCGCCTGCACGGATAGGGCCTTTCATCTCGGGGGGCTCGGCAGGATCGCTTCGGTTCTCATGAAGGACAACATGATTGGCAAGCTTTCTCGGGCGGAGTCGAGGGGAGAGCTGTATCAGCTCATCAACGGTTAAGGGGAAGGAGGGGATACGGTGCAAAAAATACAGTGTGTATGCGGGTTCGGGTGCGGGTCATCGCTGATGCTGCGCATGGCCCTAGATGATGTGCTCAGGAAGCATGGGTTGGAGGCGGAAACCTTCACGGGAGACGTGGGAACATGCCTTAGCAATCCATGCGACGTGATCTTCATCTCCAAAGAGCTCGCCGAGCGTATCCGTGATCGGGCGGATGTTGGGATCGTCGTGATCGACGATCTCATGGACAGTGCTGAGCTCGAAGAGAAGACGCTTGCGTATTTGGGTTCTCTCGGATGAGCCCGGCAGCTGCGAGCCTATGGCGAAACACCACGATTGGAAGGGGTTACTATGGCGATACTCAGCTTCATCATCAACGAGATCTTCGGCCAGGGGGCGATCTTCTTGGCGCTTGTGGCCTTGATCGGCCTGATCCTCCAGAAGAAAGCTGTATCCGACATCATTCGCGGGACGATCATGACCGCCGTGGGCTTCTTCGTACTCAACGCGGGCACGGGCCTCATCATTGGCAACTCTATCGATGGCATATCGGCAGCGTTCAGAGCCCTTCTACCTGAGGCTGCGCCAGCTGCGTCTTCCGTGGACATCGGTGGTGCCTATGGAACGCAGATCGGCATAGTCATGATCATCGCATTCGCCATCAATCTTCTTGTTGCGCGATTCACTAAGTGGAAATCGGTGTTCCTCACCGGGCACATGCTCTACTGGTATCCGTTCGTCTTCATCGCAGCGGGTGTGGATGCCGGTCTTACCGGTGGCAAACTCATCGGCCTCGCAGCGGTATTCTCAGCTGCTTATTTTGTGGTTGCCCCTAACCTGATGCACCCGCTCGTTAGGAAGGTCACCGGTAAGGATGACTTCACTATCGGCCATCCCACGACTACGCTCTCGCTCATCTCCGCGGGAATTGCCAAGCTCGTCGGTGATCCGAATGACAGCTGCGAGAAGATCGAGGTGCCCAAATCCCTCGGCTTCCTGCGTGAGGTGCCTATCACGGGTTCCATCTCCATTGCCGTGGTCTATGCGATCCTCTACCTTATTCTCCTCGCCAACGGCCTCATCCCCGGTGAGGTCTGGGGCTTTGCCGAGGGCGGTACCGGCTTCTTTACCTATCTTTTTACGCACGCGATCTATTTCGGTGTCGGTATGACGATCATGCTTCAGGGCGTGCGCATGCTCATCGCGGAGATCGTCCCCGCATTCAAGGGCATCGCCGAGAAGGTCGTTCCGGGAGCGATCCCCGCACTCGATTGCCCCATGCTGTTCGGTTATGCGCCCAATTCGCTCATTATCGGATTCATCACGGCGATGATTACCTCGACCATCGCCATCATCGTGACGGCAGGGCGGTTCCCGACCGTCGTCATCCCGCTGGTTGTGACCTGCTTCTTCGAGAATGGCTGTGCCGCAATCGTCGCGAATGCCTATGGCGGTAGGCGCGGTACCATTATCGCGTGCGCCGTCAACGGCATAGTAATGGTTGTCCTTGTCGGATTAGGAGCGTACTTCTTCAACAGCACCATTCAGTCTTGGATGCTGGTATACGGCGGTCAGGATTTCTCGCTCTGGGGAATTATCGAAGGCTTCCTCGCAAGGCTCCTCGTTTGATGATCTACGGGACTATTCGGGGGGGGACGTTTTGCGCACCCCCCGTTCGAGAGGAGGGTTATCCCATGGGTTTTGCATATATAGATCGCATACGGGAGCTGATCGACAGGGTCGAGGACGAAGAGGCCCCGAACATGCAGGACTGTGTGTGCGTGCTTGCGGATGCCATCTTGGGCAAGCACTCCATCTATATCTTCGGCGCAAGCCATGCGGGCATCCTTGCGCAGGAGTCATTCTATCGCGCGGGTGGTCTCATGCCCATCACACCTATCTGGGCGCGCGAGGTTCTCGTCGATCGCGAACCCATTACGCTCACGAGCGAGATGGAGCGCTGCGTCGGCTATGGCACCACGATTGCGAAAGCCTATCCGATGAAAAGAGGCGATGTGCTCATCGTTCATTCGGTGTCCGGGCGCAATCCAGTGGCGATTGAGATCGCCATCGCCGCCCGTGAAGTCGGCATGACCGTCATCGGCATCACCAATCTTGCGTACTCCAGGACCGTCTCCTCCCGTCATCCGCTCGGCAAGAATATGTACGAGTTCTGCGATATTGTTCTCGACAATCACGGAGATATCGGCGATGCCTGCGTTGATATAGCGGGTACCGGGCAGAAGGCCGCTCCAACCTCGACGGTCATCGGTGTGCTCATGCTTAATGCCATCTATGCGGAGACCGCGAACGAACTCGTGCGCAGGGGGGTTCTGGCCCCCCCGGTGTTCTGCAGCGCCAATGTCGATGGGGGTGACGAGATGAACCGCCGCCTTCTTGGGGAGTATGCGGACTGGATCAACTATCGGTATTGACCCATTCCCGGTGCAACCTCCTTCCCTTCGAGGTGCATGCATCCGAGAAAGGAGTCCCGGCGAGTGCGGGGCGATGTCATAGTCGCTGCCCGCCTTACCGGAAACGCTATGCTGCGCCGTCCTGTGGCCACGGGGCGGCGCATCTGCATGCGGGGCCACACCTCCGCACGGCGACGCAGCTCCCTGCCATTTGCGCCATCAATGCGACAACCTGTGCCGTCCGGCATCGATAGGATTTCCTTCATGGTATCCTCACAATTGGATGTGTGTCACTCGAGTCCTGTCGGATAACGGCTCGGCGACAAAGAGGATGTTCCTTATCGGATAGGAGGAAAAATGGGCAAGACAGGAGGGCGCAGCAAGGGCCTGCCGGTTATCCTCGCGATTCTCGCGGCTATCGTCATCGGTGCCAACATCGCTGCGGCCATGTTCGATTCCACGCTCGACAAATACGCGCCGGGCGGCGGCAACCCTGCGACGGTCACCATCGCCGAGGGTTCCGAGAACTGGGACTCCCAGTACTACACCGCCGAATACCGTGGCCGCGTGCAGGCCACAGAGGCTGCCGAGGAGCTCGTGGCCGAGGTCGAGGGCGAGGGCATCGTCCTCATGAAGAACGACGGCGGGACCCTGCCCTTGGCTTCCGGCACCACCGTGTCGCTCATCGGCCGCTATGCCGCCGATCCCATCTACGGCGGTGCCGGCTCGGGCACCGTCGACCCTGCGTCGTGCATCGACTTCCTTGCCGGCCTTACCGACGCCGGCCTCGCGGTCAACGATTCCCTGTACCAGTTCGCGTTGGCCAACTATGCCAACTACCCCAAGGCGAGCATCGTCATGGACAGCCCCCAGACCTCAGCCTACTACGCGGGTGAGATTCCCTGGACCGATTATCCTGCCGACGCCCAGAACTCCATCGCCGGCACCACCGCAGTCGTCGTGATCGGACGCGGCGGCGGCGAGGGCGGCGACCTCAGCCAGGACCTCCTCGGCACGCTGAACTCCGGCGCCTCCTCGAATTTCACGGCCAACGCCGAAACCGCCAACTACGTCGAAGGCCAGCACCAGCTCGAGCTCACGCAGGAGGAGAAGGACGTCATCGCCGCCGCCAAGGCCGGTGCCGACAAGGTCGTCGTCGTCCTGAATCTCTCCACCACCATGGAGGTCGGCATCCTCACCGAGGGCGACTACGAGGTCGACGCCATCATCGAGGTCGGCTCCTTGGGTGCCACGGGCGCGACCGCCGTCGGCCAGGTCCTCGCAGGCCAGATCAACCCCTCCGGCCGTACCACCGATCTCTGGGCCGCCGACTTCACGAAGGATCCCACCTTCGACAACTTCGGCAGCTTCCAGTACACCGATGTCTCGGGTTACTACACCCAAGCCGGCGACGGCGCCTACTTCGTCGAGTACGAGGAGGGCATCTACTACGGCTACCGCTACTATGAGACCGCTGCCGCCGAGGGCTTCATCGACTACGACGAGGCCGTCGTCTTCCCGTTCGGCTACGGCTTGTCCTACACCACCTTCGAGCAGGCCCTCGACTCCGTCGCCATCGACGGCGATGAGGTCGTTGCCAAGGTGACCGTCACCAACACCGGCTCCGTTGCCGGCAAGGATGTCGTCGAGATCTACTACAGCGCTCCCTACACCAAGGGCGGCCTCGAGAAGAGCGCCGTCGTCCTCGGCAGTTTCGACAAGACCAAGCTGCTCGAGCCCGGCGCCTCCCAGACCCTCGAGATCCGCTTCCCCGTCCGCACCATGGCCAGCTGGGACAGTTCCCAAGGTGCCTACGTCCAGGATGCCGGCGATTATGTGATCTCGCTCCGCGCCAACTCGCATGACGTCATCGCCGAGGAGATCCTCGCCCTCGGTGCCGAGGTCTACAAGACCGATTCCGCTACCGGCAGCCCGACCTCCAACAAATTCGATGACACTACCGCTTACATGCAGTCCAACGCCACGAACTTCTCGCGCGCTGATTTCGCGGGCACCTTCCCCGACGGTGCATCCGACAAGACCACGGCCGAGGCGGGTATCACCGTCGCGATGTTCGATGCCGCAGCCTACGCATCCGAGCACGCCGATGTTGCGATGCCCACCACGGGCGCTTCCAATGGTCTCCAGCTCATTGATCTTCGCGGTGCCGATAAGGATGATCCGCTGTGGGATCAGCTGCTCGACCAGGTCACCGTCGAGGAGATGGTCGCGGTCCTGAATGACGGCGCCTACAACACCGGTGAGATCCCATCCATCGGTAAGCCCGCCACCTCCGATCCCGATGGCCCCGCCGGCTTCACCAGCCTCATGGGCTCCACCGGCAACTGCGCTTGGTGCTCCGAAGTCGTCATGGCTCAGACCTGGAACAAGGAGCTCATGTACCGCGTCGGCCAGATGATCGGCCAGGAGGCCCTGTCCTCCGGCTATAACGGCTGGTACGCGCCTGCCATGAATACGCACCGCAGTCCTTTTGCCGGACGCAACTTCGAGTACTACTCCGAGGATCCCGTCCTTGCCGGCGAGCTTGCCGCCCAGGTCGTCCGCGGTGCCGCCTCCAACGGCTGCTATGCCTACCTCAAGCACTTCGCCTTGAACGATCAGGAGACCAACCGTACCGCCCACCTCATGACTTGGGCGACCGAGCAGGCCATTCGCGAGATCTACCTGCGCCCGTTCGAATACTGCGTCAAGGCCGATCCCATCGAGATGAAGTACATATCCGACAGCCAAGGTACCGTCTCCACCAAGGAGATGCCGGCCTGCACCGCCATCATGTCGTCGTTCAACTACATCGGTACCGAGTGGGCCGGAGGCCGCCCATCCCTCATGACCGGGATCCTGCGCGACGAGTGGGGCTTCGAGGGCTTCGCCATCACCGACTTCAACCTGTATGACTACATGAACAAGAACCAGGGCTTCTATGCGGGCACCGACCATATGCTCACGATCGCCTCGTTCGCTGCCCCGATCGACGACACCTCCAGTCCCGCCGCCGTGGCTTCCATGCGCAACTCCATCAAGAACATCTGCTATACCGTTGTCAATTCCAACGCCATGAACGGCGTCGTTCCCGGCACCATCATCACCTACGGTCTCGCTCCGTGGCAGATGGTGCTCTACGGCGTCTCCGCCGTCATCGGCATCGGCGTGGTGCTCGGCTTCGTCAAGTGGCTCAAGTCCGGCAAGACGGAGTAACCGTCTGATAGCCAACTCTTCTCCCAGCGGCCCCGGAGTACCTGCCTCGCTCCGGGGCCGCTTCGTATTTCTTGACGAGATCCATCCTATCCCGCGCCACGTAAACTCGAATCCACCACATATCTGTTCTTATCAAAACTTGAATGATCGTCTTACCTGCCGAAATGCAAATTCGCCACAAAAGCGGGGAGGATTATGTGGTGGGCCGAGACCTATGCGGTGGGGTGGGGGATGCTACCGTGCCGGGAAGAGCACGTTGATGTGCAGGGTTCCGTCCTCGGCAGCTGTCGAGAAGGTCCCTCCGTAGCGGCGCACAACCGTACGGCCCGTCTCGAGCCACGCGCCGTCAGGGGTCCCCCCGTAGCATTCCACGTGGATGGAGGCGGTGCCCAACGCCTCGCGGATGACGAGCGAGATGGACGGCGTGCCCGCGGCCGCCGCACCGTCGAGAATCGCCGAGAACAGCGTGTAGATATCGGCGGGGGCCATGAACGAGAGCGCCGCTCCGTCTGCCATGCAGGAGAGCGCGACGCCCTCGCGCTCCAACAGGAAGCGGCGCTCGGAGAGCACGGTGTCGAGGGCCTCGTTGCCGGTGCGCACCGTGGTGTCGTAGACGGCGATCTCGCGCACCATCTCGCGCAGCGCCTCGGAGCCCATGCCCTCCGCAGCGCCGAGCTGCGCGACGGCATGTCGGATGTCGTGCATACGCGCGTTCACGGCCGCAACGCTCTCTCGTGCCTGCTCGTATTGGCGCTCGTGCTCGGCGATGACCTGCCTCAGCGTATCGCGCTCCGCTTCCGCCTCACGCCGTACGAGCAGCTCGAACTCCATAGCGAGCGTGAAGATGCAGGCAAGGCCGTGGAAGAGGCGCAGCAGCATCATGGCTCCCAGGGCGATGCCCTGCTCGGTGAGCCACTTGATTACGAGATCGAAGCCGATGATGACGATGATGACCACGGCCATCATGACGAGCATGGACCGGTCGCGAGTGGGGGAGAGGCCGTCGCGCAAAAGCGGCCGGGTGATGAGGGCGAACGCGGCTGCGTAGGTGACTGCCGTGCAGGTAATCTCGATGAGAAGGCGCTCCTGCGAGGTGTAGCCCACAAGGCCGGGATGCCCTCCCGCCTGCAGCACGTAGAAGAGCTCGGTCGCTCCCGATGCGAGGTTCTGCACGCTGTATCCTGCCGCGCAGCAGAAAAGTGCCGTCCACACGACAGTGTCCCAGACGGCCAGCACCGCTCCCACGCATGAGATCAGCAGGAGCGAGTACGTGGCGAGCTGTCCCAGAGAGAAGGCCAGACCTCCTTCTCGGGTGGGCATGAGCAGGAGAACCGAGAGCACGACGTAGGCTGCCATGAGGCCCAGGATGGCGGCGGGGATGCGCCATCGCGCTCCGTCGCGCAGAGGAAGCGCTGCCGCGAAGAGCGCGACGCCCGCGATGATGCGGCCCAAAGACCATGCGATCGAGGGGAAACCGTGGAGTACGGAGGAAAGGTCCATCAGATGCTCCGGCCGACGAAGGCGTTGAGCGTCTCGAGCGCTGCCTTGTGGCAGCCGCGCGAGAAGTACAGCTCCTCGCCGTTCGAGAGTACCACCGAGCCCTGCCGGATGAGCCTCACGTGGCACATGTTGGCGAGACAGGCCGACGAGACGCGTACGAAGTCAGCTCCCAGTTCGTTGGCGGCCCCCTTGATCGATCCGCGCAACCGCAGGGGTTCGGGCAGGCTATCCACGTGGTAGTAGAGGTCGTGGCGCAGAATGTCCACGTAGATGATGTCGCGCAGGCGCACCACGCGCATGCCCTCGGCTGTGGGCAGAGTGATCATGGCGCCGTCGTTCTTGCGGAGCTGGCGCATGGCGCGGTCCATGCGCAGGCGGAAGTCGTTGTAGATCATCGGCTTCACGATGAAGTCGAGCGCATCCACGGCATAGCCATGCACTGCGTATTGCGCGAGGTTGGTCACGAAGATGAGGGGCGTCTCGGCATCGTAGGCGCGCAGGGCCTCGGCAGCCTCCATGCCGTTGATGCCGGGCATCTCGATGTCCATGAAGATGAGATCTGCAGCAGGACATCGCTCCACGAAATCGAGCGCCTGCGGGAGCACCGTCACCGAGAACCGCTCTCCCGTCTCAGCGCCGTAGCGATCGAGCGCTGCGCGCAGGGCGTCCGCCTCAGCGGGAGTATCCTCCACGATCAGGATCCGGTACATCGGCACCTCCTCAACCGATTGGGTCACAGCAAGGAGCAATCTGAGTCAAATGGACGCTCGGAATGCTCTGCTCTAATACTATCGCGCGTGAGGGAAGGTAAACCCGATGCATCTTATGTCGGACCGTCAAGGGAAGGAATCGATATGGCGAAAGATCCCGACAAGAAGGTGAGGAGGCCCAACCGTCCGCTGCTCTGGATCTTGTGGATCCTCGTCATCCCGTTCATCGTAGTGCTGGCATTGGGCACCACGATTGCGCGTCCCTACTTTGCACTTCTGAACGAGTTCATCGTCCAGCCTAACCTCTCAACCGAGGTGAACCGAGCCGAGCCGCGTGCCATGACCGAGGAGGTTGAGAGCGAAGCCATCGTCTTGCTCGAGAACGACGGCGCGCTACCGCTCGCCCCCGGTGCCAAGGTCAATGTCTTCGGCGTGGGCATCGAGCAGTTCACCTACGGCGGCACAGGGTCGGGTGCTGCCGATGAGAGCGTCAATACGAGTCTTATGAACGGTCTGCGCAACGCCGGTCTCGTGGTGAACGAGGACCTCGCCTCTTGGTATAAGGAGAACACACCCGAGAAGCAGGAGATGGGCCTCGTGGGCACCGACTGGAACCTCTACGAAATCCCGCAGAGCGCTTATCCCGCCGATCTGCTTGCTGGTGCGCAGGGTTTTTCCGATACCGCCATCGTGGTGATCACCCGCCGCTCCGGCGAGGGCGCCGACCTGCCGCAGAGCATGGAGGGCTATACCGGCTCCACCGCCGATCGCCACTACCTCGAGCTCACCCCCGATGAGGAGGATCTGCTCGCGATGGCCAAGGCCGACTACGAGAGCGTCATCGTCATCATCAATTCCGCCAATGCCATGGAGCTCGGCTTCCTCGAGGACGAGGGTATCGACGCCGCCATCTGGGTGGGCACCCCCGGCTCCACCGGCACCAACGCCATCGGTAACGTGCTTACCGGTGCCGTGAACCCCTCCGGCCACCTAGTGGATACCTATCCCTATGAGGTCGAATCTGCCCCCAGCTACTTTGCCGTCGGTGCGTTCGACTATACCAACGTGACTTACGCCAACGCCGGTCTGGGCGGCAGCTCCGAGGTGGGCGAGGGCCTGCCCTACCACTACGTCGAGTACATCGAAGGCATCTACGTGGGCTACCGCTACTATGAGACAGCCGCTGCGGATGGTTTCATCGACTACGATGCCACCGTGCAGTATCCCTTCGGCTACGGCATGAGCTATACCACGTTCGAAAAGGCCATCGAATCCTTCTCAGCCGAGGGTGACACCGTGACCGTTACGGTCAGGGTCGCCAACACCGGTGATGTGGCCGGCAAGGATGTCGCCCAGATCTACGTGAATGCCCCCTACACCGCCGGCGGCATCGAGAAGGCCGAGGTCGTGCTCGTGGGCTTCGCCAAGACCAAGCTCCTCGAGCCCGGCGAGAGCACCACCGTCGAAATCGCCTTCGCCAAGGAGGATATGGCCTCCTACGATTACAGCGGCATCAAGGCCGAGGGCGGTGCCTACGTGCTCGAGGCCGGCGCCTATGAGGTGCGCCTTCAGGACAACTCTCACGACATGCTCGACTCCCGTGCCTTCACCGTCGCCGACGATGTTATCTACAACGATGCCAACGACGGCAAACGCGAAAGCGACCTCATCACAGCTGTCAACCGCTTCGATGACATGAGCTTCGGTGCCGGCCTCGCCTATGTCTCCCGTGCCGACTGGGCGGGCACCATGCCCACTGCGCGCCGCGCTTCCACCATCGAGGCCACGCCCGAGCAGATCGCCATCCTCACCGATGCCTCGGTCGACAACCCTGAGGTGGAGGACATCGTCGTCGCCAACCATGGGCTCAAGCTCTCCGATATGGCGGGTCTCGATTACGACGATCCGCAGTGGGATCTCCTGCTCGAGCAGATTCCCGTTAACGAGATGGCCTTCCTCACCACCATGGGCGGCTGGATGAATACCGCCGTGCCAAGCGTGGGCAAGGGCCATGTCATCGACACCGATGGCCCCAACGGTCCCAACCTCCCCATCGGCAACCTCGGCGGCAACCAGTACACCGGTCAATCCATGCTGGGTGCCACTTGGAATACCGAGCTCGCATACCGTATGGGTATCGTGTTCGGTACCGAGACCCGCACCATCGGTGCCGGCGGCATCTACGCCCCCGCCTGCAATATCCACCGTTCGCCGTTTGCCGGCCGCAACTACGAGTACGTCTCCGAGGATGGCTTCATCTCCGGCGCTATCGTGGAGGCCGAGGTTCGCGGCATCCAGAGTGCCGGCGTGCACGTCTACATCAAGCACTTCGCGCTCAATGACCAAGAGACCAACCGCGACAACGGCGGCCTCGCGACCTGGGCCAATGAGCAGGCCATGCGCGAGATCTACCTCAGGCCCTTCGAGATGGGCGTGAAGCAGGGCGGTGCGCTCGGCATCATGAGCTCCTTCAACCGCATCGGCGCCGTGCCTGCAGCCGAGAGCCACGCGCTGCTCACCGAGGTGCTCCGCAACGAATGGGGCTTCCGCGGTGCCGTCGTCACCGACTGCGTGATGGCTGCCACCACCTGCGATTTCGACCGTGCCATCCGCGCCGGCAACGACCTCGAGCTTTCATTCGGCCAGATCCTGCCCGGCCTCGACGACTCCACGCTCAAAACCAACTACGGTCACCACATGCTCCGCCAGGCCACCAAGAACATCCTCTACACGGCAGTCCAGTCCGGCTCCAACGGCGTGGCGAGCTTCGACCCGTATCCTGTGCAGCTCGCGCTTTACGCTGCGTGCCTCGTACCCATCGCCCTCTTCGCGCGGTATCTCTTCCGTCGCCACAAGAAGCTCAAGGCGTGGAAGGCCCGGCAGGTCGAGACGGCCGTGTAGCCGCGCCTCCTTCCCCGAGGCTCCGCCGGATCCGTCCGGTGGGGCCTTTTTACGGAACGGGGACCGATGCTATGGACGCCCGGATCTCCTCTGGACGCTCCCCGATGTGCGTATGATGCTTCCATCCCGGGAATGCACCACCTTTGGCATGATCGTAGCCTATTTTGCGGGAGCGATACTTAGTTAGAATAAGAAGAGTATAGATAGGCGGGGCGGTATACCCCGACAGGAAAGGTGGGGAGATGGCGCAGCAGATCTCGACCGCACGCAAGGTAGGGCGGGCGATCAAGACCATCATCAAAGCGGTCGTCGCGCTCGTGCTTGTCGCGCTCGTGTTCATTATGAATGCGGTCGTGCCCGGCATGGGCATGATCACGCGTATGGCCAACAACATGCTCGGCTATCAGCAGGGCTGGACCACGCCTGCCGGAGCCGAGGACGTGGACGCGCAATACTACAAGAGCGACTTCTCGCAGGATGAGATTGCCGATGCCGAGCACGCGCTCGACTATGCTATCGCGAGCGAAGGATACGTTCTGCTCAAGAACGACGATGCCGTGATGCCGTTCGCCCCGGGCACCACGTTCTCGTTCTTCTCCGAGAACGTGAAGAACCTCACCGCCACGCAGTCCATCATGACGCAGTTCACCGGTGCCTCGGGCGACCAGAACCTGCTGGTGAGCGCTTTCGAGGCGGAGGGCCTCGCAGTCAATGGAACCCTTATGGATTTCTACATCACCGGTGCCGGCAAGGACTACACCATGGGTCCCGGCTCCATCAACTTCGGCGAGGCCGAGGATTTCCGTATCAACGAGTGCCCGCTCTCCATGCTCCAGGCGGCAGACGGCGTGCTCGAGAGCGCCCAAGGCACCGTGCCCGTTTTCGTGTGGAGGCGCGTGGCGGGCGAGGGGCGCGACATGCCCCGCTCCATGCACAACCATGCCGACAACCCTGCCGACCAGGCTAGGAGCTACATCGAGCCCGATACCGCCGAGCTCGAGATCCTGCAGTATCTCGATGACAACTACGACGAGGTTGTGCTTATCGTCAACACCGCGAGTGCGCTCGAGCTCGACTGGGTGTCGGACTTCCCGTCCATCAAGGCCATCCTCTTCGTGCCTTCCACCGGTACGTATGGCACCGAGGCTCTGGCGGGCATCTTCTCCGGTTCCGTGAATCCGAGCGGCCATACGGTGGACACCTTCGCAGCCGATGCCCTCGCCAGCCCTGCCGCCCAGAACTATGGCGATTTCGAGTACCTCGATGGGAGCGGCAATCCCGCAAGCTACAACTACGTGAGCTATCTCGAGGGCATCTACGTCGGTTATCGCTACTACGAGACCCGCTACGAGGACACGGTTCTGGAGCAGGGCAACGCCGGCGACTTCGATTACTCCGCCGAGGTCGTGTATCCCTTCGGCCATGGTCTGTCCTACACCACCTTCGAGTATTCCGATCTGCAAGTCGAGTGGAAGGGCCTCGAGTCCATCACCGCAACGATCACGGTGACCAACACCGGCGATGTTGCCGGCAGGGATGCCATCCAGATCTACGCTCAGGCGCCTTACACCGAGTATGATCAGGAGCACGGCATCGAAAAGGCTTCTGTCTCCCTCGCCGCTTATGACAAGACCAAGCTGCTTGCGCCCGGCGAGAGCCAGACCCTCGAGATCGCCATCGATCCCGCCTTGCTCGCAAGCTTCGACGCTCACGGTGCCGGCACCTACATCATCGAGAACGGCACCTACTACATCGCCATCGGCCAAGATGCCCACGATGCCGTGAACAACATCCTCGCCGTCAAGGGCAAGGGCGTTGCAGATGGCATGACGGCAGCCGGCGATGCCAGTCTCGCCGCTGAGCATGAGGTCGTCATCGATGCCGAGAACGCTCTCGCGAGCGCGCCGACCGTAGATGCCAAGACCTTCTCGACCGACGCCTACTCCGGCGGCGATATAACTGCGATCCTGAGCTATGCCGAGCCCGAGAGTGCCCAGCTTACCCGCGCGGACTGGACGGGAACCTTCCCCGCTCCCGACGGCACCCCCATCGAGGGCTACATCTCCACGTGGGGCAACGCCATCAACGGCACCGATGCCGAGGGCAATGCCGCCTCGCTCGTGTGGGGCAAGCCTGCGACCGGCGAGCTCATCGCCCAGCTCGAGAGCCATGACTCGCTCAACCCCGTAGACGACGCGAGCATCGTCGACGAGCCCGTATACGGCGCCGACAACGGCATGACTCTCATCGAGCTGCGCGGCCTTCCCTATGACGATCCCGCGTGGGATGCCCTGCTCGATCAGCTCACTGCCGAGGATTACGCCGAGATCGTCGGCCATTCCGGCTACGGCAGCGAGTACCTCATGAGCGTGGGCAAGCCCTTCGTGATCGATGCCGACACGGCAGCCGGCCTCATCTACGGCTCCACGGGCATGATGTTCTGCTCGCCCATCGTGATGGCGCAGACCTGGAACCAGAAGCTCGCCGAGAGCTACGGACGCATGCTGGCATCCGAGGCAAACCTCCAAGGCACGAGCGGCGCCATGGGCTGGTACGCTCCCTCGATGAACATCCACCGCACGCAGTTCATCGGGCGTGCCGCCGAGTACTACAGCGAGGATCCGATCATCTCCGGCACCGTCGCCGCGCGCGAGATCCACGGTGCGGCCGAACTGGGCGTCTACTCGATGATCAAGCACTTCGCCTTCAACGACCAGGAGAACCATCGCGGCGATGGCGGCGTCGACCGTTCCGTTGCCACATGGGTGGGCGAGCAGGCCGCGCGCGAGATCTACCTGCGTCCGTTCGAGCTGTGCATGCATGCGCCCGATGTCGAACTGACCTACTATACGATCGATGCCGGCGGCGCCTATACGCTCAACACCACCGGCGTTCGTGCCGCCCAGGGGATCATGACGGCGTTCAATCGTCTTGGAGCCACGTGGACCGGCGGCAGCTACCCGCTTATCCAGCAGCTTGTCCGCGATGAGTGGGGCTTCGACGGCTTCATCATCACCGACTCGGCCAACGCGGGCAGTCCTGCCTTCGACCAGAGCCAGATGATCCGTGCCGGTGCAGATGCATACCTGCGCTCCAATGAGAACACCTATGCGTTCGACGCTACCAGCAGCGCTGAGTACCGCTATGCCCGCGAAGCGGCGCACCACCTGCTCTACACCACGGTCAACAGCCGTGCCATGAACGGTGCCGTGCCGGGCTCCGCGTACGTTCCCGGCATGCAGCCGCTCGATCGGATTCGCCTTGCGGTGAATATCATCTCCGGCGTCGGCCTCGCAGCCATTCTCGGCACCGGTATCCGCAACCATGTCAAGCGCAAGAAGGAGCGCGAGGAAGCATAAGGGTCTTTTCAGCAGCTCTCTCCTTTCCCAAAGAAGGGCTCCCCTCGGGGAGCCCTTCTCGTGTGTCTCGAACGCGCTTATCGGGCGGTTTTCCCGTCTGAAACCGCCTCTCGCCTGAAATTGCCCCCCGTCTCGATGAAAAACTACGCATTGGTTTTCTTCCAAACCGTATTCGCCATAGGCTATCTGGTCCTTTTCGATGCGATATTTCTCTAAAAGAGAAGTAATGCGTAGTTCTGGTCCGTGCGGATGATAAAGGCTGTCCGTTATCGGCCTTACCCGCGCAAAGGAAAAGAGCTATCTGCTGTCATTTCCCAAGAAAAGCTCCCGATGCAGACGTTCCCGCATCCTCCGCTGGTTGTCATCGGGCATGGGGAGAACGACGCCCAGAAGCCGCGCGACCTGCTCAACGAGCATCTTGGCCCTAGGAAGTTGGCAGGCGATGCCGGGTGTAGCTTCGAGCACCTGATAGCCTGAGGAGCGGAGCTCGTTTGCCCGCATGATGTCGCGGTCGGTCTTATCGCGCCCCAGACCTGCGTGGAACTCCTCGCTCTCGTACTCGATGACCAGTTTCTTCTCGCGCCAGAGGATGTCGGGTGCAAGGTTCTCGTCGCCCAAGCGTACGGGGACGCTCCTGTTGAGTTCGGGTCTGGGCATGCCGAACCCACCCATCTCCACAGGAAGCGTCAGCATGAGGAATAGCGCCGTCTCCATGGGCGATGCCGAACCGTTAGCTGCGAGGCAGAGGGCTCTTCTCGCGCGCGGGGAATCGTTGCGCTCGTACGACGAATCGAGGAGTGCAAGAGCAGACTCGATAGTCATGAGCTGCGGCATCTTGTATGCTACGTCGGTTGCGGGCGTGGCGAGGCGGTATGTTCCCGCAAACTCCATGGCCGTTTGCGCGATGCTCACGATATGCCGCATGTGCTCCCACTCAAGCAAATCCTCGACAGGTGCCGGAGCGTCGATGCCATGCTGTGCGAGCAGCTCCTTCTCGGCGAGGTGCCTGTCGATCATCTTGTCGTATACGGGGATGCGTCTGACATGGCGATGCGCCAGCTGCAGGATGGTGAACTCGGGGGTACTCACGATGACGCTCTTGTGCATACGGAGCATCGATGCAGGCGGGATCATCGTCGCCCAGCTGTGCGTGCACGCCCGCTTTCCGCGCGAGCGGACGGAGGATGAGGGCACCAGGATGTCGATCGGTTGGCTGATGATGCCGAGCGCTTTCAGGTCGACAGTGCGGGCGAGCTGCGCAATATCCCTCTGGAGCCTGATACAGCTCCCTCGATGGGGGAGCATGCGGCTCCTGCTGGGCCATGGCTCTCCCGCGAGCCCGTTGATGCGGAGCGCCTCGCAAGCGGATGCGTGGCTGATGAAGGCGTAGGGCATGGTTGCTCCTCTCCTCCTGTTTTAGAATGCCCAACACCATAGCAGAACTACACATTACTTCTCTCCTAGAAAGATGCTGTATCGAAAAAGCCCAGATAGCCTGTGGCGAATACGGTTTGGGAGAAAACCAATGCGTAGTTTTAAGGGGGGAGAGAAACGGTTGGGGAGAGGAACGTGTGGCGGATTGCGTAGGAGCAGCAAGTTGAAACACCCGTAAAAGACACCCCTCCCGGCGGGAACCGGGCGGGGCAGGGGGACGTGCGGTGGGATGCGGCGCGATTATTCGGCCTTGGCCTCTTCCTCGACGTAGCCGGGGTTCATGAAGCCCGGCGCGAAGATGGTCTTGTCGATGGCGAAGATGATGACCATGGCCACACCGCCGGTGACGATGGTGGTGACGATGTTGCGTACGGCGTCGGGTACGCCGAGCGCGGCCGTGACGGGATTCCAGATGCAGGTGAAGAGGTTCATGACCAGCATGACCGCTATGGTACCGGCAAGATGGCAGAGGATCTGCGGCAGCACGGGGCCGTGGCTGCGGAACGTGACGTTGCGCTGCAGCGGGAAGTTGATGCATTCGCCGAGAAGGATCGTGGTGTAGTTGGCAAGCGTGAAGGCGAGGCCCCCGTCGGCCAAGCTGTTGCCGATGATGGCAAGCGTGAGGGGCACGCCCAGGACCTCGATCTGTATGCCGGGCCAGGTCCACTCGACATCGCCCACGATGCTGACGAAGAGCGCCGGCAAGAAGGTGAGCAGGAGATACTTGATGAAGGTGACCACATAGCTGAAGAGGACGAACAGGCCTCCCTCGCGGATCCACTGGGCTGCCTTGGGGTGCTTTTCTGCGAAGCTGCTCATGAAGCTCATATCGTTTCCTTTCGGGTCCGGCAGCTATTTGGAGAGCTTGGCGGCAAGCTGGCTGTTCTCGACGAGGTTCTTCACGAACTCGAAGATGATGGGCGCGAGCGTCCAGAGTATCCAGACGAGCACGGCGAGGCCCCACCTATGGGAGAGGATGCCGATAAGCAGGAAGGGGATGGCGCCGATGAGCCCCCAGCCCTTCGCCTCGCGCACGAGCGCGTCGACCAACCCCATCGAAGCCATGCCGCCGGCCATCTTGGCGATGGCGCGCAGGGGCATGTTGTAGATGAAGAGGGCGTTCAGATCGGGCGTGCCCTTCTTGTACGAGCTCCTCACGAGCGTGGTCACGATAGCCGAGACGAGCATGAGGATAGGCGAGCGGCTCTTGCCGAGATCGCGGAAGCACACGTTGCGGTCGATCTTGGTCTCGGAGCTCGGGATGGCGTGGCCGAGCAGGGCGGCGAACTGGGCATCGGGGACGTTCTTCACCGCACCCGTCTCGTAGGCGGGGATGTCGAGGCCTTCGTAGGGGTTGGGGGCATTCGTGCCCGCCACCTCGAGGCGCACGCCTAGGCGGATATCATCGGAGGCAGCTCCCACGCGCAGCTCGTAGGTGCCTCCCTCGATCTCCCACCTGCCCGTCTTGACGTTGAAGTAGCGGAAGGCCTTGTCGTCGATCCTGATGAGGACGCGCTTGGATGCACCGGGTTCGAGCGCGGTCTTGGAGAACCCCTTGAGCTCCTGCTCGGGTCTGAAGACCTTATGCTCGGGCAGGGCCACGTAGAGCTGGCTGATCTCGGTGCCGGCCACGCTGCCGGTATTGGCGAGCGTGAACTCCACGCCCTCGTCGACGATCTCGAGATCTGAGTACGTGAAGCTCGTATAGGAAAGGCCGTAGCCGAAGGAGTATGCCGTGGGGATGCGGTTGGTGAGGAAGTAGCGGTATCCCACGTACAGTCCCTCGCGGTATTCGGAGGTGAGCTTCTCGCTGGGGAACTTGCCCGAAGTGGGGACATCCGCGTAGCGTACGGGCCAGGTCTCGGCGAGCTTGCCGGAGGGGTTCACACGGCCGGTGAGCACGTCGGCGACGGCGAGGGCCCCCGCCTGCCCGCCCAAGGCGCAATAGGCGATGGACCGGGCGTTGTTCGCCCAATCGGTTTCGATCGAGCTGCCGCAGAAGAGCAGGACCACCACGTTGGGGTTGACGTTGCGCACCTTGGAGAGGAGCTCGGTCTGGTTGGCCTCGAGAGCCATGCGCATGCGTTCGGCACCCTCGGACTCGTTGACCTCGGAGAGGCCGAGGCACATGACCACGATGTCCGCTTGGCGGGCGAGGTCGATGGCGGCGTCGGCCATGGTGGCATTCGCGGTGCCATTGCGTTCGAAACCGCGCTCGTAGCCGATGAGCTTGATGCCCTTATCGGCTTGGGCCACATCGAGCAGCGTATCGAGCTTGGTGCAGTTGACGAGGGAGGATCCGGCACCCTGGTAGCGCGGGGTCTCGGCATAGTCGCCGATAAGCGCGACGGTCTTCGTGGGGGAGAGCGGCAGGAGCGGGGTGCCGTCGACAGGTTCGTTCTTGAGCAGCACGATGCCCTGCGCGGCGATCTCACGCGCGAGCTCGTGATGAGCGTCCGCATCGAAGGATTTCGGGTAGGCGCGCTTGGCCTCGTCGGTGGCGAGGATGAGTTTCAGGGCCTCCTCCACGCGGGCGTCGACATCGTCGATTGAGAGCGTGCCGGCGGCCACGGCATCGATGAGCTCGCGAGCCGAGTTGAGGCCGGGTGCCGGCATCTCGAAGGCCGAACCGGCTGCGACACCGGCCACGTGGTCGTTGGAACCGCCCCAGTCGGTGACGACGGCGCCATCGAAGCCCCACTCGTCGAAGAGGATATCCTTCAGGAGGTGCTTGTTCTCGTTGGCGTAGACGCCGTTCACGAGGTTGTAGCTCGTCATGATGGACTTGGGATGGGATTCCTCGACGGCGATCTCGAAACCCGCGAGGTAGATCTCGCGCAGCGTGCGCTCGTCGAGTACGGAGTCGCTCGCCTGCCGGCGCGTCTCCTGCTGGTTCGCAGCGAAATGCTTGGGACAGGCGGCGAGGCCCTTGCCTTGGATCCCGCGCACGTAGCCTGCGGCCATCTTGCCGGCGAGGTAGGGGTCTTCGGAGATGTACTCGAAATTGCGCCCGCAGAGCGGGTCGCGCTTGATGCAGAGGCCGGGACCCAGCACCACGTTGTTGTCCATGGAGGCGGACTCTTCGGCGAGCGCCTCGCCGATGTCCTCAGCCAGCGCGGGATCCCAGGTGTTGGAGACGGTCACGGCCGTGGGGAAGCAGGTGGCGGGTATGGATCCGCCGATGCCCAGATGGTTCGCGCCCGCGCCCTGCACGCGCATACCATGGGGGCCGTCGGAGAAGTGCAGGACAGGCACGCCCTTGCGGGGATAGCCGCGTGTGCCGAACGCCGTCTCGCCGGAGAGCAGGGCGCATTTCTCCTCGAGCGTGAGGCGGGCGATGATGTCCTCGTAGGCCATGGAAGTCCTTTCTCGCAGGATGATCCACTTAAGAGGATACGCCATGCGGCCTGCTCCCGATGCGCGATGGCACAATCGGTTGCGCTGCTGTCGCAAACTGCCGCGACGGTGGTTGGGGGGATGGGGTCGGGGGGTCTCGGAC
>RQYE01000007.1 GCA_004010535.1 Coriobacteriales bacterium OH1046 | reverse complement strand
GGAAGATTTGCCGGGGTGCTCTTGTCCGCGCCTTCATGCCAACTGGGGCTTTGCGGGCGCCGGGGCTTTTTCGGACGGCATCCGCGCCCGGATCTTCCTACAACTCCGATTTGCTCATAGGTGCCCCGTTCCCAAGAGGATCATGGGGGGTCGGCGGCTCTTTCCGAGCCGGTTCGCCCACCCGCTTCACCTCCCCCCAGCGGGCGGCCTGCGGGGGTCGGACCTCCCTTGCGATACACTGGGACACGTTTGGACGCAGCCGCACTACGGAAGGAAGCTCTATGCAGACCTCTGCCTTCGAGATACTCGGGCCCATCATGGTGGGGCCGTCGAGCTCGCATACCGCAGGAGCCCTGAGGATCGCGCTTGTGGCGCGCTCGCTTGCGCCCAGCCCCCTCGAACAGGTCGAGTTCACACTCTACAACTCGTTCGCGCACACCTACCGAGGACACGGTACCGACCGCGCCCTCGTGGCGGGTATGCTGGGATTCATGCCCGATGATGTGCGCGTGCGGGAGTCCTTCGAGCATGCGCGCAGAGAGGGGCTGGACTGGGGCTTCATCGAGGGGCCCGATGATGCGGGCCTCCATCCCAACACCGTCACGATCTCCATGCGCGCGCGCACGGGCCGGCAGGTCTCCGTCACAGGGGAGTCCCTCGGAGGCGGGCGCGTGCGTATCAGCTCGATCGATGGCGTCGGCGTTGAGATCACCGGGGATTCCCCCACCCTGTTCGTCGCCCATCGCGATATCCCCGGCGTGCTTGCAGGGCTCACCGGGAAGCTCTCCGAGGCGGGCTCGAACATCGCGACCGTCAGGACGTTCCGCAGGGAGCGCGGGGGGCAGGCCTATACCATCTTCGAACTCGACGCACCCATCGAAAAAGAGCTCGCCGACGATCTTCGCGGAGCCTCCAACGTCTCGGCCGTGAGCATCGTCCAGATCCCCGGCGCCGGCCATACCGCCATCGGCTCGGACGCCGCCCACGATTTCCTCTCGGGTGCCGATCTGCTCGAGGCATGCCGGAGGGAGGGCAGCTCCATCGGCGCAGTCATGCGCCTCCGCGAACGCGAGCTCGACCCGGGCACCGACGTCGATGCCGCGATGCGTCGCGTCCTCGAAGCCATGCGTGCGGAGACCCGCGACCCCATCGAGCGGCCCGTGCGCTCGCTTGGCGGGCTTCTCGGCGGACAGGCCCGTGCCGTATCCCAGGCCGGCGCATCCCTTGCCACCCCCCTCATGGGAGAGACGCTGACCAAGGCGGTTTCCTACGCGATGGCGACGCTTGAGCGCTCGGCCACGATGGGCGTTATCGTGGCGGCACCCACAGCCGGATCGGCGGGCATCGTGCCCGGTGCCGTGCTCGCGGTCGGCGAGGCGCTGGGGGTCGACGACGGGCATATCACGGATGCGCTCTGGTGCGCCTGCGCCGTCGGCGCGATCATCGCGCGCAACGCATCGGTTTCGGGAGCGGAGGGCGGTTGCCAAGCCGAGGTCGGCTCGGCGGCTGCGATGGCTGCCGCAGCCGTGGTGGAGCTGTTAGGAGGCAGCCCCGAGGTCGCGCTCAGCGCCGCCTCGACGGCCATCGCGAACCTGCTCGGACTCGTATGCGATCCCGTCCGGGGGCTCGTCGAGCACCCCTGCCAGGACCGCAACGCACTAGGCGTCGCCAACGCGATCGTCTCCGCCCAGCTCGCGCTCTCGGGCGTGCTCGACCCCCTGCCGTTCGACGAGGTCGTCGCCGCCCTGAAGTCGGTCGGCGAGGCGCTGCCCGCGAGCCTGCGCGAGACGGCGCTCGGCGGGCTCGCCGCAGCCCCCTCCGCGCAGACGGCATGCTCGCACTGCATCGGCTGCATGCCCCGCCCCTAGAGGACGGCACCGGAAAAGCGCTGCGTCATAGCTTAATGGATCCGTTTGTGCGGGTTCTGTTCCACACGGGCCATTCTGAAGTTCATCATTGCAGAAGCGCTTCCCACCCTGTAGACTGGGTGGCGGCGCAAACCCTCAGCGACAGTCTCGCGGCGCGCGCCTCCCATTTTTTCGATAGAAGGGCCGTCGGGTCCTGGTTTTGGCATGCGGCATCCTGCCCATTCGCTGCATGCCAATGTATAAAGGAGGAGCACTATGGGTCGTTTCACCAATCCGCGCGATCTCTACTTCGGCGAGGGGGCTCGCCATGAGGTCAAGAACTTCAAGGGCGAGCGCGCCATGATCGTCACCGGCGGCAGCTCCATGCGCAAGGGCGGCTTCCTCGCCGAGCTCGAGGACGACCTCACGTCCGCCGGCATGGAGGTCGCACTGTTCGAGGGCGTCGAGAGCGACCCCTCCGTCGAGACCGTCATGAAGGGTGCCGAGGCCATGGCCACCTTCCAGCCCGATTGGATCGTCGCCATCGGCGGCGGCAGCCCCATCGACGCGGCCAAGGCCATGTGGATCAAGTACGAGTATCCCGAGACCACCTTCGAGGACATGTGCGTTGTCTTCGGCCTCCCCAAGCTCCGCACCAAGGCGAAGTTCTGCGCCATCTCATCCACCTCGGGCACCGCGACCGAGGTCACGGCCTTCTCGATCATCACCAACTACCAGGAGGGCGTGAAGTACCCCATCGCCGACTTCGAGATCACGCCTGACGTGGCCATCGTCGATCCCGAGATCACCTACACCATGCCCGCCAAGCTCTGCGCCCACACCGGCATGGACGCCCTCACCCACGCCATCGAGGCCTATGTCTCCACGGCGGCCAGCCCCTACACCGACGCCAACGCGCTCTACGCGATGAGGGAGATCGCCGCGTGGCTCCCCAAGTCCTATACCGGCGATAAAGAGGCCCGCAAGCACATGCACGATGCCCAGTGCATCGCCGGCATCGCGTTCTCCTCGGGCCTTCTGGGCATCGTCCACTCCATGGCCCACAAGACCGGTGCCGCATTCTCCGGCGGACACATCATCCACGGCTGCGCCAACGCCATGTACCTCGGCAAGGTCATCCAGTTCAACGCCAAGGACGAGCGCGCTGCCCAGCGCTACGCCTACATCGCCGACGAGGTCTTCCATCTGGGCGGCGCCACCGTTGGCGAGAAGGTCCAGAACCTCGTCCAGATGATCCGCGATCTCAACGACAAGATCGACGTGCCGCAGGGCATCAAGAACTACGGCCAGGGCGGCACCGTCTCCGAGGCCTCCATCATCGACGAGAAGGAGTTCTTCGAGAAGGCACCGCAGGTGGCTGTCAACGCCATCGCCGACGCCTGCACGGGCTCCAATCCCCGCCAGCCGTCCCCCGATGAGATGGAGCAGCTCCTCAAGTGCGTCTACTACGACCTCCCCGTGGAGTTCTAAGCGCATAAATATGCAGAAAACCGCTCAGGGATCGGCGCCTTTAGGCGCCGATCCTCTTTTGAATGAAGTGCCCGGGAACATAGGAGCGTGCGGGCCTCGTTGACGGAATATGCGCGTGCTCCCGCCAAGCGCTGAACTTCCGCCTCAAGAATCTTCGCGCACTCGTCGGAGCTGTTGGCCCGCTTTCACAATCAACACATGGTCCGGAACCGTTCTCCTGCCCGAAACAACGTTTCAAATCACGGGCCCTCTTGCAGGAGTCGGAGTTTGACACTCCCCCGCTCGCACTGGCATCCCCTACCATTTGCAGCGAAAATCATGCCTTTTATCATCTTGAATGGTCATTCGGGAATAGGGGCGCGCTTACTGTTAAGAAAACATGGTCGCCGAATACGACTTTCAATGAGGTTCAAGGCATGGACCATACGACGCCGCACCACAAGCGGGATTTAATGCCGAGCTACCTTAGAGTGGCCACGATCGATCTCGACGCCCTGTGTTTCTACGTCGGTAGTACGACATCGTTGAACGGAAGCTGGTCAGATCAAACGTATAGGGAACATGCCGACTCAGCATACAGGTACGACTCCATGAAGTAGGGATCCCATGCAATCCAAGCATGCATCAACAGAAAAAGGGTCCGGCGGGTCGCATACGCCGCACCCATCGTGGATTCCCGGTATTGTTCGCGCCGAGCTGAGGAAGGCGCTCGGCGCGAACCCGTGGTTCTGGCTGCCCTTCGCTGCTGGTTGCGTGCTGGCGGTCGGCTCGGCCGCCTATTGCCACACGATCTTCCAGAACACCTTGGAGATGGCGCTGGCCTATAATAAGAACTACTCGATCTTAAGCTGCTTCGCGTTCTGGATGCCAGTCTATAACTACGGGGTCTTCACCGGCGTGTTCACGCTAATCTGGCCGCTCTTGGCAGCCGCTCCCTATGCGTGGTCGTGGGGTGCCGAGAGGCGGCGGGGCGTGCTCCAGCAGGAGGCCCTGCGCACGAATAGACGTACATGCTACCATGCGAAGGCGGTAGCGACCTTCCTCTCCGGTGCGCTCGTGGTCCTCGTGCCCTACCTGCTCAACCTTACCATCTGCGCCTGCTATGCCCCCGCCGCGCCGGTCTGGGCGAGCGATCAGGGATATGTCGCCATCTTTCAGGATGACCCGTTCTCTTCCCTCTTCTACCTTCGCCCCCTCACATTCTCCCTGGTGTGGTCGGTCATAGCGGGCGTCGTCGCGGGGCTTTGGGCAACCACGGTCCTCTCCCTCACGCTCCTCATCGAGCGGCCGGCGGAGGCCATCACGGGGTCGTACGTCATCCTCTACCTGCTCGTGTTCGTAAGCGCTCAGGTGAGGACGGCGATCATAGGGGCTGTGGGGCTCGGTGACCAGAAGGTTCTGAACATCCTCTCCTCGGCTCCGCTGTCGCTCAACCTCTTCCGAATTGTCTCTCCCCGCATAGGACGAAGCGGGACCGAATGGCTTATCATCGCGCTCGTGCTCCTTGCGCTGGCATCGATCGTCGTGCCGCGCATGCGCATGAAGAAAGACCTGCTATGAGCTGCGGCACGTTTTCCGGAACGGCGGCAGCGCTGTGGCGTGCGCGGCGGCTGCGCCTAGCGGTGTGCTGGGGGCTGATCCTTGCCATCTCGGGTTCCGACGCCGTGTGGCTCAGGGGCGAGCTCGCCCTACGCCGCCTGCCCGTCACCGCGTTCGCGGGAGGGGATGTGCTCTTCCGTCCCTTGGGCGCGGATATCGCACTCATCAGCATATGGAGCGTCACCATCCTGTGCGTCCTCGTCTCAACCCTCGCGCATGTGCGCGGCGGCCAGGGCTCCTTCGACATGGCCTTGGTCGCCCTCTCGGGGAGTAGGGCGCGCTGGTGGGGGGCAGAGGTCCTCGTATGCACGCTCACCGTTGCAGCGGATTGCGCGGCACTCCTTTTCGGGGCGCTCCTATGGACGTTCGTGCTGGGCGGGCGCGTGGGGCTGGGGTCCGACTGCGCCACCTACTCCTTCTGGGGTGGGAATCCCGATGCGCCCATGAGCTACCCGTGGACGCACATCATGGGCTTTTTCGGGGTCTTTCTCGTGGGACTTGTCGCCCTTTCCCTGGTGCAGCTCGCCCTCGCCCTTGCCATCGGCACCGTCCCCGCGTTCATCGTATCGGTAGCGCACTTGGCCACCGCCTGGTTCTTGAAGTACTCCTCGATGCCCGTCGCCCGGCTCCTCGTATCCCGCAGCAGCATCTTCGTGGAGGGCGGTCTGAGGCCGGAGACCGGTGCGGCCCTCTTCGCCCTCGTGGGCTTGGCAGCCTATCTGGGCGGCCTGGCCCTGGCGTCTCGCATCGACATCGGCATAGGGAGGAGACGCTGATGGGCGGCATGCGGCTTTCCCCGCGCGTCTTGAGACGGGCCCTGCGCGCATCGAGGTTCGAGCGGCGCATCTGCTGTGCGCTTGGAGCGCTCATCGCTGCGGGCACCTGCGTCACCTTGAGGTTGAGGCTCCTTGTAAACGAGTATGTGATCGCCCCGAAGCTGGGCGATATCGTCTGCGCGGTCCTTGCCGGCATGCCGCAGCCCCCGCCCAACCCTGATGTGCTCACGGTGATGCAACAGCTGCGCATCCCCTTCGGCTGGCTGGCGCTCATGCTCGTCTCCATCTACCTCGTCTCGTCGGTATACCCCAACAACCAGGAGCTGCAGGGCGTGATGGTTGCCAGCGGCAGCCGCCGCGCCTGCTGGGAGGGCATCTTCATGTCGGTCTTGGCAAGCGTGCTCGCCTATTGGGCGAGCGTTGCCGCCGTATGCCTCGCCGCGACGCTCGCCTTGGGCGGCGAGTTGACGTTCGATACCTCCACCTGGCTGCCGTCGCTGTACGATTTCGCCCACGAGACGCTCACGCACGGCTCGGTGCGCAGCGGCCTGCCCGTCTGCCTCTCGACGCTCGCCGCATCGTGCGCCTTGGCCCTCGCGCAATGCGCCCTCTCGGCCGCATGGGACAACAACGTTGCCTTTGCCCTGCTTGCAGCCTCGATCTGCGCGTCGCTCTTCGTGATGCATCCCCTGCTCATGGGCAACCTCATGATGGCATCGCGCAGCGCGGAGTTCGTGGTCCAAGGCCCGGTCGAGACCGAGTTCGGAACATACGCACCGGGTATCGAGCTGTGGGTGTCCGCCGTGCTATCCGCGATCGTCTCGCTTGCGGCAGTGATCGCCGGGGGGATGATCGTCTCTGCAAGGGACGTGCTGAGGAAGGATCGGATATGAGCTATCTCGACGTTTGCCAGGTGTCCAAGCAGATTCGCAACGACATCATCCTCGACGATGTCAGCCTTACGTGCGAGTTGGGCGAGGTCGTGGGGCTCGAGGGGCGCAACGGCTCGGGCAAGACCATGCTCATGAGGGTCATCTGCGGGCTGGTCAGGCCGACCTCGGGCACGGTCTTGATCGATGGCTCCGTCCTCTGGAAGGATATCTCGTTCCCGCCGAGTGCGGGCATCCTCATAGAGACCCCCGCCATCCTCAACAACTACTCCGGCCTCGACAACCTCGAGCTCTTGGCCATGGTCAAGGGCATCGCCACCCCAGATGATCTCCGCGAGGCCATACGGCGCGTGGGGCTCGACCCCGACAACCGCAAACGATGCCGGACCTACTCCCTCGGTATGAGGCAGCGCCTCGGCATCGCCATGGCGCTCATGGAGAAGCCCCAGCTGCTCATCCTCGACGAACCCACCAGCGGCCTCGACGACTCGGGAGTGGTTGAGCTCATCGGCATCATCGCGCAGGAGCGGCAGCGCGGGGCCTGCGTCCTGGTGTCGAGCCACGACAAGGAGTTCCTCGATTCCGTCTGCGACTGGAGCTGCCACATGGATGCGGGCAGGCTGGCGCCTCCTGCGGGGAAGGACGGATGACATGGGCACGAGGACGCGGCGCGTGCTGATCGCGCTTGCGGCTGCGGCGGTGGCGATCGCCGTCGGCGCGCGCATATGGTGGGTGAACGCGACGTTCCCCGCAATCCCCCTCGAATATTACGAGGAGGGGGAGTGGGTCGCGCTCGAGGGCTGCTTCCACAACAGCGACTCCGAGCCCACGCAGGACTACTCGGTGCGGGTCGAGGGCGTCTCCGTGATGACCTACGACGAGTACATGGGCGCCTATGGGGATAGGCCCGAGGAGATCGGCAGGCACGGCGACCAGCGCAGCATCGTGTGCGTGGACCTGCGCATACGAAACGATGGGGACGAGCAGGGCGGCTTCTTCCTGATCGCAGCGCTGCTCACGCCCGAGCGCGGAAACGAGTACCTCCAGCTCGACATCTTCTCCGAAGCCTCGCTCTGGCCGTACAATACCGGCATCTCCACGGAGCCCCACACGGAGCGCCTCGTCCACGTGCCCTATGTGGTCAACGCCTTGGATGACGAGGCCTATGCGAACCCCATCGATGATCGCGCGTTCACGCTGCTCGTCTCCCAGATGCCGGTGCGCAAGATGATCCGCATGACGGTGGAAGACGAGTAGGCGGGTTGGCGTTCTCTGCTCCCGCATACCCCCTAATAGGATGGGGAAGATGCGGCGCATCTCGGAGAGAATCCGCCTCCTCCTCATCGCCCCTACAGGTGCAAGCGGATGATATCCGCAGCCAAAATAACGCCGTCCTCGCAGAGGATGCGGCCCATCGTGGGGCCGAGGCTGCTGCGCGGGAAGGAGGGGCTGCCGGGATTCATGACGATGATCCCTCCCTCATTGCAGATGAAGGGCCTGTGCGTATGCCCGCAGACCGCTATATCGCATTCCGCGAGCTTGAGCCGCTCGCGATAGTGGTTGACCTCCCAAAGCAAGCCCGCCCCATAGAACAGGCAGGTCTTCTTGACATGCCTGCCGTAATCGTATGCCCAGTCGTTATTGCCCAGGCACAGGTGCAGGGGGGCGATCTTCTGGAGGGTGCGGTAGTCGGAGGGGGAGCAGATATCGCCCGCATGCACGATCGCATCGGCCCCCTTGAGCTCCGCGAGAAGCGACGGCGAGAGGTAGCCGTGCGTATCGGCTACGATATCGAAGCGCATCCGTGCCACGCGCGCACCCTTACAGGCCGAGCGCGCGCTTGAGGGCAACCACGCGGCGGCGCGAGACCGAGATCTTCTTGCCCTCGATGCCGTTCACGCCGAGCTGCAGGATGCCCGATGAGACGACCTCGACATCCTCGACGTACTCGAGGTTCACGATATAGCCGCGATGAACGCGGAAGAAGCCGTTCGACACGAGCTTCTGCTCGAGTTTGGCCAGCGAGATCGTGGAGAGATAGCGATCGTTGTCCGTGTAGATGCAGGAGTAGTCGTCCTTGGCCTCGATATAGCGGATCTGGTCGATGGGCACGAGCACCTTGCGGCCGCTCTTGACCACGGGGATGCGCTCGACGGTGGATCTGCTCTGCGCCTGCGGCTTGGAACGCGCCTGCACCTTGTCGAGGGCTTGGTTCAGGCGATCGCTTTCGACGGGCTTCATAAGGTAGTCGACCGCATTCACGCCGAAAGCCTCGAGCGCGTACTCGCTGTACGCCGTCACGAAGATGATGGCGGGAGGGTTCTTGAGCTTATGGAGCGCTTCTGCAAGCTGCATACCCGACGTCTTGGGCATATGGATATCGAGGAAGAGCACGTCGGCCCGCGACTCCATCATCTGCTCGACAGCCTCGCGGGCGCTTGACGCCTCGGCGATGGAGTCGAGACGGCCCGTCTCCTCCAGCAGGAACCTGAGCTCGGAACGGGCAGGGGCCTCATCATCGACGATCATTGCACGCATGTTCGAATCACCTTATCCTAGCCTGCCGAGCGCGTCGGCATGTTCAGCCATCGTGGTGCCCCCCGCATCATCGGCAAGCAGCTTGGCGGCACCGCCGAGCCGAAGGGTCACGCAGGTCCCCTCCCCCGGCTTGGATACGATATCGACGCCCGATCCCACATCGAAGAAACGTTGCACGCGATCCGCGACGTTTTTGAGGGCGATGCCGGTCCCCCCCTCATGGGTGGTCGACGGATGCGCCGTCTCCTCGAGCACGCGGGCGGCGACGTCCTCGTCCATACCGAGCCCGTCATCCGTCACCGATATCAGTATATCCTCTCCATCGGCCGTGACGTCTATATCTATATGGAGGGGGCCCTCGTCGCGCATGGCGTGGCGCACGGCGTTCTCGACGATGGGCTGCACGAGGAAGGATGGCACGAGCAGCTCCCCGCAACCGTCTTCGATGGTCTCGGTCACGATGATGCGGCCCGCACCGAAACGGGCCTTCTCGATCTTGAGGTACTGCTGCGTCTGCTCGAGCTCGCTCGAAAGCGGGATGCAGGTATCGGAGTTGTCGAGGATGCGCCTGAAGTAGATCGAGAACTCGCGGAGCAGATCGCGCGCCTGCGTGGGATCGGTGCGGGTGAGCGCGGCGATGGTGTTCAGCGAATTGAAGAGGAAATGCGGGTTGATCTGAGCCTGCAGGGCCTTGACCTCGGCACGCGCCGTGAGCTCGGCTTGGCGGTCCAGTTCGTAGACCAGAAGCTGCGTGGAGAGGAGCTCGCCCAGACCCTTGGCTATGGCGAGCTGGGTACGGTCGATCTGGACGCCTTGGCGGTAGTAGAGCTTGATGGTGCCCACCGCGCGGTCCCGGATGAGCAGCGGCACGATGATGCCGAAGGACCTGCCCTGCTGCTCGGCCCCCAAGATGAAGGGACGGTAGTTCTGGTCGCTCGAATCCATGGACACGAAGGTCTCGATGCGCTTGCTCTTGAGCACCTCGCGCGTGGGGGCGGCGTTGGGCGAGCCGGGGGGGAAGTCGGTGGGGATGTCGCCGGCATAGGCGATGACCTGCTCGGTGTCGGTGATGGCAACGGCAACGGCAGCCGTCTCGGGCAGGATCAGCTGGCAGATGATGTTGCAGCTCTCGGGCGTGAGACCGGACCGGACATGCTCGAGCGTATTGGACGCCATCATGAGCGTGCGCTCCGTGGCCTGCGAACGCATGCTATCGGGCACGAGCAGGATGGTGCCCCCGATGACGATCACGACCGCGAGCCCGGCACCCGAGATCATGGTGGCGATGATATTGCTGTTGGTGATACCCAGCGAGAGGAGCAGCAGCAGGACCACGACGCCTGCGGTGAGGGCCACGCGCACGGAAAGGGCTTTATGATCTGATATCCAGCGCCGCATGATGCTAGCCCTCAGTCCCCATCGAACGGAAGAGCGACGTGCCCGAGAGCGCTCGTGCGAGCGGCTGCCCCAGCAGATACATCACGACGGCCTCGCCGGCACCCGTGGCGATAAGGCCGAAGACGTACATCAGAAGATACGAATCGTCCAGTGCGATACCCGTGAAGGGGATCGTGTAGAAGCCGAGCCCTTTAAGCAGAAGCGGCAGGTAGGCCGGGATGATAAGGGCATTCGCGATAACGGGTCCCGCAAGGGCGAGCAACGGCTTGTTCCGGAACCGCCAGGTGAGGGCAGCGCCGAGGGCGGTCGCAAGCGTGCCGAAGACCACGTCGAGCAGGCCCAGCGTGCCCAGGCCCGCGAGGGCGATGTTGGCGATGTTGGCGATAGCGCAGCCGAGGGCGAGCCCGGGGATGGCGTCGGCGGTGAAGAGGGCGAGCACGCAGACGGCCTCGGAGATGCGGAACTGGATGGGTCCCCAAGCGAGGCCGCCCAAGAAGAGCACGGTTGCAAGGGAGAGCGCCGCGTAGAGGGCGGCGATGATGCCGACGCGTGCCACGCTCCTGGAATGCGCGGCACGGACATGGAAGTCGGTCGCGGTGCCGTTCTCTCGTGCGGTCAAATGTGCTCCTTGGGGGAATCGCGTTACCTGGATGTGTACGGTACATCTTAACCTAGAACACGGGAAAGGGCTAACGGCGTATGGCGTTCGCCCTGCGCTCCACGTTGATTAGGCGCTTCCGCTGCCGGAACCCTTCCGCCGGAACTCCCCTATGCTCGAGTCTGGACGAACGCCACGAAACCATCGACCTCAGCCTCCGTGGAGAAGCGCGCCATGTAGAACGAGTTGCCGAGGTCGTCGGAGAGCGCGTCCGCCATGCGGCCGCTCATGCGGATGGCAGTACCGTATGCCGAGCGGATCTCCCCATCGCTGCGCTTGTAGGCGTAGATGTCGCGCCGCGATGCATACACGCAGAAGCCCGCGTCGCCGCTGTCGGGCAGGCGGCGCTCGTCGAAGCAGATCATATCGGCCCAGATCTGGTAGACATCGGTGGCATGCGCGAAGTTCATGATATCGGGCGTGAAGCCTCCGGGCGGACGGACGTTGACCTCGAGCCCGACGTAATCGCCCGCAGCGCCGAGGCCGGGTTTGGCCTCGGCGAGACGGAAGAACTCCATGTGCACGAATCGGCTCGTGATGCCGAACGCCTTGACGGCGGCACGGCCGAGCTTCCGGAGCCGAGGATCGACCGTAGGACACGAGAAGTAGCTCACGTCGAGCTTGAGGCGCACGATCTCCTCCATCGAGGGCGGGAACTCCTCCTGGTTCTCGAAGAGCGGCTCGCCCCGGCTGTCGATGATCGCATCGTAGCTGCAGATATCCCCGGTCACATACTCCTCGAGCACATAGGGGGCATCCCCCCGTTCGGCCAGGAGGGCTTCGAGCGCAGCCGCGTCATCGATCTTGGATGCGCCGCCCGAGCCGACGCCCACCTCGGGCTTGGCGAAGAGCGGGTAGCCGACCTCCAGCGCGAAGGCGCGGACGGAGGCGGTATCGGCCCCGTCAGCCACGCGGATCTGGCGCGCCGTGGGCACCTTGCCCGCCGCGTAGAGAGGCTTCATGCGGGCCTTGCTCCGCCATGCGGCCATCTGCACCGCGCCGGCACCGGTGGTGATATGGAAGTCGTCGCGCAGGCGCGCATCCTGGCCCAGCCAGTGCTCGTTGTTCGATTCGAGCCAGTCGATCTTGCCGTACTTGAACGAGAAGAACGCGACCGCGCGGAAGACCTGATCATAGTCCTCGAGCGACGGCACCCAGTAATACTCGGTGAGCGCGCGCTTGAGCTGCTCGGGAATGCCGTCGTAGGGCGTGTCGCCGATGCCGAGCACATTCGCGCCGTTGCGCTGGAGGCGATCGCACCAGTTCCAGTACGTCTCGGGGAACTGGGGCGAGATGAAGACGAAGTTCACGGCGCTCCTTCCGAAGGCCTACCAGTCCTGCTCGGCGGCACGCATGCGCTCGATGTCCTCGAGCACGATAGGGAGGAAGTAGCGGATCTGCTTCTTCCACCACGGCCAATCGTGGTTGACATCGTGACCCCAGTAGTCGCACCATGCGGAGAC
This sequence comes from Coriobacteriales bacterium OH1046, assembly GCA_004010535.1. GTDB lineage: Bacteria > Actinomycetota > Coriobacteriia > Coriobacteriales > Atopobiaceae > RUG721. Next base: position 113,519 of record RQYE01000007.1, on the reverse strand, counting down.
GCCCTTGGCGCGGAAGGCCTCGTCGAGGACGCGCTGGGAGCGGATGCCGTCTTCCTCCCAGGCGCCTTGGCCCACGCAGAGCACGATCTGGCGCTGGTTGTAGATCTCGACGTAAGGGTGCGTCGCGGGCATGTTGGGCAGGAAGGCGGTGGGGCTGTTCTCGTAGAGGGTGCCGTCCATCCAGCCGCCGAAGAAGCAGTCGGCATCGTAGACGCCCGAGAGCGCGATGCAGCCCTGGAAGAGGTCCGGACGGCGGAGCGCGGCGATGACGGCGTGCGTGGCACCCATCGAGCAGCCGATGGCGAGCGGGCGCAGATCGTTGCCGGTGCGCTCATGCACGAAGGGGGCGACCTCCTCGGTGATGTAGGCGAAATAGGCCTCCTGGCGCTCGGCGCGCCATGCGGGGTCGGCGTCGCGGGCCGACCAGCTGTCCTCATCGAAATTGTCGACCGAGAAGAGCTGGATGGTACCGGTGTCGAGGTAATCCGAGAGCTCGGCGACCATGCCGAAGTCCTCGAAGCTGTTGCACTTGGATCCCTGGGTTTGGAAGACGATGATGGGGTATCCGCCCCGGCCGTAGACGATCAGGTTGGCATCCTTCTGCAGATGGTCGCTCCACCAGGAGACGGGTTCGCGGTTCATGGGCGCCTCATTTCTCGCGCAGCCTTCTCACTACCCATGGTAGCGCAGCTTGCGCCTCGATGCTCGCAGGTAGTTTGAGAACTTGGCGTTACGTCGATGGAGGCGCGGCGACTATCTCGATGACGAGGGCGCTTTCATGCAATCACCTCCGGCAGATGTCCGGACAGCGCTGGGGATATCGTAGCTGGCGCACGCCTGCATCATTGGGGAAAGCCGGGAGACGCCGGGAACGTGCTCTCTGCCTGTTCTAAGGGTTGATGGCCTTGCCCTTGGGAAGCGGGCGGGTGAGCTCGGCGGCACGTACGCGGTAAGCTGCGCGGGCCTCCCGCTCGAAGGGGAGGACGACCGCAGAGCCGGTGATCTTCTCGCAGAACCAGCGCGCGAAATCGGGATTGGTCGGCAGCAGCGGGCCGAGGATCCATGTGGCGATGAGCCCGCCTCGGAGGAACCCCTCGAACGGGTTCTGCTCGGCGAGGCCCCAGCCGCGGTTGAGGGTACAGAAGGGCTTGCAGGAGCCGGCAGTGCCACCGGCCTGCATCTGCGTGAACTGGATCTTGAAGCCGAGGATCTGCACAGGATCGCCTCCGTCGGCGGGATCGAAGCTGCCCACGGTCGAGCAGAGGTAGCGTTTGGGCATGTCGAGACGCACGGAGAAATCCAGAACGCCGAGACCCGGCTTCCGCCTGCCATCCGGCGTGCCGAAGGAGCTGCCGAGCAGCTCGGCGGCGCTATGCGTGAAGAGCATGGGGATGCCCGCATCGGCAAGCTGGGCCAAGCGGTCGGCGTAGGGAAGCAACGCGGCAGCTGCAAGCTGCTGGTGCGCCTCGGTCATGCTGCCCATCACAATCGCCGACACATCCCGCGCGGCGAAGGCCGGCTCATCCCCGTATGCCGTCTCGATGAAGGTCGCCCCGGGCAGGCAGGCGCGCAGGTAGAGCGCGTTGCCGTTATCTCCGGCCTGATTGCCGAACTCGGGATAGAGCACCTCGACCACGCAGCCCGCGCCCTGATCGGCGGGGACGGCGGGGGTGGGGGCAGGCGTACCAGCGGACTTGGCCGCCTTGAGGTCGTTCTCCTCTATACGCTCGCGCATAAGGCTGCGGAGACGGTCGGCTTGGTCGCCGTTGAAGATGTCGTAGGCGATGAAAACGCCCTCTGCATCCTCGAGGTCGAGCTCGCGGGCGGCCGCATCCGCATCTGCGACGAGGCTCACCCGCATAGCATCCACGCCCGCGAGCATGAGCCGCAGCAGCAGGTCCTCGCCGCGCGCCCCGACCACGACGATCTGCCCGACCGAAGGATCGGCCAGGTACTCGAAGTCGGTCTGGTAGTACCAGCCCGTGTACTCGGACGAGTAGGGGCTCGTGGCGAGGTAGTAGTCGCTCATGATAAGGGCGACAGCCTTGCGGCCCGGCTCACGGCAGATCGTTTGGATGGCCGTGGAGGTCGCCGTGCTGTTCTCGCCCTTGGCCGCCACGTTGACCAGCCAGACGCCCTTCGCCGCCTCGACGCTGTAGCGGAGTGCCGTGATGTTGATGCCCTTCTCGAGCGAGGCGGCGATGGCATCTGCGCCGATGCCCAAGCGCCGCGCCGTCACCACAGCCGCGAGCAGGTTGTAAAGGTTGGTGATGGAATAGGCCGCGATGCGATAGTCGTGCTCGGGGGCGCCGGGTTCGCGGTTCTCGCGGACCGTGAAGGTACCGGCCTCGCAGTCGACGCGGGTGACCTCGAAGTCCGGTTCGGGATTGGCGAAGCCGCAGCGCACGCAGCGGGCCTTGCCCAGGTGGCGCAGGTGGCAGTAGTCGTATGCGAGCGCTGAGCCGCATTCGGGGCAGGCGGTGAGATCGCAGACGATGCCCTGGGGGCCGCCCGTGTCGTCGGGCAGGCGCCCTATCGAGAAATACGTGCGCTTCCGGGCCTGCGGGGCGAGGCGGCACGATATGAGGTCGTCGGCATTCAGGATGAGCTCGGTTGCGGGCGAGATGCTCGATGACAGGACGTCGAAGATGTAGTCGGGGTTGGCGTTGCGCATGAACGAATCGCGGTAGAGGTTGCAGACGAGCAACAGGTCGGGAACCACATGCGGCAGGACGCGCCTGCTCGAGAGCTCGTCGAGCTCCATGCAGGCGACCTGCTTGCGCTGCTTGCCCGAGAGCCGCGCATTCTTGATGAGCGAGCTCTCGATGCCGTTGATCGTATTGCTGCCCGCGCGGTTGGTGACCAGATCGAAACCGTTATCCGCCAGCAGATCATCGAGCAGGTTCGCCGTGGTGGTCTTGCCGTTGGTTCCCGTCACGAAGACGATGCGGTCGGGCTTGCCGATATGGGCGAGGAATGCGGGATCTATCCGCTCGGCGATGACGCCGGGAAGCTGGCCTCCGGCGCGCTTGAGCGCGGCAAGCCCAGCGGCCGCAGCTTTCCCCGCCCCGAGCGCGAGGCGGAAGCGCAGATTCTCAAGAGCGTTGGGCACGCGGCTTCCTCTCCCTCTTGCAGCTCTCCCGCGAGGGAGGCTATCCCGCCACGATGGCGAGGCCCGAGCTCGTACCCAGACGGTCGGCGCCCGCCTCGATCATGGCACGGGCCTCCTCGGCGTTGTGGATGCCGCCTGCGGCCTTGACCTTGCACCGCTCGCCCACGGTTGAGCGCATAAGGGCAACATCGTGCAGCGTGGCACCGCCCTTGGAGAAGCCCGTGCTGGTCTTGACGAACGCCGCGCCTGCGGCAACGCTGTCCTCGCAGCCGCGCACGATCTGCCCGTCATCGAGCAGGCAGCATTCGAGGATGACCTTGACGGGGATGCCGGGCGCGGCGTTCACCACGGCAGCGATATCGCGGATCACGTAGTCATCGTCGCCCGCGATGAGGCGACCGATGTTCACGACCATGTCGATCTCGGTGGTACCGTCGGCCTTGGCCTGCGCCGCCTCGAATGCCTTGGCTGCGGTGGCCATGGCTCCCAGTGGGAAGCCTATGCACGTGGAGATGCCCACGCCGGAGCCTTCGAGGCGCTTGGCGGCGGACGCCGTCCAGCAGCCGTTGATGGCGACTGTGGCGAAGCCGTGTTCGCGCGCCTCATCGCAGAGCCGTTTGATGTCGGCCTCGGTGGCGTCGGGTTTGAGGTTGGTATGGTCGATGAAGGTGTTGATCTCCATGGTTCCTCTCCTTCGCATGCCGGATGCGCTTCGCTGCCCCTATTCTGCCACAGCGGGGCGGGATTCTTCCGAAACAGTCCTATCGAGCGATGACCTCGTGGCCCGAGACGGCCTCGAAATGGTATCTCACGATCCCCAGATCGACGTCGGAGAAGAGCCCTCCCGTCGAGAAGGCGCTGGCCGTCTGCCCATCCTGCAGCATGAACATGAAGTTCTGCTGATTCAAAGCCGTGGGAGCCAGCAGGGCCGCCTCCATACCGGCGGCGAACCACGCGGGCATCTGGTGGGAGCCCAGCTCGCAGCACTTGGCCATGGCTTTGGATCGGTGCGGCTTGCCCTGGTCCTCGCCGTAGCCGATGGCGATGAGGCACACGAGCTTCTCGCCCGCGGCCACCCGATAGCGCGCCTTGCGATGGTTGAACGTGCCGCCGACCCAGCAGGTGTTGAGCCCCCTATCCTGCGCCTCGAGCACGATGCGCTCGCCGTAGTAACCCACGGCCTGCCCGAGCCCGCGCGACTTCCGGCCCACCATGGCGAGGTAATTCTGCACGCCGCTGAACCTGCCGTAATGGGCGAGCAGCCCCGTGAAGGCCCCGGGCTCGTCGCGTACCAGCTGGATGTGGAGACCGCTCTCGCGGTTGGCTCCGTCGATCGCCGCCTCGAGGCGTTCGAGCGCTTCTCCCTCGATGGGCTCGTTCAGGAAACGACGTACCGAATGGCGTTCCTCGATCGCTCTCCGTATATCCATCCCGCCTCCTATCGGTGAACACCTATAGACTACCACCTCGCGAAGGACTAGACTTCTTTGAGATCGGCGCTCGTGAAAGGAACCTTCTATGCGCACTGCACACGACATCTACCTTTACTCTCGTGATGTCTCGTACATCCCCCGCATCGCTGCGGTCCATGATCTCTGCGGCTACGGCAAGTGCTCGCTCGGCGTCGCCATCCCTGTCCTCTCCGCCGCCGGCTGCGATGTGTGCCCCGTCCCCACCGGGCTCTTCTCGGCGCATACGCGCTACCCTGTCTTCCACATGCACGACACGACCGAGATGCTCGTACCCTACCTGGACGCTTGGAACGAGGAGGGGGTCGAGGTCGATGCGGTCTATTCCGGGTTCCTCGGCGCAGCCGAGCAGGTCGATGCCATCATGCGCCTCTACCGCGAGCATCCGAAGGCGCTGCGCTTCGTCGATCCTGTGATGGGCGACAGCGGGCAGCGCTACACCACCTATACCGAGGAGCTCTGCCAGGCCATGGCGGCGCTCGTCGATGGCGCGGATGTGCTCACCCCCAACCTCACCGAGGCATCCATCCTCACCGGCATCCCCTACGAGGGGCAGGATGTGGACGAGGAGAAGATCCGCGCCTACGCCGACGCGCTCATCGGGATGGGCGCCAAGGTGGTCGTGCTCAAGGGCGTGGTCCACGGCGACGGGCTCATCCGCAACTACCTCTGCGGTGCCGATGTGGGCTTCGTCGAGATTGCGAGCGAGCTTCTACCCTACATGCTCCACGGCACGGGCGATCTCTATGCCAGCTCGCTTATCGCGGCCGCCATGTGCGGGCGGTCGCTCTACGACGCCACGGCCTTCGCCGGCGATTTCGTGCGCGATGCCATGGTCATCACGCGCGAGCAGCCCGATTTCGAGATGCGCGGCGTGAGCTTCGAGACTAAGCTGGGCAGGGTCGCGGCGCTGCTGGGATAGAAGGATTCCCTCCCCGTGACACGCCCGGCGTGACAAGGGGACAGCGTGACAAGGGGACAGGTCATTTGTCACGTGACAAGGGCGTGACAAGGGGACAGGTCATTTGTCACGGCATGCTGTTCGTGGCGGTGCTACTGGGTACGTTCTGCATCGTCTACCGCAGACGACGCTCCATCTGGGGTCTCGCGCCCATCTGCTTCATGTTCGGCATGAGCGCCGCATTCTTCGGCTTGATCTAGCGCGCACCCGCATATTCACGTTTGGTAAATCATTTCATAAGCAAGCTATTACACCGTATGATGGTCTTGCCTATCTGGAACCAGCGGTTCCCACCGCCCGCACCATCCATGACCGTCGAGAGGGTCTGCATGCGCATCTCACCGGAAGTCCGAAAGATAGCAGATGATCTCTACGCCAATACCGTGGAGAACAACGAGGTCATGATCGTGAAGTGGACTTTCCCCGACGGAAAGTTCCCCGACCTCTCCCTCGAGCGTGCCCATCGCGATTACGAGCTCGCCGAGAAGACCGAGGCCGAGGTGGAGCGGATGCTCGCAACTGGCAGCCTCACCCATGAGGACGAGATGATCCTCAAGATCCTTAGCCACTATTGCGGCTACATCCGCAAGAATTACCTCAACTGGTGGCAGCGCTTCGACCTCAACAGCATCTACCGCGTCATCCCCACCCTCTTCGAGAAAATGGTCTCGCTGCCCATCGGAACGTCGGAGGAGCGCGTCTTCTACCTCGAGATCCTCAAGGGATTCCCACCCTTCGTGCAGTTCCTCGAGGACAAGCTCGTGGCGCAGGCTGCGCGCTATATCCGCATGCCCAAGATGTGCTGCGACCTCGTGATCGAAGCCCTTCACGCCGTGCAGGAAAGCCTCGGCCGTGCGAACCGCTTCGCGGGCTGCGAGCAGGATACAGCGGAACTCGTCGCAAAGGTTGCCCATCTTGTCGAGCTTGTCTCCGGCGACTACTACGACCAGGCTCCCACCGCCATCGGCATGGGCCAGTATCCGGGAGGCGCCGAGCTCTACGAGCGCGAGATCGACACTTACATCTCCTGCAACGAGAAGCCCGAGGCCATCCAGGCGCGCGGGTACGAGGAACTCGCGAAGACCGAGGCGGAGATGCTCGAGATCGCCCGTGGATTGGGATATGAGGGAAGCTTCATGGAGGTTATGCGCGAGATCCAGGCAGACCCGCGCTACCTCTTCCACTCCCCCGAGGAGATGCAGGAGGCCCTGACCGGCTATCTCGACGAGATCCGCCCGATCATCGTCGATTGCTTCTCGCGGATGCCCAAGGCCGATTGCGGTGTGGCCCGCACTTCCGTCGAGGACGAGCAGGCCTCGAGCTGGGGCTTCTACCATGTGCCCGTCCCCGGCGAGAACAACAGGGGCATCTACTACTACAGCGCGGCCGAACTGGACAAGCGCTGCCAGATCCGCATGAAGGCGGTCGTGTACCACGAGCTGCTTCCGGGCCACCACTACCAAATGAACCTCGCACTCGAGGATGACACCCTTCCCGACATCATCCACCACCACTACAACACCGCCTACGCGGACGGCTGGGCCGAGTACGCCTCGGGCATGGGCAGGGAGCTCAAGCTCTACGAGCCGGTGAACGACTACGGGCGCCTCTCCTGGGACAGCTTCCTGTGCTGCCGCCTCATCATCGACACCGGCCTCAACGCGCTGGGCTGGACCTATGGGCAGGCACGCGAGTTCCTGCTCGAGCACACGATGTTCACGGATCTGGAGATCCACACCGAGCTCGTGCGCTACACCTGCGGGATGCCCGCCCAGGCGCTCGCCTACAAGTGGGGCAGCCTCTTCTTCCGCGACATGCGCAGGCGCGCCGAGGTCGAGCTGGGCGACGATTTCGATATCAAGCGCTACCACGAAGCGATCCTGGCGTATGGAGCCATCCCCCTCGACCTGCTCGAGGAGCATTTCGAGTGGTATCTCGAGCAGGAGAAGGCCCGTATTGAGAACAACCGTTAGGAATAGGTGCACCCGCACACGAGAAAAGATGGAGGAAACGATGGCAAAGAAACTCCGCGTTGGCATCATCGGTGCCGGCCGCTGGTCCAAGAGGGCGCATATCCCCGGTTGGGTGCGCTCCGACCTGTGCGACCTTGTCGTGGTCTGCGATCAGGACGAGGAGCTAGCCCGCGAAGCGGCTGAGATCTTCGGCGTAGCCGAGATCTCCGCCGATGCCGAGGCAACGATCCGCCGCGACGACCTCGATGTGATCGACGTCTGCACGCGCGACGAGCACGGCGAGTCCCACGAACCGCTCACCGCCCTCGCGATCGAGTACGGCAAGCATGTGCTGGTGGAGAAGCCCGTCGCAGCCGACTTCCACCGCGTGAAGGAGCTCTCCGAGATCGCCAAATCCAAGGGCCTCAAGACAAAGGTGGGCCTCACCTTCCGCTACGCCCCTGCGATCCAGTACATGTTCGATCTCGTCCGCGCGGGCAAGATCGGAACCCCGTGGCTCTACAACGGCTACGAGCAGAACTCCCAATGGCTCAACCCCTGGTACCCGCAGGATAAGCGCCTGTTCAAAGAATATCCGGCCGAGCTGCCATGGGTGGGCACCGACCCCGACCCCAAGGCCATCGAGGTCGCATCCCTCGAGGGCTACGGCGCCCCCACCATCGACATCGGCCTCGAGCTCATCGGCATCGGCGGCGACGACATCGAGAAACTCGTCTGCCAGATGGCCAACCTCCTGCACGAGCGCCGCCGCTACAACGTGGACGACCATCTCTCCACCATCAACTGGGACGACGCCGATATGTGGATCGCCCGCACCAGGAAGGGCAACCTCTTCTCCATGCAAAGCTCGTTCGTGACCGTCGGCAACTACCCCGGAATCACCGCGTGGATCTACGGCGACCGCGGCGCACTCAAAGCCACGCTCATCACCGATCCCGAGACCGGCGCCATCCAGAAGCTCGAGTACGCCGACGGCTGGATCACCGAAGATGCGGACGCCGCCGCCGTCAAGTACCGCGAGCTCGAGATCCCCGACAGGTACTGGAATCCCGGCCACCAGCCCGACGACGAGTGGGACACCGCGTTCTACGGCTGCCTCATCCAGAACTTCCTCGAGGAGATCGCGTCCGGCGGCGAGAAGAACGAGGGCAACTTCGAGCAGAGCGCCCGCGTGCAGGAGCTCATCAACGCCGCCGAGCTGTCCCACCGCGAGGAGCGGTGGGTATACCTGCCGCTTAAGGGCTAGAAAGGACATCATGTGAAGATCGCATTCCGCCACACCCCCTTCGACGAGGCGCAGTGCGCCGAGCTCGATGCCATCGCCAAGGCTGCGGGCTTCGACACGCTCTGGTGCACCGCCGCTGTGCCGACCGCCGAGAACCTCGCCGATTGCGAGGCGCTGATCGGCTACTTCCCGCCCGCCATCCTGAAGGATCTCCCCAACCTGCGCTGGATCCAGACGCCCGCCGCAGGCGTGGAGAGGCTCTGCGTACCTGGCACCTTCGCCACCGAGGACGTCGTGCTCACCAACTGCTCGGGCGTGTTCGGCATCGATATCTCCGAGTACATGGTCGGCGCGATCCTCGTGCTCCTGCGCCATATGAAGGGCTACATCAAGCAGCAGGGCGAACGCTCCTGGAAGACGATCGGCGTGGGCCGCGCCATCTATGGTTCCACCTGCGCCGTTATCGGCTGCGGCAACATCGGCCAGAACATCGCCAAACGCCTGAAGGCTCTCGGCGCCGCCTGCGTGCGCGGCATCGATATGAGGGCAGCCGCCCCCACGGATGACTTCGACGAGATGTACACGCCTGCGGACTATGCCCATGCGCTGGAGGGCGTCGACATCGTCACCGCGAGCCTGCCAAACACCCCCACCACCAAGGGCCTGGTCTCCGCAGATATGATCGCCGCCATGAACGAGCGGACCGTCTTCGTGAACGCAGGCCGCGGCGCGACGGTCGATCAGGCCGCACTGACCCAGGCCCTGCAGGATAAGCGCATCTACGGTGCCGCACTCGACGTGTTCGAGGTTGAGCCGTTACCCGAGGACAGTCCGCTCTGGACCCTCGACAACGTGGTCGTGACGCCGCATATCGCCGGCTGGGATGACGACCCGGTGAACATCCTCTCGATGTTCGAGCTCGTCAAGGGCAATCTGGAGCGCTGGATCGCCGGCGAACCCCTCACCCATGTGGTCGACCGATCGAGGGGATTCTAGAGCAGAGAGGAAGCACCTCCCATGGATGGTGCTTCGATGAGATCGCAGCTGAACCCCGCGTCTGAATAGGCGCGGGGCGTTTCGTCACACGAACGCGAGGCCGATCGCACCGCCGAGGGTGCGATCGATGGAACCGCAGGCGGAGAGCGGGGTATAGATGCCGGTCACGCCTCCCGTCGTGAACGACGAGACGTGGATCTCGAACTCGATGCCCTCCCCTTTCACCGCGATGATATGGGCGTTCGTGGAGACGGACGGGTCGGCGACGATGCGAGATTTCGTCTTGTCGAAGCCGATGCCTGCGAGCGCGACGGCCGCGTGCACGTTGACGTTGCGCGGGAACGCGCCGCACGCCTCGCGCGTGGAGCCGTCGAAGACCACGGCGGCCTCGGTGCAGTCAGCCGGGTTCAGGCCCAGGCTCTTGGGGCTTTTCGTGGTGGTGATGGAGATGGACTCGATGATCTGCGAGCCGTCCGCGATGCCATCGAGGCCGAGGATGGCGCCATGCGGGACGAAGATGGCGTGGCCGTGCTCCTGCGCAGCCTCCTTCGCATGCTCGAGGAACGACTCGTCCGCGAACGCGGTGAGCGAGAAGCACAGCAGGTCGCAGCACTCGATGATGGCATCGAAGTTGTCCTTGAGCACGGATGCCATAGCGCACTCGACCACGAGGTCGGTACCCGCAAGCAGTTCGGGGTCGGCCTCAGTCACGATGGGGATGCCACCGGCTTCCGCCACGAAGGGGTCTTGCACGAAGGAGACCTCGTCGCCGCGCTCGACCACGTGGGCGGCCACCGCCTTGCCGATCTTGCCGTACCCGAGGAAACCGATTCTCATGGGTGCCTCCTCATGCACGATAGCGGTCGATCATCTGGCAGATGCGGCGCACCGCGTCCATCGCCTTGCCGTGGTCCTGCGAGAAATTGAGGCGGATGCTGTCGGTGAACTGCGGTCCGAACTCGGTGCCGAGTGTCACGATGACGTTCGCTTGGACGCGCAGGGCCGTTACGAAGTCCTTGAGACCGAGCCTCAAAGCTGGGAGCTGCGGGAAGACGTAGCTGCCGCCCTCGGTGGCACGCACGCGCACGCCCGGGCAGCTGCGGAACTCAGCCACGATGTCGTCGCGGATAGCCGCATGGGCGGCGATCCGCTCGTCCATCCAGCCCTCGGGCTCGGAAAACCACAGCGGGATGACCGCTTGGCAGTAGCCGGCGGCGCGCAGGCTCACAATGGCTTGGAGCTTCTCCATGCGGACGATCATCGACGGCGAGCCGTAGGCGACGCCCAGGCGGAAGCCGCTCATCGACTCGGTCTTGGACGGGCCGATGATGGTGACGAGGTTCTCCGGATCCATAATACCGAGCCCACGCAGGTGCGTGTACTCACGGCCGTCGAAGATCTGGCGCGCATAGAGCTCGTCGGCGATGACCTTGACGCCGTACTCCTCCGCCAACTCGCCGATGGCGGTGACCTCCTCGCGGCTGTAGAGGCAGCCCGCAGGGTTGTTGGGGTTGGAGAAGATGAAGAGTTTCACGCCGTCGGCGAAGGCGCGCTCGAGCTCGCTGACGACGAGGCCGGCCCGGCCGGCGCCCTCGGCGCCGAAGTAGTCTAGGCGGATCGGGACCAGCTCGCCGCCGAAGAAGGTGATGAGCTTGCGGTTGGCGAAGTAGTCGGGCTCGATGAGCGCGACCTTGTCGCCCGGCATGATGTTGACGCCCATCGCGAGAAAGAGCGCGCCCTGGGTACCCGGGGTCACGATGAGCTCGGAATCGGCATCGACCGGCGCTCCCGAGAACTCTGCCAGCTTGCCGGAAAGATAGGCTCGAAGCTTGGCGCGGCCGCGGTACTCGGTGTAGGCCTGCGGGGCACCCTCCTCGAAGCCCTGGTCGAAGAGGGCGAGCGATCCGGGAATGGGCGGATGGGCATCGACGTCGCCGTGGCTGAAATCAACACGGACCCCCTCGATGGGGTCGCCGCTGAGTCCCTCCACCGTTCCTGGCGCGCGGACCTCCTGACCGGGCGCCGAGTCGGTTGCCATGAGCTTGAACTTCTCCTCGATGGTGAGCATTGCGATTCTCCTCGATGGGGCGGGGGCGGGAAGGGCATGCCCCCTCCTGCCCCCGTGCCGTTCGTATGATCCGGTCAGGCGCCTAGATGAACATCTGCAGCGATGCGGGAGTGTGGACCCTGCTGTAGATGTACTCGTAGAAGCGCGGGTAATCCCCGTCCTCAAGACGGCCCATCACGTTCTGGAACGCCTGGTCGCCGCGCCAGTACGACCAGATGAGGGCCGAGCGTGTGGGATCCTGGATGAACTGCATGCGGCTTTTGATGGCAGCCTCGCCGCCGAGCAGCGGCCACTCGCGCATTGCCGCCTCGACCTTCTCCTCGGGCCAGCCGAGAACGTGCAGCTGGTAGCTGGAGAGGGTACCGCATGCGCTCTTGATGTCTGCGAAGATCTCGGCAATGCGGTCGTCGATGTCGAGCCAGCCGAGAAAGTGGCCGCCCATATCGGCGAGGCCCTCAAAGCAGCTTGACGACGCGTGGTTGGTGACGGAGAGCATGCCGTCGGCGGCGGAGATGCCCTGCTTCCAAAGCTCGCGGCGCAGGAAGAACTGCATGTAATGCCCGGGGTAGATCTCGTGGCATACGAGGTGCTTGAGGGCCTGGCGCGTGTAGGTGGGAGCGATATTGACAAGGACCTGCAGCTTCATGACCTCGGAGCGCGCGGAGAAGGCCCCACCGTCGCAGACGGCGACCTTGTAGGGCTCCTCGGGGAGCGGCAGGAACTGGCCGCAGATCTCGCGGGCCTCGTTCATGAGCTCGGTCATCGTGCTCTGGACGTCCTCCTTGGGCACGACGTTCTCGGCCTGCCAGCGCTCGGCGCGCTGCATGAGGTTGCCCTTGTAGCCGAGCAGATCGAAGTAGCCATCGAGCTTCTTCATCTGGTCGGCGAGGTACTTCTCGCTCATGGGGGCGCCATCGGACAGGAGGAACATCGCGACCTGATCGGTGAGCTTCGGCAGGTTGCCCTGGCGCCAAGCGCAGAAGGAGTCGAGCGAGATGCAAGCCTGCGTGTAGTACATGCGGCGGTCGGGCTCGGGAAGGGCGAGCGCCTTGGAGGCGAGCCCCTGGATGGCCGCGCGGGCTTCCGCCCAGGTGCCGTACTCCGCGGACTTGTCCCAACCGAGGTTGATGCACGCAACGCCGTCATAGTCTTCATCGCCCGACTCCTGGTGGAGCTTGCGGTCGAGCCCATCCACGCCCAGGAGGGCGCACGCGAACTCCTCGCCGAAGGCGAGCGTCTTATCGCTCAGGGGAATGAGGGTGTCTCCGAACATGTCTGTCTCCTTCTCTCGTGAGCCGGCCTGTCCGGCTGTCGATGCCGTGGGCGGTGCCATCCTACGCACTCGGAATGAGCAAGAGCTCGCGCTGCGGCTTATAGAGGTACTCGCCGCCGTTCTCGGTGAGGCGGATCATCTCCTCGACGCCGATCACGCCGCGCGAGGTCATGTTGAAGACCTCGAGCGTGAAGACGTTTCCCACTTCGAGCTTGACCTCAGGGAGCTCTCCGATGACCTTCGAGTCGCCGGCGAGCTGGAAGCAGCCGTCGTGCAGGGCGCGACCCACAGCGTGTCCACCGCCCGACGCGTCGAAGCCCGCGAGCTTCTCGTTGAAAATCCTGTTCACGTAGCGGCCCTCGTCGCCCGGACGCATGGTGCGACGCGTGAAGTCGATGGCCTCGATGGTAGCCTCGAAGGCGCGCCGGACTTCCTCGGGCGCCTCGGTCTCGCCGGGCTCGAGCACGTACCAGCTGCGCTGGAAATCGGTGGCGTAGCCGCTCGGGTGCTTGCAGCCGAACGACAGGTGGAACACATCGCCGGTTTGGACGGCGTTGTCGGCGGACGGGTGCACAAGGCCCTGATTGGAGCGGACGCCGGCATGCACGAGCGGACAGGCCTCGTTCTCCCAGGAGCTGGTGAGGTTGTATCTGCGCATGAAGTCCTGGCAGTAGTCCCAGACCCATTCCTCGGTGATGCCGGGGCGGACTCTCTCCCCCAGCTCGGCGCACACCTGGTTGAGGAGCACGAGCACCTCGGTCTGGAGCTCGATCTCCTCCTCGGTCTTGCGGCCGCGAATGGCACGGATAGCCTTGCCGTAGGAAATGCGGCTGGCATAATCGGTGCCCTCGAGCGCCCGCATGAGGCGCAGATAGAGGCCTGCGGTGAGACCGTCGGTGAGGGCGTCGTAGAGATCGACGTCGATGTCGATCGCGTTGGGGTCGATCTCGGCGATGGTCGCGGTAAGGTGCTCGTCGAAGTCATCGGCATACCCGACGACCTCGTCGAAGCAGCCCGTCTCTTCGACGCCTTCCACGTCCTTCTGGCGGACAAGCGCCCTGCGGCGACCGTCGCGTGTGAAGAAGAACGCCGAGACGCCCATGATGTTGGACGGGAACACCAGGCGGAGGCCCGGGTCGCACACGTCGACCGTCTCGCGTCCCATCACGAGCCACAGGTCGATGTCCTTCTCGTCCAGGATACCGGCAACCTGCCTGCACTTCCCCTCGAAAAGCTTATCCACAAAACATCACTCCTGAGAAACGAGATGACAGGCGCACATGTGGCCGCCTCCCACATCGCATAGCTCGGGCTCCTCCGCCGAGCAGCGCTCGGTCGCGAAGGGGCAACGGGTATGGAAGCGGCAGCCCGAAGGAGGATCGATCGGGCTCGGAACATCGCCGTTGAGCAGGTCCTCAGCCTGGGCGATATCCGGGTTCGGCTCGGGGATCGCCTTGATGAGCGCCTGCGTATACGGATGAAGGGGACGCGCGTAGATATCGTCCGAGTCAGCGATCTCGACGATCTTGCCCAGATACATCACGCCGATGCGGTCGGAGATGTACTTGACCACGGCCAGACCGTGGGCGATGAAGAGATACGTGAGGCCCAGCTCCTTCTGCAGGCGGCGCAGCAGGTTCAAGACCTGCGCCTGGATGGAGACGTCGAGCGCCGAGACCGCCTCATCGCAGATAACGAACTTGGGATTCACCGCGAGGGCACGGGCGATGCCGATGCGCTGACGCTGGCCGCCCGAGAACTCGTGCGGATAGCGTTTCGCGTGCTCGGGGCGCAGGCCGACAAGCTCGAGCAGCTCCGCAACACGCCTCGCGCGCTCCTGGGCGTCGCCCATCTTGTGCACGATGAGCGGTTCGGCGATGATGGCGCCGACCGTCATCTTGGGGTCGAGCGAGGAGTAAGGGTCCTGGAAGATGATCTGCATCTCGCGGCGGAAGGGACGCATCTCTGCAGGTTTGAGCTTGGAGATATCCGTCCCGCGGTAGTAGATGGAACCCTCGTTGGGGTCCTCGAGCCGCAGGATGGTCTGGCCCAAGGTGCTCTTGCCGCAGCCGCTCTCCCCTACCAACCCGAAGGTCTCGCCATAGCGCAGCGAAAGGCTCACGCCGTCGACGGCGCGCACGTACACGCGGTTCTCCTCGCGCATGGCCTTGTTCGCGAGGAAGTACTTCCTGACGTTCTCGAGACGAAGAAGCTCATCGCCGCGCTGGAGTTCCTCAGCCACGGTCTGCCCCCTCTCCAAGCCAGCTCCTCACCGCATCGAGGTTGAAGCAGCGCACCATGTGGCCCTCCTCCACCTCGAAGGGCTCGGGGTCTTCCGCCAGGCAGCGCTCCGTGCAGAACATGCACCGTGGGGCGAACTTGCAGCCCTTGGGCATGTCGTACATGCCAGGCACCGTACCCTCGATGGTCGCGAGCTCATCTTCGGAAGAGCTGTCCAGACGCGGGATGGATTCGAGCAGGCCGAGGGTATAGGGATGCAACGGGCTCTTGAAGATCGTGCGCACGTCCGAGCTCTCGACCGCGTCGCCGGCGTACATCACGATAACGCGCTCCGCCATCTGCGCCACAACGCCCATGTCGTGGGTGATCAGGATGAGCGCCATGCCGAGCTGCGCTTTGAGGTCGCGCAAAAGCTTCATGATCTGCGCTTGGATGGTCACATCCAAGGCGGTGGTGGGTTCGTCTGCGATCAGGAGGCCGGGGTTGCAGGCCAAGGCCATGGAGATCATCACGCGCTGGCGAAGACCGCCCGACAACTGATGGGGATAGTCGCCGAAACGCTTCTCTGGCAGGGGGATACCCACCATACGCAGCAGCTCGATGGAGCGCTCCTTCGCCTCGTCACGGGACATGCCCTGATGCAACATCAGCGCTTCGGAGATCTGGTAGCCGCAGGTGAAGACCGGGTTGAGCGATGTCATGGGCTCCTGGAAGATCATGGCTATGCGGTCGCCGCGAATATCGCGCATCTGGTCTTTGGTGAGTTTGAGCAGATCTTTGCCCTCGAAGCCGATCCTGCCGGATACCTCTGCGGGCGGGATGTTGAGCAGGCCCATGATGGCAAGGGAGGTGACGGATTTGCCGCAGCCGGATTCACCGACGATGCACACGCTCTCGCCCTTGTTCACGGTGAAGGAAAGGCTATCCACTGCGGTGAACGCGCCGTCTTCGGAATGAAACTTGACCGTGAGGTCCTCGACGTCGAGGAGTCGCTCAGCCATACGTAAACCTCCCTACCGCTTGTCTCGCTTGGGATCGATGGCGTCATCGAGGCCGTCGCCCAAGAAGTTGAATGCCAATACGGTGAGCAGGATCATGAGACCCGGGGCGATCGCCGTGAGCGGTGCCGTCGCCATGGTGCTCTGCGCGTTCTGGAGCATGTTGCCCCAGCTTGCCGTGGGCGGGTTGATGCCGCAGCCCAAAAACGACAACGTGGACTCCATGATGATGGAATTGCCCACGGAGAGTGTTGCCGTGACGATGATCACGTCGAGCGAGTTGGGCAGCAGGTGCGTCAGGATCATGCGTGCATCCGACTCTCCCGTTGCCCGCGCCGCGCGCACATAGTCGAGCTCGCGCAGGGTGAGGAAGCGGCTTCGCACAAGACGTGCCGAGGATGGCCACATCAGAAGCGCGATCATGACCACGAGGAAGACCGGCGATGGCTTGAAGATGACCGCAAGGGTCATGAGCAGCGGCAGCGTGGGGATAGTGAGCACGAGGTCGGTGAAACGCATGAGCAGCCCGTCGACGATGCCCCCGTAATACCCTGCCATCGCGCCGATCAACGAACCGAGCATGATCGAGAGCAGGGCACTGGTGAGGCCTACCGCCATGGAGATGCGCCCGCCGTGGAGCAGGCGGGTGAGCAGGTCGCGGCCGAGGTCGTCGCAGCCCAGCAGGTGCTCGACGGACGGCTTGGCCCTCACGTTGTACAGGTCGACCGCATCGGGATCGTACTTCATGCAGAACGGGCCGATGATGACGATGAGCACCAGGATGATGATCATCACCAGACCGACCTTCGCCACCGTGTTGCGGTGGAAGCGGTGGACGGCCTGTTGGAAGGGGGAGCGGACCACGGCAGCGCTCTTGGCGGTTTCGTCGAGCTTGTCGACCATCTGTCGCTTGGTAAAGGCAACCATGGCGCCCTCCTAATACTTGATGCGCGGATCAAGCACCGCGTAGAGGATGTCGGCCAACAGGTTTGCGAAGATAACCAAGAACGCGTTCACCATCAGGATGCCCATCAGGATGGGATAGTCCTGCTTCGCGATCGAGTCGTAGAACAGCGTCCCCATGCCCGGCCATGCGAAGACGCGCTCGGTGATCACCGCGCCGGAGAAGATGACGGGGATATCGAGCATGATGACGGTGACCATGGGGATCAGGGCGTTGCGCAGCGCGTGGACAAAGAGCACCTTGCGCTCGTGGAGGCCTTTCGCACGCGCCGTGCGGATAAAGTCCTGTCCGAGGACCTCGAGGAAGTTCGTGCGTGTATAGCGCGTCCAGCTTGCGAAGTAGATAAGCGAGAGGACGATGGAAGGCAAGATCAGGTGGCGGGCGATATCCAGGGCGGAACCTGCGTTGGCTCCAGTGATCGAGGTGCGCCCCGCACTCGGGAGCCATCCCAAGCCCACCGCGAAGATGAGCTGGAGGATCAGTCCGAACCAGAACGAGGGCATGGATATGCCGAAGAAGGTGAGCGGCGTCGCGATGTTGTCGAACGCCTTGCCCTTGTTGATGGCGCAATAGACGCCCATCGGCACCGCAACGAGAAGGGCTATCAGAAACGATGTGCCCGTAAGCTGCAGCGTAGGGACGACACGCTCGCTGATAAGGCTCAGGACCGAACGGCGGGACATGATGGAGATGCCCCAATCGCCCGTCACGATCCCTTTCAGCCAGTGCAGGTACTGGATGTGGATGGGATCATCGAGGCCATGGGCCTCCTTGATGCGCTCGATGGCCTCGGGGGTCGCGTTGGGGTTCTCCAGGTACATGTCCAACGGGTCGCCCGGCATCGCCTGGAGCAGTGCGAAGATGATGATGGACACGGCAAGGAGCATTGGAATTGCCTGCAAGGTGCGTTTGCCGATGTACTTGAGCACCTTATGCTCCCCCTCTCTCAAAAAGTACTCGGACAGGCATGCAAACTGCATGCCCGCCCGTGCGCTTTGGGCTTATTCTGAGCGGGACTGAGAAACTAGACGAGCTTCCACGGTGCGGACATGCAGAAGTTGGTCATGTTCGTGGGGTTGGGCTCGAAGCCCTGCAGGCGGTCGGTCACAACGTCGATCTCGGTCGACGCGTAGAGGACGATCTGCGGAAGGGTGTCGTCGAATGCGGCGAGGCACTCGCGGACGAGGGCCTGACGGGCCCCCTCGTCCATCTCGCTGTCAAGCTTGTAGGAGGGCTCGTCGAAGGCAGGGTTGAACCACTTGCCGCGGTTGAGATAACCGAGGTCGGGGTCAGATGCCCAGAAGAGAGTGCGGGATGCGCCGGGCGAGGTGATGTAACCGCCGAGGCCGAGATCGTACTCGCCGTCCCACATCATCGAGGACCATGCCGCCGAATCATAGGTCTGCGCGGTGCACTTGATGCCGACCTTCTTGAGGTCGTCGATGATGACCTGTTGCATGCTCTCCATCTCGGCACGGCCGGTTGCGCAACCGACGATGAAGTCGAGCTTGACGCCGTCCTTCTCGCGGACACCATCGGCACCCTCGACCCAGCCGGCCTGCTCGAGCAGGTCCTTGGCCTTGTCGGGATCGTAGGACCACTGGGAGGTGAAGCCCTCGACGTGGTAGGGATCGGAGGGCATCCAGGGCTGGTCGCACGGGGTGGGCAGGCCGGCGAAGAGCTGGTCGACGAGGGCCTGCTTGTCGATGGCACAGGAGATGGCACGACGGACGGCGACGTCATCGAGGCCGGGCTTGATGCAATTGAAGTCGAGGTAGCGCCAGGAGTTCAGGCCGTGGGTGATGCAGACGGTGCCCGGGATGTTCTGTACCTGGTCGTAGTTGCCATAGGAGATGCCGTAGGTGAAGTTGATCTCGCCCGTCTTGAGCATGTTGATGCGGGTGTTCTCATCGGCGATGAAGCGCCAGGTGACGGAGTCCATGTACGGACCGTCGCCCCAGTAGTCCTCATTCTTCTCGAGGCGGATGTACTCGCCGCGCTTCCACTCGACGAACTTGTACGGACCGGTGCCGATGGGGGCGTTGTCGTACTCGTTGGTCTCGTCGGCCATGTCGAGGTTCTCGATGATGTGCTTGGGCATGATGCCGAAGGTGAACAGGCACTGTGCGAAATCGGGGGTCTGCTTGTTGTAGTGGCAGATAACGGTGAGGTCATCCGGGCAGTCGATGGAGTCGACGTCGAAGCAGCCGTCGGTGGACTCCCAGTCAGATGCCTTCACGGTCTCCCAAGTGATCTTGACGTCTGCAGAGGTAAGGGGCTCGCCATCGTGCCATTTGACGCCCTCGCGCAGGTTGTAGGTGATGTCCATGGTGCCGTTGTCGAACATGGTAATGAGGCCGTTCTCGACCGTCGGCACCTCCTTGGCGAGCTGGGGTACATACACCATCTCGGCGTTGGGGACCAGAAGACCCTCGACGACCATGGCCTGGACGTCGCCCAGCAGGTGGGTGGCGTATACGTTCATGGTATCGGGCTCATAGGAGAGGCCGATTATCAGGTCGTTGCCGGCAGCTTCGGACCCACCGTCTGCAGGAGCTTCGGAACCGCCATCCGCAGGCTTCTGGTTACCATCGCATGCAGCAAGAAGCGCAGCGATTCCAGTGAGTCCGGCACCTTGGACGAAGCGCCTTCTCGATACATTGTTGCCGTTCATTGGTATTCCCCCTCTTCCCGTTCCCGCGTCTCGACTGTTTCGAAAGCGCGGCTTCCCTCACCCTGTACTGCTACAGGAAAAACCAAGAGTTGTTAATTGACCAACTAAATGGCTTATGCTCATAAGGGTACCTGCTCTTTGCATATTTGTGATGAAAAATCCTGCTTGATTTGCTTTATGAGCTTATAAAATTCATGAATTCACATATTCTGCACAGAAATACCTATTAATATGCATGAGTTAACTATGCATATTCAATAAATAGTATTACAAGTGCGTTTCATACCATAATGGCAGGTATTTCGTGGGCAGACACCATGCAGCGGAAATGGATAACGAAATCATCGTACCCTATTATCTTTCGGATTTGGTGGGCCGAGGTGAAATCTCCCCGAATCACCGGCCTCATGGTCGCGGCATGCGGCGGCTGCATCCTGATCAGATTCCCACGGGCGGCCTAGCCATCCAGCGGCATCTTGCAGGATTGTGAAGATTATGTGTGGTTAATTTAATCTCTATTTCCGATTGACTTTACATCAAGTCTGGGTATACTAGAGATAGAGCGAGGGCATGGGGCCCGAGCCGGATCGGAGGGAGCACGAGATGAGCCGGAAGTCGATCTTCCCGATGAAGCCGAGCTTCACAAGGCTCGGACGGAGCCATGCCTATGCCTATCTGGCATATGACTGCTCCCGTAGGCAGCAGGGCGGTTTCGAGGCCGTCGCCGCCCGAAAGGCGGACGGGCTGGGTGCGAATGGCACCGGCCTTGCCGGGAAGCCCAGAGAGGACTTCATCAGGGGATTCGTCGACTATTGTGAGAACCGTTAGCGGCAGGCCCCTCTTCGGAGGGGCCGGAAGTCCAGCTCGGAAGAGGGATGGGGCGGCTGATGCGGCCCCACGGGAAAGGAGGACGGCATGGACGACGAGGTAAGGATCGGCTCCTACTCCCCCTTCATCCCCGATGATGAGAGGGGATTCGAGCATGTCGTCACGGAGGACGACATGCTCGGGGGGATCCCTGAGATGGTGGAGCGTGCCGAGGACAGTTACAGCAGCTACCTCGGCATGACCTTCAGGGAGCATGCCCTCGAGCAGGCACGGGAGCTGGCGTGGCACTGGTTCTTCGGGACCTCGGCACGGGACGAGTCCCGGCATCTGAGGCTCGGCTGCGAGGAGGGCGACAAGCTGGCGGGGAAGGTCGTAGGCAGCTTCCGGGGCCTCCTCGCCTCCATGATGGCCGAGAGGTACGTCGAGGGCATCGCGGCGGGCGATGCCGAAGGGGGCTACGAGGCGGCCCAGCGGACCGGCAGGCTCCTGGCGCTCTACATCAGGAGCCATGTGTCGGAGGATCTGCAGGACCTCATAGACGAGTCATGGCGCGAGCACAGCCTGCTCGCCGAGCGCGGAAGGGAGAGCTGAGAAATGGCGGAGATCATCGCCACGGGCAGGATCATCCCCGGCAATCATAAGCTGGCACCGCAGTGTTCGTGCAAGCCGATCGACCTTCCCACCAAGGAGCGCGGCACCGTCACCATCGACGGCGTGGACTACGAGCGCACGGTGCACGAGCGCATCATATGGCGCAACGCGAGGCCGGGCACCGTCGCCGCGCGATTCGTGATCGTCGATGGCGTGAACTACGAAGTGGAGATCCGATAGGGAGAGGAGCGAGGAAGCATGAGGAAGATAATCGATGGGAGGCTTTTCGACACCGAGACGGCCCACATGGTGTGCGAGCCGACCAGCCCGGTCGGCATGCACGACAGGGGCGACTTCCACTACTACGAGGAGTCCCTGTACCGCAAGCGCACGGGCGAGTACTTCCTCCACGGGTGGGGAGGGCCCCTCAGCCCCTATGCGGAGCCGTACGGGAGGGGGTCGCAGTCGGGCGAGCGCATCGTGCCCCTCTCTCCCGAGCAGGCCCGCGAGTGGGCGGAGGGACACATGGAGGTCGAGGAGTACGAGGCCGAGTGGGGGCTTCCCGGCGAGGGCGACAGCCGCGTGATGACCGTCACGGTCTCGGAGGCCGCCTACCGCGCCATCAAGGACCGGGCGGCGGGCGACGGGACCACCATGGGGGCCGCCGTGGACGAGGCGATCCGCATCTACACGGGCGACCGCGCGAGATAGGAGGATTCGTGTGAAGCGCCGTATGACCTCCGCCGACCGATGGATCGACGCCTTCCTCGCGGCCAACCCCGAGCTCGCCGACCTCCGGGCGGGCACCTACGCCGCGTCCGGCGAGGAGGCCGCTGCGGCGGCGGTCTGGCTCATGGGGCGGCGCGGCCTCCCCGCGCCGTCCAAGATGGGCACCGCCGAGCTGCTGCGCGCCCAGTCGGAGGACATCTCCCTCGCAGTGCCCGAGGACGTCGCCCTCTGGTCGAGGTGGCGCTCGTGCCGCCACGTCTTCGACTTCGATCCGGACCTCGCGGCGGCGCTCGCGGCGTCGGACTCCCCCGACTCCATGCCGCTCGACGCGCTCGCGAGGCTCCCCTACCCCATCCAGTACGTGCAGGCCCCGATCTCGAGCTGGTCGCCCTCCGGGCGGGCCTTCTCCCACCCGGGATTCTTCGCCTGGCGCGACACGCAGCGCGACGCGGGCGGGGGCGTGCGCGACGTGCTGCTCGTCTTCCTCGTGCGCGAGGGCCGGCCCTGCGTGCGGCTCTCCCTCGACCTCGCGTGCGGGACGGTCGGGGGGGCCGCGGACTCCCTCGTGGACGCCGACCTCGCCCTGTACGGGCGGCTCGGGGGGCCGCCGGGCGGCTTCGACGCCGCCTCGGCGCGCTCGCGGGCCAGGGAGACGGCGGGCGACGCCCTCTCCCTGCTGCTCTACCTCGTCTCCGACGGGGCCGACCGGGAGGTGGTCTACCGGCCCTCGGGCGGCGGCGGGGGCACGAGGCGGCTCTCCCCCTCGACCATCCACTCCGTGGGGGCCAGGGCCGGGGCCGCGCTGCGCGCCGCGAGGATCCGCTACGGGGGCGGCGGGGGGAGCGGGCCCTCGGGCCGCACCGTCTCGGCCCACGTGAGGGCGGGCCACTGGCACTGCCACTGGCACGGCGCGGTCGGGTCCCCGGAGCGCCGCCTCGTGCCCCATTGGCAGCCCCCGGTCCTCGTCAACCCCGGCGGGAGGGAGGACGGCAGCACCGTCGTCCACCGCGCGGGGCGGTAGAGGAAAAGCCCCCTCCCGGAGGAGGGGGCCATGGCAGGTCGGTTCCTCGCCTCCCTACGAGGCGTCCTCAGGTGCCTTCGCGCGCTCGGGCTCGCCCTTGAGCAGCGAGATGATCTCGTCGAGCTTGCGCAGGATCGTATGCGTGATGTAGTCGATGTAGCCGAGCCTGCTCCGCGCGTTGGCGGTGTGCGGCGAATCGTCGATGCCGTTCCTGTAGTCGATCCTGTAGGCCCAGACCTTCTCCGCGATCTTCTGGATGTCCGAATCCGTCACTTCTTCCTCCTCGTATCTGGGGCGGATGCCGCCCAATATGCCGTCCGATGCGCTCCTGTAGCGGTAGTCGACCCTCCCGGAGACGTTGAATTCTACTGTGCGGTAGCTCCCCGCGCCGTACCGGGTCTCCACGATGCCCACGTGGTCGCCGCCGCCGTCGCCGTCCCAGTCGAACGAGACGGGATCGCCGGGCTGCAGGTCCCACGCTCCGACCCAGCGGCCCCCTATGCTCCCGAGGTCGCGCCTGTCGAAGGCGACCGTGGACGGGAAGTAGGGGCAATCGGTGCCGGTCTTCTCGAAGAGCCAGCTCAGCCCGACGGCGCAGAATGGGTAGCCGTTGCCCGACCACCCGAACGCCTCGCGCCAGTACCTCTCGCCGCCGACCGCGCCGACCTGCGATCTGGCAAGCTCAAGCACTTGCGCTCTCGTCCCCATCCTCATCCTCCTTGTCGTGCTCGTCCATGATCTCCGCAGCTTTCGCCATCTGCTCTAGGCGGCTGATCTCCATGGGGTCGAGATGCTCATCGGCCCTCTCCATCTCAGACCTCCTTCGAGGCCAGCTGGGACGCGCCGATCAGGATGCCGATCAGGGTGCCCAGCGCATTGAGCGTGATGACGATCTGGTCCGCATAGGGCAGCCCCCACGCGGGGGCCACCGTGCCGTAGAAGACGGCGAGCGCGGGGCAGGCGATCAGCCCCGCCCACTTCATGACCTGGTAGAGCCAATCTGGGATCGGATATTCCTTCATGCTTTCCTCCTTATCTAGGGCTTCAAGCCCATCTGGTAGAGCGCCACGGCCAGCAGGGCCGCGACGATGATGGCTATGACCTGCGCGGT
The DNA here is from genome assembly GCA_004010535.1 of Coriobacteriales bacterium OH1046. Lineage (GTDB taxonomy): Bacteria > Actinomycetota > Coriobacteriia > Coriobacteriales > Atopobiaceae > RUG721. The sequence continues at coordinate 89,285 of RQYE01000007.1, read as the reverse complement.
GAGCGATTCCCACCGCTGCGCGGGCTTCGCGCTGATCGAGTCGAGCTTGCCGTCGATCTTGCCGACGGTCTGGTCGATCCGCGCCAGTATCACGTCCATCCTCGTGCTGTCGCGCGACAGCGCGTCTATCTCCTTGCCGTGCTCGCCGACCCGGTGCTCCACCGTGTCCATGCGGACCTTGAGCGCGGCGATCTCGGTCATCTCCTCCATATGGCCTCCTAGTCCTGCCTCGGGTAGCTGATGCTGCCGTAGAAGCTGCCCGACGACACCCCGTTGGCGCACGCCAGATGGACGCCCCCGTCCGCCGCGACCCAGATGGCTGCGGTGTTGTTGCTGCCGGATCCGAGGTAGCCCCCGGCGTCCACCTCGTGGTCGGGCCGGTAGGGGGCGGGGATGGTCCCGCAGCGGCGGGCGGCGTAGGCTTGGATGCCCGCCGTGGACTCGTAGTACGCCTGCACGAAGACGGTGCCGAGCCTGTGCCTCCACCGGCAGTAGTTGGCGCTGCCCGGCCCGCCGTCGAGGTAGGCCCATCCGGTCGCCGTCCCGGCGGCGGCGACGGCCTGCGCGACGTGCAGGGCCATCGCCGTGCCGATATACGAGTCGTAGGCGACCTTGAGGTGCGTCTTGCCCTCCACGTCGACGGAGAGCGCGTTCGACCTGTCATCGTCGCCGGAGCCGTTCCCGACGATGAGCAGCGCGGCGGGGGAGTCCTCGTTGTATCTCCCGAAGACGGCCTGGCTCTCCCTCGACGCTACGAGTCCGCGCCCGAGGGCGGCGGAGCCCTGCCCCGTCGCGGAGTTGTCCATGCCCGCCGCGAAGGCGTAGGGGCCCATCTCGCCTGCGGTGCCGAAGAAGGCGTGGGGCATCGCCCCCTCGCGGTGCCAGTAGACGGTTATCTGATACGACCGGCCGAGGGCCGGATCGTAGTCATCGAGGGAGGCCAGCGTGACGTCGAAGCCGTCCCCCGACGCGGCGACCGTCAGGTCCCAGAATTGGTGCCGGTGCCAGGCGCCGGGTATCGGCAGGATGTGGTTCTTGATCTCCGTGACGTCGGGGTGCGCGCTGGCCCCCCAGCCGGACTTGAATGTGACGACGATCTCCGGCGGCGTCCCGATCGGCATCGGCGCGAGGTGGAAGGTGACGGGCTGGCCGTAGTAGATGCTCCCCGATCTCTGGGCCGATGCCGCTATGGTGCCGACATCGCCGGTGCCGATCCTTCCGGCGAGCGCGCCCCCCTCCCCGGTCAGGTCTATGCCGTCCCCGGAGATGCGGATGTTGGATGATCCCTCCCTGCCGACCTGCGCCCCCGCGCCCGTGAAGCTCGCCACGATGTTGGCCCCCGCGTCGCCCTCCCCGTCGTAGACGGCGACGCCGCGCTCGGCTGGGGAGGGGCCGGACAGGATCCCCAGCAGGTTGGTGAGTCCGTCGCGGAAGAGCATGCCGAGGGAGTTCCACAGGGAGTTCGGCCCGGAGTGCGAAGCCTCCCACTCCGCCTGCGCCGCCTGCGTGACGTGCGCCCCGTCGGAATCCGACCAGAAGTGCTGGGCCGTGGCGTCCGCCACGGACCTCGCGGCGTCGGCGATCGAGAGCGCCGCCCGGTCGAGGCGCTGGAACCTCCCGTCGGCGAATCCGTGGAGGTCCATGGACGGCGCGAAGTAGAGGTGCGTCGCGGACTGCATGACCCCGAGCGGGATGTAGAGCATGCCGTCCTCGGAGGTCGGGGTCGCGGTCGTGAGCCAGCCGGAGGACGCGGCGGTGAAGGTGCCGCCCGAGAGCGTGCCCTTGAGGTAGAGCATCCTGCCGACAGCGCCGGAGCCGAACCCATGGTTTACGGCGGAGGCGCCGGGGTAGGCATCGTAGGTGTACGCCGACGCCGCGCCCGCCGATATCGCAACGGTGGCGTAGAGCAGCGGGTATGAGGCGTCGAAGGAAACGCCGGCCGCGAGCACCCGGTACCCCGCGTCGGTGCCGCAGACCATCCGCCATGCGGCTATGGCCGCAGCGGCCTTGACGGCGGAGGAGTGCCTCACGCGGTCGTAGGTGTCGAAGTTCACGTTCTGGGAGACGATCCACACGGAGCCGTCGTAGGTGCACTGGTAGGTGATGCCCGCCGCGAGGTGCGACGGCGAGTAGAGCGTGGTCAGGGTGCCGTTGTAGATGTGCCTCACCGGCTTGGCCCCGGTTCCGTTGACATCAAGGGTCAGCGAGGAGACTGATGCGGTGTTGGTGGCGGCGAAGCGCACGAAGACGGTCCTGCCCGGCGCGAGCGCGAAGGCGTCCGTGGCCGGGACGATGGCCGCAACCTTGGCGGCTGTGGCAGCGGCGGTGGCGCACTCGGCGTACCAGCTGCGGGAGGCGTCCACGTCCGCCTGCGCCTGCGAGGCCGCCTGCTGCGCCGACGCAGCCGACGAGTTGGCCCCGTTCACCGCCTGGGCGAGCACGGGGGCCGTGTGGGTGGTCGCGCCGTCCGTCCACGTGACCTTGGAGCGCGTCCAGATGTGCATGCCCTCCTGCCACTGGGGTTGCGCGTCGCTCCACGAGCCCCCGGTCGGGGACGACGCCGAGGTGGACAGGTAGTACTGCTCCTCGATGGCCGACACGCCCGTGCCGGTCGCGCCGGTGGCTCCCTGGGGTCCCTGCGCCCCGTCCTGCCCGTCCCGCCCGCTGATGCACACGGGATCGCTGCAGGACTCCCCCGAGGCCGCGACGGTCCTGGTCCTCTGCCAGATGTGCATGCCCTCCTGCCATTGCGGGGCGTCGGTGGACCACCCGCCCGTGGGCGGGACGGTCTGGCTCGCGGACTGCGCGTACTCCACGTCCACGGACTGCACCGCCGCCCCGGCGAGCGCGGCGGCTCCGGCCACGTCGGATGCAAGCGAGTCGCCCCAGCCGACGACGCCGGTGACCGTGGCCCTGCCGCCGACGATCTCGACGGAGACCTCCTGCCCCGCCAGCACCGACGGGATCGTATCGACCTCGATTCCCTGGGTCCCGTCCTGGGTGACGGAGAGCCCCCCGAGATCCACCACGACCTTCCCGCCGACGGAGTCTGATACGGCGGTCGCGGTCGTCTTGGTGACGGCATTCGGATGATCCTCGTCCTTGCGCCCGAAGAGGGCCTGCGCCAGCTCGAAGTCATCCATGTCACACCTCCTTGAGCTTGAGCTTGAGCGAGTAGGCATCCTCGTCTACCGATTGGACGAGGCACTTGCGCGGCGACCCGTCCCCCCATGGGTCGTAGCCCCTCGGCGCGAAGGAGACCACGTCCCCCTGCCCGAGGGGCATCCACATCGTCTCCAGCTCCCACGTCCCGGTGGGTGCCGAGTCGGCGGCGAGATAGCCCCTCGCGAGCTCCTGCGCATGGGAGACCGTCTTGGGCCCGCCCATGTCCGCAAGCTCGTGGACGCGGGCTATCCGGTATCCGCGCCGCTCGAAGCTCGCGGGATCCGTCGCGGGGAGGTCGGCCTGCGCGGCCAGAAGGTCATCGCCATCCCTGTGGGAGACGATGGACCGCGAGGGCCGCGAGAACAGGTCGGTCCCCGGCACGACAGTGCCGTCGATGACGACCGAGCGGGGGTCTCCCACGTCGACCAACATCGAGGGGTCCTTGTCCGCAGGGTTGGCGTACCGCTCGAATGTCACGATGCCGTGCGGGTCGACGTCAAGCCGGTTCGATGATGCGGTGCATATCTCGTAGAGCCTCGAAAGCAGGGACTTCCCCGCCTCCATGACCCTTCCCGCACGCCATACGTAGTCGATGAAGGCGGGCGAGAGGGCATGGCCCCTCCCGGCCTTGCCGCAGATGGCGGCGATCACATCCTTGGTGCGTGCGCCCTTCCCTATCGCCATGGGCCACGCGTCGATGTCCTCGGACATCATGCCGAGCGCGCTCATGAGGGACAGCTCCATGTCGATGGATCCCGCACCCGTCTTCGGGGACGCGCGGCGGATCGCGAACGTCCCGCGCTCCATGCGCTCCCCATCTGCGATGTGGTAGACGCGGATGAAGGCGTTATCGGCATACGAGGCGAACGAGCGCGTCACGACCGTCCCGCCGATGCGCTCCTCCGTGTAATAGCCGTGCGTGAGCTTCGAGGACCCGACCACATGGCCGAGCAGGCCGATCTCGTCATCGAGGTCGTGGGGGTTGACCATCACGAGCTCCACCCGGTGCCGGATCTCCCGGCCCGACCAATCAATCATCCGTCCTCCTCATGGTCACCGAGACATCCGCCCATTCCCAATCGTGCTCATCGACGTTCGCCGACTCCGCCGCGACGCGGATGAGCTCGCCTCGATCGCCCCGGTACCATGCGTAGACGGCTTCGAGCAGGGAGTCTGCGGCGGCGTGGATCCCAGCCGGGTCCCCGTGCTCCGATCCTTGGAGGACTCCGACCTCCGAGAGACCCTCCCCCGCCGCCGTTGCCTCGAAGATCCCGCCCGTGAGGAAGCTGGAAGAGGTGTTCGCCCTGACCCTCCACGACGCGGACGGCGGCTTGCCGAGCCCCATGCCGATGCGGAGGGTCCCGCCCTCGTAGGTGAGCAGATGCCCATCAACCGCGACCGCCGGGTAGTCGGCATGCCACGCGCCCCACGCCCCGGCCTGATTCTCGACCTGCACGAAGATGGAGTAGGGCACGCCCTGGGGCGGGGCTATCCAGAAGACCCCGCCGGACTCGCGCATGGGATGGGCTTCCCCGCCGCTCACGACCCAGACGTTGCGCTTCGGATAGGCCGACAGATCGACGGTCCTGACGCCGTGCGCCTGCTCGGAGAACGATGGCGAGATCGTAAGCCCGCTGCTCGCGCTGTAGGCGCAGGCGACAGCTCCGGTGGATTTGGCTGCGGCACCGTCTGCGGTGGTCAGCGACAGCCGCACCGTGTACGATTCCCCGTTCGCGGGGATCGCGGCGAGCATGTCCGACGGGACATGCAGGTAGTCGCCCGCCTGCACGCCCGAATACCTCATCGGCTGCTTGGTGATGCCGTCTATCTCGAGCACGTAGGATGCCCCACCGCGTTCGGTGGCCGGCGTGAGCCTCACCCCATCCGGCGTCCAGACGAGGCTGTCGATGGAGAGGGACGGATGGGTGACGGCGCTCGCCTTGAATGATGCAGCCGTGCCGTGGGCGTCGAAGCCGGCTTCGAAGTCGGCCTCGAAGCGCCGCGCCTCGAATCGGAGCTCCACCTTGTCATTAGTCGAGCCGAGGACGATGGGGATGCCGTGCGTCGCGCGGATCCTGCCGCCGGACGCGGTGACGGGCTCGACCGTCCCCACGGCCCCCCAGCCCCCGTTGGCCGTGGAGCCGTCGGCAAGGCACTTCCAAGCAGACCACGCGCCCACGTCGGCGTCCGAGACGCCCCGCGTCGCGGTGCGGTAGCGCACCTGCCACGACGAGCCGGTCCCGACCCATGACGGGTAGACGGCGGTCGCGGTCGGAGCCGTCGCCAGCGTCCTCGAGCCTCCGGATTGCGCCGAAGCCGAGACGCCCCCGGATGAGGGGGCCAGCAGGCGCGCCGAGGGGATGGAGGTCGGCATGAGGAGCCAGAGCTGGTTCAGGGCGGCGGGGTCCTTGGCCCGCCACAGGATGACGTTGGTGCCCGGCGCGGACCCCTCCCCGCTCGCGTCCATGCAGTAGGAGCGGTCCATGCGCGACTCGATGCGGTAGAGCGGGTACGCCGCGCCGTTGACCGCGATCGTCTGGCCGCTGTCCGCGATCGCCCACTGCTGGTTGTCGCCGCCCGTGTCGCGGTACTGCAGGATGTTCCTCCCGTTCGCCGGGACGGCGTTGGAGCTGTCCACGAGCAGCCCCGATCGGGCCGACACGATCCTGCAGTAGGTCGACGAGGCGCGCTGCACGTCCCAGACCTGGTTGAGCCCCCCGTTGTCGCTCCACAGCTCGATGTTCGCGCCCGACGCGGTGGAGTTGCCCTCCACGTCGAGCACGATGGTGGGGTCCATGGCGGAGCGGATGGTGTAGGTGCCCGCCGTGATGGCCACGCCGCATCACTTCCTCTCGCCCATCGCGTACCTGTCCGAGAGGTCCACGAGAAGGTTCCTGACGCTGTCCCTGATATGCGCGTCGTCGTTGACGCGCGCGCCGTCGATGTAGATGTTGTAGCGGGGTCCGCCGACCGCGTCCCGGACCCCGCTGCCCGAGCGCACGTTCCCGTAGGTGTCCCGCGTGAGGCTCTTCTGCCATCCGGTCCCGTAACCTGGGATCCCGTCCATGTCGAGGGATTCGCGCAGCCTCACGGCGATGCTCGAGTAGGCCTCCATGGTCCTTCCGGATCTCGACTCGGCACCCTCTGCGAGCGCATCCATGATCGACATGCCCGAGTAGAGCACCCAGCCCTTTCCCGAGAAGGGCCCTACCTTGGCTGGCGAGAAGGGGAAGAAGTCCCTGATCGCGCCGAGCGCGCCCTCGACGGCACCGGTGACCGAGCCGATGGCGTTCTCGATTCCGTCCTTCAAGCCGTTCATGATCGACTCTCCCGCATCGAGGAGCCATGATCCGGCGTCGGCGAAGAACCCCATGATCTTGTCGGGGATCCCCTCCACCGTGGACATGATGGATTCCACCCCGTCGGAGAATGCGCTCTTGACGTCCTCCCATAGGGTCCCCACTGTCTCGGTGATCGAGCTCCAGATATCCTCGAACGTCGTCTTGATGATGTTCCACGCTCCATCCCAGTCTCCGCTGATGGCGGCGGTCGCCGCATCGATGAGGGATTGGATGACGGACATCGCCGCCTCAACGATCGATTTGATGGCATCCCAGTAGGGTCCGATATCCGTCTGGATGTCCTCCATCGTCCCGACGATGACGGCCTCGATGAAGGGCCATACCGCGTCTATCAGCGCCTGGATGGCCGCGCAGGCGACCGTGATGATGCCCTGGATCTGCGGCATGACGATCCCGATGAGCTCGGCAATCGCGTTGATCGCCGGTATGAGGAAGGATGCGATGTGCTCCAGGAGCCGACCGCCTATCTCGATGACCGTCCCGATGATGGGGGCGAGCGCCGTGACGACCGTCGTGATGACCGGGGCTATGGCCGCGACCAGGCCCAGGAAGGCCGGGGCGAGCTCGGACACGATGTTCACGAGGCTACCGAAGGCCGCCTGGATGCTCGGGATGATGGATGCGATCGCGTCGAGGCATGGGGAGAGGGTGCCGCCGATATCGGCTACCAGCCCACCTATCGTCGCGCGGAAATCCTCGTTCGTGGCCATGAGGTAGCCGAACGCCGCCACGAGCCCCACGATGACCGCCGAGACCGCCGCGAGCCCGGCCACCATGGGCCCCGACATCGTGGCGAGCGCGGGGCCGAGCGCCCCCTGGATCCCGGCGAACGACTTCACCAGCGTCCCCACCGGGGCGGCGAGCTTGCCGAGCAGGCCGAAAAGGCCGCCCAGCGCGCCGCCGACTATGGGGATCTGGGAGATGAGCCCTCCCAAGCTGCCCACCGTGAGCACGCCGATGACCGCCGCCGCTGCCTTCGCGCCCGCCGAGAGGTTCATGAGCCCGCCCTCGCCGAGGCCGTCCAGCCTCTCCCTCAGCCGCCCGAGCCATTCGACCGCCTTGGGGACCGCCTTCTCCATGAGGGACGCGAACGCATCCCCGAGCGGCGCGAGCGCGCCGGTGAACGAGTCTATCACCGGGATGAGCGCGGCGAATATGTCCTTGAGCCCGCCGAGCGCGGGATCGGCGAACACGAGGCCCATGCGCGAGAGCGCGGCCCGGACGTTCTCCCACGCGCCCTGGAACGTGGCGTTGGCGTTCGAGGCGGCGGTCCCGAACGCTGCGTACATCGCGTCCGAGAAGGTCTGGAAGTCGATCTCGCCCTTGGTCACGAGATCCCTGACGTCGGACTGCGCCATCCCGAGGTACCGAGACAGCGCGTCCAGCGCGTTGATGCCGCGTGCCGAGAAGGACAGCAGGTGCTCGCCGCTCAGCTTGCCGTTGGAAGCGACCTTGGACATGATGTCGGCGATGTCCTCCATCCTGTCCCCGGAGATCGTGGCGATGCCCGCCGCCGTCTCCAGCGCCCTCGTCATGGCCTCCCCCGCACCCACGCCCGACGTGCCGAGGATGGTGGCCGACGTCGCTGCGGCGTCGAGCCCGAACTTCGTGCCCTTCACGGACTGCAGGGCGCTCGCCATTATCGACTCGACGTCGAGGCCCATCTGCTCGAGCTTGTACCGGGCCTGCTCGATGGCGAGGGCCCTGTTGATGCCGCCCGTCGCGGCCAGCGCAGCGACGCTCGCGCCGATGCCCCCTATGGCCCCGGCGATGCCGTCCGCGACCCCCACCAGGGCCGTGCCGAGGAAGCCCTGGACCTTCTGCCCGACCGCCTTGGCCTGGTCGAGGAACGACCCGAGCCTCGATTGGCTCTCGGCTATGCCGCCGTCGAAGCCGGACCCGTCGTAGGTCCCCTTCGCGCTGAGCACGTAGTCAGCCAACTTCGGCACCTCCCCCCTGCCATGGCGTCCATGGCGCGGCCCGCGCCAGCTGCTCCTGTATCGCCTCTATCTCGGCGATGGGCATGGCGGGATCGACGCGCACGCGCGATCTCCTCTTCCAGAGGCTCGATTTGCGCTTCCCGAGGCAGTTGGCGACCGCCACCTGCACCGCATCCTTGAGCAGGTTCGACTCGCGGACGGTCCTGTTCTCGATCTCCTTGCGTATGAACAGGAGCTGCACCGGCGTGCAGCTCCCGTACTGCCCGTAGTCCCAGCCGAGGTTGGCCGCGAAGTACGCGTAGTCGATCTGGTTGCGCCAGAGCCGCACCGCCTCGTCGTCGAGGTCGGGCCCCGGCTCCATCTCGAAGTACTCGTAGTCCGTCAGCAGGCGCAGGGAGTCCTCCGCGCTCACCGGAATAAAAAACCGCAGTCCCGCTGCAGCGCATCCATGACCGCCGTGAGCACGGCTAGGTATCCGTTGGACTGCATGAGCTGGCCGGCCATCTCCATGCCGCGCTTCGGGTTCACGAAGGGCCCGCCCTCGACCCGCAGCCCGTAGGCCAGTATCGCCTCCAGCTCAGCTGCGGAGAAGGCCCCGCCGTTCTGGATGAAGGAGGCCATGATCGGCCTGTGTCGCTGCTCGTAGAGGTCGATCCGGGCCTTCGTCAGGGAGATCTCGTAGGTCCTCCCGAGCACGTCGAAGGTCGCGGGGGCGAGGTCCTCCCCCGTCATGGGGTCTTCCGGGGTGTGGTCGGCGGGCTCCATGCCGCCGTCGAATGCGGTATAGTCCATGGCCCTCCTCCTATCCCTCGCCGCCCGTCGCTGCCGTGATGGTGAACTTGGCCGCATCGCGCTCCTCCTGGGTGGCCGTCTCGTACAGCCACGGCTTGCCGGTGCCGTCGAACTTCATCGAGTAGGTTGCGTTGTCGTCGCTCGGAGCCGAGAAGTTGTCCGAGCTGACGAGCGCGAGCCCCATGCGCAGGGGTTGGTACTCGACGCCACCGACGATGGCCTTGCGCCTGCATATCTTGAGGCACAGGTACTCGTCGTTCGCGAGTGCCGACGCGACCATCTGCGTCGCCTCGTCAGTCGGGCTGTAGAGGCCGTCGATCGAGGCGTCCCAGCTCTTGGAGCCGTGGAATCGGAGGGTCCATCCGCCGACGGCATCGTCCTTGGTCGCCTTGGCCTCGGTGGACTCCGCCGATAGGTTGAATTCGAGTCCCTGCTGGCCCGAGACGGCGAGCAGCTTGGTGCCAGCCGCGTTCGTGACCATGGCGATGATGTCCTTGCCGCTCAGCGCCTTGGCGGTGGCGGCGTCGAAATCGCATCCGTTGAGGATGTTGGTAGGTTCGGGCATTCGATGCCTCCCGTTCGTTGTCTATTGGGGTTACGTTGTCTATGGGGGTTACTTGCAGCGGAAGCCGTAGCAGACGTGGAACGCGAAGGAGAGCACTGCGTGCCCCTCCCCCGTCTCGTCCATCTTGAGGGTCTGCATCCCATCGTATACCTGCCGGTACAGCAGGTGCGGCTCCGGAAGCGCCAGCCCGTCGGACATGGCCTCCTCGAGGGCCTGGACGAGCTCGAGCACCGGGGCGTTCGAGTAGCGCGGCCTCACGGGCTCGCTGATGCAGTGCACCCACACGCTGTAGACGTCCACGTACATGGTCTTGGTGTCTGCCGGCTCGCTGCGGACCAGCTGCACGCTGTAGAACGGCGATTCCTTGTCTTCCGGGCTGTCGTAGCACGGGATGCCGGTCCTCTCCGCTATGGCGGTTATCAGGCATCCGAGGAATCCCGCGATGCTGAGCCTCTTGAGCATGTCAGAACCTCCTCAACTGCCTGCGCAGGTCCTCCGCGAAGATGGGCCGCTGGGCATCGACGTTGCGCTTCAGGAAACGTTGCCCCTCGACGTACCCACCTCCGACCAGCCTGTGGCCGTACTCGACGTGCGGTGCGTAGGATTTCGCGTATCCGACGGTATCGCCCTCGTGGGAGAGCGACAGCCTCAGCTCGCCCGTGTCCACGGGCGTGCCGCCGTCCGCCTTGCCCCGGTTGTATATCTGGGCCATGTTCTTGAGGATAACCGCGTCGAAGCGGAGATGGGAGAGCCGATGCAGCTCGGCGGCGAGCCCGTCCTCGTCAACAATCCGGAAGCCCACCGCCCTTGCACCTCCTCGCGCGCAGCGATATCGGGCCCTCCCTCGAGGAGATCCCGACGATGTCGTAGAGGACGCCGCCGACCTCGATGGCGGCGGCCCCCTCGATCGCCTCTGCCGCCGCGCAGGTGATGAGCGTACGCTCCTCGACGCTGAATTGGTTCCCCTCGGTGCGGTTCCGGACCGCGCCCCTCGGGGCCGTCCGCACGAGGATCGCGCGGTCGGTGCCCCTGAGCTCGTAGACGGGGTTTCCCAGCACGTCGGTGCCGGTCTGCACGGACTCGTGGAGGACGGCCTCGTACCATCTCATCGGGACCGCCGCCTCGGATGCCCGGCGTGCCGTGGCCGCCCGCCCATGAACCTGATGCCCGATCGGTGGATCATGCGCCTCAACGCATCCAGGTCGGCTGAGTAGGCCGAGAGGATGTCGTCGATGAACGAGTTCGACACCGAGCCGCCGTCCGCTGCCGATTCGGACGTGCTGCCCTCGAACCCACGGAGGCGCAGCGCCTTCATGGCCGCATCGACCACGATGGAGCCCGCCGCGTCGGGCAGGCTCCCATCGGCGTCCATGCGGATCGTCAGGCGGTCGATGACCGTACGGACCATCTCCTCGATCACATCGCCATCGGGAACGTGCTCCCCGGGAAGGTACCGGAGCCTCACGCGCCCGGCGAGGTCGCCGAGGTCCACTAGCCCTCGGAACCGGCAGTGGCGATGGTGGCGATGACGTGCCCGTTGGTGTCGGGGAGGACCGGGACGAACAGGCCGGACGCCTTGGTCCACGTGGTCACGGGATCGGGGGTGTCCCAGGTCGTCACGGTGACGAACTGCTGCTGGCGCTTGGTGTCGAACGCGCCGCCCTGCTCCTCCTCCTCGGGGGTGACGCCCCACAGGCCGGTTCCGACTGCCCCGTCAGCGCCCGTGGAGAGCAGCACGAAGGCGTTCTTGGGGAAGAAACGCTTCTGCTTGACGGTCACCTTGCCGTCGGCGGTCGAGATGTCGCCGTAGCGGTCCTCGTCGGTCTGGATGGCGATCCCGAACTGGTCCATGAAGAGCGCGTTGATGCGCTCGAGCGACGGGAGGACGCCGACGGCGGAGCTCCCGAAGATGGCCTTCTGGATCGCGGCGTTGCGCGCGATCTTGGCGACTGCCGCATCCGAGGCGATGGCGGTGTTCGGCGCGGATCCCTTGTCGGCTGCGAGGTCGCGCCATTTCCGGACGTCGCCCAGGATGTCGGCCCCCGCATCATCCCAATCGGAGGTGACGAAGTTCTCGGCGGGGATGCGGTAGTCGACTTCGAGGTCCAGGTTGTTCTCCTTGATGGTGAACTTCCCCTTGGAGACGGCGTCCATCTTGGCGCGCTCGACGCGGGTGATGACGCGCTCGGCCATGCGGGCTACGTCGTCGAAGACGTACTCCCGCACCGCATCCGCGCTCATGCTGAGTCCGCGCGTGATGCGGCGAACCTGCTCGGTGAGGTTGATCTTCTCCTTGATGAGGAGCTCCTCGATCGTCACCTTCTCGAACGGCACGCGGCTCCCGATGCGGGCCTCGGAGTCGAACGCATGGACGGTCGCCGAGATCGGGAGGTTCCCGTTCTCGCACAGGCGGCTGTATTCCTGCTCGATGTACTGCGTCTTGCGGTCGGGGAACAGCCGCGAGCCGGTGTAGCTGCGCGCGACGCTGAGGTTCTGGGAGAACTCCAGGAGCTCGCGGTTGTCGATGAGGTTGGAAAGCGTGGGCATTCCATGTCTCCTTTCTCTAGACGAGGTAGAGGCCGAGGGCCTTGAGCTCCGCCGCCTTGGCGGTCACGGTGCTCGCAACCTTGTCCTTCTTGACGCGCCCGGCCACGATCACCGCGACGGGCAGCTTGTCGTAATCGGTCATGTCGGTGTCGGCGAGGAAGATGCCGATGTCGTTGGGATCCCCCGGGTTGGCGAAGAGCGTCCCGGCCTTGATGACCTTGCGCCCGTCCTCGTCGGATGCCATGGACTTGGCCGCCTGGCGGGTCTTCACGACGAGGCCGATCTCTGATTCGACGATGTTCTCGGACTCGCCGTAGCCGGTTACCTTGTTGAAAGCCATTGCTATTTGCCTCCGTTCATCTGCTTGTTGTACCTGTCCGCGAAGGACGCGCCGTAGGACTTGCCGCCCCCCCTGCGCTCGGCCTCGGGCGGCGTGCGCTTGAGCTCGCGCTGGACCGCCTCGTTGATGGCCTTGGGCCACAGCTCCTTGATCCGGTCTATCGCCGTCGCGGTCCTCTCGGCCTCGGCGGCGACGAACATCGAGAGCAGGTCGTCGCCCATCGAGATACCCGCCTCCGAGAGCTCGCGGCGCGCGATGGCCATCTGCTCGCCGAGATTCTGCTCGGCCTTGAGCGCCTCGTTCTCGGCGCGGAGCATGCGGGCCTCGTGCTGGGCTCGCTGCAGCTCGGTCATGCCCTCGAGCTTCTTGGCCTCGGTCTCGGCCTCCTCGCTCTCCTTGGCGATGGATTCGCGGACCTGCCTCTCGATCTTCTTGCGCTCGCGGGCCATCTTCTGCTGCAGTATGGCGTCGAGGTCGGCGTCGGAGTACTTCTTCTCCGGCTCCGGATCGACGTCGGGTTCGTCCTCCCCGCCCTGATCCCGGTCCTCTCCGGCCCCCTCCGCCTGGTCGGAGCCCTCGGGGCCCCCCCTGCCATGGTCGAGGTTCGCGAACCTCTGCCTGCTGTCGGGATTCGGCATTGCGTCCTTCCTTCCTCCATAAGGTTTCATGTGGCTCATGCCTGCACAATCCGTAGCTTTTCACGGGTTCCACGCCTGCCCGGCCCATGGCTTTTAGCGTCGTCAATGCTCGGACGGCCCCGGAGGGCACGGAAAGGGCCGCATGCGTGCGGCCCGATAGCTGCTATCCCCGCGCGGGGGGATCTGCCTATCCGGTCATCCCCGGATATCCTCCAGGGAGAGCGTGCCCGCGTCGCAGGTCGCGATCTCCTCGATCTCGTCCGCCGAGAGCCACCCGGAGAAGCGGAACTCCTCCTCGCCGTCCCTCTCGACCACGAAGAGCGGCACGCGGTCTATCGGCTTGCGCGAATTCACCCGCTCGACATCCTGGTCCCACGAGAAGTGGGATGTGATTCTGTCTGGATATTTATCCATGAGCGGAGCAACCACTAGATCCAAGATGCTCTCGCACATGGCGCATCCATCCCGCCCGATGTAGACGATGTTTCTCATGGCTCGCCTTTCCTATGAAAAAGGCACCCGTCAGGGTGCCAGTGCAGCAAGCGCCTTACGATACTTGGCGATGCGCATGCGGTCGCGCTCGCCCACCTCGGGCAGTCGCGACGTGTCCATATTGTGCCGCAGGTCGGCGATCTTCACCTGCCGGGCGATCGGGTTGCGCCGTACGCGCTCGATGTAGTCTGCATATGGCTCGCCGCTCATGTGCGTCATGGCCGATACGGCCTCGACAACCTCTGAGGCGATGCCGCATGAGATCAGATCGCGTGCGGTCATGCATGTGTCCTCGAGGACGTCGTGGAGCCAGGCAACGGCCTTGCACGCATCGCCGCCCACCATGGATGCGACATGCGCCGGGTGGCCGATGTAGGGCATGCCGCCCCTGTCGGTCTGGCCGGCATGCGCCTCAACGGCTATCGACCGCGCCAGCTCTTCCTGCGATGATGGCATCGGCCTCATCCTCCGTGATCTCCACCAGCGTCAGCTCGCCCACGAGGACGTCGTACAGCTCCTGGTCGGGCTTCCACGAGCGGCTCGACCAGTCGAAGTACTCGGCGGTCGCGTCGCGGAAGCGCGAGACGCGCTTGCGGTTGAGGTCTGTGTACCAGCGGTTCATCGAACCCCGTCAACTCCTCTCGGCATCGGTATCGAGTCCGAGTTCTCGCGCATCTGGGCGGCGAGGGCGAGCCTCTCGGCTTCGGATGTGTCGGGAAGCCTTGCTCTCTCGTAGAGCGGGTGGTTCAGCCGTTCCTTGACATCAAGGCTCGCGCCGGTGTGGAACTGGATTTCGAAGACGTACCCGTCCGGCGCTGATACCTTGGCGTTGACGCCCCGGTATTCGACTCCTGTCAGCCTCAGCGAGTTGTTCACTTCGATGAAATTATACCCCTTTTCCTCCATCGACGAGCGTATCTCGTTGTAGGCGTCGCCGAACGCATCATCATCCAGCACGTAGGTGTAGCGCAGCGCGTCCGATATGAGGTCGGCGGCGCGGTCGAGCGTCGTCCCGTTCGTCACGGCTCTCAGCCGGATCTTCCTGATCAGGCTTTCCGCTCCCTTGATGCGGTAATGCGCGCCGGAAAGCCTTACCCCATCACGCTCGAAAGACTGGAGAAGGCCCGTCACGGACGGCTCATGGTCTGATGCATCGTCGATGACCTTGCGCGCAAATCTCGATGCAAGACCATCTCCGCCGTGCCTTTCGACGTAGGAGTCAACCCAGGCGTCCCAGTCCGGGACCGCGACCTCGTAGGAGCACCGGCACCACGGGTGCATCGGCGGGAAATTGACGCCGGGCACCCGCTCCGAGAACCTTGCCGGGTTCTCAGCCTGCGCCGACTCGAGCTTCCTGCACACCTCGCAGGCCCTCTTGTCGTGCACGCACGAGAGCCGGTAGAGCTCGAACTCGGTCTCGTGCACCATCGCCTGGGCCTCGTTGAGCAGGAACGTGCCCTCGGTGTAGGCGAGCCGCATCGCGTCGCGCCTCGACACGTCGGCGAACCTGCTGCGGAGGGACCGCGCCACCTCCTCGTAGGCGGCCCCGCGCGCGATCATCTTGGCAAGGTCGTCGTTGAGGTAGGCGGCCAGCTTCTCGCGGTTGGACCATATCCTCTCCGAGAACGACCCTCCCCGCGCCCATGCCGCGCCGACCGTCTCCCGGACGACCTGCGCGCCGATCGCGTCGAAGCTCGAGCCGAGGCCCATCTCCTCCGCCGCGAGGTCGGCGGCCCTCCGCGCCTGCCGCTCGAAATGGGCGCGCATCTCATCCTGCTCGATGGCCCCTATCCTGAGCTGCTGGACCCTGATCGAGGCTTGGAGTCCCTCCAGCTCGTTGAGCCGGTAGATGCTTGCGCGCACGGGCATCAGGTGGGCGTATTGCGGGTACTTGGCCGCGAACCCGTCCATCTGCTCCATGAGCAGCCTCCGGTCATCCTCGGAGAGGTCGGCGAGGAGCCTGCGGTACTCTATGACATTCCCCTCGCCGTATGTCTGGTAGTAGGCCGCGATCTCCCGCTCCAGGCGGTCGGCCTCGCGCTCGTAGATCTCGGCGAGCCTCCGGTTGAGCTCGTCCTCGTCCTCGGCGAGCTGGGCCGCGAGCTCGTCGCGCCGACTCGACCAGTAGGCCGCGTCCCCCGGATCCCCTACCCTAGGCATCGCCCAGGATGGCGGCGATGATCTCGCGCTTGGCCGCGTCCTTGCGGATGCGGATGCCGCTGGCCGCCGCGATCTCGCGGAGCTGCCCGACGGTCATCTTGCCGAGCTCCCCGTCGTCGGGGGCGTCCTCGGATGCGGGTCCCGCGACCTGGGCCGCGCCGCCCCCGGGTTCCCCGCGTTTCACGGGCTCCCCGTCGGCGATGGTGAGGAAGGCGGCCTTGGCGTACCCGTCCCCCAGCCTCGCCCATCCGGCGCGCACCTCGGAGCACGCCGACTCCTCGCCGGGGGCCATCTGGCGGACCACCGCCGCGCCCTCGTAGGGCTCCTCTCGGACGTTCAGCACCTTGTCGCGCTCGTACCTCGCTATCATTCCCCATCTCCTTCCACGGCATCCCTGTCGTCCAGGTACCGTATGGCCGTGTCCTCGTCCAGCCCTATGAGCCTCAGCATCTCGATCGCGTTGCTCCGCGTGATCCTCCCGATGCGGCGCGCGTTCAGGATGGACGTGATCTTGTACATGGATTGCGGGCCGACGCCGCCAGCCGTGCGCTCCGTCGGCATGCCGTCCGAATACGATGCGGCCCTGGCCTCGCGCTCGGCGTCCTTGCGCTCGATCTCCCTCCTCGGGTCGTCCACGCACGAGAGCACCGAGAGCTGCGTCTCCTCCGACACGATGCCCGAGAGCGCCCCGGCGACCTGGGCCTCGGCGGCGATGTCCTCGGGCATGTTCCGGTGCATCGCGATCTCGACGCGCATCCAATCGTCCCCGGAGAAGGGCTTGTCCGGGTAGTTGGCGAGCATGCGGAGCCGCCGCTGCACCCCCATGGTGAACTTGCGCTCCTTGTTGCGCGCGAGGTTTCCCATGGGCATGAGCCGCATCTTGAGCGCCGTCCCCGATGCCGTGGAGAACGACTCGTCGGTTATGTCGGGGACCATCGCCATCTTGAAGATCAGCGTCTCGATGCGGCTTATCAGGTTCTCCTGCGCCACGTCGCCGTCCGGCTTCTGCAGGAAGTAGACCTTCAGCGGGCTGTCGCCCCAGATGTTGATCAGCTTGTCCCTGCGCATGTCCTCCGGGAAGCCGTCCCCGAGCTCCATGCCCTCGACAACCATGTAGGCGTCCGCGAAGTAGCCCACGTCGTCGGCCTTGGCCGACAGCGCCTCGTTGTAGGCCTCGATGAGGTTCAGCACACCCTCGTAGAGGCCGCGCTTCTCGCTGTTCTGCATGAAGTCGATGGCCGGGACCTCGCCGAAGTAGTGCTCCTGCGGATCGCCGAACGCCAGCCCGCCCCCGTCCTCGGAGAACGGCACGACCAGCCGGTCGTCCGACCACCTGCCCCTGAGCCCGCCGTCCTCGCCGTAGAGGTAGGTGACGTAGTACATCGGGCGCTTGAGCACCGAGTCGTCGAAGACCATGAACGAGCACAGCGGGGACACCGCCGCGCTCCTGGGCCTCCCCTCCGCGTCCTGGTACAGCATCTCGTAGGCGTGGCCGTACTTGGACGCGAGCTTGGAGACCTCCGCGTCGACGTCCTCCTGGTGGTTGCGCGCGGCGTAGTCCTCGAGGTAGCGCGATTTCGCCTCGTCTCCCTCGATCCTGAGGTCCATGGGGATGCCGATGAAGTAGCCCTCGAATGTCTCGGTGATGTCGTAGGCGAAGTCGACCGCGAGCCGGTTGTCCTGCTTGTAGTCGGGCCTCGGCGCGCGCCCGAAGACCGAGTACCTGGTGTCGTAGGCGGCCCCCAGGTACTCGTAGCGCGGCACGTGGCCCTTCCTGTGCTCGTCTATGAGCCGCATCAGCAGGTCCCCGTCGAGCTCGGTGCCCACGGGGACCGCGAAGTCCTCCGTGGCGGGCTCCATCCCGAGGCGGTCGTGGTAGAAGGAATGGAACTCGTGGGCCATCTTATGCGCCCTCCTTGAACGTCTTGATCTGCGGCCTCGACCCGTACTGCCTGATCGCGCTCGCGAGCGAGTCCGGCATGTCGTCGTGGGCCGCGTTCTCCGTGTAGTCGAGCACCTGGTTCAGCGCCTCGGCGTCGAGGGGCCAGTCCCCGCAGTCGAGGAACCTCACCCGATCCCACGCGCTGCGCAGGTGCGTCGATATCTTGATGTACTTGTTCGTGTCCTCCGCGTAGCCCATCGACGGGTGCCCCATCCTCCTGATCGACTTGGCGAGGTAGCCCTTGTCGCTGTTGCGCTCGCAGAACACCGTGCCTATGCGCAGCTGGCGGCAGGTCCGCACAATCTCAGGCAGGCAGTCCTCGACGTGCCTCCCCGGCCAGAGCCGGATGTGGGCGTATACCGCGCCCCCCCTCTCGGAGATGGCCGAGAACGCCGTGCCGTCCTCCCCGCCGTAGGCCGCGTCGATGTGGCCGATGCCCTCGCGCAGCATCGCGGGGTCGGAGAAGAACGCGGGCTCCGAGAACATGGCCTCGCCGTCCGCGATGTGCTTGAGCTCGTAGTTCGCGGCGAACAGCGACGGCGACATGGACTTCCTGACCTGCTGGACCTCCTCCCGCGTCATGAGCCCCGTCGAGTAGCAGTCGAAACGCTCGATGTTGGGCATGAGCGAGAACGCGTCGTCCCTGTGCCACGGCGTGCCGGTGTTGAAGATCCTGCCGCCCCTGTTGCGGATGTTCTGGAGTTCCTGGTACACGAGCTTGATGCGCTCCCGCTCGCTGCCCGAGACCCTGTCCTTGACGTTGATGATGTCGTCCGTGAATATCCTGTCGGCGTGCTTTCCCGTGAGCGAGCCGCCGCAGCCGATGCCCTGTATCTGCGCCGCGCCCGAGACGCCCAGCTTGAGGTTGGTCGTGACCTGGCTGTAGGTGCCGTACACCTCCAGCGGCACGCCGTAGAGCATATGCGCGACGCCCCGCATGTGGTCCGTCTCGAGGATGGCCTTCGTGGCCCTCATGACCTCGGCGACGTCGTCGTCCGTCTTCCTGAGGAAGATGGTCCGGTCGAGCGGGAAGAGCACGCAGACGAGCGCGAACGCGATGGTGATGCAGGTCGTCTTGAAGCTGCCTCGATGCGCCTGCAGCGTCCTGTCGCCCTCGCCGAACACCATCTCCCTGATCCAGCCGTCGTGCAGGCCGGTCAGCTTGTCGTACCCGATCTCGACCGCCAGGTCCCGTGGGAAGTCGTAGACGAACGAGACGAGCTCGTCCCCGTCACGCCCCATCGGCCTTCCCCCGATCCTCCGCCCTCCTCCTGCCTATGAGCTCGCGGATGCGGGCCGCAGCGGCCTCGATGCCCGGCCCGACCTCGACCTTCTCGACCGGCTTCTCGCCTGCGGTGTCGCGCAGGAACGCGAGCGCCGAGGCGTCGCCCCTCATGGCCTTCCTGGCGACCGCGAGCACGGCGCGCTGGCCGACGGTGAGGTTCGCGTCCGGGTAGTCGTCGAACGAGAGCCCCTCGATGTCGGCGACGTCGCCGCCCTCGTAGGGCATGTCGAGCACGATGCGGGCGATCTCCTGCATGGCCTTGCGCTCCCTGCGCGCCCTGACAGATGCCTTGCCGCCCTTGGATCCGCGCTTCTTTGCCTCTTCTCTGCTTAGGCCGCCCTTCTCTATGGGCCGCAGGTTCCGCTCGTTAGCCATCGGACATCGCCGCCCGGTAGCCGAGCCGCACGCGGTTCTCGAAGCACTCGAGCATGCCCTCGTAGCGCATGTCCGGGACCCTGCCCGCCGCATAGCGCCCGCGAGCGCGGCGCTCGATCCCCAGCGCCCTGAGCATCGCGTCCGACGGCAGGGTGTCGTACCTCATGGCGATCATGGCCAGATCGCCCCTCGACGGCATCATGGTCCGCCCCCCCTCACTCGAACTCGAGGCCCATCTGCGTGAGCCTCGCCCGGAGCTCCGCGAGCCAGCTGAAATCGTAGCTCCCGTACACCAGGCTGTGGACGATCGCCGTGTCGAACATGTAGTTCCATTGGCGCATGTCCCAGCCGTCGGTGCAGCGGGAGGAGCGCCATGCGGCGTACCACTCCCGCGTCGCGTCGCAGAAGTCGAACGAGCCCGGAAGCTCCGGCTTCCCCCTCCTCGCCATACGGCGCACCTCCCTCCGCGCACCTAGCGCCTGAGCGCCCTGCGGATTCTCCGGCCAGCCTCGTACAAGGTCGTCCCGATCCTGCTGCGGACCCTGCGCGCCGTCCTGGCCGCTCCGCGTGCGACCCGGCGCGCGGCTCCCGCCAGCCTATCCCTGAGGTTCATCCTTCCTCCCCCCGTCTCCATACGGGGAGGGGCGGGCCTGATGGCCCGCCCCTCCAAGCGTCTCTGTATCGGGATGGCCCTGCGGGCCTATACCCCTAGGTAGCCTAGGACGGCCGAGCCGTCCATGAAGGTCTCCCCGAACTTCGCGAGTGCGAAGTCCGCGATGAACCGGGCCTTGTCCGTGTGGTCCCGGAATATGCCGGTGATGTAGTAGGCGCTGTCCCACACGATGTCGTAGCGGGGCTTGGCCTCGACCGACTCGAAGGCCCTGAGGATGGCCTCGGCCTCTGCGAAGCAGTCGGCCTCGAGGTCGTCCGTGGGCTCCATGCCCTCAAGGGGGTCCGGGAAGACCCCGACGGCGACCGGCCTGGCCCGGAAGGACTTGACGTGCTTGATCCCGATGCGGTCCTCGAAAAGCCTGCGTAGGATATCCCCGTAGCAGTACCCCTCGGCATCGGCTGCGGCGATCGATGCGAACCTCGACCTCTCCCCGGCGTCGTGGAAGCAGAAGCAGATGGTGCAGTCGCCGTCCGTGGCGAGCTCGTATCGCTCCCTGTCCCTCCGCTCCCTCTCCTTGAAGGCCCGCTGGTCATCGGTCAGCGACGGGTCGGCCATCCGGTCTCTTCTCTCGGGCTTGCGGAAGCTATATGCCATAGTGCTCGCACCTCAGCTCGTCGGATCCGATGAGGGGGTACCACTTCCTGACGATCTCGTAGTCCCGGGGTCTCCTCTCCCTCAGCGGCCTCATGAAACGCATGTCGTAGCCGTCGAAGGACCTGCCGAAGAGCCCGTAGTCGGGCGGGAGGCCTATCCCCCTCCTGCCGAGTGCGTCCATGACCTCGGCCTTCGTCCAGTCTGCGATGACCGATGCCTTGCGGGTCGACTCCTTCATCAGCCCGTGGCGGGTCAGTGCGGCCCTCCTGTAGGGGCTGTCGCACGCCCTCACGCCGTCGCACTCCCATGTGTCGGCTGGGAGCCCGAGATCATCGAGGATCAGCGGCCTCTCCCTCTCGTAGGTCATGTCCGCAATCTGGGCGGCCTCGATGATGCCGCAGTGGTGCGGCGGCTGTGCGAGGTAGCCGGTCAAGGACGAAAACCACCTCGGGTGCGGGTACTGGTGGATCCGCACCCCGAAGATGCCCTGGATCTCGGCTATCGACTCCTCGATCAAGGGCAACCTCGGGATCGACCAGAGGTAGTAGGGCACGACCTCTATGCCATCCTCCTCGAGTGCGACCCATGCGGCGAGGGAGTCCTTGCCGAGAGAGCATGCGAGCAGGACCGGGCGTCCCTCGGCCTTGATCCTCTGCCGGACCTCTGCCGACGTCGGCTGTCCCTTGATCACTGTCGGCATCTGCACTCCCCTCGGGCACCGATATCATGACTATAGTATATCAATCATCATGACTGAAATCAAGCTTGATTTTCCGAAAAAATGGGAAAAGATTTGAAAAGGGCTCCAGAGCAGAGCATCACATATATCACTATACCACAGATCTGTTACCTTTTGTCACCTGGGCATGCGAGGATCGGGCGGGCGGCGGTCCCCCTACTCGATCTCGATGCGCTCGCCGCCGCGCTCCAGCACCATCCTGTATCCCATGAAGCGGGCCATCTTCGCGAGGGTGTCGACCCTCGGGACCGATTTGCGAGAGAACATCGTGCTCACGGCGTTCCTGTCGCGCCCGATAGCGGCGGACAGCGAGACGCCGCTCGTCCCGGTGGCATCCATCATGCGCTTTATGGCCGCGTTGGCATCCATGATGTCATTATAGCGTATGCAGTGCCGGTACCATGATTAAAATCATGTAGAATTTGTGGCCATCCTCCATAGCATGATTTAAATCATGTCAATTGATATACTTTAATCATGATATCAGCATCGGGGAGGACGGAGGACAAGGATGCAGGAGATGATGACGGAGTCCATCGAGCGGCAGGTCCCGAGGCTCGACGGGACCGGCGGGCAGGGCATGCTCGTCAAGGGTCTGGAGATCGAGCTCGGCTATTTCAGCCTCGTCAAGTTCGAGCAGGCCAACCGCAGCTACGGATTCAACCTCATAGAGCGCGATCTGCACTGGACGCCCCGCGTCCTCGCGGACTGCCTGGCCGAGGAGGGATCGGCATGACCATCAACGAGCTCTTGGAGCATGGGATCATCCTGCAGGGCATCGGGAGGGTGTCACGGATCGGCGATCCCGACGATGATAATCCATACGGCACCGAGCAGGCACTCCTCGAGGCCGGAGAGTCCCTCTTGGATTTGCACGGCCCGGTCGATAGGGCATGGGCCGATCGGGAGATCAGGTACATGTACCCACTCCCCTGGAGGCCGGGACCCTACCCCATGATCTGCATAGAGGTAGGATGACGGATTGTAAGATGTGTGGTTAATTTAATCTCTATTTCCGATTGACTTTACATCAAGTCTGGGTATACTAGAGATAGAGCGAGGGCATGGGGCCCGAGCCGGATCGGAGGGAGCACGAGATGAGCACGAGGACCACGGTATACGAGGACAATGCCGGTGGCATCAACGTCTACCACAAGGTAGACGGGGAGACGGTGTGGGCAGCACACTACTACATGATGGAGCATGACGGGCTCACGGCCCCCGAGCTGGCGGCCCAGGATTTCGTCGCCCTCACGATCCAGGGACTCGACCCCATCGAGGAGGGCTGGGAGTACGGCGAGGCCGACTCCCTGCTCGACATCGATGACGAGATGGGGAGCCTCATAGCTGACAGCAATCTCTACCACGGCAGGGCCGAGGACATGATCCTCGACCCGGCTTATTTCGGACTAGCCGGGAGAAAATTCCACGAAGCGGTCGTCTTATAAGGCTGTCCTGCGAACCGGGAAAAGGAGTCATAACGCTTTCGGAAATGTTGGACTATCCTTGGCCCGAAGGATGCAAGGTATACCGTGGCGGATGCCACGGATACTGCAGGTTCGTCGTGAAGAATCAGGCTTAGGTCACGTCTCTGATAGCAGGTCGAAAGATATATCGAGCCCCCTCCTTATGAGCTCGTAAACGGTCTTTCTGCTGCACCCCAGCTTCCCGCTGTCGGCGATCCCGTCAGCCGACATGCCATCTATATAGGCCATCCTCAAGGCCTTCCCGGAGAGGCGGTCGCGACGCTGCACCCTGCTGATGAAATCCTCGACCTCGGCGAACTCTGAGCCGAACCTCTTCGCCTCTCGCAGGATGCCCTCCTCGGCCTCGTCGATGACGGCCAGCGCAGCGGATATCTTATCTCCCCCTCCCCTCCCTCGCCCGAGCACCTTTGCTGTGGCGGCGGTCGAATCGCGCATGATCACGCCGCGCTCCAACGCGGACAGATGCGACCCGATGCGATCCGGCACCATCATGTAGCTCCGAAGATACCTGTCGGCGATCTTCTGCTCCCTCGTAAGGTCGAGCCTCATCCTGCACCCCCGATCTTGCATCCGATGCCGATCCCGCTCATGACCGTCGCCCCAGCTTCATCCCGACCTCGGCCTTCCACTTCCCGGTATCCTCCGTCCATACCTCCGTGATCACGGCCCTGATCTCGTCCACGTCCCTCGACAGCTCGCGCGATCTCCGACAGCGGCATGCCCGAGTCGTGGAGCAGCCACACCTCCACCCCCAAGTGCGTGTGCGGGTCGATCATGATCCCATCTCCTCCCCGGCCTGCAGGACGACCGCGATGCGCTCCAGCCTCTGCGATATTGTCCTCGGTGGCGCGGAACGCCTCCACCACGACAGGCTTCTTGCATCTCATGTCTCTTCCAATATCCCGTCTACCATTTCGATCCTCTCGCCTATCCAGCGCATGACCGGCACCGCCATCATGCGTACCTCCAAAAAAGACCACCTGCTGTTTTGCGGTTGCCAAGGAGAACGTCTGATACCTTTGCATATCCGTTCATCCGCGCTTCTGTAACGCTTTCAAACCAAGCCAAGTCGTTTCCGCCTTTGTCGGATCCGATAACAGGCTTGCGCCTTGCAGCATTCGACCTTGACACGGCCTTCCTCTGGCCATCCATCGCACCGAACGCAATTGCGGCCCTCATGTTCTCGGATCGTGTGCACCACTCGAGGTTTTCCGGCCTGTTGTCCGACTTGATGTGATCAATGTGATTGACATCGGTTTGGTGCTGCTCTGGCGCACCGTGGTAGGCGAGACACACGAGCCTATGGACAAGGAAATCCTTGTAGACACCGTTTTTGTCAACGAGACAGACGGCAAGATACCCGTTGCTATGCCTCTTCGCCTTAAGCTCTCTGCGCGCCCTGTGGCTGTAGATCGTTCCAGCATCGGTAGCCGAGTATGTGTCCTCAAACCCCGGTATCGGCACCATCGACAATGTCGTCGACAAGCTCGATCCTCCTCCCGATCCAAGCCATGACGTTGACCGCCATCGAGTTGCCCAGCGCCTTGTACCTCGGCGAGTCGGGCGGATGGTCCCTGCCCTTGTAGGGTATGTCGGTCCATCCGTCATCGAAGCCCTGCAGCCGCTCGCATTCCACGGGGGTCAGCCTGCGCAGGACGGGCTCTCCTCCATGGGACGACCCCACGGCCTTCCCGCGATCGACGTACTGGTTGCCGATGCCCTTGCTGTCGCTCGCGCACGGGCTCCCGACCGTATCCGAGAAGACGATCGGCTGCTCGTGCGCAGCCGTGAGCGTGGGCGAGCTGTCCTCCATGATCCCCGCGTTGGCCTGCCCCGTCCCCATGCACATGACCGCCCCCGTGCTGGCGAGGTTGGAGCCCGCCTTGAGCGTCGGGTGCTGCTCGGGGACGAAGCCTACGCCCCCGGCCCCGGGGGCGGCCCCGGCGCAGAAGCCTGCGCACGAAGGGCGCGTTCCAGCTCGGGAGGCAAGGGCCTCCCTCTTCTCCCGGCTCGTCGGATGATCCCCTCGCACGCTCTCGGGCTCAAAGAGTACCGCCGCAGGTGCGAGCCTCTCTCCAAGATGTCCGACAAGGAACACGCGGCGGCGTCGCTGGGCCACTCCGAAGAACTGAGCGTCAAGCACGCGCCATGCGAGAGAATACCCGAGCTCAGCCAGCTCATGGAGTAGGATTCCGAACGCACGTCCGGCATCGATGGATAGTACGCCGGGCACGTTCTCCCAGAGAAGCCAGCGAGGTGAAACATCTTGCACGCATCGTATGTACTCGTACATGAGGCGAGACTCGCCATCCAATCCCTCTCGTCCGCCGGCGACGGAGAAAGACTGGCAATTGTGAACGGCAATTCCGGCTGCTGTATACGAGTTGTCATCCTCGACCTCCAAATTGAACACGGGCACGGACTTCCTGCCGGGGAGCACGCTCCTCACCTTCCCGAACCATCCTCCGGCTCCGAAGAATGCGCTCCTCGGGCGATCCCAGTAGGATTGCGTGTAGTACGGGCGCTCGCCCACGCCCCGCCCCTCTATGGCGCACGATCTGCGATTCTCGACGCGCGTCATGCTCGTCGCGATCCCGAGGGAGCCTGCGACGGACTTCATGCCGAGGCACAGTGCTTTGCTGATGGACGACGTTTTCATGTGCGCTCCATCAGAGCATCCGTCCGAATCGAAGTAGCCGGACAGGATGGCCTCCCTGAGGGCCCTCGGGAGCGCAAGCACCCATGCGGGGACGTTCTTCCCATCCGCGTGGACGCCGAAGTTGCCGACGAGCCAATCGTGGAGCTGCGTCGAGCTGCACGTGAACCGCGTCGTGGTGCGGTACTCGCTCCGAGAGAAGCGGAGCCCGGTTCTCGACAGCCTCGCCGCAAGCTCATCGGCAGACCCGTGCGAGCAGCACACGTAGACGCGCTTCATTTTGGAGTCGCGCCTATTTTTGCGCTCATGCGCGTTCGCCCATCCGTCTCCGAGCCACCTTCCGACGAAATAGAAGAAGTCCGGCGAATAGTCGAACTCGTCGGCGTCTATGTACCCGCCGCCTCTGGAACCCGCATCCCGAGGAGCAAATCGCGGCATGGCCGCGCCGTCGGCGGCGCAGACGTTGAACCAGAACCTTCCCGCCATGTCGGACGCTTCGACCCAAGACGCCTCGCCGCTGGGGACCATCTTGCGAGACCTCGCGGAGCGATCCCACACCCTGACCTTATCGGTGGCCAGGAACGGGTGCTCCGGCGTGCATTCGAGCCTATCGACACCCTGCCCCTTGAGCACGATCGTATCCGAGACCCTGCATCCGGTGCGCAGCACCCTTCTGAGCCTGCCCTTGTGCGTGACAACCATATCTCCGGCCTCGACCAGCTCTATCGGCCTGTATCCGTCAGAGCAGAGCACGAGCGTGCCAGCTGGGAAGCAAGGGCTTCCCCCGACAACAACATCAACTGCTCCATGGTATGGGCTCCAATCTATCCTCGCGATATCCCCGAGGTTCGGGACGTCAGGGAACCTGTGCTCCAAGACCGCGCAGGGGAACGGCTCTATCTCGCTGAACGCGACCGGCTCCCACCCGAGCGGGGCCCACGCCGCCGATGCCGCCTCTATCCCGGAGAAGACGCTGATGTAGCGCACGGCTCCCCCAATCTCTCCCCGCACCACGGGCAGTACCGCACCGCCGCCACCGGCTGGGCCGAGAACCGCCTGGACCCACGGTCGTACACCCACCTCATGAGCACCCACCCCCTGCCCGGGAACTTCCTGACCGACATCCCGGCCCTCAAGGCCGCGTCGCAGCGGTGCGGCACGAACCGATCCATCAGCCCTCCTCAACGTAGTCGGCGCACACGGGCCTCTCGGGGACCCTGCCTTCGAGCACCCATCCCGAGAAGTCGAAGTCGCGCTCGATCACCAGCTCCACCTCGTCGAGCATGCACCCCTCCCCGTCGTGGTGGATGCATTTATCGGCTTTGCATGATAGGGTGGTCATCCCTCCTCCCCCTCGTACAGGTCCCTGACGCGGTAGAGCAGGTCGAGCACCCACCCGTCGTTGGGGTGCAGGCCGTCGTCGAGCCGCTCGCGCGCCTCGGCTTCGATGGCCTCCCACGAGTCGGGCGCGGCGTGGGAGCAGCTGGAGGCGCGGAAGTACCAGCACCCCGATCCGTCGCCGACCAGCGCCTCGCGGCCCTCGCGGAAGCGGATCTCCGCGACCCCGAACGGCTCGCCGTCCCCGCATCTGACGGTGTCGCCCATGCGGATGGGCTTTCCAAGTGCATCTTTCGGCAGCTCTATGACGCTCTCGCGCCATGCTGCCAGCATCGCGAGGATCTCCGGCACCCTATGCCCGGACGGGTCGATGCCCGCAGACCGCGCAAGCTCGCGGATGCCGTCCTTGGCGAAGGCGAGCGCCTCTCGGGCCTGCCTGTCGCTTGCCTTCGATCTCTTCAGCTCGCCGTAGAGCTGACGGATCGACCAATTCTCCTTTCCGCCTTCTCCGCATATCGTGTGGACCTCGTTCATCTCGGCTTCGAGCCGCCCGAGCTCCCTGCGCTGGTTCTCCGAGTGCTCGGCCAGAGCGTCGTACTCGGCATCTATCCTCTTTGCCACGTCCAAAAGGTCGTCCTCGACGCAGCCGTTGAGCATGTCGTGCGCCCTCTGGCGCAATTCTGCGGTGATCATGCGCTGTCCTTCCTCGCTATCTCCACCCTGTGGCGCTTCCCATCGAGGTCGCCTGCCTCGTATTCGAGCTCGAATCTGCAATAGGACGCGCATGCGACGAAGAGCTGCCACAGCGAATCCTCGGAGATGTGCTCGTCCCCGATCGGCTCCACTATCAGCCTCATCTGCGCTCACCCCACTTGCAGTACCCGTCCGGCCCGACCACGGTGGACGTGTCGACCCATTCATCGCCGTTCCACACCGCCAGACCGAAGTACGAGCACAGATTGCCGTCGCAGAAGAAGACGCAATCCCGGCACCTCACCACCGGCTCCTTCACGACGAACTGCCCCATGGCCTCCTGCATGACCTCTCCCTCGTGCGTCGCGGGCGCAAAGACCGGCGCGGTCACCGGCCTCGCGTCGAAGTCCACCACGCGCTCTCCAAATTCCACCATGTCTAATCGCTCCTATCGTGCCTGCACCCGACGCAGGCGTCCGGGTCGTATTCCGGGCACTCAGCGTCGAATCGGTGATGCCCGATGCGCCTGCTCGCCTTTGCTATCTCGCCCTCCGTGGCGGGGCGCAGCATCTCTTCCGGAGTGCATGCCGCCGTGCAGCCGTCGTGGTAGCACACGAACCAGTTGCCGTTCGCGCCCTGCCTGGTCACACGGCCGATCTCCGGCTCCTTGTATCCCGGGTCATAGGCGACGTAGTCGCCGTATCCGTACTCGGTCATCTCCACTCCCTCCTGTTCCACGCGGCGACGGCCCCGCGCAGCTCCCCGCCGTTGCCGTTGCAGATGATTCGCTCGCTCATGCGTCCACCCTCAGCTCGCGCATGCGCTTAAGCACGCTGTCTATGTGTGCCATCTGCTTCTCTTGGCTCTCGCTGTCGATGTGTCCGCAGTAGCTCCAAAACCACATGTCGGCCACCAGCTCCCGCAGCTTGGCGTTTTCTCTCATTAGGAGCTCGGCTCGATCGTGCTCTTTGCAGAAGGACATGGCAGTTTCATCCCTCTCGGCCTTGGCCTTTGCGTAAAGCCCTTCAAGCTCCACGATGCGCTCGCGCTGGTTATCGCAGTGCCTTTGCAGTTCGTTATGCGCCACGAGCTGCCCGTGGTAGCCGCTCAGGTCGCGCCTAAGCTGGTCGATGGCTCGCAGCACGTCTGTTCCGTCGCTCATGCCCTCACCTTCCTTCCACAGTTGGGGCAGAAGTTCGGGGGCGCGGGCGAATGGGTCGCGCTGATGTGCCCGCACGTGAGGTAGTCCCAGTGGGCGTGCTCGTCCGTCTCCCTCCGGGCCACCCTGCACGTGCCCCTCCCCAGCGTGGCCTCAACGACCTGCTCTGGGGTGAGGTGGTAAGCCGTCAGCTTGCTAAAGCTGCCATCCCTGTGCTCCATGAACGCCCAACTATGGCCGTTGGCATCCTTCCACGACGTGACGAGCAGCCTATACGTATCGCTCGCACCCCACTCCACCCCGCGCTCGTCCAGCAGCCTTCGGAGCTCATCCGTCGCGCTCATGCTCGCCCCCTCCATCCCACGAACTCCCCTACACCCATCTGAGCCCCCTTTTCACCTGTTCATCCGTGGCGGCGATGAACTCGCGGCACGAATCCCTTCTCGGGCAGTCCCAGCAGATCTTCGGGACGTATGCGCCCCGGCATCCTCTCGGCCTCTTGCGCTCTCGCGGCCCATACCAGCTCATGGCCCCACCGGCCTGAATCGGCATCCGAAGGCGCGGAACGGCTTGCGGTTCCGCGCCGCGCTCTCTACGCGCTTCGCAAGCTTCTCGGCTGACATGTCGGTCTTCGAGTGGTCGAAGCGCACCGTAGCGTCGTCGATGGCCACCTTCGTGCCGTCCGCCTCGATGTAGCCGACAAGCAGCCCTACCGTCTCATGCAGCCTTGCGACTTCGAGCGACAGGGCCTTGACGTGCTTCTCCGCGCTGTACTCCACTGGGATCAATTTCATAACCCTCCTTCCGCAGCTCGGGCAGAAGTTCGTATCCGCGAACAGGGAGTCGTCCTCGAAGCTGCCCACCTCCGTGTCCACCAGGCCGTCAGCAACCGTCATATGTCCTCCACTCTTCCAGCACGTCCGGGTGCTCTTCCCGCATGAATTCGATGAACTCGGCGCTCGTCACGCCGTCTGACAAGTCCCAGTAGCAATAACCTTCGATCATCTCGGACACGTATTCCGCGCAACGCTCGCACTCGCGCCACGTGTATATCTCGTCGTCTTTGAGGGTCGATACTGTGTGGAATTCGCCTCTGCTTATCTCCTTGCCACACCATGAACACCTGTGATGCTTTCTCGCCTTGACAATTCTTGGGCTGCTTATTGTCTCCACGGCTACCTCCCATCGTCTGTCGGCCTCATCGGCCCTCCCTATCCCCCCATCAGTACTTGCGCCCTGATGGCGTCGATGGCGGCGGCGATGCCGCGCCCCTCCGGATCGGGGACCCTCACGATCACGCGCGGGCCGTGGACCGGATCGCCGTCGCCCCGGAGGCCGATCGGCTCCGCGTAGCACCAGCCGCGCGCGTCGCGGAGGATCTCGCGGCCCAGGAAGGTGCCGTAGGATGTGCGGGAGCAGCGCGTCATCGCCCCGGCGAACTCGGCGTGGTTGCCGAGCTCCATGTAATCGTTCGGGGAGGGCGTGGCCGTGCACGCGAGCTTGAACGGGACCCCGGAGAACATGGAGATGATCTGGTTGCGCGTCTTCCCGGAACAGCTCTTGAGGATCGACGACTCATCGAGCACGACGCCCGAGATCTCAGCATCCTCGAACCTATGGAGCATCTCGTAGTTCGTGATGCTGATCCCGTCGCCCATCCCCGACGCGTCGCGGCACCTCATGACGTCGATGCCGAACCTGCGGCCCTCGCGCACGGTCTGGGCGGACACGGCGAGCGGGGCGACGATCAGCACGCGGCCGCCCGTCCTCCTGCGCACCTGCTCGGCCCATTCGAGCTGCATGATGGTCTTGCCCATCCCGCAATCCGCGAAGACGCACGCCCTTCCCTTGCGGCATGCCCATGAGACGATGTCGCGCTGGAACGGGTACAGCGCGCCGTTCAGACCATGCGGCTCGAACCCGGCCGGATCGACCGTGATGCGCTTGCGCTCCAGGAAGTCGCCGTAGGCCGTCATAGCGCACCGCCTGCGACCAGGGCGTTGAACGCATCGACCGTCATGAGGACGGCCTGCGACCCCACATCGGCAATCCCGACGCCGTTGAGGTGGAACGCCACGACGCCGACGTCGGCTCCCGCGTTGTCCCGCTCGGCCTCGGCCTGCCTGAGCCATTCCCGCAGCTCGTACCGCCTGCAGTCCTTGCACTCGACCACGATCTCGCCCGCCCCGCACGAGATCCCGTGCACATCCCCCTCGTCGCGGCTCCCGCTCGGTGCCGCGCGGCGTATGCCGTGGTCGCCGAGGGCGCGCCGCTCGTAGGCGACGAAGGCCGTCTCGAACCTGGTCCCCTTGTCCCTCTGCCTAGACACGGCGCACCACCACCTCGTAGCCGAACATCCCGAGCAGCCCGAGCATCGACGCGAGCGACGGCCTGCGGCTCCCGGACAGCCAGTGCCCGACGGCCCTGGCGGTGACCCCGAGCCCGCGCGCGACGTCGGCCCTCGCGAGCCCGCACCTCGCCATCTCGGACGCCGCCCACGCCGCCGGGTCGGCCGCGATCTGCTGCATCGGGTAGATCCCGCTCCCCATCTCACACCCCTTCCCTGACGACGGACGCCCTGCCCGTCCTCGAATCGGCGATCTCCCACCTGCCGTGCCGGTACAGCTCCGGGCTGTGCGGCCCGTAGCGCGCGACCAGCTCGCCCGACCACCACAGGCGCTCGTCCTCCTCCGAGTCCCAGAGCCACCGGGCCCTGACGCGCCCGGCATGGAACGCCCCGTGGCATCCCCGGGTCCCGCTCCCGCACAGGGCGAAGAGCGGCGATCGGAGCCGCACCGTCCCGCCCGGGGTCGCGAGCCCGAAGCGTCTCCTGACGGAGAGCGGCACCACGTGGTGGCAGTTCGCGGCGGGCCTCCCGCAGACCGCGCACCATGCCTGCGTCCTCTCGCAGTCCCTCGCGCCGGGGCCGGTGTAGCGGGCCCCGATGCATGGCAGGCCGTAGAGCCCGGCCTTGGACGCGGGCAGGCCCTTGAGCAGCGCCATCTCCGGGGTCATCGCCCGCCCCCGAACCGCGCCCCGCACCATCCGCAGAAGCGGTCGGTGCCGTAGGACACCTCCGCGCCGCACGCCGAGCAGGACAGCATGCCGTCGGCGTCGCGCTCGATCCGGGCCCCCTCCCTGATGGCGGCGGCCTCGGCCTCCAGCCTGCGCACCTCAGCCGAGAGCTCGGCGATCTCCCTCTCGCAGTCCCTCATGCCAGCCTCCTGTCAGCGCGCTCCATCTGCGCATCCGAGAATCCCACCGAGCAGCGGGCGCAGTAGCCTGCCAGCACATGCTCGTACTCGATCACTTCCTCGCCCTTGCCATTGCCGGTCTTCACGATGCGGCTCACCCTGCGGTCGGCGGGGTGCATCGGCTCGGGCCTGCGGATCGGGATCATGTACCGGGCCCAGCTCCAGCCCTCCGGCGCATGGATGTCGCGGCTCGGGACCTCGAACGCCTCGATCGGGCCCTTGCAGTAGGGGCACCTGACGCCGCCGATGATCATCCCGTCCCCCTCTCCTGCTCGAGGATGGTCTTCACGAGCGGCCAGGGCCCGCGCCCCTTGTCGGGGTCGTACTTCCCGAGCGCCCGCATGACGAGCCCGTAGCACTCGTCGGCCCGATCCGGATCGCCCCCGCACCCTCCGGGGCAGATCCCGCGCAGCTTGGAGACAAAGCCGGTCGGATCCACTCCGCCGACGTGGGCGTAGCTGCCGATGATGGATCCCAGCGCCGTCCTATGCGGCTTATCGTCCAAATCGATGAAGACAGATGACCCGCCTGCCGGTGCGGCGAGGCACGGGAGCGCCGAAGCCATCCCACCTGCAAGGTCGTAGGTCTTCTCTTCCTTACCCTTACTCTTACTCTTACTCTTAGTTCGTCCGTTTTCGCCGGTTTTGTTCGCCGCCGAATCGCGGGTTTGCTCGTCGTTTGTTCCCGCGTTTGTTCCCGATGTGTTCATCCGGCGCGATTCCCCGCTCGCGAGCCCCGCGAGCCGTCGGCTCCTGCTCTCGTCGAGCGATGGGCGGATGGCGGTGATGACGGCCAGCGCCGCGCCCCCCACCTTCGGCTCGATCCCGTAGGCGAGGAACTCGATGAGCGCCGTGTAGTACTGCTCGCGCTCGCGCTTGCCGAGCTGCTGGCCCGCCGCTATGTGCGAATCGAAGATGTTCACAGCCGCCGCCTAGAACGGGATGTCGCCGTCGTAGACGTCCCCGGCGGGGGACTGCTGCTGGTACGCGGGGGCCTGCCGCACGGGAAGCTGCTGCTGCACGGGCTGCTGGTACGCGGGGGCCTGCTGGTAGGCCGGTGCCTGCTGGTAGGCGGGCGCTGGCGGGATGCCCGCGACGGGCTGCCGGGGCTGCTGCATCAGCTCGATCTCGTCCACGGCGACCTCGACCTTGCTGCGCTTCGATCCGTCCTTGGCCTCCCACGCGCTATAGCGGAGCTTGCCCTCGATGGCGACCTTGGCCCCCTTGCGCAGCATGTCGGACATGATCTCGGCGCGCCTGCCGAACAGCACGCAGTCGACGAAGTTGGGGACATCCTCCCACTCGCCCGTCTGCTGGTTCCTGCGGCGGGCGCTCACCGCCACGCCGAAGCCGAGCACCGCCGTGCCGCCCGGAGTCTGGCGCAGCTCCGGGTCGCGGGTCAGGTTGCCCGAGATGTTGACGCGGTTGATCGACATGTTTCCTCCTATCCCCTCTCCGGGAGCGACCACTCCCGGCTGATCTGGTCGTTGACCACCCGTATGCGCAGCTTGATCGCGTTGATGGCCTCGCGGCTCGCATCCCTTATCGCCTCTGCGGTGTCGCGCCTGAGCTTGAGGTCGGCTATCGACGGCTCGCCCCGGCATATGTCCGAGATGACCGTCACCGGGGTGCCCTGCGCCCGCTCGTCCAGGATCATCGATCGGAGCGCGATGCGGTAGGCGGCCTCGTTGCGCGCGAGCTGGCAGCCCGCGTCGCGGAGCTTGGACACCTCGGATTCGAGGCGCTCCTGGAGCTCCGATAGCTCCCTGAAATCCCCCTGCCCTGCATAGGCGTCCACCTACACGACCTCCCAAGCCGGGCTCGGGCAGCACTGCGGATCGGCCAGGAAGCCCTCGTACTGGTCCCTGCCCTCGAAGGTGTACGCCTTGCCGCAGCTCTGGCAGCGGGCCGTGAAGGGGCCGTCCACGGGCGGATCCTCGCGGGGCCTCTCGTCGTACTCGCGGGCGTGCTCGGCCTTCTCCGACTTGCTCCACAGGTACGTGGCAACGCCGAAGCGCATGGCGGCGTTGCGTATCGCGTCGCCGATGATCTCCTTGACGGCGTTCGGGCCGGTCTTGCCCTGCGCGTCCCCGTACCCGTAGCGCGTGACGCCCAGCACGGTGAGCCTGATCCAGAGCCCGCCTATGGCGTCGTAGCGCGGCAGCCCCGCCTCGTCGAAGGCGACGGGCTCCCAGTTCCAATCCGGGTCCACGTCGTTCAGCCGCTCGGTGATGCCCGCGTGGCCCACGTAGTCGAGGTGCACGGCGGGCATCGGATGCCGCCTCCCGCACTCCGGGCAGACCCCGTAGGCGGCCTTGGGGATCTTCCCATCCGCGTCCTTGGGCCCGACGTACTTGGGAAGCGTCTCTATCTCGTCCTGGGAGAACGGCTTGCGCAGGAGCGCGCGGCGCGCATCCAGCGCAGCCGCATCCTCGAATACGATGTCCCTATCGTCCATCTCCCGCCTCCTTCGCGTATGCATCGGCCAGGGTCCCCGCGTAGATGCGGTCGAAGCGGATGCCCCGTGACCTCATGAAGGCGGCGACGCCGCTCATCTCGCGGCGCGTTGCGCTCGGCACGGAGACGACCCACGGATGGGGCGCCTCGGCCTCGGGCTCCTCCGGCATGCGGATCGTCGCGGATATAGTCCTCTCGGGCATGGGGATCTGCCCGGACTCGGCATCGGTTGCGGCGGGCATGGGGATCGGCTCGGGAGCGGCCTCGTCTGCGGGCGCTGCGGCCCGCTCCATCATCTGCTCGGCGGCCTGCTCGGCGGCGAGCCTCGCCTGCTCCTCGCGCTCCCTGCGCTGCTCCTCAAGGGCGCGCACGCGCTCCCTCTGCTCGGCGAGCCTGCGGGCCTCGGAGAGCGTCCCCTGCAGGTCGAGCGTCTGGAAGTAGCGGGCCTTGAGTCCCTCGGCGTCCCCGGCGTCCGCGAGCTCGGAGATGGTCCTCTCCGCATCGGCTATCTCCCCCACCGCATCGGCCAGCATGTCCTTTGCGGCCTCGATGTTGGTCGATCGCATGAGCCACTGCGACCCCTTGGAGGTTCCGTAGCGGTCGTGCAGCCGCGAGAAGGGCACGAGCGGCACGAGATCCGGCGCGATGTCCGCGTACTCGCGCGCGAGCTCGATCTCCCGCTCGGCCCTCCACCTCTCCTCGTACTCGTCGAGGAGGCGCTTGTAGGTCTCGTCGAGCTCGGTCAGGGGGGCGAGCACGTCCTTAACCCCGGCCTTGAACCTCTTCAGCGCGTCCTCGGCGTCGCGGAGCATGGCCTTGCGCTCCGCGTCTATCTCGGCGGCGTCCCTGCGGCAGTCGGCGCGCGCCAGCACGGCCTCCTTGCGCGCCCGCTCGTCCTCTATCGACTCGGGCGGGCGGTACTGCTCGGCCATCCCGGCCACGCGCTCCCGCTGCTCGGCGAGCCACGCGTCGGCCTTGGAGAGCACGGCGAGCCCGCCGTCCATGATCTCGGCCTCGACCTCGATTGGCTTCTTCCTGCTCATACATCCTCCTCGTCCAGGATCGACCGCCTGAGCAGCACGCGCATCCCGGGGTGCCTCTCCCGGAGCCACAGCCCGAAGAGGTGGCGGTCGTTGTGGTTTATGCCGTGCTCGGTGCCGAAGGTGCGCTCCTGCCCGGCCCAGTCCTCGAAGCGGATCCGGTTGAGGCGCACGGAGCTCTCCCACCGCTGCTTCTCGAAGAGGTACTGGACGGACACGGGCCTGCCCCGCGCGTGCATGGCGAGGGCCAGCCCCTCCATCTCGGCCACCGCCTCGGGGTTGGCCTCGATCCACAGGCGGAAGAGCTCGCGCCTGTCGGCGGCCCCGAGCGGCCACGGGTAGCTCCGCTCGGCGCGCATGACGGACTCGAGGGTCTGCGTGCAGTCGTCGAGATCCACGGCTACCGCCCCAGCCCCATGCCCACGGCGAGGGCGAGCAGGGCCAGCGGCCATGCGGCCCGCAAGGACTCGACTAACCTCTCTTCTTCTGGTAAGATGTGCTTGCGGGCGTATCCGCCCTGCCTGCGGGCGCGTCCTCCCTGGTCGGTGTGCGCGCCCGTTCCCTTTCTCAGATTCATCTTCACTCTCCTTCCACGGCCCTCATGGGCCTTCCCTGCTTCACCCAGTCGAGGTAGAGCGGGACGAGGATTCCCTCCGCCCACTTCACGCGTAGATCCTCCGAAAGCGTCTTGCACGGCGGGATGCCGGAACTTGCTTTGTCTTCGGTCAATCTGTCCACGCTTCACTCCCACTTTGCTAATTTAATTTGCAAATGACGAGAAAAAGATTCGCTCGTATTCAGTTCCAAGGATGGAGCAGATGCGGCGCGCGGTGTCTACCTTCACGCTGCCGGGATTCTGCTCCATATTCGCATATGCCTGCCTCGAAACCCCCAGTTTAGCTGCGACATCTTGCTGAGATAGTCCGGCTTGGACACGAGCCTCCTTGATAGTGATCTCGACCATGGGCACCTCCCTTCGATCTTTCTTGATATGATGCTAGTTATATTTGCATTGCATGTCAAGTTAAAATTAGCGATAATGCAAGATAAATTTGCTAGGAGGACCAATGGGCATCATGGAAAACATCATCAAGCTGCGCATGCTCTCCAATATGACCCAAGAGGAGTTCGCAAAGATCGCCGATGTATCGAGAGCCGCCGTATCCCTCTGGGAGATAGGGCATTCAGAACCGCGCATGGGAGCGATACAGCGCCTAGCCGATTATTTCGGCATTAGAAAGGCCAACATAATCGAGGATAGCGGCATGGAGGGTGCGACGGTTGGAGCAGACGGGAAGATAATCGCCCCGATGATTCCGGCTGGAATGTCCTCATTTGTCGACGTCCCCCTCTACGGGTCGATCGCCGCAGGGACCCCGATCGAGATGGAGTCCGTGGAGGGGTTCATCGCGATCCCTGAGCGCATGCACAACCGCTACCCGGACGCGTTCCTGCTGGCCGTGCAGGGCGAGAGCATGAACAGGAGGCTCCCGAACGGCTCCTACGCCCTGGTCAACCCCGCTTCCGACGTCGTAGACGGGAGGGTGTACGCCGTCTGCGTGAACGGCTACGATGCCACCATCAAGCGCGTCCGCATGCTGAACAACGGCGTCGAGCTGGTGCCGGACTCCACCGACCCCACGTTCAGGCCGAGGGTCTACGACTACGGCGAGGAGGGGACCGACACCGTGACCGTCATAGGCGAGGTCGTCTGGTGCGTGTTCCCCTACGACTACGACTTCTAGGAGGGGAAATGGGCAAGGGGAAGAGGGCCGCGATAATCGTCGCCGTCCTGATCGCGCTCGCCGCCATAGGCAGGGGCATCGCCGGGGAGTCCACGGTCCCGGCGCGGGGAGGCGACGCCGGGGAGACGCAGGAGGCCGCCTACGAGCTCACGCCCGAGGAGGACCTGGGGGGCATGCAGATCGGGCAGACCGCCGTGTTCGAGCCATACGAGGTGACGCTCGAATCCGTCGAGATCGGGGACGATACGCTCACGGCGACGATCACGGTCAGGGCGCACGGCGAGGCGCAGTCCCTCAAGGCGAAGTTCCTCAAGGGCGGCAGCATCGCGGAAACCTCGTTCGAGGACGGCGCGATAGAGCTCGCGGCAGGCGGATCCGCCACGGGGACGATAACCTATTCGGGCAACACGTTGACCTCCCTCACGTGGGACAACTGGGGCCACGAGGCCACATGGACGTTCGAGAATGCGGCCAAGGACGCCGCCGATGCCGCGAAGAGGACGTCGCAGGGGCTCGAGGCTCCATACGCATGGCAGGCCGTCGAGGCCTACGGCGCGCGCGAGTACCCCTACGGCTTCGACCTCAACTGGTGGACGGAGAAGCTCGCCGAGGACAACCAGGGCGACTCGTGGTACCTGAAGGCGACGGTCGACATACGCAACGAGAACGGCAAGAAGGCCAAGCACACGTGCGAGGCCGTAGTCGAGGGCACGAACGAGGACCCGCAGGTCACGTACTTCATCGTCTATTAGGGGCCCGATCGCACGGAAGGGCACTATGAAGACCGCTGTCATATACGCCCGCTTCTCCTGCTCCAAGCAGCGCGAGGCCTCGATAGGGGACCAGCTGCGCATCTGCAGGGAGTGGTGCGCCCGCGAGGGCTACGTGGCCGTCAGGGAGTACTGCGACTACGCCGTGAGCGGCAGGACGGACGATAGGCCGCAGTTCCAGGAGATGATCGCCAACGCCGGGGAATCCGAGATCGTCCTCGTCTACATGATGGACCGCTTCTCCCGCGACGTCTACGACGCCCCGATCTACAAGAAGAGGCTCCGCGACAGGGGCGTCAGGGTGGTATCCGCCACCGAGACGGTGCCCGACGGCCCCGAGGCCATCCTGATCGAGAGCATCTACGAGGCCATGGCCGCCATGGAGTCGGCCCACACCTCCCGCAGGGTGAGGCGGGGCATGGAGGGCAACGCCCTCAGGTGCCTGCACAACGGCGTGAGGCTCTACGGATACAAGTACGGCGAGGATGGCCGCTACGTCATCGACGGGGAGCAGGCGGCGATCGTGCGGGAGTGCTTCTCCCGCAAGGCGGCGGGGGAGCCCGTGAACGCCATCGCCGCAGACCTCGCGCGCAGGG
This sequence comes from Coriobacteriales bacterium OH1046, assembly GCA_004010535.1. GTDB lineage: Bacteria > Actinomycetota > Coriobacteriia > Coriobacteriales > Atopobiaceae > RUG721. The sequence continues at coordinate 50,482 of RQYE01000007.1, read as the reverse complement.
GCGTGAGGCCGTCCGGGGGAAGGCCCGCCTCCTACGGCTTCGTCTACAACATGCTCCGAAACGAGAAGTACGCGGGCACCTACATATGGGGTGATGTGCGGGTCGAAGGAGGCATGCCCGCGATAATCACGAAGGGGGATTTCGCCATGGCGCAGGCAGCGAAACCGAAGAAGCGGCGTGCAAGCGAGGTATGGGGAGAGTTCCCGCTCTCCGGGAAGGCCATATGCGGGGGATGCGGGATGAACCTCGTCGGCACGTCGGGCCACGGTCGGCACGGGGTCAAGTACGAATACTATAAATGCGCCAAGGGGTGCGGTTTGAAGCCCGTGCGTGCCGATTGGCTCGAACCTGCAATCGTGCAGGCATTGAGGGAGCTTCTTTCGAACCGCGAGGAGGCGCTTCGGGTGGCCTCGATAATCGCCGAGCACGCCAAGGACGATGATGCCGAGAAGAAGATTGAGCGTGCCAAGAGGCGCAAGGCGGAGGCCGAGAGGGGCATGGACCGCCTCATGGATGCCATAGCCAACGGCCTTGAGCTTGAGCGTGCCAAGGGCAAGATTGACGAGCTGCAAACGCAAGCGGAGGTTGCCGAGGCCGAAATCAGGGTGCAGGAAAACGCCGCCGTTTTCAATGCAGAGGACTTCGCCGACTTCCTGCAATTCGGCGCGACCTTGGACGACGCGGCGCTCCTGAAGGCCTTCGTGTGGCAGGTGATGGTGGGGGACGAGGACGTCACCGTGACGCTCAATTACGATGTGGGGGATTCGGAGCCCGCGAGGATCGGCCTGAAACGGGTTCGAGCAGATTTGCCCTTGCCCCTTGGAAACAGCTCGACCCCCGAATCACCAGCGGATTCAGGGGTTCGAGCAGATTCATCGTGGTGGGCCGTCAGGGGTTCGAACCCTGGACCTTGGGATTAAAAGTCCCCTGCTCTGCCAACTGAGCTAACGGCCCGACCGAATATGTATTCTACCCTATTCTCCTGCGAGAGGACATGCCGTTTGCTATGCGGGATACGAGACGATGAGCAGCATCTCGCCGGAAAACGACAGCTCGGTGCAAGCTGCCGGCGCGATGAAGTGCTCCCCTTTGCGCAGCCCGCGCGGCTCATCTCCCGAGACGGACACCGTACCCGCGCCCGCGCAGACCGACACGCACGCGAAGGGTTTGCCGAGTGCGAGCACAGCCGAGGAACCTGCAGCAACGCGCACGCGATCCACGCCGAAGTACCGGCAATCCGTAAGGTGGGTCACGCCGTCGATCTCGGGAACGGCGATGGCGCCGGTGGCGATGGGCTCGGCATCGTAGTCGATCACATCGAGCGCCTGCGCTAGATGCAGCTCGCGGGAAGTGCCGTCGCCCTGCAGACGATCGAAATCATAGACGCGATAGGTCACGTCGGAGGACTGCTGGACCTCGAGGATGAGCGCCCCCTTCACGGCATGCACCGTACCCGGGGAGATGTTGAAGAAATCTCCGGCATCGACGGGGATCTCGTTCAGGAGCTCGTCCCAACGCCGTTCCCCCGCCATGCTGGCGAACTCGGCGCGGCCCTTTGCGCGCTGGCCGATCATGATGCGCGCATCGTCATCGGCCTCGAGCACATACCAGCACTCGCTCTTGCCGAGCGAGCCCCCCTCGTGCTCTGCAGCGTAGGCGTCGTCGGGGTGCACCTGCACGGAAAGATAGTCGGCCACATCGAGTATCTTGATGAGGAGCGGGAAACGGTCGCCCGAAGCGCCGCCGAAGAGCTGGGGCTCCTCGTTCCAGAGCTCGGAAAGCCTGCGCCCATCGTATGCACCGCCATCGATAACGCAGTCTCCATGGGGATGAGCGGAAATCGCCCAGCATTCGCCAACCGGGCCGGCAGGGAGATCATAGCCGAACTCGGTCTCGAGCCTGCGCCCGCCCCAGATCTTGGACACGAAGACGGGATGGGGAAAGATCAGATCGGAAGTATGCGCCACGACCATGCTCCTTTCCGCTGACGCCGGTGTGGACCCTTCTATGTCTCTAAATCGGAAAGATTCTTACCGAAATATGTCGCTGATACAGAGTGTGTTAGACGCGCATCCTCGCGCTCGGTGCGGCAATCCTCCCCTATTCCCACGCCCATTGGCCGTTGACGAAGATCTGCGTCTCGGAGCCGTCTTTCGCGATGCCCTTGATATCGAGGTCGTCCGAACCGATCATGAAGTCCACATGGACCGCGCTCTGGTTGACGCCATGGGCTGCGGCCTCGTCCTTATCCATCTCGAGGCCGCCCTCGATGCATTCGGGGAAGCCCATGCCCAACGCCAGATGGCAGCTCGCGTTCTCGTCGTAGAGCGTGTCGAAGAAAAGCGTCTCGCTCTGGCGGATGGGCGTGTTCTTGGAGATGAGCGCGCATTCGCCCAAGCGGACCGCGTTCTCATCGCGCTCGAGTATGGACTTCAGCACGTCGATGCCTTGCGCAGCATCGTAATCCACCACCGCGCCGTTCTCGAAGCGGAACCAGAAGTCGCGGACGATCTGCCCGCCATGCACCAGCGGCAGCGCCGAGAAGACCGTGCCGTCGGCACGCAGGCGATCGGGCGTGGTGAAGACCTCCTCGGTGGGGATGTTGGGAAAGAAGACCGTGCCGTCCACGGTGCGGCCCGCGCCGCCTTCCCAGATGTGGCCCTCGTTCAGACCGATGACAAGGTCGGTGCCATTGGAGGACGTGTAGCGGAGCGCATCGAAGCGATGCTCGTTCAGGAAGCGCTTGGTCTTCTCGAACGAGGCGTTATGCGTCTCCCAATCGCTCTCGGGATCCTCGCCGTCCGCACGCGCCGTTGCGAGGATGGCGAGCCAGAGGCGGTAGACGGCCTCGGCGTCGGAGAGCCCGGGATAGACCGTCGTGGCCCACTTCGCCACCGGCACGCCCGCGATGCACCAGACGTTCTTGCCGAAGTCCATGCCATTGCGGTAGGACAGGCACTGGGTGTTGATCGCGCGGGCATAGGCTGCGGGCTTTCCAGGATCGATTCCCTTGAGCATCATGGGGTCGGAGCCGTCGAGGAACAGGAGCGCGGCCCCCGCCTCGGCGAGCGAATCGAGCTGGATCCGCTTCCACTCGGGAACCGTCTCGAAGAAATCGATGTCGTTGTTCTCGAAGGTCAGACGGGTGATGCCATCGTCATCCCAGATAACGGTGACGGGACCGGACCCCGCCTCGTAGGCCTTGGCCACCACGCGCCGGACGAAATCGGCCCGCTCGATGGGACCGCGCACAAGCAGCTGCTGGCCGGGCTTGATGGCGACGCCCTTGCGCACGATGAGGTTGGCGTAACGGTCGATCTGCTCGGACAGCGCCTCGGTGGCGATGCGGCATTCTTGGTCGCTCATGGGAACGTTCATGGCAATCCTTTCATGCGAGGCGGGAACCACCCCCCCCCGCCCCATACATTGGAACGTATAGAAGACCCCGCAAAGAGGCCCGCAAGCCTTGGAGCGGCAACGGGGCTCGAGCCCGCGCATGATTGGGAAGCCTATGGCCGCACGTTTCATCCTCGTTGCACGCACCAGAGTTTGCGCAGCTCAAAGCCCCAGACTGCACGGGTCTTGCGGTGGATATTATACCCTTGGCAGGCTCGCCGCCGAGTGTTTTCATGATTTATGCCGACTTGCCGCGCTGACTGGTCTCCGACAGTACGGTTATCATGAGTACCGCAGTTTCTGAAAGCGGGGGAAACTGCGGGGATCGTAGATGGACAGGTAGAAGGCATATCGATTCTCACCGATGAGGACAGGGGTTGCGGTGATCGCGAATACCGCAGAATCTGGAGCCGACAAAACTGCGGTGATCGCATGCGTCCCATTAAACCGTCCGCCGAATCGTCCACAAGTGCTATTTGATAACCATATAGTACGTATGCGCCGCTTCCCCGGAGCATCAGCCCCTTGTCCATAAGCTCCCTCAGCTGGCGCTCTGCCTGTTTTTTACCGAGGCGCAGGAGATTCACCACATCCTTGTTTGCAGCCCTGCCGCCGTACTTGAGGAAACCGATCTATGTCCGCAGCACGTCCTTACAGAATCTCAGTACCATGCGGATCGGACGTGCTAGAACAGAGACGACCTCTGGGTTTTGCGTGTGCGCCTGCAAGATTGGATACTCACCAGAGGGATTTATCGGTGCGATTGTGCTAGGATTGCACATTACGCGGGCGTAGTTCATCGGTAGAACCGTAGCTTCCCAAGCTACTGAGGTGGGTTCGACTCCCATCGCCCGCTCCACGAAAAGCAGCGCGGTCTCCCCACATGGTGAGACCGCGCTTTTTGCCGGACCCGTTGGGCGAGCTTATGATGCGAGTCCCCATATCAAAAGGCCCGTGCGGAGCGCGTGTCCCCTAGAGCGCGATAAGGGTTTCAGGCAGAGACTCATCGACGTGTCGCATGCCGACTTGCTACCATAAGAACAGGGCATGCGTGTTGCATGCCACGGGATGCGACGTGAGCGCAGGCAGGAGAGGCCCCTTGGGTTACTACGAGCAAGATTATTGGTGCAAGCGCGAGGACAAGAACATCTACGGCAAGCTCTTCCTGCCGGAAGGCCATGACGATGGTCGCCCGCGTGCCACGGCGATCTTCTCGCACGGCCTGAGCACCAACCACGGCGACATGGAGCCCTACGCGCGCACCGCAGCCGAGCGCGGCATGGTCTCATACGTGTTCGACTTCTGCGGCGGAGGCACCTACAGCCGCAGCGACTGGCAGGACAACATGTCGCTCTTCACCGAGCAGCATGACCTCGAATCCGTGGCCTGGGAGATCAGCCGCGAGCCCTTCGTGGACGAGCGCAACCTCTTCCTCTGCGGCGCGAGCTTGGGTGCGGTCATCACCCTGATGGCGGCCCGCGCGAACGTCGGGTTGATAAAGGGGTGCGTGCTGCTGTACCCGGCGTTCAACCTGCACGAGGCGGTACGCACCGCATGCCCCAACCGCAACGACATACCGGAGCTGTTCCCCCTCATGAGCATGGACGTGAGCGGCGACTTCCTGCGCTCGTGCTACGACTACGACTTCTACGAGCACATCCCCTCCTTCCCGCAGGATGTGCTCCTGTTCCACGGAGACGCCGACAAGAATGTGCCGCTCAGCTACTCGCAACGGGCCGCCGAGCTCTTCCCCCGCTGCGACCTGCGCGTTATCCCAGGCGGCGAGCATGGCTTCGTCGATCCCTACTACTGGCAGGTGATCGAGCAGGCGACCGAATGGCTGACCGGTCGCATCGGGTAGGAGAGCGCGCCGGCCTCGCAGCCCGCGCAACGGGAAATGCACAACGGAGACGATTCCTTCTGTGCGTTTTGCGGAGGGCAGGCTCTAAAGCGGGAGCTCCGTCGTCCACGCAAGCGACCAGCGCCAAGCCGGGATGACGAGCACCGTGCCCTCTTCGATAGAGAGCTCCTCCTCCTGATCGAGCGTGATGACGGTGCCCGTATCGAGGCTGCCCGCATTCATAGCGCTGCCGAGCGCACGGAGTTTCCGCTTGCGCGTCCTCGCTGCGCTCATGTCGGCGCAAACTTGGTATGCCCGGTACGGCTCCAGCGCAAGCGCGTCTCCCACGACGAAGTCCACTTTCTCGCGCTGCGGCGCAGGGGCGCTCCATGATGCCACGGTCTCGTCGCGGCTACCCGCAAGGCGACGGGCAAGCTCAAGGTAGACTGCCGTCTCGAGCCGTTTGCCCACATCTTGCTGGTTCGCCCGCGATACCGCGTACGCAAGGCCCGGATCGGCTGCATACACCTTGGGTACCGCCGTTGACGAGGGCTTGAGCTGCATAGTGAATTCTGGGAGCACGTGGAAGAGGTACGCCTGCCGCATCAGCTCCGAAAGGTCGTTGAGCTTTCCCCAGTATGCTTTGTATCCCAACGCGCTCAAGGTCTCGGAAAGGTTGTTGAGCGAGAAGTCACAGCCCGTATTGCGCAGAGCGAAACGGGCGAGCTGGTTCGCAAGCGCTATATCCCCCTTCCCATGGCGCTCCGCCACATCACGGGCCACCACGTCGCGGACATATCCTTGGAGCACCTCGATGCGGTCGGCGGACGGCATGCCGAACACCCCGGGAAATCCCCCTTCGACGAGGTAGCGGTCGTAGAGACCCGCAAGCAGGGTCTGCTCTGCACGCGATACCGCCTCGCCCGCCGCTGCTCCCTTTGCAAGCTCATCCCGTCCCGAAAAACGGCAGAACTCCGCAAACGAGAGGGGATAGAGGACATGGCTGTGCGCACGCCCACGCGATTTGGTCCCCAATTCCCCTGCGCTCAGCTTGGATGACGATCCCGTGACCGTGAGCGTCACCCGTTCGTTTTGGGAAAGCCTGCGCAGCAGCCCCTGCCACTCCCCAAGCTCTTGGACCTCATCGAGGAAGAGGTACGCTCCCTGCTCCCGAGCTGCAGGAACTTGACGATAATACTCCTCGATGACGTCGCTTCCGCAGGTAGGGGACATGGGTTCGAGACGGTCGTCCGAGAAATCGAAATAGAATATGTGATCAGGGTCGACGCCGGCCTTGTGAAGATCGGAGATCATCTGGAACAGATAGAAGCTTTTTCCACTACGGCGCATGCCGACAACCACGTGGTACATGTTGAAGCGCTTGGGCTCGGGAAGGTCGCGGATGATCTCGTCGCGCCGTGTGAGCTTCGGGAGATCCCTGATCCGGTATTCTCGTACAAGCGCCTCATATTCGTTCATGATGCTCCAAACTTATAAAAAATAATTAGAAGTATAGTATCATAATTCTTATTTTTTTCAATAAGAAGCGGCGAATTGCACGACGGGAGACGCACGCCGGACACACCGGAGACGGCTCTCTCCGCGCACTTCTCGCTGAACATCACACCATCGTGGTGTCGAGCCAGCTTACCTGACAGGAAAGGATCTCCTGACGCGGACGGGCAGTCGGATCGGCGAGGAGATCGAGGAGCATCCTGCAGGCAAGCGCGCCCTCCTCCCGTACGGGCTCCACGATGGTGGATACCTTCGGCGTGGTGAGGCACGCCCAATCGGCGTTGTTCATGCCGAGGAGGCCAACCCTATCGGGGATGAGCTGCGGCTGCTCCATGAGCGCCCGATAAACCCGCTCAAGAGCCCATTGATGGGGCACGAAGACGAGCGTCCTTCTCGAGGTGATGAGGTTCAGCCTGAACCATGCGGCAAGTTCGTCGGCACCGGGTCCGTCGTGATCGATGCGCAATGTCTCATACGCGAGGCCGCGGGACGCAACGGCATCGACAAAGCCCTGCTCACGCTCCTGCCTGGTGCGGAGATCGGGCTCTGAGCCGACGAGGACGAAATGTTCGTACCCTCTGTCGGCACACGTCAACATGGCCCCGTAGGTACTATCGTAAAGGTTTGTCTTGATCCAGCTGGTATCGAAGCTGAACGTCGAGCAGTCGTAGAGCACCACCGGCTTACCCGCTCGGGTGATACGCTCGTAGATGGCGCGGAAATTGCTCGTGGGCTGGACGATGAAGCCATCGACCCCGAGCGAGAGCATCTTCTCCACGTAGGCCTGCTCGCGGGCCTGATCGAAATTGGAGTTGCAGACCACGGTCTGATAGCCGACAGGCGCGGCCACCTCCTCGATGCCGATGAAGACCTGCCCGGCCCAGATGTTCGCGCTGTTGAGGATCAGCACGGCGATGATGCCGGAAGAGCCTCCCGCAAGACTCCGAGCGCGAATCCCTGGAACATAGCCGGTCCGCTCGATGGCGCGCCGTATGGTTTCGCGCGTGGCAGGGCCCATCTTCTCGAAGTGGCCGTTGAGGTAGTTCGAGACCGTCGCTGCAGACGTTCCGGCAAGCTGTGCGACATCGGTTATGGTGATGCGGCCTTGGGGCATGGCGCCTCCTTTCAGCAGATAGCTATATGGTATATGCCTCCGGGGCATGCAGCTTACGATGTATCGGCGAGCCATCGTGCAAAAATATGTAGATTATATGTACCTACGTTAGTAAACTTCCGATAGCCGATTTCCTATCTTTTTACCTTGACAGATGGATACATGTCTGCATCGACGCGTTCTGTCTCGGTTAAATGCTTAACTAAATCCTTGTACACCACCTCTGAGCTGGTCTTTTGCCGAAATATTCCTCTCAGGGCTCCTATGAGAGCCTACCATGCAAGCAACATACGTCGCGCAATAAGGCGCCCACACAGCAAGGAGGAGCGGATGAAGATCGTATCGGTTTGCGCATGCACGGTCGGCATCGCCCACACCTTCATGGCCAAGAAGGCCATCGAGGAGGATGCGGCCAAAAGAGGTTGGGAATACAAGGTCGAGGCCCAAGGCGGCTATGGGACCGAGGATGAGCTGACGGACGAGGATATCGCCTCCGCCGATGCAGTCCTGCTCGCCGTTGCCGTGGGCATCACCGGCGAAGAGCGCTTCGACGAGAAGCGTGCAGCGGGTCGCGTTATCACCATGGACCCCTCCGAGGTCCTTAAAGATGCCTCGAGTGCCCTGAACAAGATCGCCGCGCTGTGCGGCGAGCCCATTGTCGAGACCCTGCGCGAGGCGGCCGAGGTCGAAGCCGCCGCCGAAGAGCGCGTCTCCGCCGCCGTTGCTCCCAAGCCCGTTGCCGCAACCGCTGCCGTGGGCTCCGGAGAAAAGCCGCGGCTCTTCGCCAACTTCGGTAAAGATCTCGTGAAGGCGTTCAATACCGGCGTCTCCTACTTCATCCCGGTCGTCGTCATCGGTGGCGTGTTCCTAGCCTTCGCGCTTGCAAGCGGCCGAGCCGGCGAGAGCGGCATGGAAGTCACCAATCCGATAATGCAGAGCCTCAACACCATCGGCATGGCCGGCATCAGCATGATGATCCCGGTGCTGGCAGCCTACATAGCCTACTCGATTGCGGGCAAACCCGCCCTTGCGCCCGGTTTCGTCCTCGGTTACCTCGCCAACAACGCCGTCTCCACCCCGATCCTCAACGCGGCTGGCGAGGCCACGAGCGTCTCCACCGGTTTCCTCGGCGCCATGCTCCTCGGCGTCTGCGCGGGTTATCTCGTCAACTGGATGAAGACCTGGAAGGTCAACGACACCATCCGCACCATCATGCCGATCCTGATCATCCCGCTGCTCTCCACGCTCGTGCTCGGCATGGTCTACATCTATGTGCTCGCCTACCCCATCGGCATGTTCATGAACTGGCTCACCGACCTGCTTTCCGACCTCTCCGGTGGCTCGGCGATCGTCCTGGGTCTCGTCATCGGCGTCATGACCGCCATCGACATGGGCGGCCCCATCAACAAGACCGCCTCTACATTCACCATGGCCATGATGACCGTCGGCGTCTACGGCCCTAACGGCGCTTTCCGCGTAGCCGTCGCCATCCCGCCTCTGGCCTGCGGTCTCGCTGCCCTTATCGCAAAAAGCAAATTCGACGCCGCCGACAGGCAGATGGGCATCTCCGCGATCTTCATGGGGCTCATCGGCATCACCGAAGGCGCCATTCCCTTCGCGGTCAAGGACTTCCCCCGTATCGCTCCCGGCATCTGCATCGGCTCCGCCATCGGTGCCGCGCTGGCCATGGTCCAGAACATCGAATGCTACGTCCCCCATGGCGGCATGATCGTGGCCCTTGCCACCAACAACATCGCACTCTATGCGCTCGACATGCTCGTCGGCACCTTGGTCGCCGCAGCCATCATCATCGCGATGAAGCCTAAAATGGAGAACGCATAGCCACGCCCAGCGCTTGACCAAGGTGCGAGGCCAGCAGAATCGTTTTTCGAAAGGAAGCGCTACGATGTCCCAGATTCCCATCCAAAGATTCGTCAAGGGCATGCTCGACCTGCGCGATTCAGGCGAGGACGCCACCCTCATCGGTATCGGTCCCATGTCGCCCAACCTCCTGCAGGCCACCTTCGAGCTGGCTCGCGACCACGATTTCCCGCCCATGTTCATCGCCAGCCGCAACCAGGTGGACTCCGATCGCTTCGGCGCCGGCTACGTCAACGGCTGGGACCAGTACCGCTTCGCCTCCGACATCAGGGCCGCCGCCGACGCCGCCGGCTATGGGGGCGACTACTACCTCTGCCGCGACCATGGAGGCCCCTGGCAGCGCGACGAGGAGCGCAACGCCCACCTGCCCGAGGACGAGGCAATGGAGAAGGCCCGCCAGTCCTATCTTGATGATATGAAGGCCGGTTTCCATCTGCTGATGATCGACCCCACCAAGGATCCCTACCAGATCGGCAAGGTCATCCCCCTCGACGTCGTGCTCGCCCGCACGGTCGAGCTCATCGAGTGGTGCGAGAAGACCCGCAAGGAGCTCGGCCTTCCCGAGATCGGCTACGAGGTGGGCACCGAGGAGACCAACGGCGGCCTCACCTCATGCGATAAATACCGCGCCTTCATCGAGGAGCTCAAGGTGGAATTGGGCAAGCGCAACCTCCCCATGCCTACCTTCATCGTCGGCCAGACCGGCACCCTCACCCGCATGACCGAGCAGGTCGGCCACTACGATTTCAAGAACGCGCGCGACCTCGCCGTCATGGCCAAGGAATACGGCGTGGGCCTCAAGGAGCACAACGCCGACTACCTCGACGACGCGACCCTGCTCGAGCACATCCCCGCCCACGTGACCGCCTCCAACGTCGCGCCCCAATACGGCACCGAGGAGACCCGCGCCTACCTTAAGCTCGTCAAGGTCGAGCAGATCCTCGTCGACGAGGGTGTTGTGCCCGGGGATAGCCAGTCCGACCTTTACAACACCCTGCTCGGGCACGCCATCAGGACCGAGCGTTGGCGCAAGTGGATGGTGGGAGAGAATACCGCGCTGGGCGTCGAGGATATCCTCGCCGACGAGCGGCTGTCCCGCGACATCCTCGATCTCGCCGGCCACTACGCCTTCGGGGACGAGGAGGTCAAAGAGCAGATCGCCAAGCTCTATGCAAACCTTTCCGCCAACAACATCGATGGGCGGCGCTTCGTGGTCGAGCACATCAAGCGACCGATCCTCCAGTACATCACGTGCCTGCGCTTGGATGGCATCACGAGCCGCGTCCGCAGGGTGCTCGGCGCATAGCCCTCTCCCCTCCCGGCTGCCCCCGCCGAACAGTGGGGGCAGCATCCTTTCCCCCCTATCCGCAAGCGGACGGCGGGATACCGGTTTCGGAGAAGACCCTACCGCAATATACCGGTGCCGCAAGAGGTATCGGCATCGCAGGCAGACATGCCCTTCGCCAGAGGTTCACGACAGCCGCTTGGAACATCCCGCGCGGCGCGTCCTCTCATGCCATGAGCGTGGGAATGCCTCTCCGCTGTATCTTCTCCAAAATAGGCAGAGAGCTCTCGTCGGTGATGACAGCGGTGAACTCATCGATCGAGGCGAATCGATAGAGACCGCGCTTATCGAATTTCCCAGCATCGGCGAGCAGGAACTTGTACGAGGCATTCTCCACGACGCGCATCTTGACCGCACCCGAATCGAAGCTATCCGCCATAACGGCATTGCGATCAGGATCAATACCGCTCGTGCCTATGAACGCTTTGGAGAAAAGCAGGGGCTCGAGCAGGCTCACGGTTGCGGATCCTATGAAACCGGTGAGGTCCTCGTTGAGATATCCGCCGGTCCCGAGCGCGGTGATCCGGGGGCAGGTGGAGACCTCCTTGAGCACATCGATCATGTTGGTGGTGAGTATGACGCGCTTGTCGCTCTCCGCCAAGAGGCGAGCGAGGATCACGTTGGTCCGGGAGATGTCGAGGAAAATGGAATCGCCATCGTTGATCTCGACGAACGCACGCCGAGCAACGGCAAGCCGGCCGACAGCGGCCTCATCGGTGGATGCCAGGGGAGTGGTGCCCGGCTCTCCCGCTTCCTTCTCCGGCGCTTCGGGTGCGATTTTGACGGCACCGCCATAGACCCTCCGGCATTTACCGGCTTTAGCGAGCTGCTGGAGATCCTTCCTGATGCTGTCGACGGAGATATCGTAGCGGCCTGCGAGATCATCCACCGAAACCCTGCCGATCCGGTTGATCTCGTCAAGCATCTCTGCACGCCGCTGTCGCGGGAACATCATCTCTCCCATCGCATGAGGTTTGGGATCAGCCGGGCGCTCACCCGAACAGTTATACAATCCCTCCCCTATCTCATAGTATTTCCTGTTTTCTTTTTCAGGGGATCATGCGCTCTTAATTTACTGAATTGTTCCATATTATCTTCCTATTTTTTCCTGTTTAAATATTAAAACAGGATATTTTTACTTTATTTAGAAGAAAAACTGGAATAATTCTTGAAATCTGGATTTTTCTGGAATACTCTGTTGCTGTGCCGCAGCGAGCAGCCCCCCTGATCCAGCTTGTCCAAGGAAGCGAACGCCATTCGAAGAGCTCAAACGAAGGGAGGTTACCAATGAGCACCATGGACAAACTGCTTAAGCGTGAGAATGTGCAGATCGTCGAGTCCTGCTCGGGCTGGAAGGACTCGATCCACGTTGCCGTGCAGCCCCTCGTCGATGGAGGCTACGTCAAGGCCGGCTATATCGACGGCATCATAGAGAATGCCGAGAAGTACGGCCCCTATTTCGTCCTCGCCCCTGACCTGGCGCTTTTGCATGCTCGTCCCGAACAAGGCGTGATACGCCGCCAGCTCGCCGTCACGGTTCTGCGCGAGGGGGTCGTCTTCAAAGAGGGCTCCAGCCCCGTCCGCCTCCTCGTCTCCCTCGCCGCCACCGACCCCGACGGCCACATCGATGCCATGAAGACGCTTGCGACCATGTTCGCAGATCCGGAGAACATCAAGAAGGTCATAGAGGCCGAGACGGCCGACGAGGTGTACCGGATGTTCATCGCCGGTATCGAGAACGCATAGCCGCGCACCGGCTCTGAAAGGAGAAATCAATGGCAGCGCTCGACTTTATCGTCAACATCCTGTCAACACCGGCAATATTGGTAGGCCTCCTCGCCCTGCTTGGCCTCTGCCTGCAGAGGAAACCTGTCGAGGACGTCGTCAAGGGCACCATCAAGACCATCGTCGGATTCCTGGTTCTTTCCGCAGGCGCCTCGTTCTTGCAGACCGGCTCCCTGCTCGCTTTCGGCGAGCTTTTCAACTTCGCCTTCAACATGCAGGGCGTCGTCCCCAACAACGAGGCCGTCGTCGCAGACGCCCTCCAGAATTTCGGCACCAGCTCAGCCATCATCATGGCCCTCGGCATGATGCTGAACATCATCCTCGCGCGCTTCTCGCGCATGCCCTACATCTTCCTGACCGGCCACCATACGCTCTACATGGCCTGCATGATCGCCGTCATTCTCGGCGGAGCGGGTCACCTCGACGGCTGGATGCTCTATATCGCCGGTGGTTGCCTGCTCGCCCTCATCATGGTCCTCTCTCCCGCCTACTGCCAGATCACCTTCCGCAAGGTCACCGGCACGGACGGCGTTGCACTCGGGCACTTCGGCGGCCTCGGATACTGGCTCGCCGGTATCGTGGGCAAGCTCTTCGCCAAGGATCCCAACAAGAAGAGCACCGAGGAGATCAACTTCCCCAAGCGCTTCATCTTCCTGCGCGACACCACCGTGTCCATCTCCCTCACGATGATGGTCTTCTTCCTCATCGTCGTAGGCGTCGCCGTGGCCAAGGGCCTGCTCGGCATCGTGCCCGCCGGCACCGATGCGGAGGCCGCCGCACAGCTGCTCGCGCCCCACGGACTCACGGTCGGCAATCTGGGCGGACTGCTCAACATCGGCACCGAGACCACCACGAACTGGATCGTATGGGCCCTCACCTCGGGCATGAGCTTCGCCGGCGGCGTCTACATCATCCTCTCGGGCGTCCGCCTGACCATCGGCGAGATCGTCCCCGCCTTCAAAGGCATCGCCGACAAGCTCGTCCCCGGTGCCAAGCCGGCGCTCGACTGCCCCGTTGCCTTCACCTATGCCCCCAACGCCGTCATCATAGGGTTCTTGGTGTCATTCCTCGGCGGTATCGTGGGCCTGCTCATCCTCGCAGGCATCGACGCGTCGCTCGTACCCGTCGCCCTCATCCTCCCGGGTGTGGTACCCCACTTCTTCTGCGGTGCGACTGCCGGTGTCTTCGGCAATGCCGAGGGCGGCATCAAGGGATGCATCGCCGGTTCTTTCGCGCACGGCCTTCTGATCACCTTCCTGCCCGCCATCTGCATGCCGGTATTCTCCGCGCTCGGCTACGTCGGGACGACCTTCTCCGATGCCGATTTCTCCTGGATGGGCATCCTCTTCGGCAATACCGTGAACTTCATCCAAGGCGGCGCACTGCTCCTCATCTGCGTGATCGTGTACCTCGCGCCGATCGTCTACAACCTCGTCGCCCCCAAGAAAGCGGACGCTACCGAATAGGGAAAGCCGCTATGCAGATGAGGCTGCATACGATACGCTTGCTGTAGCCGTTAGAGCCCATCGAAATCCCACGATCCGGTCGTATGACGGGAAAGAAAGGCGAGGGAGCGAGTATGGCGATTCAGAAGATTATGTGCGCCTGCGGATCCGGTCTCGGATCGAGCTTGATCGTCCGCATGAACACCGAGGAAGCGCTCAAAGAACTTGGCGTGGAAGGCATCGAGGTCCTTCACTCCACCATCTCGGATATCGCCCCTGGAGTGGCAGATCTTTTCGTTGTCGGCGGGGACCTTGGCGATTTCATCGACGGCGTCGACGAGAGCCAGAAGATCATCCTCACCAACCTCCTCGACAAGGAGGAGCTCAAGGGCAAGCTCAAGGATCATCTGGGGCTGTAACCCCACAGCGGGCGGCAGGCGCATAATCCCGCCGCCACTGCAGGCACCGTTTCCACCGCCACCGATGCGCTCTTCCCGGACGCATCGGTGGCGCTCTCGTGGGATGACTCCCCCGCTTGTGGAATTCCTATCGAGGCTCCCTTTTTCTTGAACCCGCCATTCCAAGCGATGCCGCGCATTCAACATCCCCGCGCCGATGGCGGCGGTACCGCTGCGGCACATCCCGCCCATTAGATGACAGGGAGACGATAAGCCTGGGTCGGAGAGCGGTCAGAAGCCTCGGATAGCATTGCCGCACCATTCATATCTTTGGAGGTGCGCGATGCACGAAACGGCAATTCTCACCCCGGGCCCCCTGAACAAGGGCCGTGCTTCCCAAGGAGCCGCCGGCACGGCCTGGCCCCCTCCCCCGCGTTCGAAGCCCTTCGGCGGAGACCTCCTGCGAGGCGGGAACCCGCAGGGCGTCGGCCACGCGGGCAGGGCGCTTCGGCACCACCCGCTCCTGCATATGGTGCTGGCGCTTGTCGCGACGCTCTGCATCCTGGGAACCTGTCCGAGCCCGGCATATGCGGCCACGATCATCGCCTTCCCGAACGGGGGAAGCGCCACGCTCAACGCAGACGGCTCCATCGAGGGGACCTGCATGTCCCGACGGAGCACGGATTTCGCGCTCTACCGCGATGGCGATCCCGACGATCCGGGACCCGACGTTCCCACGCCCTTCTACATCACCATGCCCGATGGCCAGAGCATCACCGCCTACTGCCAAGATGGCGAGAACTACGCTCCACGCGATGGATCCATCCCCTTCACGGCCTATGTCGATGGCACCGGCTATTCGGTATGGATCTGGGGGAACCGCGTAAGCGTCAACACCGCCGAGGTGGCGGCATGGGCTGCCGCAGGACGTGGGCTCTACTACCCCGCGCAGCGCCTCTACGCGTCGTATTGGAAACCCTCCATCCAGGGAGATATCACGCTCTCGAAGACAAGCGCCAGCTTGGAGATCTCGTCCGGCAACGCAAGCTACAGCCTCGAGGGCGCCGTCTACGGCATCTATGCGGACAGCGCCTGCACCGAGGAGATCGCGCGCATCACGACCGACGCCTCGGGCCACGCCGCAAGCGGCAAGCTCGATGCCGGCACCTACTGGATCAAGGAGATCGAGCCGAGCACGGGCTTCGCCCTCGATCTCGGCGTGCATAAGGTCGACATCATGGCAGGCAAGACCACGAACGTGAGCGTGAGCGAGGAGCCGCAGGTCCATCCCATCGCGCTCCTTCTGACCAAAGCCGATGCCGATCTGCACGAGGCCGTCCCGCAAGGAGATGCCTCGCTCGAAGGCGCCCGGTTCTTGGTGCGGCTCTACGGCAACACTGCGGGAGACACCTCGGGCAACCCCTTGCGCACCTGGATCTTCGCAAGCGACGCGCAGGGCAGGGTCGTCATGGATGGGGAGCATCTCGTCTCCGGCGATGATTTTTTCACCGATGCCTCGGGGGCTATCGTGCTGCCGCTCGGCACGCTTTCGCTGAAGGAGCTCTCCGCTCCCCAGACCTATTATCTGGAGGGACGGACCTCCTCATCGGGAGAGCTTTCCGAGGCCCCTGCTCATACGCGCATCATCTCATCGAGCGGCACGTCGGCCACGATAGAGGGCTACGAGCCGATCATCGTGGAGGAACAGGTCAAACGCGGCGGCCTCTCCCTCGATAAGGATGACGGGCAAACCGTTTCCGCTCAGGGAGACGCGCATCTCGACGGCGTCGTCTTCGAGATCGTGAACCGCTCCGGGCACGATGTCGTGATCGGCGGAACGCGCTTCCCGCCCGGAGAGGTCGTGACGACGCTCGTCACCGATACCAACGGCTGCGCCTCGACCGAGCATGATCTCCTACCGCTCGGCACCTACGAGGTCAGGGAGGCCGAACCGGGGGAAGGCTATCTCAACACATCCGAGGCGCAGACGGTTGTCATCGATGCTCCCGCTACGATCTTCGCGGTCGGGACGCGCTTCACCGATACGGTCGTGCGCGGCGGCCTGCGGGTGGGCAAGGTCGGCTCGGAGACGGCAGATCCCGTGGCGCAAGGCGGAGCTACCCTCGCGGGTGCCCGCTTCAGCGTGACATCGGCATCCGCCGCTCCCGTCCTAGTCGGCGGCACCCTCTACAGACCCGGGTCTATCGTCGCGGTGCTCACGACCGACGAGCAGGGCCGGGCGGAGCTGGCTGCGGGCACCCTCCCTTATGGAAGCTACGAGATCCGCGAGATCGAGGCGCCGGAGGGCTATCTTCTGAACGGGGAATGGTCCCAGACCATCGCGATCCGCGAGGAGGGCACGATCGCAGACATCTCGGCACCCGGGCACGCGGCACCCGACCAGGTGAAGCGCGGGGGCTTCGCCTTCAACAAGGCCGACGAGGAGAGCATGGAGGCAATGCCCGGCACCGTCTTCTCGGTGACCGCCCTCGACGACCCCGATGGGGACGGCATCTTCGAAAGCCACCTCATCGTGACCGACGAGAACGGCGTCTTCGATTCCGAATACACGCCGCACTCCCTCCGGACCAATGCGAACGACGCAGCATACGACCCCGCAACGGGCACGATCGACGAGAGCCTCCTCGACTATGAGGCGGGCCTCTGGTTCAGCGGTCGGAGCGACATCTCCACAGCCCCGGACGATGCGCGCGGAGCCCTCCCCTACGGATCCTATACGGTTCAGGAGCTCGCATGCCCCGCGAACGAGGGCCGTCGGCTCGTGCGCTTCACGCTGAACATCACGCGCGACGGCCATACCGTCGACCGAGGCACCATCGATGACAAGCCCGGACCCCGACTCGCAACAGAGCTCGGCTCCGAGGCGGGCAAGGTCGTTCCCGCAACGGGAGGCCCCGTCATCCTCATCGACCGCGTGCAGTATGCGAACCTCGAGGTGGGCGAAGCCTACCGCGTGGTCGGCGAGCTGGTCTGTGCGGAGAGCGGATCTCCCCTGGGCATCGCCGCCTCCAAGGAGTTCACCGCCTATGCGGAATCGGGTTTCATCGAACTCGAGTTCGCACTCGACCCCTCTGTGATCGAAAGCAAGGCCATCGTCGCCTTCGAGGAGCTTTGGCTCTCCGACAGCTGCATCGCCACCCACAAGGACCTCGATGACGAAGGCCAAACGGTGCTGATTCCCTCGATCTCGACGACGCTCGCCGATAGCGAGGGCTCCATGTTCGTGAGCTCTGCGAACGATACCGTCACGCTGCTCGATACCGTCTCCTATCGCGGGCTTTGGCCCGGCGAGAGCTACCGCGTGCAAGGGGAGCTCCACGACAAGGCGAACGGGGAGCCGTTGGGGATATGCGCGGCGACGAGCTTTATAGCAGAAGGTTCCGAAGGCGTGGTCGAGGTCGTCTTCGAGGTACCCGCAGCCCTGCTCGCCGGCAAGACCGTAGTTTGCTTCGAGACGTTATTACGCAATGAGCTGCCTATTGCCGTCCATGCTGATTTGGAGGATCGGGCGCAGACCGTGATGATCCCCGCCATCGGCACCGTCCTCGTCTCCGCATCTGGGGAGAAGGAGCTGTGCGATGCAGAGGGTGCCGTCTCGCTCACCGACGTGGTCTCCTATCGCGGGCTCCTCCCCGGCAACGGCTACCGCATCGTCGGCTCGCTTATCGATAAGAAAAGCGGCGAGGTGGTGCTGGGCGGGCAGGAAGCATCTTTCTCGGCAGAGGATTCCGAGGGGACGGTCGAAGTGGCGTTCTCCCTTGACGCCGCCCAGCTCTCAGGGAGGGAAATCGTTGCCTTCGAGGAACTCTTCTATGAAGATACCCTGCTCGCACGGCATGCCGATACGGGGGATGAGGAGCAGACCGTGCGCTTCCCCGAGATACGCACGGACCTTGCCGATGCCGACGGGAAAAGCGGCGTCATCCGCGCATCCTCCCCCACCGTCCTTGTCGACACGGTCTCCTACAGCGGCCTCACACCCGGAAAACCCTACCTGTTGAAAGGCTCCCTCATGGACAGGGCCACCGGAGAGCCGGTGGGTATCGATGCGGAGGCGGGCTTCATCGCCGAGCAGGCGGATGGGACGGTCGAGGTTGTGTTCCTATGCGAGGCCGCCCTCGTCGCCGGCAAGGATATCGTCGCGTTCGAGACCCTCATGCAGGAAGACCGGGAACTCGTCGTCCACGCCGATCTCGACGATGGATCGCAGACGGTCTCCATCCCCCGCATAGCAACCTCTCTTGCCGAGGCGAACGGGGGTGGGAAAACGGTCGAGAAGGGTGCCTTCACGCTGGTCGATACCGTCTCGTATACGAATCTCAGGCCAGGTGAGACCTATACGGTACGGGGCCTTCTCATGGATAAAGCCACGGGAGCGGCTTTCATCGGCGCAGATGGAGCTGCTGCGGGCGGCGAGACGTCCTTCGTGGCCGAGGAGGAAGCGGGCACCTGCACGGTGAGCTTCTCCGTCGACGCAGGAAACATCTCGGAAAACACGCAGCTCGTCGCCTTCGAGACGCTGTATGCCGGCGATGGCGCCGTGCTCGCCATCCATGAGGATCTTGGCGATGAGATGCAGACGGTCAGCATAACGGTTCCCGATAGACCGCAGCGCACGTTCGTTCCGGGAACGGGCGATGACAACAGCCCCCTATCGCTGGGCGCGGCAGTTGCAACGGGAGCCGTCCTTGCCGTAGCATCCACATTCGTGGGCATGAGGACGGAGAAGCCGGATCGGCGCCGCGTCGGCAAGCGCGAACCCAGACGGTAGGCTCCACGTCTATGGGGGCTGCAACGGCACTTCTGTCGCAGCCCCCCATGGAGGTCGTGATGCGCTTACGTCACGAACGGCGGATGAGCTCCGTGACCAGCGTTGCCACAAGCGCAGCTTGGCCGGGATCGACATTTTCAGGGACGTCATCCGCCGTATGGGAGAGGGCGGGAAGGCCGAGGTCGTTCACACCCATGATGGTCGCCGAGCGCATGGACATGCGCATGGCCGGCGTCGCATCGGTGGAGTCCCAGTTGAAGGGGGTCTCGAGCAGGTCGACATGGAGATCATGTGCAGCGCTCTTGAGCAGGCGATTGATGCGGCGATCGACCCGGCGCGTGTTGACGAGCCCCTCGGAGGAGAGGACCGACAGATCGCCGGCGCCGACGCAGTCGAGGTTGATGAGGAAGGCCCCGCGCAGCTGCGGGCGATGCTTGGCGATGAACGCCTTCATGCCGGCATGGTCGAGGGAATGGGCGCCGAGCGCGACGAACCAGATATCGTGGCAGAGCAGCTCGTCCATCGCAAGGGATGCGGATGCCTCGATCAGCTCGTCGGCGGCGGGCTCATCCTCGGAGCCGCGCAGCTCCTCGTTGGAAGCAGCGCCGCCCTTCCAGTGCGGATCTTTCTTGCGGCGGCGCGAGAACTCTGCATCCTGCTCTTCGAGTTCCTCCCAAGAGCCTATCTCGCGCCCACCGGTCTTGGCGTCGTAGTCATCCTCGACCCCAAGGTATGCGGCGAGCGATTCCTCCTCGTGCTTCTTGCGTCGTCCGAAGAGGCTGAAGCGCGGGCGCGGGCGCTCTTCGGGAGCGGGAAGGATGTCGATCTGCTCGCGCGTCCCGCCATCGGGAGACGCGATGACATCGAGGCCGTCGGCCTCCCCCCCATCGTCGAAGCCGGCAAGGCGCTCTTGGATACGGCGGGCATTCTGACGGTCGGCAAAGCCCAGATGATCCATCAAGGAGGAGCGGGGCGTTTGGGGCGCAGGCGCAGCGAGCGGGTCGCTCGACTCCTCCCTCGGATCCGGCAGATCGAAGAGGGCCGCACGGCGGGCGACATCGGCAACCTGCGGATGATAGGCCTGCGCGGAACCATGATCGGGGAGGCCGTCCTCGGAGGGCCTGAACGGGGGCTGAGGTGCCACCGTGGTCTTATCGCCATCAAGCCCGGCTTCTCCACCGGCGCCCAAGTCGGCGGTAGCCTCGGCAAGCTCCGCCGCTATATCGAGCTTGTCGGTGAGCTCCGACTCGGGCACGTCCTCCAGCTCCGACACGGGTTCTTCGATGTATTCAATCGTGCAGTCCTCGGGCAGGATGCCGAGGCCGCGCAGCACGTCCTCGCCATGGCGCACCGGACGGGCGATAGACTCGGCCGCCTCGCGCTGCTGGGCAAGACGCGCGACGAGGCCCTCTTTGGAATCGGAGGGGAACACCGCTTCGAGAACGCCCAACAGGGCTGCGACCGAGGCCTTGTTGTCGTTGGCTCCAAGCGAGCAGCTCGAGAAGCGTTCCGCCAGCGCCCCCACGCCGACGATCAGCGGCGGGACGGCCGCGAGGAACCCGAGGACCCAGAACACGCGGCGGGCGGGCTCGGGTAGGAAGACCATGACCTGGATGAGCGAGCTCGCGCCTGCGGCGAGCACGCACCAGGGCGTGGAACGGCGTAGGAGCGGCAGGTGCTTCGCAAGGCCGGAGCCGTAGAGGAAGCTCTCGTGCGGGGAATCGTAGTGGGCGACAACGACGATGGGGCGGATGCCCTTGGCTACCAGCGGGCCGGACGCCTCGTGCAGGGCGACGACGTTCTGGCTGCGCGCCACGGGCCCGAAATGCTCGAAGACGTTGGTCCCCAGATAGTCGAACGCGAGCACTGCAGCGCAGGCCAGCGAGACGAGCATGCCGGGCACGGCGAGGACCATGCCGCCGATCCCGGCGACGAAGGTCGCGATGAACAGAACGATGAGCAGGACATTATGGGGCAGGCGTGCAAGCGCCGGGGTATCGAATTCCTCGACCGCCGTCTCGACGCCATGTTCCTTCATGAGCTCGGCGATGGTTTGCGCAGCATTGAGCTCCTCTTGGCTGTTGGCAGGGGAGATGCCCACTTGCTCGGTCAGGTATTCGAAATAATCATGCGCGGTCGCCATGATGGATGCCCTTCGTCGACGTGTCGATGAGACATAATCTTTGAGATTATACCGCTTTTGGACATCTCGATGTTTATACGCGAAATAGGTGCCATGCGTCCCAACGAGCACGAGGGGGCATATGCCGGACCGCAGCCATACCCACTGAATGCCCTCGAATGGAAAGCATGCTTGACATTTAATGCGACCGTGCGATAATTGGAAGCATGGAAAGCCAACTTTCCATTCGAGGGGAGGTCCCTGTGAAAAACCGCTTGGAGGAATTACGTAGGCAACGGGGAATCAATCAGGAAGAGTTGGCGAACGCATTAGAAGTATCGCGACAGACGATCGGCTCTTTAGAAAATAGCCGCTATAACCCATCTATTCAGCTTGCGTTCAAGATTTCCAGGTATTTCGGTAGGGCTATCGAGGACATCTTCATATACGAGGAGGACTGAACGATGAAAGCCAAGGTAGCGAGATGGACGGCAATCGTCGCAGGCGTGCTTTTGCTCGCCGCAGGTTTATGGTTGGTGAAAACGAAGGGGGTCCAGCAGGGGATGATGGAAGCGGTGCCCTTTGTCTGCATCGGTATCGGTTGCGGGCTGTTCGGGCATGGTGCGGGCAACGTGATTTCCGAGCGGGCCCTCCGCAGCGATCCAAAGCTGCGCAGGAAGATAGAGATCGAGAGGAACGATGAGCGCAGCATCGCGATCGCAAACGCGGCCAAAGGGAAGGCCTTCGACATGATGACCTTCGTCTTCAGCGCCCTCATGCTATCGTTCGCCCTCATGGGCGTTGACATGACAGCCACCCTCCTCCTCGTCTTCTCCTATCTCATCGTCCATGGCTTCGCCCTCTACTATCGTCTCAAGCTTGATAGGGAGCTGTGAATCGCCGCCGCCGCGTTCCCGCTCGTGGAGAGCACCCGGCACCCGGCATCCGTCACATCGACACGGTGGAGATGCGCTATTGTTGACTCGATGGTTCTCATGAACATGCATCTTTGGAGGCGCCGTGACCGAGCCCCCTTCGACAACCCCAAGCCCCTCGGCCGCAAGCGAGCGGCCCGAATTCAGACGGGCCCGCTTGGCCGTGCTCTTCCTGCAGGCATCCTATCCCCTCACGACGGCCGAGATCGCCGCGCAGGTCTACAACAATCCTGCCGATTACGAGCTCGGGAGGAAGCCCCTCTCGGCCGACAGTGCACGAAAGGCGTTGAAACGCGACATCGACGCCCTCAAGGCGACCGGCCTCATCATCGATGCGGCAGGCAAGACCGAGGACGGCCAAAACCTCTGGGAGGTTAACCGGGAGCTCTCTTTCACGCAAGGGGTTGCCCTTTCTGAGGAGGACGCCGCCATCCTCGATATCGCGTGCCTGCCTCTCCTCGATGATCCGGGCTTTCCCGAACGCGATGAGCTGCGGCTCGCGCTCACCAAGATCGACCGCCTCTTCGACGCGGCTGCCACCGATGCGCTCACAGCGAGCGCCGCCCGCGATTCCGACGTGCTCGTCGCGGTACGCGAGGCGCTCAACGCGCGCAGGGCGCTCGATATCTCCTATACAGCCCGCAACGGTTCCACCACGACGCGCAGGGTCGCCCCCCTCGCCTTCTTCGATATCCGCTCCACGCTCTACGTGGTCTGCTCCCTCATCGATGAGAACGGCACCTTGGCCGCGGGATCGGAACGGACCTACCGCCTCGATCGCATCTCCCGCGCCCAGCGCCTCGATCATATCGCGTTCGAGATCCCCGGGGATTTCGATGCGGACTCCTTCAGGAAGCTGCCCTTCCAAATCGGACCCGCTTCCATCGCCTGCTCGTTCTCCATCCCTATCGAGCTTTGCGGCGCGCTCTCGGTGGCGAGCTACGGCAAGGGCACCTTCACCCGCACCGGTACCGGAACGATCTGGGAGATCGAGGCTGCCGATCTGGACGCGGCGGCAGCGTGGGCCATCGCCTATGGTATCAGGCCTCTCGCACCGGAAGCGCTCGTTGCGGCATGGCGCGCCCGTCTCCGGGAGGCGATGCGCCATGGCTAAGGTCGGACGGCCCCTGAGCACCGAGCAGACGCGCCTGATCATCGCCCTGATCGGCGCGCTCGCCCATCGCGGCGACGCGCTGGTGCTCTCCTCCATCATCGCACGCCTGGGCATCTCGGAGGATGAGGCGCGCTCCATCCTCGATGCGCTCGTGGACCTCGGGGCCATCAGCCCGGGTTTCGCCGTAGCCGAGCTCGGAAACGCGGAAGGGGTCTCCATCCCCCGGACCATGGAGAGCCACGGCAAGGTCCTGCGCCTCACGCCCAGCGAGACCCTTGCCATCGACAGCGCCCTCAAGCGGCTCGGCACGCTCGACGACGACCCCCTGCGTACCTCGATCCTCGATGCGCTCTCCTCGCCGACCGTCTCGGAGAAGGACTTCGCGCGGGCGGCCCGGCAGCTCTCGAATCCGGATGTCGCGCACCGCGCCATGTTCTGCGCGCAGGCTCTCTTCTATGGCTTCAGCCTGCGCTTCCTCTATCAGGGAACCGCTGATGCCACCCCGCGTCTGCGCCGCGTCCGCCCGATTTCGATCGAGGAGGACGGGGGCCGCTGGTATCTCGAGGCAGCCGATGGGGAGACGGGTGCGCTGCGCAGCTTCCGCCTCGACCGCATGGGTGCCATCGAGGAGGACCGATTCGTCGCGGAGCTCCCCGCCACGGTGGAGCCCACCCGCGAGGTCGAGCTCGTCTTCCAAGACGCCGCGCTGCTCGAGCTGCTCGAATGGCCGCGCCTGCGCTATCTCGGATCGCCCGACGAGGCTCCCCTGCGGGTGCGCATCCCCTACTACGGCGGCCTCTGGCTCATCCGCAGGCTTGCAGCATGCGGGGCGGCCGTCGAGATCTGCGACGCCGATCTCGCCCAAGACGTTGGAGCGTATGCCGCCCGAGAGCTCGCGGGCGCGCCCTAGCGCCTGTGCGAGCGGCGCCACATCTCGATATAGCGTTTGAGCGACGATGCCTCGAGGACGCTGATGTTCTGCGAGGGCAGCGACCTCAGAAACACCTTCCCGTAGCTCTTGGAGAGCAGGCGCGAGTCGGCCAGCACCAGCACGCCGGAGTCGGCGGCCGTGCGGATGAGACGGCCCGCCGCCTGCTTGACCTCCAGCACCGCATCGGGAAGGGCGTACTTGGCCCATGCGTTCCTATCGCGCAGCCCCCGCTCGCTGGCGAGCGGATCGGTGGGACTCGAGAAAGGCAGCCGCGGGATCACCACGCAGCGCAGCGTATCTCCCGTCGCATCGAAGCCCTCCCAGAACGCCTTGAGGGCGAAGAGCGAGAGCTCCTTCTCCGCCATGAACCGCTCGCGGAGCCGCCGAGGCGAGGATCCCCTCTCCTGCTGCGCGAGTTCGAGGCCGGCGGCAGCGAGGCGGGGCGAGAGCAGGCTGTGGACCCGGCCCATCTCGCGACGGTTGGTGAATAGCGTGAGCACCGACCCGCCCAAGGCGACGTGGATATCGAACAGGGCATCGGCAAGCCGCTCCGCATAGGCGGGCGTTCCCGGAGCGGGCAGGTCGCGGCACACGATCACCGACATGGCCTCATCGAAGTCGAAGCTCGAATCGAGCTGGCGGGCGCTATGCGAGCCGGCCTCGAGCCGATCGAGGCCCACGGCATGCTCGAAATGCTCGAAGCTCTCCCCTATCGCCATCGTCGCCGAGGTGAAGACGACGCTCCTCATCTCCATGAGCCACCGGGCGGCGAGCTCGTCGCCCACGTCGATCTTCTCGGCGATAAGGCTCTCGAAGCCGATGCGGCGCCTCGAGCGCGAGAGTTGGGCGGAGTATACATAGCTCTCGTCCTCTCCGAGGCAGATGAGGCGCAAGGAGGCACGGAGCTCTGCGAGGAAGGCTGCGGCATCGGCGAGGTTCGCCGCCTCCTGCTGGTCGAGGTCGGCCAGCAGGGCCACAGCATCGGCGAGCGTGCGCGACGCCTCGTCCAGACGCTCGACGCCCACCTCTCCCGCCTCGAGGATAGCCGCCCATTCCGGGGTCTGGCGCACCCGCTCATCGATCCACAGGGTCACGGTCTCGTAATCGCCCTGATCGCAGGCGGCATCGGCCAGATCATGCAGCACCGCGAAAAAATCCCCCATCGCGAGCGATGCACGGGAGACGGCGGCCGCAGCCTGCGTGAGCACGCGGATGGCGGGGGTCGCGGCCTCGAGACGCGAGGCATGCGCCAGGGCCGTGTGGATAGCGCCGGTCTGCAAACCCCCGAGCAGCTCGAATGCTGCACGGGAATCCTGGCCCGAGACCTCGCGGGCCCATTGCCTCCTCGCCTCGGCCTCGAAACCATGGGCCTCATCGATGACCCAATGGCGGATCGGCGGGAGGATCCGGCCATCGGCCATCACGTTGCGCAGCAACAGGGAATGGTTGGTCACCACCACATCGGCCGAGGCGGCGCGGCGGCGGGCGCCGTGCACGAAACAAGCGTGGGGATAGAAGGGGCAGCGCGCCTTCTGGCACTCATGCGGCGTGCAGGTGAGCAGGGCGCGCGGCACGTAGCGCCAGCGGATGCCGAGCGCATCCAGATCGCCCTCGGGCGACTGGCATGAGAACGCCAGCGTGACCGCGAGCGCATTCAGCATGTCGATGGCGACGGCATGGTCGCTGCGCCCATCTGACGGGACGAGCGAGAGCGGCAGGTCCTCCGAGCACGCGCGCTCAACACGCGCGAGGCACGGGTAATGATCGTAACCCTTGAGGCTGAAGAACGACACCCCGCCGGGCAGGACGCGGCTGAGCGCGGGGAGCTCATGGGAGACGAGCTGGTCGGTCAGCGCATTCGTCTTGGTGGCGATACCCACCGTCACATCGTTGCGCTTGGCGAAAAGAACCTCGGGCAGAAGGTAGGCGATGGATTTGCCCACGCCCGTCCCCGCCTCGAGGGCACGGTGGGTCGAGGTGGCGATGGCATCGCGCACCTCGCGCGCCATAACCAGCTGCTCGGGTCGGCGCTCGTAGGCCGCATACATCCGCCCCACGCTCCCGTCAGCTTGGAATTCCTCCTCGATCTCGGCACGCGAGGGGAGTATCGGAAGCCCCTCCATCTCGGCGGCGTCGCGGCGGGGGACGATATCGAGCGTATCGATGAGCTGCTGGCGGCAATCCTTGAGCGAGAAATCCTTGGGATCCGCATGGCCGGAGAGCGCGGAGAAGATCGGACGGTACGGCCAGTCGACCTCGGTATGGAGCGCCGCCAGCTTGGCGAGGAGCGCCGTCGGGAGGTCGGAGAGCGCTGCGAGCAGGATGCGCCAGATGCCGGCGAGGGCATCCACGTCGTCGCTTGCACGGTGCGTGACCGAGTCGCAGCCGAAGAGGGATGCAAGGTCCGCGAGACGATGCGTGGCGAGGCGGGGAAGGGCGATGCGCGAGAGCGCGAGCGAGTCGATCCAGATATCGGAGACCGCAGCCCCGCCGGGCACGCTCTCGATGAAGGTGCGGTCGAACGAGGCATTGTGCGCGACGACCGGAAGCCCTCCCACGAACTCCGCGAGGGCGGCAACGGCCTCCTTGGGCGAGGGGGCGCCTGCGACATCGAGATCGCGGATACCCGTCAGGGCCTTGATCTCGACCGGGATGGGTCGGGACGGGTTGACGAAGCTGTGGAAGCGCGCGGACCCCCCTTCCCCGGAGAGCTTCGCCGCACAGATCTCGATGAGCTCGCAGTCCCTGTAGGAGAGGCCGGTCGTCTCGGTATCGAGCACCACCACATCGGTTTCGAGCGGCCCGAACGACAGGGTGCGCGCACGCTCGGCAAGCGAGGCGTATGCGGCACGGATCGCCGGCGGTGTCCCCGGCAGCAGCATATCGTCCAGCATGCAGGCGTGCTCCCGATCCGTCGATGCATCTGCCATGGATGCCTCAGCCCTCGAGGGCGAGCTCGATGAAGCGCGTGCAGAGCTCGGGGAACTCGATGCCGGCATGGCGCGCCGAATCGGGGAGCAGGCTCGTCTCGGTCATGCCGGGAATGGTGTTGGTCTCGAGGATGACGGGCTCGCCCTCGGACGTGACGATGAAATCGCTGCGCGAGCAACCACGGCAGCCGAGCGCCTTATGCGCGGCCACGGCGCGGGCTTGGGCGAGGGAGGCCGCCTCTTGAGAGAGGCGCGCGGGGATGACGTGGTGGAGCGCTGCGGGCTCGTACTTGACTTTGAGGTCGTAGAACTCCGCCCCGGTCACGATCTCCACGACGGGAAGCGCCTGGGGATCGCGGTTCCCGATAACGGGGACGGTGATCTCGGTGCCGGTGATGCATTCCTCGATGAGGACCGGGCAGCCTCCCTGGGCGGCGCGCTCGACGGCGGCCGCGAACTGCACGGGATCGGACACGCGCGTGATGCCGTAGCTCGATCCGTTCGCCGCAGGCTTCACGAAGAGCGGGAGCCCCAGCTCCTCGATGAGCTGGTCGCGCAGGGAGTCGTCGAGGGCCTCCCCGGCTGCGAGCGTGATGCCGCGCGGGCAGGGGATGCCTGCGGCGCGGTAGATCACCTTGGCGACCTCCTTCTCGGTCCCGACAGCGGAGCCCAGCACGCCCGAGAAGGTATAGGGGATGTGGAGGATCTCGAGGAAGCCCTGGATGCAGCCATCCTCACCGAAAGGGCCGTGCAGGGCGACGAAGGCCACATCGTAAGAGCCTGTCGAGATGGATCTCGCGAAGTCGTCAGCTGCGACATCGAGGAGCTCGACCCGCGCGAAGCCCGCCTCCTTGAGCGCCCTCGCGCAGGCACGGCCCGAATCCAAGGAGATCGAACGCTCGTCCGACCAGCCCCCTGCGAGAACCGCGACGTTGAGGTTGTGCAGCTCATCTCTATCCATACCTGCTCCTTAGCCGCCGTGCGCCTGTTACACTGGATGAGGTGGTTTGTTTGCCAGATAAGGATACCGCACCAGCTTGGCAGCGAGGATACGAGGGGGATATTTGACCATGACGGAAGAGAACCTTCACGACTCCCCCACCACGGACCCGCTCGATCTCCATGCATGCACGCATGGGCAGCTCCTGGCCCTCATGGCGGAGCTCGGGCAGCCCGCATTCCGGGCCGCGCAGATCGAGGATTGGGTGTGGAGCAAGGGCGTGGCCTCGCCCGATGAGATGACCAACCTCCCCAAGGCCCTGCGCGGCGCTCTTGCGGCAAGGACGAGCGCGAGCAGCGCCGTCGAGCTCGCCCGACAGGTCTCTCTCGATGGAAGTCGCAAATACCTCCTGCGATTCAAAGACGGCGCTGCGGCCGAGTGCGTGGGGATGCCGGGAACCCGCAAGCTCTCGGTCTGCGTCTCGACGCAAGCTGGGTGTGCAATGGGTTGTGTGTTTTGTGCCACAGGTCGGTCGGGTCTGATCAGATCGCTGACCGCAGGCGAGATCTACGAGCAGGTCATGCACGTACGCAACGATTTCAACACCCGCGTCACGAGCGTGGTCTTCATGGGACAGGGCGAGCCCTTCGCCAATTACGACGAGACGCTCAAGGCGTTGCGCAGGCTCAACGCGTCCGGCGCACTCAACATCGGCGCGCGGCACCTTACCGTATCGACCTGCGGCCTCATCCCCCAGATCCTGCGTTTCGCCAACGAGCCCGAGCAGTTCACGCTGGCGGTCTCCCTCCATTCGACCATCCAGAAAACGCGCGACGCTCTGATGCCGGGCGTGAAGCGCTTCTCGCTCGTACACCTCTATGCAGCGCTCGGCGAGTATACGGATAAGACCGGCCGACGTCCGACATACGAGTTCGCCCTGATGCGGGGGGTCAACGACACCGATGAGGAGATCGACTCGCTCTGCGATTTCTGCCGGGGAACCCTCTGCCACGTGAACATCATCCAACTGAACGAGATCTCCGGCTCCCCCTTCCATCCCTCCACATCCGAGCGCGCCCAGGCTTTCATCGACCGGCTCGCACGCGTGGGCGTGGAAGCCACCATCCGCAACTCGCGCGGCGCAGACATCGACGCAGCCTGCGGTCAGCTCCGCCAGCGGGTGATCAGCTAGCCGCCCGTCCCGATAAGCCGGGGTTCCGATGGATCGAACCGCAACATCCGGCTCGACGTCCGGGATCATCTGTCACTATATACAGGGAGCAGCATCTTCTGCATGAGGGGGAAACCCCTGCGCCATATCGATAAGGGCCCAAAGGGCTGGATTTATTAGAACATATGTTCTAATATCCGAGTTCCTCCCACTGGCTGATCGTCGCAGCCCTGTTGGGAAGCATATCCTCTTCCATGGTCACGCCGCTTGCATCCGCCAGCACGCCCTCGATCTGCCTGTAAGCGGCACGCAGCGTGGCGATGAGCCTCTTGACGCTGCTGCGGGCCTCCTTTGTCAGGCCGAAACGATAGAGCAGCATGCCGGCGCCTGCGACGAGCAGAAGGCCGATGATGTTGTTTCTGATCTTCTCCATCTACCCCTGCTTCCCACCGATCAGCTCGACCAATCTGGCAAGATCGTCTTCTGACGAGAACTCGATCTCGATCTTGTTCTTCCCACGCACGGTCTTCACACGAACGTTAGCCTCGAGTATCTGCTTAAGCTCTCGCGCTGCGCGTTTGAAGGACTTGGGTTGGGGTCGGCGGATAGCGGTAACGATATTGTTGCCAGAAAAGAGCGGAGCAAGAGATTCTGTCTGGCGAACAGATAGATTCTCGTCTACCACCTTCTTGGCAAGACGTATCCTGCCATCCTCGCCTGCAACGGCGAGGATGGCCCGCGCGTGCCCCGCTGTGATCTTCCCCTCGCTCATGAGGATTTGGACCTCGTCAGGCAGGTCGAGCAGTCTGAGCACATTCGCGATGGTCGGTCTGGATTTGGATACGATCTTGGCCAATGCATCTTGGGTGAGCCTGTTCTGATCGATGAGGGTCCTATACCCAAGCGCCTCTTCGATCGGATTGAGATTGCTGCGCTGGAGATTCTCGATGAGGGCCAGCTTGAATACATCCTCATCGCTGACCTCCCTGATAAGAACCGGGATTTCCGACAAACCTGCGATCTTGGCAGCTTGATATCGGCGTTCGCCTGCGACGATCTCATAGGATGAACCGATCTTGCGCACTATGATGGGCTGGAGAACACCGTTCTGCTTGATGGAGTCGGCAAGTTCGGAGAGCGGTCCAGCCTCGAATGACTGGCGCGGTTGGTTTCTATTCGGCTTGATCTTCTCCAAAGGAAGTGCTGCGTCGCTTGCAGCGATACCGACTTCTGCATTCGCCTCGCCCATCAATGATTCGAGGCCTCGTCCCAACCCGGATTTTTTAACCACGGCGGATCACTTCCTTTGCAAGCTTCGAATACGCTATAGCGCCTTTACTTGTCGGTGCATAGCGTGTGACGGGGAGCCCATGGCTTGGAGCTTCGGAAAGCTTGACATTGCGCGGGATAATGGTCTTGAACACGGTTGATCCGAAATAGTTCCGGACTTCTTCGACAACTTGTTTCGACAGGGTCGTCCGGGTGTCGAACATCGTCATCACGACGCCGAAGATCTCCAACTTGCTGTTGAGCCGCGCTTTGACCATCCTCATCGATTCGAGGAGTTTCGTAACGCCTTCGAGCGCATAATACTCGCATTGGATGGGAATCAGCAGCGCATCAGCTGCAACCAACGCATTGACGGTAAGCAAACCGAGAGAAGGCGGGCAATCTATGAATACATAATCGAATTGACCTGAAACCCCCTCGAGTTTTCCCGCGAGCACGCTTTCGCGTGCCATGGTGGACACGAGCTCGATCTCGGCACCGGCAAGCTGGATCGTTGCCGGCGCAACGAAGACGTTTTGCACCGGCGTATCGCATATGATAACTCCGAGCTCTGCATCGTTCATAAGGACATCGTAGATGTCCCGTCCAAGTGCCTCCTTCTCGATCCCGAAACCGCTTGTCGTATTGCCCTGCGGATCGAAGTCGACCACAAGGACCTTCTTCTTCAGATCGCCGAGCGCAGCACCGAGGTTTATCGCTGTCGTTGACTTGCCTACGCCGCCTTTCTGATTGATCACGGCGATTATCTGCGTCTGTTTGTTCGGATTGCCTCGTTTGATATCTGGATATGCCACTGATCCTCCTCGATACCTCACCATTTCAAGCGTATTTGCACCCTAGGATATGCATCTATGATAGATGATTGTTTCACGTGGAACATGATGAATCTGGCTGATTACAGACCCAGTGGCCTCTTGGCGGCCATCCCGCAGCGGCGAGGCAGGAGGATGCTCGGATCTCCGACCCTCTGGAGGTATACGATCTCACGATGACCGTAATTGCGCGGAAGCTCATATGTTTCACGTGAAACGATTCTCATCCCGCAGATATCGGCAGCACGGAGGGCGGCCGATAACTCCTCCTCGGTGATATGTGCTTTCCAAGCGCAGAGGATTCCTCCGGAACCTAGTAGGGGAGCAGCATATTCGATGAGGACATTCGTCTGGGCAACGGCACGTGCCGCAACGATCTCGAAACTGTTGGGGACCATCCTCGCAAGATCCTCGGAACGCGAGCACATGGAAACACAGCGTGCCGAAAGACCAAGAGCAATGAGGAACCCCTCGACAGCCGCCGCTTTCTTGGAAATCGAATCGAGCAATGTGACATCGGCATCGAGCATCACGGCCAAGGGGATACCGGGAAACCCGGCCCCAGTTCCCAGGTCGAGGATATGTTTTTCGGCCGTAAGCGATTTCAAGCTGCGTAGACAGATAAGAGAATCGATGATATGGAGGTATAGACCATCCTCAACCGAATCTATTCTCGTGAGGTTCATCTCCTTGTTCCGCCTGATGACAAGATCGAGATGCTTGCAGAGAAGAGTTGCCTGGTCCTCCCTGCAGGGAATGGATAGCTTCTCCAGCTCTTCGATGAGCAGATCCTCATATCTATCCATTAGCAACTCCTGACAGAAAACCTTGGCACATGAGCTCTTGTCATATGAAT
The DNA here is from genome assembly GCA_004010535.1 of Coriobacteriales bacterium OH1046. Classification (GTDB taxonomy): domain Bacteria; phylum Actinomycetota; class Coriobacteriia; order Coriobacteriales; family Atopobiaceae; genus RUG721. The sequence continues at coordinate 17,870 of RQYE01000007.1, read as the reverse complement.
GGGGGAGAGCAAACTATCGTTGCCCTCCCCTCTATACTACCGGATGAACGCTTACAGCTGCTCTGTAAGAGCGGTGATGATGACGCGGCGGTTGGGATCCTCTCCTTCTGAATGCGTGGTCACGCTGCCATCATCGACCAAAGCAAGATGGATGATCCTCCGTTCGTAGGCATTCATCGGAGCCAAGGCAACACGGCCTTGCCGACGGGCCCGCTCTGCTGCAGAGAGGGCGATGCTGCGGAGCTTTTTCTTGCGGCGCATCTTGTAGCTCTCTATATCGACGACGATGGGGTAGAAGAAACTGATACGAGAGCTCACAAGCGATGAGAGCACCAGCTGGAGGGCATCGAGGGTACGTCCGTGGCGGCCGATCAGAACAGCAAGGTTGCCGCCATTCACATCGAGGATGAGCTCGCCATCATCGCCATCATACTCGTCGATAGAGGAAGAGGTTTCTCCGAAAAGAGCAAGAATTTGCCTAAGATAGGTTACCGCCACATCGGCGATCGCATCCATCTCCTTGTCGGTCAGGGCCTCGCCAGCCTCATAGCGCACCTTGATAGCAGCGAATGCATCATCTGCATGGGCGGTACCCGTATATTCCTCGGCGGAAAACTCTCCGTTGCCAACCTCGAAGGTCTCGTCTTCCATGGCAACCTCCTCGAACTCGCAGGGCAGTATGCGCCCTTTACCAGTCTATCGCGCGGCTATGCCTTCTTGCGCGGGCGCTTCTTATGCTCCCGGCGGACCACATCGACCTCGACCGGCGCATTCTCCATCTTCGCCTCAGCCTCGGCACGTGCTTTCTTCATGACGCGCGACATGATGAAGCGCTGCTGGAGGACCTGCCAGATGGCAGAGGTGTTGTAGTACAGGAGCACGGCGGCGGGAACCGACCAGCCGAACCACATCATCATGACAGCCATGACGAGGCCCATCATGATCGATTGGGAGCGGTTCTGCTCTCCCTGCGTCTGCGCGTTGAGCAGCATGGGAATGAAGGAGAGGACGCCGAAGAGGATATCGAAGAGGATGTAGACGGCAGCGCCGCCGATACCCTGCGCTGCAACCATCTCTGAAACCGAGCTTCCCAAAGAGGGGAGGATGGAGAAGAACGAGGCGTCCGCGGGAACCTGGCGTGCTACCGTGAAGAGGGCGAAGAAAATGGGCATTTGCAAGATCATGGGCAGGCAGCCGCCGAGCGGATTGAATTTGATCTCGGAATACAGCTTCCGCGTTTCCTCGGCCATCTTCTCGGGATCATCGGCATAGCGCGTTTGGATCTCGTTGATCTTGGGCTGGACGAGTTGCATACGTGCTGTAGAGGCTGAGCTCTTGGCCATAAGGGGGGTCAGCAGGATCCTGATGATGAAGGTCAGAACGATGATGGCGAGGCCCCAGTCCCCGACCACACCCTGCAGAGCGGCGAGAATGCTCGCCACGAGCTGAACAATCCAATCCCACATACATCCTCCTGTGCCCCGCGCAGCTTACGGAACCGGGTCGTATCCTCCTTCGTGGAGCGGATGGCAGCGCAGGATGCGCTTGACCGTTAAAAGCCCTCCACGGATGAAACCATGCTTGCGAACAGCTTGGAGCGCGTATTCCGAGCAGGTCGGCGTATAGATGCAGCGGGCGGGGAAGAGGGGGGAGACGATCCTTTGATAGAATCGGATGCACGCTATGGCACTGCGCGCGGCCAGCCCTGCTTCCCCTTCCTCATCGCTCATCTGAAAAACCTGCCTTGGCGAGCAATGCCGACAATGCTTGCGCGACTTCCGGCATGCGCACGCGCGCAGTCTGGTCTGTTGCAAGCAGAATCATGCTGTACCCGTCGAACGGGAGACCGCAGGTGCGGGCAGCCTCCCTCAATACGCGCTTACCACGATTGCGGGTCGGTGCGGTGCCGAGCCGTTTGGGGGCGACGAAGGCGACTTTGCCGCTCCCACCATGATGCACCGCGCGGATCCGCAGGAGGGGATGGGAATATCTCCTCCCAGCCTTGAAGACCTTCTCAAATTCGCATGTGGATTTGATGGTCTTCATCGAGATACTCAGACGGTGAGGCTCTTACGACCTTTGGCGCGGCGGCGCGAGAGGACGGCGCGGCCGCCCTTGGTCGCCATACGGGCCCTGAAACCATGGGTCTTGGCGCGCTTGCGCTTATTCGGCTGATAGGTGCGCTTCATAGCTATTCCTCCCGATAGGGTATGATACCGCTAATCTAGACAAGCTTAAGAATTGTAAAGGTCAGATGGTTAATCTGTCAACATGCCATCTTTCATCCAGCGTACGGAATCCGGGGGATGACTACCGCACACGGAACTGAAAGATTTCAAATCTTTTGAAAGATCGTATATGGTGATACTATTCTTACTCCCTATAACTATCGTAAAAGAGCATTTCAACATAGTATCTTCAGGTGTTGAAAACTTTCTTTCATTTCTTTTATATAAGTGAAAGTTTTCAACATGAGATGAAAAGACGTTGAAAGGAGGTGCGGTGGCCAGGACGTTCTATCCATTCGTCGGGGAAGACGACGGATATGCCGCCGCGCCGTCGTTGGAGGATATGGTCGTCTATCCCGCGCGCATCGCGGTCTACGACGATGCCGCCGCAGCCCCGCGGGTGCTCGTGATCGATCCCCAGGGTGTGCGCCCCTACCTCGAAGAGATCACCCAAACGGTGACCAAACTCTCGCATGAGCAGGGGGGCGGCATCCCGTTCATGGTCATCCGGGAGATCGTGGAGAACTATATACACGCCTGCTTCGTATCGCCGACCATCTCGATCCTCGACGGGGGGAACACCATACGTTTCTCCGACCAAGGACCGGGGATAGAGGCCAAGGAGCGGGCGCTCGAATACGGGACCACCTCGGCAACCGAGGAGATGAAACGCTACATTCGCGGCGTCGGGTCGGGTCTTCCCTATGCCCAGCAGTACATGGTCGACAAAGGGGGATCCCTCGATCTCGAGGACAACCTGACCCAAGGAACCGTGGTCACCATCTCGACGAGGGCGAGTTCGAAGGAGCAGATCAAGGCCCATGGGAAGCAGCCGCTCTCGGAAGCCGACCTCTCGGATCGCGGGCGGCTCGTCCTCGCATACATCGCAGAACACGGGTCGGCGGGGCCGACCGATCTCCAGAATGCATACGGCAAGTCGCTCCCCACATGGTCACGCGAACTATCATCGCTGGTCGCCGAGGGTATCCTCGAAAAGAACGGGAGGAGGTACCTGCTCCCCCAGACCGGCTGCGCCGTTCCCCGATAGAGTAAAAATGTTGATAACCTCTGTTGAAAACTCTGTACAATACAGTCCTACCGAAATCGGATGTGCGGAGTGAAATGGGTATGGACAACGTCTTTGAATCTGACGCAGAGGCACTTTGGCAAGACACCCTCGACCTTCTCGAGGAACAGCATATAAGCGAGCCCTTATCCGCAATGCTCAGAAGCTGCGAGCCCCGCTTGTTGGAAGACGGTACCATCACGATCTCAACCAGCATGCGCCTGGTCCAGAAGACGATCCTCAAGAACAGCGCGACTATCGAGAATTGCCTTGCACAGGCTGCCTTCGAGAACATCTCGCTCGAGGTGACCCTCGTCCCCGCGAGCGAGCGGGTTGATGAGAGGATTCCTTCCCACCGTGAGGAACACGAGCAGCAAAAGGACGATGACCTGTGGGATAACCTCTCGAAAGAGGCCAAGGCTGCGGATAACCCCTTGGTGGAGACCATCACCGACAACGACTCGCGGCTCACCTTCAAACGCTTCATCCAAGGCGACGAGAACATCTTCGCCTACCAAGCGGCCCTGCAGGTTGCCGAGGGCGTCAACAAGCAGACCTACAACCCCCTGTTCATCTACGGCAAGAGCGGCCTCGGAAAGACCCATCTCCTCCGCGCTATCCAGAACTACATCTCGAAGAACGATCCCATGCGCCTGTGCGTCTACAAGGATGCCTCGACGTTCATGAGCGAATACGTCAATGCCATGCAGAACCGCGATAAAGGCGATTTCGAGACCTTGAAGAACAACTATCATGGCATCGACGTGCTCATCATCGACGATATCCAGACATTCCTCAACAAGACGAACACCATCACCTTCTTCTTCGATCTCTTCAACTACCTTTCCTCCAACGGAAAGCAGATCGTCCTTGCAGCCGACCGGTCGCCGGCGCAGCTCGGCATGGGGAAGAGCGGGTTCGACGAGCGTATCACCAGCCGTCTCGGCTCGGGGTTCTCCATCAGCATCCAGGTGCCGAGCTTCGAACTCAAACTGCTGCTCATAACCGCATTCTACAAACGCCAGAAGGAGGATGCGCAACTCACCCACATCCCCTTCATGGATGGGACGATCGCCGAAGCCGATCTCAAATTCATGGCCGAGCACGCCGGCAGCAACATCCGCGATATAGAGGGTTTCGTCCAATCCTGCATCATCATGGCAGCGCGAAAGCAGAAGGCCGGGGAATCCTTCTCGCATGACGACATCATGCGCATCGCCGACGAGAAATGGCCGATGAGCAAGAAACAGATCACCGTAGCCCAGATCCAGCGTCTCGTCGAGACCTACTACGACGTGTCTCACAACGACCTCATAGGCGACAAACGGAACAAGGAGCTCATGGAGCCTCGCCATATCGCCATCTGGCTCTCGAGGGAGCTCACCGACAGCACCCTGGCCGATATCGGGAAGCGTTTCGGCGGCAGGAGCCATGCCACCATCAAACACAGCATCTCGTGGGTCGAGAAGCAGAAGAAGGAGGATAAGACCTTCTACGATCAGATATTCCGCATCCACGACACCATCGTGGAGAATGCGTAGACGATGTGCAGAGCTTATCGACAACCCTGCGAAAGCTTGTCCATAACCTCGATGAGCATGTTGAAAGAAAGGGAACGCGGCGCTCGAGATGTTCATGCGTGTTGAGGAAAAGCAGGTGGCGGCGTTCGTAAAAACAGTCGATTAACTGGGAGTTTATTGGATTATAAGCCGTTTCGACAGACCTTATTGCTATGATTGGTATAGTACATAGATAGATACATAACAGAAAGGGCACATCATGAAATTCTCCGTCGGCCAGCATGCGCTTCTCACGGCCCTTTCCGTCGTGGGCAAGGGCATGAGCACCACTTCGACCATACCCCTGCTCTCGGGTATCTATATCAAGGCCGACAACGGAGCGCTCGAATTCCAGACCAACAACCTCACCATCTCGATTCGGCATAAGATACCCGCCAACGTCGAGGAGAGCGGCGAGGTGGTGGTTTCCGGCAAGATCCTCAATGCCATCGTGAAGAGTCTTCCCGATGCCGCCGTCGTCTTCGAGGGGAGCGACCGGATCCTCACCATAACCTGCCTCTCATCCCTGTTCAGGCTGAATACCCTCGATGCGAAGGATTGGTCGGAGTTTCCCGCGCTCGAGCCCAGCAGCTCCTGCGAGCTTCCGAGCGCCGTTCTCTCCGAGATGATCGACAAGGTATACAAGGTCACCTCGAAGGAGAATTCCCGTCCTATCCTGCAGGGAGTCCTGCTCACCTCGGCGGAGAACACGCTGCGCCTCGTGGCGACCGATTCGTATCGCCTTGCCGTGTGCGAGACCTACTCGGCTGCCGAGGCCGATGCCGAGGATTTCACCATCATCATTCCGGGAACGGTCTTCCACGACGTCCTCACCATGCCGTCGCTGACAGAGAAGATCCTCATCGGCACGACCAATAACCAGATCGTCTTCTCCTTCGGCGATACCACCTACATCTCCCGGAAGACCGAGGGTTCCTATCCCGATTATCGCCAACTCCTCCCCAAGACCTACGCTACAGCGCTCACGGCCGATCCCGAGCAGTTCCTCGGCGCGCTCCGCCGCGTCGCCACCATCGCCGCGACGATGCCCATCATGAGGCTCGATATAGACGCCGATGCCCAGACGATGAAGCTCTCCATCACCACCCGTAATCAGGGGGAATCCGTCGAGTATATTCCCGTGCAGGTCGAGGGAGGTTCCATGTCGCTCTCGCTCAACCATCATTATGTTGCCGACTGCCTCGCATCCGCCCCGGATCGTGAGAAAATCATCATCGAGCTTCAGAGCCCGACTCTTCCGACCATCTTCAAATCAAGCGGCAAGATCAACTACCTCTATCTTGTCATGCCGTCTCTGCTCTAACGTGGGACTGAGGATCTCAGAGCTCCACCTTGGGAATTTCAGGAATCTCAAGGAGCGGGATATCGCCTTCTCGCCCGGCATCACGGTCCTTTCAGGGGGCAACGCGAGCGGCAAGACCAATACCGTGGAGGCGATCCAGCTGCTCACATCCGGCTGTTCGTTCAGGCATCCCACCCCTTCCCAGCTTATCAGGCAAGGGGAGGAGAGCGGTTTTCTGCGCGCCCGCCTTCGCGGGGGCGGGCGCGTGGTGGATGTTGCCTGCGAGCTCCGCCCAACGCATAAGACGTTCTATAAGAATATGAAGAAGTGCAGCGCCAAGGATATGCCGGGTACCCTGTTCTCCGTGCTCTTCAATCCGGATGATCTCTTCCTCATCAAACGCGGCGCAGCGTACCGCCGCGATGAGATCGATACGTTCGCGCGACAAGCGCATCCCCGTTACGATAAGGTGCTCTCCACATACCTGCGCACGGTCGAGCAGCGCAACCGCCTCCTCAAGAACGATTATGCCGATCCCGCCCTCCTCGATGCGTGGGATGAGTCGCTCGCCCTCGGCGGCGCGACGCTCCTGCTCGCACGCTGCCGCCTCTTCGACCGCTTGCAGGGCATCATCGCGGCGGTATATGCATCGATCGCCCCGAATGAGACCCTCACGGCGCAATACCGGTCGACCATCGGGGACGATGCCCTGTACCTATCGCGCGATGAGGTGCGCGATAGGTACAGGGCAATGCTGTCCCGGACCCGTGCGGACGATCTACGCCGCCAGCAGACGCTCATCGGCCCGCACCGCGACGATATCGTGTTCTTAATCGAGGGGCGCGAGGCCCGTGCGTTCGCGAGCCAAGGACAGCAGCGCTCCATCGTGCTTGCCGTCAAGCTCGCTGAGGTCATCTTGGCGAAGGAGCTTGTATCCGATCAGCCCCTGCTGCTTCTCGACGATGTGATGAGCGAGCTCGACCAATACCGTCGCAGTGCCATCGTGTCCTTCATCGAAGGGGGTATCCAGACCATCATCACGACGACGAACCTCGGGTATTTCTCGCGGGAGATGCTCGATGGCGCCGAGGTGGTGGGATTCTAGATGAGCGATGGCGCCAGAACGCTCGGCTCCGTGCTCGAAGGACTCTTCGGCGCGGGCGGATCCATGAGGATGAACGCCCATAAACGGGCGCTTGCCGTCTGGATGCGCGTGAACGGCGATATAGAGCGCAAGCATACCTGCGGCGCATTCATACGCGAGCATCCTCCTGCCGATCCTATCCTGACCATCTATCTCGATGCGCGCACCCGCGTCGTGGATTTCAATGCCAATCGCGAGCTGTATCTCCAACGTCTCGCCTACGGCGGCCTGCCCCTCTCGCGCATAGAATTCAAACTGGCGCGTGAGTTGCCGGTACGCGATGCCCCCGAGGATGAGGAAGACGAGCCTCTCCCCGAGCTCACCGACGAGGAAGCGGAATATATCCGCACCTGCACCGCACGTCTTTCCGAGCCGCTCAAGACGAGTGTTTCTAAGGCGATGATCGTCTCTTTTCGTTTGAACAAGACGTTATCCTCTTGAATATGAAAAGATAGTCTAAAACAGGCTCGTAGGGCTTTCTAGAGCAATATGAAACATACGTTCGTATTATTTTTATGTCGTCTGATTGTATTATCGACGAATAGGAGTACACTATATACCGTATGCCCATGCTCATGAGAGGAAGAAACGTGGCTCATAAGGACCAGTCGGGCGATTATGCTGGTAAAGATATCAAAATCCTCGAGGGTCTCGAGGCTGTGCGCAAGCGCCCTGGCATGTATATCGGGACGACCTCATCGGCAGGGCTCCACCACCTTGTCTGGGAGATCGTCGATAACTCCGTCGACGAGGCCATGGCCGGATTCTGCACCAAGATCAAGGTGACGGTCCATCCCGACAACTCCATCACCGTCGAGGATAACGGTCGCGGCATTCCCGTCGAGAAGCACCCGCAGAAGCGCACCATGTCGACCCTCGAGGTCGTGCTCACGATCCTCCATGCGGGAGGGAAATTCGACAACAACGCCTACAAGGTTTCGGGAGGGCTCCACGGCGTGGGCATCTCGGTCGTGAACGCGCTTTCCAAGAAGCTCGTCGCCCAGGTCAAACGGGATGGCAAGATCCATGAGATGGAGTTCTCCCGGGGCAAGACGGTGAGGAGGCTCGAGGTGGTGGGCCGGTCGAAGGCCACCGGCACCACGGTCACCTTCTGGCCCGACGACCTTGTCTTCGAGACGACCGTCTTCAATTTCGACATCCTGCACGACCGTCTGCAGGAGACGGCCTTCCTGAACCGGAACCTCAAGATCGTCCTCGTGGACGAGCGCGAGCTCACGCCGCGCATCGAGGAGTTCTGCTATGCCGGCGGCATCGTGGATTTCGTCAAATTCCTGAACGATGGCCGGGAGATCCTGCCCGGCCTCTCCAAGCCCATCTACATCGAGGGGAAATCGGCTCCCGACGCTCCCGAAGACCAGCGGGGCGAGGTCGAGGTGGCCATCCAATGGAACACCAACTACTCGGAGACGGTGCTCTCCTTCGCGAACGATATCTACACAGATGAGGGCGGTATGCATCTCACCGGCTTCCGCGAGGCCATGACCAAGGCCATCAACGATTACGGCCGCAAGGCCAACATCATCAAGGAGAAGGATGCCAACGTCACGGGCGATGACATCAAGGAGGGCCTCACGGCCGTCATCTCCGTCAAACTCCCCGATCCCCAGTTCGAAGGCCAGACCAAGGCCAAGCTCGGCAGCTCCTATATGCGCACGCTCACCAACCGCGTCGTGTCCCAAGGACTCGCCGAGTATCTCGAGGAGCATCCCAACCAAGCGCGCGAGATCCTTAAAAAAGCCACGCAGGCGGCCAAGGGGCGTCTTGCCGCGCGCAAGGCGCGCGAGGCGACCCGTCGCAAGGGTCTGCTCGAGAGCGCATCGCTTCCCGGCAAGCTGGCCGACTGCTCGGTGCGCGATCCCGAGATGACCGAGCTCTTCATCGTCGAGGGCGACTCTGCGGGAGGCTCGGCGAAAAGCGCCCGCGACCGCACCATCCAGGCGGTGCTCCCCCTGCGCGGCAAGATCCTGAACGTCGAGCGCGTCCAAGAGCATAAGGCCCTCTCCTCCGAGACCATCACCTCGCTCATCACCGCCATCGGGACGGGCGTGGGCCCGGAATTCGACATCACCAAGGCGCGCTACCACAAGATCGTCATCATGACCGATGCCGATGTGGACGGTGCGCACATCCGCATCCTCTTGCTCACGTTCTTCTACCGCTTCATGCGCCCCCTCATCGATGCGGGCTATATCTACGTTGCCCAGCCGCCGCTCTACCAGTTGCGTCCCAAGGGCCGCAAGGGCGGCAAATACCTCTATACCGATGAGGAGCTCGCGCTCGAGGTGGCGAAATACGAGGATTCGTCGAAATATGCCGTCCAGCGCTACAAGGGTCTGGGCGAGATGGATGCCAAGCAGCTCGCCGAGACCACCATGGAGCCCAAGAACAGGATCCTGCTCAAAGTGGGCATCGAGGATGTCTATGCCGCCGAGCGGGCCGTGGCCGATCTGATGGGCACCCAAGTCGAGAAGCGCAAGGAATTCATCCAGACGCACTCAAAAGACGTGCGATTCCTGGATATCTGATGATACGAAGACGAGAAGGGCTCTACCGTGGCAGATGACCGCATGGATGACGATGCCTTCGGCACCGAGGAGGATTCGAGCATCGACGATATCCTCTCCGATGCAGGATACGGCGATGATGAGGACGATAGAGGGGAATACGACGGCTCCGAGGATGAGGACGCCGAAGGTGAGGAGGACCGTCCCGCCCTCTCGGGCAAGCATCTCGCACCCACCCTTTCCGATGAGGCCGGCACGCGCCTTGCGCTGACCGATATCCATGGCGGCACGCTGAAGCCCATCGATATGGGACGGGAGATGAAGACCTCCTTCCTCGAGTACTCGATGTCGGTCATCGTGGCGCGCGCCCTTCCCGACGTGCGCGATGGCCTGAAGCCGGTGCACCGCCGCATCCTCTACGCCATGGCGGAGGCGGGCATCACCCCCAATCGCCCGCACAAGAAGAGCGCGTGGACGGTAGGCGAGGTCATGGGCAAATACCACCCCCATGGTGATGCCGCCATCTACGATTCGATGGTCCGCATGGCGCAGGATTGGTCCATGCGCCTGCCCCTCATCGACGGCCATGGTAACTTCGGCAACGTCGATGGCGACGGCGCGGCGGCCATGCGCTATACCGAGAGCCGCCTCGCGCGGCCCGCCATGGAGCTCCTCTCCGACCTCAACAAGGAGACGGTCGATCTCCAACCCAATTACGACGAGTCGCTCACCGAGCCCGCGGTGCTGCCTGCGCGCTTCCCCAACCTGCTCGTGAATGGCAGCTCAGGTATCGCCGTCGGCATGGCGACCAATATCCCGCCGCACAACCTCGGCGAGGTCACCGATGCCGTGTGCATGATGATCGACAATCCCGATGCCACCACCGACGAGCTGATGAAGGTGATCCCGGGACCCGACTTCCCCACAGGGGGCATCATCATGGGCACCGAGGGCATCCGCGATGCCTACGAGACCGGCCGCGGCTCGATAACCGTGCGTGCCCGGGTCCATATGGAGCAGATCAAGAGCGGCCGCGGCCGCCTCGTCGTGACCGAGGTTCCCTACCAGGTCAACAAGGGCCTGCTCCAAGAGAAGATCGCCCAAGCCGTCAACGAGAAGAAGATCGAGGGTATCTCGGATATGCGCGACGAGTCCAACCTCAAGGAGGGCGTGCGCATCGTCATCGACCTCAAGCAGGGCGCGGTGCCCGAGGTCGTTCTCAACAACCTCTATAAGAGGACTCAGCTCCAGACAACCTTCGGAGTCATCGATATCGCCCTCGTCGACGGTGTGCCCAAGACGCTGTCTCTGCGCGAGATGCTCAAGCACTACATCGACCACCAGATCGACGTGGTCACCCGCCGCACCCGCTTCGACCTCGACAAGGCGCGCGCCCGCGTGCACATCCTCGAGGGCCTGCTCATCGCCGTCGACAACATCGACGAGATCGTTCACATCATCCGTTCGTCGCGCGATGATAGCGAGGCAAAGAAGCGCATGTTCGATACCTTCGGACTCGATGACGTTCAGTCCGAGGCCATCCTGCAGATGCGTCTGCGCCGGCTTACCGGACTCGCCCGTCAAGAGCTCGTCGACGAGATCGCCGATCTGCGCGAGCGCATCTCCTACTACGAGGATCTGCTCGCCCATGAGGAGAAGATCCTCATGGTCATCAAAGAGGAGCTACGCTCCATCTCCGAGAAATACGCCGATAAGCGCCGTACCGCCATATCGGCGCAGGAAGCCCAGGATCTCGACGTCGAGGATCTCATCGCCGAGGAGGACATGGTCGTCACGGTCACCCATGCCGGCTACATCAAGCGCCTACCCGTGGCCACCTACCGCCAGCAGAAGCGCGGCGGCAAGGGCATCTCCGGCCTCAACCTCAAGGAGCAGGACTTCGTGGAGAATATCTTCGTGGCGTCCACCCATGATTATGTGCTCTTCTTCACGAACTTCGGCAAGGTCTACCGCCTGAAGGTTCACGAGCTCCCCATCGGCAGCCGTCAAGCGCGCGGCAATGCCATCGTGAACGTGCTCGCGCTCGACGAGGGCGAGCATCCCACGGCGGTCATCACCACCCGCGATTTCCCGGTTGTCGAGCACCTTATGTTCGCCACCCGCGAGGGCGTGGTCAAGAAGACCTCCATGAGCGCCTACGATCGCACGCGGCGTGACGGCATGATCGCCATCAACCTCAAGAAGGGCGATGAGCTTATCAACGTCGCCCGCGTCAAGGAGGACGATAAGGTCATCATCTGCTCGTCCGACGGCAAGGCCATCCTCTTCGACGAGTCCGAGGTGCGGCCGACGGGTCGCGATACCACCGGCGTGCGCGGCATCACCCTGAAAGGCGATGCCCTCGCGCTCGGGATGGAGATCTCCAACGGCTTGGGCGACCTGTTCGTCATCACCGAGAACGGCTACGGCAAGCGTACCAAGGTCTCGGAATACCCCGAGCACAAGCGCGGAGGCCAGGGCGTCTTCACCATCGCCATGACCGAGAAGAAGGGCAAGCTCTGCGCCATGCGCGTCGTCGCGCCCCATCACGAGCTCATGATCATCTCCGAGGAAGGCGTCGTGATCCGCGTCAAGGCCAGCGAGATCTCGCGGCTCGGCCGCGCGACCCAGGGCGTCAAGGTCATGAACATGTCGGCGACCGACCACGTCTCGGCCGTCGCCCGCCTCAAGACGAGCAAGAAGAAGGCTCCCAAGCAGATCGAGGGGCAGCTCGCCCTTGATCTCGATGCCGCAGGCGCCCGCGACGCCGGCGAGGAGGAACCCGTCGATATCGGTACCGACGAGATCGACGACGATGAGCTCCTCGACGATGAGGAATAGCGGTCCGAACAACGTGTGCCTCTAGCTAGGCAGATGCCCCGTGACAAGGGGACAGGTCATTCGTCACGCCTCTTGTAGGCGTGACGAATGACCTGTCCCCTTGTCACGGGGCATCTGCTGGAGATCTCGCGCGCAACGGGATGAACGCAGGGCTACTCCCCGGCCTCGCCGAAGTCCGAAGGGGAGAGGTTCTCCACGAAGGAGTGGAACTCCTCGAGGGAGTGTCGGCGCTCCGTCTCCTCGACGGCGCTGAAATCCGGCAACGTTGCCGCATCCACCACATCCTCGCTTGCGAAGATGGGCGTGCCCGCGCGCACGGCGAGCGCGAGCGCGTCGGATGGCCGCGCATCGACGAGGCGGAGCTCGTCGTTGGCGAGGCGGATGTTGAGGCGCGCGAAGAAGGTGGTGCCCTCGACTTTGGCGATGATGACCGATTCGAGTGCCGCGTCCAGCGCCTTGATGGCGGAAAGCAGCAGATCATGGGTCATGGGGCGCCTCGATGGAGAACCGTTGACCCCCATGCTGATGGCCGCCGCTTCGATGGCCCCGATTCGGATGGGCAGCTGCACATCCTTATCTCCCGTGCGGGTGCGCAGGATGACGAGCGAGGAGACGGGACCTCCGCCTACGATGACCGTCTGTATGTCCATGCGTATGAGCGTCATAGAACTCCTTCACCTCGTGTTGGATATCCTACCCAAGTTCGGCTCCCCTTCAAGCTGGAATTCGGAATCGATGGGAAAATGCAACGTTTGCAGATCCAAGGCGGCGCTTCGGGAGACCCTGGGGCGGGCAGCCGGGCCTCGAAATGAAAAATACGGTTGACCCCGCCCGAACCGCGTTGTATCATACTTCTCTGCGTCGGGCCTGTAGCTCAGTTGGTCAGAGCGTCCGGCTGATAACCGGGAGGTCACAAGTTCGAACCTTGTCAGGCCCACCATTTCTGGCAATAGCCGCCCCAGCGTGAGCCGAGTCGCCGCTGGGGCGTCTATTTTAGGGATAACCGCATAAGGGGATGTAGCTCAGCTGGGAGAGCGCGGGCTTTGCAAGCCTGAGGCCGAGGGTTCGAACCCCTTCATCTCCACCACCTACCCCGAGCCGCATCCATGCGGCTCGTTTCGTCTCCCAGGGGGCATGCCATGGAAAAGCGCAAGACCGGCGTATCACCCGAACTCGACGAGCTCTCGGGCGGTCTGCTCGGCGAGGCTCTGGATATGCTCGCCGACGGAGGGGAGTTCGGCGTTCTCGTTGCAGTCGAGGATGGCGACGAGGAGGTCGAGACCCTCGATTTCTCCGACGACGGCCCCGAGGAATGCCTCGACGCCGCCCGCGAGTACGTGCGCGATTGTCCCGATGCCGTGCGCTACGCCCTCTGCTACGTGGGTGCCGTCGCGGGTAAGGCCGGCGCATACGAGGATGCCCTCATCTTCGAGTTCGGAGAGCGCGGCTACGAGCATTTCTCCGGCTACATGCTCTTCACGGGAAGAGGCGAGGGTGATGCCCTTGCGTGGACCGATCCGGCACCCGCCGGCGGAATAGAACCCTTGCTGTAAATCCTGCACATACGTCATCCCATCTGCAAAGGTTTTGTAAACAGCTGCCCGAGGAGGTTCTTTTGCGCTACAGTTTCACGGGCAAAAAAGATGAGATGAGGATTCCCATGCGTCAGGAGAAGATCAGGAACATCGCCATCATCGCGCACGTCGACCACGGCAAGACCACCCTCGTCGACCAGATGCTGCGCACGGCGGGCGCCTTCCGCGAGCACCAGCAGGTGGCGGAGCGCGTGCTCGACTCCAACGACCAGGAGCGCGAGCGCGGCATCACCATCCTCGCCAAGAACATCTCGATCATGTACGGCGGGGTGAAGATCAACATCATCGACACCCCCGGCCACGCGGATTTCGGCGGCGAGGTCGAGCGCGTGCTCAAGATGGCCGATGGGGCGCTGCTCCTCGTGGATGCGGCGGAAGGCCCCATGCCGCAGACGCGTTTCGTGCTCTCGCACGCCATCGCCGCCGGCCTTTCCATCATGATAGTGATCAACAAGATAGACCGCGACGGGGCCCATCCCGAGGATGTCGTCAACGACGCGCTCGACCTCATGGTGGATCTCGGCGCCACCGACGAGCAGCTTGGGTTCGCCATGGAGCACGTGGTCTATGCGAGCGCCGTGAAGGGCTTCGCCCGCCTCGCGCCCGATGATGGGGGAGAGGACATGCTGCCGCTGCTCGACATGATCGTCGGGGGCATCCCGGCCCCCGAGGCCGATGCGGATGCCCCGCTCGCCATGCAGTGCGTGACCGTCGACCACTCGAGCTACGTGGGACGGATCGGCATCGGACGCGTCTTCTCCGGCACCATCCATGCGGGCGAGGGCATCCTCGTGGTCAAGAACGACGGCAGCCGCTCGATGGCCAAGGTCAAGCAGCTCTTCACCTTCGATTATCTGGGGCGCACGGAGTGCGCCGAGGTGGTTGCCGGAGATATCGCCGCCGTGGTGGGCGTGGACGGCACCGATATCGGCGATGTCTACACCGACCCCGAGCATCCCGTGGAGCTCGATCCCATCGAGATCGATCCCCCGACGCTTTCCGTCGTCTTCTCGCCCTCGACCTCGCCGCTCGTCGGACGCGAGGGCGATATCGTGGGCGGCCGCCAGCTCAAGGACCGCCTCATGGCCGAACGCGAGAACAACGTGACCATGCGCATCGAGGAGCTCGAGGGCAAGAGCGGTATCGAGGTCGCGGGCCGTGGCATCCTGCACCTGTCGGTCCTCATGGAGCAGATGCGCCGCGAGGGTTTCGAGTTCCAGGTGGGCCGCCCGCGCGTCCTGTTCGAGAAGGCTGCGGGTGGCGGCCTGCTCGAGCCTATCGAGCAGGCCGTCGTCGAGTGCGCGAGCGGGTACGCGGGCAAGGTGATCGAGGTGTTCGGCAACGCGGGGGGTCCCATGGTCTCGATGGCCGTCGGCGAGACGCAGACCCACCTCGAGTTCAAGATCCCCACGCGCGGTGTCATGGGCCTCAAGAACCGCATCCTGAACGTCACGCATGGCGAGGCGGTGTTCTACCACACCTTCCTCGAGTACGGGCCTTTCGCCGGTGATATAGGAGGGCGCGCCACCGGCGTCATGGTCTCGATGACCACCGAGCCCGCCGTCGCCTATGCGCTCGGCACGCTGCAGGAGCGCGGCGCCCTCTTCGTGGCTCCGGGCGACGATTGCTACGAGGGAATGCTCGTGGGGGAGCGCCCGCAAGCGGGCGATATGGTCGTCAACATCGCCCGTACCAAGAGCCTCGGCAACCAGCGCTCGTCGACGGCGGACATCGCCGTGCAGCTCACACCTCCTCGGACCTTCTCGCTCGAAGAGGCGCTCGAATACATCATGGATGACGAGCTCGTGGAGATCACCCCCAAAAGCATCCGCATGCGCAAGCGCCTCCTCACCGAGACGGAGCGTCGCAAGTGGAACGTCCTCCACGGCCTGGTTGCCAAGCTCGAGCCGTAGCGCCGGTATGGAGAAAAGTTCTTGCACGTATCCGGGTAAAACCGTGTATACTGTCCCTTGCGTCGCCTTGGAGAGTTGTCCGAGCTGGCCGAAGGAGCACGATTGGAAATCGTGTAGGCGTCTAAAGCGTCTCCGGGGTTCGAATCCCCGACTCTCCGCCAGGACTATCCGTGGCGCTCCGCATACGGGGCGCCACATTGCCGCCCATGGAGAGGTGGCAGAGCGGTTGAATGCGGCGGTCTCGAAAACCGTTTGGCCCGTTCCGGGTCACGGGGGTTCGAATCCCCCCCTCTCCGCCAGAGAAGATGGCGCCCCCGGCTCCGGGGGCGCTTTCCTATCCGCAGGCCTTGCAGGGATTCGAGCCCGCGAGGGGTGAGGTGCGCGCCTGCGACGAACATAAAGAAGCGCACCTCCCCACTCTGTTTCCCCAGCAAGTGTCCATCGACTGTACAGTCGATGGACACTTGCTGGGGAAACATGCTGGAAAGAGTATGCGTTCGGGGTCCCAAAGGGCGTTTGGCCAGCAAGGCCTCTGGTGACTGTACAGTCGATAGGGACCTTGCTGGGGAAACATGACGAGAAGGGCATGTTCTCATCAAATCCATTTGCCCCGGCATGTGCCGAAAAATATCTGCTTCTAGTCCAAGTGAGTGGTATGGAAAGTAGCGCGCGGGCATACAATGGGCTGAGAAGAAACGCTCACCTGAGGGGAGGACACGCGGTGGCAACGTTGAATCCAAGCGTGCTCGAATGGGCGGTTCTCCGCAGCGGCCTTACTGACGATCAGATCACCAAGGCTTTCCCAAAATACCCGAATTGGCTGGATGGTTCTTGGAAGCCGACAGTCAGGCAGCTTCGCGATTTTGCGGGCAAGATGCATGTGAGCGTAAGCGAGCTTTTTGCGTCCGATCTTCCAAATTATGCACTCCAGATCACTGATTTCCGCACAGTCGGCGACATGCCCGCACAAGATCCAAGCCCCGAGCTGTTCGATACTATCGATGCCATGCTCGGAAGGCAGGACTGGATGAGGGGATACTTCCTCCACGAGGGATTTGCGCCCGTCGATTTTGTCGGTTCCCACATGGACGCCCCCTTGACAGACGAGATGCGGGAAAAGATTGTCGAGGACATGCGTGCTCTCCTCAAGCTGGATGACGATTGGAGTGCATCCTGCAGGGGCGTGGCCGACGCACTCAAAGTGCTCAAAGACAGCATCGAGGCTGTAGGCATTTCCGTGGTCATTAACGGCGTGGTGAACGACAATACGCATCGCGTGCTCGACGTTTCCGAATTCCGGGGTTTCGCCCTCTCCGACAGGATCGCGCCGATTGTATTCATCAACGGGCGGGACGCGAAGAGCGCGCAAATCTTCACCCTGATTCACGAGCTATGCCACCTCGCTTTCTTCCAAACCGGCGTCAGCAATGCAGCCGATGATGAGGAGTCCGATATCGTTATGGAGCGTTTTTGCAACGCTGTGGCGGCAGACTTCCTCGTACCCACCAGACTGCTGATGGTTCGATGGGAAGAGTGCAGCAGCTGCGCATTCGCGAAGGGGCTTGCCTAGTTTAGGGGTCTCTCCCGAAACTCCTTGAGAAGAAACTTGTACATGTCCCGCCCCCTCATGTTGAACCTGAACTCGCATTCCTTGAGATGGAGGTAGAAGTCCTCCTTGGCTATCCCCTGGTATTTT
>RQYE01000006.1 GCA_004010535.1 Coriobacteriales bacterium OH1046 | reverse complement strand
GTGACGTCCGCGCAGAACAGCCGGAGCAGCTCCCTGAACTTGCGCTCCGAGAGGTGCGATTTCGTGACGTACTTGTTCTTCGGCCTCTTTCTGCTGCTCATATGCCTAGTTTAGCCCTTAGAACGCCCCTAAACTAGGCAAGCCCCTATCGCATATGCTTGCTCCTTACGTGATGGCCTTATGCTGCGGGATCGAATCGAGAGACGCGGCAAACAATCTGCCCCTACCACGGATCTGCCACGCTAGCACGCTAAGCCGGCGAGGTCGAAGCACCGTTGGAGGAATGTGCGGGCGTGTTCCTCGATAAGCCAGAGGTGCGTTCCGGGATAGCCGTGGATCTCGACGGAAGCGTACACGTCGCTCACCCCGGCAGGCTTGTCGAAGGACGCTACCTTCGAGAGGATTCGGGCACCGACCTCGGGAGTGAGGAAGCCCTCGGTCTTCCAGTCCGGTGCCAGAGCGCAGTCCATATGCAGATCGCCGAAGCAGGGGTGCGAGACGTCGGTGATCGCATCGCAGAGGTGGAGCTGGGCCAGATAGGGCGCTGCGAGCTCGAGTGAGTGCATGAGGTCGATGCCGCCCAGGGCCTCATGCGCGCTGTCCCAGTGGATGTAGGCGTTGGCACACTGCTCATGGATGGGTTTGAACCAGATGACGTTCTCCTCCATGGGGCCGATGAGCTGCTTCTTGTAGGCATAGCGGTCCAAGGGCTCGATGGTGAGCTTCAGGCCGAGCGTGTCCATGTGCTCTGCAAGCTCGATCACCGACTCGGCGAGGACGATCTTCGCAAGGCCGCGCATGTCGGCACCGGGGTCGTCTCCGCTGGGAATGCAGACGTTGGTGAACCCGCAGTCTGCCGCATAGTTCGAGAGCTGCTTGACGAGTGCAACGGCGTGCGCGCGGCTACCCTCGTCAAGATCGGCGAGGCTCAGCTTCTGCGCCTTCACGTACGGTGTGACGGAGGTGCCGCCGAACAGGCGGTTCCCGTCGATGATCGAGCGCACGGTGGCACGGTTCTCGCTGTCGAAGAAGACGGGCAGTTCGACACCCCTGTAGAAGTCGAAGCTCGCAATCTTTCCGAGCACTTCCAGCATGCGCGCTTCGTCGTACATGTAGGGCATGAACATCTCGAGCAGATGTGTGGAGGTGAGGATCTTCTGGGGCATGGTTTCGTGCCTCCTTCGACTGTACTGACATTCCAAGATGGATGCATAAGGGTTAAACCAGGGTGGCTGACTCTATTCGCTATCTATAGTTTCCCATTATTCTTAAAAGTATAATATCAATTCTGGGCTGCCCTTATGAACGGTCGAATATAGTGGTCAAACGGCATCTTTAATGATTCCCGAAGCTATCTATCTTCACTCTGTTGCATACTATTTTCAGTATCTATAATTCTTGTTTATCGAACATCGTTGAGAGGGGAGCCAGTATGAAGATCACGGTCATTGGCTGCGGCGCGATGGGGGGACTCTACGGCGCCTATCTCAGCCAGAGGAATGACGTTACCGTCATCGACGTTGTCAAGGACACCGTCGATACCATCAATAGGGATGGCATCGAGATCGTGGAACCCGATGGCAGCTCGGCTGTTTACCGCCCCAAGGCGTCTTTGACGAGCGAGGGCATGGAGCCCCAGGATTTGGTCATCGTCTTCGTCAAGGCGCTCTTCACCGAGTCCGCCCTAACCTCCAATGCCCGTATCATCGGGCCCGATACCTACCTCATGACGTTGCAGAACGGCGGAGGTCACGAGGAGATCTTGGGGAAGTTCGCGGATAGGGATCACGTGGTCATCGGCACCACGCAGCATAATGCCGCCCGCTTGGCCGCCGGTTCCGTACGCCACGGCGGCAGTGGCAAGACCGTGATCGGCGCGAGCGGGCTTCCTGCCGAGAAGCTCATACCCATCGCTGAGACGCTCTCGTCCTGTGGGCTCGAGGCTGCAGTCGATGGCAACGTCCAGCGCCTGATCTGGAACAAGCTCTTCACGAATGTCTCGGCCAGCGTCCTGACCGCTCTCTTCCAGATGCCTTTGGGCTTCATCGCAAGCGATGAGTACGCTTGGTCGCTCTGCGCCAAGCTTGTGCGCGAGACCGTGGACATTGCCGCAGTCGCCGGTTTCGAGTTCGATTTCGAGCAGAAGCTCGCGGAGGTCCGCCATGTCTGCGAGGCGAGTTCCGAGGGTATCACCAGCATCCAAGCCGACATCGCTGCCGGTCGGCGCACCGAGGTGGACACTATCAGCGGCTATGTGGCCGATTGCGCCCGCAAGCACGGTATTCCCGCGCCCAATCACGAGTTTGCGGTGGCTGCGATCCACGCGCTCGAGGGCAAGGCGCGCGTCCAGCACGAGGCCGCTGCGGCGAAGGCCTGAAGACAACATCAGGTATGCGGCGGGCAGGCCGCTTGCGACCATCCCCTGCACCCTTTCCTCGGAGGTGAATGGTATGAGGTGCTATGAATCGGAAGCCGGGGGACGCGTCCTCGTCATCCGTTTGAATCGCGGGGATCTCCTGCGCGAATCCATCGAGCGGGCCATAGCCGAGCACGGCATCGCCGACGGCTGCTTGGTCTCGGGCTATGGTACGCTCGATAACTGCACATTGCATATGATCAATACCTATGACGAGTTCCCTGCCTGCGAGGACTTCATCCGCTGGGAGAACCATCCGCTCGAGCTCGTCTCGATGACCGGCGTGATCGCCGACGGAGTTCCGCATATCCATGCTGTGGTCTCCGACAAGGGACATGCGACGGGCGGTCATCTGGAGCCCGGCTGTACGGTAGCCTATCTTGCCGAAGCCGTCATCTACGAGCATAAGAACATGGAGCTCATAAGGAAGCCGACTGACTGGGGTCCCTTGGCGCTCGAGGAGAAGCGCGAGGCTGCCGAGACATAGCGATCGGCAGCATGGGTCAGGAGGATCTCCGAGGTTTGGAGCAAAGCCGACCGGGTCCGCCCCTCCCGCAGTTCTTTCCATCCGTGCTGTCACGGGGATGCATGGGCAAAATAAAGATCGATCGCACGGGCGCTGGCACGGAAATTGCGCGATTCTGCCACGGAGGGCACTTATTCCGCAGGTTTTCGGTGTCGAACCGTCATCGGGCGGAGACCCGACCCACGTTTGCGCAGCTCGGCGGAGGTTCTGTATGGCCCCGATGGGCGAACAGCACCGAAAACCTGCGGAATAAGTGCCCTCCGTGGCAGAAAAGACTCGATCGCGTGCCAGTGCGCATGGTCAGTGCGCTTCACCACCGCATCGCCCTGGCGCTTGAGGTCCAGAGGGGGCTCGCATACCGTGCTCGCAGGCACCCAGCCCAGCTTCTTCCCGATGGGGACGGGCCGTTCGGGATGCGGTCGCGTTCGATGCCCCCGGAGACTATTTCCGCATGCATTCCCTATCTTTGACGGCAGGGATCGTCGGCTGCACGCTATGACCGGCATGACGAGGGGGCGGGACCGAGCCGGCTCCGCCTCGAACCGGCAGGTGCCTTCTGATTCAGCCTCGCACGTTCCATCGCGTGGGAAGCGCGCTATGCGCGTACCTTCACGACGACCTTGCGCACGGCCTCGGGGGCTTCTACCGCACAACGCGGCTTATGGCCCTGTTCGGGAGGCACGACGACCAGATCGCCGGGTCCGAGGATCAGCTCCGAGCTTACCCGGGGCTCTGCGTAGAAGGCGATGTCCTCCTCGGGGCGGGATTCCTCGAGCTCGGCTGGACGGTCCATCGTCATCCCGAAGCGCTCGTTTCCGCTGATCACATACTGCACGTCATAGAACACGTCATGCGTCTCGAACCGCAGGCTCTTTGCAGGGGCCGTCTCGTACTCCTGGACATTGGCGATGACATCCTCTCCTCCGACCGGGTAGCTTCCGACCGCGATATGGTCGAGATCGGTGTCGCGCAGCCATGCGTACGCTCTGCGGAAGCGCTCGGAGACATAGTCATTCTTCTCGGCATCGGCTAGGTTGCAGGCAAGCATCAGGGCTCCTGTTCCGGGGGCCCGCCTCGGTCGTCGGAGCGGCTGCATCCCCCTTGTCGTGTAGGGCGTTGCGATCATGCTGCTGGTATCCCATGACCTCGTTGTAGAGGGTGGTGCCCGCAGCGGGCGAGTAGGCGTATGTGAGAAGCACGTCCAGCACATAGGGGCTGTAATCGAGGCTTGCCAGCGTCCGGGCGAAGCTCATCGCGGCGATCTCCCCGAGCACTACCAGACGCGAGGGATTGTGGAAGGGTCCGAATCTGATATCCAGGCGGTAGGCCTGCGTCCATATCGCGCGGGCATTCCGGAGCTCGATGAGGTGGAAGACCTCGTGGGCGACGAGCAGCTCCCGAGGACGCATCCTTGGTCCTGCCGCCTCTCGCACGCCGGGTGCGCCGAGCAGGGCTTCCGCCTTGTCCATCGCATCCGTGTAGACATAGATCTCATCGGGTTCCGTGAACTCGGCGAAGGTGACCCGATCCTGCCCATGTGGCCTCTCGGCGAAGGTGACGATCGCCCCTAGTCTCTCGGCGATCTCGAGCGGGGACGAGCTGTCGAAATCCCGCTCGCAGCGCCGCGCCCAATCCTCGCCGCATTCCCTGGCACGCTCCATGAGCTCTGCACGCTGGGCATCGTCGAGACGGCCGTTGAGCGGTTCACGGGCGAATGCGTAGTCGCGCCAGGCACCCCATCCGAGGGCGCAGATATCGCGCATCACCTCTTCGATGGGGGATATGGCGACGTTGGCGGGGCCCTTGTCCGATCCGCTGTACTCCGCATCCCCGAAGAGGGCCTCCTTCATGGATCCGATGATGGCATCGGTCCAGCGTCCGCTTGGATTTCCCATGGAATCTCCCCCGTATCCGGCGGGACCTCCCGGGAGGAGGGAGAGGCCCCGCCGCCTCGAGCTACATCAGATCGTTCTTCTCGCAGATGATGACGACTTCCTCGTCGGGCTCGCGATCGTCGAGGTCGAGTCCCATCATGAGCTCGAGCTGCTCAAGGTTGATCGCGGAGTAGTCGCACACCCTCGGGCCGATGCAGATGAAGTAGTCGGGTCTCATCACGCCGTCTGCCGCGAAGACCGACGCGCTCTCCCAGAGACGCTCGACCTCGGCCTTGTAGTCGGCGGCTTTGACCTTGGAGATGACGGCATTGGAGATCTGCACGCGCACGAAGCCCTTCTTGTCCACTACGCGCAGCGGCACGCGATCCTTCTTCGTGCCCTGATAGACGAAGAAATGCCCGGTCTTCTCGATCAGCTTGATGTCGGAGACCTGCTTGCCGAAGTCCTCGGTGGCGAGCTCGAGTGCCTCGGCGTCGTCGACCTCCTTCTGGAGATCGGTGGTCTTGACCTCGGTGGAGCCGGTTGCGATGGCCGTTACCTTGCCCGTGATGCTGTCGATGTCGATGTGCACCTCGACGGTATCCGGATCGGCGCCGGAGCTGATGGCCTGATCGATGGCCTCCTGCTTGATGCCTCGGATGTCATCCTGGGAGGGGGTGGGCATCACGCGCTCGACCACATCGCGTACCATGGCGAGCGCGACGCCGATGGAGGAGATGACCTCGGCGTTCTCGGGGATCGAATATTGGAGCCCCATCTTCTCTGCGCAGTAGGGGACGAGCGCCGCAGCCCCTCCGCCGCATCCCACGAGGCGCATGGCCTCGGCGTCGAGCTGGTACTTCTCCGCGAGGGCGTCGATGCACGCTTTGACCTTCTCGTAGTCCTTCTCGAGGATCTTGGTCGCAAGCTCCTCGATGGTGATCCCGAGCTTGTCGGCGACCGGTTTCATGGCCTTGCGGGCCGAGGCGATGTTCCCGTGGGCGAAGTACTGCTCGTCGACCAGACCCAAGACGTTCGCCGCATCCGTGTTGGTGAAGCAGATCATCTTGCCGTTGGCCAGACGGATGGCGACGTAGTCGCCCGGATCGCCCTTCTTGGGGCTGAGCATGACGATCTCGGGATCGACGATCTCCTCCTCGGGGGTGAAGCAGGCGTACTCGCAGCCTGCGATATGGGCGGAGCGGGGACCCACGTCGATCACGTCGTGGTTGCTGATGCGCACCATGGAGCCGCCTGCGCAGCCGAGGATGCGCACGTCGAGGGAGTTGATGTAGGTGTCGTGGCCGCCGATGTTCGCATAATCGACGCCGGGACGGCCGTTTTTGATGACGCCGATGTTAGTCGTCGTCCCGCCCACCTCGAAGTAGATGGCGTTGGACGCCCTCAGGTACATGAGCGAGCCCATGACCGAGGCCGCAGGACCTGAGAGTGCGGTGAGAATCGGCCTCTTGCGCATCTCTCCGATCTCCATGACCCCGCCGTCGCCGCGCATGATCATAAGCGGTACGGTTACGCCCGCCTCGCGCACAGAGGTCTCGGTAGCGTTTGCGGTCGCCATCATCTTGGGGAGGATCGCGGCGTTCATTGCTGCGGTGCGCGTGCGACGCGTGAGACCGTAGAGTTTGGTGATGTCGGAGGCCATGGTCACGGGGAGATCCCGCTTCTGGACATGGTCCTGGATCCTCTGCTCTTCGATCATGTTGTCGACGCCGAATGCCATGGAGGCGACGATGACCTGCGTGCCCGCGTCAACGAGTTCGTCGAGGGCGGTCTCGATGGTCTGGTCGCTCAGCTGCTTCTTCTTGAGGAAGGTCGAATGTACGGGGATCTTGCGGCCGACCTCCGCGTCGAGGATGATATCGCCGATATTGAGCTGGCGCTTTGCGAGCAGGCCCTCCAAGCCGCCGCCTGCGATGCCGACGATGCCCACCGAGGCGACATCGCCCTCGATGAAGGCATTGGTTGCCTGGGTGGTTGAGTGGGCGACGAAGACCACATCCTCGGGTGCGATGCCGTTCTCCACGAGGCAGTTGCGGAACGACTCGACGACGCCCGCAGCCACGCCGCGCGGGTCGTCGTGGGTGGTTTTTACCTCGTTCTTTCCGATGATCTTATGGGTCAGGTTATCGAGTGCGACGCACTTGGTATAGGTGCCGCCGACGTCGATGCCCATACGGACGCTACGATGGTCTCCAGCCATGGTTCCTCCTAATAACGGGCGGGCATGCCGAAAGACGGGATATTCTCCAACATGCCCGCCGCATCCGTGAGCTCTTACGCAGCCGTGCGGCTGCACGTACGCTTGGGGCCTGCGGTGTGCGGGATCCTACACGAACCACTCGGCGCCGAGCGCGCCCATCGTGATATAGGTCAGGGCAAAGAGCAGGGCGCCACCGATGTAGAGGGTCGGGACCGTGAGGCGCAGGAAGTCTTTCGACTCGACCTTCGTATACGAGAGGCCCCATGCGGTCCAACTCTGTGTGATGCAGGACGCGAGGTTGCCGGTGATGGTGGGGATGGCGAAGGCGCAGTACATGAACGGGACGGAGAAGGTCGCGACGTTCTTGAGCACGCCGAGCGTGGCAGCACCGCAGCCGACGAGCGTCAGCGGCCCGCGGAAGAGGCTGAAGAACAGGAGCGCGGTGAACAGGACGCAGATCATCAGCGTGGACTGCGGGATGATGGGGCCGAGGACGGCGCTGAAGTACGGGGATGCGTAGCGTGCGACCGTGTTGAACATGGGGAGGCACAGCAGGAAGCCGACCATGGGAGCTGTGTCGACAGTGCCATCGTACATGAGCTTGCTGATGTACTGGATGTTCTCGCGGAAGCCCTTATCGAACTTGCCGCACAGCCAAAGCGCCAGCATGCCTGCAAGGACGAAGCCGCCGATGACGGAGAAGTTGAAGGCGATGTTGAGGATCACGGGGACAAGCGGGAGGATCAGGGTGTAGCCGGGGGCGTCCTTCTGCGCTTGAGGGGCGACTTGGGCAGCCCAAGCATGGCTCTTCTTACTGGAGCGCAGGTAGATCGCCGTCATGATGAGCGTGACGACGACCATGATCCCCATGGCGTAGTAGCCCCAGTTCTGGGCATACCAACCGAAGAGAAAGTCGGGAAGTTGGTCGGGGTTGATGACGAAAGCGCGGTACTGGGCGAAGAAGACGGGGTTGAGGTAGCAACCCGCGCCGACCGATGCGATGAAGGTGAAAAGCGCGATGGTCTTGGGGATGCCGAGCGACATGAGGATCGGGAGCACGATGACGCCTACGGCCATGACGGGGCCGGCACCGGTCATCGAGGTGAAGATGATAGCAGTGACGATGTCGAGCAGGATGATAGTGATGAGGGGCTTGTCGCCGCCGAGCTCGACCGTCTTGCGGATGATGGTCGAGGCGATGCCCGTATCCATGAGGACGCGGCCGAACCAGGCACCGAAGAGGAAGTTGATGAGGATGGTGCCCCAGCCCTCGGGGCCGGACTGGTAGACGGTGTTGAGAATGTTGACGAGCGTGACATCAGTTCCCTCGCCGAACTGCAGCGCCGGATTGGCCTCGATGAAAGAGGGAGACGCGCCGAGCGTGCCGAGCAGGGAAAGGATCAACCAAAGCGTGGCCATCGTAAGGAAGCCCGCCATGAGGTTGTATCCCTTGATGCAGTAGAATGCAAAAGCGAAGAATGATGCGATGAGGAGGATACCGATAACGAATTCCATGTGCCCTTCCTTTCAGTGAACCGACGAGATGACGTGCCCGACTCCCCTCTCTTCCTGGTTTGCATGATATCCTCGCCTATGGGAGCACATCTTTCCGAATCAGGCGTTCTCATAGGAAGGATGATTTACTAAAATATTAGTTTTAATTCCACGAAATCTTCGCATGATAAGCATAATGGCCGATAAACGGCATCTTTTATCCAGCTAACGGTTTGAATTTGTGCACCTCAGATAGGTAGATGCTCGGATTCCACCTGAATTTCGACATAACTGAAATTCCATACTGCTGCATCTCGAGCCGAACAGATCTCTGGTGCGCCTCCAATGTCGGAGCTGGGGCGTGGCGCTCCTATCAGCGCTCTTCGAATCCGTCTTAGACGGTATCTCCCGGGACCGGTCCGAAATCGAAGTAGTCGGGATGATCCACCACCATCTTGTCGAAGAAATCGACATAATGGTTCAAATGGCCGTAAATAAACGTGTAGAGCTGGTCCTTTGTGAGTCTCGTGCCGAATGCGAGCCGCTTGTAGAGATCCTCGTGGTCATGGTAGAAGGCGGCGGGATCATCGAAGCCGTAGACCAGTCCCATGAACCGCACACGGTCGTAATGGGCGGACGCCGTCCTGATCGACCTCCAGGTGAATTCCAGCCCCGATCCTTCGAAGACGACGCGGTGGAATTCGTCGTCGAGGGTTGCGATGCGGAATATATCGAGTGGAGCGGTGTCGAGCGCGCTGCGCTGCTGGGCGAGACACTCTCCTAAACGTACGATGTAGCTGCTTGGAAGCCTACCGGCCATGCGGAAGAGCGTCATCGCCTCGACATCGGTGCGCAAAAGCGACCCTTGGCGCATGGCACTCACGTTGATGCGGGAGATATGCGTGGCGCTTTGGGGGGCGACATCGACAAGCAGCTGCTCCCGAAGCATCCCGACAGCTTGATGCACGGGGGTCTTGGAGATCCCCAAACGCTGGGCGACGGAAGCTTCCCGCAGCAGCGAGCCGGGTGGCATGGTGAACATGAGGATATTGTATCTGAGGGTGCGGTATGCATAGTCGACGCTCGTCTCGTTATCCGACTTGCGCAGTACGACCATCTCGGTCGATGCATCGCTTCCCCTGCGCTTTGCCGTGGTCTGCGCTGCCTTGCTCACCGCACGCGCCATTCCCATTTCCATGCTCCACCTTACCGTTCGGATATTTTCGCGCCCCGACGGGCTCTGCCTCATACAGAATATCAGACAAACGCGGAGTCCCATCGTGTGGGCTGGGGATTCGGCGCCGATTTTTTGCGGGTGGAATATCACACTTGAAGGGAGTCCAACAATGCTTGTCGGAAACGTGAACGAGTGTCCTGCGCAATGGGATCTCTACCCAGAGGCTCTGCGCCGCGCCCTCAAGATCCTCGCCTCGGGTGCGCCGGCGGTCTGTGGGCCCGGAGTGTACCATCTGGATGACGATAGTATGGTCATGCAGGTCCTCGATGTGACCACCAAACCGCGGCAGGAGCTCAGGCCGGAGTCCCATCGGAAGTATATCGACGTGCAATTCTTGGCGGACGGCGGGCCGGAGGCCATCGGCTGGTATCCCAACATGGGCGACAACGTACCTGACGAGGACCTTCTCGACACGCCGCGCGACATCTGCTTCTGGAGGGAGAACCCTGGCGCAGGCGAGAACCGCATCGACATGCAACTGGGCAGCTACGCCATCTTCTTCCCATGGGACATGCATATCCCCGCCATACAGGCAGGGGATGCCCCAGCCCGCATTAAGAAGATCGTCATCAAGGTCCGCCTCGATACCTGCGTCTCGTAAGGACTGCGCACTGAAGCTCGGCTGCCGATCCAATACCCCCGAAGAAGAGGCGACGGTCGGTGAAGGAGCGCCGACCGCCGCTGGGAAGGGGTTTGCTTCGGGCTAGCTCTGTGCCTTTTCGAGACATTCGGGGTTGAGGAGGTCGGCTCTATCAAGCTCGCGTCCGGCGAAGAAGTCGGCCGCTACCTCCAAGGCGCGCCTATAGATGTTCCAGAGCGCGTCGGTGGTCTGCGCCGACACGTGCGGGGTCAGCACGACGTTGTCGAGTCCTCTCAGCGGCGATTCCATGGGCAGGGGTTCCCGTGCGAAGACATCGAGTCCGGCACCGAGGATCCTACGTTCGCGGAGCACCTCCGCGAGGGCATCCTCGTCCACGACATTGCCGCGCGAGGTGCATACGATGACAGCGTCGGGTTTCATGAGCGAAAGCAGGCGCGCATCGACCAGATGATGCGTTGCCGGAAGATACGGGACGTGCACGCTGATGGCGTCGCACTCGCTGAAGATGGTCTCAAGATCCGCTTGACGAGCGCCGAGATCTGCAATGGCAGCCTCGTCCAGGTTGGGATCATGTGCGTAGATCTCGGCATCGAAGCAGCCCAGCAGGCATGCGAGACGCCTTCCGATAGCTCCGAAGCCCAAGATGCCCACCTTCTTGCCCAAAAGCTCGCCACCGACGTTGTGATCCCACCTTCCCGCATCGACGATGCTTTGGTTCAAGATGAGCTGCCGCTTGGCCGCCATGATGAGCGCGAGGGCCATCTCGGCCACGCTTTCGGCATTCGCGCCTGCGGTACGGGCGATCGCGATGCCCGCCTCGGTCGCGTCCGTGAGGCTCACCGCGTCGAACCCCACGCCATAGCGCACGAGCAGACGGCATCTGCTGCCCAGCTGCGAGAAGATCTTCCTATCGAACGGATCCACATCGATGATGCCGGCATCTGCATCCTTGAGCTGCTCGATGGCGTATTCGTCGCTGTAGCCGTCATGAGGGGCCCAAGCATATTCGAGGCCCAGATCTGCGGCATAGGCACTTGCCCTCCGGTTAAGCTCATCGTACATCGGTGAGCGGGAGGCATAGAGGGAGACAACCCTGATCATGTACCGGCTCCTTCCTAGAAGTAGACCTCGTCCGCGTTGTTGTAGTAGACAGTGGCGAGCTCGTCGTCGGTGAACGCCCCGTTCTTCATGAGGTAGTCGGCCAAGTGCCCATAGCTGTCCTGGGTGGCGGCGTAGGGCGCATCGGTGCCCCAGAGCAGGCGCTCGGCGCCGATGATGCCCTTCGCCTCCTTGAGGAATACGGCGGCATCCGGGTACGGATAGACATCGGGCGCCATGATCTTGGGAATGGATGAGATGTCGAACCAGATGTTGCCCTGCTTCATCATGCGGAGCTCGGCCGCCCACTCATCGTGGAGATCCCGATGGGGGGCGCACAGGTGGCAGACCACGATCTTGAGATCGGGACAGCGTCTGGCGATGCGCACGATCGATGCGGGTTGGTGGCTGTCCATCATGAAATCGCCGATATCCAACGCGACCGTGCCCTTGTAATCCTCGATGAGCTGGAAGATCTCCATCATGTGGTCGCTGAGCACGAAGGATGGATTCGCTCCCATGAGACCGCCGCCCGAGCTTACTTCGAATTTGGCGGCGCGAAAGCCCTCGTCGCGGAAGAAGCGCTCGAGAACCTCCATGTGGTTTGCCATGGATGGATCCACCGAGACGGTCGGGCAGAAGCGATCGGGATGCTTTCTCAGGACCTCGCGGTAGTACTCATTCTGGAAGCCATAGAGCGAGCCCTGCATGAGGACTGCCTTCTCGACCCCGTTCTCATCCATGAGCCCGAGCGCGGTCTCGGCGAGGAACGACTCGTCGCCCCAGCCCTCGGGGATCAGCTGGTAGCTGTCCCCATTCGCCCAGGCTACCTTGCCGTTGCCGGCCGCACGGCTCTCTCCGCGTGCGCAGTAACCTGCGATGACCTTCGCGAGGTGCAGATGCGCATCGATCTTCCTCATAGCAATCACTCCCTGTCAGTTCATGGCTAGCTGCTGGCCGTTCCCTTGATCTGTTCGGAGATCCTCTTGACCTTTTTGCGAGACTGATCCTGATGCTGCAGCGCATCGAAAGCGACGGCGATGATGATCACGACGCCTTGGACGAGGCCGCTTTGTGTTGACGGCACGCTCATGAGGTTGAGGCCATTGTTGATGAGACCCATGATCACCACGCCGTAAATGCAGCCGGGGACGGTACCCACGCCGCCGAGGAGGCTCACGCCGCCGATGACCGCAGCCGTGATGACCTGGGTTTCGTATCCGCTGCCCGTGGATGCCATACCCTGCTGGGTCATGGAGGCGAGCACGATGCCGCCGATGGCTGCCGTCAAGCCCGAGAAGACGTAGCAGAGGACGATGTCCTTGCTCACGTGCACGCCCGAAATCTCGGATGCCTCGGGATTGCCGCCCACGGCATAGATATCGCGGCCGAAGGTGGTTCTTGAGAGGGAGAACCAGCTGATCAGGGCGATGATGATCATGAGGTAGATGGGGAGCGGGAAGCCTAGGATCTTCATCGAGCCGATGGAGGTGAAAAGAGCCGGTTCGCGTGCGCTTACGATGCGGTTGTTGGTGATGACCATGGAAAGTCCGAGGTAGACGCTCTGTGCGGCAAAGGTTACGAGGAATGCGGGAATGTTGAACCTGGTGATGATGAGTCCGTGGACCATGCCCGCAAACGCCCCCACGCACAGTGCGGCTATGATGCCTATGATCACGCTTGCATTCGTCGCTCCCATCTTGTCGATGATCTCGACTACTGTGATGGCGCTCAACCCAGCGAGCGTCCCGATCGAGAGATCGATGCCGCCGGCAAGGAACACGAACACGGTGCCGCAAGTCATGATGCCGATGACAGAGACGGACCAGAGCACGTTCGCGAAGTTATTGGCCGTGAGGAATGACTGCGGTCTCAGAACGGAGAGGATGATGATGGCGCCGACCAGAATGATCGGCTTGCTCATCTTTTCCCAGTCAATCTTCTTCATCGCTTCTCCCCCTCCTCGACGCCCTGCATGGCTGCAAGGATCTTTGCCTGAGTGACCGTCTCGTCCTTGAACTCCCGCACGATGCCGCCTTTCCTCATGACGATGATGCGGTGCGAGACGCGGAGGAGTTCTTGGAGGTCGGACGAGACGACGATAACCGCAACGCCATCGGAGGCGAGCTGGTCGAGGATGCTGTAGATCTCAGCCTTGGCACCGACGTCTATGCCCGCTGTCGGCTCGTCAACGATCAGCAGCTTGAGACCGCGCACGAGCCACTTGCCGAGGACCACCTTCTGCTGGTTGCCGCCAGACATGGTCCCGACTTCCTTCTGCGGATCGGCGGGACGGATGTCGATGGCCTCTATGGCCTTCTTACTCAGTTCAAGCTCATCGTTCTCGTCGATGGCCATGCCAGTGCGCTTGATGATGTCGTAGTTGGTGAGCGCTACGTTCTTGACTGTGGAGAGGAGCGGGATGAAGCCCTGCTTGCGGCGGTCCTCGGGAACGAAGCCGATGCCCTTGCTGATGCTCAGCGCCGGGTTGGGGTCAAGCCGCTCGTCGTCAAGCAGTACCTCTCCGCTTGCGGCTTTGTCCACACCGTAGATCGCTCGAACGATCTCGGTTCGTCCTGCGCCGATGAGACCGCCTATGCCGAGGATCTCCCCGTGCCTCACCTGGAAGCTGATATTGCGGAACCGGTTTGCAGAGTCTGTGAGACTCTTCACTTCGAGGCAGACGGGACCCTCATCCGAGCGGAGCTCCTTGCTGGAGTCGTCGACCTCCTCCATCTCCTTGCCGATCATCGTCTCGATGACCATCTTGGGGATGATCTCATCTTTCTCGAGGACGGCGGCGTTCTTGCCATCGCGCAGGATTGTGAGACGGTCGGACAGGCGATAGACCTCCTCGAGTCGATGCGAGATGTAGATGATCGATACACCCTGATCGCGGAGTTTGCAGATGATGCCGAAGAGGCTCTCCGCCTCCTTGCCTGAGAGGGATGAGGTGGGTTCGTCCATGATGAGGAGCTTCGAGTCGTTGGACAGGCCTTTCAGGATCTCGACCAGCTGGCGCTGTCCCATACCCAGATCCTCCACGAGCGTCGTGGGCTTGAGTGGAAAGTCGTACAGGTCGATGAGCTGCTGGGTCATGCTGTTCATCTTGTTGTAGTCGATGAGTCCGGCTCTGAGCGGCTCCTTGCGCAGGTACACGTTCTGCGCCACCGTGAGCGGCGGGATGACCGAGAGCTCTTGGTAGATGCATGAGATGCCCAGATTCAGGCAATCTTGGTAGCTGTTGATCTCTACCGGTTTACCCTCCCAGCTGATCTGCCCCGCATCCTTGGTGTAGATGCCCGTGATGATCTTGATCAATGTGGACTTGCCGGCGCCGTTCTCGCCCATGAGAGCGTGCACCTCGCCCCTGCGAACATCGAAGTGGACATCGTGTAGAACCGGGATACCGCTGAAGCTCTTGTAAATATGGTTCGCCTCTAGCAGAAGCTCCTTGCTCATGCTCCAACACCTTCTTCCGCCTGAGCTCCGTGCTCCTTGGCAATCCTATCCATGCGCTTCCGGTACAGGGAGTCGAAGATGACGACGGCGACGATCACAATGCCCTTGATGATGTATTGGAAGGCGGTATTCATGTGCAGTTTGAGCAAACCGTTCTCGAGCGTGGCCATGAAGACGGAGCCGATGAGCGTGCCGATGATGTCGCCTGAGCCGCCCGCGAGCGAGACGCCGCCGATAACGGCCGCCGCGATGGGGTTGAACTCGAAGCCCGAGCCAAGAAGCGCCGTGGTGCTCTGAAGACGCGCGGTGGTGAAGACGCTGCCTACGGCTACGCAGAAGCCTACGATCACATAGGCGATCATGCGCGTGCGTGGCACGTCGATGCCCGAGAGGGTTGCCGACTTCTTGTTGGCGCCGACCGCATACAGGTTCGTGCCAAAACGGGTGTACTTGAGGACGACCTCGCCTGCGATAACGAAGATGGCCATCGCGACGGTCACGTAGAACACGGCACCGATGGATCCGCCGAGGACCGTGTATTCGGGTACGGTCAGAGGCTGCGATTGGATGACGCCGTTCGCATCGGTGATGGCTATAAGGTAGGTGAGAGCCCGGAAGATTCCCAGCGTCGCAAGCGTGCCTATGAACTCGGGGACGTTGAGCTTGGCAACGATGATGCCATTCACGAGACCCGCAACGAGCCCGACGGCGATGCCGATGAGGATCATCGACCAGATCGGCAGCAACGTGTAGGCATAGATGTTCGCCATGGTCATTGCGACAAGCGCCATCATGCTGCCCGTGGAGAGATCGATTCCCGAGGTGATGATCACGTACGTCACGCCGACGCCGACGATGGCGACCACAGAGGCGTTCCGGAAGATCTCGGAGAAGTTACCGGTGCTGAGAAAGCTCATACCTCCCAGCACTCCGAATAGAGCGATGAGGGCCAGCAGCATTGCCAGCGAGATGAGGCGCCTCATCGTCGATTGCTTTATATGCCGTTTCATGCTGTTATCCACATCTACTCAGTGGCAGTGAACCCATATGGGCCGGGCCCGTGCCGCACGGGCCCGGCCCATGGAGAAGCCGCTACCTGGTTACCAACGGTCCTCTTCAGGGATGGAACCCACGTTGTCAGCAGTGACGACGATCGGTTCCATGATGACTTGGGGGGTCTCGGAGAGAACGGTGTAGCTGTACTCGGAGCCGATCATGAGCAGTGCGATCTTTGCGGCGGTGGAGCCCTCGTCCCAGCTGTTGGTGTAGATGGTGCCGGCCATATCCCCGCTCTCGATCATCGCGAGGGCGTCTTTCTCGCCATCGGCACCCCAGATGACGATCTGTCCCTTTTTGTCGGCTGATTGCGCTGCCAGTGCAGCGCCTTCGGCCATGGCGTCGTTGATGGCGAAGACGGCCTTGAGATCGGGGTAGTTCTGAAGGAAGCTGTTCATGACCGTGATGGCCTGTTCCTTCTCGAAGGCTGCGGACTGCGCATCGACGATCTCGATCCCGGGGTAGTTGGCGATGGTCTCGCGAAAGCCACGCTCGAGATTATCGGTCCTCGTGAGGCCGGGCACGCCTTGGATGATGGCTACCTTACCCTCCTTGCCGATCTGATCGGCGATCTTATCGGCAGCCATTCTGCCTGCGTCGTAATCTACCGCCATGACGAGGGCGCTATGGACAGTCGCCGCATCGAGGTTGATCGTGATGACGGGGATGCCCGCCTCCTCCGCCTGCTGGACGGACGGAGCGAGTGCCGTGCCGTCGGAGCACTGCAGGAGGATGGCGTCGTACTCTTGGTTGATGACATCAGCCATGACCTGCGTCTGGGTCTCTGCGGAGCTCTCGCCGTTGAAGGATTGGATGACGATATTGGACCATGATGCGCACTCGCGCTCGATACCCTCAAGCCATGCCTGGTTGTTGGGGGTGCTCAGGTCGTGAGCGACATAGGCGATCTTGATGTCCTCGGTGTACGGGTTCTTCTTGATCTTGCTGCTCGTCGTTGTGGGCGTGTCGCCCGTGTTCGCAGTGCTGTCGGTGCGCTCGGTTCTTTCCCCTGAACAGCCTGCAAGCAGTGCGCTGGCGGAAAGGCTGGCAATTGCGGCAATCGCGCCTCGCCGGGTAATCCCCTGCTCGGTTCTGTTACAGTCGGTCTTGTTAAACATGCTGTACCCCTTCCTCTTAGAGAACTGCCGAGATGACGTGCCCTCAACTTCCCCCTCTCCCGGGGTCTGATTTCATTTCTGCCGCTGAGTCGGCCTCGCTGGGAGACGGTTTTCCAAGAGAGCGCTTTCTACTGAAATATTAGTTTTATTTCTATAGAATCCTTGCATAGCATCAGATAGTGGCCGATGAATGGTATTTTTCATGCCGTTAATGGATGAGATTATTTGCTAAAAAACTCTTTTTAATATTCTTATGTACGGTCAGCCGAAACTATAATTTCAACTTCTCGGAAATTGGTCGGATAAGACCTTTTCAAGTGCTCGGGACGCTGTCCTACAGTGCGGGGTCAAGTACCTTAGGGGGCAATCTCCCTTGAACGGAGAGGCTCAAGTGGCTCTTTAAGGGATATCGACAAGGCTTTCAGGAGGGCTGGTAGGAACAGATCTTGCGAGGCCTGCGCAGCTCTACTGTACTTCTACGCAGGCAGGAGCATCCGTCCTCCTGCACCGCAAGACTGTGGTGGGGAAGCTCATGGGGGCAGGCTGCTCTAGACTCTACACAACATGAATTTCGAAGATGTGGAGCTTAGAAGCGCGCGCATCGGATTCCGTCAAGTCGAGGAGACCCACATCATGGAAAACATCGTCTACGACGAGCTTAGGATACGGGGGTTTAGAGTCGATGTAGGCGTGGCCGAAAAACGCGAGAGGAGGAATGGAGCAGAAACCCGCTCACAGCTCGAAGTCGATTTCGTGGCCAACTTGGGAAGCAGGAGTTACTACATCCAGTCTGCCTTCCAGATTCCGGATGTGCAGAAAACGAGCAGGAAAAGGCCTCTCTTTTGAGAATCGATGATAGTTTCAAGAAGATCGTGCTCGTTCGTGACGTGATCAAACCATCACAAGATTATGCAGGTATCACCACCATGGGCGTTTATGACTTTCTGCTCAATCCGAACAGCTTGAGCATTTGGTAGTGCCCACAAAGTACTTCAAGCTCATATAGGTATATGGGCTGTTCCCGGAGTCTTCCCCTGCTCCCTCGCGGTCGGTAGGGCCTCACAGGTTTCGCGGGACATTTGTTCATAGGTACAGAGAGCCGCTCGGACCTATCCGCGAGCGGCGAACTCTCCCGCCGCCGACACGAGGAGGCAAGCGGGCCATTTTGGGACTTCCGGGGTCTCGGAATCGACTTGGAACGGTGCATGGCCTTATCGGGCGTTATGCAATCCATCGGAGAACTCTGAACGAGCACGTGTCCACGGAGCTCTCGTTCGGGGCCGCTTTTATGCCGCTTTCCTGCGACGCACCTTTTGGTCGTTGTGTTTGTCCGGCACTGCGCTGGGGACAGTACGAGGGCGAGGGAGCGACGTGCCGAACGTCTGTAGCCGCCGTGTGCGGCATTACCGAAGCCTTGAAAAGAACCGGCCATGGCGCGTTGCATGCCATGGCCGGTCACGATGCTTCCGAAGAAGCCGGGGCCGATCCCTAGAGGACCGAGCGGAACGGGACGTTGGGCTCGTGGTCGAAGCAGTCGTGGAAGCCGCGGTCGTACATGTACTCCTTCTTGTCCTTGTCCAGCGGGTAGGTGTACTCGCCACCGACCTTCCAATAGTACGGCTTGAAGGTGTACGCGAGGCGATCCTTGCGCATCTCGTAGAGGACCTCGATCTCGCGCAGATCGGCGGCGAAGTTGGTCCAGACATCCCAGTGGATGGGGATGACGACCTTGGCCTGCAGGGCCTCGGCCATGCGCAGGATGTCGGAAGCCTCCATCTTGTCCTGCATGCCGAGCGGGTTGCAGCCGTAGGAACCGAAGGCCACGTCCACGCCGCCGTACTCCTTCATGATGTCCTTGCCGTGCTTGGCAAAGTAAATGGAGTAGTGCGAATCGCCGCTGTGGTAGATGTTGCCACCCGGCGTGACGAGCAGGTAGTTGACGGCCTTCTCGTCCATGTCCATCGGGCACTTGCCCCACAGGTCCTCCCGGTCGGGACCGGTGGAGTCGGTCGTGGTGATGCAGGTGCGATCGAAGGAATCCATGCAGACGATCTCCAGGTCCTTGATCTTGAACTTGTCGCCGGGTTTGACGACCCTGATGCGATCTTCGGGAACGCCCCACGTGCGCCAGAAGTCGGCGGATTTCTCCGGACCGATGAAGGGAACGGGGATCTCGGTGCCGTTCTCGTCGGTGGTGGTCATGCCGGATTGGATGACATGGGCCGCCCATTCCTTGGACATGTGGTCCTGATGGTAGTGGGTGGCGAGTACGGCGTCCACGTGCTTGAAGCCGAAGGGATCGAAGACATAGGGGACGTTGCGCAGGTTGGGCTGCATGGCACGGCAGCCGGCCATGTTGGCCATCTGGTGTCCCACCGCCATCTTGCCGTTGCCATGGCTGCGCTTGCCGTTGCCGGTCCATAGGTCGATGGTGATGTTGGCGTCGCCGGGTGTCTTGATCCACATGCCGGTGCAGCCGAGCCACCACATCTTGACATTGCCCTCGGGGACGACGCAGTTCTCGATATCCTCGTTGAGCCACGTGCCCCATTCGGGGAAGGTGGACATGATCCACTTCTCCCTGGTGACCTCATCTATTGCAGACATCCTTCTCCTCCTTAGAAATATAGTGCTCGATCCTGTTGAGCTGTGTTCGTGACGCGCTAGCCCTCGATGACCTCGTAGAGGGCGAGCTGGTCGGTCTCGCGGTTGGCCGCGACGATGCGGAACGCGCCCCCATCCTCGAACGCGCAGCAGTTCGCAGGGCCGAAGTCGTGGTCTATGGTCTCGATCCGGTAGTCGCCGTCGGCGAACCAGATGCGCAGCAGGTCGCGGCCGCCCTTGCGGTTGCCGATCACCGCGCACTGCTGGCCCGCGAACGTGCCGCTCCAGATGGCATGCAAGAACTCGCGGCTCTCCTCATCGGTCCACACCTTCTGGTAGGTATCCTCGACCTCGGTCCGGTGCCAGATGGAGAGGACGTTGCCGTGGAATGCCGAGAAGGTGAGGATCTCGTCGAGCCCGTCGCCATCGAAGTCGACCATCGCGATATCGCTCGTGGGCTGGACGATCAGGCAGCTCATATCCCATGCGCCGCCGACGGATGCGGGCGGCGTGCAGCGGAAGACGCCCGCTGCCGTGGAGATGAGGGCGAAGCCCTTATCGGGGGCGATCCAGAAGCCGTGGTTCTGGAGCTGGCAGCCCGCGAGCTCGGTGAGCTCGAGCTGGTGCGCACCGTCGTATTCCTCGAGCGCGCCGTCGAGGCGCGCAACGTAGACCGCGCCGGGGGTGGTCCAATCCTCCTTGACCTTGCGGCAGGCGCCCTTGATGGTGCAGGCGATGAGCCAAAGCTGGCCGTCGGCGCCTTTGAGGATGCCGAAGCGGTGGACGTAGGGCAGGTCGCAGAGCACGGATTCGCTCCACGTCCCGTCTTCCCGGCGGGTGTAGGAGACGATCTTCGCGTCATCGCCGCCGTAATTGGGCGAGAAGAACTTGTAGGTGGCAAGCAGCTGGTCTCCACGGCCGGGGACCTGCGTGACGGTCATGACGCCGCCCGGCCCTTCGGCGACGGTGTCCAAGGGGGTGCCATCCAAGGCGAAGCGGCGGATCGGACCGTCCTTCTCGGTTCCGGCGACGAAGCCTTTCGCATCTGCGCCGTCGAACATGCAGAGGGCATAGCACTTCGGCATGTCCGCGAGGACTTTCTTCACGTATTTCATGACCCTCCAATGCATGGTTGTGCGCAGGCGGTGCCGCCCGCCTTGGCGGACGGCACCCGTTCGTATCCGCTAGGCCTTGAACTTCTCCGCAGCGCCGGTCTCGACGAGCTTCTGCTCCATCTCGGCATCGGAGAGGACATTGCGCAGGCCGATGACGTTGACGCCGGCGGCCTTGGCGGAGTCGTACATGTTGATGAAGTTGAGCGGGGCGAAGACGATGTCGTACTGGCGTGCCGAGCTGACCGCCTCGGAGATCGCGCAGTGGTGGATGTCGGCCACGGCCATGCCGAGCTTCTTGGTCACGCGCTCGGCGGTCATCTTCATCATCAGCGATGTGCCGGCACCGTTTGCGCAGGCGACGAGGATCTTTGCATTCATAGCGGTCTCCTTCTTTCTCTCTACGCCCTTTGTGGGCGACGTTCTGCTGGTAGATGGAACGGATTCACGGTATGTGCGGTGATGCGGGTTTTCACTGCGGTCTTATGCGGATCTCTTGGAGCCCTTCTGCGCGGCCTGCTGGCGGATCTCCTTGCACTTCTGGTAGTCCTCGACCTCGAGGAAGTAGGTGTCCTTGTGGGCGAGGTACTGGAGCTGCGGGATGGCGAGCAGGGCGACGACGACGATGGCGAGGCCGGCGTAGCTGAGGTACTTCATGACCACGGTCATGATCGGCCACACGACCGCCCAGTCCCACATGCCGAGGTACCCGCCGTAAGCGGCCATGCTGACCCAGCCGGCGATGAGGGCGGAGCCGAAGACCTGGAGCAGGCCCGAGATGAAGGGCATGATCAGGCAGGCCCTGAGGCCGCCCTTGTTATCGGCATAGACGCCGATGGTGGCGTTGTCGAAGAACAGGGGCACGAAGCCGGCGATGACGACGACGGGGCTCTTGAGGAAGAGGAGCAGGGCGATGGCGAGAAACTGCCCGGCTGCGCCCATGAGGAAGCCGATGGTGACGGCGTTGGGGGAGCCGAAGCCGAAGGTGAC
Source organism: Coriobacteriales bacterium OH1046 (assembly GCA_004010535.1). Taxonomy (GTDB): domain Bacteria; phylum Actinomycetota; class Coriobacteriia; order Coriobacteriales; family Atopobiaceae; genus RUG721. The sequence continues at coordinate 107,461 of RQYE01000006.1, read as the reverse complement.
GGCGCAGTCGACACCGGGGACGGAGCCCTTGAGCACCTTGCTGGAGATGCCGTGGAAGGAGTTGGTGAGCTCGGTGACGAAGGTGCGGACGCCGAGCTGGAGGATCGACAGGTACACGGCGAAGCGGAAGGAGGTGGTGAGGATGTAGAAGAAGAAGTCCTGGCCCTCGCTCATGAACTCCTTCGCGATGAGGAAGTCCTGGCCGAGGATCACGAGGATGACGCCGAAGAAGGCGGTCATGAGGATGGCCGTGGCGACGAGGTTCTCGTTGAAGATCTTCAGGAAGCCGGGCAGCTCGATCTCATCGATGCGCTTGGAGGCCTTCTTGGAGTGCCTGGCAAGCCACTCGGACGCCTTGCTCGCGGTGTAGACGCCGAACATCTGCTGGTGGGCGATGGTCAGGCCGGCACCGTCGGTGAGGTCCTGCGTGGGACCGATGCAGAGGTTGGAGCCGACGGCCCAGTAAAGGCCCAGGAGCACCGTCATGACGGCGAGGACGGCGATGTCGTTGAGCTGCGGGAAGCAGAAGAGGATGAGCCAGAAGGCGGTTGCGGCCTGCTGCACCTGGACGTGGCCCGTCGTGAACAGGGCGCGGCACTTGGTGTACTTCTTGAGCGCCACGAGCACGATGTTCAAGATGAAGGCGAAGAGCAGCAGGAACATGACGGACGAGAAGGAGCGGCCCGCGATGAAGGCGGGTCCTGCCGCATCCTCCATGCCCGCCTGAACGGCATTCTGCCCGAAATAGGGGTCGATGACCATGGCGGAGAGGTTGAAGCGCTCCTCGAGGCCGACAAGCACCGGACGGAAGGAGGTGACGAGGCCGCTGGAGCCGACGAGCAGGATCTGGTAGCCGATGACGGCCTTCACGAAGCCGGCGAGGACATCGTACCAGGGCTTCTGGAGAAGGATATAGCCGACGACGACGATGAGGCCGATGAAGTAAGCGGGTTGCGTCAGGATGTTGTTGGCAAACCACTGCCAGATGGTGTAAAGGATTTCCATGTGATCCCTTTCCGATGATGGCGAATCAGGAGTTTCGCGTGCGTTTGTCGCTCCTAGGCGTTGTCGCCAGCGAGCTGGTCGATCTCGAGAAGCTCCTCGGGAGATTCGATGGTCTTCAGCCGTTCCACGACCTCATCGTTCATGAGCACCGCCACGAGACGCTGCATGTTCGCGAGGTGCGCCGCCGGGTCGGTCGAGCAGAGCGTGAAGAACGTCTTGACCTGCTTCTCGGGATCGTCATCGTCGAAGCTGACCGGTGTGTCGCAGTGCATGAAGCCGATGGCGGTCTTGTGCGCACCCTCCGCGCCCTCGGTGGAGTGGGGCATGGCCACGTTGGGGATGATCACGATGTAGGGACCATGCTTCTCGACGCAGGCGATGATCTCCTCAGCGTAGCGCTCGTCGCAGGTGCCATCGGCCTCGAGGGGTTTGCAGCATGCGCGGATGGATTCTCTCCAGTCGAACGGGCCTTTCGTGAACGCATAGTGCTTGAGATCGTATATCTCCTTGAGCAGCACTGTGTTCACCTCCCTTCCTTTTCCTCGTCGGGCACCGAGGCAACCCTCCTGCCGCCTCTCCCATGCCCAATTATGAACGTTGTGAACATTATAGATTCAAAACAATAGCCTAAAAGATTCAATTTGATCCATTCGGTAAACGTGCATTTTTAACGGGTTAACGGACAAAACATCCATAAAAACGTTCATTCAAACGAACAGGGCCTATACTCTATTGCATGATACATTGGTCGGCCCCTTGGGCCGCAGCCTGTCACGGAGGGATTCGGCCATGGCGAAGTCTTTCGTCGATAAACGGAGGGATGAGATCGTCAAGCTCCTCAGGGAGGGCGATGAGGTGGCGGTGGCGGATCTTGCAGAGCATTTCGGAACCTCGCCGCTCACGATCAGGCGCGACCTCGACTACCTCCAGGAGCAGGGCATCCTGCTGCGCAGCTACGGGACGGCCCATCTCACGGAGACGTACGCGGATGCCTCCGGATCGAGGAGGGAGCAGGCGAAGCTGTCGATAGCCCGTCGCGCTGCCGGCCTCATCGAGGATGGCGATACCGTCTTCATCAACACGAGCAGCACTGCCCTTGCGGTGATCGACTTCATAAGCGCCCACGGCGTGACTATCGTGACCAACAACGGGCGGGTGCTCGGGAAGACGATCCCATCGAATATCACGGTGATCCTCACCGGAGGCGAGGTCCGCGTCCCCAAATGGTCGATGACGGGGGACTTTACCTTGGATACCATCGCGCAGATCAAGGCCCCGAAGAGCATCTTGGGATGCTCGGGCATATCCGTGCAGCGGGGCCTCACGACGATCGTCGCCCAGGAGATGCGCGTCAATGCGCTCATGCTCGAGCAGTCGGAGCAGCGCATCATTGTGGTGGACAGCCCGAAGCTCGGAAAAGACTCGAGTTTCAGGTACGGTGACGTCGACCAGATCGACACGCTCATCACCGATTCCGAGGCACCTGGCGAGCAGCTTGCGCTGTTCAGGCAAGCTGGCGTAGGCGAGGTCATCACGGTTGATCTCTGAGCGGGTGGAAGCTGCGCGTGGACAGGGGACGGGGGCAGCGTTCACGGAACGTGACAAGTGACCGAACGTGACAAGTGACCTGTCCCCCTGTCGCCCAAGATGGATATGTTAGCGGTGGAATCGAACCTCTTTGATGTTGTGTTAGCGGCATAAAGGAAGGCAAATATGCTTGAGCGCACTGCATACGACATGCTTGCCAAGTGGAAGTAAGATGCGGACGGCACTGCGCTTCTGATGGATGGGGCGTGCCAGATAGGTAAGACCTTCCTCATCGAGGAATTCGCTCGGAGAGAGAGTATCCCTCCTTCATCAAGGTCGATTTCATAGAGGATTCCCAGCTTGCCGCAACGCTTGCCGCCGCTATGAATGTGCGGCAAGCTATAGAGTCGCTTACGGCTCGCATCGGGCAGGAGGGTGGTTCTCGGAGAGACGCTCGCCTTCCTTGATGGGGTACAGGAAGCCCAGAATCTCGTCACGCTCTCGAAGTACTTGGCTTAGGACGGAAGGTTTCCCCTCGTCATGAGCGGTTCCCTACTGGGGGCAGAACTCGGCCGTGTGAGATCGTTTCCCGTGGGGTTCCTGCGCGAGAACGCATGTATCCTTTAAGCTTCTCGGAGTTCTGCGGGGCGCTCAATGTTCCCACAACCATTTGGGAGACGCTTGAGGAGTGCTTCTCGGAGGGGCTGCCCGCTGACGAGCACCCTTGGGAGGCTGCTCCGCGTGTTCAGACTGTATGCAGTGATCGGTGGGGTGCCGCGTGTCGTGTGCCTATCTTGACAATGGGTTCAACCTCGGAGCTGTGCGGCAGACGCAGAAGAACCTTGTCGCGCTCTACCGTGAGGACATGGTCAAGCATGCCGATGACCGGGCGTTGCAGGTCAAAGCTATCTACGATTCCATCCCCGCTCAGCTCGACAAGGAGAATAGGCGCTTCAAGCTCTACCTTTCCGATGTGGGTATGCTCATGTCCCAGTATAAGACCGATGTCGCGCTTGCGGCTCTGGCAGGGGAGCTAAAGGTGAATTTCGGAGGCATCTACGAGAACGTTGTTGCCCAGGAGCTCGCTACGTGGGGTGTCCCGTTCCATTACTACCACCATACGAAGCTCGGTGAGGTCGATTTTATAGGGGAGGCTGGAAGCAAGGTGCTCCCCATCGGAGTGAAGTCGGGGAAGGACTACCGGCGCCATGTGGCGCTCAACAATCTGCTCCGTTTCGATGAGTACGGGATCGAGTTCGCCTACATGCTCTCCGAGTCGAATGTGTCTACTGAGATCCGGGAGGGCAAGCCTGTCCGCTACCTTCCGCTCTATATGCTCCCGCTTGTCGCGCGCGAGCTCTCGAGGGGGTCTCTGGACGGCATTGCTGCCGAGCCACCCGTGTGGGAGTGATCAAGCGATCCTTCCGCTCATAGTGTCGATCGTGTTGGATATGCTGCCGCGAGGGCCGCTCGATGCCGAGACGCTACCGTTCGTATGTGTGACGGGATAGTTCGGAAAGCTTCTTGACAGTAGCGGAGATGTTCGTATACTTTTAATTGTCCGAACAATCGGACAACCGGATAATTATATAATCGGATGGGCTTGAAGCAAGGAGGCAGCGTTGTGTATACGACTCTGAGGGAAGTCCTAGAAGAGGCGGGTCAGCTGCATATGGCCATCGGGGCATTCAATGCCCACAATCTGGAGATGGTCCCTGCGATTATCCGTGCTGCTAGTAATCAGAAGACACCTGTTATCGTCCAAACCTCCGAAGGGACCGCCACGTACGTGGGGATGAGGACATTGGTGGCGGTCGTCACGTCGCTTGCCGAAGAATACGGTGTTGATGCCGTCCTGCACCTCGATCACGCAAAGGGTTGGGACACCATCCGCATGGCTGTGGATGCCGGCTACTCATCGGTCATGTACGACGGATCTGCCTTGCCTTTCAAGGAAAACATTCTTGGGACGAAGCGGGTGGTCGAGTACGCGCATGCAGCCGGCGCCTCTGTTGAGGCGGAACTGGGCACGGTTGGTGGGACCGAGGATGGGGTCGTTGTCCATCCCGATCAGGTGTGTCTGACTGATCCCGGAGATGCCGTGGAGTTCATAGAAAAGACCGGCATCGACGCCCTTGCGGTTGCCATTGGCACCAGCCACGGGCAGTACAAATCGAAGACCCGTATCGACTTCGGGGTTCTTGAATCCATCTACGGGGCGGTATCGAAGCCGCTTGTCATCCATGGAGGGACAGGGGTTTCCGACGAGGATATCCACAAGGTTATCGATCGCGGTATCCGCAAGTTTAACGTCGGTACCGAATTGCTGGTCCGGTGGAACACCACGTCCCGCAGGCTGTATTCCTCCAACAAGGAAAATATGTCCAACCGTAGCAACGTGATGCCTGTCCTCGATGCCATCACCCAGATCGTCGAGCATAAGATCAGCTTGTTCAAAAACGTCTAATAGTGCCAAGAGGCGGGGGGTTGGTAGCCTAGAGCCATCGTACTCCCGCAGGTTTGATCGAGTGGGGAGGGTGAGAACCGTGGGTTGGAACTGTTTTTGGCTGCAGAAGGCCTATTGCGATTCGTAAGTCAGCACTGTTGCAATTGGAACGTGTTTTGGTCAACACAGGTCAAAGACAGACATCAATTCCAAACAAGCGGCAAAGAACGTTCAGTGTTTGGGTCAGGCTCCCTGTCAAGTGGAATGAGGCAATGAGGAAGGCCTGCAACAAACCGGGAATTGGCGAGTTGGCCGTCTTGATAGCGGCTCTTTAAGGCAATCCGGGGTGTCATTGGAGAAAAGACCGAACTCTTCAGGAACGTGCGCAGATAAGGGGAACAATATATGAAAGCAGGATTCTATCTCGGTAATCATACGTACGCGGTCCAAGAAATCCCCGACAGAGGACCTGAGAGCGATGAGGTTAAGATTCGCGTCGCATGGTGTGGGGTTTGTGGTACCGATGTTCACAAGTTTCAAGGGAAGAATGGTGCGAGCATCGTTATTCCCCCCATTATCTTAGGGCATGAATGCTCAGGAACGGTTGTCGAGGTCGGGCCAGAGTGCAGGCACTTCAAACCGGGGGATAGAGTCGCCTGCGATCCGAGCTATGGATGTGGGAAATGCGAATGGTGCCAGAAGGGGTTTCCGAATTTCTGCGAGACAAGACACGGCGTTGCAAAGGGTTTTGCAGACTATGTCTTTCCCCCTGAGCAGAATGTTTACCACATTGCCGATTCGCTTGATCTGGAGGCTGCAGCTTTAGCTGAACCTTTGTCCTGTGCCATACATGGACTCGATTTGCTTCATATGCAGAGCGGGACAACCGTCGTGCTTTACGGAATGGGAGCAGTGGGCTCTCTCATGCTCCAGATCGTCATGCTGCGGGGGCCGGCTGAGGTGATTGTGATTGAACGAGAACCCGCGAAGCGGAAGCTCGCGTTGGAATTGGGGGCTACCTCAGCCGTTTGCGACTCTGAGATAGAGGCAATCTCCAAGAAGAAGAATTTCGATTATGTGATTGAGTGCATCGGGCTTCATTCGACGATGGAACAGGCAATCCATGTCGCTGGGAAAAACGCGAAGATCCTTCTCTTTGGACTTGGCGATCCCGAAAAGCCGATTAGCTTCAATCAATTTGAAGCATACACAAAGGAACTGAGCATCTACACCTCCTATCTCAATCCCCATACGACCGGGCGCGCTATTCGCCTGCTTGAAAGCGGGCAAATCAATACGAGACGAATTATCAGTGCGGAACTTTCACTTGAGGAGGTGGGAGCAGAACTGAAAACGCTCGAGAACGTAAGGAAAGGGAAGGTGATGGTCCGTCTTAGTGGGGAGCACTAGTTCATTGAGTATATCGAGAAAGAGGTTCTTATGGTCATTTCCGCTTTGTTGGTCGCCTTGTTGGCAACTATGGGCCAGTGGTGGTTCTTCGGCCCTATAACGAAGTGCCTTGTCTATCCTCTGACCACGGGCACCTTGGTCGGCCTCTTCATGGGCGATCCGATGACGGGTATGCTGGCAGGTGCGAATATTCAGCTGATATATCTGGGGTGGATTTCTGCTGGCGGTACGATGCCGAGCAATACCATCGTTGCGGGCATCTTTGGTACTGCCATGGTCATTCTTTCCGGTGCTGATCCGGCGCTAGCATCGACTTTCGCAATCCCCTTCAGTATGCTGGGTCTGCTCCTGAACCAGGTTTACATGACAGTCAACGCTGTATGGGTCCACCAAGCCGACAGATTGCTGGATAGGGGAAATATTCGTGGCGTCCGCATTATGAATTTCCTCCCCTCGTTTTGCATGGCTGCACTCCTCTATGGTGTTCCGTCCTTCCTTTTGGTGATGTCGGGCAGTGATTGGGCGCAGTCGCTGATTGCTGCTGTGCCCGACAAGGTCATCAGCGCACTCCAAGTAGTTGGCGGTATCATGCCGGCACTCGGTATCGCCATGCTCTTGAACTATCTTGGAAAGCCGAAGCTGATCCCGTGGTTCTTCGGAGGCTTCTTCCTAGTCGCCTATTCTGGTCTTGATCTCACGGCCGTTTCCATCTTTTCTGCGATCATCGCCATTATTCTGTATCTGAGAGGCGAAAACTCCGAACAAGGAGCTAAGAAGGCTGTCAAGAGATTGACTGTAGACAAGAAAGTAAGCACAGTCGAAGTCAGTACTCCCGCAACCCCCGCCGCCGCACCCCAGCTCGAATATACCAAGAAGCTCTCCAAACCAACTCTCATTAAGACTTGGCTGTGGACCACGAGTACCGAGGCCTGCTATAACTATGAGCGACTCCAGGCTCTGGGCATCGCGAATCTTATGATCACTCCCGTCAGAGCCTTGTACGATTCTCCCGAGCGCCAAGCAGAGGAGCTCAAGAAATATATGGTCTTTTATAATTCCGAGGTGTTTACGGTCGGCCCCATCATTAATGGGATTTCGTGTTCGATGGAGGAGGCGCGCGCCAATGGTGCTGATGTCACTCCCGAGGACATTAATGTGGCCCGTACCGGTTTGATGGGACCCGTTGCCGGCATCGGTGACACGGTAATGCAGGGTATCCTTTATCCGATTCTCTTCGGTATCGGTTGCTCGATGGCACTCAGCGGCAGTTATCTTGGGCCGATTCTCTCTTTCCTCATTTTCGAGGCCCTCATATTCGGATGTGGCTACTTCATGTTTATGACCGGTTACAACCAAGGCAAGAGTTCTCTGATCCACATTCTTAAGGATGGGACGATTAATCGCATCATCAATGCTTTCAGTATTGTCGGCCTCATGGTTGTTGGCGCAATGGCAGCATCACGGGTTACGGTTAACACTCCGCTCCAGTTTACCGTTGGCAATGGCGCAACAAGCTTGCAATCCGTCTTTGATTCGCTTGCGCCTGGTCTTATCCCGCTTGGAATTACGATGCTGGTCTGGTGGATGCTCAAGAAGAAGGTCAATACCGCTTGGATCATCATCGCCATCTTTGCCATCGGTATTGCAGGCTACTTTCTCGGAATCTTGGGATATGCAGGTTAGTTAAGAAGATCAGGGGAGAGGTCATGGGGAGGTGCGGCTATGATTCAGCTTGTTTTGATAAGTCATGGAAAATTCTGCGAAGGCATCATGGATGCAATACGGATGGTGGCTGGCGAGGACTTTGGTATTCGGACGCTGAGTCTCACTCCCGACATGTCGCCTGAAGGCTATAGGAAGGAACTGGCTACCATTCTCTCCGAGACAAGCAGCATCGATTCGCGCGGGTCGATGGTTCTGGCAGATATTGCCGGCGGGACGCCATTCAATAGTGCAATCTACCTTAAGAACCAGTTCAGAATTGGCATCATTGCCGGTGTGAATGTCCCCATGGTTCTGGCCTTCGCCATGGATCGAGATGAGACGGATACCCTCGATACGCTTCTGGGAAAGGTGGAATCTCCCTTCTTCATGGGGGTAAAGGCAATTGGGCCCGGTTCGGGCAAGGGAGGAAAGCATGGAAAACTTAGTGCTCACAAGGATTGACGACCGTCTGATCCACGGCCAGGTAATGACTGCTTGGATAAAGAACAAACACGCCGAGCAGGTTGTCGTTGTCGATGATACAACGGCAAAGGACGAGTATATGGTTGAAGTCCTCGAGACCGCGATTCCCGAGGATATTGCAATCGGGATATTCACCAAGGAGGAGGGAGCGCAATTCTTTTCCCAAGGGCTTGACGCTCCTACCATTCTTCTCGTTAAAGGGCCAGGGGCTATCCTTGCCCTCGTCGAGAGCGGCATCGATGTTGGTGAGGTCGATGTCGGCGGCATGGGCGCAAGGCAGGATCGTTCCCAACTCTATAAGAATATCTCTATAAGCCCCGACGAAAACAGTCAGCTCAAGCAGCTGCTTGAACATGGCCTTAAGGTCTTCATTCAGGTGATGCCGCAGGACAAACCCATCAATATAGCTGAGTACTTGAGATAGGAAGTCATTTGGGGCAATAGCGGGGGGCAAAGCATGAATAGCGAGAGGATGGACAACAGGACCTTTGTAATTACCGGCGCATCGAGTGGTATGGGTGCGGCAATGTCGAGAGATTTCGCCAAGAGGGGGGCAAAGATTGCCATCTTTGATCTGGATGCCGAAAAGGCCGGTACTGTCACTGACGGAATCGCTCGGGACGGTGGCATTGCGAGGGCATACAAGGTCGATGTGACGAATGCTGCTCAAATTGAGTCGGCAACAGATAAGGTCGAGGAGGACCTTGGCCCTATTACGAGCTGGGTTAATTCAGCTGGTATCTCAAGGATGGTGCCGTTTCTCAATACTTCGGAAGAGCTGCTCGATTTGACGGTCGGCGTCAATCTTAAAGGCACATTCCTGTGTTGCCAAGCGGCTATTCGGAAAATGCTAAGCCATGGTGGCGGAGTGATTCTTAACATATGCTCTCTTTCTGGCAAGAAGCCCAGTTCATGGCAGACTGCCTACTGCGCCAGCAAGTTTGGCGTGCTTGGACTTACCCAGGCTATTGCGAAGGAATTTGCTGACAGGAACATCAGGGTCAATTCCATATGCCCCGGAATCGTTCCGACTGAGATGTGGGACAGGTTGAAGTACGAGTATGCCAAGAAACGCGGTCTCGATCCTGAAGAGGTGCTCCCATACTTTGAGAAAAGCATTCCTATGCACCGCCTAGTCGATCTTCAGGATATTATCAATGCAGCCGTTTTTCTCCTGACGGATAACTCGAGTTATCTTACCGGCCAATCTATCAACTTGACCGGTGGAGAGTGGATGGATTAGGGAAATATAGCACGCGGTAGTCGTCCGACGGCAGTCAGCCGTCGGACGACTCAGTTTATGGAGTAAGACGTGGAGAAAGTCCTCATTCTTTTGGCAGGCTATCCGGCAACGGGAAAGTCGACATTCTGCTCCCTGTTCCTCGAACGGCATCCCGGCATCCTGGTGATCGCCCCCGATGATATAAAGGAGGAGGTCTGGGACGAGCGCGGTTTCGACGATGCCGGCGAGAAGGAACGCCTCGAGCTGGAGGTATGGCACAGGTACTACGCTCGTATCGGGCGGCTCATGCGGACGGGCGGGCCCATCATCACCGATTACCCCTTCAGCAGCAAGCAGAAGCCGACGCTCGAACAATTGGCGGAGGAGTACGGCTACCGTTCGGTGACTGTTCGCTTCGTGGGGGATCTCGATAGGATATACGAGCGTTCCCTAGCACGGGATCTGGCACCGTCGCGCCATCTGGGCCATCTGATGAATCGCTATCACAAGGGTGACTGCTTGGAGGACAGGACGAAGGCCGATTACCTCGTGACGCCAGAGCTGCTCCGGTGGCGCTGCGAGACCAAAGGATATGGCAGCTTCCAGATGGGAGAGCTTATCGAGGTCGACGCGACTGACATCTCGAGGGTCGATTGGGGCGCTCTTGTCGAGCGCTTGGAGGAATGTGTCGCTAGGGAGGGTTCTTAGACCCAAGCGTGGCGCCCTAGGCCATCCGACACGCTGTTTGGTCTATATTATGAAGTGCCCAAGAGGGCACTCCGATACCGCAAGTTGCGGCGTGTCGTGCCAAGCGCGTGTATTCTCATGGTGGTGATGATGGCGACAGAGGCGGCCCAGAGACCGACCCGGCGATGGTCCCTGAACGAGGACTCGCACGAGCAGCTGTACTATCAGCTCTATAACCTGCTGTTCCAAGAGATCGTCAACGGCTCGTACAAGGTTGGCGACCTGATCCCCTCCGAAACGGAGCTCGTCCGCGATCTTGGCGTGAGCAGGGCGACTATCCGCAAGGCCATGGAGCTTCTGGTGAGCAACGGCCTTATAGAGCGCCGGCGCGGTCGTGGTTCGGTGGTCGTGTCCGACAGGCCATCCTCGGCCCTAAGACGAGTCACAAGCTATCTCAAGAGGACCGTTTCCGATGATGCCGCAGCGCAGAAGAGGGTGATCTCGGCGGAGATTGTTCCTGCTGATAGCGAGTGCGCGGCAGCGCTCGGGGTGAGGGAGGGCACACCGCTCTACCGCCTGGAGCGTGTGCGCTGTGCGGGGGACACCCCCTATTACAGCGAGGTTATCCATCTGACCGAATCCCATGTTCCGCATGCTATGGAGAGGGACTTCTCCAAGGAGTCCCTCCGCTCGTATTACTCGAACATCCTGCATGTATCATGGTCCCGCGCGAATCAAAGGGTGTGCGCTCAAGCGGCTGATGAACGTATTGCCAAACTGCTCCGCATCAAACCGGGCGAACCCGTTCTCAAGATCACGCGGATTTCCTTTGACGGCGATGATATTCCCCGCGAATACATGATTTCCGTCTATCGTTCGGACTTCTATTTTCTCGAGATGTCGCTGGAGTCGTAGGCATACCGATGCCTCTGTCGCTAATGCGCTTGCATGACAAGAGAGCTGCTGCCTCGTCATGCAGGGACGCGTCGTTCCTCTCCACGAGCATTCCAGCCAAAACGCGAACATCCCGCAGGTGTTCATGATCATCCCGGGGATGATCGTGTCCACATGGGGATGTTCGTGGAGAGGGGCTTCTCGGACTGTTAAAAGCGTGACAAGTGACCTGTCCCCTTGTCACGCTTGTGTCCCCTTGTCACGCTTGTCACATCCCTTGTCGCTTCTGTTGACAAGCTATCAAACTGATATCATAATGCAATCAGATAACGAGGGCAGCGCCTCCGCAGGGGAGGCTCGCGCCTCGCACATGAAAGGTAGTACGGATATGAGCGTTGAGAAGAAGGCGCATGCGGCAAGCGGATGGGCGATGCTGATCGCCACGATCGTGCTGTACGCGACCTCTGTCGCCCTGATGGTATGCTCGATCTCCCTGCTCGCAGAGGCGGATGAGCTGGGTGCTGGCTACGCCGCCGGGTTTTCCACGATGTTCGCGAGCGTCGTGGTCCTCGTCGTCGCGATCGTCGTCACCAATGGATTCTTCACACTCCAGCCGGGCCAGGCCCGCGTGTGCGTGCTCTTCGGCAGCTATGCGGGAACCGTCCGCGACGAGGGCCTGCGCTGGGCGAACCCATTCTACTCGAAGAACCTGGGCGAGGAGCCTTCCGAGCACTCCGGCGTCGAGGTGGGGGAGGAGAAGCTCAAGGTCAACCTCGGGGGACGCAAGCACCGTTCGGTCATCTCGCTGCGCGCCCGCACCCACAACGGCGAGCGCATCAAGGTCAACGACAAGATGGGCAACCCCATCGAGATCGCGACCGTGGTGGTATGGCGCGTGGTGGATACCGCCAAGGCCGTCTTCGACGTCGATGACTACGAGTCCTATGTGAGCATGCAGGTGGAGACGGCCCTGCGCCATGTGGCCAGCGTCTACGCCTACGACCACATGGAGGATGACGACACCTCCAGCTCTGCCATCACGCTGCGCTCCAACATCGAGGAGGTCTCGTCGGCGCTCAAGGCCGAGCTCGATCGACGCCTTGCCCCCGCAGGCGTCTCCGTGGAGGATGCGCGCCTCACCCATCTCGCCTATGCGCCCGAGATAGCCCAAGCCATGCTGCGCCGCCAGCAGGCCGAGGCCATCATCGCGGCTCGGAAGAAGATCGTGGAGGGTGCCGTTTCCATGGTCGACATGGCGCTCACCGAGCTCTCGGATAACGGGGTCGTGGACTTCGACGAGGATCGCAAGGCGACGATGGCCTCCAATCTCATGGTGGTCCTCTGCGGCGAGTCCGACGCGCAGCCGGTCCTCAACGCCGGCAGCCTCTACTAGCAAGAGGATGGGAATATGGCCCGCAAACAGTATCCGCTGCGCATCGATCCCGAGATCTGGGGCGCTGTGGAGCGCTGGGCCACCGATGAGATGCGCAGCGCCAACGGTCAGGTCGAGTGGATCCTGCGCGCTGCCCTCAAGAAGGCGGGGCGCCTGCCCGAGAAGGGCGGGCGCACGCCTGAGGATACGGGCCGAGACGATCTGGAGACGATTTGACCGCAGGAGCCGGCTCAGCTCAGCACGATATCGGCGAAGCCGAGGCGTTCGGCCAGCCTCACCAGTGCGGCCATGCGCTCATCGGTGGGGGAGGGCGCGTCTGCGAGCGGTCCGCGCACGCCGAAGCGGCGGAACTTCGTCAGGCGCAGGCGCTGGGCACCCGTGCGCTCCCCCAGCAGCCCGGCCATGCCGGCGAGCGTGTCCTCGGGATCGGTCCAGCCGTCGATCACCACCACGCGCAGCTCCTCGATCCTGCCGCGCTCGGCGAGGAACGCGAGGTTGCGCTTGACAGGTGCCACGTCCCCGCCGGTCAGTTTGGAGAATACGTCCGGGTCCCAAGCCTTCACATCGAGCATGATGCCGTCGCTCACAGCGAGAAGATCCTCATGCGCGGCGAAATCGATCGTGCCGTTGGAGTCGATGAGGGTACCGAGTCCGACAGCTTTGCAGAGCGAGAAGAGCTCGCGCAGGAAGCCGGGGTAGAGCATGCACTCGCCGCCCGAGACCGTGATGCCGCGGATGAAGGGTGCGTAGCCGCGCACGATCCCGAAGATCTCCTCGGGCGTCTGCCATGCGATGCGCGGGCTCGCGCGGTGCTCGCAGACCTCGATGCAGGTGTCGCATGCCACGCACGCGGTCCGATCCCATATCACGCTGCCGTCTGCACGTGAGAGCGCACCTGCGGGGCAGGACTCGACGCAGACGCCGCAGCCCACGCAGAGCCGCTGCGTCTCGGGGTTGTGGCAGTAGGTGCAGGCGATATTGCAGCCTTGGAGGAAGACCGAGCAGCGTGCACCCGGCCCATCGACCAGCGAGAAGGGGATGATCCTGTTGACGGGGGCGCGGCAGGCCATGGCAGGCGCCCCCTACAGGCGGACCTTGCGATCGCCGAGCGCGTTGGCGCGCCAGTTGCCTTCCCCGTCGTGGCTCGTGTCGGCAAGGACCGCCTTTCCTGCTGCGAACTTCTCCATCTCGGAGCGCTTCACGAGGAAGCCCGTGATGCGTACGAGGTCGGAATCCGATGGGTAGAACGAGAGGTATTTGTCGTCGATGGCGAAGGCTCCCTTGATCACGTCGAGCAGTGCGTCGAGGTTGCCTGCGGCGGTGGGCTCCACGGGGAAGATGTCGGAGACGCCGGCGGTGAAGAAGCGGTGCATGCGTGCGCTGTGGCGGAGGTGGTCGTAGAAGACCTCGGGCTCGTCGCCCACGCGGATGCGCACGCCCGGGGTGGATTCGAGCTGGTCGCCGAAACCCGCCTGCGCGTGCATCAGGTAGTGGTCGCCGCCGATCTCGGAGTAGACGGCGGGGAAGTCGAGTACCTGGGCGGTGACCTTGCCCATGATGGCATCGGCGAGGTCGTTGGCCTCGTCGTCTGTCCCGTACGTATGGCCGGGGCCGAGGAGCTTCTCGATGCACTCGTGCATGCCGATCACGCCGAACATGCCGCAGAAACGCTCGCGTTCGATGAGGCCCTCGCGCACGAGGAACGACGATTGGAAGAAGCTGGATTTCTCGACGAGGAAGGTCACACGCGCGTTCATGTACTCGAGGAGCGCGGCTGTGGCCTCGGGAAGGAGCTTGTCCATGAACTCGTCGACCGAACCCGCCATATCGGCGAGCCGGCTGAGCTTGACGCGATCGAGGCAGTAGGCGCCGCCGCGGACGGGCAGCACGTTGTAGCAGGAGACGATCGTGTAGCCGTCGGGATAGCCCGCCTCGGGCACGGGGTAGGTGTCTTTGAGCAGGCGGTGATTGGCGAAGGCGGGATTGGCGCAGCGCATGGCGGTCTTGAGGCAGAGGCGCGCGAAATCGTCAGACGTGATTGCGGGATCGTACTTGATGGTGAAGTTGGGGACGGCGTTCTGAACCTCGGCGTCGGCCTCGAGCAGGAGCCTGCCCGCGCGCGTCTCCTCCGGGCCGATGTTGGCATGGCAGTAGCCGCTCGCCACGGTGCGGTCGATGAAATTCAGGAAGCGCTTGAGGCGCGGCAGGATCTCCTCGTCTGAAAGGTCGCCGAGGAAGGGATCGATGATCTTGTCGAGCTGGCCGCAGTAGACGGGCCGCCCGGTGACGCTCGGGATGTTCTCATAGAGCACCTCGAGGTTGAAGAGCAGGTCGTCAAGGTTCTCGGGCGCATCGAGGCGCAGGAAATCGCTGCCTTGGCGTGCGAATTTCTGGAAGTCCACGCAGATGTAGCGCGCGCGGTAGGGTGCATTGCCCTCGTGCATGTCGCAGATGGCGTCGCGCGAGAAGAAGCGATCGAACGCGGGCGTGGTGGGGATGGGGTGCTCGCTGTTCTCGGCTGCCTGCGCAAGCTTGAGGACCTTCTGCTTGTAGGTGAGGTTATCGGCCGTGATGATGTCCATGAACTCGCTCATGATGCCTCCCCGAGAGCGGAATGGTTATCATGCCCATCATAGCGCACGGGGCTGCGGCTCAGGGCGCTGCGCGCAGTGCATCGGCGGCGATTTTGGAGGATAATCAACGAGATATCCGTGCTCGCGGCGTGGATGGACTCTAGGTTGTTTGGCTAAAAGATACCGGTAAGGGGAGGTATTCCATGGACACCAAGGTCGTCAAGAAGATCGGCACCGTAACGGCGATCCTCGCTTTCGCGGTCGTTGCATTCCTCGTCTGGCTGGCCGTGAACAGCTCCTCGTGCAGCCGCACGGTTTCGCGCTGGGAGGCTGAGTACGGTCGCGGCGTCGAGCGCGTGGTGACGCTCTACTCCGCGACGGGCGAGGAGATCGGACGCTGGGAGGGCGTCATCGACGTTGAATACGTCGATGAGCGCGTCGACATGGTATTCTTCGATGAACGCGGCAGTGTGAGCGGTCGCGTCGTGGTCAGCCCCGGTTCGGGTTCGCTCGTGGTCGCGCAGGTGTAGCGGCATACTCCGGATTTGCTGTCCTTGCCCGTGGTTTCCCGACACAGGGGGGTTGATAATCTGCTAGTATGTATCCCGCAATCGGGACGTGGCGCAGTTTGGTAGCGCGCACGGTTCGGGAGCTAGGGAACGTAGTTTCACTACCTAATTCCCAAAGCCGAGGAGTCGCAGGTAAACGGCTCGTTGGTGTGTTGTTGGCCACAAACGGGCCACAGCGTGGCCACAAACGTGGCCACAAAACCCGCGCGGAACGGGTTTGCGGCGCCGCCGCTTAACCGATTCGCAGGGCGTCGATGGACGGTCGACTGGAGTTCGCAGGCGGTCGTTCGGAGACACCGGAGACGTGCCCTCCGGAGAGTTGACATATGGCACTATGTCGGGACGTGGCGCAGTTTGGTAGCGCGCACGGTTCGGGACCGTGAGGCCGCTGGTTCGAATCCAGTCGTCCCGACCATGAAATCGCAGGTCAGGGGAGTAATTCCCCTGACCTTTTTCTTTAGCTCTGGCCACAAGCTGGCCACAAGTGGCCACAAGCAGAGCATCTGAGCTGCGCAAACACGACAGTTTCCCCAAAGCAACAAACGTGCAGGTTTCGTGACGCGGATACCATCTGATCGCGCGTGATAGCTGAACTTCCCTGCCAGCAGGCAGTGACCATCTCCAGATCCTATAAAGGGGCAGACCCTCTCCTTGCGAGCCCATTCACCATGACGAGGGAGAAGACGATGCCCAGGATCGACGCCGCAACCAGAAGAGCGATCAGGGAAGACCGCCTGCGCCCACGATGCAAGGCGGACCATGACAGGCTGTCGCTCGCCAATTCCTCGATGCCCGACACGGAGATCTGGCTCGACGTGCGAGCGGTCGAGCTGTACTTCCAGGTCGACAGGCGAAGGATATACCGACTCATCGAGGGAGGGAAACTCCCCCACGAGCGCGTCGGAAGAAAGATCCTCATCAACAAGCAGGCTGCCAGCGCCGCCTTCGGGAACGTCACGGGCAATAGGTAGCCTTCAGCTGTCATTTTGTGTCCGGGGCCATGAGTACCCTCTAATCAAGCCAGTCCGAAGGCGCATGCGCGCCTGGACATGCTGGATGTCGCTTGCCTCTGCATGGCGAGGGGATGGTCGGGCGTGGGCAGACTGTGCGACAAGACATCGGACTCCCCAGCATCGAGGTCCATCTAGATCCCGGGCGCGATGGTTCGGCCCCGGACACAGACCACAGGACACCCGATTGCCCTCCCATGCCTCTGGGGACCAAAACAAGACGTCAATGAGATACCAGCCCGTGGCGATTCTGTGACACGGATACCGCGGGATACCTACAGATACTTCGACACCTCCGTTCCCAGCGCCGATACCCCCGTGCGGCCTATAAACGCCTCATCCGCGGTCACGCGAGTCCCCTCTGGGGCATGCGCGTCCACGGCAGTCCACCTGATTGACGGAGGCGCACATGGCCCACCAGAGGTACACGTTCGGATTCACCGGGGAGAGCTCCCGCCCCCTCGGCGAGGAACGCTTCTCCCCGCAAAACGAGGCTGACTACGAGAGGCTCGCGCGCATCGCCGCCGCAGAGGCAGCGGGGATGGACCTGCTGCTCGACGTGCGCGACATCGAGCTCTACGCCCATGTCTCCCGGAAGACCGTCTATCGCTTGGTGAGGCGCGGGGTCCTCACGGAGAAGCGCATCGGCCGAAACATCCGCATCAGCAAGCGCGCCCTCGACTCCATGCTGTCCCAGGAGATCGGAGGGTAGCGCCATGCTCGACCTGAAGCCCGCAGCCCTCCTCGCTCAGCCCGTCACGACCGACCAGGTACGGCCAGCCACCGCAGCTCAAACACACCCGGCTGGTGACATCGAGACGGCGCTTCGGCGGCTGGTCGAATCCACCGCAAGGTAGGAGGAGACAGTCATGATCGACGAGGAAAAGAGCACCCAACTCAACCCCATCTACGTCTGGGCAATTGCCGAGGAGTACTTCACCATCACGCAGACCTGCCAGCTCCTGCGAGTCAGCGTGAACAGGATCAGGTCATACATCGAGCGGGACGAGGACCCCATGCCGTTCCGCTGCTTCCCAGGGCAGACGAAGGGCTACTTCATCCACAAGGACGACCTGCGCGAGTGGCTCATGCGGAACACGGTGATGGTGCACGACGAGAAGGCCAATCATGGCTCGCAGAGAACGAGACGGTAAGAGCAGGGCGGCCGAGTTCGTGAAGGTCTACCGCTTCATGACCGAGGGGATGGGGCTCACGGGGACGTCGCTGCTCGTCTACGCGCGCATATTCGGCTTCTGCAAGGACACCGGAGGGTCCTTCTGGGAGAGCCGCAGGGGCACGGCGGAGTTCCTCGGCATCAGCGAGCGCCAGGTGAACCGCGTCATCGCCGGCCTCGAATCTCGCGGGCTCATCGAGTGCCTCGGCGAGTGGCGGCTCCCGAACGGCCGCATCACGAAGCGCTACGAGGTGACGGAGGAGCCCGTGAAGAGGGCCCTGAGGACCGTCGCCAAGCGCCACGACCCGTCGCTCTTCGACCCATGACGGATCGTCACCCGAGGAGGCGCCACGGGTGACACCGTGTCACCCGATGGCCGCAGGACCCCTGTCAGCGTGTCACCCACCCCATGACGCGGTGTCACCCAATAAGAAAGGAAGGATAGGCAAATGGAGATAGGAAAGGAACGCGCGGGCGCGGGCGCGCGAGAGGACGGCGTGGGTATGCTCACACCGGAGGACGCGAGGGAGCTCGGGCTCGGCCCCGAGGCGCCTGAGCCCTATCTGTGCCCACACTGCGGGAAGCCCCTGGAGAGACTCGGCATCAGCGTGGGGGGAAGAGTCCTCTGGGTCTCGCACGAGCCGTGCGGGTGCCCGGGCGAGCTCGAGGCGGCGGAGAGGGAGGCGGCGCTCAAGGCGTCGCAGGACGAGGAGGAGCGAAGGGCGCGCATAGCGAAGGCGGGCGTAAAGAGGCGCTACTACGACGCGATCATGACCGACCCTACCTGCGAGGCATTCGTGAAGTCGTACGTGCCCCGCAGGGGCATGGGCCTCTTCATCCACGGGCCAGTGGGCACTGGGAAGACCTACAACGCCTCGGCGGTGACCTCGGCCCTCGCGCTTGCGGGAAGGGGCGTCGTGATGACGTCGGCCCTGAGGATCCTCTCAGACGTCAGGGACACCTTCGACACAGGGGCGTCGGCGAAGAGGGAGCTGGAGCGCTACCTCAGCTGCGAGGCCCTCGTCCTCGACGACCTCGGCAAGGAGTCCGCGAGCAGGTGGTCAGTGATGACGCTTTACGACCTCGTGAACACCCGGTACGAAGCGATGCTCACGACGATCTACACCTCCCAGTACTCGCTCCCAGCCCTCCAGGAGAGGCTCTCGCGGGCACACGAGACCGAGACCGCCAAGGCCATCGTCTCGAGAATCAGGGAGACATGCCTCGAGGTGAGACTCTACGGCTTCGACCTGAGGACCCCGCCCACGACGCCAGCCCGGAAGATGCCCACGGACGTCGGCAGGCGCGGCGAGTTGGGGAGGTTTGGTGACGCGGATACCGCCAGATAGCTGCTGATACTTTGCCCCGTGCGACCCCGAGTGACCGAATGGGGCCACTGGTACAAACGACGTCGGGTGGGCCGCGCACGGCGTCCAGCATACGAGAGGGAACAGCAGCCGGGGGACCCGGCCCGCTGCCCAGGTGCGGCCTCCCAAGGGAGATGACTCGGACCAGGGAGGCCGCGCATGGCAGAGGACTTCGGCGACGAGGCCGGGCAGAAGCTCGTCGACTGGGCGACCCGCGTCGCCATGTACCAGGTGCGCATAGGAGGCCCCTCGTCGGGCGAGCGCGCCATGCGCGAGGCCGCCGAGCAGCTGACCCGGGCGCTCGAGGCGGCGCGCGACAGCCTGCGCGACCCCGAGTCGGCCGAGGTCCGCACCGACGTGCCGGCGCTGCCAGAGTGGGCGAAGCTCGACCTCGCCGAGTTCCAGGCGATGGAGGGATACGACGAGATCCGCTCCGCCATAGACGCCAAGCTGACGTCCGCCTCCCTCGAGCACGCCCTCTACGAGGAGGGCGGCCACGCCTACCTGCTCTTCCGCTCCCAGGACGCACCGCGCGTCGCCGACTGCTTCGACTCGCTCGCCACACAGGCCCGCGAGGCTGCGGACCGCGCGGCCGAGCGCGTCCGCGAGCAGGCGCGAGAGATTGACAACGGCGACCGCGACCGGGAGCCGCTCGAGCAGCGGGCCCAGCGGGCGCGCGAGTCGGCCGAGGCCATCTCCGGTGCAGAGGCGCCCGAGCGAGACCTCGGGCGCGGTGCCCAGCGCCGCGAGGAGCGCTCCAAGTGAGCCGCCCGTACGCGGGCATGGGCGTCGCCGCCGCCGGCTCGGCGGCGGCCTTCTGGGCGACCGACCTTTACGCGTCGAACCTCGCGTCGCTTCCCGGCGAGGCCGTCACCAACCTGTCGGCAGCGCTCTCCACGCTTCCCTCCTACATAGCCAGCCATGGCCCGCTCCCGACGGCGGCGCCACTCGCGCTCGCGTGTGGGCTTGCCGCGGGCTGCGGCGTGTGGGTCGCCTGGGCCAACATGGTGGCGAGGCGCGGCAACTACCGCTCCGGCGAGGAGCACGGCAGCGCCCGCTGGGCCACGCCCAGGGAGCTGAGGCGCCTCTCCGACGAGGCGAGCCCCGACGACAACATCCTACTCACCCAGAACGTCCGCCTCGCCATGTCGCGCGACGACCACGACCCGCGCTGGGAGCGCAACCGCAACGTCGTGGTGATAGGCGGCTCGGGCTCGGGCAAGACCCGCACCTACGTCGAGCCCAACCTCATGCAGATGAACGCGAGCTACCTCGTGACCGACCCCAAGGGAACGACCGTCCGCCGGCTCGGCGCGATGCTCGCCGCCCACGGCTACGACGTGCGCACCCTCAACACCGTCGACTTCTCGCTCTCCATGCGCTACAACCCGCTCGCCTACGTCCGCACGCAGCAGGACGTACTCGAGCTCGTCGAGTGCCTCATCGTGAACACCACGCCCAAGGGGAAGTCGGCCAACGACCCCTTCTGGGAGAACTCGGAGCGCCTGCTCTACTGCGCGCTCATCGGCTACCTCACCTACCACTGCCCGCCCGAGGACCGGACGCTGCCCAGCCTCATGACGCTGCTGTCGCTCGCGGAGGCCCGCGACGAGGACGAGTCGTTCATGAGCCCGCTCGACGTGCTCTTCCGGGAGCTCGAGACCGGGTGCCGCTGCGTCGCCGCGCCTGGGGGCGCCGGAGGCGACGGCCGCTCCATGGGAGGGGCGCGGGAGTCTGTGCGCTGGGTGCCCTGGTGCGACCCCGCCACCCCCGACTCCGACTACGCGCTCGGCCGCTACCGCGCGTTCAAGGCGGCGGCGGGCAAGACCCTCAAGTCCATCATCATCTCGTGCAACGCGCGCCTGTCGGCCCTGGCCTCCGAGGAGCTCAAGGACATCCTCTCGGCCGACGACATGCGCCTCGACACGCTCGGCGACCCCGGGCAGAGGGCCGCGATCTTCGCCACCACCTCGGACACCAACGCCACATACTCGTTCCTGCTGGCCATGCTCATGTGGCAGGCGGGAAACGTCCTATGCGAGCGAGCTCTCACGGAGTGGGGCGGCGAGCTGCCGACGCCGGTGCACCTCGTGCTCGACGAGTTCGCCAACATAGGGCGCCTGCCCGACTTCGAGCGGACCATCGCCGTCGTGCGCTCCCGCAACATCGGCGTCTCGGTCGTGCTGCAGTCGCTCGCCCAGCTCAAGAGCGCCTACGGCGACGACGCGGAGACCATCCTCGACTGCTGCGACACGACCCTCTTCCTGGGCGGAAAGTCCGGCTCCACAAACAAGGGGATCTCGGAGGCCGTCGGCAAGGAGACCGTCTCCACCCGCACCCACAACGAGACCCGGGGCGCGTCCCCGAGCTCCTCCTCCAACTACCAGACCACCGAGCGCGACCTCATCCAGGCCGCGGAGGTGGGAAGGCTCGACCGACGCCGCGCCATCGTGCTCATCGCAGGCGCGGACCCCGTGTGCGACCTGAAGTACGCGCCCGAGCGCCACCCCCGGCACGGGGAGCTCGGAGAGGGGCTGGACGTCCGGGCGCTCGTCGAGGGGAGGCGATCGCCATGAAATAGCGCGGGGCGGGCGCACTAGAGAGTCCGAGAAACCCCCTCGGAAGGCGCCTCGGCCGTATTCCCTGAAGTCGTAGCGGGAGGGCCCGCCACACGACAGCTCCAACGGGCGCGGGCCCCGAGCCCGCGCCCCTCACGTGAAAGGACAGCAAGTGCTCAACGAGATCATCACGCTGGTCTCAGGCTGCGTGTCGTTCCTCGGCGGCTTCCTGGTCGTCTGGGGCGCGGTCAGCCTGGGGCTGGCGATACGCGAGCAGCAGGGAGGCGCCCAGATCGCGAGCGCCATCTCCACCATCGCCGGCGGCGGCATCATCATCGCCGCCTCCGTGTACTTCGGGATGCTCGACACGTCCTGGCTCCCGGCGTAAGGGGCCGGCCGTGTCGCTCTCAGTCGCCGTGCACAAGGACATAGGCGAGTACCGCGAGAAGGTCGTCGGCAAGCTCAGCCTGCGCACGCTCTGCTGTGTGGCGCTCGGGCTCGCCGCGAGCGTGGCCGCTGCCGCGCTCTGCCACTGGTGCCTCGGGATCGCGGTCTCCGACGCGAGCCTGCCCGTCATGTGCGCGAGCGTCCCGTTCTGGCTGCTGGGGTTCTGGAGGCCCCACGGCATGCCCGCGGAGCGGTTCGCGCCGCTGCTGTGGGACCACCTTTTCGGGCCGTCCGAGCTCGCCTACACGAGCAACTGGCGGCAGACCTGGGCCAGGCCGGAGCGCCTGGCCGCAAAGACTACCCGCAGGCACCGCCGTGCCGCGCGGAGGAAGGGGGCGGAGCTCCGTGAGCCGAGCAAGGAGGCGTAGGGAGGCGCGCGACCGCGAGCGGGAACGCGCGCGCTCGAGACGGTCCGTCGAGCGTCGCCTGCGCGACCAGGAGAGGGAGCTCTCCTCGAGGACCAGGAAGCAGCGAAAGCGCCGCCGCGCCGCGCGCGACGTCTACGGCGCGATCGGCTTCGAGACGATGTGGCGCGACGGCATCTGCGAGGTGGAGCGCGGGCTCTTCTCGCAGACGGTGTCGTTCTCCGACGTGAGCTACCAGTCCGCCCGGCAGGAGGCCCAGGAGGCCATCTTCTCGGCCTGCTGCCAGCTCTACGACTCGTTCGGGGCGGACACGTCGCTGCAGCTCTCAGTCGCCAACACGCCGATTCCCGCCGAGGAGGTCGGCAACCGCGCGTTCTTCGACGACTCGGACCCCGTCACGGGGCGCTACGCGCGCGAGTACAACCGCATCCTCAACGACAAGATGCGCGAGGGGGTCTCCAACCTCGTGCGCACCCGCACGATCACCTACGCGGTCGGAGCCCGCGATGTGGACGCCGCCGTGCCGATGCTCGCGCGCGTGCGCGGCAGCGTCGCCGGGGCCCTCTCGCGCGTCCGCTGCGAGGTGGAGCCGCTCGACGGCGAGGCAAGGCTGCGCGCCATCAACGACCTGCTCCGGCCGGGACGACCGCTCGTCTTCGACTGGTCGATGGTGGGGCCGACGACGGGACTTCGCACCAAGGACCTCGTCTGCCCGGACGCCATCGAGCTGCGCCCCGAGGGGTCCTCGACCCAGCTGCGCATCGACGGCATGTGGCACCAGACGCTCGTCGTGCGCTCCTTCGGAAGCGAGCTCTCCGACCGCTGCCTCGCGTCGGTCATCGACCTGCCGATACCCCTCTGCGCCACCCTGCACGTCCAGGGCATGGACAAGGCCAAGGCGGTGGCGCTGGTCAAGCAGCGCCTCGCATGGATGGACAAGGAGATCATCGACGAGCAGATGAGCGCCGTGAAGAAGGGCTACGACTTCGAGATCCTGCCCTCGGAGCTCAAGTACTCCAAGGCGGAGGCCGAGGACCTGCTCGACCACCTGCAGAACAAGAACCAGCGCCTCTTCGCCTACACCGGGCTCGTGCACACCTACGCGCGCACCCGCGCGGAGCTCGAGAACCAGGTGATGCAGATCGTCTCGACGGCGCGCTCGTGGTCGGTGGACCTCTCCACCCTCGCGTACCGCCAGCGCGAGGGCCTCAACTCGGTCCTGCCCCTGGGCAACAACCACGTCGAGGTCGGTCGCCTCTCCACCACCGCCGAGGTCGCCATCCAGATCCCCTTCGCCACCCAGGAGGTGAACCAGGAGGGAGGCGGCTACTACGGCCAGAACAAGGTGAGCAGCAACCTCGTGATCTGCAACCGCAAGAGCCTGGCGAGCCCGATGGGCTACGTGTCGGGCAAGCCCGGTTCCGGCAAGTCCTTCTCCGTGAAGCGCGAGATCGAGAACACGATCCTGGCGTACCGGAACGACCAGGTCGTGATCTTCGACCCGGCGGGCGAGTACGCGAGCGTCGTTGTGCCCAACGGCGGCGTCTCGGTGAAGCTCGGCCCGGGCTCGGGCGCCTGCCTCAACCCCTTCGACCTCGCCGACGTCGCCGGGCAGCCGCCCGCGGCGCAGCGAGCCTTCAAGATCGACGCGTTCCTTGCACTCTCGGGGGCAACGATGGCGGAGGGGAGCCAGGGCCTGCCCGAGGCGGACAAGTCCATCATCAGCCGCTGCGTGGAGCTCGCCTACGAGCGCTGCGGCGCGGTGGGGCGCGTGCCCGTGCTCGGCGACCTCTACGACGTGCTCCTCGAGCAGGGGGAGCCCGAGGCGCGCGACATAGCGCTCCGCTACGAGCGCTATGTCAAGGGCGCCCTCTCGTTCTTCAACCACGAGTCGACGGTGGGCTTCGACGCCCGCGTCACCAACATCGACCTGAAGGACCTCTCCAGCAACATGCGCACCTTCGCGATGCTCACGGCGCTGGAGGCGGTGCGCAACCTCATGTACCGCAACTGGGAGAGGGGGGTGACCACCTGGCTCTACATCGACGAGGTCCAGTCGCTCTTCGACCACCCCGCGATCGTAAGCTACTTCTCTAAGTTCTGGGCGGAGGGCCGCAAGTTCAACCTCGTCTGCACGGGCATCACGCAGAACAGCGTCTACATGCTCGCGCACGAGGAGGCGCGCAACATGGTGCTCAACTCCGACTTCATCCTGCTGCACAAGCAGTCGCCGCTCGACCGCAAGGCGTGGGTGGACCTGCTCGGGCTCTCCGACGAGGAGGCAACCTACATCGACGAGTCGGTGCGGCCCGGAGAGGGACTGCTGGTCGCGGGCGCCGCGCGCGTCCCCATCAAGGACGACTTCCCCAGGGGCGAGCTCTACGACCTCTTCAACACCAAGCCCGACGAGGTCGCCGAGGCAAGGCGGGCCGCGGGCGACACCGGGCGCCTCGCACGCCGCGTGCCCGACCCCATGGCGCCCCCGGGGAGGCACTTCGCATGACGGCACGCCCGGACGTCGCCAAGAGGAGCGCCGGAAGCGCGGCATCGGTCGCCCGCGAGGGCAGGACCGACGCCGTCAGCGCCGGCATCGCCCACGGCTCGGACGAGGGCGCCCTCTCCGCCACCAGGCGGGGCGGGGCCCGCGCCGGGGCCTCGGCGGCAGCGGCCAGGGCCGTGCGCCTCGAGGACCGGCGCCGCAGGGCGGCGGAGGCCGCCGACTGGGCGCTCGGCGGCGACCGGGACGGCGACGGCGACCACGACGCCTCCGACGACGCGATCGCCATCGCAGAGGGCGGGCTGAAGCGGCGCATGTACGACCGGCTCTCTGACGGCGCCGCCGAAGCGGAGGACGCGGGAGAGACACCCGTCGCGGCTGAAGGCGCGACAGGATTCCCGCGGCGAACGACGCAGGCCCGCCAAACGCACCAACGCATCCCCGCCAGTCGCACCAACGCAGATGCGCCAGCCGCGTCAACGGGGACGCGCCAGCCACGCCAGCGCATCGACACCGAAGGCGGCCGCGAGGCCGCCATGCGGCGGCGCAGGCCCACCCCGCGCCACGACTCGCGCGTTGCGTCGAGGCCGTCCCGCCCGGGGAGGCTCTCGCGCTCGGCGCGAAGGCGGCTGACGGCGAGGGAGCGGCAGGGGCGAGCAAACATGGCCTCGGCCATCCGCGGCGCGCACGCGGCCCAGGCTGCGCCGACCGCGGCCTCGCCCGTCGCCCTTGGGGCGAGGCGAAGGGTCCGCGACAGGCTCGTCGCGGCGATAGCGTCGCTCGCGGCACCCCTGGCAGGTGCGGCCGCAGCCACGCTCGCGCTCGTGCTCGCGGCACTGCTCGCGAGCCAGCTCATGGGCTCGCTCTTCGGGTTCTGGAAGCACGAGGACGACATGCAGAGGGTCGTGGCGGGGCTGCCGCCCTACATCACCTACGAGATGGTGCTCGAGGCCCTCGAGTGCCAGGAGGAGTACGGACACCCGGCGGGCTGCACGCTCGCGCAGATCATCCTCGAGTCCGGCGTGGGAGACCACCTCTCGGGGCTCGCCGAGCGCGACAACAACCTCTTCGGCATCAAGTGGTCCCCGAGCTTCGCTGGGTGCCCCGAGGTGTCGGGCTGCGAGGCGTGGCTCACCGGCGAGGAGTACGACGGGGTGGCCGTAACCATCACCGACTACTTCACCTGCTTCACCTCGAAGGTCGCCTCGATCCGCTTCCGCTCGCGCGTGCTGCTGCAGAACCCGCTCTACGCGGACAACCCCATCATCCGGCGGGCGATCGCCGAGCGCGACTCGGACCTCATGGCCGAGGGCCTCAAGGACGCGGGGTACGCCACGAGCTCCGACTACGTGGCGGCGCTCGTCTCGGTCATGGACTCCTACGGCCTCAGGCGGTTCGACTCGATGAGCGCGGAGGACTTCGAGGCATCGGGAGGCGAGGTCACCGGCGCGCTCGACCTCGGCGCGGACGCGTCGGCGAGGCAGCAGGCCGTCGTCAACGCGGCCTTCGCGGAGACCTACCACGAGGGCGGCTACTGCGCGGAGTGGGTCATGCGCGTCTACGAGCGCGTGGGGCTGGGGCGCCAGTACGGCGGCGACGCACGCGACATCTACTGGTCGTGGTGCACGAGCTCGGACCTGTCGACCCTCAGGCCCGGGATGGTGATCGCGGTGCCGTCCTCGCCCGCCTCGGAGGCCGGCAAGATCTACGGCCACGTCGCCGTCTACGTGGGAGGCGGCATGGTCCGCGACAACGTCGGCTACATACGCATGACCCCCGTCGATGAGTGGGTGGCCTACTACTCCGCGCGCGCCACCCCGCGCTGGGGCTGGTACGGAGGCATCCCGCTGGAATAGGGAGGAGAGACACATGGAGAGAAGGAACACGATCATCGCGCTCGCCGTGGCGGGGGCCGTCGCCGTCGGCATGGTCTCGTGCGCCACGAGGTGCGTGGCCAGGAGGGACCAAGAGACGCCGGCCGCCACCGAGGCGGTGGCCACCGAGGAGGAGGTGCCGGTCACGCGCTGGCGCATCCCCGAGCCCGAGGGCGAGGCCGACGAGGTCCGCACGCGCGCCTGGGAGGCGGCCGACGGATCGGGCGCCACGCTCTCGGTGCGTGGCGGCACGCTCCTCGAGCGCTCGGCGGAGGGAGACCTCACCGTCACGTCGTTCCAGGAGCTCGGCGAGTCGGAGGGGCTCGTCGAGGTCCGCTGCGTCGGGCCCGAGGGGGCGACCTTCGACGACGAGCTGCGCCTGGGGCGCGACGGAGGCCGCATGACGGTCTCCTCAGGCGCCTTCCGACTGGCGGGGACCTACGTCGAGGCCGAGGGCACGGGCACGGTCCGCATCGAGGGCGTGCCCGAGGCCTACCTCTCGCTCGTGGGCGACTGGCAGGGCTTCGCCCACGGCGTCGAGGCGTTCTGCGCCACGTGGGTCCCGGACGCCGCCACGGCGACGTTCTCCCCCGAGGTCTCGCTCGACACGGCGAGCGGGCGCGTCACCGCGACCCTCGCCTGCGACGACCCCGCCTCTACCACCGTGGCGGTCGCGTGGGACGGCACGACCTTCGAGGTGTCCACAGATGGGCGCTAGGGACCGGCGCCGCCTCGCGGCGTCCCTCGTCGCGGCGCTGGCCGCCGCCCTCGCGCTGGCCGCGCCGACGCCCGCATACGCCTCGATCGGCGACGACGTGAACGAGTGGATGTGCGGGGTGCTGCGCGACTGCGCCAACTGGATCTTCGGCGCGCAGGCCAAGGTGCTCGCCTCGATCGGCGTGGACGGGGTGCTCTCGGCGCCCTTCGAGACGATGCTGGGCTCGGCGGGCTCGGCCAGCCTCTACGGCATCGCGCACGGGGTCTGGCAGTCGGCTGTCCTGCCCATAGGCTGCGGGGTCCTCTCGCTCGTCTTCACGGTGCAGCTCATCCACATATCCCAGCGCATGGACGGCAACGCGAGCATGCCCGGCGTGAGGGAGGTCGTGTTCCTGCTCGTCTTCTTCGCCGTGATGCTCTTCCTCGTGCAGAACTCCTTCGAGCTCATGAGGGCCCTCTACGAGGTGGCGAGGCTCGCGATCCGCCGCGCGTCCTCGGTCGTCGGCCCTGGCGGGGCCATGGACCTCACCGAGGTCTCGGTCGTCACCGAGGACGACGACGTGGCGGCCCTGCTCGCGATGATCGTCGTCGCGCTCGTCTCCTGGCTCGTCGTCATCGTCGCCTACGTGGTCGCGCTCGTCGTGACCTGGGGGCGCGCGATCCAGATCTACATGATGGCGGCGCTCTCGCCGATACCGCTGGCCCTCATGGGCCTCGAGGACACCCGCCAGGCCGGGGTCTCGTTCCTGCGGCACTTCGCGGGGACCTGCCTCGCCGGCATCATCACGCTCGTGCTGCTCGTCGCGTTCCCCGTCGTGCTCGGCGGGCTCGACGCGGCCAGCGCGGGCACCGGCACGGCCGCGGACTCGGTCGTGGGAGGGCTCAGCTACGCCCTCCAGTACATGGCCATGTGCGTGCTGCTCGTGCTCAGCCTCGCCAAGTCCGGCAGCTGGGCGCGCGACGCCCTGGGCGGATAGGAAGGGAGAGGGGCCGCCGAGGGGCAGGCATAGGAAGGAAACAGACATCGGCCCGGCAGCGCCGGGCGGAAGGGAGGCCACCGATGGCCGACACCAACCACGAGGGGCGCCAGCGCGTCTACCTCACCGTGCACGAGAACTTCGTGCGCGAGGACATCCACTACCAGGACTGGAAGACCGGCGAGGAGAGGTCGTTCAACCTCGTGACGCTGCCCATGGGGACCGTCGTCGACGGCGAGGACCTCGGGGGCTGGCAGTTCAGCGCGCTCTTCGTCGACGAGAGCCGCTTCAAGGGGGAGCACTGGCGCGACATCCCGCTGCTCGCCGACCGAGAGGTGTGGCTGCGCCGCTCCGTGCTCGACGCGGACGGCAACCCCATCCCCGACGAGAACGGCCGCAACCAGGTCGAGACCCGCAAGGTCCCGCCTCAGGCGATCAAGGAGGCCCTCATCGAGTCGCGCCGACGCTGGGCGGAGCTCCACCAGGCGCCCCGCCCGCTCGCGGAGCACGCGCAGGACGCCCGCGCCTGCTCCGAGGCCATGCGCCCTGGGGCCGGCGACCCCCAGCCCGAGACAGTGCGGGGCGAGTAGCCATGCGCGGGAAGAGAGAGGACATCCTCAGGCGCCTCGGGGGGCTCGTGATGGCGGCGGCGCTCGTCGCGTCCCAGCTCCTCGGCGCGCTCGCGCCGATCGCCGCCTACGCGGCGAGCGGCTCCATGACCATCACGAGCTCGACCCACGGGGGCGAGGGCTTCATCGCGTTCGGCACGGCAGACGGCCACGAGGCGTACTGCATCAACCCCGAGCGCGGCAACCCCGACGACCACACGTTCACCCGATGGGACTGGACCGGCGAGGCCTCCGGGATCCTGCCCGACCCGCACGCGCTGGCCTACCTCATGAGCCAGGTCGCGCCGGGCAACCCGCAGGGCTTCGCCACGCCCGACTCCTCGATCAACCTCGCGGTGTGGATGCTCTGCGGCGCGAGCGTCGACTTCGGGGGCGGCGCGTACTCGGTGGCCGACATGAGCGGGAACATCTACGAGGGCGCGGGAGGCCGCGTCAGCCGGTCCGACGCCGGCAAGATCCAGTCCGTGGTGGCGGACGCCCGCGCGCACGCCGGGCAGAGCGGCGAGTGGGACCGCATGAGCCGCGTCTGGTACAACGACGGGGCCCCATGCCAGAGCGTCGTCGAGGTGCTGCCCTACGGCTCCATCAGCCTGGGCAAGTCCTCCGCCGACACTTCCGTATCTGCGGCAGAGGGGCTCTACAGCCTGGCAGGCGCGGAGTACGGCGTCTTCACCGACGAGGGCTGCACCAACAAGGCGGCCACCATCAAGACGGACTCGAAGGGGAACGGCTCGGCAGACCAGCTCGCCCCGGGCACCTACTGGGTGCGCGAGACCAAGGCGCCCAAGGGATACGCCCTCGACGGGAAGGCGCACAGGGTCACCGTCAGCGCGGGGAGGGACTCCCACGTCGACGCCCCGGAGCAGCCGCAGTCCAACCCGCTCGACCTCGCGGTCGCGAAGGTGGACTCGGAGACCGGCGCGGCGGCCCAGGGCGACGCCACGCTCGCCGGGGCGGAGTTCCGCGTGGAGTGCTACGCCTCCGCCAAGGCCGAGGGGAAGCCCGCCCGCACCTGGGTGCTGCGCACCGGGGCGGACGGCAGGGCCACGCTCGATGCCGAGCACCTCGTCTCCGGCGACGACCTCTACCACGACTCCAAGGGCAACCCCACCGTCCCGCTCGGCACGGTCGTCGTGACCGAGACCAAGGCCCCGGAGGGCTACCTCCTCACCGACGGCAGGCCCCACACCGTGAGCGTCACGGCAGAGGGCACCGCCGAGGCGGTCACGACCTACGTGGCGCCTGAGGTCGCCGACGACGTCATCCGCGGAGGCATGTCGCTCGCCAAGCGCGACCTGGAGCTTGACGGGACGGTCCCCCAGGGCGACGCCTCGCTCGACGCCACCTACACCATCTACAACAGGAGCGCCGGTCCCGTCACGGTGGGCGGGAAGCCCTACGGGAGGGACGAGGCCGTGTGGAGCGGCACCGCCGATCCCGACGACGGGTCGCTCGCGACGCCCGCGGACCTGCTGCCCTACGGAACCTACGAGGTGCGCGAGATCGAGCCCGCCACGGGCTACCTCCCGGACGAGGCCTGGTCCTTCACCTTCGAGGTACGCGAGGACGGCAAGGTGTACAGCCCCGGCGAGGGCCAGCACAACGCGGACCAGGTGATCCGCGGCGGCCTCGACGTCGCCAAGCAGGACCGAGAGACGCTGAGGTTCCGCCCACTGGGAGGGGCCTCGCTCGAGGGCGCCGAGCTCACGGTCTACAACTCGAGCGAGCGCGCCGTGCTCGTGGGGGGCGAGCTCGTCCAGCCGGGCGACGCGTGCCTGACGCTCACCACCGACGCCGACGGCCTCGCCTTCGTGGCGTCGGACGGCCTGCCCTACGGTACCTACGTAGTGCGCGAGACCAAGGCCCCGAGGGGCTACCTCCTGAATGAGGAGTGGTCGCGCACCTTCGAGGTTCGCGAGGACGGCTCGGTGGCGCTGCTGAACACGACCGAGGACGCCGTCGACGACCAGGTCATCCGAGGCGACCTGCACCTCGTGAAGGTGCGCGAGCGCGGCATGGGGCGCCTCTCGGGCATCCCGTTCCTCGTCACCTCCGAGACCACCGGCGAGTCCCACGTCGTCGTCAGCGACGCCAACGGGCAGATCGACACGGCCAGCTCTTGGAACCCGCACTCCCAGCGCACCAACGCCAACGACGCGGCGGTGTCCGCGGACGGCACGGTCGACGAGGCCGCGCTCGACCCCGACGCGGGCGTGTGGTTCACAGGCGCGACCGACGTCACCACCGACCCGATCGACAGCCTGGGGGCGCTCCCCTTCGACACCTACCGGGTGGAGGAGCTGCGCGTGGCCGCCAACGAGGGCCTCGAGCTCGTCACGCTCACGATCACGGTGACGCGCCACGGCACCGACGTCGACGGCGGCACCGTCGACGACAGTCCCGGCCCGCGCATCGAGACCGAGCTGACCGGACGCGAGGGGACCCACATCACCAAGGGCGACCACGACATGACGCTCACCGACACGGTCTGGTACGAGAACCTGGAGCTGGGCCGCGAGTACACCGTCAACGGCACCCTCATGGACAAGGCCACGGGGGAGCCCCTGCTCGACGCGGACGGCAACCCCGCCACGGCCAGCACCACCTTCAAGGCCAAGACCAGCTCCGGCACCGTGGAGATGGAGTTCACGTTCAAGGTGAACTACGTCAACCACGTGTCCATCGTCGCGTTCGAGAGCCTGCTCGAGGACGGCGTCGAGGTGGCGGTCCACGCCGACATCGAGGACGAGGACCAGACGGTCCACGTCCCCGAGATCGGCACCACCGCTGCCGACTCCGAGACGGGCGCGCACGTGGCGCTCGCCGACGACTCCGTGACCGTCACGGACACGGTCGCCTACCAGAACCTGCTGCCCGGCCAGACCTACCAGCTGGCAGGCACCCTCATGGACAAGTCGACCGGCGAGCCGGTGACGGGACTCGACGGGAGCGCCGTCAGCGCCACCACTGAGCTCACACCCGAGTCCCCGGACGGCGAGGCGACGGTGGAGCTCTCCTTCGACGCCACGCAGCTCGCGGGGCACGACGTGGTCGTGTTCGAGCGCCTCTACCTCGGCGAGGCCGAGGTCGCCGAGCACGCAGACATCGAGGACGCGGGCCAGACGGTCACGCTGCCCAAGATCGGCACCACCGCCACGACAGGCGGGGCCCACGAGGCGGCGGCATCCGAGTCCCTCACCATCACCGACGTTGTCTCCTACGAGGGGCTCGTCCCCGGCGAGGAGCACGCCGTGGAGGGCACGCTCGTGGACAAGGCGACGGGCGAGGCCATAGAGGGCGCCACGGCGTCCGCGACCTTCACGCCCGAGGAGGCGAGCGGGACGGTCGAGGTCACCTTCACCATCGATGCCTCCGAGCTCTCCGGGCACGGGCTCGTAGCCTTCGAGCGCGTCTCCTGGCAGGGACACGTCGTGGCCGCGCACGAGGACCTCACCGACGAGGGGCAGACCGTGCGCATCCCGGCGATCGGCACCACCGCCACCGACGCCTCCGACGGCGACCACGTGGCACAGGCCTCGGCCAAGCTCCGCATCGCCGACGAGGTGGCCTACGAGGGCCTCACGCCCGGCCAGGAGTACGTCGTCACCGGCACCCTCATGGACAAGGCCACGGGCAAGGCGGTCGACGGAGCGACGACGAGCGCCACCTTCACCCCGAAGGAGGAGTCCGGCACCGTCACGGTCACCTTCGAGGTGGACGGCTCCAAGCTGGCAGGGCACGACCTGGTCGCCTTCGAGGTGCTCACGCGCGGGGAGGCCATCGTGGCCAACCACGAGGACATCGAGGACGATGGCCAGACGGTGCGCGTCGTGGCCATCGGCACCACCGCCACCGACAAGGCCGACGGCGACCATACGGTCGAGGCCACAAAGGTCGAGATCGTCGACGCGGTCTCCTACCAGGGTCTCACGCCGGGCCAGGAGTATGCGCTGACCGGCACGCTCATGGACCGCGAGACCGGCAAGCCCGTGACCGACGGGTCCGGCAAGCCGGTGACAGCCAGCACCTCGTTCAAGCCCGAAAAGGCTGACGGCAAGGTGATCGTCACCTTCGAGCTGGACGCATCGCAGCTGGGCGGTCACGACCTCGTGGCCTTCGAGGTGCTGACCCAGGGCAAGGCGACCGTGGCAAAGCACGAGGACCTCAAGGACGAGGGCCAGACCATCCACGTCGAGGAGCCCAAGGTGCCCGAGAACCCGACCACACCGCGACTGCTGCCCAAGACGGGCGATGACACCCGGCTCGGGCCGTTCGTTGCGGCGATGGTGGCCAGCGGCTCCGGGCTCGTCGCGCTTGGCGTGTGGGAGCTCCACCGACGCCGCCGCGGTGACGGGTGGGACGGTGACGACCCCGACGACGGCTACCCGCACATCCGACGCGGCCGCGTCACGCAGGTCATGCCCGACCTCGGCCAGGGAGAGGAGGTGATAGTGTGAGGAAGGCGATCCTGGTGGCGCTCGGCGTCATCGCGATGACCGCCTACGCCTGCTGCCGAGTGGCGGGCGAGGCGGACCGGATGGAGGGACTCCGCCGGTAGGAGCTCAATAGAACGATTGGTGGAGATGGGGCGATGGCCACTGGGGTCATCGCCCCATCGATCATTCCGGCTGCGATGCGGGGGCTAAAATCTTGTTATCGCCATAGATTGGAGAACGAATGCGGCTCAGCAAAGTAGTCATTGACCACTATCGCTCGATCGGTCACGTTGAGATACGAATGCCGGAGAACAAACCTCTTGTGTTGTTTGGCGCCAACAATGCGGGGAAGTCAAACATCATCAGTGCGATACAGCGAGCTCTTGGGGAGCGTTGGCCGTTGACGCAAGAGTTGGAGGACAGCGATTTTTTCATGCGCGACAAGTCCTCATATCCGAATGCAACTATCGCTTGCAAATTCGACTCCACATACTTCGTTGACAGGTATGGCAACCTCTACGACCACTTTGTCTTACACTACGCAGCCGATGCCTCGCAGAGCCAGTTTACGGATCTCAACGGAAGCAAGCTCTACATCAATAATGACGCCCGATCAGTTATCCAGTCCTTCGTCGTTGATGCTGACCGGGACATCGGCCGGGAACTCAGCTACTACAGCCGCTACTCGCTGCTTAGCAAGTTCTCGCACGCTGTACACCAGTCCTTGTCCGAGGACGACAGGATTTCCTTGGAGGCTTCCTTCGAGGAGATAAAGAAGACCTTTGAGGGCGTCCCCGAATACGCGACATTCTTCTCCAAATTCAAAGATGTGCTCGAGGAGTCGGTCAAAGGCTTCGTTCATAGCCTGAAAGCAGACTTCTCTGCATACGACCCAAACAACTTTGCCAAGTCCATCCGCATATATGCTTATGAAGGAGATGATGTCAGGGCGTTCGAAGAGTTCGGTACAGGAGAACAGCAGGTTCTGCTCATGGCATTTGCCAAGGCCTACGTCGAGACGTTTGGTGCCAAGGCCCTCGTCCTCATCATCGAGGAGCCGGAAGCCCATTTGCACCCCTTGGCCCAACGGTGGTTGAAGGAATACGTATACGAGGTTTGCAACGAAGGCCTGCAAGTCATCCTGTCAACCCACTCCGCAGACTTCCTTGACATGTCAAACCTTGACGGGATGGTCAGGGTTACAAAGAGCTCCGAAGGAATCACCTCGGCAAGGCAGGTCTCGCCAGGTGAGCTCGCGCGGCACTGCCACGAGCTTGGGGCTCCTGCAGATAAGGTAACTGCCGAAAACGTTTCACGCTTTTATGGAAGCAAACTATTCCCTGACGAGGCAAAGGGCTTCTTCGCATCGAAGGTGCTGATTGTCGAAGGCGCAACAGAGTACTTTGCGCTCCCCGAGCTGTTTTCAAAGCTCGGTCACTCACTCGTTCGTGAAGGCGTGGAAATAGTCAATGTCCGGGGCAAGACTTCGATACCCCTCTACTGGAGACTCTTTTCTGCATTTGGGATCGAGTGCTGTTGCATCTTTGACGGCGATATCAAGAAGGAGGGCGGAAAGGCAGCCAACGATGCGCTCGGCACCATTCTAGGCATTGACGTAAGCGCCATTCTTGACGGAATGGTCGGCGATGGCGAGATGTACGTATGTAGGGATGCAGCATTCTTCTCTAAAGACTTCGAGCGGTTCATGCGTGCAGAGTCAGCGTCATACCTTACCTATGAGAAGCAGTGGCGCGACGAGTACGGAGTAACGTCAAAACCGGAACTTGCACGCGCTACATCGAGGGCTCTTCAAGTGGAGGACATCCCAAAGGAGTTTGAAACCGTTTGGGAGAAAGTCATCACCTTTTCCGTTGAGCTACGTCAGTCTGAAAGCGATGACGCGCAACTAGAAAACGGCGACCCTATCGAAGACTTCGAGATTCCATTCTGATGCGTGCTCTATGACCCGTAGTGCCAGAACAGCAGGATGATCCTCGCTACGAACCTCATCCACATCAGGAAGAACTTGCCTATCGCACCCAGTACACGCTTGGCCACGCCCATCTCACACGCTCCTACTCGAGAGTATCGTCCGAGTAAACATTAGCAGCCACGTCGGACACAAATTCGTAGCTGGCCTCCGTCATGCCGAGCATCGCGTACAGGCGCTCCCTGTCCTCCTCATGCGACCCATTGGGCCCGAGCATCCCCATGATCGCGTCGTGCATGTTCGCGACGCGCGCGGCGATGCATGAGGAGCCCTTGGAGAGGCCGCAGAGCAGGTCGGTGGTCTCGTCGAGCCGCGCGACGTCACAGAGGTCGGGGCCGATCCTGAGCCACTGCACCCTGCCGTCGATCTCTATCGAGCGCGCTTGCGCGACCTCCGCGTCCGAGAGCACGTGGACGCGGCACCCGGGCGAGCGCTGGGCCAGGGGGAGCGCGCCGTCCTCGGTGGGACCCTGCGGCACCCGGTACCAGCTCACCTCGACCCAAAGGCCATCGTCCATCGCCACCCGGAAGTCGGTTAGCGCGTTTCCCATGCCGAGTGGGCTCGTGGTGGTCAGGGCGTTGGTGTCGAACGTCTCCACCGACCCGTCCTCGTAGTGCACGGTGACCTTCATCGCTCGCCCCTCCCGTCTCGCGTCGCCTCGGGCACGGTCGCCTGGCGCGCGGAGTCGCCACTGCCCAGGGAGTGCCCGTGCGTGTCCCTCGCGCTTGTTGGGCCGTCTGCGCGTCGCATGCCGGTGTGCGACTTCGATCTCTCCGGGAGTATCGAGTGCTCCGCGCAGTACTCCCTCACGCGCTCGAGTCTTGCCACGCTCGCATCGCGGTTGGGCATCCTCTCAAGCCTGGAGATGGCCGAGTCAATGGCGGCGAGGCTCCTGAAGCCGCCTCGGGAGATCGTGCTCATGGCCTCGGCGAGGCGGTTGAGCTCCCTGAGGTCCCTCACCTCGATGGCGCCCGACGCTATCGACCTCACGTTTCTCGACGTGACCGGGCCTGGCCTCAGCCTGCTCGGGTTGGCGATCCACCTCGTCACCTCGCGCCTCGTGTAGGACGCCCCGAGCCTGGAGCCGCTCACCTGTCTGGACGGTGTCCCCGCCAGTGAGTAGACCCAGTCGTCGGCCCTTCTCGCGGAGACGCGGACGTTGACGCCCATCTCCCTGAGGGCGCCCTGGAAGTCATCGGGGCTGCGGGAGAGGCTCCTCGCGACGTCGACCCGGGCGCGTATGTCCGCAACCCAGGAGTACTCGCCGCGGCCATCGTACTCTGCCTCCGGGCGGTCGACGTGGCGCCTCATGTATACGTCGGAGTCCCTCTCGCTCGCCCTTCCCGGCCTGTCCGAAAATCGGGAGAGTCCCATCTCTCCGGCGATCCTCTGGGCGGACCTCTTGAGCGCCCTGGGGTCTGGGTCCTGGAGGCGCCTTCCGGTCACGAGGTTGGTGTTGTTGACTATGACGTGGGCGTGGGGCACGTGGTGCTCGTTGTCGTCGTGGTACACGACGGCGACCTCGTAGTCGCCGAAGTTCTCCTCCACCCATGACATGGTGACAGACCGGAGCTCTGAGAGGCTCACCGCGTCCCTCGGGTCGGGGGAGAAGACATAATGCTTGTAGGTGCGTGCCTTCCTGCCCTTAAACGGGCTGTCGTTGCCCAGTTTTTCTCGGGTCTCGTCCATGATTGACGCCCAGTCGTACTCGCGGTACTCGGGGAGGCCGTCCTCGCCGATGCCCGCCATGGGCGCGTCGAGGTTGAGGAAGTCCCTCGCGAGCGCGCGGCCCTCCTTCTCGAGGTAGCGCTGCGCGGAGCCGAGCTTGGTGTGGCCGGAGATCGGCTTGACGAGCGGCACGGCTACTCCCCGAAGACGACCGGCATGCCGGTGAGCTCAGCGGCCTGGCGCCGGACCTCGGCCGCGTCCCTCCTCACCTCGTCGAGCCCGTACGTCACGCCCTCCATCGCCTCGGCGAGGTCGAGGGCGTCTACGCCAGACTCGCGAACCGCCTTGGCGATCGCGTTCAGGGCGTGGGTCGACTGGTTGAGGAGGTGTCCGAGCGAGCGCACGTTGCGGACGTAGGCGGCGAGGGTCCTACGGTCCAGGACGAGGACGCCGGCGGCCGCGCCCATGGGCGCCGTCGCGCCGGCCCGTGCGAGGAGGCGCACCGTGTCCGAGACGGTGGTCCCGAGCAAGTTGGCGAGCGAGCGCAGTGAGGACATCTCCTCCTCGGAGAGCATGACGTGGAGCTGGACGGGTCTGGGCATGGGCCTCCCTGGGACGGGTTCTCTATGTACAAGGGGTCATGCCAATCCTAGGGGCGCGGGGGCTCCCCCGCACGCGACACCCATGACAAGCTGTCATGGGTGGGCCGCTCCGCGCGCGGTGGGGATGGGAGGGGGAGAGGGCGAGGCGATGGAGCGTGGCGACGTGGCCGAGGCCCGGCGGGCGACCGTTCCCCAAGCGGTGCGGGAGAACTATTCCATGGACTTGTACATGGAATAGGCAGCTTGCTATAAAGCAGCCGAACCCTACCTGATGTTGGCAGGGTTCGGCTGCTTGAATGGTTGAACCGTGCTTATTAGGAGGCGTCCTCGACCTCGGCGCTGTTCAGCGTTTCTCCGAGGAGCAGCTCCTTTCCCTGACACTCAACCTCTGGGGATGCTTCGAAGCTCATCCTCCATCCGTTTGGTCCCTTGTACTTGATTGAGGCCGTGTGCTCCGCCCCGTTGAAGTTGATCTCAGAGTGTTCCAAGAAGAACCTCGCGATTCCGAGAATCACTTCGACCCAATCGTTTTTTAGCTTTATGTCCTGTGCGTACATGATGACTCCAATCAATCGTGTCTCTGAAACCTGCCGGCGGCTTCTCTTGACTGGAGGCTAACATCCCGCTTCGCCTGACCCATTAACAGAAAACGGGATGGGTCACTTCACGCGAGGCTTCTCTGACAATCTCATCACAAGGGGGTGCAGCTTGCGGAAATAACGAATGCGTTCTGATGTCCACTCGTACTCAGGTCTGATATCCCAGACCCAGTAGTTGTCCATGATGAAGTCCGCTTTCTCCTGGGTGTCAAGCTCCGAGACCATCGACACCATTCGGTCTCGACGCGTTTGTAGCACATGAGATTTCAGCTGCTTACAGTCGAGGAGAAGGGTGGCCTTGCGAGCCCATGCCTCATCGCCGTCCTCGAATATATCGTCGAAGAGGCAACTCCATCTCATTAGCATGAAGTTGTCTGCATAGGGGACTGCAGGACACCACTCGGTTGAAGGGACGAGAACCTCTGGGCCGCATATGTCGATAATGCGCTGTGACGGCACCTCTGATGGGAAGCCGTGTCTCTCTGCAGCAACAACAATCCCGTAGAGGAAATCAATCAGGAAGTGTGTCTCGGTACTGAAATAGAGCAGGGTGTTTGTTATCACGTCTGCTTGGGCATTCACGCGTGGCTCGAGCCTGTCGAGACACTCATGGTAGTTACTGAACATCTCGCGGAAGCGCCCCTCGCTCACCTTGTGCGAGTCGTCGATCTGTCCAACGTGCAGTTTCTCTAGTAACTTGCATTCAGACTGGAGCTTCAACCCGAGGAAGTCGAGCGTCGTGAGAGGGTAGCCACGAAAACGATTCTTTCCCTCCATGTCTACTCGCTCAAGCTCTGGTAGACGTATTCCGAAAACAGCCTCGATGGTCTCGTTGCTCGCAGTCCTGTAATGCTGCGAGTAGTTGATGGCCCTCGTGTACTTGCGGTTATTTGCATCAATGTCGTAGCGCTTGATGTAGTAGTCAATTGGGTGACGGGAGGAGTGTTCCTTGTAGTCTTCAAAGATGAGCTCGAATACCAACTGTGCCGCTAGATCCTTCACGCCAAAGTGAAGTGCTGCCAGCTCCCCTTCGGACGGATAGGCTTCTTGGAAGAGTATTTCCATTGCATGAGCGATGCTTTCGATTGGATAGCCCATAGTGCATGTCCTCACTTGTCGACAGATTTGATTCTCCCACAAGAGGAGAGAGAGCAAGACCTCCCTCCGTGGGAGAGTTCATCTCACGACGAAGGGGAGAGCAAGGCTTCATCGGCAAGGCTGTTAGGGGTTGGGGTTCCGGGGCGCGATCGCATGATCACGGGACGGGATTGTGCCATCGCGGGGCGGATCTTGGCCGAGGGAGGCGCCCGCCGGGGCAGGTGCCCGTTGCCCCGCTTGGCACTCTCGGCTATGCCGCCATGGCCGCCTGGAGGTCCTCCACCATCGCCTTGGCGGCGTCTCGTACCACCTGCAGGCACGCGCGCATCTCCTCGTCGGTCTTGCCCACGGCCCAGCTGGCGACGTAGCCGAAGGAGTAGCCGGAGGTGTCCAGCCCGAGAGCGGCGCTCACGGCGTAGGCGACGCTCTCGGCCTGAACCTCGCGCATGGCGCGGTCGGGCATGCCCTCGGGGTCGCCGTCGTGCAGACGGCTGTGCGCCAGCTCGTGGAGGGCGGTCTTCACGGTCTGGCCCTCGCCCATGCCCTCGCGGATGGCGACGAGCTCGCCGCGGCGGAAGAAGCCCTTGGTGCCCTCGGGCAGGTCGGGCACGAGCTCGACGGGGTAGGCGCAGACGGCGCGGACGGCCTCCATCACGGCGGCGTAGCGCTCCACGCCCCCCGCGACCTCGTCCACGAGGGTGGGCAGAGGCTCGCCGTCGGTCTGGCTGACGTCGAAGACGTGGCCCACGCGGAAGCCCACGAGGCGGCGATCCTCGTCGGCGTCCTCGTCCCTGTCCTTCACGAGCATGGGCACGAGGATCTCGATGCCGCGCTCGCCCCTCTTCACGTACCTGTTGAAGTCGCGCTTCCAGCTCCTGAAGCTGGCCACGTGCGTGGCGGTCGGCATCTGCATCGCAATCAGGATGGTGTTGCCGAGGCTGTACTCGTGGAACCTTGAGAGGCTCCGCAGCCACGACTCCCAGCGCTCGGAGTCGTACACGGCGCGGACGCCCTCGCCGAGGCGGTCGAGTGCCGCCTGCGCACGCTCCTGCGCCCTCTCGCGCGCCTGCTGGCGCTCTGCCTTGCTCGCGTGACGCTTGGTGCTCTTGGTGGTTGCCATGTCCTTGTCTCCTCTCGGGTGGCGGTGCCGCACGGACCGTCCGTGCGCGCTTGCCACCCTTGGAGGCCAAGGGTTCCCGCCCCGTGGTAGGCGAGGGGCAATGGTGCTCCATGGCAACCTCCACCAATCGCCCTCCGATTTGTGCGAGGTTCCGTGGGGCCCTTGACCGTCGACGTGCGGGCGGCTTTACAGGCGATGAATCATGAAGCTTCTCATCGCATGGGGTGAGGATTAGCACGCTGCAACTAATGTCTTGAGTAGAAATAGAGTCATTTTGTAAGCCGAGTTCAGAATTCCGAGATAGGGTGGGCACGGTCATGACGTGCTGCTAGCGCCTATCAATCGCTTCTTAAGGATCCCAGATGTCAGGTATACTTGCATCACGTTAATCTGCAACTATGCATAGGGGCGCGATATGGATGAGGGTACAACTCACGAGAGCATTCTTCCGGATTTCGAACCGGTTCTAGAGAAGTGCCGCGCAGACCTAGACACGTTCAAATATGGCGACTATGAAATCACTGGCGATGTACGTAGTGCCTATCGAGACTATGAACGGCGCTTTGGCGCATTCAGAAAGTTGGAGTTTTACCGGTACTCATTCGTCATTAACCGCCGAGATGGTGAGTGCTGGGTACCAGGATCAACGCTTGTGCAGTGCACTTTAGCGGTCCCATATTACAACGCACTGATGCGTTACAAACATGTACTGAATCAGCTGGTGGCCGAAATGGCAAAGGGGTATGCTTCGCGCGACAAGTGGTGCGAGGCAATGAGAGACCACGAAGCAAGTGAAGAAGTGGTCGAACGTTGCGAGAGAATTGCCTTCGATTACTTCACGTCTACATACACCTCATCAACAGAGGATGACGTGCATGAAGCAACTAGGATGTTCATGCGCTTTCTAACCGACAAGGAATGGTGGGGTGGAGGAAAGGCACCAACACGAGCCGACTGGTATCAATCCCCCATATCAACGCTGCTTCGCCGTTCCCAAGCTTCCAATGAGATCGCGCTGGTCATCGTTGACCACTTGGCTAAAGACTCTGCTCTGCGTATTGCCGTCTCGAAGATGCCCTATGTCGAGCAAGATGAGAATGAGACCGTAATAGTGGACACTGAGCGTCGTCAGACCGGTGACAACATCATCGTGTATGGAGCTCCGGGTACTGGCAAGTCGTACGCGATTGAAAACGATTACTATCCTAGCGCGATTCGCACTCGTGTCATGTTCCACCCCGAGTACTCGTACTTCGATTTCGTCGGTACATTCAGGCCAACACCAGTCTATTTAGAGAGTGCCGACACGCTCTTTGGCGAAGACGGTCAAGTATCCACCGTTAGAGGGATACCTCACATTGACTATAGCTATCACGCTGGTCCGTTCACGCAAATGGTGGTTAGTGCGTGGGAAGACAAGACGCATGACTACTGCCTAATCATTGAAGAGATTAACCGTGCTAATGCTGCTGCGGTGTTCGGTGACATGTTCCAACTGCTTGATCGCAAGAATGATCACTCGAGTGATTATGCTATTCGCCCATCAAACGAGCTGGCGAGCTGGCTGAGATCGGAAGGCCATGCTGACTTGGCGGAAGCGTTCCGCATTCCCTCGAACATGTCGATTGTCGCAACGATGAACAGCGCTGACCTTGGCGTGACCTTCCTCGACGCTGCCTTCAAACGTCGTTTCAACTATCGCTATGTGCCGATTGACCTCAACCTTAACGAGGCGCTGGACGAAGAAATCTCGTATAACAACAGCACTGTGACACTCCGTGAGCTCTTTGGCGCAGTCAATGATCGTCTCGCCGGAATGAATGTCAACGAGGATCGGAGGGTCGGACCGTTCTTCGTTGGACCGCTTGAGATGAAAACATTGGGTGTGGATGTAGCCCTACGTAAGGTAGTCATGTACCTCTGGGATGACGTATTCCGTGACAGCAGGTCCGAGTTCTTCGCTGAAGGGCTCACGACTCTCGGAGAGGTCGAGGATGCTTTGCGGGAGGGCGATCCGTTCTGCGTCTGGGACATAATCGCCGAAGCGCGCGCATCGTCGAGGGATGTCGACGTGGATGATGACGAGGCTGACGAAAACGTCGACGACATCGCGGTGTAGCGGTTATGCGCTGGCTGCGATTGCAAGACGGCGGGAGATACAGGCCGTTTGAACTCGGCGGTCTTCACGGCGAGCTGTGTAACCTTGGCGTAGCTTCTGCGTCTGGTAACGGCTGGTTCTCTGTCGACTTCTGTGGCCTTGCCATGGTCCTGGATACCATTGTTGTGTCTGTGCCTAAGTGCTGGGATGACTCAGACGATGATGTGCGAACGGCACAGGAGCTCGTTCGCACGTTGCTCAAGTATCGGCAGGAGGCATATCAAGAAGAGAAGGACAACGCCCTACTAATGGGCGAAGGGGCGAGCGCTTCTCTTGTGCTTGCGCTCCGCATTCTTGAGGACTACAAGCTCAGAGGGCTGCTTCGTCGATCGCGCAAGATTGAGCGTACGGATGGTAACGGACACATCAAGTGGGCTAAAACGGTCAGCCGGAAGACGCCAATCGTTACTGAGACATCGGTGTTCTTTCCTGAGGTTGTCACCTCACATACACTGAGTGACCATGAGGAGCCCATCTGTCGCGTTCACGCGCAGGTGGTCAGCGAGTGTGTGAGGGGAATCGGCTGGCTAATGGGCATCGAGTCAGGACCGAGGATTCAAGGGCCCCTGATGACCTCAGGTGAGATGATCGCGACTCTGAACCGAGAGGCTGTGAGGACATTCTCGCGAAGAGAATCAAATCTCATTTCGCTCATGCTGGGATACCTCATGGGATCACGTAATACAAGCGGCAGCGTTCCTGTCGCATTCGGTACGGACTCTTTTCATTTGGTGTGGGAACATGCTTGCGCCGTCGCATTCGACAACGACATCACGCTCTTCTCGCGTGTGCTCCCCCAGCCTGTTTGGCGTCTCAATGCCTCTGTCAAAGGACGAGTTTATGACAAGCAGGTTCGTCAGATACCCGATTCGCTCACGGTGTTCGGGAGCACATTCATGGTCCTTGACGCCAAGTATTACGACGTGGGAGTGACACTGCCTGGCTGGCCCGATATTGTGAAGCAGCTATATTACCGAGACAGCATTGAAAGAGAGCTTGACGCCAAGCCAGACCTGGACTCTGGCTTAGGCATCAAGCGTATGTGCAATGCTTTCCTTGTTCCCGGCGCGTGTGGCACCGATATTGTATATCTCGGTCGGGCGGAGGTTGAAGGTCTCGTTGACGGGTATGGCTGGGGTGCCGTCGAGACTTGGTCTCTCGACGTGCGTCGCTGCCTCGCCTATTACTGCGCAGACAGGAAGGCGAGCGCGTGGGTGAGGGCCGTCTCTAGTCGCTCGTGGCCTCGCCACTAATCATCTTGGCCACCATTTTTGCCGCGATGGCTCGAATCACGGGGACCGCGACCGAATTGCCGAACTGGCGATAAGCTTGCGTGTCTGATACTGGGATAACGAACGACTCTGGGAAACCCTGTAACCTAGCGCACTCACGTGGCGTGAGCTTTCGGGGGTTCTTTCCAGGTTGCTCAATCAGAATCTCTGAACCATCCTTGTAGTAGCGCGCTGAGATGGTGCTGGTATATGGGGAGTCAGCATTGAATAGTGTGTATCCGAAGCCATTGCCTTTGCGCTGATGTTCAGCCTTGCGGCGTAGATGTCCTGCCCAGAGCTGATCTGAAAGCGTGTACTTGTCGTCGACATCTGTCTCGAGGATGTCGCCGAGCCGCGTTGGGGTCTTGGGAGGAGTTGGGAATTCAAAAGAGATTTCGTCGCCAAAGACGCGCTTAT
This sequence comes from Coriobacteriales bacterium OH1046, assembly GCA_004010535.1. Taxonomy (GTDB): domain Bacteria; phylum Actinomycetota; class Coriobacteriia; order Coriobacteriales; family Atopobiaceae; genus RUG721. Next base: position 62,574 of record RQYE01000006.1, on the reverse strand, counting down.
CGAAGCCCACGATGTAGATGCGTTCACGATTCTGCGGTACTCCGAAATCTGCTGCTCGAAGCACGGAATAGTCGACAGAGTAGTCAAGATCTAGGAGATGCTGCACTATGACTTTGAGTGTGCGGCCTCGGTCATGGCCGCGTAGCTGTTTGACGTTCTCAAGCAGGAATGCCTTGGGGCGCTTGTCCTGTATGATTCGCTCAATCTCGAAGAATAGCGTGCCGCGTGTATCTGAGAAGCCGCGCTTGAGCCCTGCCTGAGAAAAAGGTTGACAAGGGAAGCCGCCCATTACGATGTCACAATCGGGGATGTCGCTGGTCTCAATCTTCGTTATGTCTCCCGCTGGCTCTTCGCCGTAGTTGATGCGGTAGGTTTTTGCAGCAAACTTGTCCCATTCGCTCGAAAAGACGCACCTGCCACCGAGCTCAGAGAATGGGATGCGAATGCCGCCGATTCCCGCAAATAGATCTATGAAGGTAAACGAGGCGTCCTCTTCTGATACGTTGGGGAAGGGCGTATCATGGGCGAAGTCCAGAATGGCTCGGAGCTCGAGTGGTGACGGCTTGGTCTCTCCGTTCTCCCAGCGCCTGATTTGCCGCTCTCCACCCTTGCCCAGACCGAGAGCGTCAGCAAAGTCCTTCTGTGTGAGACCAAGCGACTGCCTCTTTTCCTTGATGGATTCCATAGCATCTCCGTGTAAAACATAGGACATATTGTCCTGATAATAGCACAAACACGTACCGCCAGAGAGTAAGCGACTTCCTCCATGACTCAAACGCTTGACTTCATGGCGATGCACACTCCCCAGACGAGCGGTAGGTGTTCCTGCTCGGACGGGGAGCGGCCGCGGGAGGGCTTGGCTGCGGCCGTGCGACCTCATCTACCTGCATAAACTCTCCACGCATGACAAGGGGTGGCCAGTAATGGCCACCCCTGCTGCATCGGATGCGGACGGGATTCTTGGCCCTACTCCACCCAGCAGTATGCCCTGACGAGGTGGCGGACGTACCCGAGGCGCTCTGGGAAGAGGTCGATGGCGATGACGTCGGCTCGGGCGGCATGACAGACGTCGTGCTCCGCGGCGTAGGTGAGGACGAGATGGCGGAGCTCGGCGAGTCCGTTTTCGCCGAGGTCGAGCGAGGGCATCGACCGGACTGACGGGTCACTTGGCGTCCCAGCCAGGACAACGGCGAGGACGACCTCGCCTTGGTCGAGGAAGATGACGTCCGCGTAGGTCGTCCCGTCGGAGAACGGCTCGTCGGTTACCTCGAAGCCGCGCTGGGCGAGGTAGCTGCGCACGACGCGCACGGCCTCCCCCCTCAGCTCGTTGGGCGCCATCTCGGCTGGGGTGACGCTGGTTTCGTGGTTAGTGATTGCGCTGCTGGTCATGGTGACCTCCTCTTTGTCGTGGGGCTACGTTGCCCCTCCGAAGGTCCAGAGGCAAGGGAGGGAGGGATGCGCCCGCGCCCCGGGCGGGTGTGGCGCCGCGGGCGAGTACCTGCCTCCCGTCGGGGAGCGGGAAGAGGTGCTTGCTCCCCGTGCCAGGATGGCCGTAGGAGGGGCAAGGAAGGTCCCCGTCCACGCGAGCGCTAGGGGTGCCTGCGAGCGCTGGACGGGCGGCGGAGGGGCTTGGCCTCCGCCGTGGCGCGGCCCCGGCCGCGTGCCCTAATGGCGTCTGACCTGCACAAACACCACACAAAAGAAGAGCGCCCGCCTTGGTGGCGAGCGCTCCCGCGTCGTGCTATGTGCTGCCATGGCTACGACTGCCACGCCCCGCGGACGTGGTGGACGCGCACGCGCCCGGCGTCGAGGTTGACGCACACGCTCACGACGTCGAAGCGCAGGCGCTCTGGCAGGGGTCCCTCGGACGCGAGCGCGCGGCCCACGCAGAGCGCCGCGCCATGCGCGACGACGTCCTCGTCGATGAGCGACTCGAGGTCGGCGAGCGTCATCTCGAAACCCTCCGCGGGCACGGGAAGCACGGCGACGGTGACGGGAAGGTCGCCCTCGCGGCAGGCGAGCACGTCCTCGAAGGGCGTCTCCTCGAAGCCCGTGAAGCCGACGTGCGACAGGGCCTCGCGGGCGAGCTCCGCGCAGTCGCGGGCATAGTCCCCCGTGACGGGCGCGGTGGCCTCCCACAGCTCGTGGACGGGAACGGTCGGGGTGATGGCGCGTCAGGCGACGTGAGGCGGCGCTAGGGGTGCCTGCCGCCTCGGAGGAGCCTGTGCCATGATGCCCCGGTCCGAGGGCCTGGCGTCGCCCTCGCGGCTCGTGCCAGCGGGTTTTCGACGGCACGGCGAGGATAGGGGATCCTCCGACAATCCCCGGCGCAGCCGGGGTGTCGGAAACCTAGGAACCCGGCCCGCTTGCGGGCCGCGATTTTACGACCCCCTTCGCATCTACAATCGAGTCTTGAGCATAAAACGGAAGGAGGGTCCGAGATGGGCGAGTGGGTTCACCAGGATCAGATAGACGAGACCGTTGACTGGTTCGTGAGGACGGCACTGCCGGACGCGAAGCCGGGGTGGGAGGACCTGCCCTGGTCGGTCGACGAGATGGGCAGGACCGACGACCATGGCCGCTGGTGGACGATCGCCGTGGACGTCCCGACGTCTGTCGAGGGGATGGACTGCTGGCTGTCGTTCCGAGTCGTGGAGCCCGGCGGCGAGATCCGGGAATCATTCGTCAAGGATGTCCATGCCGTCAGATCGGGTCGCGGCGAGCACGAGTTCGACACCTACGTCTGGGACGACAGCGAGGGGATGTGGGTTACCGCCCCAGATGACGTGGAGGATGATGAGTGATGACGAGCACGATGTATGACTCAGATGCGTCGACTGCTGACCCCCATGTGCTTCCCCTGCTCCTCAACGTAAGGCAGGCCGCCGAGATTCTCAACGTGAGTGAGAAGCACGTGCGCGACCTTTGTCTGGACGGCACCATAAGGTCAGTTCGCGTCGGCAGGTCCTGGAGGATAGGAAGGGATTCCCTCCTCGAGCAGTACGGGATCGTAGGAGTACGTCGAAGCGAGAGCTCGACTACGAAGCTGACTGAGGGACAGGTGCCGGACGACAGGGCCGAGATCGTTATCAGAATCGAGCTTCCCACAGAGCTCGCGGAGAGGCTGGCAGACGCGAAGGTCGTGGTTGCCCCTGCCGCATCTTCCGTCAGGTAGTCATATGGCCTTTGGTGCCGAACGCCAGACTACAGACGTACTGCCTCCATGGCTGCTGCCGACACCTTGTGACGACCGCTGACCGTGAGCCTATATCCTCCAGAGGCCATCAGCTCGGTTTTTGTCTGACAGTCCTTTGTCTCTACGATAATCCTCGCAGTCATTCTGTAGCCGAACGCTTCGACATAGTAGTCGCATGAGACTATCGATCCGTCGTTGAAGCCAACGGCTCCTCCCGCTGTGCTGTCAGGGTTTGGTGCAGGCAGGACGTCGAGCGAGAGGTCGTCGTCGAACTCGCCGCCCTCATTCCACCGTATGGCCCTACGGAGGAAGCCGAACGCCCTTTCGAAAGAGCTTTCCTCCAGGCTTTCGTCAAGAATGGGGTCGATGCCGAAGAAGTCAACGACGTCCTTAACCATCTGAACGAACTCGAGCCTGGACCTCGCCGCCTCGACGTCTATTCGCTCGTTGAACTTAGCGAACGAGCCCTCGGAAACGTCGTCATCGACGCAGGCGAAGCCGATGGAGCCAGACATGGCAATCTCGTAGAGGAAGCGTGCGCCCCTGAGGGCGGAGGAGGTGGTGCACCCGTAGAATCGTGGCGTGAGCTGGCAGGTCATCGTCTGCGTGGTCTCACCATCCTGTGCGGGGCTATCCGTAACTGTCAGGCGAAGGAGGATCGGGCAGTCCTTCTGGTGGGAGTTTGACCTCACCAGCTCCCTCGTCCCCTTTCGTTCGGTGGATATTCTGACAGTGATTCCGGTGGAGGAGGCAGGGTCAGGTGACGAGTAGATTCTCATCAGGTTCTCGTCCGTAGGCGGCCGGGGAATCGTCCACACCCGCTCCACGGTCGCGCCCTCCTCGTCACCGATAAGCTGGACGAGGGTTTCGACCTCTATGTCATCCCCACTGAGGTCGAGACTCATGCCCCGCTCGACGAGGTCCTTTATCGCCCTCGAGCCTCGCGCCGTCTTCGATTTGAGATTCACGATGGGAACGCTGCCTTTGACCCAAGGCTGCAGGCGGTAGATAACGCTGCTCGACTCGCCGTCGCTTGATATCTGGGCGTAGAACCGGTCGTCAGTGCATCTCTCGTTGAGGAGCCTCGCCTTGCGTGAGAAGGACTCGATGTAGTCGCCCTTCCCGTCCGAGTCGAGCGCCTCGTGCATGGCGTCGAGAACGTCTGGATAGAAGAACCTACGTATGCTCTTATAGACGGTCAGCTTTCCTATGATAATCGCCCTGAACATGTAGACGATCTCGGTTCCAGGATACTCGTCGCGCAGGCCTTCAAGCTTCTTCGCTGCCGCAGGACTCGGGTCGGAGGAACACATGAGCACCCACTTGAAGCTAGAGAACCTCTCGTGTGCCTTCTTTAGAGACGCTCTAATCTGGTCGATTTGGCTCTTCTTGATGCCGTTCCTGAAGTACTTGAACTGGTAGATCACCGAAGGAGACTCGTAGGTTCCCTCGTAGGCATCAACTCCGCCATCACCGCCCTTGCCATCGACCTTGGTAACGTTCCGTCCCTCTTTGATGAGAATCTGCATACAGAGATCTTCCCACCTGTCCGGGGACAGTGAGGCGAAGTTGCCGTCGTCAAGCATCGTAGCCAAGTAGGCCCCCAATCGTCTTGCGCCTGTCTCGAGTATCCACGGCCACGTTGGCGCCCAACCCCGTTCCTTGGAGTAGATGGGACAAGCCGTGTAGCGTTACTGCGATTTCCAATCATTTTGGCATAGGGGTGCGACAAGAATGCCATCCTCGAGATATCGCAGTCGCTCGGCTGGACCCCCGAATAGAGCAAATGCGCATGATTCCCGCCGCCGCGCCCATGGCGAGCCCCCCACGAGCCATGCGGCGGCGGTGCGCGCAGGGGCATGGCCTGCGCGCCGCCCTCGCAACTCCGTCTCCACGAAACCTGCACTTGGGGAGGGGTGTTCGCCCCTCCCTCCCGCGCTCGTGTCGTCCGTTCGCGCTACGCTCCCAGCGCGCGCATCCTCCCTCCCGTTGGCATGATGTACCCAACGGCCTCGCACCAGTCGGCGAGGAAACGGCGCTGTGCCGTGGTCACCTGCCTGTTGTGGCTCTGGAACGCCTGGCGTATCGCGCCGCCCCTCACCTCGACGGTCACAAGTGGGGCCTCGGGGTTGCTTGCCCTGCGCATGAGCCAGAGGTCGGTCTGGCCGCTGGCGTACTTGTCGATGAACCCTGCCACGCAGTTGTGCTGCGCGGTGGCCTCGTCGAGAATCTCGCGCACGGTGGCTGCGGGGCGGATGAGGTAGCCGTCCGACTCGAAGCCGTTGCCGTCCAGCTCGGCGGCACGGCGGGCGATGGCTGCGTCGCTGGCCTCATGGCGGCGCATCTCGCGCTCCCTTTCCAGCTCGGCTAGAAGGGCTGCGGGGTCTGAGGGGTACCTGTCCTCCACGCTGCCCCTCACCCTCTGCTGCATGTCGAGGGCATCCGCCCACAGCTGGATGTTGTACGAGCGGGTGCGGCGGCGCTGTGCGGGCATGTCCAGCAGGGAGAGCGCGTACTCGCACGCGCGGCGCGGCTCGAAAGCTAAGCCGCGCCACTCGAAGGTGCGCAGGGCGCAGGCGAGGCGGGGGAGGAAGTCAGCGGTGCCTCCCCTCGGGTGCTCGGCGCTCTTGTCGAGGTACCCCAAGAGCAGGTCGCGGGTCACGTCGCGCCCCATGGACTCCACGAACTGCGAGACGTAGAGCCTGTCGCGGAAGCACTCGGCGGTGGCCTCGTCGCGCCCCTCGCCGTAGAAGCCCGTGAGCCTGAGCGCGGCGCTCAGCGCCTCGCGGCAATGGTTGTGCCCCATGGACGGCTCCACGAGCCTCCAGACGAGGTTCGCGTGCTCCCACGTGCCGCTGAGGTTCCACTTGGCGTTGGCTCCCATGCGCGATGCCGCCCACGCCTCGACGCGCACCATGTCCCGCTTGCACATCTCGCGGAAGTCGCCGCAGCCGAGCATGGCGACGAGGGCGGCCCTTCCCTTCGCGTCGTAGTCCTGCAGCGGCTGGCGGCTCCATGGCGGGGTGAGGGCGTCCCCCGTGGCCCCCTTGCAGAAGGTGCCGAGGCGTGCGGTGGTGAGCGCGTGGCGGCTCCCCGTGCGCTCGTCGGTGACGTAGTACTGCCCCTGCGTCACGAGCAGCACGAGCATCTGGCTCCTGTTCCCGCACCTGCGCCTGAACGCGCAGTCGGCGCCGTCCATCAGGACTCGCTCGAACTCGGGTGTGGGCTGCTCCCTCTTGGCCTTGGGTGTCTCGCGCTCGATGTCCCCGTGGACGATGAGGCTGCGCACGTCCACCTTCTCGTCGATGCCGAGGTTGAGCGTCAGCTGGGTCTGCATGTCATGTCCTCCCGTCTGGTCAGGCGGGGGAATCCCCTTCGGTCCCCCCTGGGGGCGGGCCATGCAAGGCGGAGGGACACGGGTGGGCTGGGCAGTCCCTCCGCCGTCACCGGGAGCGGGATGTGGGAGGGGCCCGCGACGGTGTGCGAGGCTTGCCCGCAGGGGGTCCGAAGGGGATTGAGGCGTCCTTGGGCGGGGCGACGGGGTGCCGGGCCGTGCCCGGCGGGGCGTCGTGGTTTCTGGCTCTAGGGAAGCCTGCCCTTCTCCATCAGCTCCTTGACGATTGTCGACTTGTGCACCCTTATGCACCTGCCGATGTGGATGTGGGGCAGCTCCTTGCAGATGTTGAACGACTTGGTCCGCCCGATGCCGAAGACCTCTTGGAGGTCCCTCGGCGACAGCCACTCGGGCCTGTCGGACAGCGGCGAGTGGTCCCTGAGGGAGCTCGCCCCGGTCGGTCCTTCCATCGCCTCTCCCTTCTTGTGTCTCTGCCATACAAAGGGGAGCCGCGTCATGTCGCTCTCGTGCGACGTGGCGCGGCTCCGGGCCTGGTGTCTATGGCGTGGGTCGCTCTACGGCAGCCTGCCCTTCTCTAGGATCTCCTTTGCCACCGTCTGCCTGTTGACGCGGATGTTGCGCCCGACGTAGATGTGCGGCAGGGCGGCGCAGATCTCGTAGGACTTGCTCTTTCCCACCCCGAACACCTCCGCGATGTCCCTCGGCGACAGCCACTCCGGCCTGTCCCTGAGGGCGGAGTTGTCCCGTAGCGCGCTGGCTGGCCTTGCTGCTTCCATCATTTCCTGCTCCTTCCTTCTGGTGCCGTGACATGCTTGAGGCTATGCCTTGGCCGCGCTCTCGCGTGCTGGCCGTGTTGTCGGAAGTGTCCGCAGGCATCCCGTGGTATCCGCTTCACGAAACGAGCGAAAACGGGCCCTTCGGGGCCCTCTCCGCCATCGCCTCGGCGACGACGTCCGCCGCCTGCTGGCGTGCCGTCGGGTCGGCGCTCGCGTAGACGTTGAGCGTCACCGTCGCGTCGGCGTGGCCCATGAGCGACGCGACCGTCTTGACGTCGACCCCGCGGGCGATGAGGAAGGTAGCGTAGGTGTGCCGGAGGTCGTGCAGGGTGACCCTCTTGCCGATGGTGCCCACCAGGTCGAGAGACCTGGCGAGGGACGAGAACTCCTTCCCCAGGCGGCTGGGCAGGTACCACCTGCCCTCGGAGGTCTCGATGACGTAGCGGCTCGCGGCCTTGGCCTTGCCGGATGAGGCGAGTACCCTCTTGTACTTGGCCTCGAGCCTCGCCTTGAGGTCCGGCTCGAGGGGGATGTCGCGCCGGCTGGTCTCGGACTTCGGCCCCTTCTCGAAGCTGTGCCCGGCGGCCTCGGTTACCGCGTTCCTGACGAGGATGAGGTCCCTCTGGAAGTCGACGTCGCGCCACCTGAGCCCGCATATCTCCTCGCGCCTGAGGCCGGCGGAGAGCCCGAGTCGCACCGCGAGGGTGAGCTCGCTGTCGACCATGGAGTCGAGCGCGGCCAGAAGCCTCTGGCGCTCCGAGTCGTCGAGGGCGTTCGGCTCGCGCCGCCGCCTCTTCGGCGCCTTGAGCGACTTCGTGAAGGGGCTCTTGGCGAGCGCCCCGGTCTCCACGGCGTAGGACAGGGCCTGCTTGAGCAGCCGGTGGTCCTTGGCCACGGAGTCAGAGCACAGGCCGTCCTCCGTGAGGAGCCTCCTCTGCATCGTGACGATCATGTCGGCGGTGATGTCGTCGATCCTGACGTCCCCGAGGTACCTGCAGATGTGCGCGGCCGAGGAGCGGTATCCCGCAGCGGTCGTCCTCTCGATCTGCCCTGAGCCCTCGATCCCGGAGATGTACTTCTCCAGGAACCTCTCCAAGACGGCCTCGTCCTCGTCCATGACGAGCAGCACCCGGAGCTTGGCGCGCTCAGCCTCCTCCTCGAGCTGCCTGTGGAGCTGGGTCGCCTTCTTGTTCGCGTCCCTCTTCGACGTCGCCTCTAGGTTCCTGGAGAGGGTCCGCCACTTGTCTCCCTCCTTGTACCTGAAGCGGGCCTGCCAGTGTCCGCCGCCACGGTCCCTCACGGAGGGGTTCGAGTACTTCATGGGCTTCATAGGCTGCGTCCTTCCATCGACTTGGGCGTTCGGGAGTGGCCACAAAACGCGGTCTCGACTGGCCACAAACTGGCCACAAACGCCCGTCCAGTGATGGAAGGGACAATACTCGACGGAAACGGTCGATGCTGACAAAACTGCAGGTCAAATACCGAAAAGTGACTTGACGGCCAGAACGGTAAAGCCTATCTTTGAGCGCTGGAACTTTTTCGGGACCGTGAGGCCGCTGGTTCGAATCCAGTCGTCCCGACCAGAAAAGGACAAGCCAGGGGTGGTGAGCCTCTGGCTTTTTATTAAGCCGCCTCCGTATTTAGAGGCGGCTTGGCAGGCGATCGGGTCTTTTTTGCCACGAAGGGCATTTATTCCGCAAGATTCGGGTGCCATCCGCTCATCGGGGCGACACATGCTCTCAGCTGAGCTGCGCAAACGTAGGCCGGGTCCTCGCCCGATGGCGGTTCGAGACCGAAAAACTGCGGAATAAATGCCCTTCGTGGCAAATCTAGGCGGTTTCCGCGCCAGTGCTTGGATGACCTCTTCGGTTTCCTTAGGCTAGCGGCCACGTCAGCAGAGAAGGCGAGTCGTTTGACACCGGAGGGATGGTCGAATGGTTCCAGCTGGAATACGATAAACACGCCCATGCGTCCCTTTTCGAAGGCTTTAGCCCGCGCTGCGCGTAGCGGGGCGTCAAAACCCACCCGCTCTGCGGGTGGAGGGGGGGTAAGGTGCGATGCGGCTCATCGGGATGAAGATCATCACGGGCCTCATGCATAATGTCAGCTTATACAAATAAGTTTGGATGATGGGGATGTTAGTTCCTCCCGATCGGCATGCCCTCACCTTTGACGGCCCGCTCGCCGCACTTCCCAGCGGGCAGTGCTTCAAGGGGTTCCGCGCAGGCTTGGATCTCCGAGTGCAGGGGCGGGTGGGGCAATGCCGCAGATAGCGTCATGCCCTCGCGCCGGCATATTCGCGCCGCGGAACCGAGTACCTTTCGCTTGCTCAGATAATCTATTATGTGGAGACTTAGATTATGTATACAAACGTCCCTGAAAGGGGATAACCTGTACAGGTATTAGAAATCAAGCGCCGCATGGCGCAGAAGGAAGGGATTCACTATGGCAAAGATCCTGGGTATCGACCTCGGTACCACCAACTCCGCGATGGCTGTCCTCGAGGGCGGCGAGCCCACCATCATCGTCAACGCCGAGGGCGATCGCACCACGCCGTCCGTCGTGGGCTTCCGCGCCGATGGCGACCGCATCGTCGGCAAGGCAGCCAAGAACCAGGCCGTCACCAACCCCACCAACACGGTGTTCTCCATCAAGCGCTTCATGGGCCGCAAGATCGACGAGGTCGAGTCCGAGCTCAAGACCGTCCCCTACAAGGTCAAGGCCGGCACAGGCGGCCGCGCGGTCGTCGGCATCGGGAGCGAGGATTTCACGCCCGAGCAGATCAGCGCCATGATCCTCTCCAAGATGAAGGCCGACGCCGAGAAGTACTTGGGCGAGCCCGTCACCGAGGCCGTCATCACCGTTCCCGCCTACTTCAACGATGCCCAGCGTCAGGCAACCAAGGATGCCGGCAAGATCGCCGGCCTCAACGTCCAGCGCATCGTGAACGAGCCCACGGCGGCCGCCCTTGCCTACGGTCTCGACAAGAAGAGCATCGACCAGAAGGTCCTCGTCTTCGACCTCGGCGGCGGCACCTTCGACGTCTCGCTGCTCGATCTGGCCGACGGCGTGGTCGAGGTGCTCGCCACCAACGGCGACAACCACCTGGGCGGCGACGACTGGGATCAACGCGTCATCGACTGGCTGGCCGACAAGTTCAAGGCCGACAACGGCATCGACTTGCGCAACGACCCCATGGCCCTGCAGCGCCTGAAGGAGGCTTCCGAGAACGCCAAGAAGGAGCTCTCCAGCGCCCAGCAGGCCCAGGTCAACCTGCCCTTCATCACCGCAGATGCCACCGGTCCCAAGCACCTCGACTACACCCTCACCCGCGCCGAGTTCGAGCGCATCACGCGCGACCTGCTCGACCGTTGCAAGGCCCCTGTCACCAAGGCGCTTAAAGACGCCAACCTGCAGATCTCCCAGGTCAACGAGGTCATCCTCGTCGGTGGCTCCACCCGCATGCCCGCCGTGCAGGAGCTCGTCAAGACCATGACCGGCAAGCAGCCCAACATGTCCGTCAACCCCGACGAGGTCGTCGCCGACGGTGCCGCCGTCCAGGGCGGCGTGCTCACGGGCGATGTGTCCGGCATCCTGCTCCTCGACGTCACGCCGCTCTCGCTCGGCGTCGAGACGCTCGGCGGCGTCATGACCCGCATGATCGACCGCAACACGACCATCCCCACGTCCAAGACCGAGATCTACTCCACGGCCTCCGACAACCAGACGTCCGTCGAGATCAACGTCTTGCAGGGCGAGCGCGAGATGGCGGCCGACAACAAGAGCCTCGGCAAGTTCAACCTCACCGGCATCCCGGCAGCGCGCCGCGGCGTGCCCCAGATCGAGGTCACCTTCGACATCGATGCCAACGGCATCGTCAAGGTCACCGCCAAGGACAAGGCGACCGGCAAGAGCCAGCAGATCACCATCTCCGGCTCCACCGCCCTCTCCGATGACGAGGTCGACCGCATGGTCAAGGACGCTGCGGCCCATGCCGAGGAGGATAAGGCCAAGAAGGACGAGATCGAGGTCCGCAACCAGACCGATTCGCTCGCCTACTCCACCGAGCAGACCCTGAACGAGCTGGGCGACAAGGTTCCCGCAGATACCAAGTCCGATGTCGAGGCCGCCGTCAGCGAGGCCAAGAGCGCGCTCTCCGGTACCGATATCGATTCCATCAAGGCTGCGGGCGAGAAGCTCCAGCAGGTCGGCTATAAGCTCGCCGAGATCGTCTATTCCGATCAGCAGGCGCAGACGACTCCCGGCGCGGAAAACGGCGGCGATGACGTGGTCGATGCCGACTACGAGGTTGTGGACGACAACCAGTAAGGGTGGGCGGCAAGCATGACGAGCAAGGATGGAAAGAAGAAGGCCAAGATCAAGGTCGAGGACGGAGCCCGGAAGGCTCCGTCCGAGCCCGCCGAGAAGCACGAGATGACCGAGGAGGAGATGATCGAGGCAGCCAAGCGCGCAGGCGCAGAGGCAGCTGAGGCCGAGATCGCCCAGAAGCAGCAGCAGGATATGATCGACCTCGAGGCCCGCGCCGTCGAGGCGGAGACGCGCCTCGAGGATGCCGCAAAGGCCGCGGGCGAGGCAAACGACAAGCTGCTGCGCCTGCAGGCGGACTGGGAGAACTTCCGCCGCCGCACGGCAGCAGAGCGCCTCGCCGAGCGCGAGCGCGCCACCGAGGGGCTCGTCGCCAACCTGCTCCCCGTCATCGACGATCTCGAGCGTGCCGTCGACCATGCCGAGGGCAGCGGCAACAGCGAGCTGACGCAGTTCGTCGAAGGCATCGCTGCGGTGCACGCCAAGATCCTCTCGGTGCTCGAGAAGGAAGGCGTTGCGGTCATCGACCCCGCAGGACAGCCCTTCGACCCGCTGGAACACCAAGCGGTGGGCCGCGAGGAGAGAGCGGACGTCTACGACGAGACCGTCGCGCAGGTGTACCAGAAGGGCTATCGCATGGGCGGCAAGATCATCCGCTCGGCGATGGTCACGGTCACCTTCGGCGGCCCCAAGCGTCCCGTCCAAGAGTCCGGGGCGGCAGACAGCGACAACGCGGAGAGGGCCGAGTAGCGGCATCATCCGGGGATGCCCCCTCGTGCCGGGGGCGTATCCCCGGGAAGCATGAGAGGTTCCCGAGCAGATAGGAGGGAGGCGGGCTTTATGGCTGGCAATGCGACATACTATGACGTCCTGGGCGTAAAGCGCGGCGCCTCCCAAGACGAGATCAAGGCTGCGTTCCACAAGCTCGCGGCACGGCACCATCCCGACCGTGGGGGCGACGAGGCCAAGTTCAAGGAGATCTCGGAGGCCTACAACACGCTCTCCGACGAGAAGAAGCGCAAGGAGTACGACCAGCTCCTCATGTTCGGCGGGGGCATTCCCGGCGGTACCGGCGGTGCCCGCGGCTACAACGTCAACGTGGGCAACGTGGACTGGCAGCAGATGTTCACCAACATGCGCAACGGCGATGGGGCCTTCGGCGGGTTCGACTTCTCCCAGTTCTTCGGGGGCGGGATGCCGGGCGCCGCCCGTGCACAGCGCCCGTCGCGCGGCCAAGATCTCACGCTCGCAGTCGATGTCACGGCCGACGAGGCGTTCTCCGGCGCAACACGCAAGGTCAGCTATCGCGTGCCGTCCACCGGCGAGGAGCAGACCATCACGGTCAAGATTCCCGCCGGCGCCGTCGACGGCGGCAAGCTCCGCTACAAAGGGCGTGGCGAGTACAGCCCGAACGGCGGCGCGCGCGGCGACCTCGTGGTCACCACGCGCGTGGCCGAGGATCCGATCTTCAAGCGCGATGGCGCCGATGTGCGCATGGAGCTGCCCATCAGCATCTACGAGGCGGTTCTCGGCGCCCAGATCGACGTCCCCACGCCGGAGCATAAGACGGTGCGCCTCAAGGTCCCTGCCGGGACGCAGGATGGCAAGACCTTCCGCTTCAAGGATCTCGGCGCCCCCAACGTCAAGCGCAAGGATGCGCGCGGCGCCCTCTACGTCACCGTGCGCGTGAAGGTGCCCACGCGCCTGTCGGCAAAGGAGCGCGACGCGTTCCAGGCGCTTGCCGATGCCGACAAGCGCGACTACAGGGAGGACGTGGAACGCCATGGTGCATGAGCACGAGAGCGATAAGGATAAACCGCTCTATATGATCAGCGTCGCGGCCGATCTCACGGGCATGCATCCGCAGACGCTGCGCGTGTACGAGCAGAAGGGCTTGGTCACACCCGGTCGCAGCCGCGGCAATACGCGCCTCTACAGCCAAGCGGACATCGAGCGCCTCGGCCTTATCAGCAAGCTCACCGACGAGGGGATCAACCTCGCGGGAGTTGTCCGCATCCTCGACATGCGCGAGCGCCAGCTCGAGAAAGATGAGAAGATCGACGAGCTCACCCGGCGCGTGCGCGAACTCGAGGACGAGGTCCACGAGTTCAAGATGCAGCAGCGCATCACCGCGCTCGCCCGTTACGAGGGCCAAGGTCCCGAGCAGGTCCTGCGCGGGTTCCTCGAGGGCAAGGACGCCTGACGGCTAAGATGGGCGGTTCGGCTCGATCAGAGGGCCCGTCCGCCGATAGCGCTCTCCCGGAGGGAGATCACAGCGTTCACGTGCACGGAGTAGGCGAGCAAGATCACGGCGTTCTCGAAGAGGCCTTCCAGCTTTCCGTCCACCGGCTCACCTTGGGTGTTGAAGAAACGCAATGTGGAGGATATCCGTGCAGGCGGCTCGCCGGGATCTTCGGAGAAGAGCTCGCGGAGCGTCTCCTCGAAGAGCCCGATCATATCGTCGTATGCGCGCGTGCTATCGATATCCGCCTCGGCCGCGAGGGCGAGCAGCACGCGGATCTGCTCGATGGAGAGGACCTGCTTGAACGCGCACACGAAGAGCAGCGTCGCGAGGTGGCGCCGTGCATAGCGTTTCCGCACGGGTGCCGGGACGACGCGCTGCTTCACGTAGTTGTTCACCATCGCCCCCGTCACCACGCGCTCGCCGGGGGCGTACATGAACGCAAGCTCGGATGATACGATCGAGAGAACCTGATCGAGATAGAGCTCGATGCGCGGCATCTCGGCGACGCGCGAGATATGCAGGCTCCTCATCCGCTCGGCATAGGCGGCATAGCCCGCCTCGTAATCGTCTTGCCGACCGGGTTCCGCAGCGCCATCGTGCACCATGGCATCCTCCTTGCGTCCTTCTGCGCATCGTCGCCCGATGCCTCTTCCCATGATAGGGCAAAACGATAATGCGACTATCTAGTATTAAAAACTAGATTATAGGGTTATAATATCCATATAGGTAGAACGGCAGCGCGGGGAAGGGGAGGATATGGGCTCACGGGGGATCGCCATCCTCACCGATACCGGCACCAATACCCCGAGATCCTTCATCATGGCACATGATGTGCGCGAGGTGGCCCTGCGCATCAACCTCTCCGACGGGTCGAGCCTCCGTTCCGGCGCCGACATCGCATCCGACCAGATGGCAGCCCTGCTCGCCCAGGAGATCCCCACGACCTCCCTGCCCTCTCCCGACGAGATACGCACGGCATTGGAGCGGGTGCGTGACGACGGGTACGAGGGCGCCATCTTCGTCACCATCGCTGCCGGCCTTTCCGCGACCAACCATACGGTGCGCCTCATGGCGGATCGGATGGAGGGTTTTCCCGTGGCGGCGATCGATTCGCGGAGCATCGGCATCGCTGCGGGCATGGTGACCATCGCCGCCGTGGAGATGGCGGAAGCCGGCGCTCCCTTCGATACGTTGGTCGCATCCCTCGATAAGCTCTCGCGCGATACCCGCGTGTTCTTCTCGACGAAGACCCTCGAGTATCTGCGCAAGGGAGGGCGCATCTCCGAAGCGGTGTACCGCCTGGGATCCTTCCTCCGCATCAATCCCGTCATAACCTGCGATAGGAATGGGCGTTACACCGTGGCGCGCAGGGTGCGGGGTTGGGAACGCTCGCTTGACGCGGAGGTATCCCTTGTGCTCGAGCATGCGCAGGGACTCGGTCGCCCGGTGCGGCTCGCCATCTGCTGCAGTGCGGGCAACGATCATTTCGACGGGCTCGAGGGAAAGCTCCGTAAAGGGCTTGCGGAATACGGCATAGAGGTTGCGGGAGAGGTTCTGCGCTCCGGCGTATCCCCCGACCTGCTCGTGCACACCGGTCCCGATCTTGTGGGCATAGGGGTCCAGCCGCGTTGGGAACGCGCTTGGTGATCTTCGGAGGCCATCGGCGGCTCCGTGCGGCCGAGGGTTCCGATGGACTCGATGCCGCCGCTTTTCGGTATGCAGGGTGAAAATCTTATACAAACACACTTAGATTTGTATAGCCTGCCTGTGCAGCGGGCATAACTTCCTTGATCAATGACGATACCCGCTTCGGGTGCAGAAGGAGTAGATATACATGAGAATCGATAAATGGGCGGTCACCGCGCAAGAAGCCCTGCAGGCATCCATGGGCATCGCCGCCGATGCCCAGGCTGGTTCGATCGAGCCGATCCACCTGCTGAAGGCGCTGCTCTCGGGCGGGGAGCGCAACCTCTCCGCCATCATCGAGCGTGTCGGCGCCGATCCGCATCTGCTCGAGTCCCAGGTCGATGCCATCATATCCGGCAAGCCCAAGGTAAGCGGCTCGGTGGGCATGGTCGCGCCCGGCGCTGGATTCATGCACGTTGCCGAGGCCGCCGAGAAGCTCGCGTCCAAGCTGGGCGACTCCTACGTCACTTCCGAGCACCTGCTCTGCGCGCTTACAGACGATAAGGGCGACGCGGGCAATACCCTGAGGGCGCTCGGCGTCACCGCCAAGCGCGTCGGGGAAGCCTATGCCGACCTGCGCGGAGACGAGCGCGTGACCAGCCAGGATGCCAAGCCGCAGTTCGAGGCCCTCGAGCAGTACGGGCGCAACGTCACCGACCTCGCCCGTCAGGGCAAGCTCGATCCGGTCGTGGGCCGCGTGGAGGAGATCCGCCGCACCATCCAGGTGCTCAGCCGCCGCACCAAGAACAACCCCGTCCTCATCGGCGAGCCGGGCGTGGGCAAGACGGCTATCGTCGAGGGCCTTGCCCAGCGCATCGTCGAAGGCGACGTGCCGTCCACCATCCGCGATAAGGACATCATCGAGCTCGACATGAGCGCGCTCGTGGCGGGGGCCAAGTACCGCGGCGAGTTCGAGGACCGCCTGAAGTCGGTCCTGAAGGAGGTCCAGAAGTCGGATGGCCAGGTCATCCTCTTCATCGACGAGCTGCATCTCATCGTGGGTGCCGGCGCGGTCGAAGGCTCGATGGATGCGGGCAATATCCTGAAGCCCGCGCTCGCGCGCGGAGAGCTGCATGCCATCGGCGCCACCACGATCGACGAGTACCGCAAGTACGTGGAGAAGGACGCGGCCCTTGCCCGCCGTTTCCAGACGGTCATGGTCTCCGAGCCTTCCGTGGAGGATACCATCTCCATCCTGCGCGGCCTCAAGGAGCGCTATGAGCAGCACCACCGCGTGCGCATCACCGATGCGGCGCTCGTCTCGGCGGCCGATCTCTCCAACCGCTACATCTCCGACCGCTTCCTGCCCGACAAGGCCATCGACCTCGTCGATGAGGCGGCCAGCCGCCTGCGCATGGAGCTCGACTCCATGCCCGCCGAGATCGATGCGGTCGACCGCCAGCTCACGCAGATGCAGATCGAGGAGCAGGCCCTCATGAAGGAGGAGGACGAGGCCTCCAAGGAACGCCTCGGCACGCTGCGCGCGGAGATCGCGACCACGCGCGAGAAGCTCGACGGCATGAAGGCGGATTGGGAGAACGAGAAGGGCGCGATCGACCGCGTCCAGGATCTCAAGGCCAAGATCGAGGAGGCCAAGGGCGAGATGGAGCGCGTCACGCGCGATGGCAACCTCGCACGCGCCTCCGAGCTCCGCTACGCCACCATCCCGAGCCTCGAGAAGGAATTCGCCGCTGCAGAGGAAGTCCTCGTCGCCAAGCAGGAGGCGGGCGGCATCCTCAAGGAGGAGGTCACCTCCGAGGAGATCGCCGAGGTCGTCTCGAGCTGGACGGGCGTGCCCGTCTCGAAGATGATGCAGGGTGAGATCGAGAAGCTCAAATCGCTCGAGGCCGAGCTCCACAAGCGCGTCGTCGGCCAGGACGAGGCGGTATCTGCCGTGGCCGCAGCCGTGCGCCGCAGCCGGGCGGGCCTTGCCGACCCCGCGCGTCCCCTGGGCAGCTTCTTCTTCCTCGGCCCCACCGGCGTGGGCAAGACCGAGCTCGCGAAAGCCCTGGCGGAGTGCCTCTTCGACGATGAGAAGGCCCTCGTGCGCATCGATATGTCCGAGTACATGGAGAAGTTCTCCGTGCAGCGCCTCATCGGCGCGCCCCCAGGATACGTGGGTTACGATGAGGGCGGCCAGCTCACCGAGGCAGTCCGCCGCCATCCGTACTGCGTCATCCTCCTCGACGAGATGGAGAAGGCCCATCCGGATGTGTTCAACATCCTGCTCCAGGTACTCGACGATGGCCGCCTCACCGACGGTCAGGGCCGCGTGGTCTCGTTCAAGAACACGATCATCATCATGACGTCCAATGTGGGCAGCCAGATCATCGCCGCAGCTAATCAGGCGGCTACGCCCGAGGATATGCAGAAGCAGGTTACCGATGCCCTGCGCGAGGTCTTCCGCCCCGAGTTCCTGAACCGTATCGATGACGTGGTGGTCTTCCACTCGCTCGGTCTTGCCGACATCGAGAAGATCGTCGATATCCAGCTCAAGGATGTGCGTGCACGTCTTGCCAAAGAGCGCATCTCGCTTGAGCTCACGCCTGCGGCGGTGCAGTCGCTCTCCTTCGATGGCCTCGACCCGGTCTACGGCGCACGTCCCCTGAAGCGCCTCATCCAACGCCAGGTGGTCGACAACGTGGCCAACCTCATCATCGAGGGCAGGCTCCGCGAGGGCGATGCCGTGCGCGTGGATGTGGGGGCCGATGACCGCCTCTTCGCCGAGCGCGTCGGGGATGCGGGGTAGCGATCGTGGAAGGGCCGCAGGTCAAGCATGCCGAGAAGCGCGGGGGCGAACGTCCCCGCGCGGCTCAGCCCGAGTTCGAGCGCGCCGAGGGCGAGGATGATGATGGGTACGATCCCTATTCGGACCGTATGCCCGCAGCCGAGCCGCTCTTCGAACGCGATCCGTGGGCCTAGCCGAACTGCCCCTGCAGGTACATGACCACCAGATAGGCCGCGCCGGCGACGGCGGCGAGCACGAAGACGACGGCGACGAGGGCGCCGGCGTTGCTCCAGCGCTCCTTCCGCCTGAAGATATCGCGCCGCCCCTTGGGAATTTCGAGGTACTGACCGTAATGCAGGTCGCGACGCAGCTGATCTATGCCCGAGCGTGAACGGCGGTAGCTGCTGTCGGCCATGCCCTTGCCGGCATAGTCGGAATCGCTTACATAGATGGCGTCGACGGAACCGGTCTCGGAGAGGTCGTCGATGGGTTCCTGCGTCTTGCGCGGCCGCGCGGGGCGCTCGAAGACGGGGTGCTCGGGTTCTGCTGTCTCGAAGGAAACACCCTCGGGCTCATCCACATCGAGATCATCCATGAGATCCGCGTTGTTCTCGTTTGCCACCTGAGCCTCCACGTGCGCTCGCGTATGCCAGCGTTGAACCTCCTACCATGATAGTACAGATGATGAGGGGCATATCGTTTCCCATCGCATCCACATGACTATCGAAGATATATCTTATATATGGAGACTTAGATATTATGAGTTTCAGCGTATAAGGAAACGTGATTCGGGGAATGAACTATATGACCGGCAAAGGGCGTCCTATCAGCGCCCGCAACGACGAGAAGGAGTGGTTATCATGGCAGGCATAACCCGTTACAACAATTACGACCGTTCGTTCATCCGTCCCTTCGAGATGCTCGATGAGATCTTCTCCGCGCTCCCGATCGGAACCCTCGCCACAGCCAGTGTCGGCACGTTCAAGATGAACGTCGAGGATACCGGCACCAGCTACGCCGTCACCGCCGAGCTTCCGGGCGTCACCCGCGAGCAGATCGATGTCGAGCTCAACGAGGGCAACCTCTCGATCACCATCAACAAGAAGGAGGTCGAGGAAGAGAAAGGCAAGAACTATCTGCTCAAGGAGACCGGCGAGTGGACCGCGACCCGCAGCATCTACCTCAAGGATGCTGCCATTGAGGGCCTCTCCGCCAAGCTCGAGGATGGCGTCCTCTCCATCAACGTGCCCAAGGTCGAGGCGAAGGTCAACGTGACCAAGGTCAACATCGACTAGCCTGTGCGGAAACGCCGGACGGAGTTTTGAGCCGCAGGTCCTCGCGACCTGCGGCTTTTCCCTGCGGACCTTCTTGGTTCGTGCCGCGCGGGCTATGTTTCCCCAGCAAGGTCACCGTTGACTGCGCGGCCACTAAGAGCTTTGCTCTATGCCGCGACGAGAAATCGACCCTGCTACTTTAGGTAATCGTGCTCGTCAGCGCTTCGTCCACGTAAGGAGATAGCGATAGTGGAGCCCATGGCGCAACCGCGCTCCGGGAAGCATCCGCCCCGCAAGCGCACGGACATCAGACATGGCGGGGAATTTATACGAAGTGGGAATCTCCAGCTTCTCGGACGAGTTTTCTCTATGGATGGCCGAGCTGATCCGACACGGGATCGCGCGGAGCGCCTCGACAGCCCAATCCAAAAGGCTTGAGGGCGAGGCAAGCCCCACAATCACGATCTTCCCTCCAGATGCGAGAAGGCTCTTCGCCTTCCCGAGTGCCTCTGCCGCGTCCATATGGTGCAACGATGCCACGAAGAGGATGGCGTCGAAGCTTTCGGGAGGAGCTTGGTAGGAGGAGAAGGGCACGCATTCGAAGACGACCCTCACATCGCCAGAGCTCAGGGCGCGTGCGCGTTCGATACAGCCCTGTGCGGGGTCTATCCCTACGATGCGATTGCCGCCCGTACTGAGATAACGCGCGAGAGCACCGTTCCCGCAACCGACATCGAGGATGCTGCTGCACGTTGCCACCTCGCTCCGCACCCATGCATAGTATGCGGCGTTATGGTTCCAGTAAGGTAGGGAACCCATCCGATCCCTCTCCTGCTATCGGAGCGTCGTGCCCATATCCATCCTGTGCCATCCGCTAGGGACAGGGCAATGGTACAGCATCCCGAGATGCGGATATGATGAGACAAGGTTCGAGCCAACGGTCCCGCCACGCGGGGATAGGGGCAGATCGATGCTTCCCCGCAATTCGGTGCACGGGGCAACAGATGGTTGCGTGACACGTCACTTCCCAGCCTGTATGCTGAACAGGGGAGAGGAAAGGAGTGCCCATGTCGATCGGGGAGAGGATCCTGGAGATACGCTCGGAGCAGGGCCTGACGCAGCAGGAGATGGCGGACAGGCTCTCCGTCACCCGTCAGGCGGTCTCGCGTTGGGAGAGGGGCGAGGCAGCTCCGGGAATCGACGTGCTCAGGCTGATCGCCGAGGCGTTCGGCGCGTCAATCAACATGATCCTCGATCTTCCCGACAATAACCGCTGCGAGAGCTGCGGCATGCCCCTTGCGGATCCAAGTCTCCTTGGCACCGAAGCGGACGGATCGCCTGCCGTCCACTATTGCACGTGGTGTTACGAGGACGGTGGATACACGTCTCCTGACATCACGATGGAGGGGATGGCCGACGTCTGCGTGCGCCACATGGCGGTTCCGGGCTCGGGTTTCACGGAGGACGAGGCACGTGATTTCATGGGAAGGCTCCTTCCCCAGCTCGACCGGTGGTCGCATGAGAGCGCGCTCTGAAACGGACGATGAAGGGGGCCTGCCATGGCGCGACCGATGACCAAAGGCGAGCTGATCGCAGCCTCCGCCCAAAACTACGCAAAGCTCATGACGCATATCGCCTCGATGACCGAGATCGAGCTGACTGCTCCTTTCGACTTCTCGTCCGATGCGAAGAAGACCGAGGCCCATTGGGGTCGCGATAAGGATCTGCGCGATGTCCTCGTCCACCTCTACGAGTGGCACCAGCTGCTCTTGGCCTGGGTGGCTGCGAACACTGCCGGGGACAGGAAGCCGTTTCTGCCCGAGCCCTATACATGGCGGACGTATGGCCAGATGAACGTCGGTTTCTGGGAGAAACACCAGACGACGTCGCTGGAGGAGGCCGAAAAGCTGCTGGAAGGATCCCACGGTGCGGTCGTGGAGCTGGCAGAGGGCTTCTCCGATGAGGAGCTGTTCGGCAAGGGCGCCTTCGATTGGACGGGTGCAACCACGCTGGGCTCGTACTTCGTGAGCGTCACGAGCTCGCATTACGATTGGGCCCTGAGAAAGCTCAGGGCCCATCGGAGGAATTGCGGGGGCAGGTAGAGGTCCTACTCCTTGATTGAAAGCTCCTTCTTGAGCTGTTTGATACGCTCGCGGTAGGGCTTGCCAAAGTGGACGTGCTCGATTATGGCAGCGACGATGAGAATGATTCCGATGACGAGGGTGATTCCCTTCGCGAGGTCGGAGGTTCCTGCTTCCGTGAAGGCACTGATGGTCAGGAACAACGCGATGGAGACCTGCGTCAATGGAATGACGCTCCAGATCGCACCTGCCTTTTTGGCTTGGCTCAGACGGGACTCAAGGTCGCTATGGAGCTCGAGGGGTGCTCCACCATTCCTCTTGCGCAGGTAGGCACGCCCCGCATAGGTTGCCACGGTTTCGATGCCCGTATCCTCGAGGAAGGAGAGGTAGCTTTCCGCCCCCTTCCTGTCTTGTCCGAGGATCTCTATCGCATAGCTCCATGCGCCCGGTTCATCTTTGACGAATATGTAGGTTCCTCCGTGATAGCTGACGAAGGCCTCGCCCTCAGCGCTCATCTGATTGAGCCATTCCTGCTCCTTGCCGAAATCGGTAAAGCTTTTCTTGATGGTTGTGCTCGTAGTCATCTCAATTTCCCTTCGTGATGGCCTTGGCGTCGGCGATGAGGCGAGACAGCCTGCCCACCTCCTCCGAGAAGGCGTGCCTGCCCTGCTCGGTGATCACGTATTCCTTCCGACGACCGGAGACGTGCTCGTTCAGAGCGCGGATCCAGTTCTTCTCGGCGAGTGCGGTGAGTGCGCCATAGAGCGTGCCCGCACCAATGGCTACGCGCCCGTTCGTGATAGCTTGGACGTTCTGCATGATCGCGTAGCCATGCATGGGTTCATGCAGGGAGAGAAGGATGTAGAACGTCGGCTCGCTCAACGCTCCTGAGTCCTCATGCCTTCCCATCTCGTCTCCTTCCTATTACGGATGCTGTTATATCGGATAACGTTATAACGTCATATGTAATATATCGTCAGACGTAATAGCTGTCAACAAGTTTTTGGGAAATTATTTGCTTTGAGGTTAGTTGCTGCTAGTGCTCTGTGTTTGATGATGGCGCTGCAGCTGTAAACCCGCAGGACGGACCCTGATGACTGTACAGTCAATAGAACCCGTGCTGGGAAAACGCAACATGAAGGATAACGAGAGCAGCAGAGAGGGCGGACGGCTTCAATCCAGCTGCATCGAGCAGCGGGGCGGCCCGTGCCTACCACACGCTTAGAGGACGCGCCTGCGCGGCCGCGCAGATGGAGAGGTGGCCATCGGGGGTGCGCGCCTCGGTGAAAGTGCTGTTGGCAGGCTCGGCACCCACCGCCTCCGCGAGCGTGCGCACGGCGATGCCCGGCCGGTTGTTCTTCTCGGAGATGTGCATGGCGATGACGGTCTCGGTATCGTCGGTGACGAGCTGGGGCAAGGCTTGGGCGGCCTGATCGTTGGAGAGATGCCCGCCCGTGCCGCGGACACGCGCTTTCAAAAATGGGGGGTAGGGCCCGCGATCGAGCATGCCGACGTCGTGGTTGGATTCGAGTGCGAGGATGCGGCAGCCGGCCAGCGCCTCATACGCCTCGGATGTGAGCACGCCCGTATCGGTGCAATATCCCAGCGCATCGCCCGGGCACTCGAAACGGAATCCCACGGGATCGCCCACGTCGTGGCTCGTGTGGAATACCTGCACGGCCATGCCGGCGATCCCGATCGTGTCGCCGGGCTCGACCAGATTGCATGGCAGCTTTGCAAGATAGCTTCGCGCGGCGACCGTGCCCGCCGTGGCGTAGAGCCCGAGCTCGGCATGATTGCAGAGCACCGTGACGCCCGCCACATGGTCGGAGTGCTCGTGCGTGAGCAGAAGCGCCTGCACGCGGCCCATATCGACGCCGAGCGTGTCCGCGCGGGAGATGAGCTCGCGCCGCGAGATGCCGCAATCGATGAGCACCGAGCCCTCGGGTCCCTCGACCACGCAGGCGTTGCCCTTGGATCCGCTCGCCAGGATATGCAGATGGATCTTCGCTTCCATGTTAAAGAGCATAGCACCCCGAACGGACGGGAAAGCGGGTATGCGACAATAGGGAAAACCGTGCAGGGGGTGTGATGCCAACCGTCAGCCGCAGATACCCTACGGGCAAGAGCCCCTTCGAGCGGCCAAGCGGTGCCGCCGACGAGGAGGCGTGCGCGCCCGTGGTGCTCATGGTCTCGGGTGGAGCCGACTCCACGGCGCTGCTCGTGATGGCGGCCACATCGGCGCTCGACATCGATGACGGACGCGGACGGGCGCGCATCGCCCGCGAACGCTTGCACGTGCTTCATGTCAACCATCGGTTGCGCGGTCTCGATGCCGACGAGGACGAGGAGTTCGTGCGCAACCTCGCGGCCGCATATGGCATCCCGTGCACGGTCAAGCGCTGCGATGTGGCCCAGATCGCCCGCGATGCCGCCGATAATGTCGAGAATGCCGGGCGCGAGGTGCGCTATGCTGCGGTCGCCGAGCTCGCCAACGAGCTCTCCGCCCGGTTCGGAACCCCGCGCTCGGCAGCGCGCATCTGCACGGCGCATACCGCGAACGATCGCGCGGAGACCTTCTTCATGAACGCCATACGCGGAAGCGGCGCCCCCGGGCTCTCATCCATCCCGCGTCGCCGCAACCGCATCGTGCGCCCGTTGCTCGATAAGACCCACGACGAGCTCTGCGAGTTCCTGCGCATGCGCGGCATCGTGTGGCGTGAGGACGACACGAACCATGACACGCGCTACCTGCGCGCCTACGTGCGTCATGACCTCCTCCCGGTGGTCGAGCGCCGCAACCCCCGCATCATAGCGAGCCTCGCCTCGACCTGCGATATCCTCTCCGATGAGGACTCCTATCTGAGCGCGCTGGCCTCGCGTCTCCTGCACGATCTCACGCGCAAGCAGGAGCGGGGATTGCTCGCGTTGGATGCCGCGCGCCTCGCTGCAAGCGAGGTGGCGCTGGCACGGCGCGTGGTGCGCAGCGCGCTGTTGTGGGTCGAAGCCGAGGCCCGCCTCGAGGCACGCCACATCAATCGCGTGCTCGAGCTCGTCTCCGCACGTGCAGGCTCCGTGACCCTTCCCATGGGCGTGGATGTGCGCGTGGAGCACGGCCTGGTCTTCCTGCGCGCCCGCATCGCCGACAGCAGCCGCATCGCCGCATGGCTCGAGGTGCCCGGAACGCTCGAAATGGCTTCGGGCGGCCTGCTCTCCGCGCGCCTCGTCGAGGTCGAACGCGGCGTTGACCCGGTCCTGCTCGCCCGCAGCCATGCGCTCGAATGGGAGGAGCGCTCCGTTCTGCTCGATGCCGAGGCGTGCGGGATCGACGCGACGTCGGGAGGGCTCCTCTGGGTGGATACGCCCCATCCGGGCGACATCGTCTGCCCCCTCGGCATGCATGGGCAATCGAAGAAGCTCGCCGATCTCCTGAACGAGGCGCAGCGCCCCTCGGCGGAGCGCGAGCGCACTCCCATCGTGCGCACCGACGTGCGCGGGCAGGTTGTGTGGGTTGCCGGAATTCGCATCGATGAACGGGCGAAATGCACATCGCACACCGGGCACTTGCTAGAATTGACTCTGTTGCCGGCCGAATAAGCGGGGGAATCGAGGAACCAGCATGCATACCGTCCATCCCGATGTCGAGCGCATCCTTATCGGCGCGCATGAGATCGAGGCCATCATCGCCCGTCTCGGTGCCGAGATCACCGCCGATTATGCGGACAAGAACCCGCTTCTGGTGGCCGTGCTGCGCGGTGCCGTGGTCTTCATGGCCGACCTCATGCGCGCCATCGAATGCCCCCTCTCCATCGATTTCATGGCGACATCCTCCTACGGCAGCGGCGTCACCTCATCGGGTACCGTCCGCATCCTGAAGGACCTCGAGACCAACATCCGCGATCGCCATGTCATCGTCGCGGAGGATATCCTCGACTCGGGCCTCACGCTCTCCAATCTCATCAGTATGCTGCAGTCGCGCGATCCCGCGTCCATCGAGATCTGCGCGTTCGCCGTCAAGGATATCGATGGCTACACGCCGCCCGTCACGCCCAAGTACGTGGGGCGCCACGTGCCCAACGAGTTCATCGTAGGCTACGGCCTCGATTATGCCGAGCGCTACCGCAACCTGCCCTATGTGGGCGTCCTCAAGCCCGAGGTCTATTCCTGAGAGTGCCCACGCCCAGTAAGGAGCCGCCTGTGCCAGACAAGAACCACATCTACGATCGGGACCCGCACGACGGTCCGCGCAGGCCGGGAGGACCGTTGCGTCCCGATCCGCGCCAGCAGCTGCTGCCCCTGCTCATCGGAGCCCTCATCATCCTCTATTTCTTCCTGATGCCCTCCGAGAACCGCCTTTTCGGCGGTAGCGGGCAGGCCGATACGCTGGCCACCAACGAGTTCGTGGTCGCGGTCAAGGACGAGCGGGTGCGCGAGGTCACCTACAAGACCTCCGATGGCAGTCTCAGCGGCACCTACTGGCCCGTCTCCGTTGGGAGAAGCGAGCGCTCCGACGAGGCGCTTAGGCGTTTCGAGAGCGTCTACGTGGGCAACGACAGCCTGCAGGAGCTCATGCAGGCCCATCCCGAGGTGACGTTCAAGCTCGATACCGCATCATCGGGCATGCTCGAGACCATCCTGGTCTCGGTGGTGCCCACGTTGCTTTTAGTGGGCGTCTTCGTCTACTACATGCGCAGGCTCAGCGAGCAGAACAACCGCCAGATGTCCTTCTCCAAGACCCATGCGCGGACGAGCGCCCAGACCCGTCCCACCACCAAATTCTCCGACGTGGCGGGCATCGACGAGGCCGTGGAGGAGCTGCTCGAGATCAAGGATTTCCTCTCCGAGCCCGAGCGCTACCGGAAGATGGGGGCCAAGATCCCGCGTGGCGTGCTGCTGGTCGGCCCCCCGGGAACGGGTAAGACGCTTCTGGCCAAGGCCGTTGCCGGCGAGGCGGGCGTCCCGTTCTTCTCGATCTCCGGTTCCGACTTCGTCGAGATGTTCGTGGGCGTGGGCGCCTCCCGCGTGCGCGACCTGTTCCGCGAGGCCAAGGAGGAGGCTCCCTCCATCATCTTCATCGACGAGATCGATGCCGTGGGCCGTCAGCGCGGTGCCGGCCTGGGCGGCGGCCACGACGAGCGCGAGCAGACCCTGAACCAACTGCTCGTCGAGATGGACGGTTTCGAGGACAATAGCTCCACCATCCTCATCGCCGCAACGAACCGGCCCGACATCCTCGATCCGGCGCTGCTGCGTCCGGGTCGCTTCGATCGCCAGATCACGGTCGACCGTCCCGACGTGGGGGGCCGCGAGAAGATCCTCGCCGTGCATGCTGCGGGCAAACCCTTCGAGGACGACGTCGATTTCGCGCGCATCGCCAAGCTCACCCCCGGCTTCACGGGCGCCGACCTCTCGAACCTCATGAACGAGGCCGCCCTCCTTGCGGCGCGCAGGCGCAGGAGCAAGATCTCCGGCAAGGAAGTCGAAGAGGCCATGGAACGCGTCATGGCCGGTCCCGAGCGCAAGAGCCGCGTCATCACCGAGAAGGAGCGCCGCACCATCGCGTTCCATGAGAGCGGTCATGCCCTGGTGGGCCACATCCTCGACAACTCCGATCCCGTGCACAAGATCTCGATCGTGTCGCGCGGACGCGCCTTGGGCTATACCATGCAGCTTCCCGAGGAGGATCGCTTCCTGAAGACGCGCGAGGAGATCCTCGATGAGATCGCCGTCTTCCTCGGCGGACGCACTGCCGAGGAGCTCTTCTGCGACGATATCACCACGGGCGCCAGCAACGACCTCGAGCGCGCCACCAAGCACGCGCGCGAGATGGTCACCCGCTACGGCATGACCGAGGCGCTCGGCGCCCAGGTGTTCGGCGAAGCGCAGCACGAGGTCTTCCTCGGCCGCGATTACGCCAACCGCCAGGATTACTCCGCCGAGACCGCCAAGCGCATCGATGACGAGGTCGAGCGCATCATGCGCGAGGCCCACGATCGTGCCCGCAGCATTCTCGAGGTGCGTCGCGACCAGATGGGCACCATGGCAGAGGTCCTGCTCGAGCGCGAGACCGTGGAGGGCGAGGCCGTGCAAGCCCTGCTCGATAATCGCTGGGACGAGTATCTGGCTGCGCATCCCGGAGAGTAGGAGAGCGCGCGGCTCTTCTCGCCGCATCTGCCCAGCATAGGTGCCGGTGACGGTACAGTCGTTGAAGCCTGTCCTGCGGATTCGCGATTGCGAGGCTTTCCGCAGAATCCTCCTTGCCGCGTTTCCCCAGCACGGGTGCCGGTGACGGTACAGTCGTTAAGAGCATACCTGGGCAAATGCCCTTCGGAACCCTGCACGCGGGTCCCTCTCGGCATGTTTTCCCAGCAAGGTCCCCATTGACGGTACAGTCGCTGCGGCCTGCCCTGCGAATTCACGCCCGAAGGCCAGCCGGCTCGTTTTGAACAGCCACGTTACAGCCGCCCCTCGCAGGGTTGCAGGGCGTACAATGGCAGTCGTGGAAAGGAAGCGCATCGTGAACGAGCAAAGCTACTCCTATGGGGCGACAAAATCGTCGATCCGCGAGCTCGCGGCCTATGCCGCCGCGCGCAAGGCCGAGATCGGCCCCGAGAAGGTCTTCGACTTCTCGCTGGGCAACCCCTCGATCCCCGCACCCGATGAGGTGCGCGAGGCCATCGAGCGGGCGCTCACCCTCCCCTCCACGCAGCTGCACGGCTACACGCCTGCCGCCGGCCTGCCCGATGTGCGCGCTGCCATCGCGGCATCGCTCAACCGCCGCTTCGGGGAGGGGAGCGCCACCGCAGACGGCCTCTACCTTTCCTGCGGAGCAGCTGCGTGCCTTTCCATCTGCCTGCATGCGCTCCTGAACCCCGGCGATGAGGTCATCGTCATCGCGCCGTATTTCCCCGAGTACCGCGTGTGGATCGAGACCGCCGGCGCCGTCTGCGTGGAGGTTCCCGCAAACGAAAGGACCTTCGAGCCGGACGTCGATGCCGTTGCCGCAGCGATCACCGGGCGCACGCGCGCCCTCATCGTCAACAGTCCGAACAACCCCACGGGTGCCGTCTACAGCGCGGATACGCTCGCACGCCTCGCCGCCGTCATCGAGCCCTGCGGCATCGTCCTCATTGCCGATGAGCCCTACCGCGAGCTGGCCTATGGGGCCGAAGTGCCGTGGATACCGGCCCTCTATGCGCGGACGCTCGTGTGCTACTCCTACTCCAAGTCGCTCTCGCTGCCGGGCGAGCGCATCGGCTGGGTGCTCGTGCCGCCCGCGTTCCCGGAATCCGCACGCATGGTTTCCGCCCTTGCAGGAGCGGGTCGCAAGCTCGGTTTCGTCTGCGCGCCGGCGCTCTTCCAGCGGGTCGTCGCCGAATGCCTCGATGTGCCCGCCAACGTGGCCGCCTACGAGGAGAACCTCAAGGCCCTCACGGCCATCCTCGACGAGAACGGCTTCACGTACATCATGCCGCGTGGTGCCTTCTACCTGTGGATCCGCACCCTCGAGCCCGATGCCGACGCGTTCTCCAAACGCGCCCGCGCCCTCGAGCTCATGCTCGTGGCCTCCGATTCCTTCGGCGTGCCCGGCTGGGTCCGCGCCGGCACCTGCGTCTCGCGCGACACCATCGACCGCTCCGCTCCCGCGTGGGCGGCGCTCGCCCAGAGCTACCGGTAGGAGGCTCCATGCGCCTTGCCTGCGATCCGCACACGCATACGCTGTTCTCGCGCCATGCCTACTCCACGCTCGAGGAGAATATCCGTGCGGCGTCCGCCAAGGGCCTCGAGCTGCTGGGCACGACCGAGCACTACAGCGCGATGCTCTATCCCGAGGACGACCTGCGCAATTTCCAGTACTACGAGAATCTCCACGTATGGCCGCGCGAGGTCGGCGGCGTGTACCTCTGCCATGGGGCCGAGGCGGACATCGTGGATTTGGACGGCAATCTCTTCGGTCACGACATCCGCTTCGACTACCACTTCAGCGGGCGTCGGTTCAAGGAGCCGCGTCTTTTGAAAGACATCGTCTCCAAGGAGTGCGACTACATCATCGCGAGCGTGCATGATAGGACTTTCGCCCGCGCCGCGACACGAGCGCAGATGACGCGGGCCTATCTCGGGGCGCTCGACGATCCGAAGGTCTTCATCCTCGGCCATATCGGCCGTTCCGGCCTCGACGTGGACTACGATGAGATTCTTATCCATGCGCGCGAACTGGGAAAATGCATCGAGATCAACAATCATAGCCTGATGGGTCCCCGTCGGGCGAGCTCGTATCCGCGCTGCCGTGCCATCGCCGAGCGCTGTGCCGAGCTGGGCGTGAGCGTCGTCACCTCATCCGACGCCCATATCTCGTACGGCGTGGGCGATTTCGGTGCTGTGGAGCGCCTGCTCGATGAGGTGAGGTTCCCCGAGGAGCTCGTGGTCACCCGCAGCAGGGATGCGTTCCTCGCGGCCCTCGATGCCGCCTTGGGTGCTTGATGCGGCTCGTTTGAGCGCTACAGCTCGATTGAAAGGCCCACCGGGCAGTGGTCGCTCCCGAAGATCTCGTCGTGGATGCTCGCTGCAGCTACCTTGTCTGCAATCGAATCGCTCACCAGGAAATAATCGATGCGCCAGCCAGCGTTGCGCTCGCGTGCGCGCATGCGGTAGCTCCACCAGCTGTAGGCACCCTCGAGTTCTGGGTGGCGTGCGCGGAAGGTATCGGTGAAGCCGGCGCCGAGGAGCTTTCCGAAGCTCTCGCGCTCCTCGTCGGAGAAGCCCGCGTTGCCGCGATTGGGACCGGGATTCTTGAGATCGATCTCCTCATGGGCGACATTGAAGTCGCCGCAGGTCACGACTGGTTTCTGGAGTGCCAGATCGGAGAGGAAGCCCCGATAGGCCTCGTCCCACTCGAGACGCACGCCGATGCGCTTCAGGCCGTCCTGCGCATTGGGCGTGTAGACGTCGACGAACCAGAACGTCTCGAACTCGAGCGCGCACACGCGGCCCTCGTTGTCTGCAACGGGGCACCCGATGGTGCGGATCACCTGCAACGGCTCCTCCTTCGAGAAGACCGCCGTGCCCGAATAGCCCTTCTTCTCGGCGTGGCTCCACGTTTGGCGGTATCCGGGCAGATCGAGCGCGATCCTGTTCTTGCCCGCACCGGGTTCGACGTTCTCTGCGGAGAGCTTGGTCTCCTGCAGGGCGAAGATATCGGCGTCGAACATGCGCACGATCGATTCGAAGCCGGGGTCCTTCTTCATGACGGCGCGCAGGCCGTTCACGTTCCACGATACGAAGCTGTATTCACGTGTGCCGGCCATATTCGGCTCCGATCTTCTCGTCGTCTACGTTGCAGATCCATCTGGATATGCGTTCCGAGACAAAACGGCCCGCTCTTTTGTCTTGAAGCGCATACTCAGATGAGTGCAGACCATCCCCATCGCACGACACCCATCTTACCCGAACAGATAGCGCTCAACGCGCGGCCAGTCGCGGAGCGCCTGGGCATATCCCAGATCGTAGGAGCGTAGCAGCTCCGACGTCTTGATCGTGGTGCTTTTGACCGGCATCTCGTCGGGCCTGATCACCAGCGCGCGCCCTGTGCGCTCGAGCTCTGCCACATGGTCGAGCTCGGCGTTGTAGCGTTCGCTTCTCGAGACCATCGCCTCGTAGAGCGGTGTCATCCCCTGTGCGAGGAGCTTGTAGAGGGTGCGATCCGACCTGCTAGGCGGCTTCTTGCGATATCCCGCCGGACGCGTGGCGACGAAGACCATCTTCTCGAATCCCCTATCCTCCGCGAGCCGCACGGGGATGCCCGCTCCGCGCCCCAGGCCCCCGTCGTACATCGTGTGCCCATCGATGCGGATGGGCTTCATGAGGAAGGGCAACGTCGAGCTCGCGCGCACGCGATCCATCAGTTCGCGGAGATCGGGCATGTCGGCTCTCGACCACACGATGGTCTCTCCCGTCTCGGCTGCGAACGACTGGATCCTGAGATCGGCGGGGTTCGCGGAGAAGCTCCCCCAGTCGAAGGGCATGTACCCGTCCTCGATACAGCCCCAATAGTCGTAGTCGGCGTTGAAATAGCCGTGGCCCGAGAGCATGCTCAAGAACCCGCCCGCTTCGGGAATCCTGTCGGGCAGCATCGTGAAGGCGCCCTTCACGCGCCAAGGATCGCGGCTGAGGTAATTGACGGTATGGCTCGCCCCGGCGCTGACGCCGCAGACGAAGGAGAACTGCACGCCCTTCTCGAGCAGCATGTTCGCCATGCCCGCAGTGTAGCTCGTGCGGTAACCGCCCCCTTCGAATACGAGGGCTGCATCGCTCACGTTGCAGCTGAGTCCAAGCACCGCGTCAGCCTCCTTTCCCCGTACGGTCTGGTGGTAGAGTAACCTCGATCATGGTAAAGGGAAGGGGTGCGCCATGTCGCCGAGAATCACCGATTCTGCCCAAGCCGCACAGGAATTGAAACGTATCGTCGGCAATACGGAGCGCATCGCCTTCTTCGGAGGCGCCGGGGTCTCCACCGCGAGCGGCATTCCCGATTTTCGCTCGCCCAGCGGCCTCTACCACCAGCGCTTCGCCTACCCGCCCGAGACGATGCTCTCCCACGAATTCTTCGTCACGCATACCGCCGAGTTCTACGATTTCTACCGGACACGCATGATCGCGCTCGGTGCCAAGCCCAATCGGGCGCATCTCAAGCTGGCGGAGCTCGAGGGAAGGGGCAAGATCACCGGCATCGTCACCCAGAATATCGACGGTCTCCACCAGATGGCCGGCTCGCGCGCGGTGTGGGAGCTGCACGGCTCGGTCCATCGCAACATCTGCCGAAGATGCGGCAGGACCTATCCTGCGGAGTGGATCCTCGAAACCGAGGGCGCGCCCTCCTGCGAGGCGTGCGGTGGCCTCGTCAAGCCCGACGTGGTGCTCTACAACGAATCGCTCGACGAGGACGTCATCTTGGGCGCGATCGATGCCATCTCCCATGCCGAGGTGCTCATCGTGGGCGGGACCTCGCTCGTGGTGTATCCTGCGGCAGGCCTCGTGCGCTCTTTCCAAGGATCGACGCTCGTCATCGTGAACCTCGAGCCCACAGCCCAAGATGCCTTTGCCGATCTTGTCTGCGCCTGCGATATAGCATCCGCGTTCGATTTCTGAGAAGGCGCCCCGCACGCGTTACAATAGGGTAGGCGAACGCAGCTGAAACCGTCCGGTGCCCCACGTTCCGAGAAAGGCCCCGCCACCATGCTCAAAGAGGGATACGCTGTCTGGCAGTGCGCACACCACGAGATCTCGCTCACGCGCCCGCGCATCATGGGCGTGCTCAACGTGACCCCCGATTCCTTCTCCGATGGGGGAGAGCACCTCGATGCGGATGCAGCGGTCGCCCGTGCCCTCGAGATGCTCGACGAGGGCGCCGATATCATCGATGTGGGCGGCGAGTCCACGCGCCCCGGCTTCACGCCCGTCTCGCAGAACGAGGAGGCCGAGCGCGTGGTGCCGGTTATCCGCAAGATACTCGCCGCAGTGCCAAACGCCATCATCTCCATCGATACCCGCCATCCCGAAGTCGCCAAGATGTGCGTGCGCTTGGGGGCCTCCATCATCAACGACGTCACCGGCTTCACCAATCCCGCCATGGTGGAGGTTGCCGCGCAGAGCGCCTGCGGCTGCATCATCACCCACTGGGACCGCACCCTCGAAGAGAAACCCCCGCGCAAGCAGGTTACCTTGGACGACGCCAAGCCGTCGCGTGCCGTGCCCTCGAGCCAGCGCTTCACCTTGCCCGAGGAGGCGCCCATCATGCGCAAGGTCATGGGCTTTCTGGGCGACTCCGCGCGCACCCTCATGCGTGCGGGCATCGCCAAGGAGCGCCTCTGCATCGATCCCGGCCCGGGCTTCGACAAGGACACCGACCAGGATGTGGTCATCCAGCGCGCCACCCGCTCGATGGTCTCGATGGGCTACCCGCTCATGTGCGCGGTGTCGCGCAAGCGCTTCGTCGGGGCGCTCTCGGGCGAGAAGAACTCCGCCGCGCGCGATGCGGCTACCATCGGCGTCACGCTCTCATCCATCGCGGCCGGTGCGCATATCGTCCGCGTGCACAACGTCGCGGCAACCGCGCAGGCCCTGAACTCCTACTGGGCCGTCAACCGCAAGGATCCGCGCCAGGGCTTCATCTCCATCGGCTCGAATGTGGGCGACCGTCTGGGCAATCTTGCCCGTGCCATCGCGCTGATCGACCACATCCCCCTCACCTGCGTGGTGCAGGTGAGCCACGCCTACGACACCGCACCCGCCTACGGCATCTCCTCCCCGGTGGCCAATGCCGTGGTCGAGATACGCACCGAGCTGCATCCGATCGTCCTGCTCGACGAGCTGTTCAAGGTCGAGGACACGCTTGGGCGCGTGAGGCCGGCGGGCGAGGACGGCCACGGGGATCGCACCATCGACTGCGATCTCTGCTGGATCGAGGGCGAGTCCCATGCCGGTGCCAAGCTCAGCCTGCCCCACCCGCGCATGGGCGAGCGCGATTTCGTGATCCTTCCCATGGAGGATCTCATGCACGATCCCAAACGCTTCTTCGAGTACGCGAATGCTCCCGTCGCCGTGGCCCCGCGCGAGAAGCGCGTGGGCATGGTCATGACCGATCTCGGCGAGCTTTCCTGGGAGTAGCCGTGGCTGACGATACGGCCATCGAGCTCGCGCTGCGCCCCCGCGTTCCCATGCCCTATGTGCAGGCGCTCGGCGGCCTCGCCGCGCTCGCCGTCTGCGAATGCGTGGATGGCGCGCAGATCCTCTGGCCCGCGACGGTGCTCCTCGACGGGGCCGTGCTGGCGCGGGTGTCGTTGGAGGCGGGGTATGACGGGAGCATGTTCGCGCAGGTGGGCGTGGTGTTCTCGGATGCTCGCGACGATCTTTCCGCAATCGGGGATGCGATCCTCGCCCGTGCGGACGCCTGGGAGCAGGCCGTTGCGGCAGGACGATCCGCAGCCGGTCCCTTCGCATCGTTCGCAGGCGATTACTTCGACCGCATGGCCGGTCTCGACGAGCAGGTCGAGCTGCTCTTCCCCAATGGGAGGGTCTATTGCACGGCAGAGCTCGAGGGCATCGACGTGTGGGGGCGCATCTGCGTGGAGACTGCGGATGGCCGCGATACCGAATACGCGCCCGAGCAGGTCGCGCTGCGGCTTCTCGGTTAGGGCAGAACCCCCTCGGTCCTGGCACGGTATCATTATGCAGGTGATTCTGCAGGGGGAGGACTCTCATGGATGATAGGGCACCGTATAGGGAACAGCCCGAGTCCTCGGTGATCTGCACCGAGCATACCAGCGGCAATCTGCGCGGATACGGCTCCCTTCTTGCATGCGGGCTGCTCATGGTCGTAAGCAGCGCCGCCGGCATGGCGGCGGGCGCATCGGGATCGCAGGCCATCTATGGAGGGATCGGCCTCTGCGCGGGTGCCGTCCTCGTCCTGCTCTCGGGCTATATGCTCGCGGTATGGAAGAACCGCCAGATCGAGGTGGGCCGGGAGGGGATCGTCTTGACCGATGCCTTCGGGAAGGCGACCCCGCACGCATGGGATGACGTGCGCATCATCGACGGG
Organism: Coriobacteriales bacterium OH1046; assembly: GCA_004010535.1. Classification (GTDB taxonomy): domain Bacteria; phylum Actinomycetota; class Coriobacteriia; order Coriobacteriales; family Atopobiaceae; genus RUG721. Next base: position 27,313 of record RQYE01000006.1, on the reverse strand, counting down.
CGTACCGCCCCTTCCGGCGGCATCTCATTCAAGATGCGCGATAAGCGCGAGGAACCGTTCGCCCCTACGTGCGGTAATTTCCGCGCGATGTGCGAGCTGCTTATCCGTATGGGCAGGCTGCGCCGTATCGATGAGGCCGCGCTTGCGCGGAAGCGCAGGGCCAAAAGCCTCTTCGATGTGGTGCAGGGCGGTTTCTCCCACGAGAAAGCGGATAAGAGCCTCTACCTTCCCGAAGATGCCCCGGAGGGGGCCGAAAAGCGCTGATCGCAGAGCGGCCTCCGGGGGAACGTGCTCCGGTCAGCTGTCTGCAGCGGCCGAGCCTTCCACGCGCAGGCTCATCTCGTAGATGCCGCGCAGCGTGAGGTCGGGATCGATGAAATCGAAGAGGTCGGTTGCGCCGCCCACTGTGCGGGCAAGGCCGCCCGTGCCGATGACCGGGGCATCCTCGATCCCGAGCTCGGCCTTGATGCGGGCGACGAGCCCTTCGGCCTGCACGGCTGCCCCGATGACGAGGCCCGACTGCATGGCCGTCTCGGTATCGAAGCCCAGAGCCGTCTGCGGTGCCTCGATGGGCACGCTCGAGAGCTTGGCCGCACGGGAGAAGAGCGTTTCGGCCGAGAGCATGAGGCCGGGGGAGATGGTGCCGCCGCGATAGGCTCCGCGCCCATCGACCACGTCGATATTGGTGGCGGTGCCGAAGTCGACCACGATGACCGGCGAGCCGTAGCTCGTCCGCGCCGCAAGCGCGTTGGCGATGCGGTCGGCCCCCACCTGCTTGGGATCGGGCATGGCGATCTCGAGGCCGTAATCGCAGGCGGGGCTCACCACATGCGGCTTGCGGCCCATGATGGACGAGAGGCACTTGCGCCATGCGCGCGCGAGCACGGGTACCACGCAGGCCACGCCCGCGCTGTCGATGTCGGAGATGGAGAAGCCGTCTTTGCCGAAATAGCCCCAGAGACGCGCATGCAGCATGTCCGCCGTGTCGGTGGCATCGGTCGCCATGCGCCAGCCGGTCGCGAACGCGCCGCTATCGTCGAAGAGCCCCAAGGTGGTCTGGGTGTTGCCCACATCGACTGCCAAGAACATAGCGCGCCTCCCTCTTCCATGCCCGCTCCATTATAGCCAAGACGGCGGTTGCCACATGCGCGCCGACGTGGTACACTGCCAAAGCTTGACTGCCTCGGTTGCCACCGGGGCTGAGACCCCGTCCTGGTCGGAAACCAGGGCATAGAGAAGGAGTCCTGCCATGAAACAAGGTATCCATCCCCCATACATGGAGTGCACCGTTCGCTGCAGCTGCGGCAATACCTGGGTGACGCGCGCCACCAAGCCCGAGATGCGTCTCGATCTGTGCGATAAGTGCCATCCGTTCTACACGGGTACCCAGAAGCTCGTCGATACCGGCGGCCGCGTCCAGCGCTTCGCCGATAAGTTCGGCTCCGCCGCCCAGGCCCGTCTCGACGCTGCCGCTGCCGCCAAGGCATCCAAGGCCGAGAAGGCCGCTGCCGCCGAGGCCGCCCGCAAAGCCGCTGCCGAGGCGAAGGCCGCCGAGAAGGCCCGCCGTGCCGCCGAGTTCGATAAGCGCGCCGCCGAGGCCCCTGTAGAGGAGGCTCCCGCCGAGGAGGCTTCCGAGGTCAAGGAGGAGGCCGCCGAGTAAGGCCGCCTGCCTGCGCAAATCAGCGCGTGTGCCAGAGCGCTCGCCCCGATGGGGCGGGCGCTCTGCGGTCCAGTTCCTTTTTTCCATTGCCCGTCCTGCGCGATGACGGGTCCAGCGGACGAGAGCGCTGCCTTATGCCCTCTCGATGGGTACCCACAGCTCCATCTCGTAGCCGTCTGCATACATGTCCCCGAGGCCGTATACCTCGAAGTCCGGTGCACCCGAGTGGCGGTACCCATGCTCGGGAAGGAATGACTCCATCAGGTACTTCCACCCTTGGTGGATGCATGCGGGGATCGGACCCTCGAGCGTGACGATCGCGTACTCGTTCTCGGGGATCTCGACGACGTCCAGTCCCAACTCCCGTGCCGCTGCGCCGTCCGAGGCGTCGTAGCCTGCCAGATAGTTGATCGTCCCCGGGTCCTCGACGTCGAAGCACATGCCATAGCTCTGGCCGGTTCCGAGCGCAGAGAGCTTATCCTTGTCCCAGCCCTCGTAGAGCGCATCCCAGGTGGCCGGGCATTCCGAGCTCTCGATGGCTTCCCGCATGAGTCCTGCCACCATAAAGGCGGGCTTTCTCTGGATGCTGACCTTCATCTCTTCTCCTCCCCTGACGCTGAGCGCCAGCCGTAGCTTGGACATGACCCGGAAGGGCTTCCCGTCCCTGACTTCGGAGGGGGTGCGGCCATGGAACTCCTTGAATGCTGCGGTGAACGAGTCCGGCGAGCCGAAGCCGTAGCGCAACGCCACGTCGATGACCCGCTTGCCGGACGAGCGCAGGTCGAACGCGGCCTCCGTCAGCCTGCGCCCGCGGATGTACTCCGACAGCGTCATCTCCGTGAAGATGGAGAAGACCCTGCTGAACATCGCGCGGGAGTATCCCGAGAGGCGGCGTATCTCCTTCTCATCCGCATTCCCGTCCAGGTTCGCGTCGATGTAGTCTACCGTCCGATTGAAGTTCTCCATGATGCCCATCTCCCACCTCCTTGCCATGACTGTACGCGCGTCGGTCTTTGCTGTCCCCAGCCGTTCCGTACGAATCGCAGGGGGTAGGGGTGGTGGCGCGAGGCGGCGGATTCGATCCCCGTCATCCCAGAAGGAACTCGTGCTCGCACCTGATCCGGCCATCCTCGAAATCGAACACCTCGAACGATCGCCTGCCGTCATCATCGATCAGCAGGACTGCGACCCGCTCTCCACGGGCCGACTTGTGCATCTCCTCCACGCGGAACCGCGTGTTGGAATCGTGGTAGGCATCCCGTATGACCCGCAGGTACTCCTCGACACCCTGGATCACTTGCTCGTGCTCGGCATGCAGGTGCCAGACCACGTCCGCATGAAGGAAGGTTCGATAGCTTTCCCAGTCCCTGCCGTTCTCGGCTTGGAAGAAGCTTGCAAGCGTCTCTGCTGTCCCCATAGGCGTCTCCTTGTACAGCGCTCAAGGCGGCTCTGGACGTTTCGTGGTGGAACTATAGGCCATGTTCCCACACTGCATCATGATCCATCGGGACGATCGGACTGCTCCGTGTCAGTTTGGCAATCAGGCATGCGGGCTAGTCATCCGGTAGGGCGGGCAGCTCGCAGCGCATGCGGGCGCGCTCGCTCATCTGCCAGAAGAACTCGCCGAGAAACAGCACGCGGTCTATACCGCGCTCGTGTACGAGCGCGGAGAGCAGACGTCGCCACGAGTAGTACGTCTTGCTGCACTCGATGATCTCGCGCTGAAGCTGGCGCGCCGATATGTTGCGTGGGCGGTGCACCACGTTGCCCACGCACTTCTCCCAGTCCGTGTGCAGCAGCTCGTCCTTGTACTGCTCGAAGGCGGGCGTTCCCGGGATGAAGTACATGGATTGCAGCAATATGCCCTGGATGCCGTTGTCCATAGCGAAACGCGCGACTGCCTTTCCCACTCCGGGGCGGTTGCTCTGTGCTCCGAATATGAACAGCCCACGTACGCGCAGCCCGTGTGCCCGGATGTTGGCGATCGCGCGCTCTATGCCGCTTTTCGTGCTGCGCTTGTGAAACTCCCGGAACGCATCATCATCGATGAATTCGATGCCCAGCGCCAGCTCCACGAAGCCCGCTCGGGCAAGGCGCTCCAGCATCTCGTCATCGAAGCCCACCTCGTAGCGCGCTTGGATGGTGAAGCGGTAGTCGATGCCGCTTTCGATGATGGCGTCCAGCACCGCCAGCGCCCAGGGGCGGTCGGCGAAGAAGTTGTCGTCGGTGAGCCAGAGCACCGTGGAGATGCGGTGGCGCCCCTCGTCGTGGAAGGCGATGCAGCGCCTGATGTCCTCCACCACGTTCTGCGGGCTGCGCGTGCGCACGCGGTGCCCGTACAGGCGCACGAGCGAGCAGTAGTCGCAGTTGTGCGGGCATCCGCGCGAGGCGTGCACCTGCCCCCACAGCGTATTGTGGCCGGCCATCTTGCGGTAGTTCCACACCAGGTAGCGGTCGGGTATCGTGTCGATGTCGTGCGGCGGGGCAGGCATGCCCGTGCTGTGGAACGTTCCATCGGTGTCCATGTGTGCCACGCCAGCGAATGCAGGCTCTTCGTCTGCCTGCAGCGCATCCAGGAGACGGAGTATCGTCTCGTCCCCCTCGCCCAAAAGGACGTAGTCGGCGTGCGCGGCGGCCTCCTCCGGGCACATGGTGGCGTGAAGCCCGCCTATCACCACCACCGCCCCGGATTGCCGGCGGATCTCGTCGGCGATCTCATAGCCGCGCGGTGCGGCGAATGTGAACATCCCGATGAACACGACGTCGGCATCGAGGCAGTCGTCCCAACGCACTTTCGAGATGGACTCGCTGTACATGAGCGTGTCGGTGATGCTTCGGTGCACGATGGTAGCGAGCGTCATAAGCCCGATAGATGGATTGCGGATGTAGCGGTCATATACGAACAGGTTCAACGGCGTGCGTCGGTACGGCGGCGCCCCCGGCTCTATGAACCGCACCTTACGGATGTCCATACGCCTCAACTCCCCAACGCCAAAACGCATCTGCGCAGATTATACTGCAGTACCGTGCACGACACCGACAGTGTCCCGTCTGCAGATGCCATGGCACGGGAGGGCGCGTGTGACAGCACGTCCTGCTCGCTTATCTCCAATATTCGCAACTATCCACGTCTTCAATCGTCCGATCCATCTGCTTGTTATGCGGGTGCGCCTTGATGACTTCGAAAGACATCGCGTCCATGGCGGTTTTTAAAGGTAAACGAGGCGTCGATTGACTGCCGTGGGTACCTGGGACATGGTTTTCCCAGGAGGCGATGCGAATGGGCATATGTCCTTGCTGTGCGATCGGCGCAGGCATCTTTCGGATCTGTCCGTAATGGCAGGAGGTCTTAAGCGGCGGGGCAAACCGCTGAGCATTCCTGCCCGCCCCTGTCTTTCTGAGCGTATGGGTGTACAACTGCGACTCTACTGATATCAGTCATATGAAGATCTACCGACTGCGATGCTTCTCAGCTCAAGACTTTATTCATAATCTTGGTTTGTTGCGCATGTTGTTACAATTCAAGCATGGAGAAAATTGAGGTGATAAAGAGGCTTAACGGCATCTCGGCTTGCCAAAAGGGCCTGTTTACCACCTCCTAGATGCAGAGGCTGGGCGTAGAGCAGTATGTTTTGTCGCTCCTCGGGGGGCTCCGTCAAGCAGATGGCTAGGGGCGTGTACCGCATGGGTGCACCGAGCCCGTGCGAGGAGGAAGTCCTCGCCGCATGGCTTTCGCTCGACCCTTCACGCGGATCAGGCTCGCCGACGGATGTATCCCACATGTCCGTTGCCATGGGGGCAGCCGCGGCGTGGCTGCAGCAGCTCGGAGAGATTGGTCCGACACCGCTGGAATTCTGCACGGTTGAGAGGAAACAGACACAGCGTGACGGCCTCACAGCGCGGAAAAGTTCCGTGACCTTGACGCGCTTCCCCTCTACGGAGAGCTGCGGCGTCTCACTTGCCATTACATTTCTGAGACAATTCCAGCTCCGAGCGATACTGTTTGCCGACTCTGGACTGCAACGGCAATGCCGGACAGGGGAAGCGGCGGTCCGATTTCCTGTATCTCATGTGGGAACCTCGAGGTGCTAACCTGCTTTCTCTCAGAGGGCGAGCATGATGTGTTCGGCTATTTGAACATGAAGGATTCTAGAGACGGAAGCAAGTCGTGGTGCTGCAAAGGCCTCAGGAGATGGAACTTCCGCTCCATAAAATACCGAGCCGCCAACCATGTGGTCAGTGCCTCTTTCAGATCTCTGAGTGGACTTGAACAGCTGTTGTCATCTGAGGTAGTTCTCAACTGGTGCTATAGGCTGAATGCCGAGCTCATGAGGCGTGGTTCGTGCATGTACACTCGTTTTGCGAACGGATACTTCATCGAAGACCTCCTCTTTTCTTAACGAGGATGTGCATTTCTAATGCGTGGTTCAGAGCCGAACCCTGCTGTAGTCTCGCATGCAGGCTAAGCTCGAGCTTTGATTCGGCATTGAACGACGTATAAAGGAAAGCGGATAATCTGGGGCACTTTGCCCCAATCGTACGAGATGCCAAATGATGGCGGTGCGCAAGGATCCGACAGTTGAACAGAAGCGAACTTCAGCAGACCCATCTCTAATTCTTGCTCTATCTGTAATAGAACAGATATAATAGAATCGGATTATCTAACGAGGGCAGGATCCGAGGAGGCCAATCGATGGTCGCAGACAGCGTGCGTCAGCCGGATCCCCCGATTCTCGTCGTCGAGGGCTACTCGAAGAGCTACGGGGGGAAGCGGGTTGTCGAAGACGTTTCGCTCTCAGTCCTCCCCGGCAGCATCTTCGGTTTTGTGGGGCACAACGGCGCAGGCAAGACGACGCTCATCCGCTCTATCGCAGGCGCCCTTTCCTTCGATGAGGGCGATATCCGGATCTGCGGGAAATCGGTCCGCACGGATCCCGTCGCCTGCAAGCAGGTGACCGCCTACGTGCCCGACAGCCCGGACGTCTACGGGTTTCTCACCGGTATGCAATACCTCGACTACGTGGCGGACCTGTTCTGCGTTGGTTCCGACGAGCGGGCACGGCGCATAGACGGCTACGCCAAGCGCTTGGGGATAGAAGACAGGCTCGGCGAGATGGTTTCTGCGTATTCGCACGGCATGAGGCAAAAGCTCGTCATGATCGGGGCTTTCCTCCACGAGCCGCGGCTGCTCGTGCTCGACGAGCCCTTCGTCGGGCTCGATCCCGAGGCGGCATACGAGCTGCGCACCATGATGCATGAGCTCACGTCGCGCGGTAGCGCCATCTTCCTCTCGAGCCACGTGCTCGACACCGTGGAGAAGCTCTGCGACACGATCGCGATCATCCGCCAGGGCAGCATCATCCGTTTGGGGACGACCGATGAGGTCCGCGGGGATGAGAGCCTCGAGCAGGTGTTCCTCGAGCTCGCGAGGGAGGCGCGCAATGGCTAGCCTCGTGCCCCTGCTCAAAGTCCAGGCACTCGGTGCGTTCGGCGTGGGCCGCCTGATGAACGAGCATGACCCGAAGGCGAAGCGGAAGCTCGTGCTCGCTGCCATAGGCATCGTCCTGCTTACCGTGTATGCCGTAGCGTATATGTGGGCGATCGGGCAGGCGTTCGTTGCGCTTGGCGCTGAGGAGGCGCTACCCTGCCTCGCCGTCGCGACGGCAGGTGTGGGCTGCATGTTCTCCACGCTTATCAAGGCGAATGGGCTTCTGTTCAGGCTCAAGGACTTCGATCTCGTCGTCACGATGCCCGTTCCTCTTTGGACTGTGGTCGTCTCGCGCATCGCCCCGCTCTACGGCATGGGCCTCGTGTGCTCCCTTGTCCTGGGCACGCCGCTTATGACCGCGTACCTGCTTGCGGTCGGCGCTGTGCCCGCAAGCATCATCGTCTCCTCGTTGGTTCTGCTGCTGGCTCCGGCAATCCCTTTGGCGCTCGCCCTCGCCGTTTCGTTTTGCGCGGCTTGGGTGGCATCGCGCATGCCCTTCGCCGACCGTGCGCTCGGCATCGTCGGCGTGCTCTCCACGGTCGCACTCGTGGTGGGGATCATGCTCGCTACGGGAGGCGCGGGCATGTCCGATCAGGGAGACCTTTCTGCCTTCGCCGCGCTGGGAGGGCAGGTGAAGGAGTCCGTGTCTACGTTTTGGCCGCCCGCCGCGTGGGCAGCAGATGCGATAGGGGGAAGTGTGCCCGCGCTCATGCTGTATGCAGGCGCTTCGGTCGTATCTGGCGGTGCCGCAGTAGCCGTGCTGTCGATCTTCCTGGTGCCCATGAACTCCCTGCTCTCCTCTGGGGGCTTGCGGAAAGCCAGAGACGCATCCATGAAGGCGGGCGCCCCTCGAAAGCCCCTGACCGCCCTTATCCGCAAGGAGTTCAGGCTATGGCTTGGGACTCCGATATATTTCATGAACACCGCGCCCGGCCCCGTTTTCGCGCTTGCTGCCGCTATCGCGGCTGCCGTGGCCGGGCCCGAGGTCGTCGCATCCGCGATGAACGTTCCGGGAACAGACGGGGATACGATCGGTGCCCTGATGGCGGGAACGCTTCCTTGGGCTTTGGCATTCTGCATGGCGATGACGTCGCTCACCGCCGCATCGACCTCGCTCGAGGGGAGCGCGCGCTGGATCGCGCAGACCGCGCCGGTGCCCTCCTCCACGATAGTCGGCGCAAGGATAGCGCTGAACCTGCTCGTCACTGCACCCGTTTCCGTGATTGCCGGGGCGATTGCCGCTGCCGGGATCGCAAAGACGTTGCCGGATGCTATCTTGCTCATCATTGCTCCGTTGGCGATGGGGGCTCTGGCCTCATGTCTAGGCGCTTTCTTGGACGTGCGACGTCCTCATTACGACTGGTCGAGCGAGTACGAGCCGGTCAAGCGCTCAGCGAGCGTGGGCATCTGCATCAGTGCGGGCTTGCTTGCGACGCTTGCGGGGGCCGCGGCGACGTTGCTTGCGGGTGATGCAGGCCCTGCGGTGGGTATAGCCATCGCGCTGGCAGTTCTCGTTTCTGCTGTGTTTGCCGGAAGGGCTGCGATGCGCATCTCGCTCCAAGATCAGTGAGGGATGGGCGCAAAGCCTGATGGTGCGTTCGATCCGTGGCCGAACGGGAGAATAGCGGCTGTCAAGGATGCCACGAGATCCTACATGGACGATACGGCATACTGAGCACAGTCGGTTTCATGGCGGATGACGGAGGGCCGCAGAGAGCATCGTCGGATTCGCGCGGAAGAAGGATCTATGGCCAGCAGCAAGGATTATTTGGAGTATGTGATCGACCTGCTCCGGGACGTGCCTTCCGTTACGTATGGGGAGATGATGGGAGAATACCTGCTCTACAACGAGGGAGTCCTCTTCGGGGGCATCTACGACGACAGGTTCTTGCTGAAGGATGTGCCGGCCGCTCGTGATTCGTTTCCGCTGGAGCAGATCCCCTACGAGAGCGCCAAGCCCATGATGCTCGTGGATAGCGAGGACCCGGCCCTCATCGCCGAGGTGGTTGCCGCCATGGTTCCACAGCTGCCGAAGCCGAAGAGGAGGCGCTAGCAGGGTGCCCTCTCCGCGAACGATGGGGATTGGAAGTCGCGTTACTGTGACGAGTGGCGTACTACAGGACGATCGACGCGACGGCATCCACGATGACCCCAAGTGCTGTGCCGCTTTCGAGGGATTCACCGCGTTTCTTTCAGGAGCCGTTTATATTTCCCAAAGATCTTCACGCTCGGATTACACTATCCGGCATGCTATGCCTTCAAGCTTACTTGCGTGGTATACCCATTTAGGGTACACTATGGGTACATTAGATGGGAGGGGTACATGTGGCTACTACTACGGCGCGGAAAGCCGAGATCAAAACTAGGACCACCGACCAGGTGAAAGCGGAGGCGACGAGTGTCTACTCACGCTGGGGCCTCAGTCTGTCGGATGCAATCAATATGTTTCTCATCAAGTCGATCGAAGTCGGGGGACTGCCCTTCAACCTGCGCGTGGAGAAACCCTCCTACGAAGCAATCTCGGCCAAGGCCTACCATGCAGCGCTGAATGCCGAGGGCGTTGCGGTGCTTCCCGCTGACTGGGACGACGAAGATGAATGATCGTGCGCCCCAAGTCTGGGAGATTTGGCACGCACGGTTTGACTATTCTGAAGGCAAGGGACACAAGTACCGTCCCGTCATCGTGGTTGATATGTGTAGCTACGGGTTGCTCGTCATGATGGTGACATCCGCAACGAACAAGCTGCAGTTCGAGCACGACTATCTTATTCGTGACTGGAGAGAAGCCGGACTCGAGAAGGCTTCGATAGCGCGGGCGGACAGGATTGCCGAGATCCCGTCAGGATACCTCGGTACTACCGGCTACATCGGGACCCTGACTGAGAGAGATATCGTTGCCATCACTATGATTCTTGCCGAGATAGCAAGCGGTTAGACGAAGCCGTTTTCGCAAACGCTCGTTGGCCTTAGGTTGATTTTGGAGTGATTTGTACGAGATGGCACGAAACGGATGATTTTGAACCAGGCGGCATCCGGTGAACATATAATGACATGCGCCACTATCGAGCGAGCCCAATAATATTGCCGATATCGGCAATATTATTGGAGCATTTTGCTAAAATAGCCCTATCAGCTCTTGCCGATAGAAAGCGAGGAGCGATGGGGTTTCTCTCTGCCTCGAGAATAGCCGAGAAATGGGGCGTATCCGAGAGGAGCGTGCGCAACTACTGTGCGCAGGGGCGCGTCCCCGGCGCGTTCCTGACCGGGAAAACATGGAATATACCGGAGGACGCTGCAAAGCCCGGGAGATTGAAGAGCCGGATGGGGAAAGCCTCGCCCCTTCTCGAGCGGTTGCGTGACGAGAAGGCATCGCGCGTGTCCGGTGGAATCTACCACAAGGTCCAAGTCGAGCTCACTTACAACTCCAACCGCATCGAAGGCAGCAGGCTCTCGCTCGACCAGACGCGCCTGATCTTCGAGACGTTGTCTTTCGGCATCGAGGGCGAGCCTGTCCGGGTAGACGACATCGTGGAGACGGCAAACCACTTCCGCGCGATCGACTACGTGCTGGACAACGCCGAGAGTCCCATCACACAGGGCATGATCAAGGATCTGCACGGGATATTGAAATCCTCGACGAGCGACGCATCGAAGGATTGGTTTGCCGTCGGCGATTATAAGCGCGTTCCCAATGAGGTCGACGGGCGCGAAACGACGTCTCCCGAGGAAGTAGCCGGAGAGATAGAGCGCCTCCTTAAGTCGTACGGGACGAGCTTACGGCAGGATATCGACGACATCGTCGATTTCCATGTCGCCTTCGAGCGAATCCATCCGTTCCAAGACGGCAACGGGCGCGTTGGCAGGCTGGTCATGTTCAAGGAATGCCTGCGCTGCGGGGTCGTGCCGTTCATTATCTACGACGATATGAAGGCGCTCTACTATCGCGGGCTCAAGGAGTGGGATAGGGAAAAGGGGTACCTGACCGATACCTGCCTTGCCGCTCAAGACCGCTTCAAAGCTATGCTCGACTACTTCCGCATCTCGTATTGAGATTCCCGAAGTAGGGGAGCGCATGCGATGAACCTCGACTTGTCCAAACCGTCGTGAGTTTTGGGAGCATGCGCAGGCACCAAAGGGGTACCAGCTATTAACGCTTGCTACGAAAGGCTGCAGTGTATGAGCTACATCGTGAGGCCTATCAGACAGGACGAGTGGCCGCTGCTCGAGGACTTCCTCTACGAGGCGATCTTTATTCCGGAGGGCTTCGAGGGAAAGCTCCCGCGCTCCGTCATCTACAACGATCCCAAGTGCCGTGCCGCCTTCGAGGGGTTCGGCACGCTGCCGGACGATCGGGCGCTGGTCGCCGAGGTCGACGGCGAGGTCATCGGGGCTTGCTGGGTGCGCACCACCGACGGGTACGGGCATATCGACTCCGCGACCCCGTCGTTCTCCATCTCGATCTACAGGCCGTATCGAGGCTGGGGGATCGGCACCGCGATGATGAGCCGCATGCTCGACGAGCTGCTTGAGGCCGGCTATACCCGCGCATCGCTCTCGGTGCAGAAGGAAAACCCGGCGCTGCGCCTATACAAGCGCATGGGCTTCCGCATCGTCGGTGACGGTGCGGATGAGACCGAGTGGCTCATGGTGCGAAACCTCTGCGGCTATGAGATCAGCATCGCGACGCCCGACTCCGCTGACGTGATCTATCACCTCGTTCAGGCGACATTACGTGCGGTCTATCCCGATTGCTACGGTCCGGCGGTAGTGGCGGCATTCTCCCGCCTGCACAGCCTCGACGTGATCGAGGCTGATATCGCTGCGGGCAAGATTTTCATCCTAAAGGTTGGCGACCGTATCTTGGGAACCGGGACGGTTGAGGGAAACCACATCATGCGCGTATTCGTCCCGCCCGAGGAGCAGGGTAAGGGATATGGGACGCGAATCATGGACGAGCTCGAGGCCATTGCGGCCCGTTCGCACTCGGCAGCTGTCCTCGAGGCGTCGGTTCCAGCTAGAGCTTTCTACCTTAACAGGGGCTATCGTGTGACTGGAACTCAAACGTGGGAGATCGGGCCATGCGACGACCTTCCTGCAGCCACCCTCGTGTACGAGGTCATGGAGAAGGAACTGTAGGGACGCCGTGACCTTTGCGGAGTGGGAGACGCGGGCGGCTTACGCTTTTGCAAGACCCCTATCGATAATCTGTCTCATTGCCTCCGAGCGCGTCTCGTCGCTATTGGCTGCGAACTGGTCGATGGCGGACAATACCGATGGGGCGATCTTGATGGTGACCGGCACCAGCCGCTCCGCGCCGAAGCGGGGTCTGCCAGCGTGGACCTCACCTACATGTCCCGGCCAAGTACCGTCCTCATATCCCTTGGCCATGGAATCGAGCAACTCATCGGTCAGCCCCGTGCCGTCGTAGGCTTTTCCTGCCATATCGTTATTCCTCACCGTAGTCCCATCTCCCTCATGGCGCCTTGTGTCGGCGGACACATCGCATGGTAGATAGGCTATGTGCCATCTGAACGGAAGACTCCAACCATCTCCAGAACCTTCCCATTGTCAGATACTCCAACGGCGACGGTCTCATCGAAGACGCTCCGTGCTCTTTCAATCCAGCGAATGGTATTGTTCCAAGCAGAGCACACCTCATCCTCCGTGAGCTGGGGATGTCGTTGAAAAAACACGCGGAGGAACCGTCGCTTCTTCCACGCCATACCTTCGATTAATTAGATATTACCTAATAATATGATACGAGAGATAGCTAGTTCTTGCAGGGTAGATTGTGCCTTGAGGACTTCACAGGGGCCGAGGCACGCGGTTGCATTGAGGGGGCTTCTATACGGCAAGACGGTAAGGTGTTAACGTCAGTTTCTGGGGGAGGGGCAAGACAGCGCTGCTTGAGGAGACCAAGACATGCGACCTTTGCGGGGAAGGAGACGTCTTGATCTTCAAAGCGCAGAGATAGAGGACGAGGAGGATGGCTATCGTTTGCCTTATGAGCAGCGGCTAACTGTTACGACGAGCCTACCAAACGGTCTTCGTGAAAGTGTGATAATAAAAAGATAGTTTTGTTTGACGAGTCGTAATGCGAGGTTTCCATGGCAGATAATCATCAGCTGAGTTCGGCGTACATGAGGTGGTTCAAGCCTCTCGTACAGGCGCTGCGCGAGCTGGGAGGCTCCGCAACGCGTCCGGAAGCGACCCAGCGTGTCGTCGAGAACGAGGGCATAACTGAGGAAGAGCTGAATGAGGTTCGTGGGAAAAACAGGCAAGGTCGTGTTCAGAACGAGATAGACTTCGCGAGGAACACGCTCGTCTCAGGAGGCATCCTCGACAACAGCATCCGGGGTGTTTGGGCGCTTACCGACTATGGCAAGACCGTGGAGCTGACTGACGAGCTGATCGTCGAGATCATCCGCAGCGAGCGTGAGACAAATAGCAAGAGTCGCGAGAAAGAGAAAGCCGTGCAGGACAATGCACTTGGCGATGCAGATGTCGAGATTGTCCATTACTGGCTCTACACGCCCGGTGATAATGCGAGCATGTGGGACGAGTTCTACGAGTGTGGAGTCATGTGCTTAGGCTGGGACAAGCTGGGCGACCTCAACTCATACGCCACTAAGAAGGACATTAGATCAAAGCTGCAGGAGATTCATGGCAGCTCATCTTCTTTCGTCAACTCGGTGCTCGCCGTCTGGCAGTTCACGCATAGTCTCAAACCAGGCGACGTCGTTTTTGCCAAGCAAGGCTTTACCGAGATACTGGGGCGTGGCGTAGTCGAGGGGGGCTACGTGTACGACGAGGCGAATGGCCAATATCCGCACATTCGCAGCGTAACGTGGGACTACAAGGGAAGCTGGCACAATGACAAGATGTTTGCTGGAAAGGCCCTCACTGATGTGACCGACTACCCGGAACTCGTTGCTAAGATCGAGGCATTCTTCGAGGGCGGTGAGGAGGCGGATGAAGCTGAGGAGCGTACGGTAGAGTACCCGGAGTACTCGAAGGAACAGTTCCTCTCGGAGGTTTATATAGACGAGGCATCCTATGACACGCTTATCGGTGTGCTGCGCTCAAAAAAGAACATCATCTTGCAGGGCGCTCCGGGTGTGGGAAAGACCTTCGTGGCAAAGCGCCTTGCGTACTCGATGATGGGTATGAGGGACGCGTCTCGCGTGATGATGGTGCAGTTCCACCAGAGCTACTCCTACGAGGACTTCATCGAGGGCTACCGCCCGAGCGCCGATGGCTTCGAGCTGGCGAGGGGCGCATTCTACACCTTCTGCAAGCGTGCCGCCGAGGATGAGGACAACGACTACGTCTTCGTCATCGACGAGATCAACCGTGGCAACCTCTCCAAGATATTCGGTGAGCTTTTCATGCTCATCGAGAACGACAAACGCGGAGCAAAGAATAAGCTGCAGCTGCTTTATTCTCGCGAGCTCTTCTATGTACCGAGCAACGTTTATCTTATCGGCATGATGAATACTGCCGACCGTAGTCTCGCCATGCTTGACTATGCGCTCCGTCGTCGCTTCGCGTTCTTCGACCTGAAACCCGCCTTCACATCCGATGGTTTTCGCGAGTATAGAATAGGGCTCTACAACTCCAAACTCGATGCGCTTGTGCAAGTAGTGGAGCGGCTGAATGAGGACATTGCTGGTGATGAGTCGTTGGGCGAAGGTTTTTGCATCGGGCACAGTTACTTCTGCAACATGGACGCTGCCGAGTGTGATGACGCGAAACTCTCCTCTATTGTGGACTATGAGCTGGTGCCGATGCTCAAGGAATACTGGTTCGATGAGCCGATAAAAGTCCGTGAGTGGTCTGATCGGCTGCGTGGAGTGCTGCGTTGATCTGCATACAGAACATATATCACATGCTGGCCTACGCATTCTCGATACTGTCCGAGCAGGGTTACCGTGACATTGCGACCGAAGACTTCGAAAATGCTGCCGAACTGTGCGCAGCGATACTTGAGCGCGGCATTACGAGCCAGGTGAAGCGCGGTTTAGGGCGCGAATACACTAGCAGGATAGAGGCGCTCTCCAGTCTACGCGGCAAGGTGGAGATTACCGAATCGGTGAAGACCCAAGCGTTGCTGCGCCGACAGACGGTGTGCAGCTATGACGAGTTCTCTGTCGATTCGCGGATGAACCGTATAATCAAGGCTACCGTGGCCGCGCTCGTGCGCTCGGACATCTCCAAGGCGCGGAAGAAAAGTCTGAAAAAACTTATGGTCTACTTTGCTGATGTTGAGCAGATCGATCTGCAGCATGTGATCTGGAGTATGCGCTACGATCGCAGCAACCGCACCTATCGCATGCTTATAGCGGTGTGCTGGCTTATCGCCAAAGGGCTGCTTCAGACTCAAGCCGACGGTGGCGTGCGCATGATGGATTTCCTTGACGAACAGCGTATGTGCCGTCTGTACGAGAAGTTCCTGCTCGAGTACTATCGCAGAGAGCATCCAGAGCTGGATGCGAGTGCGAGCTACATCGGCTGGGCATTGGACGGCGGCTTTTCGGACATGCTTCCGACCATGAAGAGTGACATCATGCTTACGCAGCACCACCGCGTGCTCATTATCGATGCGAAGTACTACGGTCATACGATGCAGCAACAGTTCGACAAGCGCACCATCCACTCCGGCAACCTGTACCAGATCTTCACCTACGTGAAAAACAAGGAGGCCGAACTTGCCGCGACGGGCAGGTCGCACGAGGTCTCCGGTATGTTGCTCTATGCCAAGACCGACGAGGAGATCCAGCCGGACGGTACCTATCGGATGAGTGGCAACCGAATCAGTGTGAAGACGCTCGACCTGAACCAGCCATTCGAGAACATTCGCGCCCAACTAGACGCTATAGCCGAGACGCATTTCGCAAAGGATGCGGTAGCCGTATGAGCTTCGACAAGGAAAACAAGAGGATGGTTCTATATCCCGCAGATGAGTTCGCCGAGCTGGACGATGTGTTCGTATTTATGATTTCCTACGGTATTGGAAGATAGAATAAGAAGCTCCTCAACCTTTGCCAGTAGTCCGAATGACGGCATCCGAACCTAGGGAAACGCTGAGCAATTAGCGCTCTCGCCCCAAGGCCCTCCGTGTCGCCGTTTTCGGTGGCGTCCAGGTCGTGGCCCGGAGTCGCCCCCCTCCTTCGAGACCCCGACGGGCCTCCGGTTTCCGCGGTGGGCCGGCTGCGCCGTCCGCGAACCGTGCTGTTACGCCATTTGTGTTGTCCGGCTGAGCTTCGAAGTCAGCATCCCTTCTGGCCTACCCATATCACCATGCCGATTTCTGATGTACGAGCGCCTCTATCCTTACAAGATCTTGATCGGCATGGAAGGTATAGATGAGATCAAAGGGGTTGACAGCGACCTTGCGTACCCCTTCACCAAATTCAAGCCCTATCGAATCGGGAATGTTGGGGCTTCCGAACTCGCCGAAAAGTTCGATATTGTCCAAAGCCGCGAGGATTCGCGCCTCCAACCTAGGGGATTCGATATGTGCAAGATCCTCGGCGAAACGCCCGGAGAACTCTAGCCTAGGCATGGAGAGCCTCGCGCCTTTCTGCTACGGCTGCCAGCATCTCATCACGGGAGGAATAGAAGCGCCCTTCCTCGAAGTCCTTTCGCGATTCTGCCAGCGCGCCGGCAAGACGCTTTTCGTAAAGGGCATCCTCAACAGCCTGCTCGACAGTACGCTTAAGCACGTCCTCTGACATGAAGACATACTTACCCCATCCATTTTCGGTGATATGGACGATCTCGTTGTCGGCTATTGCCTTGATCTCTCGCTGCTGGTTCTTCAGAGCAGTAGAAGGGTAAATTGCAGGCATTGCTGTCTCCTAAGATGAACGTAATTTAATACTGAATAACGGTCTTTATTATACTCTTTATTAGGTATGAATAAAGTAATTCATGGGGAGAGTAGTAAATCCGAGCTACAACTACTCCTCCCACCGTAGATCAAAAAAGCAACCAAAACTACCTTAATGAATATCACTGCGAGTGCGGGGACCCAAGAGGGGGATGGCTATTTCGCAGCCTGCGATGTGAAAGCACATGGAGATGGGCAGCTTCTCGCCCGTCCGTTCTGCTCGTTGTGAAAGGGGGCGCATTTCCTCTGCCCGCTCTGTCCGGATCTCAGATAGGGGCAGGATGTAGTGCTCTTATGCCCCATCTACTTTGCCGTCGCTTTCGGACCCACCTTCCTCATAGCCTCCTACGACTTCGAGTCCCTGCAGGACGGTATGGCCGCGAGACGGGCGGAGGAACCCCTCCGTCTCGCCGCGTCCGGCGGAGAGCCCGCGGTGCTCACCGTCCTCCCATCGATCAGTGACGTCATAGACGATGCCGTTCACCGCTACGTAGGAGGCCCTTCCGTCCTTTCCGTCGAACTCCGCCAGAGTATCGGGCGTGTGAACACGTTGCCCTCCACGAGCGCCTGTTCCTCGGGCGTCAGCTCATGTGTAAGCCTCTCCTCGGCGCTCCCGGAATTCCCGGAGCTTTTCGGGAAGAACGCGTAGTATCCGACTACGACTACGGCCACAACCGCCAGAATGACGCCGACGATCCTCAACATCCTGCCCACGGCGCTAGGCCTCCCTCATCTGTCGCAGCATACCGACAAACGTATCCTCGTCGGGATATGTCGCGAGCTTGTCGTCGACGAGTCCGAAGGACAGACCCGTGAGTTCCAGGTGGTTCTGCCGGCATCCACCTATACAACCCACTTTGACCCTGAACCCCTCCTGCCTGCCGCACGTCTTGAGACGCTCCGCATCGACGTTCGAGCAGCGCCTGCACGCCTTAACCGTCATCTTCTTCGTGAGCCACATAGCTTCTCCTTCCTGCTGCTATCTCCAGAATCTGGTGGTCAGCCACACGGTGAGCGCGGCTAGGGGCACGAGGCCGATGAGCTTCACGACCATGTCAGGATCGGGTAGGCTCCAGAGGTAGGCTGCCGTTGCGATCGCTGCCAGCCAGATGCTTGCGACGCGGATAGCGGGCGGCAACCCCGGTACCATGCACAGCCCGACGGCAAGCAGCACCGCACCTCCCGTCACGAACGACATGAAGTCGGGGCTCGTTAGATTGACGGGTGCTGTCAAGCGGGCGATGCTCGTGGACCGGTAGCATACACCGCTGGCTCTATCGTGCTTGGAGCACGCTTTCCTGTGAATTGCTTTTATCGAGGCCAGCTAAATGACGTCAAGGGCTTTCCTCACCGAAGGGGAGTGTGGTGATCCGCCCCGCGATGCGGGCCGACTCCCTCAGTCACTCGACCAGTGCTACCGTTTTCATGCGCTACCCAAACCGGTCCACGCCTCTCGCAGGACCTGCCCTCTTTCCACATGGCGAGCATCTGCAGCTATCACGCTATGGAGACATTGCGGAGCGGTTTCCGCGCCCCGTTTCGGCTATTGCGCAGAGGCCGGCTGTGGGCCTGGGTTGCACGGGGGGGGTTAACCGACGTCCCCTCAAACCACATCCTTGCGAGAAAGGGCGAATGACGTGGGAACGAGCACGGTGATCAGAATCATGAAACCCAGCAGGGAGACGATCAAGCCGTCTGCAACCGTCATGTCGACAAAGGGAGGCAACGCAAGTCCCTTGGATACCACGAAATTCGAAGCGGCGACGGCGATAACACCGATTAAAGTGGCATTTGCCGAATGGATGAACGCTTCGCATATAGCAGCTGAGATCAGCGTCTTTGGGCTTGCGCCGCTGATCGCGAGCAGCTTGACATCGCCAACCCGAGAGCGGGCGGTCATGCCGATGCTTGCCGCAGACCCGACCGCGGAAAGAAGTATAGGCCCGCCCATCACCAGGATCGTCGAGGTCATGTCAAGGCCGTTGAAATCGGTGACTCCGATGTTCACGGCATAGTGCCTCATCGTGTTCAAAATGGTCAAGATGCCGGATACCAGGCCAAATCCGACCATGATGGGGGTTTGCACCGAGGTGCTGAGGGAAAAATTGTAAAGGGCCATGCGCCTTGCCAAAAACCATGTCACGCAGCTTTGCGGAACAATCGAGGTCCACAGCTTCATCAAAGCCAGGAAAAGGACGGGGGCGATGGGGACGAGGGTGGCGATGATCAATATCGGCAGGTAAACCGACCTGTCCATTCCGTTATTCGGGCCGCCGCTGATGGTGGAATGGGAAAACCAGCTCGTGGCAGCGAGCAATACGGTAAAAAGCAAAAGCCGGATCCACGTCATGCCGAACTTCTTCAAAGGCTGGGCGGTCAAGGCCTGCAACGGGGCGGTGCGACCTGCGCTGCGGGCGGCTTTAAAGCCGCCTGACAAGAAGACGAGGGATACCCCAAACCACACCACGGGCATTGAAGAGAACCTGACTTGGGGTACGACCTGCTCGAATATCGTTCTTGCGCTGAACACGAGCGGGAATAGGGGAGCGAAGGTTATTCCCGACAGCAATGTCCCGCATATCGCCCCCAAAACGGCCACGACAGCCAATTGGGCAAGGACGACTGCGGTCACCGTGCGGGAGCTTACATTCACCAATTGCCATAAAGCGTAGGATCTTCTCTGAGCGGCCACCGTAAGGTTGGCTACCGCGGCAATCACGGCAAGCCCCGCCACGACAGAGAACAGGAACAATATCGTTCCTGCTTGGTTGACGTTTCTGTAGACAGAGTCGGTGTAGAACTGGGCGGTTGCCAGAATGGAGACCACCCAGCCCCCGATATAGCCGCAGGTCATCGCAACTAGGAATGCCCCTACCCATGTCGCTTTGTTGGCTCTCAAATCAGAGAATATGAGCTTAAGCATTCTAGTGCTCCATCGCCTCTAAGATCTGAGCGGCAGTGCAAGAAGCCAGCTCTCGGATGACCATGCCGTCTTTCAACACCAGAACACGGTCGGCACGTGCGGCGGCTTCCAGATTGTGGGTGACCATCACCACGGCTCTTTCAGGGTTGCTGCCTATCTTTCTGAGGACCTTCAGTACCTCTCTTCCGTTTTCCGTATCGAGCGCGCCGGTGGGCTCATCGGCGAACACTATGTCGGAACTGTCTGCCAACGTGCGGGCGATGGCCACGCGTTGCTGCTCCCCGCCGGACATGTCGGTCGGAGAGTCTTTCCCCCTGCCGTCAAGTCCGATGTGGTTCAAGATCTCGTTTATCTGCTCGGTGTTTATGGGACGTCCCGCCAGGCGGGCCGGAAGGGATATGTTTTCCAATACGTTCAGCGAGGGAATGAGATTGTAGGACTGGAAGATAAAACCGATGTGCTCCCTCCGTATCCTGAAAAGAGAGTTCCGGTCTGCGTTCACGATCTGCTTCCCCATTATCTCGGCAGAGCCGCTATCGGCGGCTTCGAGGCCGGAAAGGCAATACAACAGGGTGGATTTGCCCGATCCGCTCGGCCCGACGATGCTGACCATCTCTCCGAGGCTGATGTCGAGGCTTACTCCCTTCAACACCTTGGTGACCCTCGTTTTGCTTCCCCGCCCGCTGCGAAACGACTTGCTTATATCCCGTGCGACGATCGCCTTCACTATTCTTCTCCTCTTATATCGAGATACAAGTTGGCGGCTACGCATAACATGCCGCCGATTGCCCACGCCAGCCAGAACCACCTATAAGCGCCAAGCTGGGGGATGAACAGGAGGCATAGGCCGACGATCGTCGCCAGGGACATGATGATGACGCAGACGCTGCGCTTGCGTTTGGCTTTGCGGGCGATTCTCCGCAGCTCAACGTCATCGAGCGCGGCAATCTCCCTTTCTGTCATCAAGCTGAAAGACCTTTGGTTGTATCTTTCAACGTCCATGCGCAGCCACAGCAAGTATCCGCGGAGGATGCAGAAGACAGCGGCGGCGAAAAGAGACAGAAACGCAGCCCATGCAAACAATTCGAAGGAGCGAAGCAGGACAGCGCCTGCAATGCCTGCAGCAATTAGGACAGCACCAAGGACAGCTCCCTTGAGCATCTCCGCTCTCGCCCCACTCTTCTGCTCGGCGGTGTAGAAATCCTCGATGAAAGGATGCGCCTTTTGAAACCCGTTGCGGGCGGACGCCGCCGACAGGATGAAGACGATTCCAACTGTGGTGCCGATGCACGCAATCACCACGGCATAGTCTGAAAGCCCGTTTCCCAATGCCGTGGAAAGGGCGGCCCACAGGACGGCCAGAGCCGCACCCAGAAGGATGGAGAGAATCCCGGCTGGCAATTTAAGGGCATACCCACATGTGGACTTGTCATAGCCGGTGATATCTTGCGGCGATTGTCCTTGGGGGATGCTCATAATCCTATCAACTTGACGATGCGTCAAATCCCCCATAACCAGGTCATCGAGCTTGCATTCGAACAAGCTGCAGATCCTCAGCAGCTTGTCCATTTCAGGGTAGGTCCGTTCGGATTCCCACTTGGAAACAGCTTGGCGGCTCACGCCGAGAAGCATTGCCAGCTGCTCCTGGGTCATGTTGCGCGTAGTGCGCAAATGCTGCAGATTTTCGCGAAAACCCATAGGCACCCCGCTTGTTCTCTTAAAAGGACCAGTACCAACATGCATGTGTCGAGGGTAAGCAAAGAGGACAGAAGAGCTCAACCACCTTTCGGTTGCTTTTTGTCAAAAGTTGGTTTCCTCCTCCGGTTTGCCATCCGACTGCTTCTTCTCCGCATATTCGCGCGTCCACCCGTTGTGGTGCGGGTGCACGACGGCTATTTGGCAAAGGGCAGTGTTCGCCTGTTGGCTGTCCCCGCGGTTGAACCTGTGGCGGATGACCTTGTCGCTGGACACCTCCGGCCGAGATTCGGGAAGCGCACGTTTGTCGGTGCGGTGTCGAGCCAGGACTTTCGACAGGAGCAGTTTATTCGCATAAGCTGGTGGAGACGAGATGACGGTGCATGGGGAGATGCCGGGAGGAGGCATCGGATGTGCGTAGAGTGCTATGTCGACGAGAGCAGGGCAACCCCGCTGCTGAATCCGTTGGATTGTTTGGAGAACCACATGCAATACATCTGCGGGACGTGCGGCAGGTGCATCTGCATCGAGCATGACCCCAAGCGCGGGCTGCAACGGTGGAACTTCCCCTTCAAGTCATTGGAGATCGCGAAGCTGTACCTGCGCACTGCCGACTACAGCATGAAGAGGCCATGCGGCATCTACGAGATAGAGGGTGAGAGCGGTAGGCTTTCGTACAAGATCTTCGCAGACGACGGGGACGTGCGGCTTTATCTGAAAAGGAACAGGGGAAAAGCGTGCCACGGCATGTCCCCCGTCTTCATCGTCGACGAATACAGGGAGTACGCAGGCACGCAGATACGGAAGCTGACCCCTGGCGAAATCGAGAGGTACATGTCGGAGCGCTAGATATGCTTTGATGAGATGGGAATGCCGTCTATAGAGTGCATTCTCTTGCGCGGTTTTAGCAGGTGCCAGCATGCCTTGGCGGGCGTTACAACTGCATCGATTTACAAGTATTGGCGCTCTTTTGCCTACGTCATAACAACCACCTGCAACAATCGAGACCAGCTAAATGAAGTCAAGTGATTTCTGCAATCTTTTCCGGGGTTGAACATGGGCATAGCGATGCAGCCCTGCATCATGGAGGCAAGGGTGCGAAAGCCGTTTTGGTTGTGGCTTCGCTAGTCGCCTGAACCCTTCTCCGGCTGTATGGAAGGACGAGGCTCGTATGGCCGGTTCTCCCGCCACACGGCCAATATCGTGCCAGCGAGCTTCCTCGCCACCCCCGACAGCGCGACGTAGTGGTGCTTGCCGCGGGATATCATCGAATCGTAGTAGTCCCCGAAGTACGGGTCGCATCTCCTTGCGGCATCCGCCGACATCATCAGCGCGTAGCGCAGGTACGACGAGCCGCGCTTGGACATCGTCGCCTTGGCCCCTTCGAACGCCCCCGACTGCACCTTGGAGGCGTCCAGCCCGGCGAATGCGATGAGCTTCTTGGCGTCAGCGAACCTGGTGGGGTCGCCCACCTCCGCCGCTATCACTGCCGCGTTGACGGGTCCGATTCCGGGAATCGTCTCGAGCACGTCGGCGCCGATCTCCTCCACCATACGGGCCGCCTCCGCGTCCAGGGCGCCCACCTCGTCGTCGAGCAGACCGATGAGGCCGATGATGCGCCTGAGCTCGAATGCGTACGCCTCGGACGCGTACGTGACGCCGACCGAGCGCTTGGCCAGCGCCTTCAGCTCGACGGCCTTCTCGCGGCCGAACCTGCCGCGGCTTGCCTCCCGCAATACGCGCTCGACCCTGCGGACGTCTGCCTTGCCGAGGGCCGCAGGCGTGCCGAACTCGAGCAGCGCCGCGCGGCAGCTTGCAGAGCCCATGCCGCCTCCGAAGAAGCCCGCCACCTCGGGGAACAGCCTGTCGGCAAGCGCCGTCGCCCTGTTCTTCAGGGCGCTGCGCTCCTCCACCAGGTGCGAGCGGTAGCGCGTGATCTGGCGGAGTCCATCGACGAGCTCCGCGGAAAGGGAGCTTGCCTCCAAGCGCCTGAAGCGCGCGAACTGGGCGATGAGCACCGCGTCTACCGAGTCGGTCTTGGTCTTGCGGATGGTCTCGGCCTTCCTGAACGCATCCGTCTGGATGGGGTTGATCAGCACAATCCCCCAGCCTGCCGCGCTCAGGTGCTCCCAAAGCGCCAGCCAGTAGTGCCCAGTGGACTCCATCGCCACCAGAGAGCCCCCGATTCGCAGCCGCAGCCGGCGAGATAGTCTGCCAGGCGCTTGAACCCAGCCTCGTCGTTAGAGAAGCCGAACGGGCGGCACAGCACCTCCCCGTTGCCGTCGACGACCGCCGCAACGTGGGTCGCCTTCGCGATGTCGATTCCGATGTGGTTCAAGGCCCTGCCCCTTTCATGAACGACTCCGTATTAGCAGAAAAGGCATCTCCGAGCTCTACCGCGCAGACACAAACTCGTTGGATATGCGACCCCTATCGGCCATCCAGCCAAATACATGTCAACTGCAGCGAAGGCATCGGACGCAACACTCAATTACAGGGCCTGACCCCAGTGGGAATGACTACGCCCCGATGCTTTTCCTGATGCCGACCATGCTGCCCTCAGATGGGCGAATCGGCACTGACATTAATATACGAGTGGGAATAGGGTTTCAGCCCATTTCATCTAGTCTCATCCTGCACGTCTAGCCGCGGCAGCTTGCAACTAGTGCCCTGTGTTGGACAAAGGGAGTGACAAACGAGAGAAAGCCCCGGAATCTTCGGATTTCGGGGCTTTCTTTATGGGTGTTATCCTGCGGAAATACTCTTCGCACTGCGCTTTTGGGGTGACGCGCTGCGACTCGTTGCAAAGAGAAGCGACTAGACGCCAAAACATGCCAAAGCGCGAAGCGTCTTTTCACCGCGTTTATAGCCGGAAGCATGTTTTAGCCCAAGCCATGTTGTCACTTTGTAGTCACCCCGCTTTTTCGGCCCCGAAAACCGGCAATAGTAATGCGAGAGTGACGATTCCTTTGTAATTGTTGCAGCCTCGGGATGCGACTGTTCGTCCATGCTTAATTTCTACGTATATTAAGCATGGACGTACGGGAGTATGACCTTACCGTTACCGCCGAGAACACTATGTCCACTTTTTTCGTAATTCAGGAAGCTATTCATGGAGCAATTTGCGAATGTCTTCCTAAATAGTTTCCAAAATGAGCGAAAGACTATCCTCGACAAAAATCGCCTGCCTATAAGATGTATCGAATACGATGCTGGTCAGCTGTATACGCACTTTCCATCTATATCTTCAATTGACACTGCCTGTATATTGGCTATAATTCTAGCTAGTATTAAAGGAGGTCAGAAATGGCAGCATTGACGATGGGGCTCGCGGAAGCCAAGAACAACTTTTCTCGTGTGACGGCAGAGGTGAACAGGACCGGCAGGTCGGTCACTATCTTAAAAAACAACAAGCCCTGGGTCGTGATTCAGCCGGCTCAGGGTAGTAGCAGCGCCGCAGACGTAGCCGTCGACTTTATGGACGAATACGCTGACGTGTTCGAAAAGCTTGCTAAATGAGTGCGCTTGCCTTCTCCAAAAGGCAGTTTTTACCTCCCATTTCCCCTTTCTCCTCGTGCTAGCAGATAACTCGTTAAAGCTTCATTGAAACGTAATAACAAAGGACATATGAATTGAAAAACAGCTTGAAGAAGATTGTTTACTTTGACCGCGAAACCATCAATAACGCTCTGCAAAGAGAGAATAGGGGCGCTGTTCAAGAGACTAGCTCCCAAAGTTCAAACATGGTTCTTAATGGAAATGTAAGCGCAGAATCCCATTTCTCTACAGCATTGGGAGTCCCATTTATTGGCAGACTCAAATTCTTGTTCAATGGAAAGATTGAATTGCAATATCTTCGCGAATGGGATAGTAGAACGACAGTAACCTCAACGGATATCAGTATGTTCCGCGCTATCGAAAGTAGCCTTGAATCGTTTAACAAAGTCCAACTTCATGACGTGAAGAATTCACTGACATCATTCAGAGTAGCTACAACCTTTCTTAAGCTTGCGAAGCCCAATAACCAAGATTTCAACATTAGAGAAGCGGCGGACTTGTTGACCTCTATGGAGGGATATGACTTATACGATATTGGAAACGAGCGATACGTCAGGTTCAACCAGAAGGCATATTTGAGCAACTATAAAAGAAATGACATATCGATGTCTGTCCTAGATCTGTACTGCATGCAAGTTGGCGATTACCCTCCCGACAGCTTTGACTATCTAAAGAAGTTAAGTGCCATGCAATCGCTATTTGATGTTCCTACTGTACAGGGCAAAACCTTGGAGGATATCTACTTCTTCAGTAATTCACCAGAAGGGACTGTGGTGGAACAAAAATCTTGTAGTGAAAACAAGCAAAGTAATCGAAATATTAAGCTGTATGACGTCTTATGCGCTTATGTAAGCGAGCAATAGTCATGCGTAGCTACATCATCATTATTGGCTCAGTTTCATTTTTCGAGAAGAACCTTCAAGAACTATCTGCAAAAGGAGCCGAGTTTAATGACGTTATAACGTTATTCGATACCGCGAGAACTACCGGAAAGAGGCTCCAAAAAAAAAATAGCTCTCTCATTGTGCGAAACAACCACTATCACGGAATCGTAGAAAGCGCACATGCTCGTCTGGGAGGTTTAATAGAAGACGTAACGGAAAAAGATGCGCTTGTATACATACACAACCCTACCAGGATTCTTTTTCATTACATACGCCGCGAGTATGAGGCTGAAAATTGCAACCTTCAATTAATCGAAGAATCGAGATCCTCTCTTGCAGAAATATCTGATGTTCAAAAAAAGATCGAAGACGTCAGGCGGAAAATTATTGGGCAAGACAATGCCTTAGAGCAAATAGCTAAAACACTAAATTACCTGGCAAGCACCAAACGAAATAAACCATACGTATTAATGTTATACGGAAATAGCAGCTTGGGAAAAACCGAAACTGCAAAAGCAATAGCGGATACATTCTTTGATGGGAAGATGATAGAGCGTCATCTTTCGATGTTTGAAGATTTTTCCCTTGCAAATTCGGATTATCTTTTCGGAGGAAAGCCAAACGTTAACTCATTAGGATATGAGCTAAATGAGCGCGAATCGAATCTTGTATTTTTTGACGAGATGGACAAATGCGGAGCGTCATATCGATCGGCATTCTATTCCTTGTTTGACAATCCAACTTTTCTCGACACAACATATGAAGTTGACATAAGCGGCCTTCTAATCGTGTTAACTTGCAACTTCCTTACTGAAGAAGACATAAGAAGAAACCTTGGGGATCCAATCTATTTCCGAATTGACAAAAGTATCTACTTCGAAGACTTCTCCCCAAACAATTTATTGAAAATATTGGAAATAGAAGCAGATAAGCAGTTGTCGCAGATTGTCAATCATGAAGACATCAATCGCCAGCAGGTGATACGGTTAGCGGCAAGAAAAATCCTCGTTACCGAGTCAAACGGAAGAACGGTTCAAGCCGCAGTCCGTTCAACCATAGAAAATCTTTGGGGCTTGCCTAGTTTAGGGGCGTTCTAAGGGCTAAACTAGGCATATGAGCAGCAGAAAGAGGCCGAAGAACAAGTACGTCACGAAATCGCACCTCTCGGAGCGCAAGTTCAGGGAGCTGCTCCGGCTGTTCTGCGCGGACGTCA
>RQYE01000005.1 GCA_004010535.1 Coriobacteriales bacterium OH1046 | reverse complement strand
AAAATACCAGGGGATAGCCAAGGAGGACTTCTACCTCCATCTCAAGGAATGCGAGTTCAGGTTCAACATGAGGGGGCGGGACATGTACAAGTTTCTTCTCAAGGAGTTTCGGGAGAGACCCCTAAACTAGGCAAGCCCCTTCGCGAATACCGCAATCCCGATCCCTGCCGACGGGAGTCGCCACGCCTCCTACCTGCGCCTCTACGAACACCGCAATTTTCCTTGCCGCCGGAAACTGCGGTGTTCGCGATCACCGCAACCGTGCGTTCCGGGGGACGATAACTCGGAAACGCTCGCATGCCATCGGCCCCCCAGCGTCCGCCATCCTCTATAATTAACCCGCTATGCCCATTCACCGCATCCAAGGGGGCCATGGTGGCAGCAGAGGAGCTCCGTCCCGACAGCCGCGGCAAGGTCCGTGACATCTACGATTGCGGCGACAGCCTGCTGCTCGTCGTGAGCGACCGCATCTCGGCATTCGACTACATCCTTCCCGATGAGATCCCCTACAAGGGCGAGATCCTGACGCGCATCTCCGCGTTCTGGTTCGAGCGCTTCGCCGACCTCATGCCCAACCATATGATCTCCACCGACATCGCCGATTTCCCCGAGAGGTTCGCGCCCTATGCGGATTACCTCATCGGTCGCTCGATGCTCGTCAAGAAGGCGCAGACCCTGCCCGTGGAGTGCATCGTGCGCGGCTACCTCACCGGTTCGGGCAAGAAGACCTACGATGCCGACGGCACGGTATGCGGCATCAAGCTCCCCCAAGGTCTCGTCGAGGCCTCCCAGATCCCCGAGCCCATCTTCACGCCATCCACCAAGGCTGAGCTCGGCCTGCACGACGAGAATATCAGCTACGAGCGCATGGTGGGAATCGTAGGTGCCGAGCTAGGCTCCCAGCTGCGCGCCGCATCGCTCGCCATCTACACCGCAGCGGCCGAGTATGCCCGCAGCCGGGGCATCATCATCGCCGATACCAAATTCGAGTTCGGCCTCATCGATGGCGAGCTCACTCTCATCGACGAGTGCCTCACCCCCGATTCAAGCCGCTTCTGGCCTGCGGAGGGGTATGTCGCGGGGCAGGTCCAGCCCAGCTACGACAAGCAGTACGTGCGCGATTGGCTGCTCGCCAGCTGGGACATGGCGGGCGAGCCCCCGCATCTGCCCTCCGAGGTCATCGAGGGTACCTCGAAGCGTTATCAGGAGGCATTCGAGATCATCACCGGCCAGGCCTTCATCCCTAAAAAGGAGTTGTAAGCATGTCACTACGCGAAACGCTCGAAGGTGCCCGCAACGAGGCATCCCAGTCGGGTGCGGCGAAACCCGAATCGTCTCCCGCCAAGAAGGGTGCATCCAAGAAGTCGACAGCCAATGCCAAGCCCACGCGCGAGAAGGCCGCATCGGTGCGCACCGTCAGCAAGAACAGCAGGAAAGCCGCCGCCATGACGTCATCGCTCCCCGGTGCCAGGAAGACCAAGGAGCAGAAGGAGGCCGAGCGCAGCCAGCGCCGTAAGGAACGCGAAGAGAAAGACTACAAGAACCAGGCCTTCCAGCTGCTCCTCAACCAGAATCCCGCGTACAAGAAATCCGAGCGCGTCTGGTGGGTGCTTCTGGCTATCGGCTTCGTTGCCACGCTCGTCTCGCTCGTCGTCACGTTCGTCCTCCCCGCGCGTAGCGACGGCACCATGTCCGTGCGCGACATCGTGTCCGTCGTGTCGCTCATCGTGGCCTATGCCTTCATCATCGCGGGCTTCGTGTTCGATTGGATCGTGCGCCGTCCCATCCGCAAGGAGACCGAGAAGAAGCTCCAGGGTATGTCGCAGAAGAAGATCGCCGAGATGTTCGCCCGTGCGCGCAAGGCCGAGCTCGAGCGCAACGCCGCCAAGGAAGCCGCCAAGAAGGGGAAGAAGTAGCAGCGGGTCCCCCACGGTGCTAGAATGGCACCACATTACGCCCTCGTAGCTCAGGGGATAGAGCACCGCTCTCCTAAAGCGGGTGTCGGCGGTTCGAATCCGTCCGAGGGCACCACGAATTCGCAGGTCAACCGCTCTGTTTCGGTTGGCCTGCTTTTCGTTGGGGTGCTCGGAGAAGGGATTCTCTGTCATCAAGAGCAACCCCGATCCCATCCCATGACAGAAGAAGAGCCGTTACGCCAGCCTCTACAGGAGATCGCTCTTGTCGATAACAAGGCGCTGGCGAGCTTTATAATCGGCTATGGCGTTGGCGTGAGCACGGTCGAGGCCTATGAGGTAAAAAATCCTCGATCCCGGCTTCTCCACGGGAAGGCGGGTTTCAGATTCTGTCGTCTCCAACGATGATTGCGAGTGCAGGTGGCTAGGTCATTTACGAGGCAGGGCGCAAAGCAGCTGATTCAATTCTTCAAGCGCGCATCCGCTGATGCCGACCGAGAGTATACGGCCTTGGCCGGTCTGTGGGAGTCGCTTCCTGAACTTGTGAAGGGTGCGGTGGACAAGAAGGCCCTGGATTCCGTCGAAAACGAATTCGTCGACGTGCTTGTCCATGAAGGCGGTAAAGAGCTGGCTCGCAGGCTGAGCGCCGAAGGTTGCAAAACCCTAGGGGATGCCCGACGGCATTACTCGAATCCCACGTCAGCAGAGAGGAATTCCCGGCGTCATCGGGAAGACGTCTCCCTGTTCGAGGGAGTATGCCAAAGGATGATCGACTTTATGGCGTCTACAATCTGCCTTGCGCTCGACGAGGACGCGCGGACCCCTCAATCCAACGATCTCCTGCTCTCATCCTATCGGTATCTCGCTTCCCTGCCCTTTGTCAACGAATGCCTTGAGACGACCCGGCTTTATCAAGTGGAGATCGAACGGGCTCTCAGAGACCTTGCTCCAGGTGCCCGCAATTCCCTTGCGTGGCTCTTCGTTTCCCGCGAGGAGAAAGACGCTGCCGAAAGGGCGTTCGACCACCTCACGTCCATCAAGGACGGCGATTACGGAAGTCGGATGGGCAAAAGCCTCAAGATGCTTCAGAAGATTAGGGAGACGAACGAGGGAGGGGCGTGGGCAGAGTATCGACGTTCTCCCGACAAGTTCATTGCACTGCTCGATGAAGCGGCTCCGGGGAAGGTCTTCAGGTCATCCGTCTCGCCCGAAGGACAAGAGCCACGTCCTTTTCCCAGTGGAGAGGTCCGAAAACTCGCCAACTCTTCCAGAACGTTGATCAAAGATCTCTCCACTGTTGCTACCTTTTCCGATAGGCAATCCCTGCAGGCTCAGATTGAGGTGGCTGCCGATAAGTTTGTCGCAGAAGAATCACTCGCATTATTGCGCGACATCCCGATTGAAGAGCTGAATCGTGAGCGGAAGGGAATCCGGGTTGGGGTTCTCAGGGACGCGGGATACAAGAGCATCGCGGATCTCGCGGCGGCTTCGGTCTACGAGCTCGCTTCAATCAGGGGGATCAGCGAGGATTCGGCGCATACGATCAAGCGCGAGTACAAGGTGCTCTCCAAGCGCGTCCACGGCACTACGAAGATTCGCCTCAGTACGGATCGGAAGACCAAGGCCGCCTCGGATCTTGCGACCGCAACGTATAAGTTCATAAGAAAGCGCGAGCTTGGGCGGAAGTGCGCTGATTTTCTGGACATCTATTCTGATCGAATCGATCAGGCTGCCGAGGCGATCAGGCGTTCCTGCGGCGATGTGGGATGGCTGCTGGCGTCGGCATACGAACGCGACCTTGCAGTTGAGGAATACGGAGTGCTGGAGGAGTTCTTCTCCGGACCTTTCATCGCTGAGGCTAACGCTGCGATTAAAGCGTTCAAGGAACTCGGAAGGGATGACGAGGCTGCGGCTTGGAAAGATTTCGAGCAAAGGCCTGTCGAGTACATCAATGCTCTGGAGGATATCGTTCCCAATCTGGTGGGCAGCGGCGGCGTGTACGGTCTTCCTGAGGATCTCGCTCGTGAGATCGAGGACGAGTGTTTCTTCCCGGAAGGGCTGCTCTGCCAGCTGCGACGCTATCAGGAATGGGGCGTGAAATACACGCTGCATCAGGAGCGGGTTCTTCTCGGCGATGAGATGGGCCTGGGAAAGACCGTCCAAGCGATTGCGGCCATGGTTTCGCTCAGAAACACCGGCGAGACGCATTTCATCGTCGTGTGCCCGGCAAGCGTGCTCTCGAACTGGTGCAGGGAAATCAAAAAGATGAGCCTGCTCAGACCCATCAAGGTCCATGGTACTGGAAGGGATTCGGCGCTGAAGCACTGGATTAATGCAGGTGGTGTCGCCGTCACGACGTACGAGACGACTGGAAGGCTCGAGATGCCCGAGGGATTCAAGTTCGGAATGCTCGTGGTCGACGAGGCGCACTACGTTAAAAACCCCAAGGCACGCAGGAGCATCAACGTTAAGGAACTTTGCGAGTCCACGGGCAGGCTGCTGTTCATGACGGGCACCGCGCTTGAGAATAAGGTTGACGAGATGATCGAGTTGATCGACGTCCTCCAGCCCAAGGTTGCCGTGAAGGTTCGTCCTCTTGCGGCACTATCGCAGGCTCCGCTTTTCCAACAAGAAGTCGCGCCGGTCTATTACCGCAGGAAAAGGGAGGACGTCCTCACCGAGCTTCCAGATCTCGAGGAGACCGAAGCATGGTGCGAGCTCGGACCATATGAGGAGCAGTACTACGAGAGGGCGGTTCTCGGAAGAAGCTTCCAAGAGGCCAGGCGGGTCTCCTGGAACATCGACGATATCTCGAAGTCGAGCAAGGCGAACCGACTCAGGGAGATTGTCGAGGAGGCGGAGGGTGAAGGGCGCAAAATCCTGGTCTTCACGTACTTCCTCGACACGATTCGAAAGGTCGTTGAGACCCTTGGCGATCGGTGCGTCAATCCGATCAACGGGTCGGTTTCCCCCCAGAGACGTCAAGAGATTATCGACGAGTTCGACACATCGCCCGCAGGTGCCGTCCTTGTCGCGCAGATCCAGTCCGGCGGAACCGGTCTCAACATTCAATCCGCAAGTGTCGTCGTCATCTGCGAGCCCCAACTCAAACCCTCCATCGAGAACCAAGCTATCTCGCGGGCATACCGGATGGGCCAGGCTAGGAAAGTGCTTGTCTACAGGCTCCTCTGCGAGGACACTATTGACGAGAGAATAACGGATCTTCTTGCAGAGAAGCAGCGCATCTTCGATGCGTTTGCCGATAAGTCCGTCGCTGCGAAGGAAAGCATCGAGCTCGATTCCAAGACGATGGGCAAGCTTATCGACGAGGAGATCGAACGGATCAACGAGAAGAAAGGCCGCCCGAATCTAGAAACACGTACCGCTTCCGTTTCAGACAGCTCCTCTCTTGAAGGAGGAGGAGGAGTTTCCGAGCCTTCGGCGGCTTCATCGTTCTCGAACATTTCTACCGGTAGTAGCCTTGCGTCAAGGGATGCTTTATCGACGTCCAAGCCATCGTTGAGCGGTAGTGCGGCTTCAACGGCGGTTACCATTACAGCCAATGTGTTTTCGTCGGGGAACCGTCCTTCCGAGAAAGCAGCCGACCCCGCACCTTTGATATTCTCCTCCGGCAGCAAATCCGGCATGGTGAGTCCCGTTCCAGTGCCCGCCGCTTCTCTTACGCCGCAAACCCTCACTCCAAAGGATTTCATCATGCCGAAAGGCAGCCAAACTGGAAACATCTACGTGTACGACGGAGCCCCTTTGGCCGGCATTCGCGATGGGGAGGAGTTCGTGGCTGGGACGATTCTCACACCCATGACCATGACCAGTGTCGCGACGGGAACCGTTTTCGAGGGTGACGAGGGCAGCATTTGCTTCACCTATGGTGGCAAGCCCGTGGGCTTTCTCGGGACGAAACGCTCTGCACAGCTTCTTGATGTGGCGAAGCGACATGACGGGCACGTCTCGTTCTGGTGCAGGAGAGATGGCGACTATATGCCTGGGATTCCTAAGCTGCTTCCGCTGTTCCCAGATGATGCGTGGTTCTATGCGGACGAAGAAGGCATCATCGTCGAGGACGGGGATTCGTGCAACAGCATCTCGATTGCTGACTATTACTGGTTGCAGAGAGCTCCTAATCCTGGGAATGGAGAACGTCGGAGAATCGATCTCTCCATCTCTATGGATGGGGATGATGTCGCGGCGAGAGATGGGACATCGCTCATTGCGCTAATCACCGATCCGGGTCCTGCCATGTCGGTGCTCGAACTGTTCGTCGACGCCTATATCAGAGCGGCCTGGATTGACGTGGCCGAGATGAGAGACGGTTACAAGCGTAGGCGTCTCTGCTTCATCACCGGGGAATAGATAGCGATAGCACACTGCGGCGTTAGCCGCCACGATATGTTTGCGGTTGCTCATGAACACCGCCTTGTCGCCTAGCGAGGCGTTTGGCAGCTTCGCCTTTATTCTTATACATGCAATCTGGCGTTCTAGATGATGGGCGAGGGCTTCAGCAATCTCCGGTCGGAGCGGGTATCCGGGTATGGGAACCCCTACCTGCGAGCAAATTGGAGTTGTAGGAAGATCCGATCCCATTTGCCTCGAATCTCCAAAGGGTTTACCTCCCCTACCTGCGCTTTCTCGGGATCGCTAGAGCCCGGGGTGTACCGTCACCGGGAAATCTTTCTACAACTCCAATTTGCTCGCAGGTAGGGGTTCCCGTCGTGAGGCGCGATGCGACCGCCGTACGCTATGCGGGTACATGTTGATGGTTTTGCCCTTGAATGGAGACGGCCGCCTTTTCCGAGGAGGAGCGCAGGTCATCGATCATGATCTTCCCGGAATTGCTCAGATTTATTGATTAGCTTGTGTATAGTTTTTTACACATAAAAGACGTTGTGTATAGCAAAACACGGTTTTGATATACACAAAGCTGTTTGTTGACAATGAGCTGATCTCTATTATCCTGAAGGATGCCCTGCCGCTCCGTGACAAATGACCTGTCCCCCTGTCATGAAGGATGCCCTGCCGCTCCGTGACAAATGACCTGTCCCCTTGTCACGTGCGGTGTGTCCCCCTGTCACGGTGACAAATGACCTGTCCCCTTGTCACGTGTCACGCACATAATCCGCCCGTAGCAGCCATGCCCTACAATATAAACGCACAGGGCAAAGGAAGGCGGTCATGGACAAGAAGGTCTACTTCGCTGGCTCGATTCGCGGCGGACGTGTGGATGGTGCGATCTACCAGCGCATCATCGCCTACATTCAGAGAACCGATGAGGTGCTGACCGAGCATGTGGGCGATCCCGACCTAAGCGTATCCGAGCAGGGGCGCGCCAAAGACGCCCTCATCTACGACCAAGACACCGCATGGCTGCGCGCAAGCGACGTGCTCATCGCGGAATGCACCTGCCCGTCGCTTGGCGTGGGCTACGAGCTCGCCTATGCGGAACGCTTCGACATTCCCTGCCACATCTTCTACGACCGCACGAAGACCCAGCTCTCGGCCATGCTGACGGGCAATCCCTACTACAGCATCCACCCCTATGCCGACCCCGAGGAGATCTTTCCCATCCTCGATGGGATCCTCGCGTGAAGCAGGTCCCTACCCCTCGTGGTCGCGACGTCTGCGCACGCAGGGAAACGTCTCCGTCACGTACGCGTAGCGCGGGCACCGCTCGGCGTGATCGCACACGATGCCGCAGGCCTGCAGGTGCGCGTAGATGTTCACGGGCCCCACATACGAGAAGCCCCGTGCCTTGAGGTCGTGCGCGATGCGCTCGGACAGGCCGTTCCTCGTCGGGAGTCTGCCCTTCTCGTGGCCTTGGTAGAGGATGGTCTTGCCGTCGGTCCAGCTCCAGAAGTACGCGCAAAGCGAGCCGAACTCCCTGCGGAGGCGCTGCGCTGCGGCCGCATTGCCGATGATGGCGCGGGTCTTGCGCGGGGAGCGCAGCATGCCGGGCACCGCGAGGATGCGCGCCACGTCCCGCTCGTCCATCGCGGCGACGGCATCGATATCGAAATCCGCAAAACATGTGCGGATGACCAGCCGCTTCAGAAGGATGGTGTTCCACGAGAGGCCGCATTGGAGGCACTCGAGCGAGAGATGCTCGAACATCTGCCGATCATCGTGCACGGGCATGCCCCACTCGCCGTCATGGTAGAGGCGGTCCTCCTCGCTGGCGAAGCGCCAGCACCAGTTGTCGATCAGCTCGGCCTTGCCGCGTCTGCCCACGTCTGCCATCACGATCATCTACAGGACGGAGAGCGGGTCGCCGATCTGCCCCAGCTTGTGGTGCTTGCGGCAGACGGCGGTGTAGCTGTCGTTCGCGCCCAGCACGACCTGCTCGCCCTGGGTGATCATGCGGCCCTCCCCATCGAAGCGCGCATTGCAGGTAGCGGCTTTCCCGCACCAGCATACGGTCTTGACCTCCTCGATCTTGTCGGCCCATGCCAAAAGCCACAGGGAGCCGGGGAAGAGCTTGCGCTGGAAATCGGTGCGCAGGCCGTAGGCGATGACGGGGATCCCGAGCACATCGACGATGTCGGTGAAGCGCTCGATATGCTCCTTGGTGCAGAACTGCGCCTCGTCGACGATGATGCAGTCGTAGGAACGCAGCTCATCGTCGGCTATCTGCATGAGCTTCTCGACCGAGATGCACGGATGGCTGAGCCCCACGCGCGACATCATGACGCCCTCGCCGTCGCGGTTGTCGACGACGGGTTTCGCAAGCAGGGCCCTTTGGCCCTTCTCGCGGTAATTGTGGGCTACCATCAGGGCATTCGCTGTTTTCGAGCTGCCCATGGCGCCGTAGCGGAAGTAGAGCTTCGCCATATCCCGGGTCCCTCTCGGTCGAATCGGTGTGCAAGCCGCCTACCAGTGTAGCAAGCGTTACCGGGTCTGCCCCCGACAATGGAGACGGCCTGGCATTCCGCCCTGCAGCCCATCGCCCGCCATCTGAACGATCGGAACGCCCGGGGGTTTCCCAAATTTCCTGCACAAATCCGATTATTCGCTGGAAATGCCATCCGCTTAGGTCTATCATTGAAAACCGCGCCTTTCTGTGGAGGCAGTTTCTGCATGAAGGCGCGCCATGGCTCCCGGGTCAGCCAAGCCCGGGTGGTGCGAGGCAACATCCCCGCACGTAAACCACCGAGAGTTTAAGGAGAAGAACATGGCGAAGAAAGAGGCTCGGGCCACCGCAGCGGTTTCCGAGGGCTATACCCCCCGCTTGAAGGAGTACTACTACGCCACCGTGCGCGATGAGCTGAAGAAGAAGTTCGGCTACGCCAACGTCAACCAGATCCCCAAATTCGAGAAGATCGTCGTCAACATGGGCGTCGGCGAGGCTGCCCAAGATTCCAAGGTCATCGATGCCGCCGTCGCCGACCTCACGGTTATCACCGGCCAGAAGCCCCTCGTGACCCACGCACGCAAGTCCATCGCAACCTTCAAGCTGCGTGCCGGCATGGCCATCGGCGCCAAGGTCACCCTGCGCGGCGACCGCATGTGGGAGTTCCTCGACCGCCTCATCGCCATCGCGATCCCCCGCATCCGCGACTTCCGCGGCGTCTCGCCCAAGAGCTTCGACGGGCGCGGAAACTTCTCCATGGGCGTGACCGAGCAGCTGATCTTCCCCGAGATCGACTACGACAAGATCGACCGCACCCGTGGCATGGACATCACCATCGTCACCACCGCCCAGACCGACGAGGAGGGCAAGGCGCTGCTCGAGGCCTTCCACTTCCCGTTCAGGGCCGCGTAGCTAGGATTCGTTCGCAAGGTCCTTCGGGACCGCGAGAAAGCAAGGTAAGGAGGATTTGTGGCTAAGACATCGATGATCGTCAAGGCGTCGCGCGAGCCGAAGTTTTCCACGCGCACGCAGAACCGCTGCCAGCGCTGTGGGCGTCCCCACTCCGTCTATCGCAAGTTCGGGCTCTGCCGTGTGTGCTTCCGCGAGCTAGCGAGCAAGGGCGAGCTTCCCGGCATCCGCAAAGCCAGCTGGTAGGCCAGCTCAAGGGAGGCTCTCGCGTCAAGGCGTTTGCGCCACGGGTGCACGCGAACCGGACGCGCAGGTTCATCACGACCGAAGGAGAAGAAGGATCAATGAAAATCACCGATCCCATTTCCGACATGCTGACGCGTATCAGAAACGCGAATTCGGCGAACAAGCCCGAGGTATCCATGCCCTCGAGCAAGGTTCTCGCCGAAGTCGCCCGCGTCATGTGCGAGGAGGGCTATATCGCGGGTTACGAGGTGGAGGACACCGCGCCCCAGAAGACCCTCCACGTCACCCTCAAGTACGGCAATCGCGGCGCCAAGGTCATCAAGGGCATCCGCCGCATCTCCAAGCCGGGTCTGCGCATCTACCGCGCCGCTGCGGATCTTCCGCGCGTGCTCGGCGGCATCGGCACCGCTATCGTATCCACATCCAAGGGCATGATGTGCGACCGCGAGGCCCGCAAGGCGGGCATCGGCGGCGAGATCATCGCCTACCTCTGGTAGTTCCCGGCGAGAAGAAAGGAGACAAGCGCATGTCCCGTATCGGTAAACATCCTGTCCTCGTTCCCGCTGGCGTTACCGCCGAGGTCGACGGACACACCGTGAAGATCAGCGGCCCGAAGGGCACGCTCGAGCGCACCTTCACCCCCAGCACCACCCTCGCCCTCGAAGACGGCCAGATCACGGTCGGCCTCATCGACGGTGTTGCCGATTCCAACGCCCAGCAGGGCCTCACCCGCACGCTCATCAACAACATGGTCGTGGGCGTCTCCGAGGGCTTCGAGAAGAAGCTCGAGATGACCGGCGTCGGTTACCGCGTCGTGCTTAGGGGTTCCGACCTCGACCTCTCCCTCGGCTACAGCCACCCCATCCTCTACAAGGCGCCCGAGAACATCACGTTCGAGGTTCCCGACAACACCCACATCACGATCAAGGGCATCTCCAAGGAGCAGGTCGGCCAGGTTGCCGCCGAGATCCGCAAGATCCGTCCTCCCGAGCCCTACAAGGGCAAGGGCATCCACTATGAGGGTGAGCACATCCGCCGCAAGCTCGGTAAGGCCGCCAAATAGCGTCTTCCCGGCACACGAAGACCACCACCCCGTCAGGTGGTGGCGAGGATTAAGGAGATATGAATGGATAGGTTGCAGAAGAAGAAGGCCGGGCTCAAGCGCCGCCAGCGCCGCGTCCGTGCCAAGATCTTCGGCACGGCCGAGCGCCCGCGCCTCTCGGTGCATCGCACCAATGCGAACATCTACGCTCAGGTTATCGACGACGCCGACGCGAAGACCATCTGCTCGGCCTCCACACTCGATCCCGCATTCAGGGCCACCGGCAAACTCGGCTCCAACAAGGAGGCCGCCGCGTTCGTCGGCGAGCTCGTCGCGAAGCGCGCCATCGAGAAGGGCGTCTCCACGGTCACGTTCGACCGCGGCGGCCGCATCTATCACGGTCGCGTGAAGGCACTGGCAGACGGCGCCCGCACCGCGGGCCTGAACTTCTAAGGAGGGGTTAGCATGCCTCGTGAACGCAAGCAGCAAGCACGTCAGCAGGAGAGCGACCTCCAGGAGCGCGTCGTCTACATCCACCGCGTTTCCAAGGTCGTCAAGGGCGGCCGTCGTATGAGCCTCGTGGCCCTTGTCGCCGTGGGCGATGGCAAGGGCATGGTCGGCCTCGGCATGGGCAAGTCCACCGAGGTGCCTCTGGCTATCCAGAAGGCCGTCGACGACGCTAAGAAGAGCATGTTCCGCGTACCCATCGCCGAGGGCGGCACCATCCCCCATACCATCGAGGGCCGCTTCGGTGCCGGCCGCGTCCTCATCATGCCCGCCGTCGAGGGCACCGGCGTCATCGCCGGCGGCCCCGTCCGCCCGCTCTTCGAGCTCGCCGGCATCACCAACGTCCTCTCGAAGTCCCTCGGCACCGACAACGCCCTCAACATCATCAAGGCTGCCGCAGAGGGCTTGAAGCAGCTCTCCAGCCCCGAGGACGCCGCCGCCCGCCGCGGCATGACCGTCTCGGAGATGTTCGTCGGGAAGGAGAACTAGGGATGGCCAAGACACTCAAGATCAAGCTCGTGCGGAGCGCCTCCGCGTCCGTCAAGAAGGACCAGACCGCTACCGCCAAGGCGCTGGGCCTGCGCAGGATAGGCGATACGGTCGAGCAGCCCGACAATGACAGCATCCGCGGCATGATCTTCAAGATCAAGCATCTTGTCGAAGTTGAAGAGATGTAGAGGTACCCACATGCAGCTCAACGATCTTCGCCCCGCTGAGGGCTCAACCAAGAACCGCAAGCGCATCGGCCGCGGCAATTCCTCCGGCCATGGCACCACGGCCGGCCGCGGCAGCAAGGGCCAGCTCTCCCGTTCCGGCGGCGGCAAGGGCGCCGGCTTCGAGGGCGGCCAGCAGCCGCTCGCCATGCGCCTGCCCAAGCTCCCCGGCTTCACCAACCACAGCCGCGTGGAGTATGCACCCGTCAATGTCTCCCGCCTCGAGAACCTCTATGCCGACGGCGATGTCGTCGACGGCGCCTCCCTCGTGGAGAAGGGCGTCATCAAGGCCGAGTTCATCCCCGTCAAGGTCCTCGGCGATGGCGAGCTCACCAAGAAGCTCACCGTGCGCGTGGACAAGGTCTCTGCCTCCGCTCAAGCAAAGATCGAGGCAGCCGGCGGAAAGGTTGAGGCGGCGTGCTAAAAGGACTTGCAAACGCGTTCCGGCTTCCGGAACTGCGCCAGAAGATCCTGCTTACGGCAGGCATCCTCCTGCTGTACCGCTTCGGCGCATACCTGCCCGTGCCGGGTGCGCCCTTCCAGGCCATGCTTGCCGCATATCAGGCCGGCCTCGCTTCGAGCGGGCCCCTCGCGGTGCTGAACCTGTTCTCCGGCGGCGCCCTCTCGCGCATGTCGGTCTTCAGCCTCGGCATCATGCCCTATATCACGGCCGAGATCATCATGCAGATGATGCAGGCGGTCATCCCCTCCCTCGGCGAGCTCGCCAAGGAGGGCGAGGCCGGGCGCCGCAAGATCACCCAGTACAACCGCTATATCACCATCGCGCTCGCCACCGTCAACGCCATCGGCTACTTCTTCCTGTTCAGGAGCTACGGCGTCAGCTTCGCCTCCACGGGCGTCCCCGAGGCCGTGCACGCCGTCATCGTGGTCTTCACCATGGTCGTCGGCGCCATCCTCATCATGTGGCTCGGCGAGGTCATGACCCAGCGTGGCGTGGGCAACGGCATGTCGCTCATCATCTTCTCCAACATCATGAGCGGTCTGCCCACCGCCCTCATCTCATCGGTCACGGGCACCGGCAATATCGTGCTCACCATCATCACCTTCGTGCTGATCATCGCCATCATCCCGCTCATCGTCTTCATCGAGCGCGGCCAGAGGCGCATCCCGGTGCAGTACGCCAAGCGCGTCGTCGGGCGCCAGATGATGGGGGGGCAGTCGACCTACCTGCCCATCAAGGTCAACACCGCCGGCGTCATCCCCATCATCTTCGCGAGCGCCATCCTCTACTTCCCGGCGCAGCTCTCGGTCTTCTTCCCCAACGTCGCTTGGGTGCAGGCCTTCGCAGGTGCGCTCACGGGCGGGTGGGTCAACTGGATCCTGTCCGTCGTGCTCATCGTCTTCTTCGCGTACTTCTACACCTCCATGGTGTTCAACCCCGAGGAGACGGCCGACCAGCTCCGCACCCAGGGCGGTTTCATCCCGGGCATCCGCCCGGGCCAGGCAACGGTCGCCTACATCAAGAGCACGATCGAGCATATCACGCTGCCGGGCGCCCTCTTCATGGCCGCCCTCTCCGTGATCCCCTCGATCATCTTCTGGTTCACTGGCAACCAGCTCGTGCAGGCCTTCGGCGGCACGTCCATCCTCATCATGGTGGGTGTCGCCATGGACACGCTCTCATCCATCGAGAGCCAGCTCAAGATGAACAACTACGACGATTTCTTCAAGTGATGGCAGCTGAGAGAAGGGAGCGTTGAAGATGAACATCGTATTGCTCGGTGCACCCGGCGCAGGGAAGGGCACGCAGGCCCAGAAGCTCACCGCCGAATTCGGTTTTGCGCACATCTCCACCGGAGATCTGCTGCGCGGTGCCATCGCCGCAGGCTCCCCTCTCGGCCTCGAGGCCAAGGGCTACATGGATGCGGGCCAGCTCGTCCCCGACGAGCTGGTGCTGTCGCTCCTCAAGGAGCGCCTCGGCGCAGATGACGTCGGGCGCGGCTTCATCTTGGACGGCTATCCGCGCAATACCGCACAGGCCGTCACCCTCGATGCGGTGCTCCGCGATATGGGCAAGAGCCTCGATGCCGCCCTTCTCGTGGCCGTCGATCCCGCAGTCATCGTCGACCGCCTGTCCCGCCGCCGCGCCTGCAGGGAGTGCGGCTTCACCGGCGTCGACAGCATGCACGCGTGCCCGCGTTGCGGTGGCGAGATGTACCAGCGCGATGACGACAAGCCCGCCACCATCGAGGCCCGCCTCGATACCTACGCCACCAAGACCGCCCCGCTCATCGAGTACTTCAAGGGCCAGGACAAACTTGCGGAGGTCGATGGCCAGGGCGATCCCGACGAGGTGTACGTGCACGTGAAAGAAGTGCTCGGTCTATGATCAAGATCAAAGCTCCCCAAGATATCGAGGAGATGAAGATCGCAGGGTCGCTTTCGAAAGCGGCCCTGCGCCGTGCCGGCGCCCTGGTGCGTCCCGGTGCCACCACCGCCGAGATCGATGCCGCCGTCGAGGGCTTCATCCGCCTGCATCGCGGCGTCCCCACCTTCAAGGGCTACGGCGGTTTCCCCGGGAGCATCTGCGCCTCGCGTAACGAGGAGGTCGTCCACGGCATCCCGTCCCCATCCGTCGTGCTGCAGGAAGGCGATATCATCTCAATCGATACCGGTGCGACCAAGGCCGGATGGGTGGGGGACAATGCATGGACTTTTTATGTGGGTTCCGTCTCCGAAGAGGCCAAGGCGCTCTGCGAATGCACGCGCGACTGCCTCGAGGCGGGCATCGCCCAGGCCGTTCCCGGCAACCATCTGGGCGATATCGGCGCCGCCGTGCAGGAGCTCGCCGA
This sequence comes from Coriobacteriales bacterium OH1046, assembly GCA_004010535.1. Lineage (GTDB taxonomy): Bacteria > Actinomycetota > Coriobacteriia > Coriobacteriales > Atopobiaceae > RUG721. The sequence goes on along the minus strand of RQYE01000005.1, from coordinate 312,877 downwards.
GGGCAACGGCTACGGCGTGGTGCGCGATTACGTGGGCCACGGCGTGGGCCGCATCATGCACGAGGAACCGAGCGTGCCCAACTACGGTCGCCGTAAGCATGGCGTGAAACTGCAGGTAGGCATGGTAATCGCCATAGAACCTATGATCGTTATGGGCTCATACGACACGACGGTGCTCCCCAACCGCTGGACGGTCGTCACCCGCGATGGCGGTTGGGCCGCCCATTACGAGAACACCTTGGCCATCACCGCCGGCGGCCCCGTCATCCTCACCGAGGACTCCGAAGGCCCCTGGTGTCCCATGCAGGGCGGCTACTAGGTTGCCGGAACGTGGTTTTCGCAGGTTGGACAACGGGTTTTCTTTTGGGTAAGATGATAAACCGCACTATCGTTGGAACGAGAGGGTTGTGATTTGAGCAAGCAGGACGCAATCGAGCTTGAGGGCAAGGTCATCGAGCCCCTGCCCAATGCCATGTTCAACGTCGAGCTCGAGAACGGCAAGACCATCCTCTGCACCATCTCGGGCAAGATCCGCATGAACTACATCAGGATCCTTCCCGGGGACCGGGTCGTCGTGGAGATCTCCCCCTACGACCTCACCAGGGGCCGCATCACCTACCGGTACAAGTAGGGGGCGCCCCCACGCGGATATTCACGCCTGCGGCTGGGCGAGCATATAGCGCGGATCAGCTCCACCTGCTCCGCCACGAGAACCACCGAATGTATCCTCGAACTATGGAGGGATAGACTCATGAAGGTACGTCCTTCGGTCAAGAAGATGTGCGACAAATGCAAGGTCATCCGTCGCCACGGCAAGGTTTACGTTATCTGCGAGAACCCGCGCCATAAGCAGCGTCAGGGCTAAGAGAGGAGCTTCAGTTGGCCCGTATCAACGGCGTCGATCTTCCGCGCGACAAGCGCGTCGAGATCGGACTCACTTACCTGTATGGCATCGGCCGGACCACAGCCACCAAGGTCTGTGCCGAGACCGGTGTCGATCCCAGCACCCGCGTCAAGGATCTCACCGAGGACGATGTCTCCAAGATCCGCGACTATATCGATGCTAACTACACCACGGAAGGCGATCTGCGCCGCGAGGTAAGGCAGAACACCGCTCGCCTCATGGAGATCGGCTGCTATCGTGGCCTGCGTCACCGCAAGGGACTCCCCGTCCATGGCCAGCGCACCCACACCAACGCCCGTACCCGCAAGGGTAAGAAGCGTCAGATCGGTGCTAGGAAGAAGGGCTAGGGAGTAGGCAATGGCGCAGAAGAAGAACGTCCGCACCACGCGCGTGCGTCGTAGCGAACGCAAGAACATCGCAGTGGGACAGGCCCACATCAAGAGCACGTTCAACAACACGATCGTCTCGATCACCGATCCGCAGGGCAATGTCATCTCCTGGCAGTCCGGCGGCACCGTCGGCTTCAAGGGCTCCCGCAAGTCCACCCCGTTCGCCGCCCAGCTGGCAGCGGATGCGGCGGCCAAGGCGGCCATGGAGCACGGCCTCAAGAAGGTCCAGGTCTTCGTGAAAGGCCCCGGCTCCGGCCGCGAGACCGCCGTCCGCTCCCTCCAGGCCGCCGGCCTCGAGGTCTCGGGCATTCTGGACAAGACCCCCATTCCGCATAACGGTTGCCGCCCCAAGAAGCGCCGTCGTGTGTAGCTAGGAAGGATACGAGCAATGGCAATTGATAGGACACCCGTCCTTAAGAGGTGCCGCTCCCTCGGCATCGATCCCGTTGTCATGGGAATCAACAAGGAGTCGCATCGCAAGCCCCGCCAACGTCGTCGGCAGGAGAGCGAGTACGGCATGCAGCTCCGCGAGAAGCAGAAGGCCAAGTTCATCTACGGCGTCCTCGAGAAGCAGTTCCGCGGCTACTACGAGCTCGCACTCAAGGGCGAGGGCATCACAGGCGACAACCTCATGACCATCCTCGAGAGCCGTCTCGACAACGTCGTGTTCCGCTTGGGCTTCGCGCGCACGCGCAAGGAGGCTCGCCAGACCGTCCGCCACGGTCACATCACTGTGAACGGCACGCGCGTCGATATCCCGTCGTACCGCGTGAAGGCGGGCGATAAGATCGAGGTCGCGCCCAAGTTCAAGGATCTCCTCCCCATCAAGGAGGCCCTCATCTACACCGAGCACACGGCGGTCCCTGCTTGGCTCGAGGTCGATATCGAGAAGCTTGCGGGCTCGGTGCTCGCCGCCCCATCGATCGATCAGGTCGACCTGATCGGCGACGGCACCATCGATCCCCAGCTTATCGTCGAGCTTTACTCCAAGTAGACCGCGCGTATTGGAGGTAGCAATGTCCGAATTTGTCCGACCGCAGGTGTCGGTAGAGGAGATCCACGAGAACCTCGCACGTATGAGCGTCGAGCCCCTCGAGCACGGGTATGGCGAGACGTTGGGCAACTCGCTGCGCCGCGTGCTGCTGTCCTCGCTCGAGGGCTCGGCCGTGGAGGCGATCGCGATCGATGGCGTGCAGCATGAGTTCTCCACCGTCGAGGGCATCCGCGAGGATGTCACCGATATCGTGCTCAATGTCAAGGGCCTCGTGTTCCGCTCCATGGGCACCGGCGAGGAGGCAGAAGCCTCCATCAACATCGACGGTCCCGCCACGGTGACCGGCGGCGATTTCGACGTGCCCGCCGAGTTCGAGCTCGTCAATCCCGATCATGTCATCTGCACGCTGGGCAAGGGTGCCCACCTCACCATGCGCATGCGCATCGGGTGCGGCCGCGGCTACGTCTCCGGCGAGGATAACGAGCGCGATGGCGATCCCATCGGGGTCATCCACGTCGATTCGCTCTATTCTCCCGTGCGCCGCTGCGCCAAGCATGTCGAGGCATGCCGCATCGGCCGCCACACCGACTACGATCGGCTCGTGCTCGAGGTCGAGACCAACGGGTCCGTCTCGCCGCGCGATGCCGTCGTCGAGGCAGCCAATATCATCAATCAGCACATGACCGCGTTCATGAACCTCACCGATGCGGGCGAGGCCGAGGAAGAGCCGTCCATCTTCGCCCAGGGTACCGAGGAGGATAACGTCGAGCTTGAGAAGCAGATCGAGGACCTCGATCTTTCGGTCCGCTCATACAACTGCCTCAAGCGCGCCGGCATCCACGCCGTGCGTCAGCTGGTCGAGTTCTCCGAGAACGACCTCCTGAACATCCGCAACTTCGGCGTCAAGTCCATCGAGGAAGTCAAGGATAAGCTCGAGGCCATGGGGCTTTCCCTCAAGGCGTAATTGTTTAGGAGAAGCTAGATCATGAGGCACAACAAGAAACACGGTATGAAGCTCGGCACCGATGCCAGCCATACCAAGGCAATGAAGAGGGGCCTGGTGTGCGCCCTGTTCGAGAACGATCGCATCAAGACCCTCGAGCAGCGCGCCAAGGCCATCCGCGGCGATGTCGACCGCGTCATCACCTGGGCCAAGAAAGGCGACCTTGCCTCCCGCCGCCTCGCCATCGCCAAGATCGGCAACCCCGATCTGGTGCGCGAGGTCTTCGAGAAGGCCTCCCAGGGTATGTGGGCCGATCGCAACGGCGGCTACACCCGCATCATGAAGCTCGGCCCGCGCAAGGGCGATGCCGCCGAGGTCGTCATCATCGAGCTCGTGACCGAGGCCGTCAAGAAGAAGGCACCCAAGAGCAGCGTGACGAAGGTCGCCAAGAAGGCCGCCGCCCCCAAGGCCAAGGAGGCCGAGAAGGTTCCCGAGGCCGTCGAGGAAGCTGCCGAGGAGACCGCCGAGGCTGCGGGGGAGACCGACGGAGCCGCCGAGTAGGTTCGGGCTTCGCTTCACGCAGCGCGAAGGGAGGGTCCCTCTTGCAGGGACCCTCTTCATGTCGGTATGCACGTCGGCGTATGCTGTTCGGGATAGGACGAGCTGTTCCCAGTCGGGGTCGGCGGCATGATCGCGCGGCGTGACGAGCGCGGGGCACCAGCGAGAGGGGGGCGGGATGATCGAGGTCGATAACGTCGGCTATCGCTACAGCGGTTCGGACGAGCTTGTCCTCGAGAACGTCGCGCTTACCCTCGATCAGGGCGAGCGCATCTGCATCCTCGGTGCGAACGGCAGCGGCAAGACCACGCTTGCGCGGCTCATCGCAGGTGTGTGCTTCGCCTCGTCAGGCACGATCACCGTCGACGGCACGGCCCTCTCGCCAGAAAGCGCCCTCTCCATAGCCCGGGATGTGGGTTTCGTGGCGCAGGATCCGCGTACGGGCATGGTGAGCTCGCTCGTCTTCGACGAGGTGGCGTTCGGCCTGCGCAACGTGGGTATCCCTCGCAAGCAGGTGGCGGGGCGCGTCGTCGAGGCGCTCGCGCGCTGCGGGATCCGCCACCTGCAGCGTAGCTCGACCTTCGAGCTCTCGGGCGGTCGGCAGCAGTTGGTGGGCCTGGCCGCCGCGCTCGCCCTCGAGCCGTCCTATCTGGTGCTCGATGAAGCTACCGCCCTGCTCGACAGCACCTCCGCCAAAAGGATCGAAACCCTTGTCGACAGCCTCGTGGCAGAGGGCATGGGTGTGCTCGAGATCTCGCATTCGCTCCTGCGCGCGATGGGTGCGGATCGCACCTGTCTCATGGATCGGGGCGGGATCGTCTGGCAAGGCTGCTTCGAAGCGCTTCTCGCCGATGATGATCTGCTCGGTTTGCTGGGTCTTGCCGGGGATCAGCTCGTGGCGCTCCTGCGTGCGGTCCATGCGAAGGGGTTTTCCTTCGCATCCGGCTGCACGTCGGATGATGTGCTCTCCTTCGCGTCATCGAACAGGCTGGGCCCCAGCCTGCGCTCGGCCGTGGAGCCCAGGTATGCGGAGGGTGCCGGCGCCCGCACGCATGAGCTCGCGCTCGCAGATGCAAGCGTCGTCTACGATACCCGCGCCGCGCTCAAGGGTTTGACGCTCGCCGTTGCCGACGAGCTGGTGATCATCGCGGGTCCGTCGGGTTCGGGGAAATCCACCTGCGCCGCGGTCCTCGCAGGGGTGCTCCCGCCCGACGCGGGCGAGGCGACCCTCGACGGTAGGCGCGTGCGTGCCGGCAGCGTGGGCCTCTCCATGCAATACCCCCAAGATCAGCTCTTCGCCGCCACCGTGCGCGAGGATATCGCCTTCGGTCCCCGCAACCTCGGTCTCGCGGGCGCCGTCCTCGAGGCCGCCGTCTCCCATGCGGCGCAGGCGATGGGCGTTACCGACCTGCTCGACCGCACCCCCTTCGAGCTCTCGGGCGGACAGGCGCGCCGGGTGGCGCTTGCGGGCATCGTCGCCCTGGATCCGGCCGCCTACATCTTCGACGAGCCCTGCACGGGCCTCGATGCCGCCGGGCGCTCCCAGCTCAAGCGTTTCGTGAGGCGCCTCCGCTTGGAACACCGCCCCGTCATCATCGTCTCCCACGATGTGGAGGAATGGCTGGATATGGCGACCCGCGTCATCTTCTTACGCGGGGGATCGATCGCCTCCGACTGCGATGGCATGGCGGCGAGCACGCGTACACAGCCCTATAGCTCCTGCGGACTCGAGCCCCCGCTCGCGGTCGCGCTGCGCGCGCTGCCGGGCATGGGGTCGGAGGGAAGTCCCGCCCATGGCTAAGGTGAGGATACTCGGGACCTATCAGCCCAAGCGCACGCCGCTCCACGGCTTGGATGCACGAGCGAAGATCGGCTTCGCCGTGCTCATGACAGCGGCGGTCTTCGCCGCGCATAGCATGGTATCGTTCGCGGCCTGTGCCGTGCTGCTCGCCGTGGCGCTGCTCCTTGCCCGCATCGAACCCCTGCAGCTCGCCGTCGCCCTCCGGCCTGCGGGCGTTATGCTCGCCTTCGCCTTGCTTGCGAGCACGCTTGTGCCCGCCGCCTCGGCCGATATCCCCCTCGGCCCCCTGGGCATCTCGGGGGCGGGGATGGTCCGCGGCGCGCGTTCGGTCGCCCGCATCGTGCTCCTCGTGGGGTTCGTGCTCATCGTTGCGGCTACGACCACGCAGACGCAGCTCGTCGATGCATTCACGCGGATCTTCTCGCCGTTGGGCTCTTTCGGCCTGCCTGTGGGCGATATCGCCATGTCGCTCTCGCTGGCCCTGCGCTTCATCCCCCTCGCCACCGATGAGTTCAGCCGCATCGCCGCAGCACAGGCGGCACGGGGTGCGCTGCTCGGCAAACGGGGGGCGATCTCGGCTGTGAAGCGGCTCGCATCCGTGGCGGTCCCGCTCACGGTGAGGCTTTTCGGCTATGCCGATGATGTGGCGATCGCCATGGCACGGCGCGGCTACGATGGAAGGATCCGCGGCACAGGCTCCCCCCGCATGGACGCGGGCGGATGGCTCGTGCTCGTCCTGGGCGTCGGTGCCGTCGTGGTCGCGATCGCAGTATGATCTTCCGGTATACGGGATGGCGAGGGAGGTGGGATTCGTGGAGGATGCACATGCAGCGATGGTGGTGAAACTGGGTTATCGCGGCGAGGCGTATGCAGGCTTCGCCGAGCAGAAGGATCCGGCGATCCGTACCGTTGCGGGGGAGCTGCGCCGCGCGCTCGAGTTGATCCTGCGCCGCGAGGTGACGCTCGCCTGCGCGGGACGCACCGATGCCGGCGTGCACGCACTCGCCCAATACGTGAGCCTGCCGGTGAGTGCCGGCGAGTGCGCGCTCGAGGGCAGGCGCATCATCCATGCGCTTTCAGGTATCACCCCCGACGATATCTCGATCCGCGGGCTCTTCCGTGCGGATGCATCCTTCTCGGCACGTTTCGATGCGCTGCGCCGCCGGTATCGCTACCGCATCGTGCTCGGAGAGGCGGGTCCCGTGCTCATGCGGGGTTCCGTGTGGTGGTTGAAGAGCGTGGGCGAGCTCGACGTGCAGGCCATGCATCGGGCTGCCCAGCTGCTGTTGGGGGAGCATGATTTCAAAAGCTTCTGCAAGGCTTCGTCTGCCGAGGGCATCTCGACCATGCGCTGCCTCGAGCAGCTCGATGTTACGCGCATCGAGGAAGCGGGGGAGGAGCTCATCGCCTTCGACGTGGGCGCCAATGCCTTCCTGCACAACATGGTCCGCACGCTTGCGGGCACGCTCGTCGAGGTGGGGCGCGGCGCTCATGAGCCGGCATGGGTGCTCCGGGTGCTCGAGGCGCGCGATCGCCGTGCGGCAGGTCAGAACGCGCCCGCAGAGGGCCTCACCCTCTGCCATGTCGAATATCCCCCCGGAGCGCTCAGGTTGTGGGATGAACGGTAGGATGCCATGGATATGCTCATCGATGTGCTGATAGACAGCGCGAAGGATACTGCGCAGCTCATACCCTTCCTATTCGTGACCTACCTTGCGATGGAGGCGCTCGAGCACGTGGAGGGCGGCCGCATGCAGGAGATGATCGTGCATGCGGGTGCTGCGGGCCCGGTGGTGGGATCGGTGCTCGGAGCGGTTCCGCAATGCGGCTTCTCGGCGATGGCGGCGACGCTCTTCTCGGGCCGCGTCGTCACGGTCGGTACGCTCATCGCGGTGATACTCTCGACATCAGATGAGATGATCCCGGTCTTCATCGCGCACCGATCCCCCATGGGGCGGATGCTCGCCATCGTCGGTGCGAAGGCGCTCATCGGTCTCGCCGCAGGCGTTCTCATCGACCTTGTCGCCCCCGCGCTGGGCAGGGGCGGCGATGGCAGGCTCCACATCCGCGAGCTCTGCGAGCGTGCGCATTGCTGCTGCGATGAGGGATTCGAGTCCGTTGGGGACGACGATGGGGAGGACGCTCGCCATGATCATGCCGCCCATGCCTGCGGGCATCATGGGCATGGTTTCCCGGGCATCGTGCGCTCGGCGCTCTTCCATACCGTCCAGATCGCGCTCTTCATCTTCTGCGTGGGCCTCGTCTTCGGCATCATCATCGAGGCGGTGGGCCACGAGAACCTCGTCGCGGTTCTCGGCGCGCATCCTGCGGGCGCCGTCTTCCTCGCGGGGCTCGTCGGGCTCATCCCCAACTGCGGCGCGAGCGTCGCCATCGCCGACCTCTTCATGGAGGGCGTGCTCGCAAGCGGTCCCATGATGAGCGGCCTGCTCGCTTCGGGCGGGGTGGGCCTGCTCGTGCTGTTCAGGACGAACGCCGACCTCAGGCAGAACCTTGCCATCGCCGTCATTGTCTATGCGATCGCGGTTCTCGCGGGCCTCGTCGTCGCATCTTTCGGTATCATCTTCTAAGTCGGCCCTGATTCAGGAGGTTCTGAGATGCCGCGCAAGCGCGAACGATTCGAACGCAGCGATGTGCCCCGCGACAATCCGCACCGCAATCTCATAGCCCTGGCGGTCCTGCTGGCTATAGCCGTCATAGGGTATCTGCTGGTCGATATGCTGTGGGGCCGCGTGGAGATCGAGGCGCACATGGACGACCCCGCCCTTGCCGAGGCGCTTGGAGAGCAACCCGGCCCCACCGCCCTCGAGGGAGATTTCTACTATACCGATAACGACATCGAGAAGATCCTCTTCCTCCATGTCGACGACGTCGATGCTGACCGTCCCCAGCTCCTGGGCGCGCAGCTCCTGCTGATCGATGAGGCGGGCGCCGCAGCCCATCTGGTCGACGTGCCGATCACCGTGCGTGTGAGCACCGAGGGCTCCACCTATGCCTTCAGGGAATACTTCGACTCCTATGGGCCCGAGGCTTCCATCCCGCTCATCACCACATCGTTCAACCTCTATGCCGATCATACCATCATGGGCGAGGAGAGCCCCTGGGCGTCGATCATCGGCCTTTCCGGTACCAACCCGCTCAATGTTGTGGATACCGATCCCGAATTCGTGAAGGGCATCCGCACCGATCTAGGCGGAGGAGAGCTCGTCGAGCATGGCACCCTGTTCCAGACGCTCGGTGTGGGCTCCTTGGAGATCGAGGCGTGCCCCGTGGTCGAGGAGGAGATGAACGAGGCCGGCGAGGTGACGCGGGTCAGCGTCGATCTGGTCTCCTTCGGACTTCAGACGGGCATCCTCATCGCCAACGAGTGACATCCTCCCGTCTCCACCTCGGAAATTCTGTGCGTTTGCTGAATTCACCAAGTCAGCACGTTTGGCACACATCCGCTCGACACCGGATTGATACGCTGGGCATCCGGGTACCAGAAGGCTGGCCGATCGACGGGAAGTGATGGCTGCGTGGCTTCGATGCGTGTGAGGACCCCGCTCATCTCGGTTGTCGTGCGTGTGCGCGACCATGCCGAGAGCATACAGCGCGCTCTCGAGAGCGTGTTCGCGCAGGGGCTCGATTCATTCGAGGTCGTCGCCGTCGACTGCGCCTCCCGCGACCGTTCCGCCGACATCGTCGGCAAACTCTCCGAGCGCGATATCCGCATCGATTGCCTGCATTCGGATACCCCATCCGCTTCGGCTGCGTACAATCTGGCCCTCGCCCATGCCCGCGGCACCTACATCGCCTTTATCGACGGCGCCTCCTGGTTTGCTCCGCATGCGTTGGGCGACGCGCTCGATTTCATGCAGGATAGCCATCTCGACCTGCTGCTCTTCGGTATGAGCGTGGATAGCCCCAAGGTCGATGGCAGCGTCTTCTCCAAGGAGCTCTCCGAACCCACCCAGGTGTTCGTGAGCCAGCACGAGTTCCGCAGCAACGCCTGGCATCTGTTCGAGGCGGGGCAGATGGCGGTCGTCTCCGGCAAGCTCTTCGTGCGCGAGCGCATCGAGCTGCTGGGCTTGCGCTTCGATGAGACCTCCTGCGGCGAGCAGGGGTTCATGGCCCGGTATGTGCGCGATATCGAGCGCGTGGGCGTGTTCGGGGCGGTGACGGTGCATGTGCCCCCGGCGACGATGCCCGAGCTCGGCCAAGGCGATTACGCGACCCTTCCCGCCCGCTGCGACCGCCATTTCGAGCTCATGCTCGATCTCTACCACCACTGGGGTTTGGATGGCGATCCCGTCAGCATGGATGTGATCCGCAACCGCTACCTCGAGCGCGTGGTGGCGTGCATCGGCAGCGTGTGCAGCCCCGCGTGTGATCTGCCGCCCGAGGAGAAACACCGCATCGTGGTCGATCTCATCGGCAGCGAGCACGTGCGCCTTGCGGCAAGCGTGACCAAGCGGCCCCGTTCCATGGTGGTCTCCGCCATGTCCATCCCCATCAAAGCGCAGAATGTGAGGCTTGCGATGGGCGGTGCAGCTGTCATGACTCGGCTGTTCGGGGCAGACGCCGGCCTCCCGCTCTCGCTCGATCGCCGCGCGTAGAGGCTCGGCGCCTATAGAGGGGGATCTCCCTCGCCACACGGTTGCACGGACATCCGCCGCGTTAAAGCTTCCTAGGAACCCACCCGGGCGCGTTTGCGCTTGACGTAATCCACGATCGAGAGCCACGTGAAGCGCGGGCCTGCCGTGCGGAGGCGGTAGAGGGCCTGCTTCGCCAACTCGGGCAGGTAGCCGATAGCGGAGATCTGCGGCTCGGGGAGGCCGAGCAGCGTTGCGAAGAGGCGCTTCTCGGCAGGCTTGATATGCGCATCATCCATCACGAGCGCCGGATCCATGGCGGAGAAGACCTCGACGATCTTGTCGCGCAGACCGGGATGATCCAAGCCGCTCGCCTCGATCGCCGTGCAGCTGTAGGTGATGCCGCGCAGGTTCTGCGCACGCCACACGCTCTCGTCCCGCACGCCGAGGCGCTCCAGGATCTCGACCATGTCGCACCAGCGTTCGAGCGGCAGGAGGGGATTGCGGTGCGCGAACGCGAGGGCCTTCTCGGCGGTGTCCTCGCGGTAGCAGTAGTAGGCATGGTCAAGATAGGCGATCGCATCCGTCTGGCAGAGCGTTTCCACGAGGAAGGGGTTGTCGACCCAGCCCGCGCCGGGGACCTCCCTGAAGCGGATGCCCTTCTCGCGCAGCCACTCCAAGCGGTAGATCGCCGACCAGATGGACGGGTGGTGCAGCAGCAGCTCGGGCTGGTCGGCCACGCGGAAGGGCTGCATGTCCGGCTTGACGCGCTGCTTGTAAGCGCAGGGGACCTTGATGGTCTCGCCTGCCCGCTCGAAGACGCGCCAGTAGGCGCTCTTCGCCACATCGACGGGCACGGCGAGGGAGTCCGCCAGTTCGAGCAGATCGGCGAACATGCCCCGCTCGATCCAGTCGTCGGGCTCCAAGATGGCCAGGTAATCGCCCGAGGCTTCCTCAATGCCGAGGTTGCAGCTGGCACCGTAGCCTTGATTCTCCCTGTCGATGATGCGGATGCGCGCATCGCGCGCCGCATGGGCCCGCATGATGGCGGACGAGCCATCGGTGGAGCCGTCGTTGATGCAGATGATCTCGAGGTTGGGGAAGCTCTGCTCCTCGAGGGAGGCGAGCGCCTGGTCGAGATAGGCTTCCATGTTGTAGATTGGGACGATCACCGAAACAAGATGGTTCTTCTGCGTCACATGGCCTCCTCGGCGCCGCTCCGGCCCAAAACCTGTACCCTCTATAATAGTGCACGTATCCCCGCGATTCGACTACGGACATGCGATGGACAGACCTGCGATCGTCATAGTGACCTACAAGCGGCAGGACCTGCTGGCAGGCCTGCTCGCATCCATCGAGAAGTCCACGGTGGCACCGTGGCGCATCGTGGTCGTCGATAACGAGGGCTCGCCCGAGACGGCCCGCATGTTGGAGCGCTTCTCGGATGAGGTCGACGAGCTCTGGCCCGCGACGGGACCGGATGCGCTGGGCGGGACATCGCGGGCGGTGTATGTTCCCATGGCGGAGAACACCGGAGGTTCCGGCGGCTTTTCCGCAGGCGTCGAGCGAGCCCATGCCTTGGGTGCCCAGTGGTTCTGGGTCATGGACGATGATGTGGCCATCGAGCCCGAGGGTCTTGCGCGGCTCGATGCGTGGACCGCGCAGGCCGATGTCATCCAGGGTTGCCGTTACGACTTCGATGGGGGCCCCTTCTACTGGCAGTACCACCTCTGGCTGCCGCTCGGCATCTACAATCCGCTCGCCCGCTCGTCCTTCGAGGGCGAGCGCTTCAAATCCGCGAACGTCATGTGCTTCGAGGGCGCGCTCTTCTCGCGCCGCGTGGTCGACACCTGCGGCCTGCCCGATCCGCGCTTCTTCATCTACTGGGATGATGCGGTATACGGCTATGTGGCGAGCAGGCATCTCCGCACCATCCTCGTGCCCGATTTCGTGCTGAGGCGCTGCCGCGCGGTCAAGAACGTGGCGGTGGGATCGGTGCGCCAGCTCAACTCCACCTCCGACATGACGCGTTACTACATCCTGCGCAATCGCGGCTATATCGCGCGCTACCTGCAGCGCTACGGCGATTACCGGCGCATCGCGTTCGGCGTGGGCACGGCGCTCACGTTTGCGAAGGAACTCATCCGCATCGTCGCAGTCGACCGCACGAGCCTCGTCTCGGGGATCAAGCGCATGGTCGAGGGCTGGAGGGACGCGCGCACGATCTACCGCGATCCCACGTGGGAACCCATGCCGCCGCTGGGCTGATGCCGCTGCCGCACCGCCCGCCCCCGGCGCGCTGCGCATATCCGTTCATCGGGCGGGATGTGCAGCCCGTCGGTGAAAGACCTATCATAGAGGGCACCGCGCCATCATCTTTTGGAGGGGGATTTGGGGCGCCTCATGGGCACATCGCATGCGCGTCTGCGCTCCCATAACCGCATGGGGGTGGTCATCCCGCACAACAAGGCCACGGCGGAGCTCGAAACCGTCGTGATGCCGTTGCCGGATAAGATCGTCCTCCCCATGCAGCAGCACATCGGGGCCCAATGCGCCCCGCTCGTCAAACGCAGGGACCACGTGGATGCGGGCCAGCTCGTCGGGCACGCCGAGGCGCGCACCACGGCCGATATCTTCTCGCCGGTCTCCGGCAGCGTGACGGAGATCCGCAGCCTCTACTACTCCAACGGCCGCACCGACGTCGCCATCGTCATCGAGCCCGACGGGGAGCAGACCGTCGCGGAGACCGTCGCGCCGCCTGTCGTCACGGACTACGCCAGCCTCGTCGAGGCCGTCAAGGGGAGCGGCATCGTGGGCCTCGGCGGTGCCGGCTATCCCACCGGGCTCAAGATGGATGCCGACCTCTCGGCCGTCGACTGCTGGCTCGTGAACGGGGCCGAGTGCGAGCCCTACCTCTCGAGCGACTACCGCGAGATGATGGAGCATCCCGATGACATCCTCGCGGGCATCGGAACCTGCCTCGACCTCTCCGGCGTGCCCCGTGCGCTCATCTGCATCGAGGACAACAAGCCCAAGGCCATCGAGCTCCTGCGCACGATGGCTGCGGATGATGCGCGCATCGGCGTGCTCGAGCTTCCGGCGCGCTATCCCCAGGGCGCCTCGCGCGTCATCCTGAAGAACGCCATGGGCCGTGCCGTCAAACGCGGCGGGCACCTCACCGATGTGGGCGCCATCCTCTTCAATGTGACCACCATGTCCGAGATCTCGAAGTACCTCAAGACCGGCATGCCGCTTATCAAGCGCCGCATCACGGTCATGGGCGATGCCATCGAGAACCCCATGAACCTCGAGGTCCTCATCGGTACCCCCACGGGAGAGATCCTCGAGTTCTGCGGCCTTTCCCGCAAACCCGCCAAGGTCATCGCCGGCGGGCCCATGATGGGCATCACCCAGATCGATATGGACTACCCCGTCGTGCGCCAGCAGAGCGGCCTCCTGGCCTTCTCCGAGGACCTGTGCGGGCGCCATGAGACCACGGCGTGCATCCACTGCGATAAGTGCATCGGCTCCTGCCCCATGCGCCTCTCGCCGATCAGCATCCAGAAGGCCTACCGCAAGGCCGATGTGGCCGAGCTCGACCGCCTTATGGCGGATCTCTGCGTGGGCTGCGGCATCTGCAGCTACGTGTGCCCGGCGAAGCAGCCGCTCACCCAATCCGTCGGCTTGGCCAGCCGTCTGCTCAAGGCCGAGCAGCGCAAGGCCAGAGGGAGGGGATAGCCATGGCCTTTGCTCCCGGGCGCCCCTTGGCGCTCGCTCCCGCGCCGCAGATCGTGAGCCCCGAGACCACGCAGTCGGTCATGCGCAACGTCCTCATCGCAATGGTTCCGGCCTTCGCGGCCTCCCTCATCTTCTTCGGCCTCGATGCCCTCGTCGTGGTAGGCGTCTCGGTTGTCGCGTGCGTGGGTTTCGAGTACCTGTGGTGCAGGCTCTTCAAGCTGCCCAACACCGCAGGCGATCTTTCCGCCGCAGTCACCGGGGTGCTCCTCGCCTTCAACGTGCCGTCCACGATTCCGCTGTACATGCTCATCATCGGCGATTTCGTGGCGGTCATCGTTGCCAAGGCGCTGTTCGGCGGTATCGGCAGGAACTTCGCGAATCCCGCCATCGTCGGCCGCATCACGCTGGCCGTGGCCTTCCCGGTCGCCATGACCGACTTCGTCGCTCCGCTCGTGAGCTTCTCGCCGGTCGATGTCGTGAGCGCGGCCACTGCGCTTGCGCCAACCGCGTCCGAGCTGTCACTTGCCGATATGTTCCTCGGCTCTGAGATGGGCGTCCTCGGCGAGACGAGCGTCCTCGCAATACTCATCGGTTTCGTGTTCCTGCTGGTTACCAAGACCATCACCTGGCATGTCACGGCAACCTACGTGGGAACCGTCTTCGCGCTGTCCACCCTCGCGGGCCTCGATCCCCTCATGCAGGTTTGCTCGGGTGGCCTCATGCTGGGCGCCGTCTTCATGGCAACCGACTACTCGACCTCCCCGGCCACGCTTAAGGGCAAGATCATCTTCGCGGTGGGCTGCGGCCTCATCACCTGTCTCATCCGCTTCTGGGGTAACCTCAACGAGGGCGTGGCATTCTCGATCCTCTTCATGAATCTGCTCGTTCCCTATATCGACCAGCTCACCCCCAATACGCCGGTCGGTGCCGAGAAACGCGGGGGAGGTGCTGCTCGTGAGTAGTGAATCCGCAGCGGGAAACCGCATGCAGGGCATCTCCTTCATGCCCATCGTGGTGCTCGTGGCGATATGCGCCGTCGCGGGCGTGCTCTTGGGCGTCGTCCACGAGATCACAGCTCCCATCGCAGCCGCTATGGCCGAGCAGAAAGCGCAGGATACCTACGCTGCGCTCGTGCCTGGAGCCGCATCGTTCGAAGAGGCCGACGTGGATGTCGCCGGCTGCACGGCAGCGCTGTACGCCCTCGATGCGGGTGGGAATCCCATGGCCATCGTTGTCGTGGCGCAGTCCAAAGGTTACGGCGGGCAGGTGCCCATCGCCGTGGCCTTCGATATGGGCGGTACCGTTCTGAGCATCACGGCCATGGCAAACAGCGAGACTCCCGGCCTCGGCACCCGCATTGCCGAGGAGACCTACATCGGCCAGTACGAGGGCAAACCCGCAGAGCCGCTTGCCGCGGAGAACGTCGATCTGATCAGCGGCGCGACCGTCTCGTCCAAAGCGGCGCTCTCCGCATTCAATATCGCCGCCGAGGTGTTCGAGGAGGTGCGAAATGGCCGATGAGCTCGCTGCCAAGCAGTCCGGCTGGGAGATCTTCTCCAAGGGCCTGCTTACCGAGAATCCCTCGCTCAGGCAGATGCTGGGCCTGTGCCCCACGCTTGCGGTCACCACGGCTGTGACCAACGGCCTGGGCATGGGCGTTGCCACCACCTTCGTGCTCGTATGCTCGGGCCTTGCGGTGTCGCTTCTGCGCAAGGCCATTCCCAACTCGGTGCGTATCCCCGCGCTCATCACCATTATCGCGAGTTTCGTGACGCTCGTCATGATGCTTGTGAAGGCGTATCTGCCCGCCCTCGACGATGCGCTCGGCATCTATCTGCCGCTTATCGTCGTCAACTGCATCGTGCTCGGGCGCGCCGAGATGTTCGCATCGAAAAATCCTCCCGGAGCTGCGATTCTCGACGGTCTGGGCATGGGTTTGGGGTTCACCGTCTCGCTCGTGCTCATGTCTGCCGTCCGCGAGCTTCTCGGCGCCGGCACCTTGCTCGGCGTGAAGATCATGCCCTCGTTCATCGAGCCCATGCTGATCATGGTCACCCCTGCGGGCGGTTTCGCCGTGTTGGGCGTCCTCATCGCCGCTTCGGTATGGCTCGAGCAGCGACGCCTGCGCAAGCTGGGCCTTCCCCTTGGGGGCTCGCCGGAAAATCCCTGCGATGGGTGCGCGCTCGCCTGCGGCTTGGATGATCCCGCCGATCCTGCATGCGCCCGCGATGCTTTTGTCGAGAAGGTCGAGGCTGCACTTGGGGAGCGTGATGCATGATGGCCCAGTACGCATCCATTCTCTTCAGCATGGTCTTGGTCAACAACTTCGTCCTCGTGCGCTTCTTGGGGATCTGCCCCTTCCTCGGCGTCTCGAAGAAACTCGATTCAGCCGCGGGCATGGGTGCCGCGGTCACGCTCGTCATAGTGCTTGCCATAGCCGTGACCTGGCCCATCCAGCAGCTGCTCGTTGCATGGGGGCTCGAATACCTGCAGACCATCGCATTCATCCTGGTCATCGCCACGCTCGTGCAGCTGCTCGAGATGGCGATCAAGAGATTCATCCCGCCGCTTTACGAGTCGCTCGGCGTGTACCTGCCGCTGATCACCACCAACTGCGCGGTGCTCGGCGCCGCCATCCTGACCATCGATGAAGGCTATACCTATCCGCAGGCCCTTGTCGCCGGCCTCGGTGCCGGTCTGGGCTTCCTGCTTGCGATGGTGATCTTCTCCGGCGTGCGCAAGCGCGTGGAGGATGCGGAGCCGCCCGAGTGCTTCCGCGGTATGCCCATCACGCTCATCTCGGCTGCGATCACGGCCATCGCCTTCATGGGTTTCTCCGGCGTCATCGACCATCTCTTCGGCGTATAGGGGAGGTATGCGGTGGATCCGATCATCCTGACCGTTGCACTGGTTGCCGCCATCGGCCTGGTCGGCGCGATCATACTGGTCGTGGCTTCGCGTGCGCTTGCCGTCGAAGTGGACGAACGACTGCCCGAGATCGTGGCCATCTTGCCCGGAGCCAACTGCGGTTCCTGCGGTTATCCGGGCTGCGAGGGCTATGCCAAGGCCATGCTCGACGGGGCCGCCGTGAATGCCTGCGGTCCCGGAGGCGCTGAAGTTGCCCGGAAACTCGCGTCCTGCCTTGGCGTCGAAGCGGGAGAGACGGTAGTCAGACGCGCCATCGTAGCCTGCCGGGGAGCCGCCGATCGCAAACTCATCACCGTCGACCGTGCTAACTACGAGGGCGCTCCGAGTTGCCGCGTGTTCTCCACCATGGGCCACATCTCCGATTCCTGCACCAACGGCTGCATCGGTTTCGGCGATTGCGTTGCCGCATGCCCCTTCGATGCCATCGCTTTGAACGAGAACGATGTGGCTGTAGTCGACCCCGAGATCTGCACCGGCTGCGGCCTCTGCACCACGATCTGCCCGCGCCACCTCATCAGCCTGCAAGAGAAGGGCCATCACGACCGCGTCTCGTTCGTTCTGTGCCACAGCGTGCTCGTGGGCAAGAAGGCCAAGGAAGCCTGCGCGAACACCTGCCTCGGCTGCCATAAGTGCGAGAAGGTCTGCCCGGTAGCGTGCATCACGGTGGAGAACAATGTAGCCCATATCGATGTCGAGCAGTGCATCAGCTGCGGGGCCTGTATCGAAGCATGCCCTGCGGGCGCGATCAATCCCCTGGTGTGGGTGGAATAACGTTCAGCCTGTCGGCTATCCAGCCGCTTAGCTTTGCTGAGCAGACCGTTGCAGGTGGAGGGGCGGATTCTGATTCTCATGTTCGGGTAATGAGCCTGCACTACATGGTTTAGATGTATGGCTCTGTTCCAGCATGGCTTCAGATATTTGAGTAGACGCCGATGGCAATTCCAACGCCCCATCAGAGCAGGATCAGCCTGCCGATGCCGTCTCGAAAACTCCGACATTGTCTATTAATAAACTCTCAAACGAAATGAAATGGCGTACAAACCGTCTCTGTTTGTACGCCATCTTGAAATCTCGTATCGATATTCTAAGTCATGCAAGTAATCCTAGGAAGTAGGCAACAAATCCTAATACAGCTAGAATCAACACCACCCATGAGGCGCTAATTCTTCTCTTGAGGAGGAGCCAAACTCCCATAATCAATCCAAATGAAAGGAAATTGGGCACCAAGCCGTTGAAAACCTCTTGCAAGATGATGGATGTCTGTCCGATATTAATGACAACAGGAGTGTTAGCAACAACTCGAGTCGCACCCATTCCGCCTATCACCAGTAAACCAAGTACGCCAAAAGCATCGGTAAGCCTTACAATGGATTGGCTGCCTTCACCCAAGATGCTCATTATTGAATTTCCACCGCGATTATAGCCCATGTTATACAAATACCCGCCAAGTAGGAGCATGATGCCTGCGAAAAGAGCGAAGAAAAATACTGGCCCCGCAAAGCTCTGATTCGTGAGGGCAAGAGAGCATCCAATGGATATTCCAATCGGGTAAATGATTCCTCCAGCTAGGCTATCGCCCACGCCGGCAAGCGGCCCCATCAATCCAGTGCGTAGACCAGTAATCATCTCATCGGAAACATCTGCGCCATTTGCCTTCTGCTCCTCTAAAGAGGCGCAGATTCCCGGTATCACAGTGCCGATGAAAGAGGGCTCGGTATTGAAGAAGACCAGATATCGTTTCATTGCTGCGCTGACTTCTTCTGGTGTCTTATATAGTCGGCGTATTATTGGCACCATCGCTAGAAGATTGCCAGAAGCCTGCATCCGTTCATAGTTATAGCCGATCTCAGCGCCTAGTCCGATTAGCCAATGTTTCGCCCGATCAGCTTTGGTAAGACGTGTTGTCAATTCAACTTGAGGTAGATTATCGGAAAGGTAGTCTTCTTCCGACTTTTCATTTGCCTTCTGTGTGGAGGAATAGTATATAACCGCAATACAGGCTCCTATAATTGCCAGCGGCATGATGCCTAAGTCAAGGTATGAGGTGAGAAAAAAGCCAAGGATAAAAAAGGGGAATGATACCCTTCTTGCCCCTAGATACTTAAGAAGCATGGCCACACCAACGGCTGGCAACAAACCTCCTACAACTGTGAGGGCATTCACAACTCCTTCAGGAATCTTGCTCATCATGTCGACAAAGAAATCCCCGCCGACGGCCATCAGAATAAAAGCGGGAATGCCATTGATCGAGAATGAGGTTAACTGCGGAAGAAGGCCGGCGTTAATCCAAACTTTATCCAGCTCAGCCTTCTCTGCATTTCTATCAAGCCTATGCACCCAAACTGAATTAATGGTCATTTGCAGTTGGAATTGAAGGACTCCAAGTAGACCGATTGGAATTGCAAAAGTTACAGCCAATTCAGGTCTTGCTTTAGCGAGAATCGTCAATGCCGTACCATACACACCTGCAATGCCAATGTTTGATGGCATGGCGCCACCGGCAGAAATCCACCCGATATATACCAAGTTGATCGTTGCCCCTGCCAACATTCCCAACAAGGGGTTGCCTAGGACAACACCGACTACCGTTCCATTTATTAGAGGGTAGCAAAATGGCCAAGTAATCGGACTCCAGATTCGACCTGAAGCTAAGTTCGCAGCTACGGCGATTAGCAGTGCTTGAATAATACTCATGTCCCCTCCCTTTTCGTATCGATCGATCTAAGTAAAACTTAAGTTGTTGCAAGCATCTATCTCTCTTTTTGTAAAACCTGTATGTATGGGTTATCTTCCCTGGGTCGGATAATCATCATGGGTCGCTTCATCGACCAACGCGTCGCCCTTGACTCGGAGCATAGATGCTCTCTGTGCTTTCAGTCAGAAAATGAGTTCCATATGGGGCTTGTAGTGTGGGCTCTGCTCCAAAATTTCTTCTGCGGCTCTGAGCTTATTACTGGATTTCGATGAGGGCTTCTCCCGGACCGGTGATCCATTCCGATCCCGTATCCGTTACTACCACCTCATCTTCCATTCTGAATGAAAGGTACATGGATTCAACGCCCTTTTCCGTATCAAAGGGATATACTCCTTGCTCTATGGCGAACACCATGCCGGGTTCCATCTGCATGTGGGTTTCGTCGTTTAGTATCGGATATTCGACTACGTTCAAGCCGATGCCATGACCGCTGGAGTGGACGAGAAAATCTCCAAATTTTGAGTTAGCGATATAGTCCTCGCAAACACGGTTAACAAACGAGGTCGTGATCCCTGGTTTCACAGCCTCTTTTCCTGCGCGCACAGATCCAGAGGCTACCTGTGCCATTTCAAGTGCCTCGGCCGGAGCACTTCCCGTATAGAACACCCTTGTCAAATCAGAGGCGTATCCATCGATATGTCCGCTGATATCCACTAAGACGTAATCATTTTTTTGCACGATACGATCGGTTGCATAGGTGTTGAAGGTGCGGCTTTTTTCTACTCCGCTCGTCACCGTCAGATAGGAAATTTTATCAACGCCATTTTCAGCCAATCGCTTCGCGATACCGGATGATATGTCCTTTTCCGTCGTTACCCCAGCAATAATCGAGAGTCCTGTTTCCATGATTGCTTTTTCGGTAATCCTACCAACATGTTTAATCCTTTCCACCTCCCATGGCGTCTTAACCATACGAGCTTTCTGGATGGGAATCGAACCATTGACAAACTCAATCGCAGGCAAGCTCTCGATGATGCTCTTCAGCAGCTCTAGAGACCAGAAGAAATGTAGCCCATCACCCCCCTCAAGACCGATTGTCCTAGCATCGGGCACATTTCTTTTGATGAATGTGCCCACTGCCTCAATCGGATCCCTTGCATCAAGCGGGCCCAAATTGCGTGAAGGTGTTCCCGAACAATAGATGTTCGGCGTCCAACTGGTAAATTGCACAGTCGTCTTCTCGAGAATCCTGAGAATAATAGCCGGGTCTCCTTCGGGGGGGATAACGGCGAGTACTGGCCTGAAAAGGCTCGATGTATACCAGGAACGATATCCTGTGGAGTAGTAGACGTTTTCCGGCGAGGAAAGGAGAAGGACGTCTATCCCGCTCTCCTTCATCTGGCTTTGCAGCTTTTTTACATGCAAAAGATACTCATCGTACGGGAAAGACTTATATTGTTCGTTCATATCGATGCCCATCTTTTCTCGTGTGCCTCAATCAGCTCATGCCAGAATGCCTGACAGCCCGCCGATCAAGCCTACGGCCACAACCAGTAGAATCGTTTTTACCGACGACCACCCCTTCTTCAGCAGGAAATAACATCCGAGGGTTAGAAGAAGAGGAAGCGAACCAGGGAGTATGGTGTCAAGAAGTTGAGATTGCAGATTAAACAGCTCACCCGTTCCAACGGGAATATTAATCCCCAGCGAAACGGTGACAAAGTTGCCGACCAATGCACCCAGTACTGTACAGCCCATAATTGAAGCGCCGAGTATCAATTGATTGATCCTGCCGCTTTCCAAGAAGGCCAGAATCGCCTCGCTTCCCTTCTCATATCCGAGCTTGTAGGAAAACCAATAGATAGACCACATAAAGGATGCTTCAACAATTAGATAGGCTATCGGCCCCAAAAGATTTCCGTTCGTGGCCATGCCGATAAACAGCGATAAAAGCAGGGGCGTTATAACACCTCCATCAATGGTGTCTCCTATTCCCGCGAGGGGGCCCATAAGCCCGGCCTTTGTCGAGGCGATGGTTTCATCGGAGATATCCTCATACCCTTGGGCCTTTTTCTCTTCAAATGCGGCTGTCAGACCGATGATGCATGCGCCCCACTGAGGCTCAGTATTAAAGAATTGCATTTGAAGTTTCATACGTTCGGCCCGCTTTTCCCTATCATTCGGATAGAGCCTGTCGATGATTGGGGCCATTGAATGGCAGAAGCCAGTACCCTGCATACGCTCGTAGTTGTAGTTTGCCTGGTTGAACATAATCCAGTTCAGCCATGATCGGAAGATAGTTCTCTTATCGAGAAGCACATATCTCTTCTCTCCATGCGCGAAAGCTTCTGGCCGGATGCCTTCTTTCGATGTGGAAAGACCGGCCAACTGCATGTAAAGCAGGGTGAGCACTGCGGAGAGGAAACCAACGGAGATCATATCCAGACCAAAATACTGGACCAAAAGAAAGCCTAAGAAGAAGAACAGTACCGATTGGCCCTTGAATATCGACTTCAACGTGAGCGCAATGCCGACAGCTGGAAGCATGCCTCCAACGACAGCCAAAACACCTACAACGCTATCGCCCATAAACTGAAGAATTGACTGGATGTGCTCCGAGCCCCAGTAGACGAGGACGAATGCGGGGATGAAAGAAAAAATGAATAACATGATTTGAGGTAATGCGACATCGGCAATCCAGAACCTTTTGGTATCCCCGTTGGCCGCAAGCTTCTCTGCTACCCTGACATAGGCCGTGTTCAGGGTCATCTTTACAATCCAGATTACCGAGCCAAGCAAGCCTACAGGCACAGCCAAAGCCATTGCGGTGTTTGCATCGATTCCGCCTGTGATGGCAAACGCTGTTCCGACCACGCCGGCGAGGGCAATGTCACTGGGCAGCGCTCCGCCGGCACCGATCCATCCGAGATACAAGACATTTATTTGTGCGCCGGCAATTGTGCCTGCTACCGGGTCTCCAAGAATAATTCCAGTTAAAAACCCAGATACCAGGGGGCGCATAAGCGTCCACCAGCCAACACCTAACCCCCATGTGCTATTGCACATATAGTAGAGGAGGGCTATGAGAACCGCCTGAATAATCGTCATCGTTATCCTCCCGGGCATCCTATTGGCTGATGATTGTCTGCAAGGGCACCGGTTTGTCACTGGGAATCATCTGATAAACCATCTCTGTTCCCTTTTCGATTATTCGTTTGAAGCAGGCGATCTCATCAGCACTCGCCGAGACATTTCTGTTGAAGGTCCTTCTCTTATCATTGGAACCCATTCCACCCAACACCACTTTTTTGAGGGGGATTCCAGAATCGATCAATTCTTCGATACGCTCGGGAACTTTTACGAGCAGCAAAATCCTCTCGTTGGATTCAGCCTCTCCTTTTAGGAAAGAAAAGCCATCTGTACAGTTTTTGAGGATCACTTCTACTCCGCTTGGAGCGGAAGCCCGATATACCCTGCTCATAAAGGCGTCTGACGGCAAGTCGTCATCAATAATCAGTATTTTGTTTATGGGTTTCTCATTCGCCCAAAAAGCTACGACTTGCCCATGAATTAATCTGTCGTCAATTCGTGCGAGAGTTATATCTTTCATGTTCACCTTCCTTGCGTTTTTGGGCTTTTACAGGCATCGAATAATCCACTCAATAGCACCTCCCCCCAGATACTTGAGCTCGATTTCGATGAGAAGGGGTGAATCACCGTTCTCTCAAACGGAGAATGTACGAATAACCTTTTGTTTTCCGAAGTCGCTCGGCATCATGAGATAAATCGGATGCGCAGTTCTTGCGGCTGAATATAATGATGTCAAACATGCATCAGCCTTTCTTTCCGTAAGACGAGGGGATTCGAGTTGATTCTTTTGAAAACTGAAAGCAAGCACTCACGAGCTCCCTCCTCAGTAATATGTAGTAATACTACATAAAATAGTAGTATTGTAGTATATATACTTTTATTATATAAACTGTGTAATTACTAGTCAAATTAAATCTCGATTAGCTAAAACTAGAAGCGGAAATGATGGGGGAAATGGAAACTATCAACGATGCGATGAGTCGGATCACTGCTTTTTACGAATCGCTTTCAGCGTCTGAGAAAAAGGTGGCTGAGTTTATTCAGGGAAACTATACGAAAGTGATAAAAATGTCTCTGGCGGACGTCGCTTTGAATGCTGGGGTAAGCGATGCTACTGTAGTGCGCTTTTTTAGGGTCTTGGGATATAAGCGCTGGGTAGAGTTTATAGTTTCTCTTTCGAGATCCGTGCCGGTGTCTAGCGAGCTAATATATGAGGCAATCAGCGTTACCGATACACCGGGAATTGTTGCTGAAAAAGTCTTAAACGGCGCTATCCACGCAGTGCAAGCTACGCTGGAAGTTTTAGATCACGCATCTATGGAAAAGTGTATCGACTATATCAACAATGCAAAAACAACCCTCATTGCGGCTGTCGGCAATTCAAGCCCAACTGCTGAGGAACTGTATTACCAGCTTTTTCGTATCGGCGTTAACTGTACGCTGATGACCGATGCGTACTTGCAGATTATGAGATGCTCGCTGTTAACCCCGGATGACGCGGTTCTCGTTATTTCCCAATCTGGCGGATCTCAGATACCGCTGCGGACGGCAAGAATCGCAAAAGAAAAGGGGTGCAAGCTCATAGCGGTTACCGGCGACACAGCATCTCCTCTAGCTGAACTGGCAGACTGCGTCTTGGTGTCGGTAGCCCAAGAGTCAAAAGCTGAAGCTATCAATTCCCGGATTGCGCAGTATTCGATAATATATGCGATTTACGTTAATCTTGCGCTCAGAAATCTTGAGCGTTCCATAGCGAATGAACAGATAATCTGGGATGCCGTGACCAATAGCGAAGGCTTATAGCCAAGGTTTCGTAAAGAGCTGGAAGATATTCCGAATGACTCCTCCGAAAAGATAGTGCCGAAGGTGCGGTTGCATTTCCGGTGAGACGAGACCGACAACATGACGATGGATGGGCAGGCAACTAAGACGGCTCCATTATCGTAAGGCGCTCGGCTGATGTATCCGCAACACCATGGAGATTATCCAAAAGCCTGGGAAGATGCAGGAGATTTTTGATGGTATCAAACAAAGCCCCAGGTGCGAGCCCGGGGCCTTGATGCAGCTTGTGCGGAGACGCGGTTTATGTGCTAATGATCTTGCACGCGGAATGGTTCGCGACCTGCATAGGTGGTATGCAGCAGCTCATGCGCCTTGTGCGAGTTGGGTTTTTCAAGGAACCTGCTGTAGAGCTCGATGATCTGCGGGTTGTTGTGGGATTGGCGCAATGTGTTGCGCTCATCCTCGGTATAGAGGGCACGGGCGCGCTTGGCGCGGTAGGTATCGACGATGTCCACATCCTCGTTGGGGAGGAAGCAGTGGCGCACGATGGGCATGCCGCCGCCGTTGATGCAGCCGCCGGGGCAGCCCATGATCTCGATGAAGTGGTACGGGCTCGTGCCCTCGCGGATCTGATCGAGCAGGATCTTGGCATTGGCCATGCCGGAGGCTACCGCCACCTTGACATCCATGCCGCCCATGGCGATGGTGGCCTCGCGGATGCCATCGAAGCCGCGCACGGCATTGAAGACCACCGCGTCGTGCTCTTTGCCCTCGAGCACCCGGTAGGCCGTGCGGAGTGCCGCCTCCATGACACCGCCGGTTACGCCGAAGATGACGCCGGCGCCCGTGGAGGTTCCCATGATGTCGTAGTCGAAGCCCTCCTCGGGCAGGCGGTTGAACTGCATGCCGCTTCTCTTGATGAGGTCGCCCAGCTCGCAGACGGTGAGCACGGCGTCGACATCGCGGATGCCGTCGACCTCCATCTGCGCACGGTCCTTCTCGGACTTCTTGGCCGTGCAGGGCATGATGGAGACCACGAAGATATCCTTCGGATCGAGGCCGTGGGCTTGGGCGAAGTAGCTCTTGATGATCGCGCCCTGCATCTGATGCGGGCTCTTGCAGCTGGAGAGGTGGGGGAGCAGGTCGGCGTAGTAGGTCTCGGCATAATTGACCCAACCGGGCGAGCAGGACGTGATCATGGGCAGCACGCCGCCCGATTTGACGCGATCGAGCAGCTCGTTGGCTTCCTCCATGATGGTGAGGTCGGCCCCGAAGTCGACGTCGTAGACGCGGTTGAAGCCTAGGCGGCGGAGCGCCGCAGCCATCTTGCCGGTGACGGGCGTGCCGATGGGCAGGCCGAACTCCTCGCCGAGGGCGGCTCGGACGGCGGGCGCGGTCTGGACGACCATGTACTTGCCCTGCGCACGGGCGAAATCGACCTTATCGATCTCCGATTTGGGGAGCAGCGCGCCCGTGGGGCAGACCGTCACGCACTGGCCGCACATGATGCACGGCGAATCGGCGAACGAGATATCCATCGCGGGGCCGACCTTGGCGTCGAAACCTCGGTTCTGGAAGCCGAGGACGCCATTGCCGTGGGCGTTCTTGCAGCGCTCGACGCAGCGGCCGCACAGGATGCACTTGCTGGTGTCGCGCACGATGGACGGGGAGACATCGTCGTAGGTCGTCGGGGTCTTCGCGCCCTTGAACATCCCCTCGCGCGCGCCGACGATGCGCGCGACGTTCTGCAGCTCGCATTGGCCGCTCTTGCCGCACTGCTGGCAGTTGACGTTGTGGTTGGAGAGCAGCAGCTCCACGCTCGTGCGGCGGGCGGCGACGGCCTTGGGCGAGTTGATGAGGACCTCCATGCCCTCGGCGACCTGGTAGACGCAGGATGCCGCGAGGCCGCGGGCGCCGGTTGCCTCGACGAGGCAGACGCGGCAGGAACCCTGGTTGCACTCGCCATGGTTGAACGAGCACAGCGAGGGGATCTCGTAGCCGCACTGACGCGCCGCCTCGAGGATCGTGAGGCCTTCCTCCACCTGATAGGGCCTGCCTTCGATCTTGATGTTGACCAAGCTCATGCCAGGACCTCCCTTATGCCTTGTAGATGGCGTCGAAGCGGCAAGCGGTCACGCAGGTGCCGCATTTGATGCACTTTTCCAGATCGATGACGAACGGCGTCTTGCCCGCAACTCCCTCGATGGCGAAGACCGGGCAGACGCGTGCGCAGGCGGAGCACTTGCGGCACTTGTCGGGGTCGATGTGGTACTCGATGAGATCCTTGCAGACGCGTGCCGGGCAGCGATGCTCCTCGATGTGGGCGATGTACTCGTCCTTGAAATGCGCGATCGTCGAGAGGATGGGGTTGGCTGCGGTCTGGCCGAGCGCGCAGAGGGAATTGGTCTTGCAGGCCTCGGCGATGGTATCGAGCTCGTCGAAGTCCTTCATGGTGCCCTTGCCGGAGGTGATGCGTTCGAGGATCTCGAGCATGCGCTTGGTGCCGATGCGGCAGGGCGAGCACTTGCCGCAGCTCTCGTCGCAGATGAAGCCCATGTAGAATTTGGCGACGTCGACCATGCAGTTGTCCTCGTCCATGACGATGGCGCCTCCGGAGCCCATCATGGAGCCGAGGCGGACCATGTTGTCGAAGTCGATGGGCTCGTCGAGGTATTCGGGCGTGAGGCAGCCTCCGGAGGGGCCGCCGGTCTGGAGCGCCTTGAACTCCTTGTCGTCTTGGATGCCGCCGCCGATGTCGAAGATGAGATCGCGCATGGTGTAGCCCATGGGCATCTCGACGAGGCCGACGTTCACGACCTTGCCGCCCAGGCAGAAGACCTTGGTGCCCTTGCTGTTCTCGGTGCCGTATTGCGTGAACGCCTCGATGCCCTCGCGCATGATGTAGGCCGTGCAGGAGAGGGTCTCGACGTTGTTGACCACCGTGGGCTTGCCCCAGAGGCCGGAGACGGCCGGGAATGGCGGACGCGGGCGCGGCATGCCGCGCAGGCCCATGATGGAATTGAGCAGCGCGGTCTCCTCGCCGCAGACGAAGGCGCCGGCGCCGAGGCGGACATGGGCGTGGAACGAGAAGCCCGTCCCCAGGATGTTATCGCCCAGAAGGCCGCGCTCCTCGGCCTGCTCGATGATGGCGTTGACGCGCTGGACCGCGATGGGGTATTCGGCCCGGATGTAGAAGTAGCCCTGAGAGGCGCCGATCGCGTAGCCCGCGATGGCCATGCCCTCGAGCACGGAGAGCGGGTTGTCCTCGAGCAGCGAGCGGTCCATGAACGCGCCGGGATCGCCCTCGTCGCCGTTGCAGACCACGTATTTCTCGGCGCTATCCTGGTTATAGGCGAACTGCCACTTGCGGCCCGTGGGGAAGCCCCCGCCGCCTCGGCCGCGCAGACCCGAGGCGATGATCGTGTCGATGACGTCCTGCCGGTCCATGGTGAGGGCCCTCATGAGGCCCTGGTAGCCGCCCATGGCGAGCGACTCCTCGATCCTGGTGGGGTCGATGACGCCGCAGCCGTGCAGCGCGATGCGCTTCTGGCGCCGGTAGAAGGGGATGTCGGCCATGTGCTCGAACTTCTCGCCCGTCTTGGGATCCTCGTAGATGAGCCGCTCGACGATCTCCCCCCCGATGATGTGCTTGTGGATGATGTCGTACATATCCTCGGCCTTGACGAGGCGGTAGAGGATATCGCCGGGATAGATGCGCACGAACGGGCCCTGCGAGCAGAGGCCGAAGCATCCGACTCGGCGGGTTACGACGCTCTCCTCGAGGCCCTCATCGGCGATGAGCTTTCTCGCCTCGGCGATGAGGTCGGGAGTGCCGCCGGCCATGCAGCCGGTGCCGCCGCAGAACACGAGGTAGGTCTTGCCATCGGATCCATCGAACTTCCCGTGCAGCTCGTCCATGAACCTCTGGACATCGCGCTGCAGCTCCTCAGTGGTTGCGTACATCACTCGGCGCCCCCTTCCATCTGACGATATGCGGAGATGATGCCGGGGACCTGGCTGATGTCGACGCGGGCATACACCTTGCCGTCGATGGTGACGGCGGGCGCTGCCGCGCAGGCGCCGATGCAGCGCAGGGCATCGATGGTGAACATGCCGTCGTCGGTGGTGCCGCCGGGTTCGATGCCGAGGTCGTTGCAGAAGCGGTCGATGATCCGCTGGGCTCCCTTGACATAGCACGCCGTGCCCAGGCAGCAGCCGATGACGTGCTTGCCCTTGGGTGTGAGGGAGAAGAACGAGTAGAAGGTGACCACCCCGTAGATCTCGGCGACGGAGAGCCCGGTCTTGCGCGAGACGACTTCCTGCACCTCGAGGGGCACGTAGCCGAACTCGCGCTGGATGTCGCTCAAGATCATGACGAGCGGGGTCTTCTCCCCCTGGTATGCGTCGCATATCTCCTCGATGCGCGCGACGGATGCACCGCTTAGCCGTGCCATGTGCCTGCTCCTCTCCAGTACAACGCTTGTGCGGTCTTGATGTGAAGCGGCTACCCCGAATCGGCGTTCCCCAACACGTCTCGGTATAGTAGCCCAATTGTACCAAAGCGGCATTTGCACGAGGACGCGATGGCGGCAATACGTTCTCGTCGGCGGAAAGCCATGCGCGTGCCTAGGGCCGGGGATGAGAAGGAGGCGGCCCATCGGAGCTTATCCCCGATGGGCCGCCTGATTGCGCGCCGGCAGGCTCTGCGTCACATCGTGATGACGCCGTGCTGGGTCGAGAGCAGGGCCACGATGATGTACGGGTCGACGATCTCGCCCACGGCGACCGTGCCGTCATCGGCACCGTAGACCTCGACGCTGACGGAATCGGTGAGCACCTCCACGCCGAGCTCGACGAGATCCTCGAGCGCGTCGAGGACCGGGCTGTCCTTGCGGGTGAGCTTGGCGCCGCTGTTGTAGAAGACGACAGAGCTGGGCAGGTTCTCCTGGAGGCCGATGTTGAAGATGACCTCGTTGGCGATGATGCTGCCGAGCCTCTTGTCGCCTGCGCCGACATACTCGGAGCCGATGAGGAAGATGGGGGCCCCGAGGGGCTCGATGCCCATGAGGTGCAGGGCCTCCTCGAGCGGGTTGGATACCGTCACCTTGGACGTGGGGGCGAGGGTGACGACGGAGTAATCGCCCTCGTTCTCGAGCGAGAAGCCGCAGTTGTGCTCTTCGGCGAGGTGCATGAGCTCGCTGACCGCCTTGCCGTCGTTGACCAGCACCGCGAGCGTCTCGTGCTTCTTGAGCTGGGTCAGGGCCGTAAGAGCCATGACCGTGGGTTTCGGGCTGAACAGGTCTCTCGCATCAACTTGCATGTCTCTCCACCTTTCTTAGTAGACGTAGCGGGTTCAATTCTTGGCGAGAGCCTTGGTGATGGATGCTGCGGCCCTCTTGCCGGCACCCATGGCCAGGATGACGGTTGCGGCGCCGGTGACGATGTCCCCGCCTGCCCAGATCCTGGGGTTGGACGTGCGGCCATCCTCGTCGGCTTCGATGTAGCCCCATTTATTGAGCTCGCAGCCGCCGATGAGCTTGGCGAACGGGTTGGCGTTCGTGCCGATGGCGGAGATGGCGACATCGCAGGGGATGTCCTCGATGGCGCCCTCGATGGGTACCGGGCGGCGACGGCCGGAGGCATCCGGCTCGCCCAGCTCGCACCTCTGCACGCGTACGGCGCACACGTTGCCGTCCTCGCCCTTGAGGAACTCCAGGGGGGAGACGAGCGGCAGGACCTCGACGCCCTCGGCCTTGGCGTGGTGCAGCTCGGCCCTACGGGCGGGCATCTCGTCCTCGGTGCGGCGGTAGGCGATGATGGCGCGGTCGGCACCGAGGCGCTTGGCGGTGCGGACGGCGTCCATGGCCACGTTGCCGCCGCCGAACACGACGACGTTGGTGCCGTGTTTGGTGGGGGTGTCGTAGGTGGGGAAATTGTTCGCCTTCATGAGGTTCACGCGGGTGAGGTACTCGTTGGCGAAGAAGACGTTGGGCAGGTTCTCGCCCGGGATGTTGAGGAATTTGGGAAGGCCTGCGCCCGTGGCGACGTAGACGGCATCGAAGCCCTTCTCGCCCAGCAGCTCCTCGGCATCGGCCAGGCGGCCCATGACGGAGTTGTACTCGAACTTGACGCCCAGATCCATGAGGCCGTCGATCTCGCGCTTGACGACCGCTTTGGGCAGGCGGAACTCGGGGATGCCGTAGACGAGCACCCCGCCGCCGGTGAAGAAGGCCTCGAAGACGGTGACATCGAATCCGTTGCGGGCGAGCTCGCCGGCGCAGGCGATACCGGAGGGTCCTGAGCCGATGACGGCGACCTTCAGGCCGTTGGTCGGCATCATATGGGGCTTGGATGCGAGCTCGGGCTGGTCGCCCAGGAAGCGCTCGAGCTGTCCGATGGCAACCGGATCGCCCTTGCGGCCGCGGATGCAGCGGCCCTCGCACTGGTTCTCCTGCGGGCAGACGCGGCCGCAGATGGCGGGCAGCATCGAGCTCTCGCGGATGGTATCCAGGGCGTCGCCGAACTCGCGGTTGTAGATCTGGGTGATGAATGCGGGGATGTTGATGTTGACGGGGCAGCCATCGACGCACAGGGGGTTCTTGCACCTCATGCAGCGGGAAGCCTCGGCTACCGCCATCTCCTCGGTGAAGCCCTTGTCGACGGGGCGGAAGTCACGGGCTCGCTCCGCTGCCGGCTCCTCGTTATCCGGGGTGCGGGGCAGCTTCATATCGGCTACCCAGCGGCCGTTTACCTCTGGCATGCGCACCTCACCTCCTCGTAGGCCTTGAGGGACTGGCCCTCTTCGGTCAGATATGCGGCCTGGCGGGCGCGCAGATCGTTCCAGTCGACTTTGGTAGCGTCGAAATCGGGGCCGTCGACGCAGGCGAACTTGGTCTCGCCATCGATCTCGACGCGGCAGCAGCCGCACATGCCCGTGCCATCGACCATGATGGGATTGAGGCTGGCGATGATGGGGATGCCGTACTTCTGAGCGGTGAGGGTGGCGAACTTCATCATGGGCACGGGGCCGACGCAGAAGATGCGGTCGGCTTTCCCGGCTTGGATGAGGCGCTCCTCCGGTGCGGTGACCACGCCCTGCTCGCCATAGGAGCCGTCATCGGTGGTGATGTGGATGTGATCGTCGTCGAGGATGGTGCGGAACTGCTCCTCGAGCAAAAGCAGATCCTTGGTACGGGCGCCCATGATGGCATGCACTTCGTGGCCCGTGGCGACGAGCTGGCGCGCCACGGGGAAGGCGATCGCGAGGCCCACGCCGCCGCCGATGACGATCCATGTTCCCTCGCCCATCTCGGTGGGATGTCCCAGCGGACCCGTGACATCCTGGATGCAGTCGCCGACCTCGAGATCGGACAGCATGGCGGTGGTCTTGCCGATCACCATGAAGATGAATTCGACCCAGCCCTCCTCGGGGTTCCAGTCCGCGAACGTGAACGGCACGCGCTCGCCGTACTCGTTGGCACGAACCATCAGGAACTGGCCTGCATGGGCATGCTTGGCCATCTCCGGTGCTTCGATGCGGAACTTGAACACCTTGTCGGAGAACCGCGTCTTTTCGAGGATTTTGTACATTAAGCGAACTCCTCTCCTGAAACGTCGTTCCTCTCCTCGACCTGTGCGGGGCACAGGTTCACTACCGAAGCATTATTATCACCCTAACGGCATCGTATCCGTTCGATGATCGCGAGGTTGCCGTTAGAATTCGGCCAAAACGCACAGCGCGGGGCTCTCCGCCTTCGCCGAAAGGGGCTGTGGCGCAGGAAGGGCCCTGTCCGCGCGGAGGAAGATGGCAGGGAGCCCCTGTCCGCGAAATCCTGCGGGCAGGGGCCTTCTCGTGGCGGATTCCAACAGCCGGGGTGTGGTCGGCCGGTGCGAGGTCCTTTCGGCGTGGAGGGCGGTGGAGTGCTATTCGAGGGTGATGGTGATGCGGTCCTCGTCATCATCGATGTCGACGAGCGTGCCCGGCTCCGCATCCTGCGCTATGCCGGCGAGCCCCTTGAGGTCGATGCCGGGGGCGATGCCCGGTACGATGCCAGCGATGCTGGCGAGGGTGTTCGCGGCCATGAGCGGGACCGCGCGATATTGACGGCATCCCGGCCATCCTCGGCGATGCGGATGCGCACCTGCGTGGCTTTGCCTGCGGCGACCGGACTGGTCTCGGGTTCCGGTTCGGACGCAGGTGCTGGCACGGGCGCGAGCCCGGATCCGCGCTCTCGCGCGGCGGTCTTGGCGCCGAGCAGCTCATCGACGGTTACGTCGAAGGTCTGCGCCAGGAGGGGGAGCAGGGTGATATCGGGGTAGCTCTGATCGTTCTCCCATTTGCTCACGGCCTGTGCGCTCACGTTCGCGAGGTTGGCGAGGCGCTCC
Source organism: Coriobacteriales bacterium OH1046 (assembly GCA_004010535.1). Lineage (GTDB taxonomy): Bacteria > Actinomycetota > Coriobacteriia > Coriobacteriales > Atopobiaceae > RUG721. Next base: position 280,078 of record RQYE01000005.1, on the reverse strand, counting down.
TGGGTCATGCCGTGCTCGAGGCGCAGGCGGGCGATACGGCGCCCCAGGCTCTCGGTATTCTCGTGGGTCATGTCCTTCTCCTATCTTGTCCGGGATATGCGGGGAAGACGTCTTCGATTCTCATCTTGCCCCAACGGCATGTAGGATGCCATAAGCTATCCGTTGAGTTTCGGGTTGAGGGAAACAAGGCATACGAGCAGAGAACCCAACCGCTGGTTGGGTGCGGGACGCGCCCGCTAGCCGAGCGCGGTCCGGGCCGCCCGGGCAGCGCATGATGCCGTGGCGAGCAGCTCCTCGAGCGCAGCTCCCTTGAGCTGGCGCAGAACGTAGGTCGCAACGTCCATCTTCCCCGGCGGGCGGCCGATGCCCGCGCGGACGCGCCAGAAATCGGCCGTGCCCAGCTTGCCCTTCAGGGAACGCAGGCCGTTGTGGGCGTTGAGACCCCCTCCGAAGCGCGTGCGCACATCGCCGGGATCGAGATCGACCTCGTCGTGGATGACCAGGAGCTCGGAGGGGGCGATCCCCTCGGCGCGCATGAGCTTTGAGACGGGTCCGCCGCTCGTGTTCATGAAGCTCTGCGGTTTGGCGAGCAGGACCGCGCGCCCTGCGCAGGATGCGCGGGCTATCATGCAGCCGTGCTTGAGCGCCCACACAGGCGCATCGAGTGCCTCCGCCAGCTCGTCTACAGCGAGGAATCCCACGTTGTGGCGCGTGTGAACGTAGTCGGCCCCGGGATTGCCGAGGCCGGCGATCAAGCGGATGCCCTTCTCGGCCGCCATCAGATGTTGGAGTTCCCGCCGAAGATGTGGGAGACGGGATTGCTGGTGAAGACGCTGTAGATGCACTCGGCGAACTCGCTTGCGATGGAGATCGTCTTGACCTTCTTGCCGGGCTGGTTGGCTTGGGGTACGGGGATGGCATCGGTCACCACGCACTCGGCGATGGGCGCCTCCTCCAGACGCTCGACCGCATTGCGCGAGAAGATGCCATGGGTCGCGCAGACGTAGATATCGCCCGCTCCCATCTTCTTGAGCTCGTTGATCGAGCCGATGAGGGTGCCGCCGGTATCGATCATGTCGTCGTTGATGATGCAGGTCTTGCCCTTGATGTCGCCGATGACGGCCATGACCTCGGCCATATTGTGCTTGGGACGGCCCTTGTGCGCGATGGCGAGCGAGCAGCCCAGGTAATCGGAGAGCTTCTTGGCCGCCTTGGCGCGGCCCACATCGGGCGAGACGACGACGGTGCTGTTCCAGTCGAAGTTCTTCTTCTTGAAGTACTCGCCGAAGAGGTAGAGGGCGGTGAGGTGCGTGACGGAGATATCGAAGAAGCCCTGGATCTGGTTCTGGTGCAGGTCGAGCGCGATCACGCGGTCGACACCCGCCGCCTCGAGCAGGTTCGCCACGAGGCGGGCGGTGATGGGCTCGCGCGCGGCGGCCTTGCGGTCCTGGCGCGCGTAGCAGTAGTGGGGGATGACCGCGGTCACGGAACGGACGCTCGCTCGCTTGGCGGCATCGGTGACGATGAGGAGCTCCATGAGGAGGTCGTTCACGTTCTGGCCGGAGAGCGACTGGACGACGAAGATGTCATCGCCGCGCACCGACTCCTCGAAGCGGGCGTAGATCTCGCCGTTGGCGAATTTCTCGAGCTTGAGACCGTTGAGCTTGACGCCGAGGATGCTGGCGATATCCTGCGCCAGAGCGGGGTTGCCCGAACCCGTGTAGAGCTTGAACTCGGTGGTGATGGGCATCGGCCCCTTCAGATCTTCGTACATCTACCTCTTCCCCTTCTTGCGTGCCTTCAGGCGTTCGAGCCTCTCCACCGCGTACCCCTCCACGATGCGCTGCTCGGAGCGCTCGAGCGCGAGCGCTCCTGCGGGGATATCCCGGGTGATGCAGCTGGAGGCGCCGATGAGCGCCCCGTCGCCGATGCTCACGGGCGCGACCATCATGGTATCGGAGCCGACGAACACATCGTCGCCGATGGTGGTCCGGTGCTTGTCGACGCCATCGTAGTTGCAGGTGATCGACCCTGCGCCGATATTGACGCCGGAGCCCATGGTGGTGTCGCCGATGTACGAGAGGTGCGGGACCTTGGAACCCTTGCCGATGGTGGAGTTCTTGATCTCCACGTGCGTGCCCGCCTTGGCATTGTCGAGCAGGTGCGTGCCGGGGCGTAGGTACGCACGCGGGCCGCATGAGACGTTGTTCTCGAGGACGGCCTCTTGGGCGACGGTCTCATCGACCGTGCAGGCGTTGCCCACGCGGGTATCGGTGAGGCGGGTGTTGGGGCCGATCGTGCAGCCCTCGCCGATGGAGGTCTCGCCCCAGAGCATGGTCAGGGGCAGGATCTCGGTGTCGCGGCCGACGCTGACCTCGGGACCGACCCATACGAGCGCGGGATCGAGCATGGTCACGCCCTCGTCCATGAGGCGGGCGTTGATGCGGTCCTGCATGACGTAGGAGGCTTGGGCGAGCTGGAGGCGCGAATTCACGCCGAGAAGCTCGTCCGCGTCATCGGCGAGAAGGCTGGAGACGGGTTCGCCCATATCCCTGTAGATGCCGACCATGTCGGTTATGTAATACTCTCGTTGGGCGTTGTCCGCTTGGATCTTGTCGATGTTGGCGGTGAGTCGCCTGCCGCAGAAGCAGTAGATGCCGGAGTTGCATTCGAAGAGCCCATCACGCTGCTCAGGTGTGCAATCCTTGTCCTCGACGATGCCTTGGAGCCCGCCGTCCCCGTCGCGCAGGATGCGTCCATAACCGCTTGGATCGTCGGGTTCGAAGGTGAGGATCGTGCAAGCATTGTGGTGGGCGCGCGTCTCGTCCACAAGCCCGGCGATGGTCTCGGGACGTACGAGCGGCGTATCGCCGTAGAGGACGACCGTGGGACCCTCGAAGGCTCCGACGGCGTCGCGCACGCAGCGGATGGCATGGCCCGTGCCCCTGCGTTCGGACTGTTCCACGAACTCGATATCCGGTTCGTTCGCAAGCGCTGCCCTGACCTCGTCTGCGCCGTGGCCTACGACCACGATGATGCGCTCGCATCCGGCTGTGCGCGCGGCATGGACGGGCCACCAGACAAGGGGTTTCCCGAGCAGCTTATGGCATACCTTGGGATGGGCTGATCTCATGCGGGTACCCTCGCCGGCGGCGAGGATGATCGCGTTGATGGGCATAGCACGCCTCCCGAAAAACGTTGACGGAACCTTCCGCCCGTAGGCGATCATGCCTCGGATACGGCGGCCATAATCGATGATAGCCTAACGCCCCGCGTGGGTGGGCGACAATGCGCTTCGGCTTCAATTAGCCACAGATGAGCGTTTTTGTCAGGCGGTGCACTCTCTGCTACAATGGGCCTCTAGATTTTGGCGTATCGTCCAATGGTTAGGACATCGGTTTTTGGTGCCGAGTATGAGGGTTCGAATCCTTCTACGCCAGCCAGAACCTCTGCGGGCCGCCCTGTGCGGTCCGTTTTCGCTCTCGGCCTGCATGTTGCCGCTTTTCCCCTTTGAGGACCGTCTACGGGCCGTTGGCCCGCAACGATGGATCCCTCGCAGCGCTCCCCTGCGCGCGCCTACATCACGAGCACGGCGATGCGGTAGACCACGAAGCTGATCAGGAGCGAGAGCGCGAGATAGAACAGGCTGATGAGGATGGTCCACTTGAGCGAGTGCGTCTCGGAGTGGGTCGCGCCAACCGTCATGACGCAGGGGATGTTGAACATGAGCGCGAAGATGAACGCCATCGCCTCGGCGGGCGCGACCTGAGCGGCGATGATCGCCGGGCTGAAACCTGCCGCCGCCGCGCCCGATGCCGCCGTGAGCATGGTGGCGCTTGTGGATGAGAAAAGCGCCGCGAGCGAGCCGAGCACGGCCTCCTTGGCGAGCACCCCGGCGAGGAAGGCCATGAAGAGCTTCCACCCCATGCCGAAGAACCTGCTGAAGGGTTCGAGCGCATTGCCGATGGCGTAGATGATGCTGTCTTCGATACTGCCCGTTGCGCTGTAGGAGAACGCCCAGAATACCGCAGCTACCACGAAGATCGTCTTGAATGCACGCCAGAGGATATCCGCATAGCGGCGAAACGCGGTCTTGAGCAGCGGTTTGATGCGCGGCTTGTGATAGGGTGGCAACTCCATGATGAGGCCGGCGCGCTCCTCGACGGGGGAGAGCCGGTCGCCGAACACCTTGGCAGCGAGCAGCATCGCCAGCGGGATGCCTGCGGCAAGGCCGGCGAGGACGATCGCCATACCGCCGAAGCCGAAGAATGCATAGGCGAGCGTGGGGATGACCGAGAGGGTGGTGCCGCAGGGAACGGCCCATGAGAGCGCGATGGCGAGCACGCGCTGGCCCCATGAGTCGACGACGCGCATACCGGTGACCGAGGCGATGTTGCAGCCGAATCCCGAGAGGAAGGGCATCATGACCTTGCCCGGGAGCCCGAGCTTGCTCATGGTGCCGTCGAAGAGGTAGCTGATACGCGCTACGAGGCCGATCTCATCGAGTAGGCCGAACACGAAGGCAACGCCGAACACGAAGCCCCCCATCGAGAAGACATAGAAGAGCACCGTCATAAGCCCGCTCGAGACGAAGCTCACGAGGGCTGGATGGACGCCTAGGGTGCCGAGTCCCTGGGCGAGCGGTTGGGAGGCCATCACCGGGATCTGCCCGAGCATCATGAGCGGGGCTCCGAGGATGATGGCGGCAAGCAGCGCGCCGATGCACACGAGCACGCCGATCGCCTTGCCCCAGCGGGCGCTCATGAGCGCCCCGTCCAGACGGGCGAGGAATGCAGGCGCCCCGCCGGCATTCTCGGCCTGCACGCCGGCGATCATCCGATCGACCCAGACGAGGCGCGCGGAACCGCAGTTGACGGTGCCTTCCCGTGTGGATGACGCCTCATGGGCCGCGCGCCAGACGGCATCGAAGCGCTCGGCGGCGTCATCGTGGGCGGAAAGCCGTCCATAAGCCTCAGACCACTCGGGGGAGTAGCGGGCATAGAGTTCGGCAAGCGCATCCGAGGATACGCAGGAGTGCTCGGCGATGGCGCGCTGGATGGCTGCCGTGAGCTTGCCATACCGGGAGGCATCGTTTGCCACGAACGGCACCACGGGGATGCCGAGGCGCCTCTCAAGCTGTGCCGCATCGATGGCCTTTCCCTGGCTCTCCGCGACGTCGATCATGTTGAGGACGAGCACGCACGGCACGCGGCCGCCGGCGTAGTCGGCCAGCATGTACATGCTGCGCGTGAGCTGCGAGGCATCGACCAGGATGCAGACGACGTCGGCCCCTCCCCGCGCGATGTAGTCCTGGGTGATGCGCTCCTCGTCGCTCATGGCCGAGAGGCTGTAGGTGCCGGGAAGATCGCACACGGTGTAGGCCACACCGTCGCGCACCGCTGTGCCGAGCTTCTTCTCGACGGTCTTGCCCGGCCAGTTGCCCACGCGCTGATGGCCGCCCGTGAGGCCGTTGAAAAGCGTCGATTTGCCCGAATTGGGCTGCCCGAGGAGGGCGATGCTCACGCTATCCGCCATGGCTATGCCACCTCCTCGACGTGGATGCGCCTGCTCTCCTCGCGGTTGATGGCGAGCATGGTGTCGCGCTCATACACGAGCACGGGGCGCTTGGCGTCGTTGCGCTCGACGCGTACGATGCTGCCGGGAACGAGCCCGACGCTCGCGAGGCGCGTGAGCAGCCGCACGCTGCCGTCGACGCGTTGGATGCGCGCCCGCATGCCGGGCGATACCCTATCCAATGTAGCCATGATGCCCCCATCTCCTCCGCGTGCGCCCGGCTTGCGCGCATCGGCGCCTGCGACGACCGCCACGACCATCCGATATAAGTAAGCTTTATCTAACTTACAGCTGAAAACCGTCGGATGCAACCCGAAATCGTCTGAGAGTTCCTCCGCAGCGTCTCAGAGGATGCGCTCGGAATCACGACGCGAACGCGGTGCAGATGGCATCGAGCAGGACTACCGCGAGCGTCTGCGCATCGCTCACCGTGAAGCTGGGGGTCCCGTTATCGGGAAGCGTCAGGCGGATGACGGGGGGCTTGCTGCGCGAGCTCTCGATAGCGGCGCGGAGCCTGCGCGGGAACGTGTCGAGCTCATCGACGGGCACCGTCGAGACGCGGTTGCGCTTGGCGGGCGGGGCTGAGGAGAGAACGAGCACGACCTCCGTCCCCTCGGGTGCCGCATCGGCGGAATCCACGAGGTCGAGGCCGCTTCTCTCGGTGGTGGCGCCTGCGAGGTTCCATGCGCGCGCCGCGACGTTGCGGGCGATGGGATCCTCGCCGGTGATGGAGATGCGGCTGGATTCGAGCACGTTGGCCGCACGTGCGAAGCCCATGCCCCCCATGGGATGCGGGCCGTTGGCGGGCTTGCCCGCCCACACGTGGCGCAGGCGCTCGATGGCATCGTAGGTCTCCTGGAAGGCCATGCCGTCGCCGAGCAGGCCGACGCTCTCCTGGAAGAGCCTCACGGCCGCCTCGGTATGCACGCCGTAGCAGCCGTCGACCGTGCCGCATGAGAAACCCAGGATGTTGAGGCGTTCCTGCAGCTGGCGGACATCGCGGCCATGGAAGTTGGGAAGGCGCAGGTAGAGGGTTCGATCGCCCAGCCTGTAGCCCTCGTCGACGAGCGCCGACCACGTTGCGGTGTCGATCGACGTGCCCATGGGCAGTCCATGGTCGAGACGGAAGCGGGCGACGCTGTTCGCGGTGGAGCTGCCGAACGAGCTCGCGGTGCGCTCGGTCGCGTCGATCGCATAGCCCAGCTCGGACAGCCGCTCTTGGATATCCTCGACGGCGATGCCGACACTGCCTTCTGCAATAGGTTCCATACCCATCCTATCCCGTCCGCTCTACGAAATAGTCTGCCATAGACGCAAGCGTTGCGCGTGCATCCGAGGAGATAGCTGCCTGAGCGAGCGCATCGGCTGCGCGAGCGACCATGCTGTGCGCGAGATCGCGCACGTATGCGAGCGCGCCTGCTTGATCGAGCAGGTCGACGGCACGTGCGAGGAGCACGCGATCGGTCGTTCCAGCCTCGAGGATCGAGATGAGCTCGGTACGTGCATCCCCCTCGAGCGCTTCGAGGGCGTGCGTGACGGCGAGGGTGCGCTTGCCCTCGGCGATGTCGCTCATGAAGTCCTTTCCCTGCTTGGCAGCGTCGCCTGTGAGATTCAGCAAGTCATCCTGCAGCTGGAATGCGAGGCCGGCATCGAGGCCGAACGCCTCGAGCACGCGGATCTGATCCTCGTCGGCACCGCCGCAGAGCGCGCCGATGGCCAACGGGGAGGCGCAGGAATAGTAGGCGGTCTTGAGCGTGGCCATCTCCAGGTAATCGGCATCCCAGCGATTGTCGCGCACCCAGCCCAGATCGAGAGCCTGCCCCTCGATGGTGCGGCGTTCCATGGTGAGGAACGCGTCGAGCACCTTGAGGCGCGTCCCGTCATCGAGCAGCGGGTCTTCGAGGATCGCGCAGGATGCCTCGATGAGCGCGGCGTCGCCCACGTTGAGGGCAAGGCCGGTGCCGTGCGTGAGGTGCAGGCACCGCTCGCCACGGCGCAGCTCGCTCTTGTCGGCGATGTCGTCATGGATGAGGGCCGCGCTCTGGAAGAGCTCGATGGCGCAGCCGGCAGCCAGGGCGCGCTCCGGTGCGGCACCCACGGCCTCGCAGCCCAGCAGGGCGAGTACCGGGCGCACGCGTTTGCCGCCACCGGCGGTGAAGCGGGCAAGCGGTTCGTAGAGGTAGCCGTCGAGGTCGGCGGAGGCATCCTCGGCCCGTGTCCACGCATGCTCGGAGAGCCATGCATCTACCAGCGGCTTCTTCTGCGCAAGATAGGAAACGAACTGCCTGCCGCCCATGCTAGTCCTCGTAGCCGTCGGGATTATGCGATTGCCAGTTCCACGAGTCGCGGCACATCTCGGCGATGCCGCGCTTGGCGGTCCAGCCCATGAGCTCGTGCGCCTTGGTGCAGTCGGCCCAGTTGGCGGTGACGTCGCCGGGGCGTCGCGCCTCGATCACGTAGGGGAGCTCGCGGCCGCATGCCGCCGAGAAGGCCTTGACGATCTCGAGCACGCTCGTGCCCGTGCCCGTGCCGAGGTTGAAGATCTCGCAGCCGGTACGGCCGTTCATCCAGGCGAGCGCCGCCACATGGCCCGCAGCCAGATCGACCACGTGGATGTAGTCGCGCACACCGGTGCCATCGGGAGTGTCGTAGTCGTTGCCGAAGACGTGCACGCAGTCGCGCTTGCCCACAGCGACCTGCGCCACGTAGGGCAAAAGGTTGTTGGGGATGCCCTTGGGATCCTCGCCGATGAGGCCGCTCCCGTGCGCGCCGATGGGGTTGAAGTAGCGTAGCAGGACGACGTTCCATGCCGGGTCGGCTACGACGAGGTCGGAGAGGATCTGCTCGATCATCCATTTCGTCCAGCCGTAGGGGTTGGTGGCCATCTTCTTAGGCGACAGCTCGGTGAGGGGCAGGGCGTCGGGATCGCCGTAGACGGTGGCCGAGCTCGAGAAGACGATGTCCTTGCAGCCGTATGCGCGCATGACGTCGACGAGCACGAGCGTGTTGCCGAGGTTGTTGGAGTAGTACTCGATGGGCTTCGACACGCTCTCCCCGACAGCTTTGAAACCGGCGAAGTGGATCACGCGGTCTATTGCGAAGGTCTCGAAGACGGTCTCGAGGGCATCGCGGTCCGCCACATCGGCGCGGATGAACGAGAGACGCTCGGCCGCCTCCGCCCCGACGATCTGGGCGATCCGGCCTAGGACCTTCTCGCTGGCATTGGAGAGGTCGTCGACGATGACGACCTGGTATCCGCCCTCGAGCAGCTCGACAACGGTATGGCTGCCGATGAAGCCGGCGCCTCCGGTCACGAGCACGCAGGTTTCGGCGGGTGTCTTCTCAAGCGACATGGCTGTCCTTTCGATCGATGGCTTCGCGCAAGAGTATACCAGCGCGCCTCTGCGTTATTCCTTGCGCAGGATCTTCTCCACGTAGGCGATGTACATGCTGTGCCAATCGTCGCGATCGGCCCCGCGATCGTAGTAGCGCCGATAGGCGGTCTCATCCACGAAGTTCTTGTGGTCGACCGTGTCCACATAGGCTTTGCGGCAGAGGAACACCAGCATCGACTCCTCGTAGAGGGGCGTGCCATCGATCATGATGGGCGTGAGGCCGGTGAGCTCGGTCTTGTCGACATCGCGACCGCTCATGGTGCCGAACACCTTGTGCTTGCCGTGCAATTCGGGAGGCAGGAACGCCACCGAGAACGTGTCGCACGCATCGATGAATTCCTTGGTGAAACGCGATTCCCGGATGAATACGGTGGATGCGGGCCTGCCCCAGAACATGCCGATCTGCCCCCAGCCGATGGTCATGGCATTGCAATGCTCGGGCGCTGTGCCGGCCATAGCGAGGCCCCAGGAACGGTCGAGCAGATCGAAGATGCTCTCATCAAATTTACGCGGGTCTACCTCGATGAAGCCCATGACGGGTCCTTTCCTTAAGGGATGTTGGGAAAATTATAGCGCCAGGGTGGTGCGCAAAAAATAAGCGCAGGCGATGCGATCGGGGAACTGTCTACAGGAAAACGTGGACAGAAAACGGGCCCCGCATATGCGGGGCCCGTTTTGCTCGTGCAGTCGTGCCACTGGATCAGATGCAGGTGTAGCCGCCGTCGACGGCGATGTTCTGGCCGGTGAGGTAGCTGCAGGCGGGGGAGGAGAGCAGGATGGCGAGGCCGTCGAGCTCGCCCTCGTTGCCGTAGCGGCCCTCGGGGATGGTGCGCTTGGCGTGCTCCTGGAAGAAGTCGCTGTTGAGGGTGTCGACGGTGAGGTCGGTGTAGAAGTAGCCCGGGCAGATGGAGTTGACGGTGATGTTGTATTTGCCCCACTCGGCTGCGAGCGCACGGGTCAGGTTCACGACGCCGCCCTTGGCCGCATGGTAGGGGCTGGAGCCGGCGACCATGTTGCCCACGAGGCCGTACATGGAGGCGATGTTGATGATGCGGCCGTACTTGGCAGGGATCATGGCCTTCTTGGCGCAGGAGCGGGCCACGCGGAAGGAGCCGAAGAGGTCGATCTCCATCTCGTTGCCGAACTGCTCGTCGGTGATGTCCTCGGCGGGGGCGATGGCACCGGTGCCGGCGTTGTTGATGAGGATATCGATGCGGCCGAACTCGGCGAGCGCTGCATCCACGGCAGCCTCGACGGCCTCGGTCGAGGTGATATCGCACTGGACGGGGAGGGCCTTCACGCCGAACTCCTCGACGATCTCGGCGCAGACGGCCTCGAGCTTGTCCTTGCGGCGGGCAACGGCGACGATGTTGGCGCCCTGGGAAGCCAGGGCCTTGGCCATCTGGACGCCGAGGCCGCCGGAGCAGCCGGTGACGAGTGCGACCTGCCCCTCGAGGTTGAAGTAATTGCGATCCATATGACTCATCCTTTCTGTCTGTGATAACCAACGATATGATTGTAGCCGTTGAGGGTCGGATCGCATGCATCTTTCAGCGGCAATACGCATAATCCGAAGAAGTTCGGCGGGATAGGGGAAGGAAGCGCGCGTGGGCGGGCAGAATGCCGAGAAGCATCTGATCAAGGGCGCTGCCGTGGCAACTGTCGCGCTTATCGGCGCAGCTGCGGCCGCCGTTGTCCTGCTGCTCCGCAAAGCCGATCTCCACATCCGCCCCAACACGTTGTTCGGGCATGCATCCGTCTTCACCGTGGAAGACGGGGCGGGTGATTCCGTGCGCATGCTTGCGGTGGGGCGCTCCGTCCAATCGGGGACCTACCTCGGCGATAAGCGCTTCGAGCTGCCGTTCGAATATCACCGTGCTTTCGAGCGCGCCGTGATGGCGAAGGGCGCCGCGCATGACGTGCTGATGTTGGGCGGGGGAGCATGCGCCTATCCCAAGCACGCGCTCGCCGCGCATGAGGATATGCGCATGGATGTGATCGAGATCGATCCCGCCATCGTCGAGCTGGCGCGGCGCTGGTTCTATCTGGATGAGCTCGAGGCCCGTGCGGGCGATCGGCTCTCCATCCACATCGGAGATGCGCTCGACTACCTGGTGGCGTGCGGGAAGTCCTACGACGTCATCATCAACGATCTCTTCGCTTCGGGCGAAGCCGTGCGCGCACTCCTCTCCGACGAGGGCATGGCGCTCGTGAAGGCGCATCTGCGTGCGGACGGGCTCTATCTGGTGAATACGGTGTGCCCTCCATCTGGGTATCGACGCCTTCAGGAGGTTGGCGAGGCGCTCGAGCGGCAGTTCCCGCAGGTCGAGATGGCCGAGTGCACCGATGCGGATTTCTCTGACGATGAGAACTACCTGTTCATCGCCCGTCTTTGAGGACCCGTCCCCGCAGCTTCCCGACGAGGCAGAGGAGGGCGAATACGCCCGCATCCATCAGCACGATGGTCGAACCCACAGGTGTGGAGGCCAGGATAGAGACCGCCATCCCCGCGATGGCGCACGAGACGCCTATGATGCCGGCGAGTATGGTGACCCCCTTGAACGTGCGGCACACGCGCATGGCGGCGAGTGCGGGGAACACCACGAGCGCCGAAAGGAGAAGCGCTCCCACGAGGCTCATCCCGACTACGATGACCAAGGCGATCATGGCGGCGACGATGAGGTTGCAGCGGTCGACGGGCAGTCCGCTGGCGCGTGCGAAGCCCTCGTCGAACGTCACGGCGAATATGCGGTTGTAGAGCAGCGCGAATCCGCCCACGACGGCGACCGACAGCACGGCGCAGAGAGCCACGTCGAAGACCGTGAGCGTGAGGATGGACGTCGAGCCGAACAGGGTGGTGCACACGTCGCCCGAGATGTTCGAGCGTGCACCGAACACGTTCATCAGCAGGTAGCCTGCGGCAAGGGCGGCGACCGACATCATCGCGATGGCAGCGTCGCCCTTGACCTTGGACGATTGCCCGCGTCTCAGGAGGAGGACGGCCGCGATGACGGTGACGGGGGCGATCACGAGCAGGTCGCGCGTGATGCCCGCTACGGCTGCGACCGCATAGGCTCCGAATGCAACGTGCGAGAGGCCGTCGCCGATATAGGATAGACGCTTCATGACAAGCGTCGTGCCGAGCAGGGACGAGCACAGGGCCACGAGCGCTCCCACGAGCAGCGCATTGACGACGAAGGGATAGGCCAGATACAGGGAAAGCTGCTCGAGGGCCGTCATCGCGCTCCTCCGTTCCCGGTGCCGTGCGCGTATCCTCCCACGAACGACGCCCTCCCGTCTGCCAGCAAGAGGACCTGCGTTGCATGCGGCAGCGCCCCGGCGATATCGTGGGTTACGGCTATCACGCCGACTCCCTCCGTAAGCAGGCCGTCGATCTCGCGGTAAAGCGTTTCCGACGACTCCGGATCCAAACCGGTGGTCGGCTCGTCGAGTGCCAGAAGGCGCGGCTCGGACGCGAGGGCTCGCGCGAGGAAGACACGTTGCTGCTGGCCGCCCGAGAGCGTTGCGAACGCCTCGTCCCTCAGCGGCAGCGCGCCCACGCGGGCAAGCGCGCCCTCGGCTGCCGCGCGGTCCGCTTTCGAGAAGAACGGCCTCGACCCCAGGCGGCTGACGCGTCCCGACAGCGCGACCTCCCATACCGAAGCCGGGAAGTCGCGCTGCGCCTTATCGCCTTGGGGCAGGTAGCCCACCTCTTGTGCTCCCATGCCGCCGCCGAAGCCCAACCTTCCCGAGAGGGGAGGGATCAGGCCCAGCAGGGTCTTCAGCAGCGTCGATTTGCCCGAGCCGTTCTCTCCGACGATGCAGAGCATCTCCCCTGCGCCGACGGCGAACGAGATCCCCTCGACGACGGGCTTGCCGGCATAGCCGACGCAGAGATCGGAGCAGAAGAGGTATGCCATGGGTCCTGCCTCCTACCCCAGCGCCGTCGTCAGGACGCCCAGATTATCCTCCATGGCTCCCAGATAGGTCTTCCCGCCCTCCACATCGGAGGACGTTGCGGACTGCAGCGAATCCATCACGAGGACCTGCTGGTCTTTCGCCTGGGTGCTCGCTATCACGGTGCGGGCGATCCCTTGGTCCGAGTTCTCGATGACCAGCACGCAATCCAAGCCGAGCTCGTCGAGTTTCTGCGCGAGGAAGGCCACCGTCTCGAAGCTCGCCTCCGTCTCGGCGCTGCAGCCGATGAACGCGGCGTAGTATGTCAGGCCGTAATCCTCGACGAGATAGCGGAAGGGGAAGCGGTCGGCGAAGACCACGGTATCGTTCGCGGCGGCACCGACCGCAGCGGTGTAGCGTGCATCGAGCTCTGCAAGCTCGGCGTTGTACGCATCGGCATGGGCGGCGTAGGATGCGGCCTGCGCGGGATCGATCACTGCGAGCTCATCGGCGATCGCCTGCACGAGGACCTGCGCATTCCTGAGCGAGAGCCACACGTGCTCATCGTACTCGGGTCCCTCCTCGTGCCCATGTCCGTGCTCGTCCGCATCGCCGTGGTCATGGTCATGATCGTGCTCGTGCTCGTCTGCATCGCCATGGTCATGGTCATGGTCATGGTCGTGTCCCCCGGCCTGCATGCCCTCGGCCAGCTCCTCCTCGACGGCGGCGCCGCCTATGGATTCCAGCATGTTGACCGTTCGGAGAGCGGGATTCTCCGCTCCGGCGAGGACATCCTCCACCCATCCGTCGGATTCGCCGCCGGCATAGACGAACAGGTCGCACTGGGATATTCTCGCGATATCCTCGACGGTGGGCTGGTAGCTATGCAGATCGGTGCCGCTGCCCATGAGGTAGCTGATCTCGTAACGGTCGCTTTGGTCGCCGACCACCTGCCGCGCCCAATCGTAGGCGGGGAAGGTCGTGCATACGATCTCGATTTTCTCATCGGCTGCGGTTCCGGTGCCGGGGGCCGCGGCCTCTCCGGATGGCGCGCATCCTGCGAGCATGCCCAGGCACAGGGCGCATGCCGCCATGGCGGCTGACAGTTTCTCGTTCATTGCTGTGTACTCCTCGATGGCCCGTGGACGGGCCGTAGGGATTCCTGTGAGGCGGAGACGGCGCATGCCATCTCGGGGCTTGCGCCGCAATCCCATCAGATGAGGAGTCTCACGCCTTGGCTGACCGGCGTCTCCGCAGTTAAGATGAGCGCCCATGCGGGCAGCAGGCCGGTGCCCGTACGCAGGGGAGCGGGTCTGCCAGGCTGCGCTGCAGCCTGAATCGCTACGGAGGAGAGCGCGGTCCGCGCAGCGCGGAGGACGATGCAGGTGGTGCAGCCCTCGCCTGCGCACTCGTGGTCGTGCAGCCCTTCGATGGCAAAGGAGGAGGCGAGCGTCATGCAGGCGAGCGCGCATGCCACCGCGGCTGCCAGGACACGGCCCATGCTCGCAGCGATCCTCTTCGAGAAGCTAGCGGGCATGGTCTGCCTCCAAGCAGGCCGTGCATAATCCGTAGAGGACCGTCCGCGTGGGATCGATCCTGAAACCATGGTGCTCGAGTATGTGGCCTGCAAGCCCATTCGCCATACGGCAGTCGAGAGGGAGGACCTGTCCGCATGACAGGCAGACGAGCTGCCCTGCCGCCCCTTCCGTGGCGATCCGGTAGCTTGCCTCGCTTCCGGGTACCGCGGCCTTGAGTGCGGCCCCTTCTCCGACCATCGACTCCAAGGCCCGGTAGACGGTGGTGCGCCCGATCCGGTTGCCCTGTTCGGAAATGGCGGAAAGCAGCTCGTCTACCGTCAGGTAGCTGTTGGGATGCTGTGCAAGGCATGAGGCGACGAGCTCGCGCTGACGCGTCCTGTATCTGCCCCGTCCTGCCATCCTGCCTCCCATAAATTCGAAATTGAATGTCGATTCCAAATAGTAGCATAGACCATGAACCCGTATCCGGCAAGCTGCAGATTCCCTGCTTTCGTCAACAGAATAGGGGCCAAATCCAAGGGCATAGGTACGGGAGGGGGAAGGCCGCCTGCACGCTCGGAAAGACAGACCATCGCCCCCTGACGAGGGGGCGATGGCGGTGCGGCAGCGAGGGGGCATGGAGCCTATGCAAAGTACGCGACGCCGCCCTCGATGAGGGGCTGGAAGGTGTTGCCGGGCACGTTCTTGTAGAGGCCCGCACCCGCGCGCTCGGTATGGCCCATCTTGCCGAAGATGCGGCCATCGGGACTCGAGATACCCTCGATGGCGAGGATCGACCCGTTGGGATTCGCCGAAAGGTCCATCGATGGGATACCCTGCTCGTCCACGTACTGCGTGGCGATCTGACCGTGTGCGGCAAGCTCGTCGAGCAGCGTCTTGCCCGCGACGAAGCGGCCCTCGCCATGGCTGATGGCGATGGTATGGATATCGCCGACAGCGCATTGGGAGAGCCACGGCGAGAGTGTGGAGGCCACGCGCGTGCGCACGAGACGGCTCTGATGGCGGCCGATGGTGTTGAAGGTGAGGGTGGGGCAGCCCTCGTCCATCGCGCGGATATCGCCGTAGGGCAGAAGCCCGAGTTTCACGAGGGCCTGGAAGCCGTTGCAGATGCCGAGCATGAGACCGTCGCGCTCGAAGAGCAGGCGGCGGACCGCCTCGGTGACGGTCGGGGCGCGGAAGAACGCCGTGATGAACTTGGCCGAGCCATCGGGTTCGTCACCACCCGAGAAGCCGCCGGGGATCATGATGATCTGGCTGGCGTCGATGGCTCTGACCAGGGCCTCCGCGCTCTCGGCGACGGCTGCGGGCGTGAGGTTGCCGATGACGAGGGTCTTCGCAATGGCGCCGGCGCGCCCGAAGGCGCGGACGGTATCGTACTCGCAGTTGGTGCCGGGGAAGACGGGAATGATGACGCGGGGGCGTGCGAGGGCGCCTCCGCTGTAGCCGTGCGGTTTCCCGCACGGGAAGGATAGGGCCTTGACCTGCTCGCCGGCCCCGCGATAGCGGAAGACGGATTCGAGGGCGCTCTCCCAGAGCTCTTGGAGCTCGGCGAGCGCAAGCTCCTCTTTGCAGGCAGAGAACGTGTAGGAGGCCGTCGTGGCGCCGAAGAGCGATACGCTGACGCCTTCGGGCGCCTCGGGAAGCTCGATTCCGGGCGCGAGCTCCACGAGGAAGCTGCCGTATGCGGGGCAGAAGAGCGACTCCTGGTCAAAGCTTTCCTCCACGGCGAGGCCGATGCCGTTGCCCACGCACATTTTGAAAGCAGCTTCGGCCACGCCGCCGTAGCCGGGCGTGGAGACGGCGATGGCATCCCGGCTGCCGATGAGGTCTTCCACGTAGGAGAGCGCGGAGAGGAGCGATCCCGCCTCGGGCGTCATGCCGTCCGCCCGGTAGCGCGGCACCACGGCAATGACCGGCGAGCCCGCGTTCTTGAACTCGGGCGAGGTTACGCGGGAGACTTCTCCCACCGCAGCGGCGAAGGAGACCAGCGTGGGCGGTACATCGAGCTCTTCGAAGCTGCCCGACATCGAGTCCTTGCCGCCGATAGCGCCGATGCCCAGGTCGAGCTGGGCCATGAGCGCGCCGAGCAGGGCCGCCGCAGGCTTGCCCCAGCGCTCCGGCACATCGCGTAGGCGTTCGAAGTACTCTTGGAAGGTGAGGTAGAAGTCCTTGTGCAGAAAACCCGCGGAGACGAGACGCGCGATGCTCTCGACCACGGAGAGGTAGGCCCCCGTGAAGGGGTTCGCGCTCATGAGGTAGGGGTTGAAACCCCAGGCCATGCCGGAGCACGTGGTGGTCTCGCCGTCCACCGGCATCTTGGCCGCCATGGCCATGGCGGGCGTGAGCTGGTGCTTGCCGCCGAAGGGCATGAGGACGGTGGCCGCCCCGATGGTGGAGTCGAAACGCTCGGAGAGGCCCTTGTTGGAGGCCACGTTGAGATCGCCCACGAGTAAGCGCATCTTCTCCGAGAAAGACGCGCCCTCCCAGGTGCGCTGGTAGGGCGCAGGTCCGGCGACATGCACCCGGGCATGCTTGGGCGCCCCGTTGCTGTTCAGGAAGGCGCGGGAGATGTCGACGATGACCTTTCCGCCCCACGTCATGCTCAGGCGCTTCCCGGCCGTGACCGTGGCGACGGGCGTGGCCTCGAGGTTCTCCTCATGGGCATAGCCGATGAAGGCATCGACGTCCTCGGGTGCGAGGGCCACCGCCATGCGTTCCTGGCTCTCGGAGATGGCGAGCTCGGTGCCGTCGAGTCCCTCGTACTTCTTGGGGACCTTGTCGAGGTCGATGGAGAGACCGTCGGCCAGCTCGCCGATGGCCACGGAGACGCCGCCGGCGCCGAAGTCGTTGCAGCGCTTGATGAGGCGGCAGGCATCTTCGCGGCGGAAGAGGCGCTGGAGCTTGCGCTCCACGGGCGCGTTGCCCTTCTGGACCTCGGCTCCGCAGGTCTCCAGGCTCGTCTGCTTGTGGGCTTTGGAGGAGCCCGTGGCACCGCCGATGCCGTCCCGTCCGGTTCGTCCGCCGAGGAGCACGATCACATCTCCGGGGGCAGGCGTCTCGCGGCGGACATGGCGTGCGGGCGTGGCCCCCACCACGGCGCCGATCTCCATGCGCTTGGCGGCATAGCCCGGGTGGTAGAGCTCGCAGACCTGGCCCGTGGCGAGGCCGATCTGGTTGCCGTAGGAGGAGTAGCCGGCGGCGGCCGTGGTCACGAGCTTGCGCTGGGGCAGCTTGCCGGGCAGGGTTTCTGCGACGGGAACCGTGGGATCGGCTGCACCGGTCACGCGCATGGCCTGATACACGTAGGAGCGGCCCGAGAGCGGATCGCGGATGGCACCGCCGATGCAGGTTGCAGCCCCGCCGAACGGCTCGATCTCGGTAGGATGGTTGTGGGTCTCGTTCTTGAAGAGGAGAAGCCAATCCTGATCCTCGCCGTCCACATCGACGGTCACCTTGACCGTGCAGGCGTTGATCTCCTCGGACTCGTCGAGGCCGGTGAGGCGGCCCGCGTGCTTGAGATACTTGGCCCCGATGGTGCCCATGTCCATGAGGGTGATGGGCTTATCCGTGCGGCCGAGCTCCTCGCGCACGGCGAGGTAGCGCTCGAAGGCGGCTTGGACCGCCGCGTCGTCGATCTCGATGTCCTCGAGCACGGTGCCGAAGGTGGTGTGGCGGCAATGGTCCGACCAGTAAGTGTCGATCATCCTGATCTCGGTGATCGTGGGGGCCCGTCCCTCTTCTG
This sequence comes from Coriobacteriales bacterium OH1046, assembly GCA_004010535.1. Taxonomy (GTDB): domain Bacteria; phylum Actinomycetota; class Coriobacteriia; order Coriobacteriales; family Atopobiaceae; genus RUG721. The sequence goes on along the minus strand of RQYE01000005.1, from coordinate 261,932 downwards.
CGAAGTAGCTCTGGCAGAAGGCGATGTCGGCACGATCCATCGCCAGGCCGCGCTCGTCGATGAAGGCGGCGAGGCCGTCTTGGTCGAGTTCGAGGAAGCCCTCGAGCGTCTCGACCATCTCGGGTGCGGGGTAGCTGGAGACGAGCGTCTCGGGCAGCGCGAGCGATGCCTCGCGGGCCTCGACGGGATTGATGACGTAGCGCTTGACGGTATCGACGTCATCCTGCGTGAGGGCGCCTTCGAGCACGTAGACCTTTGCGGAGCGCACGAGGGGGCGCTCGCCTTGGCTGATGAGCTGGATGCACTCGCTGGCGCTGTCGGCGCGCTGGTCGAACTGACCGGGCAGGAACTCGACGGCGAAGACGCGGGCACCTCCCGTGTCGGGCATCTCGAACGTGGCCGTATCGGATTGCGGCTCGGAGAAGACCGATGCGATGCAGCGCGCGAAGAGCTCGTCCGATGCGCCCTCGACATCGTAGCGGTTGATGAGGCGCAGCCCCGAGAGGGTGGAGATGCCCACGAGATCGTGCAGCTCGCGTGCGAGGGCTTCCGCCTCAAGGTCGAATCCGGGCTTCTTCTCGACGTAGACGCGTGAGACCATGGATCATGCCTTTCTCGTGAGGTGCACGCAACGCCTCCATTCTACGGCAGTTCGGACTTCCGTTACGGGTACAGTTGACAGGGGATAGACGCCGCGCCATGGATTCGTGGAGATGAGATGCCCAGCAGGAAGCGCTCGGCGACAAGGAAGCAGCGCAAGGAGTTCGAGGCGGGGTTCACCAGCCTCGACGGTCTCTTCGCGCGGGCGGAGGCCGGGCAGGACGAGCTCGATTCCCGGCGGGAGGCAGCGCACCGGGCACGATCCTGCGAGCGCAAGATGCGCTACGACACGCGCGCGGATGCCGAGGATGCCATCGTGCGCTGCGAGGAGCACGGTACGCGCGGCCTGCGCTGCTACCACTGCGATTTCTGCGGAGGCTGGCATCTGACCTCGCACGGGTGGTGAGACAACCCATAACGCTTGAGATGACGCCGCTATTCTATCGGTTTTTACGTACGAAAACTTCTTTCGTAGCAAAGCTGCAGATAGCGGGACTTATGGGCATGCTTCGTGTGTAGATCCGAATAAACGAAAAGCATATACGTGATATAGATATAACAAATAAGACAAATTTCTTCTTGATTTTATTATGCGTTGTAATATCATCTTTTTTGTAATTGTTATAGGACAACGTATAATAAAGGAGAATTCGTGCTACGGTTCGTCCTTGCGTCGCATGGGCATCTCGCTGAAGGGATGAAAGACACTCTCCAGGTCATCCTCGGACAGCTCGACAACGTGGATACTCTCTGCGCCTATGTTGACCCCGACATTACGATACGCACTAAGATTAAAGCCCTGTTCGCAATGTATGCGCCCGAGGATACTGTCGTTGTGGTGACCGACATCTTCGGTGGTTCAGTGAACAACGAGTTCATGGTTGCCCTCTCTGACTACGAGTTCTTCCTCGTATGCGGTATGAACATGCCTCTGCTCGTGCAGCTGCTCTCGTCGGATGAGCTGGCTGCGCAGGATATCGATGAGGCGATTGGGGAGTGCCGCGAGGCTATTCTCCTCTGCAACGACCTCGCAGCGTCCGCTGGGGAAGCGGAGGATTTCTGAGATGGATGCGGCGAGCCTCTATCCCATGAACATTAACTGGCGCTACTACGACTTGGAGAGCTTCTTTGCCGCCTGCGCCGAGCATGGATTCTCGTTTGCCGAACTCTGGCTGTGCCCACAGCATTTCCTCATCAACGCGCAGTACAGCGAGGATCCCTCCCGGCTCGTGGCGCTTATGGAGGAGTACGGTGTGGAACTCTCCTGCATCTGCGGAGAGCAGAACAATCCCAAGCCCAACAATATGGCAGCGAGGGGTGAGCTGCTCATCGCCAACGTCCGCGCCTACTTCGAACGGGTCATCGACCTCGCAGAGCTGGTCGGCTCGCCTCTCGTGCTAGTAACGCCGGGCTGGAACTATTACGACGAATCTGTGGAGGAAGCTCGTACGAGAAGCGCTGCCATGCTCTCCCGCCTTGCCGACTATGCAGCTCCTCGTGGCATCACACTGGCACTCGAGAGCATCTGGGCCGTCTCTTCGCAGATCGCTCCCACAATCGAGGATATCGCTAGTCTCAAGGACCGCGTTGATCGAGAGAACCTCAAGCTAACTCTGGACTTCGGGGCAATGGGAAGTGCGGGGGAGACCATAGGCCAGTGGTTCGACGTGTTCGGTCACGATCTCGTGCACTGCCACTTCGTCGACGGCACCCCTACCGGCCATATGCCTTGGGGCCACGGCACGCGCGACATGGTCGCAGATCTGGCGACCTTCGCTTGCAACGACTACAAAGGTGGATTCTCGATGGAGTACGTCCATCCCATGAGCTTTCACGACCCCGCGATCTACATGGAAGAGACCAAGGTGCTCTTCGAGAAGTGCCTCGGAAATAGTGTCTGCGCCGAAAGCGCACGTTAGGGGGGAGGATTGATGATCAAGCTTCTGAGAGTGGACCATAGACTACTGCACGGCCAGGTGGCGTTCTCGTGGTGCCATACGCTGGGAGCTAATGCCATCCTCGTTGTCTCGGATGCCGTTGCGAGGGACGAGATCCGCATGAAGACCATGCGTCTCGCAAAGCCTTCAGGCGTGAAGCTCGTCATCAAGAGCGTCGAAGACTCGATCGCCGCCATCCGAAGTGGGGTGACCGATAAGTACGAACTTCTCATCGTCGTTGGATGCGTGGCGGATGCCGAGCGCATCGCGCGTGCATGCGGGATTTCCTCGCTGAACCTCGGAGGTACCGAGAAGAAGGAAGGCGCAACCAAGACGCTCGGCATCGCCGTCCATCTGAACGACGAGGAGCGCGAGCTCGTACGCGGGCTCATTCGCGACGGAATCGAGGTGGAGGTCAGGCAAGTCGCAAAGGATAAGAAATTCGTTCTCTCAGAGTCAGACCTGTAGGAAACGGCTCAACAAAGAAAGGGGAAGCAATGGCATTCCAAGCGTTCCTCATAGGGCTCATCGTGTTTATCGGCAAGGCCGACTACTTTGTCGGTACCGCAATGCTCGGTCGTCCGATTGTCCTCGGGGCTCTCGTTGGCCTCGCTCTGGGCGATGCTTCGACCGGCACCATCATCGGCTTCTCGCTCGAGCTCGTGTTCATGGGTATGCAGGCCATTGGCGCCTCCATCCCGCCCGACATGATCGTGGGCTCCGTGCTGGGCACGGCTTTCGCCATCACCACGGGCAACGGTATCGACACAGCCGTCACCATCGCCATGCCCGCCGCCGTGCTCTCGGCGTTTATTGTGAATCTGTTCTACGGCGTCATCACACCGATCATGGCGCGTTCCGCTGATCGCTTCGCCGAGGACGACAACGACCGCGGCATTACCATGATCTTCTTGGCCAACGGCTTCATCTTCGATGTCACCTTCGCCGTGATCGCCTTCGTGGCCTTCATGTTCGGCGGCGAGGCGGTCTCCGCCTTCGTGGCCGCCATCCCCGACTGGCTCACCACTGGCATTGGCATCGCCACCGGTATCCTTCCCGCCGTGGGCTTCGCACAGCTCATCACCATGATTGCCTCCAAGGAAACCGCTGTCTTTCTGCTGCTCGGCTTCCTCCTTGCAGCCTATCTCGGCGTCCCCATCCTGGGTATCGTCTGTTTCGCTATTGTGATCGTCGGTGTGCTATACATGGCCCACATTTTCATTCCCAAGGATTCCCAGATCGTAGCTGCGGAGGTTGACGATGACAACGAATTCTAACGAGAAGAAGCTCACGCAAAAAGAGCTTAACAGTATCTTCTGGCGTACCTTCACCACAAGCCATGCTTGGCACTTCGAGCGTCAGCAGCACATGGCCTTCGCCTTCGCGATGATCCCCACCATTAAGAAGCTTTACGACAACTCCGAGGACCGCATAGCCGCCTACAAGCGCCATTTGGAGTTCTACAACTGCCAGACTACCATGCAGCCCCTTATCGTCGGCATCTCCGCCGCCATGGAGGAGGAGAACGCCAACAACGATGACTTCGAGACCTCGTCCATCTCCTCGATGAAAGTCGCCCTCATGGGGCCGCTCGCCGGTATCGGTGACTCCCTCATCGCCGGTACCCTGCGCATCATCGCTACCGGCATCGCCGCTGGCCTGTGTATGAGCGGCTCACTCGCCGGCCCCCTGCTGTTCCTGCTCGTATACAACGTGCCCACCATCGCCCTCCGCTGGCTCGGCGTGAAGTACGGTTACGGATTAGGTGCCAACATCATCGGCCAAATTTCCGATGCCGATGTCATGCACAAGCTCACCACCGCACTCTCTATCGTGGGTCTCATGGTGATCGGTGCCATGGTGGCCACCAACGTGGGTCTCACCACGCCTATCGCGTTCGATATCAATGGCACGCTGTTCTCGCTGCAGGAGACCTTCGATTCCATCTTCCCCCGCCTGCTGCCCGTCTGCGCGCTCGGCGCTCTCTATGCGCTCAACAAGAAAGGCATGCCCGTGCTCACGCAGATCATCGGCATCATGGTGATCGGCATCCTGGCAGGCCTGCTTGGGATCTTCGGTTAGGAGCCGGGCATGCTTGAGTTCTGTCTTGATACCGGCGACCTTGAGATGGTAGAGGCCGCTAGCAAGGTATACCCGCTCGGCTGCTACAGCATGAACCCCACGATCGCGGTGAACTGTCTCAAGGGCACCGGCAAGTCGTTCATCCAGAATGCCCGCGATATCCGCGAGGTCATCGGCGATGAGATGCCCTTCTTCCTCGAGGCCATGGGCGATGTGGCCGAGGAGCTCGTTGAGGATGCCCGCGCCATGGTTTCCGCCGTTCCTGGCAATACGCTCGTGAAGATCCCCGCATGCCCTGAGGGTTATAAAGCCATCGCCGTGCTCAAGGCCGAGGGCATCCGCACCTCGTGTACGGCGGTGTATACCTTCAACCAGGCCATGCTCGCTGCGCTTGCCGGTGCCGAATACGTCGCCGTGTACGTGAGCAGACTCGATCGCAACGGCGGAAACGGCATCGAGACCATCCGTCGCATCAAGCAGGCGTTCCTCGAACACGGAATCGACTGCGTCGTGAGCGCCGCCTCCATCAAGAGCGCGGGCGAGGTGGAGCGTGCCATCGAGGCGGGCGCCGATAACATCGCCCTCAACCTCGAGCTGCTCGAGCAGATGGCCGTGCATCCCATGACAGCGGGGACGCTCGAGACGTTCAAATCCGACTGGGAGGGCCTGTTCGGCGTCGGCGTCCGCATCGCCAACATGGTCTCCTAGGGATCGCCCGTTCCCTCCTGTGTGGCCCCGTCAGCCCCTCCCAAGACGGGGTCATCCTTTGAGAAGGAGCTTCTATGCTCGAGTTCTGCCTGGTCACGTTCGACATCGATGAGGTTCGAGAGGCCTCGGCGCTCTTTCCCATCAACTGTTACGCCGACAATCCCTCGGTGGCGGCGAAGGACCTTACGGGAGGGCGTGCCACCTTCCTCTCCCGCTCCCGCGAGATACGCTCGGCTGTAGGCGACGAGGTGCCGTTCTATCTTGAGGTCCTAGGCGATACTTGCGGGGAGATGGTGGAGGATGCGCAGCGCATCGTCGCAGAGGTTTCCGGTAACACCCTCGTCAAGATCCCCTCATGTCCTGAGGGGTACAAGGCCATTCCGGTGCTCAGGAACCTGGGCATCCGGGTATCGTGCACGGCGGTGTTCGATGTGAATCAGGCGCTTCTCGCCGCCATGGCGGGGGCGGTCTGCGTGGCTGTGTACGTGAGCCGCCTTGACAAGTGCGGTGGTGATGGCATCGAGGTTGTGCGCGCGATCCGACGGGCCTTCGATGCGTACGGCATCGGCTGCATGGTGTGCGCCGCCTCGCTCAAGGTGCCAGGCGACGTGGAACGCGCCCTTATGGCAGGCGCCCAAAACGTCACCGTCAACCTTACCATGCTCAAAGATATGGCATTTTAGGAAGGGACTGGTTCACATGCGTAGCTGGGGTTCAGTAGGCCACTACATTCAGGGGCCCGGCGTTCTTGCCGACGTGCGCCGCTATGCCGATAGATTCGGCGGGAGCCACCTGTTCCTAGTCGATTCGTACGTGCAGGGCTTGCTTGCGCCTGCACTCTATGCGGCGTATGACGACGATGACGTATATGAGACGGTGCTCTTTGAGGGCGATATCACCCGTCACTCCGTCGAGCGGATAGAGACTCGTATAGGTGACGGGTTCGATGTCATCATCTCCGTAGGTGGTGGCACGGTTATCGATGTTGCCAAGATGATTGCGTCCAAAAAGCACGTCGCACTCGTCGTATGCCCCACTATTGCGTCAACTGATGCGCCTACGAGTGCCATGTCGATCCTCTATTCCGATGAGGGGGAGATGAACGAGATCGTGATCCATCGGGCTAACCCCGATCTGGTGCTCGTAGACACGCGCGTGATAGCCGCTGCTCCGCGTCGCTTCCTTATCTCGGGTATCGGTGATGCTCTCTCCACCTACTACGAAGGACTTTCCAACGATCATACGGGCCATGCTAACTACGTGTGGTGCGATACCGGGCAAGGGAGGGCCAGCATTGCCGGCAGGGCGATTGCGCGCGCCTGCTTCGAAACGCTCTTTGCCGATGCTCCCGCCGCACTAGTTGCCTGTGATCTCAAGGTTCCTACGCCCGCTTTCGAGAACGTGGTGGAAGCGAACATTCTGCTCTCGGGCATAGGGTTCGAGAATGTCGGCTGTTCTATCGCTCACGGAATCGGCAACGCTATAACGGCTATTCCCGAGGGCGAGCGTGCCATGCACGGCGAGCGCGTGGCGTTCGGCACGCTTTGCTTGCTCATCGCCGAGGACTATCCGGCTGAGGAGATCGATCGGGTGATCTCGTTCTGTGTGCGGTGTGGTCTCCCCATTACCTTCGGGGCGCTTGGCCTCGACCCCTCTCGGGAAGATCTCGAGAAGATCGCCGAGGCGGCTCTGGCTGCAGAATCATGGGCGGCGAGTCCTACGGCGATCTGTGATGTTGCCGGTGTGGTAGATCTCATGCGCGTTGCCGATGCGCTTGGCTGTGTGGCGCATCTGTGATCTGTAGAATCTTATGCCCTCTCTCGCGGAGCATCCGAGCGGGCAATGGCCCCCTTCTCGTTGTCTCCGCCCTATATTCCTTGATTAGCGTTCAAGGATGCGCCCATCTTGGATGGAGAAGACGAAGCTCGCGCGGTCACCTCGGAGGAGCGAGCGAGAGTAGTGCACGAGCGTCCCATCCTTCGCGCGCATGGTCTTGTCAAGTAGGAAGAGCGGGGCGCCGTTTATGCATGAGAGCAGCTTCGCCTCGTCCTCGCGGGCGATGGCCACATCGATTTTGAGCTCCTCCACGCCTACTTGGACTGCATAGTGGTTCTCGAGCAGCTCGTAGAGGTGGACATCCTCGCGCATGGTATCGAGGAAGTCGGGGATGATCGAAACGGGGACATAAACCTCGTCGATGCCGATCGGCAGGTTGTCTTCGAACATGATGCGGCGGACGAGCTGTATTTCTGTGCCCTCGCCAATCTCGAGCTTACGGGCGAGCTTTCCGTCGGCGGGAAAAGCCCGCTTCTCGATGATGCGGCAAGGCGAGGGGCCGTTGTCGGAGAATGCGTGGTAGCCGAAATGGCTTTTCGAACCCTTGCGGATCTCGCGCTTGGGAGCCGCCACGAACGTGCCGCGCCCGCGAAGCCGATAGAGTATGCCCTCATCGACAAGGTTCTGGATAGCACGGCGAACGGTGATGCGGCTTACCGAATGCGTTTTGCACAACTCGAATTCGGTAGGGATTTTCACACCAACTGCGAGCTCACCGGAAATGATCTTCTGGCGGAGATCGTTCTCGATTTGAGCATAGAGCAGATCTGGCTGGTCATTCATACAGATAACCCCTCGATATAATGACTGATTATTTTATGATGATATAAAACAATATTGAATAGATTAACTGCCTGAAAAAGCATAGTAAATCGACAAGTGCATACGTATCCATTTTACGGTAGAGCGGACGGTGCCGAGTTGGTACCCTCTAAGACAGAAGTACGATTGCATCGATGAAGGCGAGCGAGAACCCTTTGATATGGCGCAGGCCGCTTGCGAAGAGTGCCACGACCACAGGCACGGTGGCGCGCACGCGTGCGATGACGCCGTTCTCGTCAAAGCTTGCCGTCGCGCATGGACTGATCGTCTATGATGGCGGAGGCCCTGTCGGCGAGGACGGGAGTAAAGTGCAGCATAAGGGTCATGACCACGGCTATCGCATGGCCGCGTAGGCCCACGTGTGCAAGGGGCGAGAAGAGCCCGTCGAGCGCGTCAGAGAAGTGGTCGGGCACGGTCGCGATCAAGATGAGCAAGCTCACGAAAACCGCGAGCGCAAAGCTCGCGGCGTAGAGAACGGCCGCGCAGTCGCCGGGGGCTGTGCTGCGGAAAGGGAGCCTGCGCGGCATGGGGCCTGCTCCTTTGTCGGACCCCGTGACAAATGACCTGTCCCCTTGTCACGCGCTCCGGCAGGGCTGAGCAATCCCCTCTCCTCGATTGGCGGACAGGGGATCTTCCGTGCCGTGCCCCGGCATCGCAACGGCTGATTTTTCCATGCCATCGGCAAGATCATCCGGCCTCCGGATTCTCGTCCTATGCCGATGCTGGGAGGCAAGTGCATGGTGACGAAATATAAACAAAGAAGAAAACACTTGATATGATAAGGGTAAAATATACCTTTTACCGGCTGTAAACTACCGATTGTCCCATCGATAATGAACAGTAAAAAAACATAGTGTATACCGTAACTAAGCGGCGCAATCAAAGAAAAAGGAGATAATTATTCATATTACTGTTTTTGTCCCATTTTTTTGAGATAAAACATTTATATGAACATTATCTGCGTTTGAGCTGTGCCGGACGAAATTCCCAAAATCATCGGGGTTTTGGGGTGGTGCGGATGGATGCGTGACGGAAGGAGCATCAGCAATGAAGAACATGTCTCGTCGTAATTTCCTGCGGATGGCCGGCCTAACCGGTATGGGAGCGCTCGGCCTTGCGGCCTGCAATGGATCGGGCGACGGCAGCTCGGGCGAGAAGATCAAGATAGGCGTCTCCATTTGGAGTTCGACCGATGCGCTCGGAAGCCTTTCCGTCGATATCATCAAGCGTGCGGCTGAAGCGTTGGGCGATGCCGAGATCGTCTCGGTCGTCGATCAAGGGCATGTGTCCGAGCAGGTGACCGCCTCCATCGAGACGCTGTGCGCCGCAGGCTGCCAGGGTATCGTGGTATGCAACTCGGCAGACTCGGAGATGGCCTCCGCTATCAGCACCTGCAACGAGAACGGCGTCTATCTCGCCCAGTTCTATCGGATGATTTCCGAGACGGATTCGCCGGAAGTCTTCGAGGTTGCCAAGAACTCCGAGTACTTCGTGGGCTCGGTCCATGAGGATGAGGTGGGCAATGGCGAGAAGCTTATCGAATTGCTCTCTCAGGATCGCGATGATGTTCCGGAAGGAATCCAAAAGGGTTCACGCAACATCAAGCTTGAGGCATGGACCGTGGGCGATGCTACCTTCCAGCTGCGTTGGCAGGGCTATAAGAACGGCGTCGAGGCTTGGAATGCCGCGAACCCCTCCGACAAGATGACGCTCTCCGAGCCGGTCTATGCCAACACGTCCTCCTCCGAAGGCGCCAACATCACCCAGCAGTTCTACAACCAGGACAACACCATGGACGCCCTGATTATTGCCGGCGGCGGCGGCGACCCGCTGGTTGGGTCGATCGGCCAGCTGGCAAACATGGGGCTTACCGGCAAGATCCGGGTGGTTTCCACCGACTTCTTGGATGATCTCGAGGACCAGCTGGAGAGCGGTGGCATGTATGCCGAATCGGGTGGCCACTTCTGCGACCCGCTCTTTGCGTTCCTGCTGGTTTACAACGCCGTCAAGGGCAACTACACGGTTCAGGCGGGCAACTACGGATACGAGATCCTGTTCCCGTATGCCTTCGTCTCTTCGGTTGATGAATACAAGGCCTACAAGCAGTACTTCGTAGACCAGCCTCCCTACGATGACGACGAGTTGCGCGAGCTCGGCACGCTTGACTTCGATGCCCTCAAGGCGGCTGCCGCGAAACTGTCCATCGCGGACGTCATGGCGCGCCACGCGTCATAACAGTGCCCGGGACCCGTGCATGGCACGGGTCCCGCATGTGCTTCCACTCAATCCAACTGGGATTCGTATCCATAGCAGGCATCAAGGAAGGAAGTCCTTCATGCGAGCTGCTCTCAAGAAGCTGAGGCAGAGCCGATACTATGGCGTAGGGCTGCTATTGCTCATCGCCATAGCCATCTGGGCTGTTTTCAAGCTGCTTACGCCTTCGAACTTCGGGGATCCGGAGAAGCTGGTCTCATATCTGCAAACCGCGCTTATCTATGCCGTCGGAGGTTGCGGCCTCTACTTCATCTGCGTCATGGGGCTCTTCGATTTCTCCATAGGCGCCATGATGATATTGGCCGAGTTGGCGGCCATTGCTTTCATTCCATGGCTAGGCTACGTCTCCGTAGTGGTCGTCCCAGTGCTCGTGGGCCTTTTGCTGGGCATTTTCAACGGAGTCGCCTACATCAAGATGCGCATCCCCTCGATCATCGTTACCACCGGCCTTTCGCTGCTGTACGAAGCCGCGTCGGTGTGGATGGCCAACGTCAACGGGACGCGCCTGCCGGCGAGCCACAACGCCTTCGGGTCGTACCCCTGGAACCTCGTCGTGGCGCTCGCAGCCTTCTGCCTGTGCGGGTTTCTGCTCAAGTACACCAAGGTGGGCACCTATACCAACGCCATCGGGGCGAACGAGCTGGTAGCCAAGAACATGGGTGTCGACGTCGACCGATACAAGGCCATCGCCTTCGCCCTCTGCGGCCTGTTCGTCGGCATCATGTCCATCCTCTATTTGGGTTATGGCACCGCGCAGACTCCGCAAACGGGCATGCTCTCCCAATCGCTCAACTTCAAGCCGCTGATGGGTACCTTCTTCGGGCTGGCGTTCAGGAAGTACGGGCATCCGGTGGTCTCCATCGTCATCGGAGAGTACATCGTCTCCATGATCTTCGCGGGGTTCGTGGCCATGGGCGTGCCGACCACCATCAACAACATCGTCACGGGCGTCACGCTGCTGGCCATCGTCACGCTTACCACCAAACGCTTCAACGGCGCCGTGGTCAAGTAGGGGGGGTTTGCCATGGCAAAGCAGCTCATGCTCCGTGCCGTGGGCATCGACAAGCGCTTCGGGCCCACGCATGCCGTAGACCATATCTCCCTCGACTTCGCCAAGGGCGAGATCCATGCGCTGATCGGAGAGAACGGTTCGGGCAAGTCCACGTTCACCAATATGCTGACAGGCATCATCCCCATCGGAGAAGGGACCTTCGAGCTCGATGGAGCGCAGATCGTGCCCAAGAACCAGGTCGATGCCAACCACCTCGGGGCAGCCGTCATCGTCCAGGAGCAGGGCACGCTCGATAGCCTGACCGTTGCCGAGAACATGTTCCTCGGCGACGAGGACCAGTTCATGAGCCGCGGTATCAAGAACACCCCGGCGATGTACCGGAAGGCGCAGGAGCTGCTCGACTCCTATGGGTTGGGCCGCATCAAGGCATCCGATCCCATAGAGCACTACAATTTCGAGGATCGCAAGCTGGTCGAGATCGTCAAGTCCACGTGGTTCAAGCCCAAGGTGCTCGTGGTGGACGAGACCACCACGGCACTCTCGCAGAACGGGCGCGACATCCTGTTCGACGTTATGCGGACCGTACGCGACGATGGGCGTACCGTGATCTTCATCTGCCACGACATGTCCGAGGTGCTGATGATGTCCGATACCATCTCGATTCTGCGCGATGGCGAGTTCATCGCTACCGTCAGCGCGTCCGAGGTGGATGAGAGCAAGCTCAAGACGCTCATGGTCGGCCGTCAGATGTCCGAACGCTACTATCGCGAGGATTATGGATGTCCCCTCACGGGCGATGTCGCGCTTTCCATGCGCAAGGTGTCGGTTCCCGGACAGCTGGAGGAGGTGTCCCTAGACCTGCACAAAGGAGAGATCCTGGGCATCGGGGGGCTCTCGGAGTGCGGTATGCACGAGGTGGGCAAGGCACTCTTCGGTGCGTCGTACGACCGCGTCGGCGAAGTCGTTCTTGGAGATGGCACCCCTATCGACAGCATCGACACGGCCATCAACCACTCCATTGCCTATGCGTCCAAGGATCGCGACAACGAGTCGCTGCTGATCAACGACACCATCCAGGACAACATCACCCTCCCCTCGCTGCGCAGGATGGGCCTGCCCCTGCGCGCGGGTGAGTTACGCGACTTCGCCGCCACCTACGCCAACGTCATGAGCACCAAGATGGTGGGGGTCGACCAATTCGTTTCGGCGTTGTCGGGGGGCAACAAACAGAAGGTCGTCCTCTCCCGCTGGCTGGGTGCAGGATCGGACATCCTCGTGCTCGACTCGCCGACCCGCGGCATCGATATCAAGGTCAAAGCCGACATCTATGCGCTCCTCGATATGATGCGCCGGGAAGGGAAGGCGATTCTCGTCATTTCGGAGGAGATCATGGAGCTTATCGGCATGTGCGACCGCATCATCGTGATGAAGGACCGCAAGATCGCGGGTGAGCTCGAGCGTCGGCCCGACATGACCGAGCAGGATCTCATCGCCTTGATGGTGTAGGAGGGATACGATGACTGATACCGTCAATGCTGCAACGGCAAAGTCCGTTCGCGCGAACCTGTGCAAGGCGATCGAAAGCGGAAAGCTCCGCTCGGTGCTGCCCATCTTGGGATTCGTGTTGATCGTCGCCTTCTTTGCCATCGCCACGGGCGGCAGGCTCGTGCAGCCCAACAACGTCCGCCTCATCCTCAACTCCACGTATGTCCTGCTCATCGCCTCTATCGGCGTGTTCATGATCATGTCCATGGGTTCGCTCGACTTCTCGCAGGGTTCCATGATCGGCCTGTCCTGCATCGTGGTCTGCGAGCTCTCCCAAACGAGCTTGCCGTTGGCCATCCTGGGCGGCATCGCCTGCGGTATGGTGGTGGGGTCGATCAACGCCTACTTCCATGTGAGACGCCAGATCCCGTCCTTCATCGTGACCATCTGCATGATGTTCCTCGTGCGCGGCATCGTGGCCTATCTCACCACCAACGCCCCTGCCATGGGGGCCGGCTACCTTCAGGCGGATCTCAATACGACGGGCTTCCTGCTGCCGGTGACGATCGCATGCCTCGTGGCCTTCTATCTCGTCTTCACCTTCACCCCTCTGGGAGCCACGCTCAAGGCCGTGGGCGCCGGGCAGACCGCCGCACGCTTCGCGGGCGTAAGCGTGGCGCGTACCAAGACGCTGGTCTACATCGCCGCCGGTGCCATCACGGGTTTCGCGGCCTTCGTACTGGCCATACGGAACGGTTCGGTGACCGCGACGGGCGGTAGCATGCTCGAGACGCAGATCATGCTGGCGTTGGTCCTGGGCGGTCTTCCCATCTCGGGCGGGGCCAAGGTGCGGTTCTCCAACATCGTCGTGGGCGTCCTCACCTACTGCGTCCTCGATCGCGGCCTGGTCATGATGGGGCTCCAGACGGATATGAAGCAGTTCATCACGGGCATCGTGTTCCTGATCTTCCTCGCGCTGTTCTCGGACCGCGAGTCCATCCAGGTCATCAAGTAGGCTCCCTTCCCCCTTGCGGGGCGCCCCAGTCCCCTTCCTTCCGGGGAGCCCCGCCCCTCACCGCCCTTCGACCGTAGCCGTATCGCGGCACCGGATAGGAGATAGACATGCTCGAGATCAAGAAGTACCAGTTCTGGTTCTGCACGGGATCGCAGGACCTCTACGGCGACGAGTGTTTGGCGCATGTGGCCGAACATTCGGCGCAGATCGTCGCCGGCCTCAATGCCAGCGGCAAGCTCCCCTTCGAGGTCGTGCTCAAGCCCACGCTCATCACCAGCGAGCTTATCCGCAAGACCTTCAACGATGCCGACGGCGATCCGTGCTGCGCCGGCGTCATCGCCTGGATGCACACCTTCTCGCCGGCCAAGTCGTGGATCCTGGGTCTGCGCGAGTACAGGAAGCCGCTCTGCCATCTGGCAACGCAGTTCAATGTCGAGATCCCCTACGACACCATCGACATGGACTTCATGAACGAGAACCAGTCGGCGCACGGTGACCGGGAGTTCGGCCATGTGTTCACCCGCGTGGCCAAGAACCGCAAGGTCATCTTCGGCCATTGGGCCGATGCCCGGGTGCATGCCGAGCTGGCCGCTTGGATGCGCACGGCCGTGGGCGCGGTGGAGAGCAACGCCGTGCGCGTGTGCCGCTTCGCCGACAACATGCGCAACGTCGCCGTGACCGAGGGGGACAAGGTCGAGGCGCAGGTCAAGTTCGGCTGGGAGGTCGACGCATGGCCCGTGGACGGCCTCGTGTCCTATGTGGACGCCGTCACCCCGTCCGAGGCCGCTGCTCTCACCGATGAATACTACGAGCTCTACGACCTCGTCCTCGACGGGCGCGACCCTGCCGAGTTCCGCCGCCATGTGGAGGTGCAGGCCGCGCAGGAGATCGGCATCGAACGGTTCCTTAAGGAGCATGGTTACCAGGCCATCGTCACCCATTTCGGCGATCTGGGCGGCCTCAAGCAGCTGCCGAGCCTCTCCATCCAGCGCCTCATGCAGAAGGGCTACGGCTTCGGTGCCGAAGGCGACTGGAAGACCAGCGCCATGGACCGCGTCATGAAGGTCATGGCAGCGAGTGTGCCCGATGCCAAGGGCACGTGCTTCATGGAGGACTACACCTACAACCTGGCACCGGGCGCCGAGGGCATCCTGGAGTCGCACATGTCCGAGGTCGATCCCTCCATCGCGGCCACCAAGCCCGCCATCCGCGCGACGCCGCTCTCCATGGGGGATCGCGAGGATCCCGCGCGCCTCATCTTCACCTCCCATGCCGGCGCGGGCATCGCCACCTCCCTCATCGATCTGGGCGAGCGCTTCCGCCTGATCATCGCCGAGGTCGATGCCAAGCACATGGAGAAGCCCATGCCCAACCTGCCTACCGGAACCGTGTTCTGGAACCCCCGCCCCAACCTCAAGACGGGCGTGGAGGCCTGGATCCATGCGGGGGGCGCGCACCACACCGTGTTCTCGTTCGACCTCACTGCTCAGGAGATGGTCGACTGGGCCGATGAGATGGGAGTGGAATCCGTGGTCATCGATGCCGGCACCACCATCAGAGGCCTCAGATACGAGCTCATGTTGGGTGCGGCGGCCTATCGCTAGGGACGAGGGGGGTCTGCAATGGCTATCGATAGCGCACGGGCGGCGCAGGCCGTCGGGGCGGGAGCCTGCTTCCTGGGCATCGAGTTCGGCTCGACGCGCATCAAGGCGGTGCTCATCGACGAGCGCTTCGAGGTGCTCGCCACGGGAACGCACGACTGGGAGAACCGGTTCGAAGGAGGGTACTGGACCTACACCCCCGATGACATCTGGAGCGGCCTCGCGGGCTGCTACGCGAGCCTCAAGGCTGCCGTCCGCGAGCGCTACGGGGTGGTGCTGGCGCGCCTCGGGGCCCTTGGCGTGAGCGCCATGATGCACGGCTACCTGCCCTTCGATGCCGAGGGAAGGCAGCTCGCAGCCTTTCGCACCTGGCGCAACACCACCACCGCAGCGGCTGCGTGCGAGCTGACCGGGTTCCTCGGCTTCCACATCCCCGAGCGTTGGAGCATCGCGCATCTGCGCCAGGCCATGCTCGACCACGAGCCGCATACGCGCGACGTGGCTTATCTCACCACATTGGCCGGTCTCGTGCACTGGCGCCTGACAGGGGAGAAGGTGCTCGGCGTGGGCGATGCGAGCGGCATGTTCCCCATCGACTCCGCGACCGGCACCTACGATGCCACGATGATGGCGCGCTTCGACGAGCTCGCCGCGCGCGAGGACATGCCCTGGCGCCTGTCCGACCTGCTGCCCGCCCCGCTCCCGGCGGGGGAACCTGCGGGTATTCTCACCGAAGCGGGCGCGCGCCTGCTCGACCCTGCGGGAGACCTCATGCCGGGCATGCCGCTCTGCCCGCCCGACGGCGATGCGGGGACGGGCATGGTGGCCACCGGTTCGGTGGCGCCGCGCACGGGCAACGTCTCGGCCGGGACCTCGATCTTCTCGATGGTGGTGCTGGAGCACGCGCTGCGCGACGCCGCCAACCCGCAGATCGACCTGGTGACCACGCCGGTGGGAGATCCGGTTGCCATGGTGCACTGCAACAACTGCACCTCCGATATCAACGCCTGGGTGGACCTCCTCGCCAGCTACAGCTCCCTCATGGGGCAGGAGGTGGACAAGGGCTCCCTGTATACACGGCTGTTCGAGGCGGCGCTCGCGGGCGACAAGGACGCGGGCGGGCTGGTGAGCATCCCCTTCGTATCGGGCGAGACCATCATGGGCGTGCAGACGGGTTACCCGTTGGTGCTGCGCGAACGGAACGCCGCGCTCAACGTGGCCAACCTCATGCGCATGAATATCATGTCGGCGTTCGGCGCGCTTGCCGTGGGCAACGAGGCCCTGCGAGCCGAGCAGGTGGGCATCGACCGCCTCTGCGGGCACGGCGGCATCTTCAAGACGCCGCGCGTGGCGCAGTCGCTGCTGGCCGCCGCGCTGCAGGCGCCCGTCACCGTGATGGAGACGGCGGGCGAGGGCGGCGCCTGGGGCATGGCCCTCGAGGCGGCCTACCTTGCCCTGCGCGCGGAGGGGGAGAGCCTGGCGGACTTCTTGGACGGACGCGTGTTCGCGGGCATGCAGGGGGAGACCCTTGCGCCCGACGATGCCGACGTCGAGGGCTATGCGATCTATCTGCGGCGTTTCATGAGGGCCAACGAGGCCGAGAAGGCCGCCGAGGCCGCCTACGCGACAGACGCGTGAGCGGTGATCCGAGCAGGAGGGGATATCCCCTGCTCTCCTGCATCCCTGCTATGCGCCTGCGCGAACATGCCGGTTTTCACACGAACATCCCCGAGGTGTTCGCGAACATGCCGGGGATGTTCGTGCGTGGGGCGGGATGTTCATGATCGTCACCGGGGAGGGTACCCCCTCATCCAGAGGACGCCCCTTCCCGTTCCCTTCTCGTCGGGGACGATATCCCTCCTCCGGCTCCCTCAGGTCTCGATGGTGCGGACGCTCTGCCTCTCCACCAGCGTGGTGGAGAGGTGCGTCACGCGGGAGTAGTCGGTAGGTTGGCGCACCGATTCGACAAGCGCCCTGACGGCGAGCTCGCCCATCGCGCGGTTGGGAACGCGCATGGTCGAGAGCGGTGGATTGGCGATGCTGGCGAAGTTGAGGTCGTCGAAGCCGAACATCGAGACATCGCGGGGCGTGTCGATGCCGTGCTCGTTGAGCGCGCGCATGCAGCCCAGCGCCATGATGTCGTTCTCGGCGAAGAAGGCCGTGGGGAGTTGGGGGCGGCCCTCCAACCACGCATGCATCGAGGCGTACGACGAGCTGACCGTTGTGCCCACGGTTACCCGGAACGCCGGGTTGGCTATAAGGCCATGCTCCCGCAAGGCGCGCACGTAGCCCCGCTCGCGCAAAGGGAAGTTCCTGATGACGGTCTCGCCGCGGATGTAGCCGACCTCGCGGTGCCCGTGCTCCAAAAGGTAGGTCACGGCGCGGTAGGCCGAGTTCTCGTTGGAGGTGACGATCGACTCGAAGAAGTAGCGGTCGCTCCATCCGTCGCACACCACGATGGGGGCGTCGCTTTCGGCGAAGAGATCGTAGTCGCCCTCGTCCATCTCGGTGCCCAGCAGGATGATGCCGGTCGTGGCGTCGCGGCACATGGCCTCCGTCTGGCTCCGGGTCCCCTCTTTGTCCGAAAGCTCCAAGGTCGAGAAGCTGAGGGGGAAGCCCATCTGCTTGGCTTGGCGCTCGGCCCCGTCGATGACGCCGGGATGGAAGGTGCCCTCGTCGAGGATGCGTCCGGATTTGCGCGCGATGAGGAAGCGCAGCCCCTCGATCCTTCCGGGATGCCGATAGCCGATCTCCTCCGCGCAGGAGAGGATGGCTGCGACTGCCTTCTCGCTCACACCCGGCTTGCGGTTGAGCGCATTGGATACGGTGGCGGGGGAGTAGCCCGTCCGCCTGCCTATCTCCCTGACTCCCATACGGGTCATACATTCCTCCTGTGTTCGGCACTGCCTGATAAACATAGCAGTAATTCGTTCAGATGTCACAGGGGAATCACTGGGCAGCTGATTAAAGCGATGAATGGGACGATTTTGGAAGAGGTGAACAAGGAGACGTTTGTTTGAGCGCGGAGCACGTGGTCAGAGCCGTGGCGTCAGAGGGGCACGTTCGATGGTCGCGGGCAGCACGAGAATACGTGGAGGGGCGGTTTCAGCGCTGTGGACCCTGCGCAGCAGTCGTCTATCCGGAAGCGGTTCTCCGACGCCTCGTTTCCGGATGCGTGCACGCTAAGAGAAAAAAGGCGTGCATTTGCACAATAATGCCCATTTAAGCATTGACAAATGCAATATCACACCGTAGCTTAAGGCCAACGATCGGGATCGGCGGGCAGCACAGGGAGCCATGCCCCTATTCCCGAACAGAGGACGTGAAAGGGGGCTCGGAAATGAAACAAGAGGGGATAAAGAACTCCAACAGCAAGAGAGGGGGAAATGGCCTGCATAGCGTGTTGGTCTACGTGCGTCAGCACTGGCAGCTCTACGTGCTCTTCATCATGCCGGCGTTTTTGCTGACGATCATCTTCCGCTACATCCCCATGGGCGGCGTCTTGATCGCGTTCGAGGAGTACAATCCCATCAGGGGCATCCTGGGCAGTGAGTGGGTCGGCTTTGAGCACTTCCAGCGCTTCCTCTCGTCGCCTGACTTTATGAGGTACCTGCTCAACACGCTCAAGCTGAGCGTCTTCGGCCTTCTATGGGGCTTCCCCGCGCCGATCCTGCTCGCCTTCCTGCTCAATCGCATCCTGAGCACGAAGATCAAGCAGAAGATCCAACTCGTGCTCTACATGCCCAACTTCATCTCCGTCATCGTCCTGTGCGGTATCGTCCGCATCCTGCTCTCCCCCACGGGCATGATCAACATGCTGTTCGGCACCTCTTGGAACTTCATGACCATGCCCTCGGCGTTCCGTACCATCTACATCGCCAGCGGCATCTGGCAGGGAGCGGGCTGGGCGTCGATCATCTACACCGCCGCGCTCTCCAACGCCAGCAAGGACCTCAAGGAGGCTGCGGTCATCGATGGCGCCAACATCTTCCAGCAGATCAAGGCCGTCGAGTGGCCTGCCATCCGTGACACTGTGCTCGTTCAGTTCATCATGAGCGTCGGCAACATCATGAGCGTCGGCTTCGAGAAGGCATACGCGCTCCAGACCGACCTCAATCTGGCAAGCTCCGAGATCATCTCGACCTACGTGTATAAGGTCGGTCTTCTCGACGGCAACTATGGCTTCTCTACCGCAGTCGGCCTGTTCAACACCGTCATCAACGTCATCCTCCTCATCGCGATGAACCAAATCGTGAAGAAGATGAACGACGGCAAGGGCATGTACTAGGAAGGGGGGACATCATGGCAAAGAAAAAGAAGAGCGAGTTCGCCAAGCTTCCTTCCGAGGACAAGACCGCCCTGATCATTGGCTACACCATCCTTGGTCTGTTCTGCGTCGCTATTGTCCTGCCGATGATCTACATCATCTTGGCTTCGTTCGTCGACCCGGTCACCCTCCAAAACCAGGGCCTGACCTTCGACTTCAGCAAATGGACCCTCACCGCATACGAGCGCGTCCTCTCCAACAGCCAGATTTGGGTTGGCTTCAGGAACGCGATTATCTACTCGGTCCTGTTCACCGTCATCTCCGTCGTCGTCACGTTGCTCGCCGCCTACCCGATGTCGCGCAGCGACTTCAAGGGCAAGGGCTTCTTCAACCTGATTTTCATGATCACGATGTTCTTTGGCGGCGGCCTGATCCCGACCTACCTCCTTATCAGCAACCTCGGCATGCTCGACTCGCCTTGGGCGGTCATCCTGCCCGGCGCGTTCGGTGTCTACAACATGATCATCGCCCGCACCTACTACCAGGGCATTCCGAAGGATCTCCAGGAGGCGGCCGAGATCGATGGCGCCAATGAGATGGTCTACTTCTTCCGCGTGCTGCTGCCGGTGTGCACGCCCATCATCGCCACCATCGCGATGTGGAACTTCGTCGGCATGTGGAACAGCTACTTCGACGCCATGATCTATCTCAACAGCGCCTCGAAGCAGCCGCTCCAGCTGGTCCTGCGCTCGATCCTGATTCAGAATCAGCCCGAGCCCGGCATGGTTTCCGACATGCAGAGCACGGCTCAGCGCGCGCAGCTCGCCGAGCTGCTCAAGTACGCGACCATCATCATCTCGAGCATCCCGCTTCTGATCATGTACCCGTTCTTCCAACGCTATTTCGACAGCGGCATCATGGCCGGTGCCGTCAAGGGCTAGTCGATGGCCACGACAAAAGAGCACGTAGGTTCGAACACGAACACCCATAAGAGAAGAGAGAGCAAAATGAGCAACAACATGAACCGCCGTACGTTCCTGTCTGTGTCCGCAGCTGCGGCTGCTGCCGCCCTCGCCGGTTGCAGTGGCGGTGACGGTGGCGGTGGCGTCGGCAACGAGGTCTCCATCGACGAGGTCACCCCCGAGGATGTCGCGCTCCCGCTCGCCGAGACCGCCACGCTCGCCGGCCTGACCAACTACCCCGCTGGCTCTGAGGCCGAGCCCAACAACCGCACCATTTTCAAGCGTCTCGAGGAGGAGACCAACGTCCACATCGAGTGGAAGACCATCCAGGGCGACCAGTGGGGCGACAAGATCGCGCTCGAGATGTCCAACGTCAGCACCCTTCCCGACTTCGTCTTCAATGCCGGCTTCGGCGACACCGAACTCCTGAAGTATGCCAAGCAGGGCGTCATCATCAACGTCGAAGAGCTCATCGACAAGTTCATGCCCAACCTCCAGGCAGTCTTTGCCCAGGCTCCCGAGTACCGCACCATGTGCGAGGACGAGGAAGGCCACATCTGGGCCCTGCCTTGGATCGAGCAGCTGGGCTATGAGAAGACCGCCATCCAGACCATCGGCAACATGCCCTTCATCAACAAGTGGTGGCTGGACTCCCTCGATCTTGAGATCCCCAAGACCATCGAGGACTTCGAGGCCGTCCTCGTTGCCTTCAAGGACAACGCTGACAAGCTCAAGAAGGAGTTCAACATCGATGGCGACATCATCCCGATGTCCTGCATCATGAACGATGGCGGCCAGGATCCCTACATCCTGATCAACGGCTTCGGCGAGGGCTACGGCGACCCCGACCGCGGCAAGCACATCTGCGTGACCGATGACGCCAAGGTCGTCTGCGTCGCCAACTCCGAGGGCTTCCGCAAGGGCACCGAGTGGCTGCATGGCCTGTATGAGAAGGGCCTCATCGACCCCGAGGCCTTCACTCAAGAGTGGTCCACCTACGTCGCCAAGGGCAAGAGCGGCCGCTACGGCGTCTGCTTCACGTGGGACGTCGCCAACATCGCCCAGGTCAGCATGGACGATCTCATCGCCGGTGAGGGCTGGGTGCCCCTGCCCGCTCTCAAGGCCGACGTCGTCAACATCACCCCCGAGACCGGCTCCTTCACCTCCGGCTTCCAGCGTGGCCGCTGCGTCATCACCGCCGTCGCCAAGAACCCGGCGCTCGTCGCCTCCTGGCTCGACAAGATGTACGACCCGATCCAGTCGCCGCAGAACAACTGGGGCACCTATGGCGAGGACGACGACTTCGACATCTTCGAGATGAGCGCCAACGAGAACGGCGACCCGATGCTCAAGCACACGTGGCTCGGCGATGCCTCCCCAGTCGAGGTCCGCGAGGCCGAGTCCGTCAACGGCCCGCTCGCCATCCTCGACAGCTACTACGACGTGTACGTCACCTGCCCGGATGATGCCCAGTACCGCCTCGACTGGATCAAGGACGTCTACACGCCCGACATGAACGGCAAGTACTGCTACCCCAACGTGTTTATGAACACCGATGACACCACCCAGGTCTCCAACCTCATGGCCGACCTCATGAAGTGCATCAACACATTCAAGTCCGACTCCGTCATGAACGGCTTCGACGACGCCGCTTGGAACCAGCTTCAGTCTGACCTCGACGCCTACGGCCTCCAGGAGTTCATCGACATCCACCAGAAGTATCTGGACGAGTATCTGGGGTAGATCTTTTGGGGCATCCGCCCTCGTCTCTCCGAGGCGGATGCCCCTGTACCGGTTCTGCGATCTGACGGCAGCTAGGGAGGTGTTGACTGTGCCTGCCATCGATGACGATGCGGCGCGCGGCGATCGTCTCGCGCGCGCTAGGGACTACGAGGAACGGTTCTCGGGGAACATCGCGCCAAGCGAGCGGCCCTGCGTGCATCTTCCCGCGCGCATCGGTTGGATGAACGATCCCAACGGATTCTCGTACTACCGGGATCGCTACCATCTGTTCTACCAATACCATCCCTTCGAGACCAAGTGGGGGCCGATGTACTGGGGCCACGCGGTGAGCGATGACCTGCTGCATTGGGAGTTCCTTCCCACCGCCCTCGCACCCGACGAACCCTATGATGGGGGAGCGGGCTGCTTCTCGGGCAGTGCGCTCGCGCTCCCCGATGGGAGGCACATGCTCATGTACACGGGCGTGGCCGATGCGGGGAGGAAACCCGATGGCACGCTCGCCATGCGGCAGGTGCAGTGCGTCGCGTTCGGGGATGGCCTCGACTATAGGAAGTACGAGGGCAATCCCGTGATCGACGAGACCCTCCTGCCCGAAGGCGCCTCGGCGGAGCACTTCCGCGATCCGAAGGTCTGGATGGAGGGGGACGGCAGCTTCCGCTGCGTAGTGGGCAACTTGGACGAATCCGGCTCTGCCCAGATCCTCCAGTACAAGAGCAGGGACGGCTTGCACTGGGCTTTCGACTGCGTATTCGCCCGCAATGACGTGCAGATCGGGACCATGTGGGAGTGCCCGGATACCTTCGAACTCGACGGCGTGCAGGTCCTCTTGGTGAGTCCCCAGGACATGCTCCCCGAGGGAGACGAGTTCATGAGCGGTAACGGCACGCTCTGCCTGCTCGGCCACCGCGACGATGAGACGGGCGCCTTCATCGCGGAGTCGCGCCAAGCGATCGATTACGGGCTCGACTTCTACGCCAGCCAGACCATGCTCTCCCCCGATGGCCGCCGCATCTTGATCGCTTGGATGCAGAACTGGGATTCCATTTCCATGGGCGGCAGGCAGCCGTGGTTCGGTCAGATGACGCTTCCCCGCGAACTTTCCGTACGTGGCGGCCGTCTTTGCCAGTGGCCCGTCCGCGAGCTTGAGCGCGCCCGCAAGAACCGTGTGATGCACAAGGATGTGCGCCTCGAAGGCGAGCTTGCCCTCGAGGGTGTGAGCGGCCGGGTCGTCGACCTCTCGCTCACGATCCGTCCCGCCGATGAATCGGAGCCGTATCGCGAGTTCGCCATTTGGTTCGCCCAAGACGAGCATTTCCACTCGGCGCTGGTTTTCAGGCCTGCGGAGCGCATGCTCAAGCTCAACCGAAAGCACTCGGGTCTGCGGCGCGCGATCGTGTACCACCGCAAATGCGCGGTTCCCGATTTCGACGGGACGCTCGATCTGCGCATCGTGCTCGATCGCTACAGCGTGGAGGTATTCGTCGGCAACGGCGAGCGGGTGCTCTCCATGATAGTCCCGACCGATCAGTCTGCCGATCAGATCACGTTCTTCTCGGACGGGCGGGCCGTGCTGAACGTCGAGAAATACGATATCGAAGCCAACTCAGTGCCGGGGTGCTGAGGGAAGAGGAAGGAAACGCAATGTCCGAAGTCGTGCTGAAGGACCTCAAGAAAGTCTACGACGGAGATGTCACTGCCGTGCATGACGTCAACATCACGATCGCCGATAAGGAGTTCATCGTGCTCGTCGGCCCGTCGGGCTGCGGCAAGTCCACGACGCTGCGCATGGTCGCCGGTCTTGAGGACATCTCCGGCGGGGAGCTCCGCATCGGCGGCAAGCTCATGAACGACGTGGCCCCCAAGGACCGCGACATAGCCATGGTCTTCCAGAGCTACGCCCTCTACCCCCACATGACCGTGCGCGAGAATATGGCCTTCGCGCTCCAGTTGCGCAAGATGCCCAAGAGCGAGATCGAGCAGAAGGTCAACGAGGCGGCCGAGATCCTCGATATCACGCAGTACCTCGACCGCAAGCCCAAGGCCCTCTCGGGCGGCCAGCGCCAGCGCGTGGCCATCGGCCGCGCCATGGTCCGCGACCCGAAGGTTTTCCTCATGGACGAGCCGCTCTCCAACCTCGACGCCAAGCTCCGCAACCAGATGAGGGCCGAGATCATCAAGCTCCGCCACCGCATCAATACCACCTTCATCTACGTCACGCACGACCAGACCGAGGCCATGACCCTGGGCGACCGCATCGTCATCATGAAGGACGGATTCGTCAACCAGATCGGAACCCCGCAGGAGGTCTTCGGAAAGCCCGTCAACCTCTTCGTCGCGGGCTTCATCGGCATGCCCGTGATGAACTTCTTCGACGGCTGCAAGCTCCTTGTCGAGAACGGCGTCTATTATGCAGAGATCCGCGGCGTCCGCTTCAAGCTCAGCGATTTCCAGCAGAAAGCGCTCAAACAGAATGCGCAGGGACCCTGCGATATCGTCGCTGGCATCCGCCCGCAGCACGTGACGGTGGGAGAGGGCGAGCTGAGCGCATTGGTCGAGGTCTCCGAGATGATGGGCAGCGAGTACAACATCCATGCGCGCTCCGGCAACGACGAGGTCGTCATGGTCGTTCCCACCGTCGACCTCGGAGCCGACGTCTCGATGGGGGCATCCATCAAATTCACCACGAAACCCGAGCTCGTCCAGCTTTTCGACAAGGCGACGGGCAATAATCTGATTTGGTACGACGCCGATTCCGCCGTGCGGAACGAGCCCGTCTGCAAGGAGTATGACCTGTAACCTCCCCTCCCCTTCCTTCCGGGAGCAGCCCGTCCTGCCGAGAGGCGGGGCGGGCTGCTCCTTTCCTCGCGGTACATATCTATACGTTTCGTGAACCGTATACACGTTTCGCGAACCGCATGCGAATTATCCGCACGTTTCGCGAAACGCACCGATACAACAGCACGTTTCGTGCGAGAGCTGCTGCGTGCTGCTGGAAGGGGAACATCCTACCCTCCAGTACGCTCCCTTAGAGCTCTCCTTCCCAGTGCCCGCAGGCGTTCACGATACGGGTTCCGCTCGGATGCGCGAGCTCCCGTGCCACGAGCCCGTAATCGAGGTGGGTATGGCCGTGGAGCAGGATCTTGGGTCGGAGGGTATCGAGTAGCCAGTTGAAGCACGCGAATCCCCTGTGCGCACGGTCATCGAGATCTCCGTAGCCGAGCGGCGGCGCGTGGGTCACGAGCACGTCCAGACCGCCCGTCAGACGGGCGTGCATGGCGAGCATGAGCGCCTTCCGCCTCATCTGCGCCTCACTGAAGCCCACGATCCCCATACGGTAGTCGAGCGAGCCATCGAGTCCGGCGATGCGTATGCCCTTGACCGTGACGATGCACCCTCCCAGTGCCGTGCCGCCCATGCTCGCGTACCCTCGTTCGTCCGTGTCGTGGTTGCCGCGCACGTACAGCAGCGGTGCATTTGCTGCGGTCGCAACGAAGTCGAGGTACCCGGGACGCAGGTCGCCGCATGAGACGATGAGATCCGGCGACCGCTGCGCCCCGTT
The DNA here is from genome assembly GCA_004010535.1 of Coriobacteriales bacterium OH1046. Lineage (GTDB taxonomy): Bacteria > Actinomycetota > Coriobacteriia > Coriobacteriales > Atopobiaceae > RUG721. The sequence continues at coordinate 236,029 of RQYE01000005.1, read as the reverse complement.
GGCGATCCTGCTGCACAGGACCGCATCCTCCTTGTCCGCGATGGCAAGGATGCGCATCCCGCTACTCCCCCTCGTCGGTCTGCCTCGATATCACGCCCGAGACCTCGACATCGTCCCTCCCATCGCGTGAGAGCTCCCAACTCTTCGGGAGACGTCCCACGATGTTGCCGTTGAGCCAGCGCATGCTCGCGATCTGCTCGTTCGAGGGCCTCGGGGATCCTTCCGGATTGATCCGGGTCCCCCTCTGGTCGAAGATCGCGCCCTCGAAGGGGTGGAGGCGGCGATCGACGATGGATTTCGCGAGAAGCCCGGCAAGGCGCTGCTGCCCGGCGGCCAGATCTTGTCCCAGGTCGAGCCTCACAACCCCTGATGACATGCCCCACCAATAATTGAGCGCCCGCTCCCTGCGACCGGTACCATCCTTCTGCCAGGTATCGTTTTTGATCGAGCGCACGATGAGCTCGTAGTAGCGGCCCCAGTCCCATACGGGGATCGCCAAGCTTTCGACGGAGCCATCCTCACCGATACGGTACAGTCCATGCGGGGTGTCGGGATCCGTAGGATCGGGATGGTCGCGTCCCGCGATAACGCTCACTCCCGCATCGAGCAGCTCGCGTTCCCAGCTCTCTCCAGATGCCGAGAGCCATCTTAAGTGGACGGTTGCATAGGGGTCGACGAGCGCAGCTCCGAGAGCGAATGCGTTCACCTCGGAAATGCTGCCGTAGATAGGGGAGAAGGCCAGATAGCCTATGCGATGGTTCTTCGCGAGGCTCGCCGCGAGAGCGCCCATGACGAACTTGATCTCGTACATCCGCGCATAGAAGGTGCGGACGGCACTGCTCGTGAGGTTGATCGAGCAATTGATGAAGCTCCGATCCGGATGGGCGACGGCTGCGCGCACGGTTTGCTCGAACTGCCGGGGCGAGGACGTCACGATGAGCGCGCTGCCGTCTGCGATCGCGGCCTCGACCGCACCATCGAACGCCCCTCCGGTCGAGCAGGATGGGAAGGCGATGGTCTCGACCTGGCCGACGAGACGTTTTTCGAGATCGATCCTGCCGCGTTCGTGGAGGGCGACCCACCCCGAGGTCTGGGGACTCCTATCGTAGATGAAGGCCACGCGGAGGGGTTTCGCCGGGAGCACGAGGCTCCTGATCGCTGGGATGATCCTCGGCTTGCCATCGGGGGGATGCTCGACATAGTCGATGGGCTTGTCAGGCGAGGCGGCCACGAACTCGTCCCAGATGCGCCTCACACGCTCGTCCATGGTGCTGGCGGATGCGCGCAGCGGATCTGATGTGGCGTAATCCTGCAGGTAGATAAGGAAAGCATCGGCTGCGGTGGAGGGGAGCGCATCTCCGCCGTTGTCCTCGAAGGAGCGCTCGAAGAGGCGGTACGCCGTTCCCAGGCGCTTGGCTTCATCTGGCGGCCAAGGGTTCTCGAGATCGCGCCCCAAGAGCCGCGCCATCCGTGCGAACGAGCCCGGTGCGGAGAAGAAGAACCCATAGATCGGGGCGACGCGGTAGAACTCGAGGAACTCGCGGTAGCTCTCCGCTTCCGTCTCATCCGCATCACGCGGCATAACGCGTGCGACACGCGCGGTTATCGTTGGGTTGTCGAGCCAGCGCAGGACCGATACGCGTTTGTTGCCCTCGGCGACGTAGAAGCGCTGGAGGTACTCGTACGCTACGATCGGATCTCGGATACCCTCGCTGACCTGGGCGTCGTAGAGGGCGGACCACTTGACTGCGAACTCCGATCCAGGGTCTGCGATGGGGAGGAAACCGCACGAGAACATGCTGCTGCGGCTGCGCGTCCTTGTGCCTACGACGAGCGGGAGCGGGATGTCGATGGTGCCGACGGCCATCCCCTCGGTTGAGGCATGGTCGGGGATGATGCCATCAAGGGAGGGGAGAAACGGGCTCTCCCCTCGCGAGAGGGCCTCCTTCATCTGGCGCCGCCCCGCTTTCCGGGCACTGTCGTATGCTTCGCTCATCTGCGTCTCCACATCTGACCGGATTCCCGCGCCTCATCTTTGCGGAAGGCACCGGATGGGGCGGGGCAGTCTTGGCGGTCCGCGCGCCTACGAGAGCGTGATCTCATAGGCTCTCGCGATCAGATCAGCATCGAGCTGCGCCCAAGCATCTCCAGAGGTCCGGCGGATGGAGAGCCTACCTTGGGCGGGGATCCCGACTTCCATGTCACCATCGTAATCGAAGGCGGGGTGATCGTTTCTCAGCTCCATGAGCCTGACAAGATCGTGTACGACCGGGCGGTGCAGCTCCTCGGCAACCTCCTCCTTCGAGTAGTAGTGGCGGTTGATATTGCGCCCCTCCTTGGTGCTCTCGAGCAGGTCGATATCGTTCTCGCCGGCAAGGAGGCCGACGTAGTACACCATGGGCACGCCCGGCGCGAAGAACTGTATCGCCCGGGCGAGCAGGTAGGCCGCATCATCGTTGCCGAGCGCCGAGTAATACGTGGTATTGACCTGGTAGATGTCCAGATTGTTGTATTTCTCGGTGTTGTAGATGCGCTTCACGTTGGCCCCGTGAGAGAACATATGCTCCTTGGTGGCCTCGATCTCGTTGTCGGGAAGGAGGTCCCTCACGTCGACGATGCCCAGGCCATCGTGGGTATCGAGCGTCGTGAACTGGTGCTTCGGGCTCATCTCGAGCCAACGCTTGAGGTATGTCCCATCTCCTGCATACAGGGCATGGAGCGTGAGCACGGGCAGGGCGAAGTCGTAGATCCAGTAGCCCATCTCCGCGACCCGCATCTGGATGGAGTAATGCTCGTGGATCTCCGGCAGGATGGCGACATCAGGTCCGAGGATGCCCTGCATGGCTTCGAGCAGCTCCCCCGTCTCGGGCTGGACGAAGAAACAGCTGGTACCCGCCCGCTTGCAGGCGTAGGCAAAGGCGTCGAGGCGGATGATATCCGCGCCGTTCTCGGCCATGAGACGCAGCGTGTCGGCGAAGAAGCGCTGGGCCCGCGCGGACTTCACATTGATGTCGATCTGCTCCTCGCCGAAGGTGCACCAGAGCTTCTCGGTCTCCCCATCGGCATGCTCGATCTCCACGTAAGGTGCGCGCGGCTTGCGCTTGTAGATGGCATCGACTTGCTCCTGAGTGGGGAAGCCCCCCTCCCAGAACTCCTTGTAGCGGATGAAGAAGTCGCGGAACTCGGAGGCATCCCCCTTCTCCAAGAAGTCTTGGAAGAACGGCGACTGGCGCGAGATGTGGTTGATCATGAAGTCGAACATGAGGAAGCGGCGCGCGCCGATGGCGCGCACATCCTCCCAGGTGCCGAATGCGGGGTCCACGATGTCGTAGCGCATCGGAGCGAAGCCGCGGTCGGCGGAGGAGGGGAAGAACGGCAGGATATGGACTCCTCCTACTGCCTGGTCGAAGTGGGCGTCGAGCACCTCCTTGAGTTCGCGGAGGTTCTTGCCGAGGCTGTCGGCGTAGGTGATGAGCATGATCTTGTTCGAGAATGCCATGGAGACTCCGTTCGCTCGATGTGGAAAGAGGCCTGTTAGAAGGTGGCGGCGGAAAGGTATTCGAGATATGCAAGGACAGCATCCTGCCGGGGGCTGTTCGCGATGACACCGAGATATGCCTGCCCGGAGAATCCGGCACCTTCGAAGAGCGGCAAGCCGGCGGCATCGACCGCATTCACAGCCTCAACGACCGTGGCCTGATAGGTGTCCGTCTCGCCCAAGTTATATTCGACCATATTGTCCTCGACGACGACCTCGTTCGCCACGAGGAGCGGCACGAGGATCTCCTGCGTTTCGGGGTCGGTTCCGGAGATGATCGTCGGGAGATCGGCGAGGTATCCGGCCGAGGAGAGGATGTCGTACGCGTCTTTGCCCATGATGACCACATCCAGCTGCTCGGCATCTATCGCTCCGAGGAGCTTGATGTGGGAGGCATAGGCGTACCGGTGGTCTGCGACCCCTTCATCGTCGGAGAGGTAGAGGTCATGATATCGATACACTTCGTTTTCCTGCGGATCAAGTCCGAGGTGTGTCACGAATCCCTCTCCGAGCGCCTCGTCGAGCCCGCTTTCCACAGCAACGTTGGCATAGGCCAGGTAGAGCACGGCGTCCCTATGCGTGAGGATACGCACGATGATAGTCCCTGCGACGAGCGCGGCGATGGATACGATTGCCAGCTCGAGCTTGTAATACGAGAAGATGTAGTCGAGCCGCTCCGACGTAGCCATCGCTGCGAAGGCGGCCCGATGGGCCGCCCGCTCCTCGGGTGGCAGCCTCATCGCACGCCTCCTTCCCCGCCTTCCTGCGGATGGGGAGAAGCCGGTTCAGAGCACGCCTTGATGACAGGCGCGAGCAGATACGAGCTGAGCAGGGCGCAGAGACCCTCTCCGAACAGGACGAGGGGCGTGAAGAACCTGACGATGACGACGAACATGGCGAAGTGGATGGCGAAGACCAGGATCGTGCAGAACAGGTAGCGGATGCCGATGAGGAGGGCGTTTTTCACCATGTTGGGGCTGGTGTTCTCCACGCGGGCAACGAGGGGGAAGACGTACATGAGCACGATGGCGTAGATGATGAGGGAGGCGATGACCATGGCGAGGATGATCGTCCACATGACGGAGGGAGCGCCGGCTGACGAATCGCGCAGGCGGACGAGGATGAAGGCGTCTGCTCCGAGGAAGATGCCGACTGCGAGCAAGACGAGCCAGATGGCCGTCGCCTGCTTGAAGTTCTCCCTGAACGCTTGGAAGAACTGCTTGGTGACGTTGCCCTCCTCGTTGTCGACGATCTTCAAGGTGACGGCATAGAGAGCGGTGGTCGAGGCGCCTAGGGTGATGATGGGGACCGAACAGGCGATCCAGAGCACATTGAGGAAGCATCCGTAGGCGATCTTCAGGAACACCTGGCTGAATTTGCTGTCATACGAGAAGATGCTCATGGGCGGCTCCCGTGACGGGAAGGATTCGATGCCGTGCTTTTCCGGGCAGGGCATCGTACAGAACGGAATGTGGCGTTTACGAATACAATTATAGTGCATTTGCACACTTTTACCTACAGATCATATGCTGGGGAGCGGGTCTATCGAACGCGGTTCCCTATGAGCGGCTACTATGCCTTATGCACTGCCCCGTTCCGTCGATGCGCGCCAGATGAGGTCCGTCTCGGTGTAGACCTGACGGTAGTTCAAGTCGGGCTCCTTCATCCTCGTGCGGAGGAGCTCGAGAGCGGAATAGGCCATGACCTGCGTGTGGATGTGTATCGTGGTGAGCGGCGGCATGCATACGCGCGATTCGGCGGAGTCGTCGAATCCTGCGAGGAGCACGTCGCGCGGGACGTCGAAGCCCAGCTTCCTGAGGGCTTGGAGGGCATCGATGGCAACGAAGTCGTTCGCGCAGATGAAGAGCTCGGGCAGCTCCGGCAACCGCGCTAGCTCCCGTCCTATGTCGTGGACGAGGTTGAAGGGGATGCAGCTGCGCTCCTCGACGGGGATGCCCGCGAGCATCATGGCGGTGCGGAAGGCGGCGTAACGCTCGAAGAACGACTGGCAGTGCAGGTGGTTGCCGATGAAGGCGATGCGCGTGCAGCCCCGGCCGATCATCTCGTGGACCAAATGGAGGATCTCGGTGGTGTTGTCCATGTACAGCTGGTCTGAGGGCAGGCTCTCGCCCCGTGCCTTCGCAGGTCCATCCACGAACAGCGTGGGGATGCCCAGATCGCACAGCATCTGATCGTAGGCGTAGTCGAACATCTCGATGCAGACGATCGCTGCGACGCGGCTCTCGTCGAAGGTCATGGGAAGGGTGAGATCGGCGAGGTTCTCCATGTTCACCCGATGCGAGTTCAGTGTGAAACCGAGCAAGGAGAGCTCGTTTTGAAGCGCGTCGAGCATGAGCGATGAGAAGTGCGGTGCGGCAAGGTATGTTGTGGAGAAGAGTGCGACCTCGCGTCGATCGGTCATACCGGGCAGCATCGTGGCGGGAAGCCCCGCCTGCTGCAACCCCAGGATCGAGTTCGCGTACGCGAACTGCTTGTAGCCCATCTCCATGGCTTTCTGGAGGATCTGCGCGCGTGTCGATTCTGCAAGGCCATCCGAGTTATTGAGCGCTTTCGATACGGTGTTGCGCGACAGGCCGAGCTCGTCTGCGATGTCTTGGATGGTGACCCTGTTTCCCATGGGCTCTCTTTCCCTTGGCATGGTTGCGGCATTTGACAACATGTCAGTATATGCATTTGAACATATCATTCAACTACCCTGCTTGTCGATATGTCAGTGGGATGGGGTTGCCGATCGGTTGGAAGGGCTTGCGCACGCTCGAGGGGGCATCTAGAATCGAACCGCACGTAGATGGCGCCCTTATCCTTGCGAAAGGATGTGCACAAAGGATGGCGGACTCGGATTCAGACAGGCAGTCGCTCGCTTGGAAGCTCCGTTCCCTGGTGGGGGAGGAGCGGGTGCTTGCCGACGAGCCCATGAGCAGGCATACCACGTTCGAGATCGGGGGCCCTGCGGCGCTCTACGTCATCCCCGACGATCCCGAGGAGATCCGCGCCTGCATCGAGGCCTGCCGTGCGGCGGACATGCCGTTCTTCGTGCTGGGTGCAGGATCCAACCTGCTCGTATCCGATGATGGCTTCGATGGCGTGGTTATCGGGCTTGCGCACGATCTTGTGCGAGTCACCCTCGATGGATTGGAGATGTGCTGCCAGGCAGGCGTGTCATTGCGCGAGGCGAGCGAGATGGCCTGCGAGTTGGGCCTCTCGGGCTTGGAGTTCGCCTGCGGCATACCCGGCAGCGTGGGCGGGGCCTGCTACATGAATGCGGGCGCCTATGGCGGCTGCATAGCCGATGTGCTCAAATCGGTGCGTGTCATACGGGCGGATGGGAGCTTCGATACGCTCGGCGTCGACGAGCTCGATTTGGGGTATCGCCGGAGCCGCATCGCAGACGAGAGGATGGTCGTAGTCTCGGCGACTTTCGGTCTGCATGCGGGCGACCCCGACGAGATCCGCGCCAAGATGGATGACTTCACCGCTCGGCGCACCGAGAAGCAGCCGCTCGAGCTTCCGAGTGCCGGCTCCACTTTCAAGCGCCCCGAAGGCCATTTCGCAGGCAAGCTCATCTCCGATGCGGGCCTCAAGGGCTTCCAGATAGGCGGGGCTGCGGTTTCGACCAAGCATGCGGGATTCGTGGTCAACATGGGCGGTGCTACGGCAGCCGACGTGCATGGTTTGATCGCCCATGTGCAGGATGAGGTGGAGGGGCGATTCGGCGTACGCCTCGAGCCCGAGGTACGCCTTCTCGGCTAGATTCCCCTCGCGTGCGGGTTTCGATGGTCGGGAGCTTCGGCCTCAACTGGATTTCTCGGGCGGGTTCTCGAGCAGCTCGCGAGCCGTATCCTGCCACTTCTCGGCAGATCCCCCGTCTTTCTTGCTGGCGTACTGCGTCGCGAGCATGAGGGCATAGCTCACCTTGAGCGCATAGGGGGCCTCATCGAACGCCGCCTCCATCTCGTCGATATAGGCGCAGGAGCTGTTGCCGAAGATCTCATAGGCCCGCACGCACTCCTCGACGCGCTCCTCGTGGCGTCCGTAGGATCGCATCTCGTCGAGCACGGCCTTGGCGTCTTCGAAATCCTCCTGCTGCATATAGAATTGGAAGGCCTTGAAAAGCAGGTCATCGCGCTGTGTGCGCGTGGATCTCATGGTGAGCAGCTGGTCGAAGGCAGCTTTCGCCTTCTCGGCGCTGCCTTTGGCCATGAAAGCATTCAGGCGCAGGTATGCACGGTTGTATGCGGGGATGAAGAAGCGCGTGGACGGCTTATCGACGGTGTCGAGGAATTCGTCGTAGAGTTTGCTCGTAAAAAGGCTCTGCAGCTTGTTGGAGATCATGCTGCGCGCCCCCTGCACGATGATGAGGAATACGAGGGCGCTGCCGAGCAGGATGAAGCTGATGAGCGGCATGGTGATGCCGGCGAAGGTCACAGGCTCGAACACGTTTCCTCCCAGCGATAGACTCTGTGCTGATGCACGTATGCCAGTATCATAAACCACTTGCTTCGAATCCGCTTGCAGAAGAAGGGGGTGGGCGGTAGGCTGTGCTGCCCGTTCGATGAGTAGATAGCCGTACTATCATTCGTTTTCTCTAGTAGTTTATACTCGTATTTTCTAGATTCTTGTATTCGCTTTTTCTTGTAACTATAATTCGGATTCAGATGAAGACCACCGAATCGGGGAGAGGGCATGGGCATATATACAACACGGCCAGAGCAATATCTCCCTCGGATCGTCGATGCCCAGATCGAACGCTATCTTCGGCTTTTCGGTGCTATCGAGGTGGGGGTACACGCTGGTGCGGAAAAACCTGGTCGTCTCTCGCGCATGCGAACAGCGTCACGTATGTCGACCGTGGGGGAAACCTTGAAATCGCGAAGGCTGATCCCGGATACACGCTCGATGGTCCGGTACCCCACGTTATCGATGAATGGCAACGGGCGCCCGAGATCTGGGATGTCGTACGCCATAAGATTGACGAAAGTCGGGGAAAGAAAGGCCGGTGGATTCTCACAGGATCCTCCACACCTTCTGCCGAGGAGACTGCACATAGCGGTGCGGGCCGCATCGGCCGCATCCGTATGCATCCGATGACCCTTGCCGAATCAGGAGATTCCTCAGGTACCGTCAGCCTCTCGGGATTGTTCGAGGGGAGATTCGACCCTTGCGAGGTGGCGACGAACATTACCGATCTCGCGAAGCTCTGCGTACGGGGCGGCTGGCCGGAGCTCATATCCGTCGATCCGGCAGGTGCGCAGGTCGTTATCCGCGAATACCTTTTTGCGATCATCGCGCAATCCATTCCGATGATGGGGGGAAATCCCGTCATCGCGGAGCGTCTCTTGGGGTCGATCGCGCGCAATGTGGGGCAGGTTCCGACGTTCGCCACCTTGGCGCGTGATGTGTATGCGATCGGAGACGGGAGAGGGCCGACCAATGACGAGCAGCAGAACATTTCGCATCATATGGATCTGCTTGTGCGCTCCTATCTTGTGGACATCGTGCCAGGATGGGTTCCTCCCTCGCGTTCGCCGAAACGCATGCGCACGAAGCCCAAGCGCTACTTCGCTGATCCGTCTCTTGCGGTGTCGTTGCTCGGACTCTCGGCGGACGCGCTCATGCAGGATTGGCAGACTTTCGGGCTGGTTTTCGAGAACCTCTGCATGCGTGATCTCGATGTCTATGCTCGCGCGCTACCCGATGCAGGTGCTTATCCGCTGCGTTATTATCACGATGATTCCAGCCTCGAGATCGATGCCGTAATCGAGCGGGCCGATCACAGCTGGGCGGGGATCGAGATCAAACTCAGCCCCGGGAAGGTCGATGATGCTGCGGTAGCGCTCACACGCATGCGCGACAAGCTTGCGCGGGATAGCAGGGCGCGTACTCCCGAGCCGTCCTTCATGGCTGTGCTCACGGGGACGGGGGAGCGCGCCTACAGAAGACCCGATGGCATTTATGTCATTCCCGTCCGCGCGCTTGGAGCATAGGATTCCACCACTGGGCGATGGCCCTTCGCATGAGCGCGGGCGCATACGGCGCGATACGGCCTGACCGGCGGGATGCCAGCCTCGCCGGGGCGATGATCCGTTCCATCTGGATATGCGTTTCCAGACAGAATATCGCCCGATTTTGTCTTAGAACGCATATCCAGATGGGGCGGGCGCGAATCACAGAGCGTCATTTCATGGGGAATGGCTTCCGGGCAATATCTCGGCTCGAATTTTATTTGAGATTTTTGCGTAAGTACGCATTGGATTGGGGTGGAATGATCGTCAATCGTCCCCGGCATCTGGACGTGCCCTTAGCAAGGCAAGGTATGACGAGAAGGGCGTGCTCTTCGTGGGCCTCGAAGATCTTCCGATCGACGAGAGCCTCTTGGAAGCCCGATGGATGGATTCAGGCGAATCGTGTAGGCAGGGCTGTCAAGGGCGGCATAGTGCGCCGTTCACCTTGACCGTCGACTGGCTCGACCGGGTTCGCCATGTACAACCATCACCATTCTTGTGTTCTGGCCTCTCGCCGGATCTTCAGTATCTGCACTTGATATATAAGGGCGGGAATCAGGGCAACCAAGGCAAAGACGCCAAAGAGCACGGAATGCTTTGCAACGGAAACTAGCGCAAACATGAGCAGCAGAAAAAGCCACGGCTTGCGTAAATTGCCGTAATAGTCTTCTTTATCCTCATAGGAGGTGTGAAGCTCAAACGGCTTTCCGTCGTTCTCTTTTTCTACGATCAGCAGCTCTCGATTAAAGGTCGTGGCGTTTGTCGCGATGCGCCCGCCCCTCTCAGCCCACGGACGCCAACGCACCTTACCGACAGCATAGTTGAGATTGATGTTTTTGGAAAACACCCTATAGCCCATATCCTCTAAAAAGCGGGAATAATCTTCTGCGCTCTCTTTCGATTTTTCTCCGATGAACTCCACGCAATAGCTCACTTCGTTAGGCTTGCCCTCTTCGAATTCATAGAGCATTTTTCCTGTCCGAATAAGGCGATAGCCCTTTCCTGACATTCTATTCAACCAATCTGCCTGCATGTTCAGCAGGCCTCCGAAGAAGCGATAGCATTTTTTGCTCATACTGCATCTCCAATGATTTCGCGTGCGATGCCCACAAGCTCATTGAGCCTTGCAAGTTCTTTTTTCGCGATTTCTTTTCCTTGCACAGTGGTGACGTACTCTTTTCTCCTGCCCCCATTATCTTTGCAAGGTTCAATCCAACCCTTTTCCTGCAAGGAGTTCAACGCGCCATACAACGTGCCAGCCCCCAATGAGAGCCGCCCGCCTGTCGCATCTTCAATGAACCGCATGACAGCGTATCCGTGTTTTGGAGTATAGAGGGAGAGTAGAATGTAGAAGGTCACTTCTGTAAGCGCACCGCCTTTCGCATTGTCCCGCATAGCCTGGCCTCCCTACTACGGTTACTGTAATAACTATATCACTAACCGTACTATGAATCAAAAGAGCTCGAAGGAATAGTGCACAGAGGCATGGGGGGATGGAGCGGCACTATCCTGGTGTTGCCGCTCCATCCTCATACGGAATACCGGCTGGGCTGGCTGCAAATGGCTTGTTTTGTCAGTGCGTATCTACCGTGCCCGAGCACTCTATCGAGGCATGCCTTCGGTGCGCTTGCTTCGACATCGTTGGCAACGATGATCGGAGAGGATGCGCTTTTGAAACAGGGCCCGAGTATCGTACTACCAACCCGCCGGTCGCTCACGCGAGCGCGAAAACCAGAATCGACATGCAGAGCGCGAACGCGAACGCATACGGTGCGATGCGACCGAGGATCTCGCCGTCCTTGCCGGTGAGGTTGCAGGCAGCGCAGCCGATGGCGATATTCTGCGGCGAGATCATCTTCCCCGCGCTGACGCCGAGCGAGTTGGACGCCGCGAGCCATAAGGGATCGACGCCGATCGAGTTCGCGGCCTGTACCTGCACGTTGCCGAAAAGCACTTCGCTCGAGGTGCCCGAGCCGGTCACGAAGGTGCCGAGCGCGCCCAGCAGGGGGGGCGACCAAGGGATACAGGTTTCCGAGCGTTCCCACGAAGAACGACGCGATGCTCGAGATCATGCCCGAGTAACCCATGATCTTGGCGCATGCGAGCACGCCGAGCATCGTGACCACGGTCTTGCCCATCTGCCTGCAGGTCTCGCCGAGGACGCGGATCATCTCGGCAGGTGAGCAGGCCTGAATGACGCCGCCCGCGATGCCGCAGAAAAAGATCAGAACGCCGGGGGTGTTGATCCAGGTGAAGGTCAGCGTGGCTTCCGGGTCGCCCGCATAGATGTTGGCCGTGGTCTTGATCGACGAGAGCGGGCCGTTGATGGCGGGGAAGAGCTTGCTCGTGAGCATGAGCACGGCGAAGATCAGGATGAACGGCGCCCACGCACGCAGCGCCTCGCCCGCGCCGATAGCTTTGCCGGTATCGGCAATCTCCATGCGGTGCTCCTCGGGCACCGCACGCCCTTTCAGGGAAAGGGCGAAGACGAAGGTGGCGACGAGGGAGCATACCGCGCCCACGACATCGGGCAGGTCGGCTCCGATGAAGCGGGCGGTGAGAACCTCGGGTACGGCGAACGAGAGGCCCGCGATGAGCGTGACCGGGATCGCGCCGCGCAGCGCCTTGGGGCCCCCGCCCACAAGCATCACGATGAGCACGGGGCATGCCAGCGCGAAGGGGAACGCTTGCAGTGATTGGGTGAACGCGAGCTGTATCGGGTCGAGGCCCGTGATGGCAGCGAGCGTGGTGGTGGGGATGCCGATGGACCCGAACATCGTGGGCACGCCGTTGGCGATGAGGCAGGAGAGGATCGAGACCATCGGGTCGAGTTCGAGCGCGACGAGCATGCTCGCGGGGATGGCGACGGCGGTGCCGAACCCCGCCATGCCCTCGAGGAAATTGCCGAAGCACCAGGCGATGAGCAGCACGAGCACGCGGCGGTCTGCCGAGACCGAGCAGAGCATGCGCTTGATCGTCTCCATGGCACCCGTGTGGACGGTGAGGTTGTAGGTGAAGACTGCGGCGATGATGACGATGACGATAGGCCAGATGGCCATCGCGAAGCCCTCGAGCGCGGCGGTGGCCATGTCGATCGCGGGCATGCGCCAAACGGCGCGGGCGCAGACGGCTGCCACGGCGAGTGCCCCGATACTCGCCTTGTATGCTTCCAGCTTAAGGATGCACAGGCCGATGACCAGCCAGATGATGGGGGCGAGGGCGAGCACGAACATGCCGAGGAGCTGTGCCATGGTGCCTCCGGGTTCACTGTACGAGAGCTGCGCCTATAAGTGTAGCCCATGGCATGCGGGTGCGGCTGCGTGCGAGTGCGCCCGCATGCCGATCGATTGCGGATACGCGGAGCTACCTGCGGCCGAAACCCCTCGACGGCCCTCTTCCCCTCATCTTCGATCCCGAGAACATCATGCGCTTGGGCCTTACGGCAGAGCGTGCGCTGCTGGGGATGATGCGATGCTCATCATAGGAGAATCCCGGCTGATCCCAGAGGGGGATGAGCTTGCCGGTGAAGTACTCGATCTCGCGCAGCGGCGTCAGCTCGTCGGGCGCGACGAAGGTGTAGGCACGGCCGGTGGCGCCGGCGCGTCCCGTGCGGCCGATGCGGTGGACGTAATCCTCGGGGTCGAGCGGCACATCGAAGTTGATGACGGCGTCGATGCCGCTCACGTCGATGCCGCGACTCATGATGTCGGTCGCCACGAGCACCTGCACCTTGCCCTCGCGGAAGCGTTCGAGCGCTTTGATGCGCGCCTTCTGGGTGCGGTCGGCATGCATCTCGGCTGCTTCGATGCCCGCCGCAGCAAGCGCACGGCGCACATCGTCCACGCGCTGCTTGGTGCGGCAGAACACGAGCACACGGTCGAGCGCGCCGTCCCGTCCGGTGCCGTCCGCGCCGAGGATATCGCGCAAAAGCAGCACCTTCTGGCCCTGCGTGACGGGGCAGAGGCGCTCCTCAACCGTCGATGCGGTCTCCCCGATGCGTGCGATCTCAACGTACGCGGGGTCGTGCAGCATCGCATCGATGGTGCTCTTGATGCTCGGAGGGATGGTCGCGGAGAAGAGCAGCGTCTGGCGTTTCTTGGGCAGGGAGCGCATGATGCGGCGGATGCTCGGCCAGAAGCCCATATCAAGCATGCGGTCGGCCTCGTCGAGCACGAGGATGCGGACCTGCGACAGATCGACGACCTTGCGCTCCATAAGGTCGATGAGGCGTCCCGGTGTGGCGACGAGCAGGTCGCAGCCGCGCGCGAGATCCTTCAGCTGCCGATCGAAGCGGGTGCCCCCGATGACGATGACCGCACGCTGCCCGGTCTTCTCGCACACGGCCGAGGTGACGCACTCGATCTGCTGCGCGAGCTCGCGCGTGGGGGTTACCACCAGCGCGAACGGACCGTAACCGCCTGCGGTTGAGGCTTCCGCAGCGGGAATCCCCGCGTCTGCGCGGCGCCTGCGACGTCTCCGCGTGCGAGGGGCTTGTTCGGCATCGGCGCCCTTCCCGCCAGTGTTCGGTGCCGCGTCAAGCGTCTCGGCTGCCGCTTCGGTTGCGGAGGGCCGCCCGCCGGTCGCGGATCCTGCGATGAGCTGGAGCACGGGCAGGACGAATGCGGCGGTCTTGCCCGTCCCGGTCTGCGCTGAGGCCACGAGATCGCGGCCTTCGAGCACGAGGGGGATGGCCTGGGCTTGGACGGGGGTCGGCTCTGCGAAACCGAGGGACTCCACCCCGGAGAGAATCTGCTCGTTCAGCCTGAGCTCGGCAAATGTGGTAATCATGGTTCCCATTATGGGCCATTCTCGGGTTTTGCGCCATGGGCCTGCTATGCTCTTCTGTGGAGAATCGCTGCAGGAAGGATCTTCTCGTGCCCGTCGTCGACATGCATGCGCATATCTACCCAGACAAGATCGCCCAGCGCGCGACCGAGAGCGTCGGGCTCTTCTACGATATTCCGATGAGCGCCCACGAGGGATCGGTGGCGTGCTTGATGGAGCTGTGCGCTGATTCGGACATCGCGCAGACCGTGGTATGCTCCGTCGCGGTCAAGCCGCAGACCGTGGCCCCATCAACGACTTCATCGCGCGATCGTGCAGCGCTCGGCCTCGCCTCAGCGGTCTCGCCGCCATGCATCAGGACTTCGAGGATCCGCAAGCCGAGCTCGATCGTGCCCGCAGGCTGGGGCTTCTCGGCGTGAAGCTCCATCCCGACACGCAGCGCGTCGACATGGACGACCCGCGCCTCATGCGCGTGTACGAGGTCTGCGAGCGCATGGGCCTGGCGCTGCTCATCCACTGCGGCGACTACCGCTACGACTACTCGCATCCGAGGCGCATGAAGCGGATATTGCACGAGTTCCCGCAGCTCAAGGTATGCGCTGCGCATTTCGGCGGCTGGTCCGTGCAGGATCTGGCGCTCGAGTACCTCAAGGACG
The DNA here is from genome assembly GCA_004010535.1 of Coriobacteriales bacterium OH1046. Classification (GTDB taxonomy): domain Bacteria; phylum Actinomycetota; class Coriobacteriia; order Coriobacteriales; family Atopobiaceae; genus RUG721. The sequence continues at coordinate 221,027 of RQYE01000005.1, read as the reverse complement.
AGCGCTGCTTCCTCGACATGTCGAGCTCGATGAAATTCCTGGGCCTGCGCCGCACACGCGAGCTCTGCGAGCTATATGGGTTTGACCGTATCCTCTTCGGCTCGGATTTCCCCATGTGGAACCCGGTGTCCGAGTTGGAGCGGTTCCGCTCGATCGGCTTTCCCGAGGCCGCCATGGAGCGCATGTGCTGGAGGAACGCCGAGCGCTGGCTGGGGATCGATATCGGGTGAGGCTCCAGCGCAACCCATCTATGGAGATTGTCGTTCGGCTCCCATAACGAACCAAATTCTTTCTCGCATTGTGCAATAATTCTCAACGTGAGAAATAACGGGCGGATCAACGCGCGCAGTATCCTGAGAGGGGATCATGAGAGCCGCTTTCGCATCGGATGAACTTCCCGCGACCAGCACCGATAGGCGTGCGATCAGAACCCGCGCCGCGCTCCGCAGCGCCTTGGCGGCGGAGATCGAGGCGACGGGCGATCTGTCCCGTGTGACGGTGACGGCGGTGACGGGGCGTGCCGACGTCACGCGCCGCACGTTCTACTCGCACTTCCGCGATATCCCCGGCTTGGTGGACGCTATCGAGCGCGAGACGATCGCCGAGTTCGAACCCGTTGTCGCCCGGCTTGCCGCTGTGCACCTGCCCGAGCTCAAGGCGGCCATCGATGCCGCCGAGCCGTGTCCGGGCTCCCTCGAGCTCCTGAGCTTCTTCAAGGAGCGCGGCAGCTACCTTGCCCCGCTCATGGGCCGGGGCGGAGATCCCGCATTCGTGGAGCGCATCAAGGCGATGGCCCACGGGATCATCGCCGCCCGCGCCCTCGAAGGCATCGATGCCCGCGCCCTCGGCCCCTTCTTCGACTACTACCTCACCTTCGCCATCTCCGCCGAGGCGGGCGTCCTCGTGCGCTGGCTTGCAGGCGGGATGCGCGAGAGCGCAGATGCCATGGCGCGCCTCATGACCGCGCTCATGTTCGTGCGCCCGGGCGATCTCTACGGCACCCCCATCGACCTCGACATCCCGCGCTTCGCGCTATCCGTGCTGCTGGATCAGGGAGAAGACCATGACTGACACCGCCGCTCTCACCCTCGTCGCCGACGGTGCCGAGCTCAAGCCGGCGACCGGGATCGGCCTCTCGGACCGCCTGCGCCTCGGCATCGACGTGGGCTCGACCACGGTCAAACTCGCCGTCATCGACGAGGGCAACCAGCTCGTCTATGCCAACTACGAGCGCCACCATACCGATGTGCGCGCCACCGCCAAAGAACTCTTCGCCCGCGCGCGGAACGTGGTCGGCGATGCGCCGATGCGCGTCTCGATCACCGGCTCGGGCGGCATGCTGCTCGCCAAATGGCTCGGCCTCGAGTTCGTGCAGGAGGTCATCGCCTCCAAGCGCGCCGTGGAGACGCTCATCCCCCAGACCGACGTGGCCATCGAGCTCGGCGGCGAGGACGCCAAGATCATCTACTTCGACAACGGTATCGAGCAGCGCATGAACGGCACCTGCGCCGGCGGCACGGGCGCCTTCATCGACCAGATGGCATCGCTTCTCAAGACCGATGCCCCGGGGCTGAACGAGCTCGCCAAGGGTTCCGAGCGCATCCACCCCATCGCCAGCCGTTGCGGGGTCTTCGCCAAGTCGGACGTGCAGCCGCTCCTGAACGAAGGCGCCCGCCCCGAGGATATCGCAGCCTCCATCTTCCAGGCAGTCGCCAACCAGACCGTCTCGGGTCTCGCCTGCGGGCATCCCATCCGCGGCTACGTTGCCTTTCTCGGCGGCCCGCTCCAGTACCTCTCCGAGCTGCGCCGCCGCTTCTACATCACGCTCGATCTCGACGAGGAGCACCGTATCGTTCCCGAGAACGCGCACCTCTTCGTCGCCACGGGCGCCGCGCTTGCCGGCGAGTCCGACAAGCACGTCACCTTCGCCGAGGTCATCGACGCGCTCGAGAACCTCAAGGACGTCCAGGGCAGCGAGGTCCCGCGCCTTCCCGCGCTCTTCGAGGACGAGGCCGCTTTCGGGGAGTTCCGCGCGCGCCATGCCCAGCAGATCGTTCCCAAGGGCGATATCGCAACCTATCACGGCCGCGTCTTCATCGGCATCGATGCCGGCTCCACCACCATGAAGGCCGCTGTCGTGGGCGAGCAGGGGGAGCTGCTCTACACCTGGTACGACAACAACAACGGCGACGTGCTCGGTACCGCCAAGACCATCATGAACGACATCTACGCCAAGCTGCCCGCAGATTGCACGATCGGCCACGTGACCACCACGGGCTATGGCGAGGCTCTGCTCATCCAGGCGCTCCGCGCCGACTCGGGCGAGATCGAGACCGTGGCGCACCTGCGGGGGGCCAAAGCCTTCGTGCCCGATGTCAGCTTCATCTTGGACATCGGCGGCCAGGATATGAAGTGCCTGCAGGTCAGGGATGGCGTCATCGAGCACATCATGCTCAACGAGGCCTGCTCCTCGGGCTGCGGATCGTTCATCGCAAGCTTCGCCGACTCCATGGACATGACGGTCCAGGAGTTCGCCAAGGTGGCCCTTACCGCCGAGATGCCCGTCGATCTGGGCAGCCGCTGCACGGTCTTCATGAACTCGCGCGTGAAGCAGGCGCAGAAGGAGGGTGCGACCATCGGCGATGTTGCGGCGGGCCTTTCCTACTCGGTCATCAAGAACGCCCTCTTCAAGGTCATCAAGCTGCGCGATTTCGACGAGATCGGCCAGTGGTGCGTGGTGCAGGGCGGCACCTTCATGAGCGATGCCACGTTGCGCGCTTTCGAGCTCCTGACCGGCCGCGAGGCCATCCGTCCCGATATCGCGGGAACCATGGGCGCCTATGGCGCGGCCCTGCTCGCCCGCGACCGCGCGGGAGCAGACGCTGTCTCAACGGTGCTTTCCGCCGAGGCCCTGGGCGCGCTCACGGTCAAGCTGACCAATGCCCACTGCGGGCTGTGCGAGAACAACTGCCTGCTCACCATCAACGATTTCGGGGGCGGGCGTCGCTTCATCACGGGCAACCGCTGCGAGAAGGGCGCGGGCCGCACGCGCGAGAAGGGCGCGCTCAAGGCGCCCAACCTCTTCAAGTTCAAGAACGAGCTCATCTTCAACCGGGCGGTTCTGCCCGCCGAGACCGCCCCGCGCGGCACCGTGGGCATCCCCCGCGCGCTCAACATGTACGAGAACTACCCCTTCTGGCATGCGTTCTTCACGCAGCTGGGCTTCTCGGTGGTGCTCTCCGACCAGACGAGCGGCAAGACCTACGACGCGGGTATCGAGTCCATGCCCAGCGAGTCCGTATGCTATCCGGCCAAGCTCTCCCATGGCCACATCATGAACCTGCTGGCCAAGGACCCCGACTTCATCTGGATGCCCTGCATCCGCTGGGAGCGCAAGGAAGACGATGCGGCCACCAACCACTACAACTGCCCCATCGTCATGAGCTATCCGCAGGCGCTCGGCCTGAATGTGGACGAGCTCGCCCAGAAGCATATCCAGTACATGGACCCCTTCATCCCCTATGACAAGAAGAACGAGCTCAAGCGCAGGCTCTACGAGCTCGTCTCCGAGCAGCGCGAGCGCGAGGCCGCCGAGGGCAAAGGCCGCTTCAAGGGCAGCCGCATCACGCGCGCCGAGATCGACGCGGCCGTGAACATTGCCTGGGAGGCGGACCTCAAGTTCAAGCAGGACATGCGCGAGGCGGGAGACGAGGCGCTCGCGTGGATCGAGGAGCATGATGCGCACGGCATCGTGCTTGCGGGCCGGCCCTACCATAACGACCCCGAGATCAACCATGCCATCCCCGAGCTCGTGAACTCCTTCGGCTTCGCCGTGCTCACCGAGGATGCGGTGGCCCACAAGATAGGCCCCGAGCGCCCGATCCGCGTCGTCGACCAGTGGATGTTCCACTCGCGCCTCTACCGCGCGGCCCGCTTCGTGGCGCAGCGTCACGACCTCGACCTCATCCAGCTCTTCTCGTTCGGCTGCGGCCTCGATGCCCTCACCACCGACGAGGTGCAGGAGATCCTCGAGGCGTCCGGCAAGATCTACACCGTGCTCAAGATCGACCAGGTGAGCAACCTCGGTGCGGCCCGCATCCGCATCCGTTCGCTCATGGCGGCGCTCAAGGAGCAGCGCGAGGAGCTCGAACGCGCGACCGCCGCAGGCGAGATCGGCGAGGTGGCTCCGCAGGGCGTGCGCATGGCCGACGGCTCGCTCGAGGCTGCGCGCGCAACCGACCTCTCGCGTCGCCCGCCCGTCTACCGCACGGCGGCGAGCGCCGCGTTCAAGAAGGTGCGCTACACCAAGGAGATGCAGGAGCAGGGCTATACCATCCTCGCGCCGCAGATGGCGCCCATCCATTTCGACCTCGTGAAGGAGATCCTCGCATCCGCAGGCTACAACGTGGTGCTTCTGCCCTCCGTCGACCAAGGTGCCGTGGAGGCCGGCCTCAAGTACGTCAACAACGACATCTGCTATCCGTCGATCCTCGTGACCGGCCAGATCATGGAGGCCATCGAGAGCGGCATGTACGATCTTTCGCGCACGGCGGTGCTCATCTCGCAGACGGGCGGCGGCTGCCGCGCCACCAACTATATCGCGCTCATCCGCAAGGCCCTGAAGGATGCGGGCCATCCCGAGGTGCCGGTCATCTCGGTCTCCGCTGCCTCGGGCCTCGATGAGGACAACCCGGGATTCTCGCTCTTCAAGCCCGCCATCCTCATCAAGGCCGTCCAAGCACTGCTCTACGGCGACCTCATCATGCAGCTGCTCTACCGCGTCCGTCCCTACGAGGCCATGCCCGGTGCTGCCGACGCGCTCTACGAGCAGTGCATGGCCGAGGGGCGTGCGCTCATGCGCGCAAAGCCGTCGAACAAGGCCTTCTATGCCCTCTGCAAGCGCACGGTGAACGCCTTCGAGACGCTGCCGCTCGTGGATGATCGCACGAAACCCCGTGTGGGCGTGGTGGGCGAGATCCTCGTGAAGTTCCATCCCACGGCCAACAACGATGTGGTGAGGGTCATCGAGGGCGAGGGCTGCGAGGCCAACGTCCCCGGTCTCGTGGACTTCTTCCTCTTCGGCATGACCAACGCCATCAACATGAAGGACGAGCTGGGCACCAAGGCCACGAGCCGCTTCACGCACCGCGCCGGCATCGCGCTCATCGAGCGCTTCCGCGCGCCCATCAACAAGATGCTCGAGGCCACCACGCGCTTCGAGCCCTATCCGGATATCTACGATCTATCCGAGAAGGCCGAGCAGGTCCTCTCGCTCTGCAACACCATGGGCGAGGGCTGGCTTCTGACGGCGGAGATGGTCGAGCTCATCGAGACGGGCACGCCCAACATCGTGTGCGCCCAGCCCTTCGCCTGCCTGCCCAACCACGTGGTGGGCAAGTCGGTCATCAAGCGCCTGCGCCAGATGCATCCCGAGAGCAACATCGTCGCGGTGGACTACGATCCCGGCGCCTCGGAGGTCAACCAGCTCAACCGCATCAAGCTCATGATCTCGGTCGCGCGCGAGAACTGGCGGGAGGGGCACGGCGAGTTCAAGCTCATCGATGTCGAGGATCCCGGCAAGTCCGGTCGCCCGATCTCCTCGGGCGACTATGGGCCCATCCATCTCTCTCCTGCCCAGCTCGCCGAGATCGAGGCGGCTAAAGAACGCGCCGGGGTCAGATAGATCGGTGCCCCGTGACAAGGGCACGCGTGACAAGGGGACAGGTCATTTGTCACGCTTACAGGCGTGACAAATGACCTGTCCCCTTGTCACGGGGCGAGCGAAGTGCAAAAGAAGGATTGCCCCTGCACCGCAAGGCAGGTCTGTTGATGCGATGTGTTCTCGTCCTCGAGGCAAAGGCACAGCCGACATTCCTCCACACTATCTCTAGGATAAAAACAAGACGGTCGCATTCCTGCGCCGTCTTATGGAAGGAGGCACATGATCCGCCTTATCGCATCCGATATGGACGGGACCCTGCTCGATGAGCAGTCCCAGGTACCTGCGGAGACATTCCAGCTCATCCGCGACTTGCGTGCGAAGGGCGTGCGCTTCTGCGTGAGCTCCGGTCGCCGCTACGATGATCTCTGCGCGTTGTTCGCGCCTGTTATTAATGAGATGGATTTCGTCGCTTCCAACGGCACCCAGGTCTATGTCGATGGACGCGTGCTCGACCGCGAGGTCTTCTCGACCTATGCCGTTCAGAGGCTGTTCGAGGTATGCGAGCTGTTCGACTGCCTTCACCTCACACTGTACAACCGGACGCGCACTTTCGTCTTCAACGAGAAAAACATCTTTCCGCGTCATCTCAAGAGCACGTTCTCTGAGAGCGAGCGCCTCTTCGACCCTCCGTCCCCCGATATCAACATCATCCGCGGCTCGATCTATTGCGATACCGAAGATTACACCATGGACATGACGCTCGCCCTCACGCGCGAGCTGGGCGATCGCCTCTCGTTCATGCCGTCCGGTTCGAGCTGGATCGATGTGACGCCCGCAGGCGTCTCAAAGGCATCGGGCATCAAGCACGTGCTCAGGTACTACGGCATCGACCCCGATGACGTCGTGCACTTCGGCGACTCGATGAACGACTACGATATCCTGCGCCTCGTCGGCTACCCGTTCGCCATGGAGAACGGCTCTTATGCGGTCAAGCAGATCGCCCGGCGCATCATCGGGACGAACGCGGAGCATGCCGTGCAGCAGGTCATGCGGGAGATCCTCGAGTCCCTGTAAGCCCGGCGGGGGAGGGCGGGGTCTTTATGGTTGCACGCAGGATACGGCCCAGGGCCATCGTCTCAGCCGCCGTGCTGGCGGCATGCGCCGTCATTGCGGCGATGCTGTATGTGATCTCCATCCCCGCGCCCTATCATCCTTCCGGTTCCAAAAGGAGCTTGCAGCTTGGCAGGAGCATTATGAGGCCGGCATGAGGGATCTCTTCATCGAGATGCCCTACTATACGGCGCAGTTCCTGAACCTGTGGATGGAGACGGGCGACGATGCGATCCTCGAAAGGGTCTACGATGATATGGAGGGAACGCTCGGCCATGTCCCCGCGTGGCTCGATTTTATGCGGGCGCTACGGTCTACCTGCCCCGAGACCGTCCTCCATGGAACGGACGTGGGACATCAGAGCATGACTACGGGAAGGCGCTATCTCGAGTACCTCGAGGGTCTCGGGGCATCCGATACCGAGGAGTACAAGCTCGCGCAGGAATGCATACGTCAGGGCGAGGAGTTCTACGAGCTCGACGGCGGCGATTCCGTTGCCGCGACAGCATATCGCGAGGAGGCGCTCACGAGCAACTTTATCCGAGCATACGATGCTCTGGGAGGCGTTCCGGTGATGGGCATATACGGGAACCTGCACGCCGATCCGCTCAGGCCCGATGGAGCTACGGACTCCATGGCTATGCGGCTCGAAGAGCGCTATGGCGACGTCATACAGTACGAGCCGCTTGTCTGAGAAAGGGATGTTGCCCCATCAGGATAGGGGATTCAAGACAGGATGGCACTCGAAACTGTCTTGAACCCCCTATCCAGACGGGGCATGCTTCCTGCCTCTGATAATTACGTGATTCACGATCTCCGCAGGATTTCGGATATTGGATATGCGGTGTTCGCGAATACCGCAATTGCTGCTCTTGCCGACGAGAGCCGTCACATCTCCTGCCTGCTCGTCCACGATTCCCGCAGTTTCCCTCGTCTATAAAAACTGCGGTGTTCGCGAATACCGCAGTAGCAGAGGCGAATTCCGAGGAAGATCTCCCTAGCGTCCGGCATGCCAGGGCATCTTCATGTACACATCGCCACGGCGCAGCTCATCAAGCATCTGGTCGAGATGCGCTCGGCGTGTCTTCTCCTGCTTGGGCCGCACAATCCATCCGATGTAGTCGTTGCGTTGATAGGGAGGGCGGGACGCATAGGCCTCCGCGAGCCCCGCCCCGTCGATCGCCGCCTGCACCCATGCGGGAACCTCATGGCGTTCGCGCGGCTTGGTGGGGGCACGTTGCCCGCGATCGCCGCCAGACGCAAGGCACCACGCTGCCACCTCTGCCACGAAGTCCGTCGGGATGGGCTGGGAGTCCGGCAGGTGGAGGCTGCCTTTCGTGCGCGCGAGCCCCAGCCCGTCTGCGCGCATCGCAAAGCGCTCTATCGCCGCAGCTCCGGGATACAGTCCTATATGGTTCTTCGCGCAACCGACATGCAGCTGGTTCCCACCTGCGCGACTGCGCGATAGGTGGGCATACCCCACGAGATGAGCTCTTCCGCCTGCGGCACAGCGCTCAGGATCGCCGTGCGCACGAGCCTCAGGCGCTCGGCCTTCCCGTCCGATGATCGGGCGATATACTCTTCGACCGTGCTGGGCTGCGTCGACATGGTCTTCTCCAAACGACCGGGCATTCTTCTCGGTTCACGCCGTGCCGAGCGCGCTCGTCTCGGCGATGCCCGCCGCCGCAGCCTCGGGGTCGAGGTAGCGGCCGGGCCCCTGCACGCGCAGGCCGCCGAACGCATCGCTCTCGAACTCGTAGACGCGCGGGACGCCCGTGGGCACGTTGACGGAGCGGATCTCCCCGTCGGAGAGGCCCTCGATGACCTTGATGAGGGAGCGCACCACCGAGCCGTGCGTGGCCACGAGGACCGTCTCGCCGAGCGAGAGGCACGGGGTGACGAAGGCCTGCCAGAACGGTTCGAGGCGTATGACCACGTCCTTCAGGCATTCGCTGCGGATGGCGGCGGGGTCGATGCCATCGAGCCCGTCCTGTGCGACGATGCCGTAGCGTGGATCGTCGCCCTGCCACCAGGGCGAGTCATCGGCGATCTCGGGTGGACGCACGTCGTAGCTGCGGCGATAGGTCTTGAAGAGCTCCTCGCCGTAGCGCTCGCGCATGGCGGGGCGCGTCTCGCCTTGGAAGGCGCCGTAATGGCGCTCGTTCAGCCGCCAGCTCCTGATCACGGGAATCCAGAGGCGGTCTGCCACGTCGAGCACGATGTCGCAGGTCTCTATCGAGCGGCGCAGGAGCGAGGTGAACGCCGCATCGGGTAAGATGCCCGCGTCGCGGATGAGCTCCCCGGCGTGCCTAGCCTGTGCGCGGCCGCGTTCGGTGAGCGGGACATCCGCCCAGCCGGCGAAGCGGTTCACGGCCTTGTCCGTCCACGTCGACTCGCCGTGCCGCATGACCACCAGCGTGGCGCTTCTCATGGCAGCCCCTCCTTCCCGTCATAGTCCTTCGATACATGCTCTAGCGCAGATCAACCCTTGGGTTGGGGACGTTCACGGACAACGACGTGGAGGCTGTCCCCCTCTCTTTTACCGAGCTTCACGCGGATCGATTTCAGGACGCCGATGAGGTAAAGGATCTCGCCATCCGGGCCTTTCATCCCCATGTTGACGATGCTGCCATCGTACGGCTCCCCGTCGAATTCGGCATGCACCCTGACCCGGCCCTTGCCGAACACCTTCCGGATGTCCCAGGGAAAGGAGACGTACGCCCCGCCCTTCTCCGGGATCTCGTGGAGCACGGCATCGTATTCGAAGCTCCGGCCCATGCGACCCTATGCCCCGATGAACGCGATGAAGCTGTCTGCCTGCCGCGCGATGTCGGCTCGCTGCTCATCGGAGAACTCGACCACGTTGCTTGCCCAGGCGCTGGCATTCACAGTGTAGCCGCTGCCCTCCTCGTCCATGGTGTCCATGCCGATGAAGCGCAGGAGCGCGCTCAGCGCCGCGCGCATCTCGGCGGTCCGCGTCCTGCCGCCGATGCCCGATACGGTGACCTTCTTGCCCTTGATGGCCGTTGCCGACTTGCCCTGCTCCATAGGACGGGACAGCCAGTCGAAGAGGTTCTTGACATGGCCGGGGAAGCTTCCGTTGTACTGGGGGCTCACGACCCAGAGAGCGTCGGCAGCCTGGACGTCTGCGCGCACGCGGGCGACGGAAGCGGGTGTGGGCCACTCGTCATCCTGGTTGATGGGTGCCACATCATCGTAGACGAGCTCATCGATTTCGACGGAATCTCCCAAGGCAGCTCGTATCTCCCCCTGGAGTTGGCGGTTGAACGATTGCCTGCGAAGCGATCCTTGCACGAACAGGACTTTCTTCATCGATGCTCCTTCCCCTCGTCCCGCCGTGCTCCCTGTTCCCCAGTATGCCGGTCAGGCGGGATAGCCGACTCACCTTCGTACATGGTAGCCTACCGCGTCGCAGCGAAATCCCGCTCGTCGCCGCAGTGCCGCCGATGGCCTTCAAACCTCGCCTAACGCCTGCCCGCTCAAGACCCTATCCAGAGTACGGCGGCCATTCCCTTGCTCGAGAGGGCAGGCTTCGCGCGACCCTTCACTATTCGCCTAAAATCCACGTTCTTCTTAGAATTACATCTGATATAATCACTGTTATAGATTTAAAACCTGATATTTCTGATATTAATGTCAATGCTCGTAACAAATCATCACTAAGGAGGAGGCGCATGGCAACGACAGGCTCGGCCAGCTCCATGCAGCGGATCGGACTCAGCCTCAAGACGTGGCGGGCTATGAGCGGGCTCACGGCAGACGATCTGGCAGAGACCATCGGCGTCTCACGGGATACCCTCTCGCGTGTCGAGCGGGGCGATACGGGCGTGGGGGTGGGCACCGTGCTCGACATCTGCGGGGAGTTCGGCCTGCTTGCAAAGGTGGAGGCGGCCTTCGATCCCGCCCAGAGCGAGCTGGGCAGGATAGGCCTCGCGCGCGGCGTCCCCCAGCGTGTGCGCAGGCCGCAGCCAACGCAGGCACAAGACTGGAGGAACGCGATGAACTGGTATGAGGGGGCGTTCATGTATCAGATCTATCCCCTGGGTCTGTGCGGGGCGCCTTGGGCGAACGATGGATCGGATGAGGGGAAGGCCAACGATGATGAGCACCGCCTGCTCAAGCTTGTGAACGACGGGTGGGTCGACCACCTCAAACGGCTCGGTGCAAGCTGCGTGCTCCTGAACCCGGCCTTTGAGAGCGGCAGCCACGGTTACGACACCTGCGACTACACCCGCGTGGATGCGCGTCTCGGAACCGATGAAGATCTGAGGACCGTGGTGGATGCATTCCACGAAGCGGGCATCCGCGTGCTCCTCGACGGGGTCTTCAACCATGTGGGCCGGGGTTTCTGGGCATTTCGGGATGTGCTCGAGAAGCGCGGCGAGAGCCGCTATGCCGGCTGGTTCAACATCGATTGGCATGCCGATTCCGCCTATGGCGACGGATTCGGCTACGAGACGTGGGAGGGGGTGCCCTATCTCGTCAAGCTCAACCATGGCAGCCTCGAGCTCAACGGGTATCTGGCCGATGTCATACGCAGCTGGGAAGCGGACTACGGTATCGACGGCCTGCGCCTGGATGTTGCCTACTGCCTCGACTTGGGCTTTTTGGGATACCTGCGCCAGGTAGCTGACGAGCTCACGGAGAAGCGCGGGGAGAAATTCCCGCTTGTGGGCGAGGCCATGTTCGGCGACTACAACCGCTGGATGAACGACAAGGCCTGCGACTCGGTCACCAACTACGAGGCGTACAAGGGCCTTTGGAGTTCCATGAATGCGGCCAACATGCATGAGATAGCCTACACGCTCGAGCGCCAGAGCGGCGACAAACCGTGGGATCTCTACACGGGCAAGCACCTGCTCACCTTCGTGGACAATCACGATGTGCCCCGGATCGCCACGCAGCTCTCCGACATCCGCCAGCTCCGGCCGCTTTACGGGCTGCTCTTCGGCATGTGCGGCGTGCCCTGCGTGTACTACGGCAGCGAGTGGGGCATCGAGGGGGAGCAGCGCTTTGGCGATCACGAGCTGCGCCCGGCGCTCGACGCGCCTGAGTGGAATGAGCTCACCGACTGGATCTGCGCACTCGGAGCGGCACGGTTTGCGAGCGAGGGTGCCGAGGCGCTGTGCAACGGCGACTACCACGAGCTCCAGTGCCAGCCTCAGCAGCTGGTATTCCAGCGCGCCGCAGGCGGGAAGCGCGTCATCGTGGCCATCAATGCGGCTTCGGAGCCTGCGACCCTGCATTTCGATGCGGGCTGCGGCCGGGCGATCGATCTCATCACCGGAGAGGATCACGACTTCGGCGCGGGCAGCGTGGTGGGTCCCTTCAGCACGCGCTATTGGCTCTGCGAGCGCTAGGCGGACACTCGGTCCCGATGGTTCCCGCAGGAGCTGTCGGGGCCGAGGCGGACATCAGCGGGAGGGCCCATCGAGCCACCGCATGGTATCGCGCACCGTATCCGCCAGGTCACGGGCACGGTAGCCGAGCTCATCTCGTGCCTTCGCGCTCGAGAAGCAGCCATTCGATGTTAGGACCTGCAGGGAATAGGATGTGAAGATCGGCCGCCGATGCCTGAGACACGCGTGGCCAGCCGCGAACGGGACCGCAAGATGCGCCAGCCACAAGGGCAGGGCTGGGGGAGGGCGGCGGCCGCAGCGGGCTGCGGCCATTGCGAGCAGGTCCCGTATGGACACGTATCGGCCGTTGAGGATGTAGGACTCTCCCCTTCGGCCAAACTGGGCAGCGCGCACGCATCCGTCGGCGACATCCCTCACGTCCACCACGTCGTAGCCTCCGGCTACGCACAGGGGCATCCTGCCGTGCGTATAGTCGACGATAAGCTGGACGAGGTGGTTGGTTCCCTCGTCGTAAGGTCCGAGTATTCCCGAAGGGAACACCACGACGGCATCCAAGCCATCTGCGGCGGCATCCAGCACGAGTTGGGAGGCCACGGCTTTCGTCTTGGCGTAGCCTCCTACCACCAGGTCGGGGGAGAGGGCATCGGGCTCCCGTATGATCTGTCCGGCAGGCAGCTCGGGTATCGCGTGGACGGAGCTCACGTACACCAGGCGGCCGATTTCCCGTTCCCGGCACGCTTCGACGATGTTTCTCGTCCCCTCGACGTTGACCTGCTGCAAGATGGGGGTCACCTCACGTTCGATGGAGACGATCGCCGCAGTATGGATAACGCGGATCTCGTGCCCTTCGGAATCTTGGAAGAGCTCGTGGAGAGAGTCGCTTTCCAAGATGTCGCCGTGGATGTAGGCGATGTTCGGGGCGCTGATGGCGGGGGATTGGCTGGGGAGGAGAAGGCCCCGCACCGCGCAATCCCGCCCGCTGAGCGCACGCAGGATGGTGCTGCCCAGATGCCCGGCTGCCCCGGTGACTATATAGAGCGGACGCCGTCCCATCGCCTCGCGCTCCCGATACGATCCATCGGCCACGTGGGCGCGCATCGATTTTCGATGTGGCCCCTACCAGCCAGTATACTATGGGAAGCTGGGGGTGGCAGTACATGGCGGCGTGATCCGGAAACGGATGGACTATACTGATGCCCGCTATAACCCAGTCCGAAGGAGGCAGCATGTCCGATGTCCTCGAGCGGTTCCTGCGCTATGTGCAGGTTGGCTCACCGTCCGATCCCGAGCATGAGGAGCAGGTGCCCTCGACCGCGTGCCAGCACGACATGGCGCGCCTTTTGGGGGAGGAGCTCGCAGCTCTTGGCTTGACGGATGTCACGGTTGACGAGCATGCCTACGTGACCGGCACCTTCGCGGCGTCTGTTGGCGCGGAGGACGCTCCGGCGCTCCTGCTCTGCTCGCACCTCGACACCGCGCCGGATGCGCCCGGTTTCGGCGTGAAGCCCCATGTGGTGCACTACGAGGGGGGAGAGCTGTTTGCGGGAATCGTCGATGGCGAGCGTATCGTCACCACGCCCGACGAGGTGCCGGATCTTGCCGGCTTCGCAGGCCAGGATATCGTCGTCACCGATGGAACCACGCTGCTCGGTGCCGATGACAAGGCGGGCGCGGCGGAGATATGCGCGCTGCTCCAGCGCCTGAAGGATGATCCCGCGCTTCCCCATCCCACCCTTAAGATCGCCTTCGTGCCCGACGAGGAGATCGGCCATGGCGCCCGCCTCCTCGATCTCGAGAAGCTCGGTGCAGCCTACGGCTATACCGTCGATGGCGATGAGCTGGGCGGCATCAACTACGAGTGCTTCTCGGCCGCCCAGGCCACGGTGCGCATCCGCGGCGTGATGGTCCATCCGGGAACCGCAAAGGACATCATGGTGAATGCCATCACGCTGGCTGCCGAGTTCCTCTCGATGGTGCCCGCGCACGAACGCCCCGAGCATACCGAGGGCCGCGACGGCTTCTACCATCCTACCGATATCGAGGGCACGGCTTCCGAGGTCGAACTCTCGTTCATCCTGCGCGATTTCGACTCGGACATCCTGGCCTCCCGCGAAAAGACCTTGCGCGCCATCGCCGCATTCATGAACGGGCGCTATGGCGCGGGCACGGTGAGCGTCTCGTGCCGCGAGCAGTACCGCAACATGGCCGAGCAGTTCGGCGGCAAGGAGTTCCTGATCGAGTATGCGCTCGAGGCCAACAAAGAGGCGGGGCTCGCCGCGTTCAGCGATCCCATCCGCGGCGGCACCGATGGCGCGCAGCTCACCTTCCGCGGCTTGCCGTGCCCGAACCTTGCGACGGGTGCCTACAACTTCCATTCGGTCCGCGAGTTCATCCCCGTGCCGAGTTTGGAGAAGTCGGTCGATATGCTGACCGCCTTGGTCGCAAAGTTTGCCTCCCGCACGAGGTAGCAGGGCATACCGCTCGCAACGATATACCGCTCGCTCATGGATTGGCCCTGCCGCTGGCACGCGTCCAGCATCCTTTTGCCATCGCGTTAAGTTTTGACCCCGAGTTGAAAGGTAGGGTTTAACGAGGGAGGCCGTGCTGACCCGCCTCCGATCCTGCGGGATTCGCGATAGCCGCAGTATCGGAGGCGGGTCAGCACAGTCGCGAACGTCCTGTGCCCAACCATGCACGCTGAGGCGCCGAGAGGAGGAGGGTCTCGCATACATGAACCACTATGCCCTCATGCTCGTCTCCCTCATCATCCCCGTGCTCGCCTCGCTCATCGAAGCCATGGGCAGCGTCGGCATCTCGGAACGCCATCATAGCCACCACGATACCTATGTGGTCGAGGCCTCGTTCTCCCGCGCGCTCATCATCGCGATGTTCTTCATGGGCATCGTGGGCATCATCTTGTCCTGGCTGTGCACCGTGGGCGTCTTCGCTGCCGATTCCGTGGTGGTCATCACGTTCTTCGTGGCATTCCTCGCGGTTATGTTCGCGATGTGGCTCGCCATGCGCCGCTATCGCGTCGCCGCATACGATGAGTACATGGATATCACGCCTTTCATGGGCGGCAGCATCCATGTCGTCTATCGCGACATCGAACGGATGGAATGGTCCGGCCTCAGATCGGGTACCGGCTACCGCAATCTCAAGATCTACGTGGGCGGCCGTCCGGTGGGCATGCTCTGGGGCGTCCTCGACCTCGAGCAGATCCTCATGCGCGTCGATCGCTACGACGTGTTGGCCCGCTCGTCCAATTCGTAGGGTGCCGGGAGCTGCGCCCCGTGCACGGTCGCGGCTCGAGATCCCATGCTGCGTTCGCTCGGTTGCAGAAGCGCTCTCCGATGCGCCCGTGCGCGGTTGACGGGCGATTCGGCGGATGGTCGACCTCTGGCGGCGGAGGACATATGCCGCAATCGTGCCGCCTACCCCGTGTTTTACGATTTTGGATAAAAACAATCGCTTTTATTTATCTGACAGGATAATGCGCAGAGCCATGTGCCGTGCTTGAATGCGAAGAGATGGCAATTCCTTTGTAGGTTGAGTGCCGTATCCGCGTGCTCGGATCGCAGGCCGGCGCGCTCCATACCGTGATCGGAAAACCCATCGGGATCGGATCGATCGCCGTTCCCCGTCAGGTGTTGCAAGGTCCTTCAAGCCCGCGCCGTCCCGGCCGGGGTCGATTCTCCTCTCAAGCTCAGCTCCCAGAATCGGCTCGGATCCACCAGCATCTCGACCTGTTGCGTCTACGGAGGGGTACGGGCGACAGGTACTGATCGCGATTTGCAGGCACGTTTGTATCCGCTGTTCGTCCAAGGAGGTCTTTCATGAAGTTTGGCAAAGACATGCTTGCCAAGGCGCTCGCTCTGAGCGTCCCGCTTCTCGTGTTCTTCTCGCTCACCGCATGGGCAGAGGAGGAGGGGCCCGTGCCCGCCCCCGAGGGTTTCATGGCGTTCGTCGTCGTGATCCCGCTCATCCTCATCATCGTCCTGCTCATCCTGCACGTCGATATGCTCGTCGCCGGTCTCGCAGGAGGCGTGCTGGCCATGCTCGCCGGCGGTCTCACGTTGGCGGACGCCAACGCCGAGCTGCTCTCGACCATCCCGTCGATGCTCGCCAATACCGTTCCCATCCTGAACTCCGCTATCGCCATGGCGGTATTCAAGTCGGGCGGCTACACGGCGGCGCTCGTACTTGTCCGCCGCCTGATCAAGGATAAGACGTGGGTCATGGCCGCGTTCATCATCGTTCTCCAGGCCGCTGCGACGTACATGTCCGGTATCGGCGGCGGCTCCGCCATGGTCATCGCCCCTCTGGCATTCGCAGCCCTGGGGGCTATCCCCGAGCTCATCGCGGGCATGTCCATAGCAACCGCTGCATGCTTCACCACCAGTCCGGCCTCTCTCGAGTCCTCCGTGGTATCCCAGATCACCGGTGGCGAGGTTACCGCCTATGTTGCCAATATGCAGCCTTTCACCCTCCTCTTCGTCGTCATCTCCATCGTGCTTGCCTCATGGGGCGCCTTCAAGCGCAACGCTCTATTCACCAGCGAGGATGACGGCCAGTTCGAGGGAATGGGCAACGGCGAGGTCTTCAAGTACTGCATCCCCACCATCTACCTGCTCGCGGCGGTTATCCTCGGCCCCGTCATCAACCCGCTCGTGGCGCCCATCCTCGGCCACGGCATCCTTATCCCGTTCGTGAACATGGTCGTGACGGTCGCCCTTGTCATCCTTTGCACGAAATTTACGGTCAACGAGGCCTCCGGTGCGTTGGTCGATGGCTCCAGCTATATCCTGACCCGCCTTTTCGGTGTCGGTATCTTCCTGACCTTCATCAACCTTATCGAGAAGCTCGGCGCCTTCACCGTCATCGTCAACCTCGCCCAAGGAGCGCCTGTCTTCCTGCTCGTTCCCGCGATGGTGCTCGCGGGCTTCGCCATCGGCTTCCCCGCCGGTGCATACGTGGCTTCCATACTCGGCCTCATCCTCCCCATCGCCCACGGGCTCGGCTTCTCGCTCTTCGAGATCGGCCTCGTGACCATGGGCGTCGGCTTCGGCAGCCAGATCTCCTACGTGAACATCACCATGCAGGCGCTCGCCTCCGGCTTCCAGATCGACATCTCCGAAGTCGTCAAGGGCAATCTCAAATGGGTCTCTGCCGCATTCGCCCTTCTTTTCGTGCTCGCCATTATCTTCTAGGTTCGGCAAAGGAGTGGTATGGCCATGGATTTGCTTATCAAGAACGCACGGATTCCCGATCACGATGCCACTGTCGATGTCGCCGTTGAAGGCGATCGCATCACGGCTGTCGAGTCCTCCATCGACGCCGAATCCACGCGCACTATCGACGCGGGAGGAAAAGTGCTCATCCCCGCCCTTATCGAGAGCCACATCCATCTCGACAAGGCGTTCATCATGGATCGGCTGCCCAATAAGAGCGGCACCCTCAAGGAGGCCATCGCCGGCACGGCCAAGCTCAAGCCCACCTTCACCAAGGAGGATGTCGTCGAGCGTGCCACGGCAGCCCTCAAGATGCTCGTGCGGAACGGCTCCACCATCATGCGCACCCACGCCGAGTTCGATAAAGCCCAGGGTTTCACGGGTTTCGAGACCGTCATGGAACTCAAAGACCGATTCAAGGACATCATGGATGTCCAGGTCGTCGCCTTCCCGCAAGAGGGCATCTTCAAGTCCGAGGGTGTCGAGCAGATGATGTCCGAGGCCATGGATGCCGGGGCCGATGTCGTCGGCGGCATCCCCTATAATGACGCTCCGGCGGATGAGCACATCGATTTCGTATTCAAACTGGCGGAAAAGTACGGCAAGCCCATCGATTTCCACCAGGATTTCAAGGATGATGCCGATAACATGACCATCGAGTACATCTGCGATAAAACTATCGCAGATGGCTATCAGGGGCGTGTTTCCGTCGGCCATCTCACGGCACTTGCCGCCGTCGAGCCCGCCGAGCGCGACCGCATCATCGCCAAGATGGCCGAAGCCCAGATCAGCGTCATGTGCCTGCCTGCCACCGATCTGCACCTGGGTGCCCGCAACGATGCATACAATATGCGCCGCGCAGTCACGCCGGTCCGCGCGTTGCGCGATGGCGGCGTGAACGTATGCCTTGCGACCAACAACATCCGCAACCTCTTCACGCCGTATGGCACGGGCGACCTCTTCCAGGTCGCAGCCCTCGCCATTCCCGTGTGCCATCTCGGCGGTGCGGATGATCTGCCTACCGTGCTCCCCATGATGACCGATAATGCCGCCAAAGCTCTCGGCATCGAGAACTATGGCATCGCCGCCGGCAATCAGGCGGATATGGTGCTGCTCGACTCCGACTCCATCGCCACGTGCGTCATCGACATCCCCGAGCGCCTCTTCGTCATCAAGAGGGGCAGGGTCATCGTCGAGACCAAGAAGGAGATCGTGACCGCATTCTAAACCCCGGTTTGCCAAGAGGGGCCTCTGCGGATATGCTGCGGAGACCCCTCTCATCCGGTAATATGCCGAAGGCCGATCAGCAGGAGCGATGTATCCATGTCAGCCGCGCTGATATGCGCCAAAAGACGCATCCGAGCGTGGGGAGGCGTGCGGGCCGAGTCCCGACCGCCGTCCACGGGCCGGTTTGGATCGCCCCCTCCCGTACCCATGAGCAATTCGGAGTTGTAGGAAGATTCGGGCGCGGACACCGTCCAAAAGGCTCTTCAGCACCTGCAAAAGCCCAGTTGGCGCGGAGGCGCGGGCAAGGCCACCCCGTCGAATCTTCCTACAACTCCGAATTGCTCATGGGCACCCTGTTCCCCGGCGGTCCATGGGGCCGGCGGCACGCCCCGAGGGGCATTTCCGGGCTGCCCGGCGCGGGCGCCCCGCCCTATGTCCACGCCCGACCCTGCTGCTGCGGCTCATGATCGCCTATCGATCCGCATGCCTCCGCGCGCTCGGAAAAATATATCGGCGGTTATCCCATCGGGAACGGAGTGCAGCCGCGCCCTCGCCAGAAAGGAGGTGGCCGGCGGCGTGTCCGTCTCGTACAATTGGGGGCAATGAAGGTCGCAGCATATATCTGTGAAGAGGCATCACATCATGCAGTTATGGGAACAGTTCGAATTCTGGATTTCCGACCTGTCGTTCGGCTCGATCCTCGCGAGGATGCTCATCGCCATCCTCGCGGGTACCCTGCTCGGCATCGACCGCCGGGACAAGAACAAGGGCGCGGGCGTGCGCACGCACGCCATGGTATGCGTGGGCTCGGCGCTCACGATGGTCACCAGCCAATACGTCGCCATACGCTTCCCCGAGGCCGGCGGCGACGTCTTCCGCCTCGGTGCCGGCGTGGTGAGCGGCGTGGGTTTCCTCGGTGCCGGCACCATCATCGTGGGCGACCGCAACAAGGTCCACGGTCTTACCACCGCCGCCGGGCTCTGGACCTGCGCCTGCATCGGCCTGGCCATAGGGTGCGGCTTCATCGGGGGTACGATCGTGGCCATGCTGGCCGCTTTCATCATCCTGCACAACCTCACCCCGCTCGACCGGCGCCTGAGGCGCCATGCGCGGGCCTTCGACCTGTATATCGAGTTCGCAGACGTCGAGAGCGCCCGCGAATTCACGCATATCCTCGATGAGCAGGGCATAGCGTACACCGATTTCGTGCTGCAGGACAGCCCTATCGCAGGCGAGGGGCCTGTGGCCACGGTGAGCGTCGAGCTCGATAGCTACCAGCGGAAGAAGGAGTACCTCAAGGAGCTCAAAGATGCCGACGGCATCAGCTATTTCGAGATAGCGTAGGTTCTGCAGGCTTCCAACGGGAGGGTGGACGATGGAGAGCTTCGAGCTGGATGAGGGCTGGCGCTTCTGGAGAAACGCCGAGGGCGCGGGCGTGCCTGAAACCGTGCGTGTGCCGCATGATGCCATGCTGTCCGAGCCGCGCTCGGCGGATGCCGCCACCGGCAGCGCGGGGGCGTACTTCCCAGGCGGCATCTACCGCTACGAGCGCGCGGTAGAGATCTTGCCCGCATGGGAGGGGCGGACGCTCGTGCTCGAATTCGAGGGCGTCTACCGCAATGCCCGCGTGCTCCTCGACGGGCATGAGGCAGCCTTCCATGCGAACGGCTATACGGGCTTTTACGTCGAGCTTTCCACGTGTGCGCATGCCGGCGAGATCTATCGGGTTGCCGTGATCGCCGACAATGCGGCGCAGCCCAATTCACGCTGGTATTCCGGATCGGGTATCTACCGGCCGGTGTGGCTCCACGTGCTACCCGAGCACCACATCGGGCTCGATGGCGTGCGCGTGACGACCATCTCGGCGGATCCTCCATGCGTGCGTGTGGAGACGCAGGTAGATGCGGGTGACGTGCAGGTTGAGATCCGCAGCGCGGGCGCTCTGGTCGCGTGTGGCGGCGGTATCGATGTCACGCTCGATCTGCCTGGAGCGGCGCTTTGGTCGGCCGAGGAGCCGGATCTCTGCGAAGCGCACGTATCGCTTGCCGTCGATGGCGTGATATGCGACGAACGGGATGCCCGCTTCGGTATACGGAGCCTCGCATGGGGGCCGGAGGGCTTTTTCGTGAACGGCGAGAGCATCAAGCTCCGCGGAGGCTGCGTGCACCACGACAACGGCATCCTCGGCGCAGCCGATCTGCGTGCGGCGAGCTTTCGCAAGGTTGCCCGCCTCAAGGCGTGGGGCTTCAATGCGATCCGCTCCGCACACAACCCGCTCTCCAAAAGCATGCTCGACGCCTGCGATGAGCTGGGCATGTATGTGGTGGACGAGTTCAGCGACATGTGGTTCGACCACAAGAACCCCTATGACTACGCAAGCGACTTCGAGGCCTGCCACGAGGCGGATCTTTCCGCGATGGTGGCCAAGGACGCGAACCATCCCTGCGTCATCATGTACTCCATCGGCAACGAGAACACCGAGCCCGCCGCCGAGCGCGGCGTGGCGTGCGCGGGGCGTCTTGCATCCATCCTGCATGCGCTCGATCCCACGCGCCCGGTGACGGCGGGCGTCAACCCTACCATACTCTTCTCGACCTCGCTCGGCATCGGCGTCTTCAACGGCGAGGGCGAGGTCGGCGGCAATGCCAGCTCCCCGCAGCAGACGGGCGATGCCGTGGCCCCCACGGGCAGCCTGCTCTTCAACACCTATGTGGCCAAGATGGGCGAGATCATGAACGCGATCGCGTTGCTCCCCCAGGTGGGTGCCGTGTGCGAGCCGTATTTCAGGCAGCTCGACATCGTGGGATACAACTACGCCACGAACCGCTATGCGATGGATCTGCGCCGCCATCCCAAACGGCTGATCTTCGGTTCCGAGACCATGTGCTACGACCTTGCCGAGAATTGGCGCGCCGTGGAGAAGCATGGCCGGATCCTCGGCGATTTCATGTGGAGCGCTTGGGACTATCTCGGCGAGGTGAGCCTTGCAGGGTGGTCGGCCGACCCCGAGCCCGTGAACAAGCCCTACCCGTGGGTCTGCGCCGATACGGGTGCGCTCGATCTTATCGGCAATCCGAACGGCGAGGCCGCGATGGCCGCCGTCGTGTGGGATGCTCCTGCGGCAGGGGAGCGGCCGCTCATCTATGTGCGCCCCTGCAATCTGCCGCGACCCGTGAAGGGGCCGTGGCGCGGCACGAATTCGGTTCCGAGCTGGACGTGGCTCGGATGCGAGGGTGCCAAGACCACGGTCGAGGTCTACACGCGCTCACCCATCGTCAAGCTCTACCAGGACGGCAGGCATATCTGGACCAAGCGGACGCGCGGCTGTCATGCGGACTTCCCGGTGCGTTATAAGCCGGGCACGCTTACGGCGCATGCCTGCGCATCCGATGGCACGGAACTCGCGCGCGCGGAACTTGCCACGGCAGAGGGGCCGCTCGGCCTCTTCCTTGCCCGGGAGGGAGCGGGTGCACCGAGCGCGGGCGATATCGTTTTCATCGATGTGGTGCTCGGTCGCGGGGGCGTGCCCGAGGGCAATGCCGATCGCCTCGTTTCGGTCATGGTCGAGGGCGGGGAGCTCCTCGCCTTCGGCAGTGCCGCGCAGAAGAGCGGGCAGAGCTTCTTGGGCGGTACCTACCCCACGCGCTACGGTCGTGCGCTCGCCGTGGTGCGCGTGGGCGACCCTGGTTCCTGTGCCGTGAGGGCTACGGCGAGTTCAGGGCTCTCTGCCGAGCTGGCGCTGTGATGGGGGATGCAGATGCGGGACGGATGGCAGAGCGCTGTTCCCTATCGTGCCCGAGAAAGATTATCATGTTTGACAGCAGCAGGATCTCCTCGGATGATAGGGCGGACCTCGGTGTCCGGCGTACGTCCGTCCCCGTTTCCATCGGCGGCGATCCGTACGGGATCCGAGTTTTCGGCCTTGCAGCGGCGAAGGGCTACGATGGGAGTGATACCCATGTCCGACTATGTTTTGAGCTGCACCTCGACCGCCGACCTTTCGGCAGACCACTATGCCCGGCGAGACCTCCATGTGGCACCCTTCTATTTCGAGATCGACGGCCGCCAGTACCGCGATGGGGCTCCCGATGCGCCGAGCATCCCCGCGTTCTACGAGATGATGGCGGCGGGTGCGGAGACGAAGACCTCGCAGGTCACTGCCGGCGATCTCGAGGAGCATTTCGAGCGCCTCATCCAGGAGCGGGGATGCGACATATTGCATGTGTCGCTCTCGTCGGGCATATCGGGGGAGATCAACTCCGCCCTCGTCGCCGCGCACGAGGTGATGGCGAAGCATCCGGGACGTACGGTGCGCGTGGTGGATTCGCTCGCGGCGTCTTCCGGGTACGGGCTCCTCATGGACGAGCTGGCGACCGTGCGCGATAGGGGAGCGGAGCTCGACGAGGCGGTTTCGTGGCTCGAGGAGAACCGCCTCATGCTCAACCACTGGTTCTTCTCCACCGATCTCTCCTACTATGTCAGGGGAGGGAGGATATCCAAGGCGGCGGGGCTCGTCGGCACCGCACTCAACATCTGCCCCCTGCTCGATGTGGATGGCGCGGGGAGGCTCGAGCCCGTCAAGAAGATCCGTTCCAAGAAGCGGACCATGCGCGTGATGGTCGATACGATGCACGCGCGTGCGCGCGATGGGGATGCCTACTCGGGGAAGTGCTATCTCTGCCATTCCGCCTGCATGCCGGATGCCCTGGAGGTCGCACGCATGGTTGAGGCGGAGTTTCCCAAGCTCGATGGCCGTGTCGAGATAAACGATATCGGGACCACCATCGGCAGCCACACCGGGCCGGGCACCGTCGCGCTCTTCTTCTGGGGCGATGCGAGATCCTGATGTGACGGGAGACGGTACGGGGAGTTTCACGACGTGCGCTCGTTTGACGCGACGGGTCGCGCCGTGGTCTCGTCGCACGGCAACCGGTCTTTGCCCGGCATGATCGATACCACGGGGAACCTGGTGATCCGAGCCGACTCCGGGATCTTCATCGGTATGACGCGACGACCATGCCCGCCGCAGCGAAGGACGACTCGGGCACCTATGGATATCTCTCCTATGACGGGAGCTGGGCTATCGAGCCGCAGTTCACGCGCTGCGGCAATTTTACCTCAAACGGTTTGGCCCCCGCGCTAGGGAAGAGGTCCGAAGGTAGCCGGAAGACGCTCGGCTCCTAGCCGTCCATCGAGTGCGACTCGAAGACGGGGTCATCGTGCCAGAGCATCACCTCTCCTGTGGCAAGCGTGGCGGGCACGTCGATGAGGCGCTGGTTGCCCGAGCCGCGGAAACGCAGCGAGATGTCGTAGAGCTCCTGCACGAAGCGGCCATCGACCAGCACGTCGAGCGTCTCGAGGATGCGTGCGGTATCCTCGGTGCAGCAGCGGTTGGAGGGCTCGTGGAGCTCCTCCCAGGTGAAGCCCGTGTACATCCAGATGCCCTTGGAGGGGAACTCCGCCCTCGCCCTCTCGAGAAAGCCCACGAGCGCGCGCTGGTTCTCGGGCTCCATGGGCTCGCCGCCGAGCACCGAGAGGCCCGTGACATAGGTAGGGCGTAGGCTCTCGATGAGCTCGTCCTCGACCTCTGCCGAGAAGAGCGTGCCCGCATCGAATGCCCAGGCAGGCTCATTGAAGCAGTTGCGGCAGCGATGACGGCAACCTGAGACGAAGAGCGTCGTCCTCACGCCCACGCCGTTGGCGATGTCGCAGTATTTTATCTCCGCGTAGTTCAATAGTTCCAACCTCGAATCGTCGTGACGGAGGACAAGCGTGACGGGGGGACAGGTCATTTGTCACGCTTGCAGGAAGCGTGACAAATGACCTGTCCCCCCGTCACGTTTACAGGTGCAGGACCCGGTCCCTGATCTCCTCCGTGCGGCCCTGGTTCCAGAACTGGGTGCCGATGTAGCCGCAGGTACGGCGTGCAACGTTCATTTTAGCTTGGTCGCGGTTGCCGCAGTTGGGGCACTCCCACACGAGCTTGCCGTCATCCTCCACGATGCGGATCTCGCCGTCGTAGCCGCAGCACTGGCAGTAATCGCTCTTGGTGTTGAGCTCGGCGTACATGATATTGTCGTAGATGTATTGCATGACGTTGATGACAGCCTCGAGGTTGTCCTGCATGTTGGGAACCTCGACGTAGGAGATGGCCCCGCCGGGGGAGAGGCGCTGGAACTCGGACTCGAACCTGAGCTTGGTGAAGGCGTCGATCTGCTCGGCCACGTGGACGTGGTAGCTGTTGGTGATATAGCCGTGGTCGGTGACGCCGGCCACGATGCCGTAGCGCCTCTGGAGGGCCTTGGCGAACTTGTAGGTGACCGATTCGATGGGCGTGCCGTAGACGGAGTAGTCGATATCCTCGGCGAGCTTCCATGCGGTGCAGGCGTCGTTCATATGCTGCATGACGGCGAGCGCGAACTCGGTGGCCTGCGGATCGGTGTGGCTGTAGCCGGTCATGTACCTGACGCACTCGTAAAGGCCGGCATAGCCCAGGCTGATGGTGGAGTACCCGCCGTAGAGAAGCTTGTCGATCTTCTCGCCCTTCTCGAGGCGGGCGAGCGCGCCGTACTGCCAGAGGATGGGCGCGGCGTCGGACAGGGTGCCCTTGAGGCGCTCGTGGCGGCAGCGCAGGGCACGGTGGCAGAGCTCGAGGCGCTCATCGAAGATCTTCCAGAACCTCTCGACATCGCGACCGGAGGCGAGAGCCACGTCGGGAAGGTTGAGGGTGACGACACCTTGGTTGAAGCGACCATAGTACTTGGGCCTGTCCGGCTCATAGTTGCCGGCGTTGGCCACGTTGCCGTAACCGTTGCCGCTGCGGTCGGGCGTGAGGAAGGAGCGGCAGCCCATGCAGGTGTAGGTATCGCCGTTGCCTGCGGTCTCGCCGGCCGAGAGCTTGTACTCCCGCATCTTCTTCTCGGAGATGTAGTCGGGCACCATGCGCCTCGCAGTGCATTTCGCGGCCATCTTGGTGAGGTAGAAATAGGGGGTGCCCTCGGTCAGGTTGTCGGGCTCGAGCACGTAGATGAGCTTGGGGAACGCCGGTGTGATCCAGACCCCCTCCTCGTTCTTGACGCCCTGGTAGCGCTGTTTGAGCATCTCCTCGATGATGATGGCGAGGTCCTTCTTCTCAGTCTCGCTGCGGGCCTCGTTGAGATACATGAACACGGTGATGAACGGTGCCTGGCCGTTGGTGGTCATGAGGGTGACGACCTGGTATTGGATGGTTTGGACGCCGCGGGCGATCTCCTCGCGCAGCCGCTTCTCGACCATGGTCTCGATCTGCTGAGAGGTGGCGTCGAGGCCGGTCGCCTCGAGCTCGGCGTAGACCGAGCGGCGGATCTTCTTGCGGGAGACGTCCACGAAGGGCGCGAGGTGCGTGAGCGAGATGGACTGGCCGCCGTATTGGCAGCTGGCCACTTGGGCGATGATCTGCGTTGCGATGTTGCAGGCGGTGGAGAAGCTGTGCGGACGTTCGATGAGCGTGCCGGAGATGACCGTGCCGTTCTGCAGCATGTCCTCAAGGTTGACGAGATCGCAGTTGTGCATATGCTGCGCATAGTAGTCGGCATCGTGGAAGTGGATGATGCCCTCGTTGTGGGCCTCGACGATATCGGCGGGCAAGAGGGCGCGCATGGCGAGGTCCTTGGAGACCTCGCCGGCCATGTAGTCGCGCTGCACCGAGACCACGGTGGGGTTCTTGTTGGAATTCTCCTGCTTGACCTCCTCGTTGTTGGCCTCGATGAGGGAGAGGATCTTGTCATCGGTGGTATTCTTGCGGCGTCTCTGGTTCTGCAGGTAGCGGTAGATGATGTATTTGCGGGCCACCTCGAAGCGGTCGAGCCTCATGAGCTGGTTCTCGACCATATCCTGGACTTCCTCGACCGTGACGGTATGCCCGGCGACCTCGCACTGGTCGGTGACGACGAGGGAGGCGAACGTGATCTCGCGCTCGGACAGGCGCTGTTCCTCGCCTACCTCGTTGTTGGCGGCGCGGATGGCGTTCTCGATCTTGGCGGTGTCGAAGGAGACCTCGGATCCGTTGCGTTTGATGATCTTCATGCGGTGCCCTCTCGTGGAACGGCTGCGTTTAAACGCTGTCAACTATGCCACAAGATATTGTGGTTTGAAACTATAAAATCACAACTTGTTGTAGATAATTCGTCGAAAGCAAGGCACGACATGTTGAAAACCTTGACAAGCCGCAGGTCATGGGAGCACGTTGCGGGAAGGCAAGCGCGATGGCGATTTCGGTGGGCGGCAGACGCTCCAGATTCCCTCCACGAACGGCGGCGCGAACGGAGGGACGAACGCGATGGGGTCTATACTGGGCGTATCGGCTGCATGGAAGGAGGCGTCTATGGATGATCTGGTCGTCTGCACGGGCATGGCGATGCTCGACGTGCCTATCCGCGGCATGCCGCCCCTCGATCCGGCGCGCGAGATGACCCGTGCCGAGCGCATCGGCCTGAACCTCGGCGGCGATGCCGTGAACGAGGCGGTCGTGCTCACCAAGCTGGGCGTGAGGACCAAGCTCTACACGGCGCTCTCCGATGACAACGCGGGCAAGGCGATCGCTCTGCTCCTCGACGATGCGGGTGTGGATCGGAGCCTCTGCGAGCGGAGGCCGGGCACGGTCTCGAGCATCAGCATCCCCATCGTGCTCGAGAACGCCGAGCGCATCTTCGTGGCGGGGAAGAAGGAGAACCTCGCCCTCTCCTTCATGCCCGATGCCGACAAGATCGCCGGCGCCCGCATCGTCACCTTGGCCTCGCTCTACTCGCCGCCGTATCTGGATCCCGAGGCTGCCCTCGTTGTCGCTCGCCGGGCCCGCGCGCAGGGCTCGATCGTCTGCGCCGATATCACCTACCACAAGGACAAGGGAACGCTCGCCGATTTCGCCGAGGTTTGGCCCTACGTGGACTACTTCTTTCCCAACGATTACGAGGCCGGCCTTCTGACCGGCGAGGATGAGCCCGAGGCTATGGCCGACGCGTTGCTTGCTGCGGGGATCGGCCACGTGGTGATCAAGATCGGAAAGCGCGGCTGCCTGTTCAGGAGCGGGAAGGAGTCGTTCACGGTGCCGGCCCATTTGGTCGAGCCCGTGGATACCACCGGCGCAGGAGACAACTTCTGCGCAGGGTTCATCTGCGGCCTTCTCGAAGGGCGCGACCATCGCGCGTGCTGCCGCCATGCCAACGCCACCGCCTCGATCTGCATCCGCCATGATGGCGCCTCCACGGGCATCGCGAGCCGCGCCCAGCTCCAAGAGGTGCTCGACAACTACTAGCGTGAACGGAGGGCGGGGGCATCGTCCACGGGGGCGCGGGAAAGGACGGGAATCATATGGGGAGCCTCGAGCTTGCAAACACCTTCGCCACCGCGCTGCCCTTCTGGGATGTGCTCGGGGAGGATGACCGCGCGCTCATCGTGTGCGCCTCGCACGAGATGTCCTTTGCGGCAGGCGAGCAGATGAGCGGTGCCGCCGCCGAGTGCCTGGGCGGTTTCGTGGTGCTCGAGGGGTCGGTCCGCGTCTACCTCATGAGCGATGAGGGCCGCGAGGTGACGATCGTGCGGCTCAGGCCCGACGAGCCCTGCCTCATGGGGGCATCCTGCGTGCTGCGCTCCATCGCCTTCGATGTCTTCCTGCAGGCCGAGCGGGACACGCGCTGCATCCTCATCGCGCCCCAGACGCTCGATGCCGTCTTCAGACGCAACCTGCGTGCCGAGAACTGGGCTCTGAACGCTCTTGTCGACCGCTTCTCCGATATCATGTGGACCCTGCAGCAGACGCTGTTCGCGAGCATGGATAAGCGCCTTGCCATCTTTATCTACGAGGAGTGCCTGCGCACGGGTACCGACGTGGTGGAGATGACCCAAGAGCAGATCGCACGCCATCTGGGCAGCGCCCGCGAGGTGGTCTCGCGCATGCTCTCGTACTTCTCGGATGAGGGCATCGTCAACGTCGGACGCGGCCGCCTCGAGGTGGTCGACCGCGTCCGGTTGAAGGGGATCGCCTTGGGTGCGTGAGGGCGCTTACGCGTTCACGAACCTATCGAGCTGGGATGCGTTCATGGCCCCGCTTGCGCGGCCCGCGACCGTACCGCCCTTGACGAGCAGCGCCGTGGGGATGCTCATGATCTGGAAGGTCTGGGCGAGCTTGCCCTGCTCGTCAACGTTGATCTTGCCGACCTTGATCTCGGGATGCGCTGCGGCATAAGCATCGACAACGGGGCCGAATGCGCGGCAGGGGCCGCACCAGCTTGCCCAGAAATCAAGGAGCACGGGCTTGTCGGACTTCATGACCTCTGATTCGAAATTCTCTGCGGTGATGGTGAGCACTGACATGGGAAGCACTTCCTTTCTCGAGGATGATCGCTAGCCGCGGGCGATGGGCCCGCGCCATGAGGAGATGCCGCCGATATTCTCTGCGGACTCGATGCCTGCGGCACGGAGCTGGGCGACGGCCTGACGGCTACGTGCCCCGCTCGCACAGTAGACGTAGAGCTTCTTGGTTCCGTAGAGGCGGACCGCTTTGGCGATCTCGGGCAGCGGAATGCAGACCGCACCATCGATGTGGCCTGCTTGGAACTCATCGCGACCGCGCACATCGAGGAGGATGGCATCGTCGTTCTGGCGTGCCTCGGCGACCTTGGCGTTGATGTCCGCCCCTTTGAACAAATCGAAGAAACCCACTTCATCTCCCATCGTCTGCTTACGATACCTACGATAGGGGATGGGCCGGGCCGTTTCCGTGACTATGTCACATACAGATCCGTGACAAATGACCTGTCCCCTTGTCACGTGTCACGCCCTTGTCACGCCACGACGTTTCCCCAGCTTAACCTCGGGTGACTGTACAGTCACTAGAACCAGTGCGGGGGAAACGCTCTTCCGCAGCTCCCCCGAATGTCCTTCTCGGTACATTTGCCCAGCAAGGTACCCAGTGATTGTACAGTCACCCGAGGTTATGCTGGGGAAACGTTAGAGCATGTTGCGGCCCTATCAGCCCGGTTCTCGGCTATGCTTGGTCGCGAGGGTGCTACTGCAGTCATGTTTGCGAACCGACGACCATAGGCCATAGGCGGACGATGAACGGATCTTCGAACAGGGGGCTGCCCGAGGGCATGGAGCTTGTCCAGAGCGAGCAGGGCCTTGCGCTGGCAGCGAAAGGAATGGTCCTGCGCGACGATTTCGCGCACCTGGTGCCGAGGCTCCGCGCGGACCGTCTGGGGCGCGAACTGCTCGTGCGGGCAGCGCGCGTGCGCGGCGTCGATGCGCCTGCGGCGGTGGATGCCACGGCCGGGTTGGGGGAAGACTCCCTGCTCCTCGCGGCGGCGGGCTTCTCGGTCACGCTTATCGAGCGCGATCCCGTTATAGCCGCCCTGCTCGCCGATACCCTCGATCGTGGGGCGAGAGACCTGCGAGTCGCATCCATCGTCGCACGCATGCGTCTTGTCGAGGGCGATGCCGTGGAGCTGCTGCCGAGGCTGGATTTCACGCCAGATGTGGTCTTCCTCGACCCGATGTTCCCCACCAAGCGCAAGGATGCCGCCACCAGAAAGAAGCTCCAGATCCTCCAGATGCTCGAGAAGCCCTGCGAGGATGAGGAAGCGCTGCTCCAGGCGGCACTCGCCTCCCATCCGCGCAAGATCGTGGTGAAGCGGCCTCTGAAGGGCCCCATGCTCGGGAGCGCCAAGCCCAGCAGCTCGCTTGCGGGCAAGGTCGTTCGCTACGACATCATCGTACCGGCGTGGGCACACTGCGTATAAAAGAAGCTCCTTGCCGGCATTTGGGGAATCAAGAAAATGTTTAATGATGAGCTTTAGCACCAGAATACTTAAGCCAATGATTGATATATAGTAGGCTTGTCCCATCCCCTTCGCCGGGAGATTGCTTTTGCAAAGTATTTCCGCTTCAGAGGGAAGGGAGCTATGGGCAACTACAGGCTGCGTCCGGAAGTGGAGCTGCACGGTGTAGAGGCTGGCGTGCAAGGCTGGCCGCAACTTGTGCGAACGCTTGCCAAACGCCTAGCTCAACATGCCTCGAAGAAGGGTCCCAAGCTGGTGCTGGCACTTGAGTGCTATCCCGGGACAGATCTTGGGGAGCTCAAGAGCAAGCTCGTAGACCCGCTCCACTCCAGCTGCGTGCTCTGCGCAGATGAGTACGCATGGGAGAGCGCGCGTCTTCAGGAGCGTATTGCCGATACCATTACCGACGACCGCGTTTTTGGAAGGATGTCCCACTATACCCTGGCAGATTTCTTTGATGGGAAGAGCCTCGATAGTGCGCGCGCAAAGCTTGCCGCGTCAACAGGGCTGAGCGTAGTCTACGGTACTGGAGCTGCGCTTATCGCCCCTTGCCCCGATGTGCTCGCCTATGCCGATCTCCCACGTCGGGAGATCCAGCTGCGGTATCGTGCCGGCATGCCCAACTGGAAGACGGAGAACGCACACGAAGATACGTTGCGCAAGTTCAAGCGCGGCTATTTTTTTGAGTGGCGTATGGCAGACCGCATGAAGCGGGTCCTGTTCGACCGCCTTGATTTTGAGCTTGAAACCACCCTTGCGGATAATCCCAAAATGGTTTCCGGCGATGCATATCGTGCTGGTTTGGCACAGCTTGCACACCAGCCGTTTCGCCTGGTGCCTTACTTCGACGCAAGTGTTTGGGGCGGTCACTGGATGCAGGAGCATTTTGGCCTCGACCCCGATGCGGATAACTTTGGCTGGGCTTTTGACGGCGTTCCCGAAGAAAACAGCGTCCTTCTCAACTTCGGGGGCGTGTGCCTTGAGATACCTGCTATCAATGTGGTGCTGCGCGAGCCGAAGGCCCTGCTGGGGGAGCAGGTATATGCCCGTTTTGGTGCGGAGTTTCCCATCCGTTTTGACTATCTTGACACCATGGGCGGGCAAAACCTGTCGCTGCAGGTGCATCCCCTTGTGGGTTATGCGCAGGATGCATTCGGTATTCATTACACGCAGGACGAGAGCTACTACATTCTTGATGCCAACGAGAATTCCTGCGTTTACTTGGGTGTGAAGTCCGGCGTCGAGCGCGCGGAGCTGGAAGCGGCCCTTAAGCGTGCGGCGCGTGGGGAAAGCTTGTTTCCAGACGAGGAGTACGTGAATCGCTTTCCCGTTAAAAAACACGACCATGCCCTTATTCCTGCAGGAACTATACATTGTGCAGGGCCTGATACCGTGGTGCTTGAGATCAGCGCCACCCCTTACATTTTTACCTTTAAGTTATGGGATTGGGGTCGCGTGGGCCTCGATGGCATTCCGCGCCCCACCCACATTGACCATGGGATTGCAAATATATGCCTTGAGCGCGACACAGCTTACTGCAAGATGCATCTTCTCGATCGTGCAGACGTACCGCACGCCAATCTTTCCGAGCAAGAAAACGTAACGACAGAGCATACGGGGCTGCATGAGCTCGAATTTATCGAAACGCGCCGTCATTGGTTTGCCGATAGCGTCGAGCTTGACTGTCATGGAAGCGTAAATGTGCTCAATCTTGTGGAGGGGAGCCATGTCCGCGTTATATGCCCCAACGACAGCTTTACGCCCTTCGACGTGTACTTTGGAGAGACCTTCATCGTTCCTTCGTGCGTCGCACATTATCGTATTGAGAATGCTGATGATGCCAAGTCGCGCGTTGCGGTAATCCAAGCCTTCGTCCGCAATGCATAGGTTATTGGCTAGTGCGGCGGTTTTATCTTTTTGCACAGCCATCTCGATCTGCGGGGAGGGACTGCATGCAGCCATTGAAATTAACCCCAATATATGAGAAGACAATCTGGGCAGGGGAAAGAATGCCCGCTATTCGCCACCGTCCTTCGCTAGGAGAGGGTATAAGCTGGGAGATTTCCGTTCATCCCCACGCGCAGTCAGCAGTGTCTGAAGGGAGTATGGCAGGACATGCCCTCCGTACCCTCATCGACGCCGATCCTGTTGGTATGGTTGGCTCGAACACGAGCGATAAAGAATTCTTGCGGGTTGCCCTGCTCGATGCAAAAGAGCCGCTTTCTGTCCAAGTGCACCCCGATGAAGCGTATGCGCAACGTAATGAGAGCGATCACGGAAAGGCCGAGTGCTGGTACATACTCGGCGCTGATGCTGGCGCAACGGTTGTGGCCGGATGCAATCTCGCCACAAAAGATGAGGTGGCTGCGGCAATTGCCGACGATACTATCGAGTGGTATCTCCACTGCATACCCGTGCAAGAAGGGGATTTCATCTCCGTCCCAGCTGGCACGATTCACGCACTTGGAGCCGGGATATTTGCCTTAGAGATCGGCACAAACTCAAATACCACGTATCGTTTCTATGACTATCATCGTACCGACGCTCTGGGCAACGAGCGAACATTGCATATCCAGAAAAGCCTCGACGTCCTAAACCTCAAGCAACACGCCGGTTCCATGCATACAGCACTTGATGGCGTCCCGAAAAGCAAAGCACTTCCCTCGGTAGCAGAGTTTGACGTGATGCTCATAGACATTGCAGATTCCCATGTCCTCATGGCGAATCAGGATCGCTTCCGTACGCTGTCATGTGTAAGAGGGGCGTGCCAACTACGCTGTGAGGGGGAGATGACGAAACTCGCCTGCACGGAATCGGTGTTCGTTCCGGCAGCATCGGCTCCCCTCACCATTGAGGGGAATTGCCGCGTGCTCGTGGCCGCTCCTCACAGATAACGAAATAATTTCTTAGGGCAACTACCGTTCAGCTTAAAAATACCTACCGTTTACCATAAGAAATTATTTTATAGAGAAATTATTACACTGGATAGATTAT
The DNA here is from genome assembly GCA_004010535.1 of Coriobacteriales bacterium OH1046. Lineage (GTDB taxonomy): Bacteria > Actinomycetota > Coriobacteriia > Coriobacteriales > Atopobiaceae > RUG721. Next base: position 187,609 of record RQYE01000005.1, on the reverse strand, counting down.
TTTAACTCATTAAGGGCGATGGAAACTCGGCAGTACCGCAAACGCAAAGACCGCCCTCCGAATCTTCGGCCATCTATGAGGTAGTAAGAAAAACAGCGATAGGGAAAACAGGAGGGAGAAGCCCATGAGATATCTACTCCTCGTGAGTCATGGGACATTTGCACCTGGCCTCCGCAGCGTGCTCGACATGCTGGTGGGTTCGCGCGACGATATCCTCAGCTGCAGTATGGAAGATGGCATGGGTGCCGATGCTTTTATCGGTGCGCTTGAGGAAACCATCGAGCCAGTGGGGGTAGACGATAGCGTGTTTGTCTTTGGCGACGTTATCGGTGGATCACCGCTTACCAATGCGCTTAACAAGCTGGCCGAGAAGGGCCTGCTGCCCCGCGTCACCGCCTTCGGCGGCATGAACCTCCCCATGATCCTCACTGCCGCCGTGGAATCGGATTCGGATGACGCGGCGCTTATCACCCAGATTCTTGACGAGGGCAAGGCCTCCATTCGATTGGTTGAGATCGACCTTGGCGATGACGATGGAGAAGAAGACCTCTAGCCGGTAAAAACAGGCTCTAATCGGTTGGGGATCCATACAAGTCCTAACCGACGGGCATAAGGGCGCCATGTTCGCACGCTGCGGACTTGGACTGTTTGCTGTGGGCTGTTCGGGAGATGTGAAAGGAGAGGCAATGATTTCGTTTGTCCGTATTGACGATCGCATGATTCATGGTCAGACAGTTACCCGTTGGGCGCTGGAGTACCCCTGCGATGGCATCATCGCCGTGAATGATGTCGCCGCGTCTAATCCAGTGCTGAAGAGTGCTTACAAGGGTGCTGCACCAGACAAGAAGATCTTTGTCTGGACGCTCGACCACTTCAAGGAGAGCATGGAGAAGGTTCTGTCCAGTAAGACGCGGTATTTTCTCGTCACGAAAAGCCCGCTGGATATGAAGACGATCCTTATCGATTATGGCTTTAAGCCCTCAGACGTTGCGCGTGTCAACGTTGGTCCCTGCAACGATCGTCCCGGCACCGTAAAGCTCGGGAACAACCAGTCCATCACCGCTGAAGAGGCGCAGGCGTTTGAAGACATGGTTAAAGCGGGCTATGAGGTGCAGTTTGCCTTGCTTCCCGACGTCTCCATTGGAGATTGGTCCAAGTTCCGCAGTCAGTTTGATTTGAGGTAAAGGAGGAGAATTGCAATGACGATCGGTATTTTTCAGGCGGTATTGCTCGGCATCTTTGCCTGCCTGGCATCCCTGCCGGGTATGGGCGGCACCACGGTAGGCAACTACACGCTGGGACGCCCCCTTGTCGGTGGCCTCATCGTGGGCATTATCATGGGCAATATGCAGCTCGGCATTATCGTCGGCGCTGCTATTCAGATTGTCTACATCGCCCTTGTCACCCCGGGCGGCACTGTTTCCGCAGACGTGCGCGCCATCACCTATATCGGTATCCCGCTGTCGATGCTGGCCATCCAGGCTCAAGGCCTTGACCCCAACTCTACCGAGGCGGCAAGCCTTGCCGCTGCCCTTGGTGCAGCTGTGGGTACGCTGGGTACCGTATTGTTCTATGGCACGGCGACAATGAACCTCGTGTGGCAGGGTATTGGCTGGAGGGCTATGGAGTCGGGCAAATGGTCGCAGATCAAGAGGACCATCCCTCTGGTTGAGACCGTGCTTCCCTGGATTTCCCACATCATCTTCTCGTTCGTCCCCACTGTTGTCATCTGCATGGCCGGTGAGCCTATGGTCCAGCTCATGAAGGAATACCTCCCTATGGACGGCTATGCCATGAGGGTGCTGTTCACCGTGGGCTCCCTGCTCCCTGCCGTAGGCGTCGGCATTTTGTGCAAACAGGTTATCGCCAAGCCGCTCGACTGGATCACCTTTGCCTTCGGTTTCATCCTCGCGGCAGTTATGGGTGCCAACCTCATTGCATCTGCGGTTATCGCCGTGTTCTTCGCACTTATTAACTTCGAGCTCCAGTCTCTGAAGTCCGGCCGCCGTGCGCCTGTGGCTGCTGGGTCCGGCACTATGGATGACGATGAGGAAGAGGAGGACATCTAATCATGGCAGAGATCAATAAAGTCTCCGAGAAGGCACGCAGGCAGTCCTTCCTGCATTGGATCTACGGCAACCTCACCTGCTTCTCCCAGGAGCATATGCAGACCTTCGGCTATCTCTGGTCGATGATGCCCATCGTGGACGAGCTGTACGACAAGGACGAGGACAAGGTCGATGCGCTGCGCACCTATACCACTTTCTTCAACACGGAACCGCAGATCGGTACCATGGTTGTGGGTCTTACCGTTGGCCTTGAGGAGGCGCGCGCCAATGGCGAGCCGATGGATGCCGAGACGATCAACGGTATCCGCGCCGGTCTCATGGGCCCGCTTGCCGGCTTGGGCGACTCGATTATCGTCGGTACGTTCATTCCCATTCTGCTTGGCATTGCACTGGGCCTCTCGACTGGTGGAAATCCGCTCGGCCCCCTCTTCTATATGGTTGTCTGGAACGTGCTCATGTACTTTGGCATGAAATATGCCTACGACCAGGGCTACACCTTGGGCGGATCGGCTGTCGAGGCGCTTGTGGGGCCCGACTCTGCAGCTCTGCGCAGCTCCATCGTCATGATCGGCTCCATGGTCATCGGCTCGGTTGCCGCGACATGGATCTCTATCTCCACGAGCTTTGCCATCAACTTTAGCGAGAAATCCTCCTTTGTGCTCCAAAGCACGCTTGACGCCATTCTGCCTAAGTTCTTGAGCTTCTTCTTCGTGTGGCTGTGCTGGTGGCTTATGACCAAGAAGAAGGTCAGCCCGACTATCGTCATGCTTATCCTCGTGGCTGTTGCCATGATCGGCTGCATTACTATTCCGGGTCTCAACACGTCCTTCTTCAACCCTGGCCTGTCCTATTAGCCTGCTTGTGTGCTACCGGCTGTCAGATTGTGCGGCCGGTCACGGTAGGGCGCACCCCCATCGGTGCGCCCTCATGCGTACCGGCTGCCCGTATAACAGCGCGCTCGATGTGGGGCAACCACCTGTGGGATAACGTGAGGCGACGGCATGGAGGAGAGCTGCATATGGCTGCAGAAGTGCATCAGATGCAAGATGTCGTAAGTGCGCAAGAGCGAAAACAGCTTATTGTGGAGGCAGATCGCCAGACCCAGGCGATCATGAGGCTCGAAGTCTATAAACGTCTGGGATATTCTGCGGTGGCTGCAGGTGCGCTCCTTATCTACTGGCAAACATCGCTTAACGCCGCGTCGTGGTTTTTGCCCGCAGGAATCGGGCTTGTTGTGATATCCGGCCTGGTATCCATCGCGCTCACCGTGGGGATTTCCCGTGCAAAAAAGAACGTTAGGGCGATTTTAGCCGCAGCTGGCATCGACCTTGACGCAGTCCCTCTGAGCGGTTCGCACAAAGAGAGCAAACTAGCTCGTGCTGTGACGTGGGCGAGCAGCAAAGCCGAAAGCTACGCTGCACGGCGTGAGGACATCAAGAGGCAGTGATCTTACAAGGGCATTTTGAAATAGTTTTGAAGGGGTACCGTTTTGATGCATGCAATTATCTCCGTAGGTCATAATTGCTGCATGCAACTGATTATCGGATGCTGAGGGACGTGAGGATGCTGAAGCCCAAGGACAGTGCAGATGTAGCGCGTAAGCTGCTGATATATTCGCGCGCATTGCCCAAGGGTTTGGTGGGCACGCCTAAAGGTGCTCAGGCGAGTGAATCCGCTACGCTGCAATATCTCGCCTCCAAAGATCCGGGTGAGGAAGTTATTCCTTCCGAGATCGCCTCGCAACTGGGGTATTCGCGTGCGCGGGTCACACGCATACTTGATGCGCTGGAGGCACGCGGCGAGATCGAGCGTGTGCCCGACAAGCAGGATAGACGGCGCGTGCTGGTATTTGCCACGGAAAAAGGCCGCAAGACCTTGCGCGAGACCGATGCCAAATCAACTGCGGGCCTTATGAATTTCATCGATAGCTTGGGCGAGGATGACTCGAAGGAGTTATTGCGCATCTTACGCAAGGGATATGAGAATACCTACAACTCCCATGTTCCTGATGATCTGAACGTATAGCTGGCGGCTGATCCCCATGGTGCGGTCGCCGAGGAGGCACCATGCAGGCGCAGATTATCTTTACCGATGTAGATGGTACGCTGGTTGACGATGAGCATCATGCGCGTCCCGAAGATGCTGCCATTATTTCTGCCGTTGCTCAGGCCGTGCCGTTCTGCTTGGTTTCAGCGCGCTCTCCCGAAGGCCTGTATCCTGTGCAGAAAGCGCTGGGTTTTTCCGGGCCGCTCGTCTGTTTCTCTGGCGCATACGTGCTCGATGAGCAAGGGGGAGAGCTTTCGAGCACGGTTATTGGGATTGAGGATGCTGCGTCGATCAAGCGCTTTCTCGACGTGGCGCTTCCTCATATTTGCGTGGGAACGTATGGTTTTCATACGTGGGTCGTTAACGATAGGGGCGACCCGCGTGTGGCTCGCGAGGAGTTCTTTGTGCAGGCATCGGCGATGGAGTGTCGCGATATAGAGCAGGTGTTTGGCCGGTGTGGGATCCACAAGTTCTTGCTCATGGGAGGGCCGGACGAGATTCTTGGGGCCGAACAGACTATTCGAGATAGGTATCCTAATCTGGCTGTAGTTCGTTCGAACGAGATGCTTTGCGAGATAATGGCTGGCGGCGTATCCAAGGCCGATGGTGTGTCTTTGCTCTGCAATCATTATGGCGTTTTGCCGGAAAATGCCATCGCGTTCGGTGATGGATACAACGATTTCGAGATGCTCGCTGCCGTTGGCCGGAGTTATGCAATGGCAAATGCCGAACTTGCTGTAAAAGAGGCGGCAACCCATCGGTGTGCATGGACAAATGCTCAGGGTGGTGTAGCGAAAACACTTGCACAGCTTTTCTGCGGCGCGGCTGTGCAATGATGTAGGAAAAGCCATGCTTTTCCGTTCTGTATATACAGTGCCAGCGCCATGAATTCTTATACGGATGCATCTCTGCAGCTTCTATCCTATGCTTCGCCTCTTCCATCATAAGCTCGGCAGCCCTGCGGTGGGTGACGCACACGACGGACGTGTCCTCGGCGGCGGAGCACAGGTGCCGCAGCTAGGAAGAAGCTGCAGATCCTCCAGATCTCAATAAAGGTGCATTCGATGGGGTCGATGCGATTCTCCTGATGTACCCGACATCTGCAATGACGCGTATCGGCGGCACATACTCTTCGTCCTCCAACTACTTTGTCACTTTTGAGGGTTGGCTATCTTGGGCGCATACCCAATACAGTCATCGGAGATGTCTTGCGTAACGAACTTCGCGCTTTGGGTGAGCCATGCATGGATGGAATGCCTCCTGATCATGGTAGCGAGGATTTCGGAAATGTATCGCGGATAATACCTGGAATCAATATGTTCGGAACATTGCTTCCTGACCGGAAGATATCGGGACATACGCCGCTCTTTCGCGAATTGGCGGCATCCGAAAGCGGCCTGCACTGTCTGCTCACCTCAAGCAAGGCGATGGCGAGGACGCTGCTTACTCTGCTCCTCTCACCCGATGTGATTGCGAGGGCAAAGCACGAGCTCGGCGCACGCCTGACCTTGGAGATGAGCGCAGGGTAGTCGACGGGTTATTTTATAGATCGTATCATACTGCCGATTTCATGCCGATAATGAATATGGCGGGCCGCCCGAAGACGGTCCGCCCTGAGAACGTGCGCTTGAAAAAAGCGGGAATCCCTGCACTGTTAGATAGAAAGGCGAGCCAAACTGCCACCCGCCCGTCTTGCAATCCATTCCTCCTACATGACCAAGGTGGTCTGCTGGGTGTAGGCGCGGGACTGGTATTCGCGATCGAGGTTGTAGAGGCCCATGGGGTCGGTGCCGAAGAGCTCCATGTTGGTGATCATATCTTGGGCGTTGACCTCCTCCTCGCCCTGTTCTTCCACGAACCAGTCGAGCAGCTTCATGGTGCGCAGGTCGAGCACCTCGCGGGCGGCGCCGTAGCACTCCTCGATGCTGCGGGTGATGAACTGCTCGTGCTCGAGGGCGGCCTTGAGCGGGGCGAGGTCATCGGAGAAGGTCAGATCGGGCTGGGCGATGGCTTCCATCTTGGGGGTGACTTCGTTATCGAGCAGGTAACGGCGCAGGATCCGCGCGTGGTCGACCTCCTCCTGGGACTGGATGACGTACCAGTTGGCGAAGCCCTTGAGGCCGCGTGCGTCATAGTAATCGGCAAAGGTCAGGTAGAGGTAGGCGGAGTAGAGCTCCTTGTTGATCTGGGTGTTGAGCATTTCGGAAACGTGGGTATCAAGTGCCATGATGGCTCCCTTCTGGTCGGGTGGGCGACCGCTGTCGGTACGTTCGCGCGCGGGCAGGTGCCGTGCGTCGCATGTCCTGTTCTATACCCCACGTGGGAAGAATATTGCCCGTGCAGAGCTTCTCGCACAAAAATGCTTGGCGAGCGGTGCATGTGAGCTAGGCGCGAACATGCGGCACGGGCGTTTGCAGAGGGGTCTCCTTGTCTATTCGCGTTCCGCTCCTCGGTGGGGCAAGCGTAAACGCATCTCCCCATGGCGCTATAATTGCACTACTATAGTGCGAAATTTTTTAATATATGCACTATAATAGTGCAATATGATATACTCTTCCCAGAGCGAGGAGGCAGGGGGGAATTATGGACAAGCTTTATGAGCACATGAGGCGTCAGCTCAATTTCGCTCCCACGGAACTTCGCAGATATATGTACGAGCGCATCAATTGGGACAGCCGCATGCTCGGCCTCGTGGGGCCGCGCGGCGTGGGAAAGACCACGCTCTTCCTGCAGCGGATCTTGGACAATCACTCGTTGGATGACACGCTCTACATCACAGCGGACCATCTCTACTTTGCAAACCATACCCTCCTCGACACTGCGGAGGCTTTCTACAAGTATGGCGGCAAGCATCTCTTTATCGACGAGGTTCACAAGTACGATGGATGGTCGCGCGAGCTCAAGGCGCTATACGATTCGTTTCCCGGACTGCAGGTGCTATTCACCGGCTCATCGATCCTCGATATCGAGAAAAGCGAGGCCGATCTCAGCCGTCGTGCGCCGGTCTACCACATGCAGGGACTCTCGTTCAGGGAGTTCCTGATGATCCGCCATGGTATCGATATCCCGGTCTGCACGCTCGATGACGTGCTCGGCAATCATGCGGCGCTTCCCGGTATCGAGCATCCACTGCCTCTTTTCAAAGAGTACCTTGCGAACGGCTACTACCCGTTCGGTGCGGAGCCGAATTTCGAGCTGAGGCTCGAGCAGGTGGTTATCCGTACGTTGGAGACCGATATCCCCCAGTTCGCCAACATGACCGCCGCAACGGGTAAGAAGCTCTTGCGCCTCATGGCTATCGTGAGCACGATTGCCCCATTCAAGCCGAATATGACCAAGCTCGGCTCGCAGATTGGCGCGAGCCGCAACAACGTGGAGGAGTACCTCGCGTCCATGGAGAAGGCAGGCATGATTGCGCAGCTCCGTACCGGCGCAGCCGGTCTTGGTGCGCTCGGCAAGGTCGAGAAGGTGTATCTCGACAATACGAATATCCTGCAGGTGTTGGGAGGCGATTCTGCAGACGTTGGGACGATGCGCGAAACGCTCTTCTTCAACCAGATGCGCGTCGATCACGATGTGAGATCCTCGCCCATCTCCGATTTCGAGATCGATGGCATCACGTTCGAGGTGGGCGGCAGGAATAAGGGAGCAGGCCAGCTCGGCAGAGCAGAGCGCGGATATGTGGTTGCCGATGCTATCGAGTACGGCCACGACCGCACCGTGCCGCTCTGGTCGTTCGGCCTCTTGTACTGATGAGAAGGACGAGGCACCGCTCCTGGGGAGCGGTGCCTCGCCTCGCGCTTAGTGGTGGAAGAGGCGCATGTGGGTGAAGCACATCGCGATGCCGTACTTGTCGGCGGTCTCGATGACGTTGTCGTCGCGGATGGAGCCGCCGGGCTCGGCGATGTAGCACACGCCGCTCTTGCGGGCGCGCTCCACGTTGTCGCCGAAGGGGAAGAACGCGTCGGAGCCCACGGTCACGCCGGTCTGCGTTGAAATCCACGCGGCCTTCTCCTCGCGGGACAGCACCTCGGGCCGCTCGGCGAACCACTTCTGCCACTCGCCCTCGGCGAGCACGTCGTCGTGCTCGGGCCCGATGTAGACGTCGATGGCGTTGTCGCGGTCGGCGCGCTTGATGCCCTCGGCGAAGTGCAAGCCAAGCACCTTGGGGTGCTGGCGCAGGTACCACGTGTCGGCCTTGTCGCCCGCGAGGCGCGTGCAGTGGACGCGGCTCTGCTGGCCGGCGCCTATGCCGATCGCCTGTCCGTCCTTGACGTAGCAGACCGAGTTGGACTGCGTGTATTTGAGGGTGATGAGGCTGATCATCATGTCGATGAGAGCTTCCTCGGGGATGTCCTTGTTGGCGGTCACGACATCGGAGAGCAGCTCTCGGTCGATCTTGAAGAAGTTGTGCCCTTGTTCGAAGGTGATGCCGAAAACATCCTTGGTCTCGCTCGGCGCGCACACGTATGCGGGGTCGATCTGGATGACGTTGTAGGTACCGCCGCGCTTCCCGGCGAGGATGGCGAGGGCCTCCTCGGTGTAGCCGGGGGCGATGATGCCGTCGGAGACCTCGGGCTTGAGGTAGCGGGCCACATCGGCATCGCAGGTATCGGACAGGGCTGCGAAGTCGCCGTAGGAGCTCATGCGGTCTGCTCCCCGCGCGCGGATGTAGGCGCAGGAGATCGGACTGGGTTCAGCCATGTCATCGGGCACGAAGTAGATGCGCCGGTCGATGGACGAGAGGGGCTTGCCCACGGCGGCGCCTGCGGGGGAGACATGCTTGAAGCTCGCGGCGGCGGGCATGCCGGTGGCCTCCTTGAGCTCGCGGACGAGTTGCCAGGAGTTCAGGGCGTCGAGGAAGTTGATGAAGCCGGGACGACCTTGGAGTACCGTCACCGGAAGGTCGCTCCCATCCCTCATGAAGATGCGCGACGGCTTCTGGTTGGGGTTCATACCGTATTTGAGCTGGATCTCGTTCACGGGAATCCTCCTTAATCCTTATCGAATGGAAAGGGAGCGCCCCTTTCCATTGCCGATCATCCTTCTCGGTGCTAGTCGCCGAGATGCTTGTTGAAGAGCGTGACCGCGCCGTGCACATTGGCGTACATCGAGACCTTGTTATCGTCATCCAAGGCAGCCCAGACCGCTTCGGGTGCGGCAAGCTCGACCTCGATCGGCTCGCCCGAGAAGGATGGCAACGGGTTGCCATCGCCCTCGTAGGTCGATATGAAGTAGCCCACGCCCTCGTCGGCACCCTCGTAGGCGAAGAACTCGCGCAGGCAGCGACCGTTCTCCTGGTGTTTGAGTATCGAGAGCTCGAAGGAACCGTCGGCGTTCAGGATGGCTGAGATGCGCGGGGTGAAGTTGGGCGCATCGGGTTCGTATGCACGGGTCATGAGGCCGCAGCGGAAGCAGCCCTTCTCCACGATGGTATCGGTCTGGTCGCCGTTCGTGATCACGAGCGCGTCGCCCATCGTGCGTACGGGATGGTAGATGATGAGGCTCGGATCCTCCACGAGCTCGGGCCTGTACGCCTCGGTCCTGATGCCGTCATCCGTTGCCGAGAAGATGCGGTTGCGGCTGTTGGCGCTGCGGCCCATGATCCAGTAGTACACGCAATCCCTGCCCACCACGATGCCGCGGCCGGGGTAGGGATTGCTGGCGAGCAGGTCGGTGAGTTTGCGCACGAATGCTCCTCTCCTCGTGGCCTGCCCCGATATGCGAAGGGCAAGCCGATTCCAAAGATGAAATGGCTTGCCCAGACGGTCGGCGGTAGGTAACGCGCTGCTCCACCGCGGTTGCCCGCGAATCTCCGTCAGTCACAGCGCGTCTGTATACAATAACCATAGCATGGACGGGACCTGTCGGATACGGCAAAGCTACGAGTTGCGAATTCCGCATACGTTTTCCTGTTCTCCTGCATTGAGATGTGGCGGCTTAGATAGCGGACGGCGCGCACATCGCGCTGGACCGCCCCGCAGCCCATCGTCCATCGTCTGAACCATCGGGCATTGAACCGATATAATAGAAAAAAATAGAAACGATTGATATTAATAAAAGCAGTTGATGAGAAGGAGATGGGCCAGATGGCAGGATTCGAGTTCACACCCGCTTTCGGCAACAGGCCCTCCCAGCTTGTGGGGAGGGAGCCGCTGATCTCAACCCTCCTTGGGGGGCTCGATTCCCGGCCGGGGAGCAAGGAGCGGGCGATCGTCATGCTCGGCCAGCGCGGATATGGCAAAACGGTCATGCTGTTGGAGTTGGCCGAGCGGGCCAAGGAGCGTGGATTCGTTGTGGCCAGCCCTACGTCTGTGCGCGAGGGGCTTGTCGAGCGCGTGGTCGAGAAGCTCCAGGACGATGGGGTGGAAGAACTGGGGAACCGCCGGGTTCGTTTGTCGGGCGGCAGCGTGGGTGCACTCGGCTTCTCAGTGAGCCTGCAATTCTCGGATGACGAAAAGGATAAGAGTGCAGAGTACAAGCTCACCAAGATCTGCAGGGAGCTGACCAGGCAGAAGTTGGGAACGCTCATCCTGATCGACGAGTTGCAAGGCAACAGCTCCGAGATCCGCAGGCTCGTTGGGACATACCAGGAGCTGGTTGGCGAGAAGCTCGATGTCGCCATGGTGCTTGCGGGCCTTCCCTCCAGCATATCCGGTACGCTGAACGATCGGGTCCTGACCTTTCTCAACCGGGCGCGGAAAGTCACGCTCGGTCCCTTGGAAACCGGCGATATCGACGCTTTCTACCGAAAGGCATTCAGGGCGAGCGGAGTCGAGATCCCGCAGGAGCTCCGCAGGAGGGCTGCGGCGGCGACGTGCGGATCTCCCTACCTTATGCAGCTTGTCGGTCATTACCTTGTCGCCTATGCCGATGGCGGCAAAGTTGACGAGGCCCTGTTCGAGGAGGCCATGCAGAGCGCGCAGCGGGAGTACGAGAACGATATCTGCGAGGCGACCTTGAGCGGGCTCTCGCCGACCGACAGAAAGTATCTGCGTGCCATGGCGGAACTTGGCGGTACCTGCAGGACCTCGGAGGTTGCGAAACGGATGGGCGTTTCGGCCGATTATGGGCAGCGGTATCGTAGGAGACTCCTCGATGCGGGAGCGATCGAGGCTCCGTCATCGGGAACCGTGAGGTTTACGATCCCCTATCTCAAAAGCTACCTTCTGAGAGATTAAGGTGCCTTTAGACGGGTGAAAAAGTCCGAGACGGGAATGCTCCGGGTGTGATCAAGCTTTGATCTGATTCTGTTAAAGCATCGGAGCGACTTCGGACGTCACGTTGCCGGTCTTCTGAGCGGGAAGTCCCGAGTGGCCGCATTTGGGTTGACAACGTTTGCATGGCTGCCGGCGGGCTCGTTGATCGTCACGTTCAATACAAGTGCGTCTTGCTATTCTTCTGGAAGAGCTCCCATGTCACCTGATCGATGGCGCTGCCGCTCGCTTCGAGGCCTTTCGACAAGGCTTTGCATCCCTGTGCTGTATGCGATAAGCATCCTCTCGCCCGAATCGCTGACGAGCATCATTGCTTGCGAGCTGCTCGACAAGGGCATACGAGAAGGGGCATCTCTTCATACCATCATCCTCAATCCTGCTTGCCGAGAAACGAAATAGTGCTGGTGCACACCTCCTAGCCGCATCCATCGATAGAGTACGGGAAACACGTGATCTTTTGGTGCGGACCTGCTTCTGCTCGGGGCCCGCATCGTCGTAGACCACGTTATATCCCGTCACTCTTGAGCGGCCTAGCCGATAAAGGTAGACGTTGACTTCCTTATCGGCAAGACTCGGCGTGAACTGCGGCACCGTATCGTTCTGCTTGTGCAAGTACCAGGAGGAGAGATCTTCGCAGTGCTCGGGGACGCGCTAAGGTGCAGCCTCAATCTACAATCAGCGACGTTGACAAGGTCTGGGTCATCAATCTCTGCCTCGTCGAGATCAACGTCGACCTTGTCGAGACAGGTGGAGATGAAGCGTTGGCTCGCCCGATGGAGATGACGAGGTGGCATGGTCGGCGACCCAGTGGAACCGACCGAGCTTTTTTTGTCGGCCGACGGGGCGGTAATCCCACTCATTAAAAACGTTCTACTAGACGCCTTCGCGCCCGAGAAATTCCTCGGGAATATTGCCGTGGCCTTGGCCGACATACTTATATATTTCAACAGTCTGCTTGATTTGGGCGTTGGTAAGGTGCTTAATGGGTCCGATTGCACGTGCGGCAAGGTAGCCCTTGGCGCACTCTTCAAGATAGACGGCAGCATTGAGTGCCTGTTTGAGGCTGTTGCCACAGGTCATAACACCATGGTGGGCGAGAATGACTGCATGGCCTTCGCCGAGGTATTTGACCGTGTCCTTGCCCATATCTTCACTGCCGGGGGAGCTGTAGGGAGCGATAGGCACATTGCCGCCACAGGAGTTGCCGAGCGTGGTGAGGTCAGCACGGAATTCGTCTTCGATAAGGCTGATGGCGGTGGCGAAAGGCTGATGGGTGTGGATGACAGCGTTGATATCCGGGCGCTCGCGCATGATATGGAGGATGGCAGCGGTATCCGAGGAGGGTTTACGTTTGCCCTCGATGATCTCGCCGTCAAGGGCCATAACAACCATATCGTCAGCAACCATATCCTCGTAGATCATGCCTGAAGGAGTGACGAGAATTTCTCCCGACTTCATGCGCATGCTTATGTTGCCGCCTGCGAGCGAGATGAGTCCGTAGCGGTCGAGCTGCATACCCGCCTTTATGCATGCGAGTTTTTCGTCTTCGAACATGGGCCTATTCCTTCCGTAGGGTCCTTAGACCGCCGTGTAATCGACGAAACGGACTTCTTCGAGATCTTCTTCCTCGATACCGAGCTTCTTGCCCATGAGGTTCTCGATAGCGCTGACGAGGCTCATGGCATCAAGACCGTACTTTTTCATGAGGTACATCTTAGAAGCTCCATGGGCATACGTGTCGTTGAGGCCAATCTTGACAAGACGCTTTCCAATGCCGTTTGCTGCTATGACGTCTGCTACGGCAGAGCCGAGACCACCGACAGTGGTATGGTTCTCGATAGTGATGACACCGTATCTGGCTTTCTTGCATGCTTCGATGATTTGCGGGTCGGTGAAGGGCTTAAGAGTTGAAACGTGCAGATGCTGGATCGAGACGCCCTTCTTGGCGAGTACCAAGGTGGCGCGCATGGCTTCTTCAGTGCAAATGGAGGATGAGAGCAAGGCGATATCGGTTCCTTCGGATAGCACACGTGCACGATTGAAACGCATAGGTTCAGTAGCATCGAAGAGTCTTGGAACATCCTTGCGGAGCTGGCGTATATAAACGGGACCGTTATACTCGTATGCAAGGTCGAGCACAGAATCGATTTCGGTTGCATCGCCCACATCGAAAATAGCAAGGTTGGGAACAGTGCGCAGGACACCGACGTCATTAGTTGACTGATGGGTGACGCCACCCGGGGTTGTGATACCTGGCACAAAGCCGCAGAAGACAACAGGGAGGTTGGGGTATGCGACGCTCATCTCAAGTTGATCGAGCACACGGCGATAGCAGAAGACGGCAAAAGTATGGATAAAGGGGCGGAAGCCCTCGCGTGCCAAGCCTCCGGCCCACGACACCATGTTCTCCTCGGCGATGCCCATGGATAGATATCGATCGGGATACTTTTGGTTGAATTCCTTTATCTCGCAGGAGCTGCCGAGGTCAGCGGATAGGACCAAAATCTCTGGGTGCTTTTCGGCAAGGCGCATGATATTTGCGGAGTGCCTGTTGGTCTCGATTATCATAAGTAGATGACCTTCCTCCTCGTGTGCTTCCGCCTACATGCGGTCGTATTCAGCTTGGAATGCCGATCGATTGCCTTCGTTGATGGTGACGAAGTGTTTGGGGACAATGGAATCGAGTGTGGGGATACCCTGTGCAGGGTTTGTATCGCAGAGGATAACAAGCGGCTGGTCTGGATGCTCAATGGCGCTTGCCGCAGTGAGTGCGTTGATATTGTGCCCGTTGATGCGGAGGGCTTTCCATCCAAATGCTTCGAAGCGCTTTTCGATGGGTTCGATGTTCATAACATCCTTTGTCCAACCTTCGAGCTGCTGGTGGTTGACATCGACGATGACAATGAAATTGTCGAGATTATAGAAGGAGGCAGTTTGGAAGCACTCCCAATCTTGGCCTTCTTCAAGTTCACCGTCGGAGAGCATGCAAAAGATACGGCCTGCGTAGTTCTTGAGTTTATAGGCATGGGCGACGCCTGCTGCAGCGGAGACTGTTTGGCCGAGAGAACCGGCGGTATTCTCGAAACCGGGTGAATGCTCGGCGCCAATCATCTCCATGTTCCAACCATCGACGTTGAATTTATCGAGGGCGCTTTCAGAGATACGATCGGTTGCTGCGAGCGCGCAATAGATAACCGATGCATAGTGGCAGCAGGATACAAAGAGACGATCCCTCTCGGGGGTGTGCTCGCCATTATAAAACCAGCCCTTAGGGTAGTCCATGTTGCTCGGAGAAGGGACACCTGGGAAGGGCTGCGCCTCGGGATTACCGATAGAAGGTCCGATATTCAGGATGCGCATATACAATGTTGCGACAATCTCGGCGGACGAGCATGCTTGTGTAAGATAGCATCCCCCCCTTTCGAGAGCGAACTTGAGGATACGCTTGCGAATCTGCGTCGCAGCGACGGCAATCTCCCTATTGGAATACCGATGCTTCGTCATGCTACACCTCTCCTTTGCTTTCGAGTTTTCCAACTCTGCCCAAAAAGCCTCCGCTTCTTCTAAATATGTCCTGCAGGATATTACATATGTTTATTATATTTTACATAATTTCAATAAAGAACACGCATCTCAATACACTTCAATAGAAGTATAAAACTTTATATAGTCAATATAATACGACGTAAAAGGAAATAACGGATAGAGCAAAATAATGACCGTTGGCGGAATTACACAACGGTTTCGCATTGTTCTCATGTATCTGTGTAACAACAAAAGTTTTTTTATAAGAACAAATGTAAAAATAGAAAAGTCATTGTTTTTCAGATGTGCGGGAGGGCACCATGAAGGCGATAGTCAAGACGGATCCTGGCAAGGATCACATGGTTTATCAGGATGTTCCTGAGCCCGAGGCAACAGGAGATCTTATTAAGATCAAGGTCGCGTACTCCGGTGTGTGCGGAACCGATATCCACGCTTTCAATGGAAGCTACTCGTCGACCAAGCCCCCCGTGATCCTTGGTCACGAGTTCTCAGGAGTTGTGGTTGCGGTTGGTCGGGACGTGAAAAATATCAGGGTGGGAGATAGGGTTACTAGTGAGACGACCTTCTCAACATGCGGTCATTGCTCCAGCTGCATGACTAAAGACTATAACCTCTGCAGTAATAGGTGGGGCATTGGCACCCAGATTAACGGTTCGATGGCAGAGTACCTTGTGTCCCGCGAGGAGAGCGTTCACATCTTGCCGGGTAATGTCAGCATGCTCTCTGCAGCGCTCACCGAACCTCTGGCCTGTGGCGTTCATGCTACGATCGAGAAGGGTAACGTGCAAAAGGGCATGGTTGTCTGTATCTTTGGTGTTGGGGCCATTGGTCAGATGGTCGCTCAGGTTGCGACGGCATGCGGCGCGAAGGTGATTGTTGCCGGCCTTACATCCGATAAAGAACGTTTCGATATCGCCCTTGCCAACGGCGCTCATCGCGCGGTCGACCAGTTTACCGAAGATCTTGCTGCGATTGTGAAAGAGATGACCGGTGGCGAGGGCGTGGACGTCTCCTTCGAGTGTTCTGGAGCAGTTCCCGCTGCAAATAAAGCGCTCGAAATCACACGTCGTAAGGGTTCGGTCATTCAAATGGGCGTTTTCGCAGAAGAGAAGGTACCCATCCGTTGCGACTATGTTCTTCACAAGGAAATCAATTATGTCGGGTCGCGTAGCCAGAAGCCCAGCTCTTGGATGACTGCGCTGCGTCTTCTGGAAGAGGGCCTCGTCATTCCCGAAAAGATTGTCTCCAAAATCGTTACTCTTGAAAACTGGCGCGAAGGCTTCGAGATGACTGCCGATGGTAGAGGTGTCAAAGCCGTTATCGCGGTAGACGAATCGATTGCATAGGAATGTGTACGGCGCTATGCCTTGTTGCCGAGGGCGATGAGTGCGGTGGCGAGGGGTTCATCGATAACGACGACATTGGTATAGCCGCCAAGAATCGCCGCGTGGAGAGCGGGAGCCTTGAACTCGGCGGCAGATACGCAGATGGACCATTTGGCGTTTCGAGTTGAGGAGAGGGGAGCGCCGACCGTATGGCGAGAGTCGTTAAAAATCTCATTCCCATCCTTATCGAAGGGGCGTGCAAGCAGATGCCCCACTGCGCCTGCCTCGATAAGCGCCTGCCGACTGCTGTCGCTGAGGTAGCCGGCTTTCTGGAGAATGGTCGAGCGGTCGAACGAGCCGATTCCCATGATAGCTATGTCGAGATTCTCGCATTTCTTAAGGGTCTGGGCAATCTGAGGCTCCTTGAGGAGGAAATCATAGACTTCTTTGTACTGAACGAAAACGGGCGCGTAGATATTGGAATACGTGCCGCCGAAGGCCTTCGCGAGCCTCAGGGCAATTGTGATTCCATCTACATCGGGATTGCCCGTTCCCAGACACCCGACCATTTGGACAATATCTATGTTGAAGAGGGAATGATCAATTTCGGAGGTTTCGAGAATATCGCAGAGATAGCTTGGAACTGCACCCCAGCTAGTTCCGATAGTCATCGAACGCTCAAGAATTGTCTCGCAGAAAGAAAGCGCGGCACGGGAGCATCTGAAGAGAGACTGCTGATAGCCGTAGGTTCCTTTAAGTACGATGGCGTCCTTCAATCCGAAGAGGTTGCGAACTTCGGCGGAAAGAGCAGGGTTCTTGACGATGGGACTGTTTACGCGGATTTCAACGATGCCGGTGGCTTTTGCCTCGTCGAGAAGGCGGGAGACCGTGGGACGGGAAATCCCCAGGATGTTCGCGACGTCATTCTGGCTGAGTTCTTGATCGAAGTAAAGCTCGGCAGCACGGATGAGAAGATCCTCGCGGGCTTTCATAGCCTAGGCTCCTTATACAAACGTCGGAAGCGGGATGCTTTTAACAGGTTAGATCGCAGGAAGTGGAGGGAAAAGCTCCGAGAGAGGGATACATGAGAACTCCGAATTTTGTATTCATGCGCGATACATGACGTTTAAAAACGAAAGGAGGAAAACAGTGAAAGCAGTTCATAGAGAGCTGATCTTGTTCGATGTGGATGCAGAAAATGCGGAAGATGCGATTCGCCAAATCGGCGCTCCGCTTCTCGAGCATGGCTATGTGCGCGATACCTTTATCGATGCCGTTATTCAGCGGGAGAAGGAATATCCAACGGGCTTGCAGCTTCGCACCATGGGAGTTGCGATGCCGCATACCTTTGGAGTCCATGTAATAGCGCCCGCCGTCTGTGTTGCTAAGCTCGCTCATCCAGTCGAGTTTCGCCATATGGGAGAAGGCGATGTCAGGGTATCGGCGGAAATCCTGTTCATGATGGCTATATCCGATCCGAAAAAGCAGCTTGAAACGCTCTCGAACATGATGGGGGTTTTCGTGAACGATGAGGCGATGATCGAGTTTGCAAATGCTCGTGGCACTCAAGAACTGTTCGAGGCTGCTCGTCGGTACATCGGGTAGCGGATATTTCTTGCAACACATAGCAGGCGGATTGCACGGCGAGTACATGAACCAACGGTAGTTAAAAGATATTCATTGCGGATCGAAAAGAAAGAGGAATTAGGAGGAATCGATAATGAAAACAGTCAAGATTCTTTGCGTGTGCGGCTCAGGTACCGTGAGCTCCTCAATGGTTGCCCAAAAGATTAAGGATGCCCTAGCCCAGTATGGTTACGATGTCCACTGTGTGGAATGCAGTCCCAATTCCGCCGAGACCGCTCTCGCCGCAGGGGGCTTCTCACTTATGGCGTGCGTGAGTCCAGTGTACCAAGACTTCGATGTGCCTAAAGTCAATGCCGTCGGTATGCTTACTGGTCTTGCAGAGCAGCAGGTTGTCGATGATTGTCTAGCTATTCTTAACGCCGAGTAGCGCAGCGCGGTTTTCGGGAGGGGGGTCTGCGCTCAACCCGGCCGTACATGCAACACATTTCATCCATCGCTAAGAAGGGAGTGTTATGGAAGCCTTCATCTCTGCAATGAATACGGTCTTCTCGACTTTCGGCTCTGTTGTTATCGTCCCAGTTATTCTTTTCGTTATCGGTCGTTTCATGGGGCTTGACAATGCCAAAGCGTTCAGATCCGCCCTGCTTGCCGCTGTCGGCCTTGCAGGCTTCAGTTTGGTCATCAATTCGTATTCCGGTATCGTCGCACCCGTCGTCAACCAGATGGTCGAGAATGCCGGTGTTAACTTGCCCGCACTTGATACCGGCTGGCAGTCTACCTCAGTCATCGCCTACTCGTCGACGGTTGGCATCCTGTTCATCGGCGTTGCCATCGCGCTCGAACTCATCCTCTTCTTTGCGAGGTGGACCGATGTCTTCATGGCTTCCGATCTGTGGAATAACTATTCCTTCATGGTCTGGGGCTCGCTGATCTACGCTTTGACCGGCAATATGTGGCTTGCCATGGCATGCATGGTCACCCAGCTGCTCTACATCCTTCTCTTCTCGGAAGTCATGGCCAAGCGCTGGTCTACTTACTATCAGTATCCCCAGTGCTGCATGACTGCTCCGCATCACCTCGAGTCGACGCCGTATGCCCTCGGTATGAACTGGCTGCTCTCCAAGATCGGGATGAACAGAATTCGCCTCGATGCCAATTCCATTCAGAAGAAGCTGGGCATCTTCGGAGAGCCGATGTTCATCGGTCTCATTGTCGGCCTTATTATCGGTATCCTAGGTAATTTCAATGCCCTCGCCGAGCTCTCCTCTTGGGGAACCATCACCTCTGTTGCCGTCAACACTGCCGCCATCATGGCGATTTTCCCGAAGGTTGGCGGTATCTTCGCCTCAGCTTTCACGGCTATGACCGATGCCTACAAGGCCAAGGCTGCCAAATCCGGTGCCGGCCGCGACTGGTACCTTTCGATCAACGATGCTGCTGGTTACGGTGAGCCCAATACACTCGTTACCGGTACGCTGCTGATTCCTGTTATGCTCGGCCTTTCATTCGTTCTTCCGGGCAACACGATCCTTCCCATGGCCGACCTCTGCGCTCTGCCGTATATGGTCGAGGTTTTCGTCGCCTCATCCAACGGCAACGTTGCCAAGTCCCTTGTCATGGGCGCTATCTGGTTCGGTTTGGGCCTCATCGTTGCCTCCCAGCTGGCTCCTACCTTCACCGAGGTCGCCATCTCCACCGGTTTCCAGCTTCCGCAAGAAGGCGTCTACATCATGAGCTTCGGCATCATGTGCCATCCGCTCATCGCAGCCATCTTCTATGCATTCTGGTCCCAGAATCCGCTGATCTTCGGTCTGGTCATCGCTTTCTACTTCGTCCTCTACCTCATCTTCAAGAAGAACAAGGCTACTATCGTCGACTGGGTTGAAGAGAATGCCCTGATCTCCACCGGTGCCGAGGTTCCCGCTGCGTAGGCATTTTGCACGATGAGGCGTTTCAGTCCGAGAAATCGGTCGTCGGACCCCCCTCGACGACCGATTCTCCGAGAGGGGCAAGATGCTTGATTATCTGAAAGATGAGCCGCAGAACGTATGCGTCATCGGAGACTGTATGGTTTCTCCGGACACCATCGAGGAGGCTGTACGTGCTTCTGCGGTCAATGCCGCATCTGTTGTCAAACTGGCGTGGTTTCCTCGCACTCCCCAGGAGTTCGCAGAGCATCAGCTCAACATCGAACGCAATGGAGCCGAGGCCGAACCTATAGCCGAAGGCCTTCTCAAGGCTGTAGCTGATGCGACGGTAATTGTTGATCACCTCAGTCCGATTCCGCGTCGGGTTATCGAAGGGGCTCCCTCGCTGAGAGCTATCCTTACCAGTCGAGGAGGGCTTGAACACATCGATATTGCTGCTGCAACCGAACGCGGTATTCCCGTCATCAACGTGATCCGCAACGCAATACCGGTTGCGGAATTCGCCCTTGGACTCATCATTTCTGTAACACGCAATATCGCTAACTCCCACGCTGCACTCAAAACGGGTGTCTGGCAGAAAAAGTTTTCCAACCAAGAGTATGTGACGACTCTCGATACCATGCTTATCGGTCTTATCGGTCTCGGTAACGTTGGTATAGAGCTTGCATGGCGCCTCAAGGCTCTGGGCGTGAATCTCATCGCCTATGAACCCTATCCCGACCGAGAACGTCTCAAACACAATGGCCTCGATGACCTCGAGCTTGTCGGCAGTGTCGAGGAGGTCTTCTCGCGAGCTGACGTCGTGAGCCTGCATGTCCGCCTTACCGAGGAAAACGCACGCTCCTTCGACAAGCGCCTCTTCTCCCTGATGAAGCCATCGGCGTACTTCGTGAACACCGCCCGTGGGGGTCTTGTCAATGAGGGGGATCTTATCGATGCTCTTTCCCAGCATGCTATTGCAGGGGCTGCACTTGATGTTTACGACAGCGAGCCTCTGAGTAGCTCAAGTCCCCTGCTTTCGCTCGATAATGTGACGATTACGAGTCATATAGCAGGACAGACCGTGGATGCTATCTCACGCTCTCCGTTCCTCCTGATGAAAGAGGTGGACAACATCCTCGAACAGGGAAAGACCGAGCGTATCGTGAACTACAGGAATCTCAAGCTTTAGCACTCGATCGATTGGAGCCGATATGATTCTTCAAGAGGAACGTGAGCTTGTCGTCGAGTACGGTATCAAGATGTGCGAGCTTGGACTCACGTCGGGGACGTTTGGGAACGTCAGCGTCTATAACCCTGACAGGGGCCTGATGGCAATCTGCCCGTCTGGTATGGACTATTACCGGATCCTTCCCGAGGATGTCGTGGTTCTCACGCCCGATGGGGAGAAGGTAGACGGCACTGCGAAGCCGTCGAGCGAGTACGATTTGCATCGCATCTTCTACCAGATGCGACCAGGGATCACGGGTGTTATCCATACCCACTCAATCTTCGCGACTACCTGCGCGTGCATGCATTGGTCGATAGAACCGGTCCACTATAATATCGCCTATAGCGGACATGATGTACCCTGCATTCCCTTCGTGAGGCCGGGTACCTACGAACTCGCGCAGACGGTGTTCGATGCCATGGGGGACGATCGCTTTGCCTGTCTGCTGGGCAATCATGGGCTTCTGACGGTTGGCGCCGATATCGCCTACGCGCTCGATGTTGCCGAACAGATCGAATATGTTGCTCACCTCTACTACAATACGCGTCTCGCAGGGGGCGGGAAGAACTTGGCTCCTGAGCAGGTGCAACCGTTCGTTGATGCGTATCCGAGCTACCGTAAGAAATGAGTGGACGAAAAGCCTCGAATACGTATCCAAGGTACTCGGATTATTCGCTGCAGGGAGGGCCATGGCAAAGAAGAAGCGCAACCTTAAATTCAATCCACGTGTTCCTAGTACTATCAGCAGTTATGTCGATCATGATCGCTGCATTAATTGTGGGAAACCCCTATCCGAGAATATGGATGAGCGCCAATTCGTGCTTGCAAAGACGCGCCATTTCCCTGTATGCGGCAATTCGTGTGCTCACGCCGTTGAGGTTTATATCGAGAGGGATGGGAGATATAAGACCTTCCTCTATGCCGGCTTCTTTTTAGCGGCTCTTGCAATTCTCATCGTATCGTTTTTCAATGACCATAGTGTGGCAATCCGGGTGTTTCTTGCTGTGGCGGGGGCATTTTTGGTGATCTTCCCATACCCCATATCATCGTTCGAGACCTTCCAGTCAGTACCCATCCGTAGTGTGACGATCATCACGCGTATCATCGGTCTTGTCATCATGGGAGTGGCGCTCGCCCTGCATCTGTACATGTGACGCAAAAGCAAACGTTCCCCACTGATCCGAACGGCAAAGAGCCTACCTGCGTTACTTGCCCATTCTATCTTGTGTAGTAAAAGCGCCACCTTTCCACGAGCTCTTCGGTGCGGGCGGCCACATCAAGATGCGTGGTCCTCCAAAATGCCGTCCTTGCCGGATAGACGCCGGCCTTTGCGAAACCCGCTTGCATGAGGCTGCGCGCGGCATTGTAGGTGCGCACGCCGACGGCGCACGAGTTCCGCCATCTGGTTCTCGGCCACGAAGCCCGCCATGTTGACGGGATCCTTGGCGTTCGAGAAGGGCGGCGCATGGGCCAGATCGAGTTCGGCAAGGTCCTCGACGGTGCCGCTTCCACGGACGATGAGAGCCTTCTCATGGGTGCCCGTGGAAGCGGCCGTGAGGTCGAAGACCTTGGCAACCGAGGTGCCCTATGTGCTGCGATAGCAGCGCTTCTTCCCGTAGATGCTCATCGATGACGACGCTACCGATGATGGCCATCTTCGCCATGGCTCCGCTCGTATCGAGCGGGCGCGTTCCTGTCGCTTCCATCGTTGCATAGCCGTATCGGCCGCGCGTGGAATACAATCGATATGTCATTGCATCTGCGTAAAGGGGGGCAGGATGGACGCCACCATCATCAAGAGGAACGAGCTGCTTGCAGGCAAGGTCATTAAGGGCTTGGCCTCGCGGAACATGACCGGCTACTATGCGGCGGATGCCGACGAGGCGCGTTCGATTGCGCTTGCGCTCATCCCCGAAGGGGCGACCGTCACCATGGGCGGCGGTATGAGCGTGCACGAGATCGGTTTGGTCGAAGCCCTCAAGGCGGGCGAGTACCATTTCATCGATCGTGACGAGATGGAGGACAAACGCGCCGCCATGCTCGCGGCCTATGATGCCGACGTGTTCCTCGCCAGTGCGAACGCCATCACCGAGGACGGCGTGATGATCAACATCGACGGCAACGCAAACCGCGTCTCGGCTATCGCGCAGGGACCCAGGAAGGTCGTGCTGATCGTGGGCATGAACAAGGTCTGCCCCGATATCGACTCCGCCTACAAGCGCGCCCGCAACGTGGCGGCACCCATCAATACGCAGCGTTTCGGCCTCACCACGCCCTGCACCAAGACGGGTGCCTGCTCCGACTGCAAATCGCCGGATACCATCTGCTGCCAGTTCTTGATGACGCGTTTCTCGCGCCATGCGGGTCGCATCCACGTGATCCTGGTGAACGACAACCTGGGGTTCTAGGATCGGCTTCGTACTCCAGCGCAAGCACGGCGGCGTGACGCTTTGCGAGATCAAGTCGGGTAAGGACTATCGCCGCCACAACGCCCTGGACAATCTGCTGGCAACCGAGATCTACGCGTTCGACGAGGCGCTTGTGTTCGGCGATGCTAACGTCTCGAGGACAGGGCGTGTCGATTACCTGCCCATCTATATGTTGGGGTTTCTTGAGGCGCAAGCGAGGACGCGGAGGCCTTGCACGGGCGAAGTGCGGTGCTCGCGCGACCCTCGCGCCTTGGTATCGCCAAGCTTGAAAGAGGAAAGACATCGAAACTGGATGTGGAGTATTCTGCATGAGACGGCGTGCGCGGCAAGATGTCCCGATCAGATATCCCGCGAGTAGACCGTCACGCTGTATTCTCCGTTATCGACGATGCGGCCCGTCGGTGCAAAGCCTTGAGCCTCCCAGAACCCCTTGGCCTCCTTGTTGTCGGTGATGACGCCAAGCTCCAAATGGTTGTAGCCCTGTGCCGAAAGCGCGGCACGCACGTCGGCGAAGAGCTGGGAGCCGATGCCCTTGCGCTGATGGTCGACATCCAGCATGAACCAGCCGATGAAGGCGTTATCTGTTTCGGGGTAGCCCGTGATGAGGTCCATGATGGCCACAAGCTCTCCACCCTCGTTGTAAAAGCCCACGAAATGCTTATCGGCGAGGCTCGTCCCCTCGGGCACCTCGCTGATGACCTCGGTGAGCCCTGCCACGGTGGGTTCGGTATGCAGGTACTCGTAGTAAAGGCGGTTCGCCTGGGCAAGCAGATATACGTCGGCGATAGCGGCTTCGGTGATGCGGTGCACGTCGAAGCCCGTAGAGAGCGCTTGGATGTCGAGTGCCGGGCCGTTTCCCGAATCCGTTTGCTCGCTCTCGATGGCCTGCCTGAACTGCGTCTCGTAGAGCCCATGGTGTATACCGCCCGCTGCGAGCAGCTCCTTGGTGACGTGCGGCGCGTCGGTCTTCTCCTCTTCGGTGAGGAAGCTGCGTGCGGCAAATCCGCCCGGGCCGTCCGGTCTTGGCATAGGAGCCCCTATCTCGTGAAACCCGACGTTTCCATAGTGGCAGCGCAGTGGGAGTCCTCTCCCGCGTGAGGGCGGATGTTCGCACCACGGGCGCTTCACGGTTCGCTGGCCGCTCTTTTGCCGAGCTGTTCGCCCTTGATGCCTTGATGCGTAAATCAAACACCGTTCGGATGCACAGGGCTTACAATGGGCGAAAGAGCAGACGAAAGGAGGCGCATCCATGACCGTTCTCACCGCGTTTGCCGTTCCGCATCCGCCGCTCATCATTCCCGAGGTAGGCCAGGGCCGCGAGCGGGGCATCCAGGCCACCGTCGACGCCTACGAGGAGGTCGGGCGGCGCATCGCCACGCTCGCGCCCGAGACCATCGTGGTCTCGTCCCCACATGCCACGCTCTACCGCGACTATTTCCACATCTCGCCGGGCCGCTCGGCACGGGGCGACTTCTCGGCCTATGGTGCGCACGGTGCCGCCTATCGGGTGGCCTATGACGAGGATCTCACCGATGCCCTTGCCGAGGCCTGCGAGGCTGCGGGCATCTCCGGCGGTACCGGCTACGAGCGCGAGAGACGCCTCGACCACGCCACGATGATCCCCGTCCATTTCATCGGGAAGCACTTCGAGGATTTCAAGCTCGTGCGCATCGGGCTCTCGGGCCTCAATGCGGGGGAGCACTACCGCATGGGCATGCTCATCCAACAGGTCGCCGCCGAGCTCGGCCGCCGCGTGGTGTACGTGGCATCGGGCGATCTCTCGCACAAGCTGCTGGAAAGCGGGCCGTACGGTTTCGCGCCCGAGGGCCCCGTGTTCGACTCGCGCGTCACGGCGGACTTCGCCTCAGGCGACTTCCTCGACCTGCTCGCCCTCGACCCGTCGCTCGCCGAGCGTGCGGCCGAGTGCGGGCTGCGCAGCTTCCAGATGATGGCCGGCGCGCTCGACCGCACGGCGGTGAGCCCGGAGCTCCTTTCATATGAAGGTCCCTTCGGCGTGGGGTACGGCATCGCCGCGTTCACGCCCACGGGCGCGGAGGGAGCGGATGAGAGCCGTGCCTTCCTGGAGCGCTGGGGGGGATTGCGTAGCGAGGATCTTGCTCGTCGGAAGGAGGCCGAGGATCCGTATGTGCGTCTCGCCCGCTCATCGCTCGAGGCATATGTGCGCGAGCGCAGGCACATCGATCCGCCACGCGATCTGCCCTCCGAGTTGACCGGACGCCGCGCGGGGTGCTTCGTCTCGCTCAAGGTCGATGGGCAGCTGCGCGGCTGCATCGGCACCATCCTGCCGGTGCGCGCGAACCTCGCGGAAGAGATCTGCGCCAACGCCATCTCCGCCGGCACGCACGATCCGCGCTTCGCCCCGGTCACGGCTGCCGAGCTCGGAGAGCTCGTATACGATGTCGATGTCCTCACCGAACCCGAGCCGATCGCATCGGCCGACGAGCTCGATCCCGTGCGCTATGGTGTGATTGTGGCTACCTCCGACGGCCGTCGTGGCGTCCTGCTGCCCGACCTCGACGGGGTCGATACCGTTGACGAGCAGATCTCCATTGCAGCGAGCAAAGCCGGCATCGATCTGCGTCGCGATGACTACCACCTCGAGCGTTTCGAGGTCGTGAGGCACCTGTGAGCGCGGACGATGCCATCCGCTGCGACACGTGTCCGCGCGGCTGCCTGCTTGAGCCGGGGGCCGTGGGGGCCTGCCGCGCGCGCGGCAACGTGGACGGCAGCATCGTCGCGCTCGGCTATGGCCGGGTTACCTCGGTCGCCATCGACCCGGTGGAGAAGAAGCCCCTCGCTCGGTGGATGCCGGGGAGCACGGTGCTCAGCCTCGGTTCCTACGGGTGCAACCTGCGCTGCCCGTGGTGCCAGAACTCCTCGATCTCGCAGGTGGGGGAGGACGGCGTGGACTGGCGGGAGATGCTGCCCGCCGATGTGGCGGCCCTCGCAACGCGCCTCCACGGGCAGGATCCCCGCATGGTCGGCGTGGCCTATACCTACAACGAACCGCTCGTCGCATGGGAGTTCGTACGCGACTGCAGTGTGCTCGTGCACGATGTCGGCCTCAAGAACGTGCTCGTCTCGGCAGGATGCGTGTCGCATACCGTCGTGGATTCCATCGCCCCCCTTATCGACGCTGCCAATATCGATCTCAAATCGTTCCGCGCCGAGACCTACCGCGTGCTCGGGGGAGACCTTGCCACGGTGAAGGCGACGATCGAGCTGTTCGCCGCCACGCCGACCTGCCATCTCGAGGTGACGACCCTCATCGTTCCCGGCGTGAACGACACGCGCGGGGAGATGGACGAGCTCGCCGCTTGGCTCGCCTTGCTCGACACCGGGATCGTGCTGCACGTCTCGCGTTTCCATCCCGCATGGCGCATGCGCGATCGTGGGTCCACACCCATCATCCGTGTCTACGAGCTGGCCGACGTGGCCCGCGCGCACCTCTTCCATGTCTGCACCGGCAACTGCTGAGGAGGATGATGACGTCCGGTGACAGTCTGGCCAGAAGATTGTTCATCGCCGCATCTTCCCGCGCGTCGGCCGGGTGTGCCGGTGGCGGCAGCGCATCCCGATCCGGGAACGCCGGTGCGTCCGCAGAAACTTCCGCGCACTCCATTCGCGCTGCGGCGTATCCCTGCGATTTCGAAATGTTCGCAAATATTGCTGGAGCAAAACGATGAAGATTGAGGGCCACGGAGCGGATGCTTGATCGATGCCTCCGAGCGCGCCACCGCCTGCTTACTATAGCGAGGTTCATCCTGGCAGTCTGGATAACGGGTGATGGGCTTAGGGAGCCTTGTCTGACGTACCTGCAAGCCTGCAGGATGCCGCTCAGGAACGCGGCGGGATACCCTACCTATGAGCATTTGGAATTATAGGAAGATCCGGCTCCATCCGCTCTGAATCGTCACGAGGGCCGCTTCTCCTACCTGCGGTTCTCCGAGAGCTGCCTAGGGCGGAGCGGTACCATCCCCAAGGAATCTTCCTACAACTCCAATTTGCTCATCACAAGCCTCCATCCGAGGCCGTCCAACCCGCTTACGGGTGGCACTGCAGCCGGAAATCCTTCCATCGACCGCTATCCGGGCTGCCGGGTGAAGGGTATTCTTTGTGAAACGGCGCATCGCAGTGCCTTATGTCGTGTCGCTTCGGGTTATCGCGTGCCCGATCGACAAGATGAAACGTGTAGTTGGTCCACGGAGACAGCGCGTCCTACACCCTGTCGGCGGGGAAGGCCACGCCTGCGGAAAGGCGCGCGGCGGTTATCGTGCGGGCTACGGCGAGGCTCGTCTCCATTTGGGCGCGGCAGGCTGCTAGGTCCCCCTCATCCAGTTGGCGCATGAATGTGCGGAACTCGGCTTCCCACCAGGTCTTGCATGAGCGGTCGAAGGTCTGCTCGCTGCCGTCGTTTGCGTGCAACGTCACAGTCCCGCATATGCTGGGCGCCGACGGGCTTGCGATATAGCCACGCGTTCCTTGGATCTGGATGCCGCTCGGAGCACCGCAGTCCTTGGCGCAGATGCAGACCGCCTTGAAATGGTCGTAGTCGAGGTCGACGATGCCGCTCGTATCGATGCCGCGCGCCACATTGGCGCGGTAGCGCACCGACATGGGCTCTCCGAAGAGACCTACGATATAGGAAATGCAGTATACGCCCAGATCCATGAGCGCGCCGCCCGACTTGGCGGGATCGAATGCGGGTGCGATGTCGCCTGCCTTGAAGCGGTCGTAGCGACTCGAGTATTGGCTGAAGTTGGCGATGGCGATCTTGATATCGCCGATGCGTCCCAATAGCTCGTCGCGCACGAGCAGGAAATTGGGTTGGCGTATGGTCGTCGCGGCCTCCCAGAGGAACAGACCCAGATCGGAGGCGCGATCGGCCAGCTCTTGGGCTTCGCGCGCGTTGCTCGCCAGAGGCTTCTCGCATACAACGTGCTTGCCGGCGTCGAGCGCCGCGAGTACGACCTCTCTGTGGAGGTTGTTAGGTACGGCGACGTAGACCGTGTCGATATTGGGATCGTGCGCGAGCTCGCGATAATCGGTGTAGCGCCGTTCGATGGCGAACTCGTCTGCCATTGCCCGGACCTTCTCGGCGCCGCGCGGCGATCCGCAGAGTGCGCGCACGTCCACGCCCCAACCCGCCATGTGCGGGAGGATGAAGCGTGCCATCAAGCCGGTTCCCACGATACCGAGTTTCATACGCCCTCCTTAACACGCGGCGGATGGTCGGTGCTATTTTCCCACAGGAGGGGATTGGGACGCCCTGGTTCGCCGCCAAGGGTCGTTTCAACCCGCCCTGCGTTCGGTGTGCTATCCGGATGTTCATTTTCTGTACGGCATTGCGGACGTGCGTTATCCTGACGCAATTGGGCATATGTGGATAATGGCGGAGCGGGATTCCGCCAGCACACCCTGAGAAGGAGGGAATGACGATGCGCAAGACCGGTCCCTTGGCTACCCTGCTCGTACTTGCGGTAGTGCTCGTGCTGGGCTTTGCCGGCTACACGCTTGCCAAAGGGCGGTACGAGAGCCGCAGCCAGGATTCTGAGCAGCTCGAACAACCTGATCAATCCGGACGGGCAAGCGATTCCGGGCAATCACCCGACGAGAGCACCGCCCTGCTCTCCGACTATGATGCCCGCGTCTATACCGAACAGGGCGACCCCGCCACGCTTTCCGAGATCGCAGATGGCAAGCCCCTCGTCATCAACTTCTGGGCGACGTGGTGCCCCTACTGCGTCCAGGAGCTCCCCGACTTCCAGGAGATCCACCGCGCGTACGGGGACCGCGTCTCCTTCGCCTTCATCGATGTCGCCGACGGCACGCGCGAGACTGCCGAGGATGCCGCCGCATGGCTCGCCGACAACGGCTTCGACGATCTGCCTGTCTATTACGATACCGACCTCGAGGCCACCACCATGTACGGAGCACGGTCGCTGCCCACGACCGTGCTCGTCTCGGCGGACGGCGAGATCCTCGCAGTCTCCGCAGGCATGATCGACCCGATCCTTTTGCGCGATGCGCTCGACGCGCTGGTGTGATCGATGGATTTCCTGCTGACGTTCCTCGAGGGCATCATCACCTTCGTCTCACCCTGCATCCTGCCCATGCTGCCTATCTACCTAGCCTATTTCGCGGGCGATGCCGGCGCGGACAAGCAAGGTCGCACGCTGGTCTGCGCTCTGGGCTTCGTCATGGGATTCAGCCTGCTCTTCACCCTGCTCGGTGCCTTCGCGGGCGCCCTCGGTTCGGTGCTTCTGCGCTACCAGCGCGTGCTCGATATCGTCTGCGGCAGCGCGATCATCGTGCTCGGCCTCAACTATCTGGGCGTCTTCTCCCTTCCGGTTCTTGCGCGTACCGGCGGCATCGGGACCCGTGTGATACCCCGCAGCTTCGGGAGCTCGCTCATCTTCGGGATGATCTTCGCGGTGAGCTGGACGCCTTGCGTGGGGACCTTCCTCGCCTCGGCCCTCTCCCTCGCCGTCTCGTCGGGAAGCACCGCCATGGGCGTGGCGCTCCTGCTCTGCTACTCGTTCGGCCTCGGCGTGCCCTTCATCCTCTCGGCAATCCTTGTAGACCAGCTTGAAGGCGCCTTCTCGTGGGTCAAGGCCCACTACGCCGTGATCGATAAGGTCAGCGGTGCGCTGCTCATCATCGTGGGCATCCTCATGGCGACGGGCACGCTCGGCGCGTGGCTCAGCCTCCTTTCATAAACGCGCCCGCGCACAAGATGCAAAAGAGGCCGAATCCTATCGGTCCGGGCAAGCGTCCGACATTCGCATCCCCATGCTCGTGTTGTTGATAGCAGGCGATCAGAGAGGGGATGCCATGAACGATACCGCCGCCATACTGCGCAGCAGACTTTTGGCTTGCGCGTTTCTGCTCATACTGTCGGGCACGCTCGCCGCGTGCTTCTCGCCGGAGGTCGCTCCCAAATCCGATGGAGGTGGCGTCCCCTCCTCCGACGGTTATGAGACCGAATGCGCTGGGAGCGGCTACTGGATGGAAGACGCCGACTGGAATACCGAGGAGTACGGCGTTATCCGCGAGGGCGGCTTCATCGCCACGCTCACGAGCCCCCTTTCCACGATCTCTGCCGACGTGGATACGGCCTCCTACGCCAACCTGCGCCGCATGATCTTCGACGGATATGCGTTGGAGGATATTCCCACCGGTGCTGTCCGTATCGAGGAGATGCTCAACTACTTCGCCTACGACTACGCGGCACCTGCGGCAGGCGAGCGCTTCGCCATCACCACGCATCTCGGGCCCTGCCCTTGGAATCCCCAGGCAAAGCTCCTGGTCTTGGGTTTCTCGACAGCGGACGAGGATATCGCCCCGTCTCGGGGACGCAACCTCGTCTTTCTGATCGATGTCTCGGGATCCATGGATAGCAGGGACAAGCTGGATCTTCTCAAAGAGAGCTTCGAGGTGTTGGTGAGCGAGCTCGGACCCGACGATCGCATTTCCATCGTGACCTACGCGAGCGGCGAGGAGTTGGTGCTCGAGGGCGTGCCGGGTAGCGAGGCGCGCACCATCCTGCGCGCCCTGCGCGGCCTGCGGGCGGACGGTTCCACCAATGGGGAGCGCGGCCTCGAGATGGCCTACGAGGTGGCCGAACGCAACTTCATCGACGGTGGCGTGAACCGCATCATCATGGCTTCCGACGGCGATCTCAACGTGGGCATGACCAGCGAGAGCGACCTCTACGATTATGTGCAGGGAAAACGCGCGACCGGTATCTACCTCTCGGTCTTAGGCTTCGGTTCCGGCAATTACAAGGACACCAAGATGGAGACCCTCGCTGACAACGGCAACGGCTCCTACCACTATATCGACTGCATCGACGAGGCCGAGCGCGTGTTCTCGCGCAACCTCTCCGCCAACTTGGTGCCCTTTGCCGACGATGTCAAGGTCCAGGTCGAGTTCAACCCTGCGCTCGTGAAGGGCTATCGCCTCATCGGCTACGAGAACCGGAAGATGGACGATGAGGATTTCGGGAACGATGAGAAGGATGCCGCCGATATCGGCCCGAATGCCCAATTCACCGTGTGCTACGAGGTCATTCTCGCAGACTCCGATTTCGAGATAGCCGCGCCCGATCTCCGATATGGCGAACCCGCGGCTAAAAGTCCTGCATACGGCACCGAGCTTGCCACGGCAACGCTGCGCTACCGCGCCTTCGATGACGGGCAGATCCACGAGCAGGAGATACAGATCGCAGACGAGGATGATGCGGGCGCGGATTTCTATTTCGCTGCATCGGTGATCGAGTTCGGCATGTACCTGCGCGGCTCCGAGTTCATGGGCACGACCGACGCGAACTCCATCATGGAGCTCCTCTCCCAAAGCGGCTCCGCCGAAGAGCGCGACGGTTTCAGGGATATGGTGGCGTATCTGATCGAGGACGATATCGATGATCCGTATCCCCACACCACGTCCACCCATTGAACGCCGTTCCCGCCCCCCGCTTACAGTCAGCCGAGGTATACTTAACGATGTATTTCGGGATGGACGGGCGCAGCCGCCCGACAAGCGAAAGGTGGAAACCATGAGTGTGATCGTTGACGTCTATGGTCGCGAGGTACTCGATTCTCGCGGCAATCCCACGGTCGAGGTGGAAGTGACCCTTGCCGACGGATCCGTCGGAACCGCGATCGTGCCCTCCGGTGCATCCACAGGCGAGTTCGAGGCCGTCGAGATGCGCGATGGCGGCGATCGCTATGCGGGCAAAGGCGTCCTGAACGCTGTCGCCCATGTGAACGAGGAGTGCGCCGAGGCCATCATCGGCCTCGATGCCACCGACCAGCGCGCTGTCGATGCGGCCCTTATCGCCGCCGACGGCACTCCCAACAAGGGCAAGCTCGGTGCCAATGCCATCTTGGGCTGCTCGCTTGCCGTAGCGCATGCCGCCGCCGACTCCGCCGACCTGCCGCTCTACGCCTACCTCGGCGGCCCCAACGGCCATACCCTGCCCACGCCCATGATGAACATCTTGAACGGTGGCGTGCATGCCGATAACAACGTGGACTTCCAGGAGTTCATGATCATGCCCGTCGGCGCTCCCAGCTTCTCCGAGGCCCTGCGCTGGTGCGCCGAGGTCTACCATACCCTCAAGGGCGTCCTCAAAGCTGCCGGCCTGTCCACGGGCGTGGGCGATGAGGGCGGCTTCGCCCCCGACCTCAAGACCAACGCCGAGCCGTTCGAATACCTCATGGACGCCGTGAAGAAGGCCGGCTTCGAGCCGGGCCGCGATTTCATGTTCGCCATGGATCCCGCGACCTCCGAGGTCTACAACAAGGAGACCGGATGCTACGAGCTCAAGGGTGAGGGCCGCACGCTCACGTCCGACGAGATGGTCGATTATTGGGAGCAGCTCGTGAACACCTATCCCATCATCTCCATCGAGGATGGCCTGGCAGAGGAGGACTGGGACGGATGGGTCAAGCTCACCGAGCGCATCGGCGATCGCGTCCAGCTCGTGGGCGATGACCTGTTCGTCACCAACACGGCCCGTCTGAAGAAGGGTATCGAGCTCGGTGCCGCCAATGCCATCCTCATCAAGGTCAACCAGATCGGCACCCTCACCGAGACCCTCGAAGCCATGCAGACCGCCCAGCGTGCCGGCTACACCTGCATCGTCTCGCACCGCTCCGGCGAGACCGAGGATGTCACCATCGCCGACCTCGCGGTTGCCACCAATGCCGGCCAGATCAAGACGGGCGCCCCTGCCCGCTCCGACCGTGTGGCCAAGTACAACCAGCTGCTGCGCATCGAGGACGTGCTGGCCGAGTCCGCCGACTACGCCGGCTTGGGCGCTTTCTACAACGTCCGCTGAATCGTATGCCGCCCTGCCGCGGCGCAGGTTCGTATTGTCTGGAGGGCGTCGGAGAACCGGCGCCCTTCTTCCCCAAAGCGCCTTCTGCTCCATCGGCGCAGCCTGTCACCGTCCCGCCACATAACGAACAAATCATTTAGGTATCCTTAAGCATTGGCAAAACAATCCTTGAGGGCCTTGAGGGCTGCGCTGAGGAGGACCGGGGAAGCTCGTGAGCGGACCGCAGACAAAAGAGCGGCATGCACCCAAGGCCGCCCCCAAGACCACGGTGCAGGCGACGACCAAGCATGAGCGCAGCGAGTTCGGGTCGGTGCGCAAGAGCGTGCTGTTCCTCGGCGCGGTCATGGTCATCTACATCCTCTACGTCATCTTCTCCGGTCAGATGGACGAGTTCGTCTCATCTCTGAGCGGCGTCGATATCACCTGGGTGCTGCGCGGCGGTCTGTGCATGTTCTTTTACTACGCTTTGGGCGTGGTGGGCTATGCGATCCCCGTTGCGCGCGAGAAGCACTCGCCGCTCGGCTTCCGCGACCTCATGAGCGTCGAGGCGGCGGGCATCTTCTTCTCGTTCCTCTCGCCGGGGGGGACAGGTGCTGCTCCTGCGCAGATCTACCGCCTCACGCGTGCGGGCCTGTCGGTGGGTGCCTCGAGTGCGCTGCAATACACGCGTTTCATAGTCTACGAAGCAGCCGAGGGCATCTTCGCAGCGATCATGCTCATCTTCCGCTACCGTTACCTCATCGATACCGTGGGCAATTTCGCGGTGATCGGACTGGTGCTCTTCGGTGTGAAGATCATCGAGGTGCTCGTCCTGCTCGTGATCTGCCTCTGCCCGGGATTCGTGTTGCGCGCGGGCAACGCCCTCATCAATCTGCTGGGGAAGACGCCGATCAAGGCCGATTTCGCGCACTGGCACAGTGTTGTCGACAATCAGGTGCATGAGTTCTCAGACGGTTTCAAGGATGCGGCAAAGGATTTGCCCATGATGCTGCTCGCGATGCTCGTATCGCTTCTCCAGCTGGGCTGCCAATACGCGCTTGCGTGGTTCGTGGCGCACGCATTCGGCAAATCCGCCGACCTCGTCACCTGCCTTGCCGCAGGCTCGATGCTCGAGCTCCTGACGTCGGCGATCCCGCTGCCGGGAGGTGCCCTCGGCGCCGAGGGCGGTTTCGCGATGCTGTTCTATCCCCTGTTCGGCTCGACTATCACCGCAGCGTTCGTGGTATGGCGCTTCATCGAGTACATCGGGCCGATCGTGGCCATGGTGCCGTTGCTGGGCCTGCGCAGCCGCGGAGGCCGCAACGTGTACCAGCGTCTCGCCCGTATACGCCAGGGTCTCGACAACTTCCGGCGCGGCCTGCCCGGCCAGAAGGGACACGAGATTTCGGGAGGCATCAAGATCACGCCTAAGAAGGTTGCCCGCACCAAGGCCGGTACCGGCGGCCTCAATGCAGCCTCCGCATCCGCGCCCGGAAAGCAGGCCGCAGACGATTCATAGCGTTTTCGCCCGCCAACCAAAATGATCATGAAGGCACCTTGTCGCCCGCACTACGGTATATGATTGTGGCATGGTCGGTTTTCTCTTTCGAAAAGGAAGCAGCTATGGATATCCGAAGTATCGTCGGCAACATCATCGGGCTTGCGCAAGACAATCCTTCTATTCTGGGTAGCCTTATCGAGCATCCGTATTCTACGGTTCGCACG
This sequence comes from Coriobacteriales bacterium OH1046, assembly GCA_004010535.1. Classification (GTDB taxonomy): domain Bacteria; phylum Actinomycetota; class Coriobacteriia; order Coriobacteriales; family Atopobiaceae; genus RUG721. Next base: position 152,683 of record RQYE01000005.1, on the reverse strand, counting down.
ATCTCGGGTGCCGAGGATGTCAGCCGCGAGGAAGCCAGCCAGGTCGTCACCGCCGTCTCGTCCCTTGCCCAGGGCAAGGCGGTTGATTTCGATGCGCTCGGCGGCATGGCGTCGCTGCTGCTCGGCCAGAACGACAACTCCGTCCACACCCTTGCGGGATCGCTCTTCGGGAGCCTGCTCGGCGGCGGTGCCGACAAGCAGGAGGCATCTGCAGAGGCTCCCGCAGCCGGTTTCAACCTCGATCTCGGCCAACTCGCCACCATCGCCGGATCGCTTTTGACCATCGCCAATGCGACCGGCATCGCCACCAAGAAGACCAAGAAGGGCGGCGTCGACCTCTCCGACGGCATCGGCCTCGACGATATCGCCGGCGTGGCTTCCACGCTGATGGACGGCACCGCAACGACCGCCGGCAGGAAAAGCTCCAAGAAGGCCGCCTCCAAGCCTGCGGTCGACCTCTCCGACGGCGTCGGCCTCGATGATGTGATCGGCATCGCCGGCACGCTGCTCGGCGGGAAGTAAGCTTTTCTCGTCATAAGATGCATCGCGGTTCGGATACTGCACGCGGATGGGTTCCGCGCGCAGCTGCATGCGCGGGATCCTATGAGGAGGAAGCGCGATTCTGGTCCGAGGCGCGGACCTTTCTGCTACAGCTTGAGGACGGTCTCGATTGCGGGATCGACTGCTGCGGCGAAGACGCGCCCATCTTCGGGTACTCCCGCCACAGATCCGTAATGCGTGGGGACGGCGATCTTGGGAGCGAGCGCATTGACGAACGCTGCCGCCTCGACAGCATCCATGGTGTAGGTGCCGCCTGCAGGCACGAGTGCGATGTCGCAGACGAGAGAGCGGTTCTCGGGGAGATCGTCCGTGTCGCCGGCCACGTAGGTGCGCGTGCCGTCTGCGCATGTGATGATGTAACCCAGCCAGCCTTCGTCCTCCGGATGGAACGGCTTGTCCAGATTATAGGCCGGTACGGCTTCGACGTGCAGTCCGGGAAGCAGCTCGCAGGCGCTGCGCGGCGAGATGAACGTCACGTTGCCCAGATCGATGCCGGTGCCGATGAAGTTTCCCTCCATGCCGGCAGGGGCGACGAATACGGTATCCTCCCGTATCACGCGCATGAGGTCTTCCGGCGAGAAGTGATCGAAATGAGCGTGGGTTACCAGCACGGCATCGGCATCGTGCGGTGCGGCTTCGAAACGGAACGGATCGACATAGCATAGTGCGCCAGGACCTGCGTCGATGCGGATGGACGAATGCGTGTTGATGGTGATGAAGCCGGCGTCCATAGACCCTCCTTCAGGCGATCGATGCCTATCCCAAGGATAGCGCAGCACGGAGTCTGCGCACCTCTGCTGTCCTGTGGCGCTCATGCTGAGAATACACGGCTCTGCGCGGGAACGGCCGGAAGGAGGTGCAGCTCGATGGGGTGAAGCCTCAAGGCAGGGAGAGCCCCGCTGCCTTCAAGCGGCTACGGGAAATGGTCTTTGCCCGAGCATTCTCCTTCTGATGGGATGCGGCCCCATCAGAAGGATGCCTGAAGGGCGGCGTCCCTCCACTCTCCGCATCCCGCAGTGCTCTCGCCTAAGAGAGAACGCCGAATACTCCCTCTCGTCAGATAATTATTTTGGGAGGAGACACCGCCCGATACCTGCGCCGACGAGAGGAGGGGCCATGCTGCATGAGATCAAGTTCGCATCGTCCAACGGCCGCGATGAGGTGACCGGTTGGATCTACGTCCCCGCCGTCGAGGAGCCCGAGGGCATCGTCCAGCTCGTCCATGGCTTCGGCGAGCATTCGCGCCGTTATTTCCATCTGATCGTCTCGCTCATGGAGGCCGGCTACATCGTGGCCGCGAACGACCATGTTGGCCATGGTGCCACGGCTATCGCCAATAACAGCTGGGGCGACTGGGGCGATGCCGGCCCGCACACCATGATGGAAGATGAGAAGATCTTCCACGATGCCGTCTGCGGGAAGTACCCCGATCTTCCCTACTTCATGTTCGGCCACTCCATGGGCTCCATGATCGCGCGTGACTTCTCCGCCGCATACGGAGGCCTGCTCACGGGTGCCATCTACTGCGGCACCACGGGCATCTTCGCCAACACGGCCGACGTGCGCGCCAAGGTCGATGCCGCGATCCAGGCGGGCGGCGCGCACGATGCCGATCCGGCTTTTGTGGGCGAGCTCTTCGGATGGATGTTCTCGCGCTGCGAGGAGGGCGTCACGCTGGGCAACGAGTGGATCTGCCATGATCCCGCCGTCCAGAAGGACCATGCCGCCGACCCGTTCGATGCGTTCACCCATCCCGTCCACAACATCAGCCTGCGCGACTTCATCGATATGATGCTCTGCATCGAGGGCCTCGACTGGGCCTGGAAGGTTCCCAAAGACCTCCCCGTCCTTCTCATCGCCGGCGATCAGGATCCTGTGGGCTGCTTCGGCGAGGGCGTCTACCAGTGCGCCAATTGGCTCGTCGATACCGGCCATATCGTCAGCACCAAGCTCTGGAGCGGATACCGCCATGAGATCCACAACTACGCTGACATCAAGGATGAGGTCGCGGAGTATATCATCGACTGGCTCTACGAGCAGTTCTAAGCGTAGCATCCGAGGCTATGGAGCTGACGTGAGGGCTCATAGGGGCTTGCGGGGCACTCGCCTCGCAAGCCCCTTCGCGGATATGGGGGACGCCTATCCGATCTCCCGCAGGTAAAAGTCGCGTTGCGCATGGTATTTAGGGCGGGTTCCCACCGCATGGAATCCGCCGAGGATGAAGTTGCGCGCGCTGTGCACGTTGTTCGGCGACACGGTTGCCAGCAACGCCTGCAGCCCATGGCGCTTGGCCAGAGACACCGAGATATCGATCATGCGCCGCTGTAGGCCGAAGCCGCGGCAGCGTTGTGCGACGTAGGTGCAATCGATCACTCCTGCCGAGGTGATCCGCGCAGGCACAAGGTCGCGCACATCGGGTAGCAGATCTTTCGGTTCCGTCGGTTCGAGGATGAGGTTGAGCTGTCCGATCAGATCCCCGCTGTTGAAAAAGCCGATGCAGATATCGTGCTCGAGGGAGTAGCTCATCTCGTCTCGTGCGAGCGGCTCGTAGATGCTGGGCTCGCCGTTGTCCTCGATGCCCGCCTTGACCTCCTCCTGAAGATCCAAGCAGGCATCGAGCATGTCCGGCCCCAGCTGCCTCATGGAGACCGTCATCCTGTCGAAACGGCGGTTGACAAGATCGGTCTGCTGCGCGTTAGCCGTGATATCAGGTGTCGTGTCCATAAATCCTCCAGCTGCATATATAGTGATGTCCAGTATAGCGGCGGGGATGTTCGCGCTGTCTGCGGCGGCGCGAGAACAATTGCCGGTTCGGTGTGCCAACGTCGGGCGCGGGGAGGTTGCTGCGGGGCTCCCCGACAGGGAAACGACCGCTCCGCGCGCTTTTATTACCGTTCGCATCTTTTTGACGACGGCTGTTGACGTAGCCGTTTCTTGTGGCATACTGATGTCCGAGGGTATAACAAAATTATACTAAGTAATACCTAAACGCAGCCAGAAACGTAGGACACGGGTCATATGACAGAAAAAATGACGCCAGTCGTAGCAAAGGTCTCGCCGGCGGAGAAGGATCGTTTCTTCGAGGCCACTGAGCTGATAGGTACTACACCCTCAAATGCGATTCGCATGTTCATCTGTGCGTTCAATCGCGCGGGGACTTTCCCCTTTGAGATTCTGGCGCCCGAGGCAGCGGGGGAGCGTGACGCGAGGCATGGCCGATAGATTGCGTTGGTGGTTGCTGCGGGTCGTTTGCCGCATACCGAGGAGCTTCAACAGCTGCGCTGTCTCCAGGCTCCGCCAAGGCCTCATCGGCCGTTGTATGACACCTTGGCTCTAGGAACTTCTCTTACATCGGTCTCCTCAGCCGCTTGCCGGCGCATTCCCATCTCCTGAATTCACACGCTATCATTGAGGCTCCCAATTTTTTCGGGAGGCCCTATGCGATTGTACCTGTGCGGGAAATCCGCCCTTTCCGTTCTACGCTACCTGCGCTCGATCCGCGATGATCGCCTCGAGGAGACTTCCGTGCGCGTTCGCACACTGGTGCAGCCGATGCATACGCCTCGGCACGTCGAGGAGCTTTCGGGCAGCGCCGAGTGGATGCTCGGGCATGCCGGCGAGACCATCCATGCCCTGGTACCCAAGAAGGGGATGGTGATTGCACGCGGTGGGCTTGCCACGCATCTGTGGAGCACCAAGGTGCCGGGCGGCGCGTTCATCAGGTTGACCGACGATCTCTTCCTCAGCTCGCCGGCGTTCGTCTTCCTGCAGATGGCGCGCGAGCTCGAGCCCATCGAGCTTGCCAAGCTAGGGATGGAGCTCTGCGGTTTCTATGCGTTGCCCGAGAAGCATACGCCCTACGTTCCCGCAAGCGTCGACGAGACCGAGTATGAGATTCAGGCAGTGGCCAGTGCGAGGAAGATCGTCTCGTTGTGCGAGGCGGCCTCCAGTGCGGTGCCGGGTATGCGCAAGGCCCGTATGGTCGCAGGATGGCTGGCAGACGGTGCGGCCTCGCCTATGGAAAGCGCAACGTATCTGCTGCTCTGCCTGCCCAAACGCATGGGCGGCTATGGACTGCCCAAGCCGGTGTTCAATCCCAAGGTCACGGTCGACACCCCGAACGGTGCCGAGGACCGCTTTCCCGACCTGTTCTGGAAGATGAAGGACAATGCAATCGATATCGAGTATCAGAGCGACCTAGCCCACAGTGGGAACTGGAAGCGCTATAAGGATTCCAAGCGCCAGGTCCAGCTCACGGTGAACAGGATCACGGTGCTTCCGCTTACGAAAGCGCAGCTCAAGAACACCGATGATTTTCATGAGCTGGCAATCGGCCTGCATAAGCTACTGAAAATACGTGTGCGCTGTCTTGAGGTTGCATGGGAAGCGAAGCGCACCGAGCTTAGAAAAGCGATGTTCAGTTCGGATTGCTAACCGTGTTGGCAGCCGGGGAGGCGGGAAATGGCACGGAGGGCACTTATTCCGCAAGATTTGAGTGTGGTTTGCTCATCGAGGCTATACATGGCTTTCGTTGAGCTGGGCAAACGTGGACCCAGTATGGCTCCGATGGCGATTCGATACCCAAATCTTGCGGAATAAGTGCCCTCCGTGCCATTTCCCGCCTCCCCGGCTGCCAACACTTTGCCGAGACGGTCCATCTGGCTCGTATCTAGCGCTACAATCAATATCCGCGCGCAATCCGGCGCGCACCTTCGCCATTAGGAGGATCTTGAGATGGCCGATGAACCCAGCTTCTACATCACGACCCCCATCTACTACGTCAATGCCGCCCCGCATCTGGGTACCGCCTACTGCACCATCCTGTGCGATGTCATGGCGCGCTATAAGCGCCTGTGCGGATACGACGTGAAATTCCTTACCGGCCTCGATGAGCATGGCGAGAAGGTCCAGCTTGCCGCCGAAGATCACGGCATGACGCCTCAGGAGTGGTGCGACTCGCTCGCTCCCGCGTTCGAAGACATCTGGGACACCCTCGAGGTCTCGAACGATGATTTCATCCGCACCACCGAACCGCGCCAGACCGTGGCGGTCCAAACCCTCTGGCAGCGCATGAAGGAAGCCGGTTATATCTATAAGGGCAGCTACGATGGCTGGTACTGCGTCCACGAGGAAACCTACTACACCGAGACCCAGGTTGCGCACGCCGACGAGGAGCATCATACCGAGGGGCAGCATCTCTGTCCCGAGTGCGCTCGTCCGCTCGAGCGTGTCGAGGAGGAGAGCTGGTTCTTCAAGCTGTCCGCTTTCCAGGGCCGCCTCCTTGCCCTCTATGATGAGCATCCCGACTTCGTCATGCCCGCCTTCCGTATGAACGAGGTCCGCGCTTTCGTTGCCAGCGGTCTCAGGGACATCTCCGTTTCGCGCACCAGCTTCGATTGGGGTATCCCGGTGCCCTTCGATGCCGACCACGTCACTTACGTCTGGTTCGACGCCCTGCTCAATTACGCCACTGCGGTCGGCTTCGGCGATCCCGACCTTGCGGACGAGTACGCTCGCCGCTGGCCCGCCCAGTTCCATGTCGTGGGAAAGGACATCATCCGCTTCCACTGCGTTATCTGGCCGGCCATGCTCATGGCCATCGGCGAGGCGGTTCCCGAGCATGTCTTCGCACATGGCTTCCTCATGGTCAGGAACGAGGAGACCGGTCAGGGAGAGAAGATGTCCAAGAGCCGCGGCAACGCCATCGCGCCCCAAGACGTCATCGATATGCTCGGAGTCGAAGGCTACCGCTACTACTTCATGACCGATTGCGTGCCCGGCGAGGACGGAGCCATCTCCTTCGCACGCATGGAGCAGGTCTACAACGCCGATCTGGCCAACAGCTGGGGCAACCTCGTTTCGCGCACGCTCAACATGAGTGCCAAGTACTTCGATGGAAAGACCCCCGCGCCCGCCGAAGGCTGGGAGACGCGCGAGAACCCCCTCAAGACCATCGCCGTCGGCCTGTTCGAGCGCTATGCCGCGCATATGGACAAGATGGAGTATGTGGCTGCCAAGGATGAGATCATGGAGCTCGTCCACGCTGCCAACCACTACATCGAGGATACTGCGCCGTGGGCCGTCGCCAAGGATGAGGAGCGTGCCGGAGAGCTCGCCGACATCATCGCGAACCTCCTCGAGTCCATACGCATCTGCGCGCACCTGCTCTCCCCGTTCATGCCGGAGACCAGCGCGGAAGTCCTCCGCCGCATGTCGCTCGATGCCGAGATCGCAGCGACCGATGCCGCCGCCGTATGCGTATGGGGCGGCCTTGCCGGCGGCGTTGCCGTTGCCAAGGGCGATGCGCTCTTCCCGCGCCTCGCCTCGAAGCAGGCGGAAAGCGCGTGAACTCGTATCTGGCGACACCGCAGGCCACGCGCGGGATTCTCGAGCGCTTCGATTTGGCGACCAAGCATCGTCTGGGCCAGAACTTCCTGGTGAACGATGCTATCGTCGGGCGCATCCTCGCGCTTTCCGATCTTGTGCCCGGCGAGCTCGTGCTCGAGGTGGGTCCCGGCATCGGTACCCTGTCGGTGGCATTGCTCGCGGCGGAGGCACGCGTGGTGGCCGTCGAAGCCGATCGCACCCTCGAGCCGGTGTTGGCCGAGACCTGCTCGGGTGAGAATTTCTCGCTCGTGCTGGGCGACGCCCTGAAGGTTGTTCCTGCGGGACTTCCTGCGGGCTGCGAGCCCAATGCATTCGTATCGAACCTACCCTATCAGGTTGCGGCCACGTTGGTCCTCAAAGTCCTCGAGAGGATGCCCTCTATCACACGTTCTGTCGTGATGGTGCAGGCCGAGGTCGCCGACCGCATCTCCGCCGTACCCGGCACCAGGGCCTACGGAGCGTATACCGCCAAGCTCGCGCTCTACGGCAAGGTCGCGGGCCGCTTCGAGGTCGGTCCCGGCAACTTCATGCCGCCGCCGCATGTGGATTCCGCCGTGGTCCGCATCGATCGGGCACCGCTCTGCGATGCGGAGGCGGCCCGCATGGTCGCGCCTGTCATCGACGCCGCGTTCGCCCAGCGTCGCAAGACCATCCGCAATTCGATGGCGGCTTCGGGCTTTGAGAAAGATGCGCTCGATGCTGCTTTTGCCGCCTGCGGCATCGCTCCCGCCATCCGTGCCGAGACGCTTGCGCCCGAGCAGTTCATCGAGCTTTCCGCTGCCCTTGGCGAGGCTGCTCCATGCTGATCATCGCCGACAAGAAGGGCCGCGAATACGAGCTGCCCCCCGCATCCGCGCCGCTCGCCGACACCCATGGCCATCTTTCCAAGCGAACGCCCGAAGATGCTGCCGCCGCGCTCATGCGTGCCCATGCGGCAGGTGTGCGCCTTCAGGCGATCCCCGTCGACCCTACCGACGACGTGCCCGATGCCGGCGCCTTCTTCGCCTGGTTCGAGGAAACCTGTGCGCGTGCCGGCGAGCTGGGGGAGAATACCTGCTTCATCGCAGGGGCGCATCCCTACGGTGCCGCCGCGCTGGACGGTGAGGCCCTCGCGCGCTTGGAGCGCCTGCTCGATCACCCGCGCTGCCGAGGCGTCGGCGAGATCGGCCTCGATTACGGACCTTGGAACGAGCTTCCACCGGACGTGCAGGAGGCGGCCTTCCGCATCCAGCTCCGTATCGCTCATGAGCGCGGGCTTCCCGTCGAGCTGCACCTCCGCGATCCGAACGAGGGAACGCCTACAGCCCATATCGATGCCCTGAGGATCCTCCGAGATGAGGGCGTGCCCTCTGCCGGCTGCGATCTCCACTGCTTCACAAGCGGTCCCGAAGTCATGGCACCCTTCACCGATTCGGGCTGCTACATCGCCTTCGGCGGGGCGATCACCTTCGGTCGCTCCGATGACATCCGTGCTGCGGCTGCGGCCTGTCCCGCCCAGCTCATGCTTACCGAGACGGACTGCCCCTACATGGCGCCCGTCCCCCTGCGCGGCGAGCGCTGCGAGCCGGCTATGGTAGCCTTCACGGCCGCTTGCGTGGCCGACGTGCGTTCAGAGGTCCTCGGGGTATCCCGGGCGGATACCTATGCCGCCCTTTGGGAGAACGCCTGCCGCTTCTTCTCGCTTCGGGCGCCGCTCGGAATCTAGCTGATGAGCGCCACGGCCTCGAAGGGGCGCAGCGTGAACGTCTCGCCATCGAGTGCGAGGCCCGCCACGCTATCGGCACGATTGCCGATGAGCACGCGCGCGCCGTCCGTCACAAGACCACGCGGGAGCAGGGCCTCGCGCTCATCGAAGGAGCAGAGCACGAGCAGGCGTTCGCCGCCATACGAGCGCTCGTAGGCGATGATCTTCTCGGCTCCGCCCAGTTCGTCCTCGGATAGGAAGCGCACATCTCCCGACTGGATGATCGTCATCCGGCGGCGCAGCCTGATGAGGCGGCGGTAGTAGGCAAGAACGGAATCCTCATCCCCCAGCTGGCTCTCGGCGTTGATCTCGTGGTAGTTGCCCGCGACCTCGATCCACGGCGTGCCCGCGGTGAAGCCCGCGCACTTCTCGGCGGACCATTGCATCGGCGTGCGCGCGTTGTCGCGCGAGCGCTCGGCGAGGATGGCCAGCGCCTCGCCCTCGCCCATGCCCTCGCCCCGCAGGATCCCGTAGTAGTTGGTGCTCTCCACGTCGCGGTACTGGTCGATGCGCGTGAAACCGGGATTGACCATGCCCAGCTCCTCGCCCTGGTAGATGTAGGGCGTGCCGCGCATGAGGTGGATGCAGGTGGCGAGCATCTTAGCGCTCGTTGCGCGAAGCTCTCCACCGCAGGCGAACCGCGTCACCGGACGCGGTTGATCGTGGTTGGACCAGAAGAGGGCATTCCATCCACCACCCTCGGTCATCTCATCCTGCCAGCTCGTGAAGAGCCGGCGCAGCTCGGCGATATCGGGTTCTTTGAGCGTCCACTTGTTGCCGTCGCCGTAGTCCACCTTGAGATGGTGGAAGGAGAACGTCATCGCGAGCTCCTCGTTTTGGGGGGCGGAGTAGAGCACGCAGTTATCGATGGAAGTCGAGCTCATCTCGCCGACGGTGAGCATATCGGAGATACGGGCTTTCTCGACCAGCTTCCGGATATGCTCGTGCACGCGGGGGCCATCGGTATAGAAACGCCTCCCATCCCCCTCGAAGTCGTCTTCAAGCGCATCTGGTTTCGAGATGAGGTTGACCACGTCGAAGCGGAACCCGCCCACGCCCTTGTCGCGCCAGAAGCGCACGATGTCGGCGAGCTCGTCGATGACGGCCGGATTCTCCCAGTTGAGATCCGCCTGCGAGGCATCGAAAAGGTGCAGATACCATTTGCCGACCTCCGCGCTCCATGCCCAGGCGCTGCCGCCGAATTTGGAGATCCAGTTGGTCGGGGGGGCGTCCGGTGCGCCCTCGCGGAAGAGATAGTAGTCTTGGTACCTTTTCTCGCCCGCGACGGCCCGCCTGAACCACTCGTGGCTCGTGGAGCTGTGGTTGAAGACCATGTCGAGCATGATGGATATGCCGCGCTTACCCGCCTCGAAGACCAGCTCCTCGAAATCGGCCATGGTACCGAAGACGGGGTCGATCGAGCGGTAGTCGGCTATATCGTAACCGTTGTCGTTCATCGGCGAGACGAAGATCGGCGTGAGCCATAGGTAATCGATGCCGAGGTCGGCAAGGTAGTCGAGCCGGCTCGTGATGCCGGGGAGGTCGCCGATCCCGTCTCCATTGGAATCTTGGAAGGAGCGGGGATACACCTGGTACACCACGCAGCGGCCAAGGCCGAGCTCCTGATCTGTCATGTTCCCGAACCTCTCTGCGCAATCTGGCTGCCATCCTATGCACATTGTGTACCACACATGGCAGGTATCGAATAGGGGGAAGGGACGGCTCGGCTTATGCCGAGCCGTCCGGAGCCGACGTCACGAGAAGGAGATGATCTTGTCATCGCCTGCCCTGACGTGCCCTTTGCTCTTGATGTCGAGACCCGAGGCCCTGCCCCTATCCGTCACGATGAGCACAACGATGTCGGGATGACCGGCCTCGGCGATGGCGGCACGGTCGAAGGAGAGGAGCTTGTCGCCGACGGCCACGCGATCGCCCTGCCGGCAGAAGAGCTCGAAGCCCTTGCCCTTCATGTCGACGGTATCCAGCCCCACGTGCACGAGGAACTCGATCCCGTCGTCGGTGGTGATGCCCACGGCATGCTTGGAATCCTCGATCACGGCGGTGACGGTTCCCGCGACAGGGGATACGGCCACGGAGCCGGTGGGGACGATGGCCACGCCCTCGCCCATCATGCCGGCAGAGAAGACGCCGTCATCCACGCGGGAGAGCTCCATGAGATCCCCGCTCACGGGAGATACGGCGGATGCGGTCTCGAGGCGTGCCGCCGGAGCCGCGAAAGGGGCGGCAACGCTATCGCCCGTACCGGCGGGCGCGGCGGCACGACCGGCTTCATTCCCGATCCCGCGATGCTTGCCCACTATGTAGGTGAGGGCGAAGGGCACGGCGATGGAGACGAGCATGCACAGGGCGAAGCTGAGGATGAACTGAGGCTGGATGGAGAGGATGCCGGGAAGCCCGCCGACCCCGATGGCATTGGCCGTGACGGAGGTGAGCGTGCAGAGGCCGCCTGCGATGCCGGAACCGATCATCGAACATACGAACGGGAAGATGTATTTGAGGTTGACGCCGAAGATGGCGGGCTCGGTGACGCCGAGGTAGCAGGAGATGCAGGAGGGGATGTTGATCTGCTGGGCACCCTCGTTTCTCCTCTGCAGGACGGACATGGCGAGGACCGAGGAACCTTGAGCGATGTTGGAGAGGGCGATCATGGGCCAGAGCATAGTGCCACCGGAGGCGGCGATGAGCTGCATATCAACCGCGTTGGTCATATGGTGCAGACCGGTGATCACCAGCGGGGCGTAGAAGGCGCCGAAGATGATGCCGAAGAGCCAGCGGAAGGGGCTCGTGATGCCCGCCATGACGATGTCGGAGATCCAGGAGCCGATCGCCCAGCCGATGGGGCCGAGGATGAAGTGGGCGGCGATGACGCCGAGGAGCAGCGAGCAGAAGGGAACGACGATCATCTGCACCACGGTGGGAGTGATCTTCTTGAAGAAACGCTCGAGGTAGTTGAAGACCACGGCGGCGAGGATAGCGGGGATGACCTGTGCCTGATACCCCACCATGTGAACCTGGGCGACGCCGAAGTTCCACGAGTAGGTCGCCCACGTCTCGGCGGTTGCGCTGGGCACGCCGTAGGCGTTCAAGAGTTGGCTCGAGACGAGCGTGAGGCCGAGCACGATGCCCAGCATGGGGGTTCCGCCCATGCGGTTGGTGATCGACCAGCAGATGCCCACGGGGATGCCGAGATGGAAGACGGCCTCGCCGATGAGCCATAGGAAGTGGTTGACCCCGGTCCAGAACTGCGAGAGCGAGGCGAGGGTGCTCGTGCCGTCGGGACCGAAGTAGGGCATGTCGCCGAGGACGTTGCGGAAGCCCAGGATCAGGCCGCCGGTGATGATGGCGGGGATGAGCGGGGCGAAGATGGCCGCGATCTCGCCCATGACGCGCTGGATGGGGTTCTGGTTGGCTGCAGCCGCGCTCTTGACGTCGTCTTTTGAAGCTTCGGAGACGCCGGATACGGCGACGAACTCCTTGTGGAAATCCGCGACGTCGTTACCGATGATGACTTGGAACTGGCCGGCTTGGGTGAAACTGCCCTTGACGCTGGGCAGGGCCTCGATGCCGGCAACATCCGCCTTGGCGGGGTCGACGAGCACGAAGCGCATACGGGTCATGCAGTGCGCTGCTTGGGAGATGTTGTCTTTGCCTCCGACGAGGCCAAGGAGCTTCTCCGCATCCTCAGTATACTTTGCCACCCTCTCCTCCTTTTCCGGGGACGACCCCTTGCCTGGATGCTCTTGGGTCGAGCTTTGGACAACTTATTTGAATAAGTTGAGATGATGATGGCATACTTATTCAAATAAGTAAAGGGTTATTTCGGAGAACGGTGGACGAGATTGCCGTATCATATCGGAGTAAGTCGGCAACCCGCCTTGCAGGAAGAGCATCCACCATGGTACGTGCAGTATACGACGGCATCTATCGGATAATCCGCAGCCGCATCGAGGCGGGGGATTACGCCTATCAGGGCTTCCTCCCCTCCGAGAACGAGTTCATCGCAGAATTCGGCTGCTCGCACAACACCATCCGCAAAGCCCTCGGCCTCCTTGCCGGCGAGGGCTATGTGCATCCCATCCAGGGCAAGGGCGTCCGCGTTATCTACCGGCCGCTCGAACGTGCCGGTTTCGTGCTCGGCGGTATCGAATCGTTCAAGGAGACGGCGGCTCGCAACCGCCTTAACGTCGCCACGCGCGTGAGCGCCTTCCACGATGCCGTTGCCGACGCCCGCATCTCGAAGGCCACCGGCTTCGCGCGGGGGGAGGAGCTCGTATATGTGGAGCGCATCCGCCTGCTCGATGGTGCCGCTCTCATCCTCGACAGGAGCTATTTCCTCAAAAGCGCGGTGGATGGCCTCACGCCCGAGATCGCCGAGAAATCCATCTACGAGTTCTTCGAGAACGAGCTCGGCATCGCGATCGCCACCTCCAAGCGCGCCATCACCGCGGAGCGCGCCACGGAGCTCGACGCGAGATTGCTCGACCTCGACGGATACGACTTCCTCGCGGTGGTGACGGGCCAGGTCTTCAGGAGCGATGGGATCATGATCGAGTGCACGCAATCGCGCCATCGTCCCGATCACTTCACCTTCTACAGCACGGCGACGAGAGGCGTCTAGCACAAAGGGGTGCGCACGCCGCTTCTCCGGGCTGCGATCGATCGCAGCCGCCATCGGCTGCGCGTATGCTATCCTTGCACGTACCGCATCTCTGCTCGCGCCACGCGAGAGGATGCGCATGCCCATGAGATCCCTTCCCCGCATCTGCCGCAGTCTCGCCGACACGCTCGCCGAGCTCCTCTGGCCCACCTGCTGCATCGGATGCGGGTATCCCGATGAGCTTCTCTGCGAGCGCTGCCGCACGGATCTGCCGTGGATCGCCCAGCGGTGGGCCTGTCCCGACTGCGGCGCGCCATTCGGCTGGCTGACCTGCACCGAATGCGCGCACGAATGGGAGCTGCGCGCAACCGTCTGCGCGTGGACCTTCGGGGATGCGGCTGCACGGACAGTCACCGCCTTCAAGGACCATCATGAGCTTCGCCTGGCGCCCGTCATCGCGGCCGCCCTCGCCACAACTCTCGACGAGGCATCCTCCTGGCCCGCCCGCGACGGTCGTCCGCGCTACGATCCCGGCGGACTCGACGCCCTCGCCTTCGTGCCTGCCACCGCCGGGGCCTATGCCCGCCGCGGATACGACCACATGGAACTCGTCGCCCGCGAGCTCGCGCACGAGACGGGCCTGCCTCTTGCCGACATCCTCGTGCGCTCGAGCGTCCGCGACCAGCGCGGCCTCTCCCGCGAGGAACGCGCGGCCAATCTGGAGGGCTCCATCTATGCTCTCGAAGATCTCTCCGACCTGCGGATCCTTCTCATCGACGATGTCATCACCACGGGCGCGTCCCTGCGCGAGGGGGCCCGGGCCCTCTTGTCTCGCGGTGCCGCAGCGGTCACCGCCTGCGCTTTGTGCCGCGTTTGGTGAGTAAGTTGCTATAATAGCCAGTATCTGTTTCACCCTGGGTCTGTGGTTGCGGATGCACATCCTAGTCCATGGCAGACGAGGCCGAAAGGATCCACGTAAGCAGGGGCGTGAGCGCGCCTGCGAGCATGGCTCGTCCTAGAGGTAAGCCGCACCGCTCGTTCTCCTATCCAGAGGCATGCCGCCTCGCGAGCGAGAGGGTTGCCAGTGAGGGGCCGTGGCCCCGAAGCGAAGGCCCCGGTGCGCGAGTGTGGGGGCAAAGACCAGGTCAGCCAGGGGGAAACAGGTCGCGTACACCGCATGTTCCGACGAACGGCGAACGAGAGGCACGCCATGAGAACCTACATCCGCATCCTTGCAAGCTGCGCCGTGGCATGCGCCGTGGCACTCGGCACGACCGCCTGCGATCCCAAGGGGACGATCGACGGGATCCTCACGCCCACGTCGGTCGAGGAGGCCATCGCCGCCAAGGAGGCCCAGCATGCACCCACCGTCTCCACCCCGGTCATCCTCGAGGAGGGCTATCTCACCGTGGGCCTGCGCACGGCGGAGACCACTGCGCCCTTCTGCATCACCCAGGCAGGCGGCGAGGTCATGGGCATGGACATCGAGATCGCCTCCCTGCTCGCCGACGCCATGGGCCTCAAGGTGCGCTTCGTCAACGTCACCACCGTCGATGCGGCGCTCGGCACCGAGTGCGATATCGTCATGAACGTCGAGGTGGGCGACGCCGGCAGCGCAACCGTCGTGGGCGCGTACTCCGAGAGCGCCTCGGCCATCTTCCGCGTGGGCGAGGCGGCAACGCTCTCCACCGAGGACCTCACGGGCAGGACCGTCGGCCTGCAGGGCGGCTCCATCTCGCAGCGCCTGCTCTCCCAGACCGATCTGCGCATGCTCGAGACCAGCTACGGCAACCTTAACGAGGCCTTCGAGGCGCTTGCCGCCGGCGAGGTCGACTATGTGTGCTGCGATCTCTATTCGGGTGCCTACCTGGCCTCCTTCTACCCCAGTATCTCCTTGGCCGGGACGCTCGATGTGCCCACCGCCGAGGGTATCGCCGTCGCGGCCGATAATACGGCATTGCAGGTCAACGTCCAATCCGCACTCGATACCATCCAAACCAACGGCCTTGTGGCGCTCGTGCGCGCCGCATGGATCGCGGGTATGCCCAATGCCACCAACGCGAGCGTGATCCAAGGGCTCGGGTAGCGCATGCGCATACCGCGCGTTTTTGAAGAAACTGTCGAGTCGGCGGCATCGGCATCCGCCGACCGTGCTTTACCGTTCCCTTGGCGCCGCATCTCGAACTCAGGCGAATCGGGGCCGATTCTCGGGTATCTTCTAGAGAAGGGCACCACCCCGCTTTTCGCCGGGTGCGCATAGTAGTAACCGCAACGAGGAGGCTTATATGGTCGATATCAGAATCTCCGGTCGCAAGGTCACCATCACCGATGCCCTGCGTTCCCATGTGGAAGACAAGCTGGGGTCCGCGCTCAAGGTCTTCGACATCTCGCCTATGACCTGCGATTGCGTATTGCGTGTCGACAAGAACCCCTCCAATCTCGAACGCAAATCGTGCGAGGTCACGGTCTTCGTCCGCGATAACGTCGTGCGCGTGGTCGCCTCGGGAGACGATATGTACGCCGCCATCGATGCCGCCGCCGACAAGGCCTCGCGCCAGCTCCGCAAATACAAGACCCGCGTGGTCGATCGCCGCCAGAAGGGCGGCCGCATCGCCGTTCCCGCCAATATCGAGGATCTCGCCGATCTCATCGTCGGATCCGGCGAGGATGAGGATGACGAGGTGCTCGTCCGCGAGAAGGTCATCGACTTGCCGCCCATGACCGAGGAGGAGGCCCTCGTCCAGACCGACCTGCTCGGCCATGATTTCTATGTGTTTACGAATGCCACCACAGGGCTTATCAATGTCATCTACCATCGTAAGAATGGAGGCTACGGCATCATCAAGCCCAAGATCGAGGAGGAGCATGACTGAGCTGAACCAAGAGGGGCAAGGCGCTTACGTCCGTAAACCGGAGGATGCCTACGATCTTGAGGGCGTGACCACTCCGAACCATAACTTCGTCCCCACGGAGGTCGTCAAGGCGGTGCGTGCGTTCAAGGCGCACCGCGATGTCCATATCATCGTCGATTCCTGCGCGGATTTCGCCCCCAAGGTCGCCGATCGCCTCGGCGTCGAGATCATCGGGTTCCCCTATGTGGTCGACGGCGTCGAGCATATCGACGACATCTGGCAGTCGACCGCCTACCAGGATTTCTATGCGAAGATGCGCGCCGGTGTCCGCATCACCACGTCTGCCGTCACGCCCGGTTATTACTACGAGGTCTTCGAGCGCGCTGCCAAGGCAGGCACGCCCACCCTCTATCTCGGTTTCACGGGGGGCCTCTCATCGAGCATCAACTCCGCCGAGCAGGCCCGGGATATGATCGCCGAGGCCTATCCGGATTTCGAGTTCTACGTGATCGACAACCTCTGCCCCTCTGCTGCAGCGGAGCTCCTAACCGTCGAGGCGGTCCGCCTTGCCGGCAACGGCGCTAGCGCAGCCGAGCTTTACGAGTGGGCCAAGGAGGCGCGCTACTACATCCAAGGCTACTTCACGCTCGATAGCTTCGATGCCTTGGCAGCAGGCGGACGTATTCCCCCGGCTGCGGCGCAGCTGGGCGGCAAGCTCGATATCAAGCCGGTGCTCTCCTACGATCTCAACGGCTCGCTCACCCTGAAGGGCGTCTGCCGCGGCCGCAAGAAGGCCCTGCGCGCCCTCGTGTCCGATTTCCGCGAGAACTGGTGCCAGGACCTGTCGCTTCCGGTTGCCGTCATGCACGCCGATGCCAAGAAGGATGCGGATTGGCTCGAGGATCACCTGCGCAAGGAGAAGGGCTGCGAGGGCCTGCTCATCATCCGCAGCGTCATCTCGCCGGTGCTCGGCGCCCATGTGGGTCCGGGCATGGTCGCGGTGGCATTCTGGGGTGGCGACCGTCGCGAGAAGCTCTCGCTTGCCGACCGTATCGCCCGCAAGGTGCGTGCTCAGGAATAGGCAGGGGAGCATATATGATCCATAAGACCATCTCCAAGGTGGCGTTCATCGGCACGGGCATCATGGGCTCGGCCATTGCCGGCCATATCCTCGATGCGGGGTACGCGCTTACCGTGAACACGCGCACGCCCGGAAAGGCGCGGGCTCTGGTAGAGTGCGGCGCCTCTTGGGCCGAGGATGTGGCGGGTGCCGTCGCGGGTGCCGACGTGGTCTTCACGATGGTGGGATATCCTGAGGATGTCGAGGATGTATACCTCTCATCGGAGGGCGTGCTCGCCTGCGCCGAGAAGGGCGCCTGGCTCATCGATCTCACCACCTCCTCGCCCGAGCTCGCGCGCGATATCCACGAGGCGGCGGAGATCGAGGACCTCCACGCGTTCGACTGCCCGGTCACGGGCGGCCAGGGCGGTGCCCGTGCAGGTACCCTCACCCTCATCATAGGCGCTGCCGAGGAGGAGCTTCCCGAAGAGCTCCTGGAGCTCCTCTCGTGCTTCTCGGCGAAGCGGTGCTTCTTCGGACGTGCAGGCGCGGGCCAGTCCGCCAAGCTCTGCAACCAGGTCTCGCTGGCCTCATGCATGGTGGGCTATGCCGACGCGCTGGCCCTCGCCGAGCAGGCGGGCCTCGATGCCGGGGCCGTGCTCGAGCTCATGGGCTCGGGTACCGGCGGCTCGGGCGCGTCTGCGGTGCTCGGGCCCAAGTCGGTCGCGGGCGACTATGCACCCGGATTCCTTGCCGAGCATCTGCGCAAGGACATCGGCCTCGCGCTCGCCCATTCCGAGGAGCTCGGCCTCAGCATGCCGGGTGCCGAGACCGCCTACGCGCTGTTCGACCTGCTCTGCCAGATCGGCGGCGCGCGCCTCGGCACGCAGGCCATCACCCTGCTCTACGCCGATGAGGCGGAAGGTGCCGCCGCCGGTCTCGACTGGTCGCGCGCCGAGCAGTCCGATGGGTGCGATGACGGAGGATGCCCGTGCGACCATGACCATGATGGCGATGGATGCTGCGGGCACCGCTGCTAGAAAGGATGAACATGGCAGAAGAGACGAATATCGAGGCAGATGCTGCATCGGTTGAGCTCACGGAGCCTGCGGCTTCCGAATCCGGGGCTCAGCCCTATACCTCCGACTCGGTCAAGGCCCTGATCGAGGATCTTTCCGGCTACAGCAGGCGACGCCGCCAAGAGGTCGGCTTCGAGATCGCGGCGATCGCGCATGCCGCCCCCGAACTGCTCGGGGACCATATCGATGCTCTGGTCGACGCCCTCTACCGTCCCGAGGCGCAGACGCGCTGGGAGGTGCTCGATGCCCTCACGGTGCTCGCCTCGCTCTACGGCGAGAAGACCTTCGCCGCCTTCGAGGGGGCCGAGGCGTCGCTTTTCGACGAGGGTTCCGCTACGGTGCGCCTTGCGGCCTTCCTGTTCCTGTGCCGTTACGGCGCCTCCGCGCCCGGGCGCTCCGATGAGGCATGGCCGCTCCTCGACGAGGCCATCCAGTGCTTCCACGGCGATGCCGAGTACCATGACATGCTGGTGGGCCTCCTCGAGCTGGCGCAAGGCTCCATCTCGCCCGCATGCGCCGCCGCCCTTACCGAGCGCGTGGGCTTCGATGCGGGCAACGGCGCGTCATTCATCAAGACCTATTCCGCCGAGATCATCAGGGCAGCGGAGGATAAGAAGGCATGATCCCCGCTCGGGCGAGGAAACCCGTGCGCGCATGGAAGAGAGGATGCGATATGGCCAAGAACCAAAGACCGGCGAAGAAGGGCGTGAGTGCGGCGGCAGCGCTTATCCTGAGCGTATGCTGCCTGGCGGTCGGCCTGCTCGTGGGCCGCTTCGTGCTGGGCACGCCCACGGCGGCAGACCCCCTGAACAAGACCGCCATCACGGCAGGCGAGCTCGAAACCGTCGTCGGTACCTACACCTATGGCGGCGAGACCCATGCGATCACCGCGCGGGAGGTCATCGAGGATAGCTCGTCGCTTGCGGCTGCCGTGAAAGAGGATGGCACCTATGATGTTCCCACGGCCGATGCCATCCTGGGCTATGTCCGCAACGCCATCATCATGCACGAAGCGGAGTCGCGCGGCATCACGGTCACCGACGAGGATGTCTCCGCCTATGCGCTCGAGATCCTCGGCACCGACGATTACGCCGCCATCGCATCGACCTACGGCCTCACCGAGGAGGTCGCCAAGCGCATGCTCGGCGAGGCGGCGATGATGAAGCAGCTCCGCGATCAGGTCATCGCCGATACCGGTGTCGGCGAGGCCCCCGCTCCCCCCACCGCGCCCGAGGATGGCAACGGCGATGCCACCTCCAAGGAATGGGCGGACTACGTGATCGCCCTGCTCGGCGATGAATGGGATACCGAGAATAACACCTGGGCACGCACCGACGGCACCTACTATGCCACGCTGCAGACCTATCCCATCTCCAACGAGGAGGCCAGCTACGAGGCGGCCGAGCAAGCCTACTACATCGCCTATACGGCCTATTCCACTGCCACGAGCAACGCAGCTCAGGAATGGACCAACTTCGTGAACGGCCTTCTGGGCAGCGCCTCCATCGAGATCGCCACGCTCTGCTCGTAAGATGGGGGAGGACCCGGGTCCCCATGAGGATCGCCATCAGCGATTGCCTGCTCGGAAAACCGGTACGCTACGATGGCGGGGCGAAGCCCTGCCCCGCCGTCCTCTCATTGGCTGAGGACGTCGAGGTCGTGCACGTGTGCCCCGAGGCCGCAGCCGGCCTTCCCGTCCCGCGTCCGCCGGCGGAGCAGCGTGATGGAAGGGTCTTCCTCGCCGATGGAACCGATGTGACCGAGGCCTTCGCCTATGGCAGCGGGCGCTGCTTGGCGCACGTCCTCGCTGCGGGCGTCTTGTGCGCCGTGCTCAAGGCGCGGAGCCCCTCGTGCGGTGCGGGCGAGATCTACGACGGCAGCCATACGGGCGCGCTCGTGCCCGGATGGGGGGTCTTCGCGGCGCGTCTGCGCGCTGCAGGCATCGCCGTATTCACCGAGGAGGATGTGATCTCGGCCCAGCCGGATCCGGAACGGCCTTGGGCCCTTCTCGTGGGGAGCGATGGGGGACGGTTCGCCGCGCTGCCTCCGGAAGCGCCCGTCATGGTCATTCCGCAGGTCTCTCCCCGCAGCTTCGCGGCGGCGTGCGCTCGGGCGCAGGCACGGGGCTGCGGGGTATGGATCTCGAACGTGGCGGGCTGCCCGCGCTCGAGCAACCCGTTCATCTCGGCGCTTATGCGGGGGCTGGCCGGGGACCCCCGTCCGGAGCCTGCCCGTGCGGAAGATCTTTCGGGCTATTCGCTCGTCGCGCTTGTTCGGGAGGTGCTTCGTCTGCTATAGTCTGTACGCGCGCCGGATTAGCTCAGTTGGTAGAGCGACGCACTCGTAATGCGTAGGCCAGCAGTTCGAGTCTGCTATCCGGCTCCACGTTTTCGCAGGTCACGGGCTTACAGCCCGTGATTTTTCACCCGAGGGTGCTGAAAAGGGTGCTGGAAGGGCGCCGAGATCGGATTCGAAAGGATTCGCGCTGTGATCGGTTTCTCTGAAGCGATGGGGCTGGTGGCTTCCAATCCATTCCTCATAATCGTCATGCTCCTCATCATGGGTTCGATTTTCGTGAACGGCTCCACGGATGCGGCGAATGCCATCGCGGAACCCGTCGGCACACGCTCGATCGGTATCGATCAGGCGATCATCATGAGCGTCATCTGCAATTTCGTCGGTCTGGTCGGCATGAGCCTCATCTCCACGGCTGTCGCCGATACCATCTCGGGCATGGTCGATTTCGGCGGGGATGCCCACGCTGCGCTGATCGCGCTCGCGGCGGCGACCGTCGGCATCGTCGGATGGGGCTTGGGCGCTTGGCTCTTCGGTATCCCCACTTCCGAGAGCCACGCCCTGATCGCGGGCCTCACCGGCGGGGCCATCGCCGTTTCGGGATCGCTTGCGGGCATCAACATGGGGGAGTGGGTCAAGGTCGTCTACGGCTTGGTCCTCTCGACCATCCTGGGCTTCGCGATGGGCTGGGGGATATCCAAGATCATACCCATCGCCTGCCGGAATGCCGACAGGCGCAAGGCCAACGACTTCTTCGGCAGGATGCAGGTGCTCGGTGCCGCAGGCGTGGCTCTCATGCACGGCGCGCAGGACGGCCAGAAGTTCATGTCCACCGCCATGCTCGCCCTCGCGCTATCGCGGGGCATGGGCATCCAGGAGATGGGCGGTTTCCCGCTGTGGCTCGAGGTCCTCTGCGCCGGCGTCATGGCCATCGGGACCGCGGTCGGCGGCAAGAGGATCATCAAGAAGGTGGGCATGTCGATGGTGAGGCTCGACAAGTACCAGGGATTCGCCGCGTCGGTTTCCACGACGGTCGCCCTGCTCATCGCCACCTTCACCGGCCTCCCCGTCTCGACTACCCATACCAAGACCGCAGCCATCATGGGTTCGGGTTCCGCTGAGAATATCCGTTCGGTCAACTGGACCATCGCCAAGGAGATGGTGCTCACCTGGGTCATCACCTTCCCCTGCTGCGGCCTCATCGGCTTCATCCTCGCCAAGCTGTTCCTCATCCTGTTCTAAGGAGCTGAAAGATGGCACGTCTGAAGAAAGAAGACGAGTTCTACACGATGCTGAAGGACCTCATGTCGACGATCGTCGCATCGACCGAGCTCTATGCCGGCATCATCGATGGGTTTCCCGCGTCCCAGAGCAAGATCCCGCAGATGAAGGTCTATGAATCGGAGTGCGATGACAAGGCGCGCGCCATCTTCGAGAAGCTCCACGTATCGTTCATCACGCCGTTCGATCGCGAGGACATCTCCGAGCTTACGTTCATGCTCGACGACATCATCGACTACACGACGAGCATCGCCATCCGCTTCGACCTGTTCAACGTGCAGTCGATGCGCGAGGAGGCGATGCAGATGGCCGAGCTCACGCTTACCGCCGTGCACGAGCTCGAGATCATGATCGACCACCTGCCCAATTACAAGAGCGATCCCGTCGTCATGGAGAAGGCCCGTGCGGTCGGCCTCATCGAGGACGAGGGCGATGGGGTGTACGAGAACGCGCTGCGCTGCCTCTTCCGCGACGAGGTGGACGATACCGAGCGCCTCAGCTGGCTGCGCCTCTTCGACCGCATGGAGAGCAGCATCGATGCCTGCGAGTATGCCGCCCGCATGGTCCGCTCCGTGGTGATGAAGAGCGCATAGCATGGGTCGTCCCGCCTGTCCGTCGTGCGTGCTGTTCGATTTCGATGGCACGCTGTGCGATACCGAGCCCGCAGGCATCGCGCAGATCGATGCGGTGCTCCGCTCGTATGGTGTGGTGCTCAGCCGCGACGAGCTCATCTCGCTGGCGGGCCATGACGACCGCGTGACCATCCCGCCCTTCCTGGAGCGGGCGGGCGTGCCGCAGGCCATCGATGATTTCCTCCGCGACCTCGCGGCCTGTCCCAACTACTATTTCAATGGTCCGCTCGAGCCCATGGAGGGTTCCGTCGGCTTCATCGAGGGGCTCAGAGGACGGGGCATCGCATGCGCGGTGGTCTCGTCATCGTCATCGGCGAATGTGATCATGGCGCTCAACCGCATGGGGATGCTGTCCCTCTTCGACGCGATCGTGTGCCGGGAGATGGCCGAGCTTCCCAAGCCCGAGCCCCTGCTCTACCGCCGCGCGCTGGAGTTCCTCGGTGTCACGGCGGCATCCTGCGTGGCCTTCGAGGATTCCCCATCGGGCGTCGCCGCAGCCCAAGCGGCCGGCATCTATACCGTCGGTTTCAGGGGAAGTTCCATCGTCCAGGAACTCCCATCGGCAGACGAGACCGTCTCCTGTTGGCGGGAAGCCCGCATCTGAGACGGCCGTCCTGCACCGCTCCTAAAGCGTTGCGGCGCTGGCGAGCAGCTCCTCCACGTCGTCGAGGCGCGTCGCCCACGAGCAGACGAAGCGCGTGAGCTGGCGGCCGTCGGGACGGCTCTCGAAGATCTCGCAGCCCGCAAGCTCGGCGAACCTCTCTGCCAAGGTGGGCTCGAAGAGGAAGAACTGTTGGTTGGAGGGCGCATCGCCTGCCGGCTCGAAACCGAGCGCGATGAGGCCCTCGCGCAGGTGGGCGGCGCATTCGTTCGCGGTGCGCGCGAGCCTCCAGTACAGCGCCTCATCGTGGCCGTCCTTCTCGAATGCGCGTGCGAACTGCACGCCGAGCAGGCGTCCTTTGGCCAAGAGGCCGCCGCGTTCCTTGACGAGGTAGGGGAAGCTCTCCTTGAGATCCGGATCGGCGATGACCATGGCCTCGCCGAAGAGCATCCCGTTCTTGGTGCCGCCGATGGAGAAGGCGCTCGTACGCTTTGCGATGTGCCCAAGCGTGAGGCCCTTTGCCGCAGGGGAGGCGAGGGCGCTTCCCAAGCGCGCCCCGTCGAGGAAGATCTTGAGCCCGCAGCTGTCGGCCCAATCGCAGATCGCATCGAAACGCTCCCTGTCCCAGACGCCGCCGAGCTCGGTGGTGTTGGAGATGTAGATGGCGGCGGGCCGCGTCATATGGCGGCCGGTGCCGGTCTGGAAGCGCCGCACGCGCTCGGCCTCCTCAAGGGAGAGGAACCCGTCCGCATCGCGCGTGGCGAGCACCGTGCGGCCGCAAGCGGCGATAGCACCGGTCTCATGCACGTTGATGTGGCCGTCGCGCGTGCAGATGACGCCCTCCCAGTCGCGCAGCATCCCCGTGACGCCCACGATGTTCGCGCTGGTGCCGCCGATGCAGAACTCCACGTCCACATCATCGCGGCCGCAGGCCTCGCGGATGAGCTCCCGGGCGCGTTCGCAGTGCGGATCGCCCTCGGTGTAGCCGGGGTGCTGCTCGTCATTGGTGGCGACGAGCGCCTCGAGGATCTCGGGGGCGGCCCCTTCGGAATAATCGTTGCGGAACATACGCATGGGCATCCTCCTCGCCGTACGGGATCAAGGAGATTGTACGCCCAGAACCCTTCGGGCCGCAGCGCCCGATGCCAATGTAAATGGTTCGGCAACAGCTCGGCCCCGCACATATCCCAGCGGTATCGTAAGGGCATCGATCGGATTCTCGCCGAGGGAGATCAGCTATGGAGAAGAAGGATATCGACTGGGGGGCCCTGAGCTTCGCCTACCTGCATACCGATTACAGCTACGTCTCGAATTACCAGGACGGCGCGTGGGATGAGGGCGGCCTCACCCCCGATCACACCATCGTCATGAGCGAGTGCGCCGGGCTGCTCCATTACTGCCAGGAGGTCTTCGAGGGCCTCAAGGCCTACACCGCCAAGGACGGCCGCATCGTCTGCTTCCGTCCCGCCATGAACGCCCAGCGCATGTACGACTCCGCCCAGCGCCTCTGCATGCCGCCGTTCCCGGTCGAACGCTTCGTCGATGCCGTCAGGCAAGTCATCGCGGCCAATGCCGCATGGGTGCCGCCGTTCGGCTCGGGTGCTGCGCTCTACATCCGCCCGTTCATGATCGCCACCGGCGATGTCATCGGCGTCAAACCGGCCCTCGAGTACCAGTTCCGCATCCTCGTCACGCCTGTCGGACCCTACTACAAGGGCGGTGTCAAGCCCGTCGCCCTCAAGGTGTCGGAATACGATCGCGCCGCACCGCGCGGTACCGGCAACATCAAGGCCGGCCTCAACTATGCCATGTCGCTCTATCCCAGTGTCGAGGCGCATGCCGAGGGCTATGCCGACAACATGTTCCTCGATTCCCAGACCCGTACCTACGTGGAGGAATCCGGCGGTGCGAACTTCCTCTTCGTCGATAAGGACGGCACGCTCGTCGTTCCCCAGTCCCTCACCGACTCCATCCTGCCCTCCATCACGCGCCGCTCGCTCGTGACCGTGGCCGCCGAGATGCTCGGCATGAAGGTCGAGGAGCGCCCGGTGCGCTTCGACGAGATCGACGCCTTCGCCGAGTGCGGCATGTGCGGCACCGCAGCCGTCATCAGCCCGGTGGGCAAGGTCGTCGATACCGAGGGCGTCGAGCACGTCTTCGCGAGCGGCATGGAGCATGTCGGGCCCGTCATGGAGAAGCTCCGCGCCACGCTCACCGGCATCCAGACCGGCGAGATCGAGGGTCCTGCAGGCTGGGTCGTCGAGGTCGCATAACGTCATCGTGTCCTGTGCTGATGATGCCCGCATCTCGGTTGGAGGTGCGGGCATCATCGCGCTGCGGCCCTGCAGGGGATTTCATCGACCGGTCCGGCGTATTGAATTCACCAAGCACCTGCCTGTTATTGAATGGTGCCGTCGAATCCCTCCAGTTGGCTGCAGGGCGGATATTGAAGATAAACGGGTGCTTCTTGGTATCCGCAGAGTTGAACCGCAGGCATTCGACCCGGCCCCATAGCTTCACGTGCAGGCCCATCGCGGCGGTACGGTATACTGGTCCATTGCACATCATCGTTGGATTGGAGACGCATATGCCGCAGAAGGTTCAGGGGACCGAGGATCTGATCGGCTCGTATATGCGCGAGTGGGAGCGCATGCTCGCCATTGCGCGCGAGGTCTTCGGCACCTATGGCTTCGATGCTGTCGAGACGCCCGCGCTCGAGCAGGTCGATACCTTCGTCCACGGCATCGGCGAGTCCACCGACGTCGTGCGCAAAGAGATGTTCCGCGTGGTCTCGGGTGCGCTGCTCGGCGACCTTCTGGCCGTCGGCAACGAGAGCGGCCTCAAGGCCCGCCAGCGTCTTGCCCTGCGTCCCGAGGGTACGGCCGGCTTCGTGCGCGCTGCCATCGAGAACAACCTCGTGCCGCAGGGCGCCGCTCCGGTGAAAGCCTGGTACGCTGGCCCGATGTTCAGGGGAGAGCGTCCCCAGAAGGGGCGCCTGCGCCAGTTCCACCAGGTGGGTGCCGAGGTGCTCGGCGCCTCCGACCCCGCCCTCGATGCCGAGCTCATCATCATGCTCATCGAGTTCTTCGTGAAGCTCGGCTTCCCTGCGGAGTCGCTCAAGCTCCGCATCAACTCCATGGGCGACGCCATCTGCCGTCCCGCCTACCGCGCGAGCGTGCGCGCGTTCATCCTCGCCCATGCCGACGGGATGTGCGATGACTGCCGCGAGCGCGCCGAGCTCAACCCGCTGCGCGCCTTCGATTGCAAGAACCCTGCCTGCAGCGAGATCATGCAAGGCGCCCCGCTCGTCACCGACCAGCTCTGCCCGGCATGTGCGGCGCATTACGCGCAGGTCAAAGCCTATCTCGATGAGGCGGGCATCGCCTATGAGGAAGATCCCACGCTCGTGCGCGGCCTCGACTACTACACTCGCACCGTTTTCGAGGTGGACGTCGAGGAGGCGGGCGTGGGCGCTATCGGCGGCGGCGGCCGCTACGACGGCCTCGTGGAGCTCGAGGGCGGCAAACCCACCCCCGGCATCGGGTTCGCCGTGGGCTTCGAGCGTATCTCGCTTGCCCTGAGAGCCCTCGGATCCTCGCCCGCGCCCGAACCCGAGCCCTGCGTGTTCGTGGCCTGCACGCCCGATCAGCGGCAGGCGGCCTTCTCGGCCACGCATGCCCTGCGCGCCGCCGGGATCCGTACCGAGGCCGATTATCAGGGCCGTTCGCTCAAGAGCCAGTTCAAGCTGGCCGATAAGCTCGGAGCGCGCCTGTGCGTGGTGCTCGGTCCCGACGAGGCGGCTGCTGGCTCTGCAACGCTGCGCGACATGGAGACGCACGAGCAGGTTCTGGTGTCGCTCGCCGAGCTGGCCGAGGCGATCAAGGCCCGGCTGGAAGCTTAGCCTGCGCGCCGCCCTGTCCCGTTTGTGCGTGCAGGTTCAGGGAGGGCACTCCCGAGCGCGGATCAGCCGGTGACGATGTAGGGCTGGATGGCTCCGGCCACGCTCGTGATGGGCATGGTCTGCAGCCAGATGCGGCCGGGTCCCGTGAGGATGGTGTTGAAGAGGCCCTCGCCGCCGAGCACCTTGTTCTTGATGCCCGGGACCTGCTGGATCTCGATCGAGACGGACGGCTCGAAACCGGCTACGTTGCCGGTGTCGACGACCATCTGCTGGCCGGGCTCGAGCTGGTATTCCACGAGCTCGCCGTCGATCTCGGCGAAGACCATGCCGGAGCCTGAGATGCGCTGCATGATGAAGCCCTCGCCGCCGAAGATGCCCACGCTCGCCCGCTTGTTGAAGTGGATATCGAGCTGGACGCTGGCCTCGCTTGCCAAGAACGCCCGCTTCTGGAGGATGAACTCACGTCCGGGCGCAAGCTCGATGGCCATGATCTTGCCGGGGAAGCTGGAACCGAAGGCGATCATGCCGGGTCCGCCCTGCGCGGTGTAGAGGTTCTGGAACATGCTCTCGCCCGAGAAGGCCTTGGAGAACATCTTGCCGATGCCGCCGCCTTTGGTCTCCATGGTCATGTTGGGGGTCATCCATACCATGGAACCCCGCTCGGTGACCATGG
The DNA here is from genome assembly GCA_004010535.1 of Coriobacteriales bacterium OH1046. Taxonomy (GTDB): domain Bacteria; phylum Actinomycetota; class Coriobacteriia; order Coriobacteriales; family Atopobiaceae; genus RUG721. Next base: position 124,999 of record RQYE01000005.1, on the reverse strand, counting down.
TCTCGCCGGCGGCGAGGGTGCAGATGACGACGGGGAACTGCCCGCCTCTGATCTCGTATTGCATGCATCGTCCTTTCATTGCGGAATTGACACTCCAAAAGAAGTGTAGCAATTCGGGGCGATGGAATACCCGACCAGTCGAAAAGACATGCTTACTGGTACCTGAGCGATTCCACGGGGTCGAGCTTCGCGGCACGGCGTGCGGGATAGTAGCCGAAGATGATGCCGATGCCCACGCAGATGCCCGTTGCCAGCATCACCGAGTTCGCCGTGATGATCGGGGCCACGCCCTCGATACCCGCGAAGTTGCTCGCCGCGCCCGCAAGCGCCCACGCCCCGCCGTATCCGGCGAGGATGCCGATGATGCCGCCCGCGATGCAGAGCGTGACGCTCTCGAGCAGGAACTGCTTCGTGATGTCGGAGCTCCGCGCTCCCAGCGCCTTGCGCAGGCCGATCTCGCGGATGCGCTCGGTCACGTTGGTGAGCATCATGTTCATGATGCCGATGCCGCCCACCACGAGCGAGATCGAGGCCACCGAGGTCATGAGCAGCTGGAACGACATCATCGTGGAGTCGAGCTGGCGCGTGATCGACGCCATGGTGTAGACGTACACGTAGCCGTTGCCCTGCTCCTCGTCGATATCGTACGTGCTCGTAAGATAGGCCGTGGTCTGCTCGGCGAGCGCGTCCGCGTCGACGCCGTCGCGCGCGTAGCCGAGGATCTGGTCCATGCTCTCATAGCCGTTCACACGCGTGTTCAATGTGGTGAAGGGCATGTAGGAGGAGTTCGACGTCATGCCGGATGCCTCCGTCACGCCGATCACCGAGTACTCGTTGCTGCCGATCTTGACGGTCCTGCCTACATACGCGCCGCCCTCGCCGAAGAGGGTCTTGGCGATGGTCTCGTCGATCACGATGACGAGCGAGCCTCGGTCGACCTCGCGATCCGTGTAGATGCGCCCCTCGACCAGCTTGATGCCCATGGCATCGAAGAATTCGGGATAGGTGCCCATGATCTGGCCGCTCGAGCTGCGGGTCCCGGCGGTCATATCGCCCCAGCCGTAGGAGGCTCCGGTGAGGTATTCGTAGTCGGGGAGCGCCTGCTGCCACCTATCGAGGTCGGCGGTGCTCACGCTGCCGTAGGGCGTCCAGCACTGGATGTAGACGAGGCGCGCCCGGTTGAGGCCGAGCTGGCCCACGAGCGCGTATTTGATGCCGTCGATAAGCGCGGTCATGGCGATGACCGCTGCGATGCCGATGACGATGCCGAGCACCGTGAGGAGGCTGCGCCCGCGATTGGAGTCGAGCGCCGAGCCCGTCTCGCGGAAAAGGTCCGTTGCTTTCACGCGTCCGCCCCCTTCCGCTCGGCGCGCGCGATGTAGGCGCGTTCCTGCTCGTCGGTGAGCAGGCGCCCATCGCGGATGTGGACCACGCGGTCGGCCCATGAGGCGACGTCCGCATCATGGGTGATGAGGACGATGGTCTTGCCCCGGCGCTTCATGCGGGCGAAGGTCTGGAGCACCATCTCGCCCGTGGCGGTGTCGAGGTTGCCGGTAGGCTCATCGGCGAGGATGAGGGCAGGGTCGTTCACGAGGGCGCGGGCGATGGCGACGCGCTGCATCTGACCGCCCGAGAGCTCGTTTGATTTATGCTCGTAGTACTCCTCGGGCAGATCGACCGACGTGAGGGCCTTCCATGCGCGCATCTCGCGCTCTGCTGCGGGGACGTCGGAATAGACGAGGGGCAGCATGACGTTGCGGAGCACCGTTGCGCGCGGAAGCAGGTTGAAGGATTGGAACACGAAGCCCAGACGCGTGGCGCGGATCTCGGCGAGGTCGTCGTCATCGAGCGAGCTCACCTCGAGGCCCTCGAGGCGGTAGGTGCCCGCAGTGGGGGTGTCGAGGCAGCCGAGGATGTTCATGAGCGTTGATTTGCCCGAGCCCGAGGGACCCATGATGGCGAGGAACTCGCCGCGTCTGACCGTGAGTGACACGGAGCGCAGGGCATGCGTGTAGCCCGCCTCCGTCTCGTAGATGCGGTGGACGCCCTGCACCTCGATGACGGGACGCATGCTAGTACACCACGCTTCCGCCGCCCATACCGGCTTCCGGCTCCCCACCGGTCCAGCCGATGCCGGACTGCACCGCATCGCCCTCGGCGATATTCCCCTCGATCGCGGCCGTCGTGGAACTCTCGGCAAGCACGGTGACGAAGCGCTGCTCGGTTGCGCCGGTAGCGGGATCGGTCACCACGAGCAGGTAATACGTCTCGCCATCGTCGGTCATGAGGGCGTTGGAGGATACGCACAGAGCGCCCGGGATGTATTGCACGTCGATGGAGACGCTCGCGGTCATGCCGGGCTTGAGCTGCGGATCGGGGTTCTCGATGAGCAGGGTCACCGCATAGGTCACGTTGCCTCCGACTCCGTATCCGCCCTCGCCGCTCGATGACAGCGTGGCGATCTCGGAGACCACGGCGTCCGATACCACGCCGGGAAGCGCCGAGAAGGTCACGGTGGCGGTCTGCCCGACCTCGACCTTGGTGATGTCGACCTCGCTTACCTGGACGACGACCGACATCTGCGAGAGATCGGCAAGCTGGATGCCGGTGTTCGCGGAGCCTTGGCCCTCGCTGCCGCCGGTGGTGCCGAGCCGCTGGCCCACTACCGCCCCGCCGAGCGAGACCACGGTGCCGGCGATGGGTGCGCGCACGGTACGGTCCTCGGCCTTCTTGACGGCATCCTCGTAGGCGCTGTAGGCCTTCTCGGTGGCGAGCTCGGCCTTCTTGAGCGCGATGTAGGCGCTGTCCTTGGCGGCCTGATCATCGCCGTACCATACCGCGTTGAGCGCTTCCTGGGCGGCATCCTCCGCAGCTTCGGCATCCTTGTAGGCATACCACGCCTCATCGGCAGCCTCGCCGAGTCCGTCGTTTTTCACGGTCATCAGGATCTGGCCCTCCGAAACCGTATCGCCCACGGCGACATCGATGGAGAGGACCTCGCCCTCGAGCCCGCTGGCCACGCTCACCTGCTCGCGCGGCTTGGCGGATCCGGTGCCCGAGACGGATTCGCGGAAATCATCGCGGTACACGGATTCGGTGGGGATGGTGGGATTGTCGGCGGAGCCGCCGTTCGAGAAGAGGCTGCGGGCTGCGAGGAAGAGGACGATGGCGGCCACGATGCCCGCCGCGATGGCGGTGCGCACGAGCTTCTTGCGGCGGCGTTCCTTGCGGTGGCGTGCGAGGCTCTGGTAGGCGAGGGCGCTCTCGGCATCGTCATCGTCGATCTGCCCGGGCGGGGTCAGAGGGGCTTGGTCGATCGGGGGGAGCTTGTCGAGCGGGCTGTCCTTGCGTGCGCCGTTCCCGTTCTGGAGCTTCTCGGTATCCTGGCCGGGGGCGTGCTGCGTCTGATCCATGGATCCTCCTTGGACCGTATAGGCTACGATTGGAGTACGATGCCCTTCGATGCGGCATCGGCACTAACTATACACTGATATCGGAGGGATTTTTCCAGTGTTCGACGCGGTTGACACTTTTGTCACAGTTTGGCATGATGGGTGGCTCCTCGCGGCTGACAAGCCTGCCGGCCTGCTCGTCCACGGCGATGGCACCGGCGCCGCGAGCCTCACCGGGCTCGTGCGCACCCGGACCGGCGTCGCGTGCGCCCAGCCTGTCCAGCGCCTCGATGTCGAGACCACGGGTCTCGTGCTCTTCTCGCTCGATAAGGCCGTCCAACCCGCGCTCGATACCGCCATCGCGACCGGGGGCATCCGCAAGCGCTATATCGCCCTCGTCGCAGGCCGCATCGCGCGCGGCGAGCGGACCATCGAGGCGGCCATCGGCCGCGACCGCCACGATGCCCGGCGGATGCGCATCTCCAAGACGGGCAAGCCCAGCGTGACGATCCTGCGGCCCTTGGGGGTTTTCGACAACGCCACGCTCGTGGAGCTCGAGCTCAAGACCGGGCGCCGCCATCAGATCCGCGTGCATATGGCGGCCATCGGCCATCCTGTGGTGGGAGATGCCCTCTACCGGGGACCCGCAAGCGCGCGCGGCCTCATGCTCCATGCGCTCGAGGAGCGGCTCGTCCATCCGGTCACGGGCGAGGAGCTGCTGCTGCGCACCGCATGGCCGGAGCGCTTTGCGAATCTGGATGCTCCGCAGGGTCACGATTGGTACATACTTAAGAGCAGCATGACGCGGCCCGATGAGAGGGGATAGCCATGCCCGATACCATGAGAGGCGTCTATACCAACCTGACCGAGATCCGCCGCAAGGTGTTCCGCGAAGTCGCGCGCGTGTGCTATGAGGCGGGCGGGTGCGCGGGCCCGTCGAGGCACGATCTCATCGACAAGCGCTTCGAGGAGCTGCCCTATGCCATCCTCCCCGGCGACGTGGCGACGTACCGCGAGAGCGTCTTCCTCGAACGCGCGGTCATCACCGAACGCATCCGCTTGGCCATGGGCCTGCCGCTGCAGGATGTGGACCGCCCGACCCGGATCTCCGAGGGTTTGCGCAGCGCCACGGCTGCCGAGCGCTACTACCAGCCGCCGCTGATCAACATCATCAAATTCGCGTGCAACGCCTGCAAGGATAACGTGTACGAGGTCACCGATGCCTGTCAGGGCTGCCTCGCGCACCCCTGCCGCGAGATCTGCCCCAAGGGCGCCATCAGTTTCGTGAATAAGCGCGCCTACATCGACCAGGAGAAGTGCATCAAATGCGGCCTCTGCGCCAAGACCTGCCCCTACCACGCGATCCACCATCATGAGCGCCCCTGCGCGGAGGCCTGCGGCATGCACGCCATCAGCTCCGATGAGCACGGCCGCGCCGAAATCGATTACGAGAGATGCGTATCCTGCGGGCAGTGCCTCGTGAACTGCCCCTTCGGCGCCATCGCCGACAAAAGCCAGCTCGGGCAGGTCATCTGGTCGATCACGCAGGGCGACGAGGTCATCGCCATCGTGGCACCGGCCTTCGTGGGCCAGTTCGGCGGCAAAGGCAATGTGGGCAAGCTCCGCGAGGCGTTCAAGCGCCTGGGCTTCTCGGGCGTGGAGGAGGTTGCCATCGGCGCCGATCTCTGCACCGTCCAGGAGGCCGAGGATTTCATGGAGGAGGTCCCCGGCAGGCTCCCGTTCATGGGCACGTCGTGTTGCCCCGCATGGTCGTCCATGGCCAAGATGGAGTTCCCCGATCATGCCGACTGCATCTCGATGGCGCTCACGCCGATGGTGCTCACCGCGCGCATGGTGCGTACCCAGCACCCCGCTGCCAAGATCGTGTTCGTGGGACCGTGCTCGGCCAAGAAGCTCGAGGCCATGCGCAGATCCGTTCGCAGCGAGGTCGATTTCGTGCTCACCTTCGAGGAGATGGCGGGCATGATGGATGCCAAGGGCATCGAGTACCTCTCGCTCGCAGATGACAACAAGTCCGATTTCGCGGTCGCCTCTGCCGACGGGCGCGCCTTCGCCATCGCGGGCGGTGTCGCCACCGCAGTCGTGAATGCCATCCACGCCAAGGATCCCGACCGCATGGTGCCCACGGTGAACGCCGAAGGTCTCGAGGAATGCCGCCAGATGCTGAAGGATGCCGTGAAGGGCAGGTATCCGGGGCATCTGCTCGAGGGCATGGCCTGTCCGGGCGGCTGCATCGCGGGTGCCGGGACGCTCCAGGCGATCAATAAGTCGCGCGCGCAGGTGAGGGCCTATGCGAAGCGTTCGCCGCACAAGGTCGCGATCGAGAACGAGTACAGCCCGCTCCTGCACGATCTCGAACGCGAGCAGGCCGATGAAGATGGGGGAGCTGCCCCCGCGTAGCATCAGCGCTGCTTGAGGCAGCGGCCATCGCGGCCTCGAGACTGCGGTGATCGCGAATACCGCAGTCACCGCCTGTGATGTTGGGATCCTGCACGCCCTCTACCTGGGGCTTTATGGGTACCGCAGTTTTTTCCTCCTCGGATTCTGCGGTGATCGCGAATACCGCAGCACCGGAAACGGGATGGCCATCTGCGCGAACGCTTCTCACAGAAGCGGGGGGCGGACATCCGTCCGCCCCCGCGCATCAGAAAAAAGGTGGGGACTGCCTCTACTCGCCCTTAATGGAAGCGTAGAACGTGGCGTGGTCGAAAACGTCCTCGATGGTCTCGCCATGGACGAAAGGCAGCGAGAGGAACTCGTCAACCGTGGGCACGAGCGGGCTGCAATCCGTGAAGTGGCCCTTATGGTTGAGCTTAGAGGTATCCTGAGCGCGCCACGCCTCGAAATTGGCATCGGTCAGGTAGTAGATATCATGGCCGACCCTCATGTACACCGAGTGATTGATGTGCAGGTATTCGGCCAGATCCTCGTAATTGATATCGAGTGCCTCAGTCGCTTTCTTTCCCATGGCAACGTCCTTTCTGAGGTATGCACCTTGTTGTTGAAAAAACTATACCGCCCGGCAAAGCCAAAAAAGCGGTTGCCATGAAAAATGTTTTGAATGGGCTGCAATTCGCACGCGGGCGGGGACGCATCCACAGCGAATCCACAAGCTCATCCGAGAAGGGCGTGAAGCAGCTCCCCGGGACTGTCGGCAACGACAGCCGGACCGAGCGCGCGCAGCTCGTCCCTGCTCCTGAAACCCCACGAGCAGAGGATGAGATCGCAGCCGAAGTTCGCTGCCGTATCGAAGTCGATCTCCGAATCGCCCACATAGACCATCTCATCGCGCGCGGCTCCGAGCTGGGCGAGGGCGAAATCGAGCATGTCGGTCGCGGGTTTCTTGGCAAGGCCCTCCCGTTCGCCCAAAACGAGGTCGATCTGGCCGGGGAAGTAGCACGCAACCAGCTCCTGCACGGCGAAATCGGCCTTGTTCGAGACGACGGCGCAGCGGATCCCCTTCTCGCGCAGGGTGTCGAGCAGCTCGGGGATGCCGGGGTAGGGGCGCGTGGTATCGGCGTCGTGTTCCACATAGGAGCGCAGGAAATCGCCGAGAACCGTCTCCGCCACGGCCGCATCGGTGCCCTCGGGAACCGCGCGCTCTATGAGCATGCGGACGCCGCTCCCGGTGAATGCGCGGATCTCGTCTGGTGTGCGCACGGGCATGCCGTGGGCCGCGAGCGCCTCGTTCGCGGAGAATACGAGGTCGCCCAACGTGTCGAGCAAGGTCCCGTCGAGATCGAAAACCACCAGCTTGTAGCCCATATCCTCCTCCTCGGAATACACGAGGCGAAAAAGCTCGCGTGCGCTGCCTCCCATTGTGGCACAGCTTATGCGGCTGTGTCTGCAAACAGCGCCATGGGTTTCATAGATACGGCCTTCCCCGCCCGCAGCGCTCCCGATGCGGTGCTATCATGAGCAGGTTGCGCAACGTCGTGCCGTCTACGCGGCGTTGCCGTCTGCTGGGGAGCCGCCCGCACCGGCACGGGGCGGCAGGGACGAGGGGAGAGGCCATGGCGCTTCATTCCATGCACACGCACACCTGCGGGGAGCTGCGTGCAGACCATATCGGCCAAACGGCCATGCTTACCGGATGGGTTCGCGCCCGCCGCGATTTCGGCGGGCTCATCTTCATCGACCTGCGCGACCGCGCAGGCCTCACGCAGATCTTCTTCGATCCCGAACTCTGCGTGCCCGAGGTGTTCGCCACTGCCGAGACCGTGCGTCCCGAGTGGCCCATCCTCGTGGAGGGCGAGGTGCGCCACCGCATCGAGGGCCAGACCAACCCCCATCTCGCCACGGGCGAGATCGAGCTGCTCTGCACGCGCATCGAGGTCCTGAACACCTCCAAGACGCCGCCGTTCCAGATCGAGGACCACGTGGAGCTCTCCGAGGACATGCGCCTCAAATACCGCTACCTCGACATCCGCCGTCCCAAGATGATGGCCAACCTCAAGCTCCGCTCCGACTTCACCTTCGCCATCCGCTCGGCCCTGCACGATCGCGGCTTCATGGAGGTCGAGACGCCGTCGCTGTTCAAATCGACGCCCGAGGGCGCGCGCGACTTCATCGTGCCCAGCCGCCTGCAGCCGGGCAGCTTCTATGCCCTGCCGCAGTCGCCGCAGCTTTTGAAGCAGCTCCTCATGGTGGGCGGCGTCGAGCGCTATTACCAGGTTGCCAAATGCTTCCGCGACGAGGATCTGCGCGCCGACCGCCAACCCGAGTTCACCCAGGTAGACATCGAGATGAGCTTCGTCAGCCAAGACGATGTCCTGGCCGCGCTCGAGGAGATCTTCGCGGCGGCGTTCGCCGAGATGGGCGTCGCGATGGAGCTGCCGCTGCGCCGCATGGGCTACTGGGACGCCATGGATACCTACGGCACCGACAAGCCCGATACCCGTATCGGCATGGAGCTCCACGATGTGACCGGCATCTTCGCCCGATCCGGCTTCAAGCTCTTCTCCTCCGCCGCAGCCGACGAGGGCCGGTACGTGAAGGCCATCCGCGTACCCGCCGCCGGTGCCTGGGGCCGCTCCAAGATCGACAGGCTTTCCGAGGTCGCAGCCTCGTTCGGTGCCGAGGGCCTTGCCTGGGTCGCCTTCAAGGAGGACGGCTCCGTCCAGAGCCCCATCGCCAAGTTCATCTCCGAGACCGAGATGGACGCCCTCAGATCCGAGATGGCCGCCGGGCCCGGCGACCTCATCCTATTCGCCGTCGCCGACCGCCTCGGCGCCGACGAGATCCTCGGCGGCCTGCGCAACCACATGGCCGACGTGCTCGAGATCCCGCGCGAAGGCCATGATTTCCTGTGGGTCGTGGGCTTCCCGCTCGTGCATTGGGACGGGGAGCGCGGAGCCTACGCAGCCGAGCACCAGCCGTTCACCCAGCCCGTCGAGGCGGATATCGACCACCTCGAATCAGACCCGCTCTCCGTGGGCTCGTGGACCTACGACTTCGTGATGGACGGCTACGAGGCCGGTGGCGGCGGCATGCGCATCCACAATGCGGCGCTGCAGATGCGCATCCTGAAACTCCTCGGCTTCACGGAGGAGCGCGCCCGCGCTCAGTTCGGCTTTCTGCTCGACGCCCTCGAGTACGGCGCGCCTCCCATGGGCGGCTTCGCGCTCGGCCTCGACCGCGTGTGCATGCTGCTCGCAGGCTCCGATTCCATCCGCGACGTCATGGCCTTCCCCAAGACCACCTCGGGCTCCGACCTCATGAGCGACGCCCCGAGCCCCGTCTCGGACGCCCAGCTCGAGGAGGTCTCGCTCAAGGTCGTCGGATAGCCGATCGGCCGGCAGAGCGAGGACGGCGTATCCGACCGGACGGATCCGCGCCAGCATCCGCTGCCTGGGAGCGGGATCCGACCGGTTCCTATCCTGTCCGGGGTGTTCGGGCTACCAGAGCTTCTCGGAGAGGCGCCTGCGGATGGCAAGGTACTCGTAGACCAGGAGCACCGTGAGGATGGCCATGATGACGAGGCTTGCCACGATGGCGCCTGCGAGCTGCGCGAATTTGATCAGCAGAAGCGTCACCGGCACCGCGAAGGCGATGGCGATGAGGTAGAGCTTGGTGATGGACTCCTGCTCGCGCAGCAGGGCGATGATCTGGTACAGGAAGTCGATGGCCGCGCAGAGTCCCCCCGCGCCGATCATCACGAGCATGAGCGAGCGGTATCCCCCGAAATCGATGCCGTACATGATATTCATGAGCGGGATACCGACCCACGACATCACAAGGGCGAAGAGCGCCGTGATGCCCACGACGACGCCGAGCATCGCGAGCACGACCAGGTCGAACCGCGTGCGCCTGCTGGGATCGGCCCAGATGTTGGCGAGGCGCACCAGCTGCGGCTTGTAGATGAAGCCGAAGACCATGAGGATCATCTGCGAGGGGAAGTAGAGCGCGTTGTAATAGAGCTGGTTGTCGTAGGAGAGGGTGCCCTCCATGGCGAACTTGGGCAGGCTCCCGAGGACGTTGTAGAGGAACGCCGCCAAGAAGAGCGGCAGGCATTGCGCGAAGAGCTCTCCCACTGCCCGCGTGCTCCACGGATAGGAGCGCTCGGTCTCGAAGAAGGTGAGCGGCAGGGTGAGGATGAGCACGGCGGCGCCCTCGGCGATCGCCATGGCCCAGCAGGCCCACACGAGGTTGCGCGAGAGGGCGAGCACGATCGTGCAGACCACGAAGGGGATCACGCAGCGCACGGTCTGCGAGATACCTGCAAGATAGAGCTTGTCCTTCTGCTGGAGGCGCCCCTCGTAGACATCGGCGAGCGCATCGATCACGCGGAAGGCGATCATGCCCATGCAGATCGACATCATAGGCTCGGAATAGCCGCGGAGCCTGCAGTAGGTGAAGCCCGCGACGAGCATGGCCGCGCAGGTGATGATACGGTTGATCTGGTAGTCGTTGAACGACTGCATCTCCGCGACATCGGAGACCTGGTAGGCGCGCACGCCGTAGTTGCCCACGAACAGCAGCAGGAGCCCGATGGCGAAGGCCATCGAGAACATGCCGGCCTGCTGGATGCCCACGAGCTGCGTGACCACGACCGTGAGCAAAGGGAAGTAACCGCCCCATGCGGCTTGGCCGATGGCGTTGCAGACGTAGTCGCGGGTGGTCTGGTGCGCGGCGTAGATGGCCGTCTCATCGGAGAGCGAGCCGGAATAGATGGCTCCGATCAGGCGGTTCCACCAGGAGTTGATAAGATGGGAGAGGCGCGATTCCCTTTGCCCGGACGCTGCATCCCGAGAAGAGCTGCGGGGGCGGTGCCTATGCGTTGGCAGAACAGGGCGCTGACCCGCCACACGGATCCCTTCCTGTGCCCGACGCCTCATGCGGCGCTTTTCCAGCGACATCGAACCTCCTCATCGACGATATCGATTGTAGCAACCGTGCCGCATGCGTCGGCAAACCACACGGGATTGTTACAGAGAGGGGCGGCGGTGCGGGAGATCGCATAATCCCCCCTTCTGGCATTTCCCCAGCACGGTCTGCAGCGACTGTACAGCCACCGGGAGCCCTGCTGGGGAAATGTCCTCCGACGTATCGCTCATGCGCTTCCTCCCGGCATGTTTTCCCAGCACAGCTCCTAGCGACTGTACAGTCGCTAGGAGCTGTGCTGGGAAGACGCCGTTTTCCAACACTCTTGGATGCTCCTTTCGGCACGTTTGACCAGCGACATCTCCATCGGCTGTACAGTCACCGGGAGTCCTGCTGGGGACATGCGCAACGGTTCCGAATAGGCGGCGGGAAACCGCAACGATACCATTTTAAAAATACCCCTTGCCTTCGTAGGAATTATAGGTATACTATCAGTAGAAGTTAACTTTAACTAACTTCAAGCACGTTGTTTCCTGCCTCGACGCTCGCAGACCCTCTCCCTGCCGAGCGTACGGGCCTTACCCGCGCCGCCTGTGTTCCCCCTTTCTTGCACAGGCGGCGCAATGCTGTCTCGACCCGATGCCTCTCCCACATCCGCATTAGGCATCTTCCGAAAAATGCGGACCAAACATCTGTTCCCGTGCTATACTCACGAACAAATGTACTCATTCCAAGACGGGGAGGTGCGGACGGTGAGGGCCGAGCAGGTCGTCGAGCTCATACTCGACGCCGCACGCGGGAATCGCGTGCTCTCGGGAGGCGTCTATAGAGACGAGCCCGTCATCCGCACCGGGCGGCAGGCCTTCGGCGCACGCGGCACCGCGGTGTTTCGATCGCTGGGCAAGAACCTCCCCGACCTCGCCCCTACGATCGCAGGCCCGGTGCCCGAACCCATCGTCCAGATGCGCAGCCTCGCACGCAATCGAAGCCGCTGGGCCGTTTCCTATGCCGATCCCAAGCTCTTCTACGATCAGGCCCGTCTCATGGAACGCTACACCGATGACTGCCCGTATGAAGGCGCATTCATGAGATACTACCCTACCTACGAGGACATGTCCGACGCGCAGCTGAGAGGCTATTTCACGTGGAGAACCCGCTATCGCGCCGGAGAAGCTCCTCGGGCCCCGTTGTCGTTCCTGTTCGTGCATGCCTACGAGCTGCTCTGCGGCGTTGGTGTTGAAGACCGCGAAGAGGGCCTGCGCGCCCTCGCGCTCCTGCGCGATACCTATGGGTCCGATCCGGGCAACGGCGCCCTCATCGGCCATCTCTCCATATGGATGGCCGATTATGCGGTCTACCACGGGCTCGATCGCGCAGCGCTCGGATGCGATGCCGAGGGCGCCCCGCTCGACCGGGCGGTGGCGGTGCTCGCCGGCGCGGAGCGGGCGCTCCTCTCCACAGCGGAGCCTGCCGAGTGGCGGTGTACGGGTGCGGGCCTTCCCGAACGCGGGGACTTCGCCTGCGCGCTCGCAGCCGCATCGCGTTATCGGATGGAGCGGTCGCGGGTGTTCTCCGAGCATTTCGACGAGCTCGGGGAATGCTGTGCGGCGGTCTTCGCGCGTATGGTCGATCATTGCAAGCGCCGCCGTAAGCGCGGGTTCGTCGATGGGCTCTTCGGCGATGCCGTGGACGCGTCCTACACCCCGTTCCGCTCGGCGATCTTCTATGATCCGGTGCCGCATCCCGACTGCGTGGTCGAGCTGATGAGCGGCGTGAGGTTTCGCTGCCGTTCGGGCCGCTGGTCGAGGTACCGCCCCCATCGCCTTACGGAGACCAGCGCGGAGCTGGGCGACATCCTCCATGAGATCGACCGCATGCTGCGGGTCGAACTGGGCGGCCTTCCCGAGCTCAAGGCCCGTGCGCTGCCCGCGTACGTGCGGCGCATCGTGGAGGACGAGGTTACGGCCTGCCTCGATCGGAGGGCCGCCGAGGAGGCGGCCGAGGTGCATATCGATCGTTCGGCGCTCCTCGGTATCCGCGTGGCGGCGATCCACACGCGCGAGGCCCTGCTGGTGGATGAGGAGCGCGAGGAGGTGCCGGACAGGTTCCCTGCGCAGGCTCCCAAAACCGCACCCGCGAAGGAGCCTCATGCGGATGCACCCATCGGCGTTGGGAGCCCCTTCGGGCTCTCGGTGGGCGACGTGTCATTGCTCAGGAGCCTGCTCGAGGGGACGTATGATGCAGCCGCCCTGCCCGGGCGCGGCGCGATGGCCTCGCTTGCGGTCGATCGCATCAACGAGGCGCTTTTCGAGCACATAGGCGATACCGTCATCGAATTCGAGGGAGAGGATCCGCATCTGGTCGAAGACTATGCGGATGACGTGAGAAAGGCGCTTTCGTGATGGACGGGATAGCGGCCCCCAAGGTTCCGAGGCGTATCGCCACGGTGCTCATCAACGCGCTCAAGGGCGGTGTCGTACCCCGTATGGGACTGCCCTACATCGCCGTGGGCCGCGAGTCCGAGGTGGCGGCCCTGCTCCGCGACCTCGAGATCGCAGCCGATGGCGGGGCATCGTTCCGTTTCGTCGTGGGCAAGTACGGCAGCGGCAAGAGCTTCCTTTTGCAGACCATCAGAAACCACGCCATGGGCAGGAACTTCGCGGTGGCAGACGCCGACCTCTCGCCCGAGCGCCGTTTGCAGGGTACGAGGGGCCAGGGCTTGGCCACCTATCGGGAGCTCGTCTCAAATCTCTCCGTCAAGACCCGCCCCGAGGGCGGTGCGCTCACGCTCATCCTCGACCGCTGGATCTCCAACATACAGCAGGAGGTCGCGGTCTCCGGCACCGCGCCGGACGATCCCGCCTTCGCCGGCCTTGTCGAGCAGCGCATCCATGCCGTCATCTCCGAGGTGCAGGAGATGGTCCACGGCTTCGATTTCGCACGGCTTCTCTCACGGTATTTTCGCGCCCATCTCGACGGCGATGACGAGATCAAGGGAAACGTGGTCAAATGGTTCCGCGGCGAGTACCGCACCAAAGCCGAGGCCCGCGCCGAGCTGGGCATCTCGATCATCGTGACCGACGACGACTGGTACGACTACATCAAGCTCTTCGCCCGTTTCCTGCGCGGTGCCGGCTACGAGGGGCTCATCGTGCTCATCGACGAGCTCGTCAACCTCTACAAGATCCCCCATGCGGTGTCACGTCAGTACAACTACGAGAAGATCCTCGCCATGTATAACGACACCCTTCAGGGCAAGGCCTCCTACCTGGGCATCATCATGAGCGGCACGCCCCCGTGCGTGGACGACCGCCGACGCGGCCTCTATTCCTACGAGGCCCTGCGCTCGCGCCTCGCGCAAGGCCGCTTCGGCCGCGAGGGCAGGGCAGACCTCATGGCCCCGGTCATCAGGATCGCGCCGCTCACGCCCGAGGAGCTGCTCGTGCTCATCGAGAAGCTCGCCGATATCCACGCCGGGCTCTTCGGCTACGGGCGCGGCCTCACCGAAGATGACCTCGCCGCCTTCCTCGAGCTCGAGCTCTCACGCGTTGGTGCCGATACCCTCGTCACCCCGCGCGAGGTCATCAGGGATTTCATCGAGATGCTCGACATCATGCTCCAGGCGCCCGGACTCACGGTGGAGGGGCTTCTCGGGTCCGATTCGTTCGTGCATGCCGTGGCGGGTCCAGGCGGAGCCGACGATGCCGCCGAGGGAGAGGCGGGCTTCGCCGAGTTTGCCATCTAAGGGTTCATGAGGAATGCTTCCCGAGCAGCACACCGCCGTTCGGGAGCATCCTGGCAGTGGGGGGAAAGGGCCATCATGGCCGGGATCTTCGATAGGTTCGCACCGTTCGTGCAGGATTTCGTCTATGCGCACGATTGGGAGTCGCTGCGCGCCATCCAGGTGGCGGCAGCCGACGCCATCTTCAACACCGATGAGAACGTCCTGCTCACGTCCTTCACGGCATCGGGTAAGACCGAGGCGGCCTTCTTCCCCATCCTGACCGAGCTGTGGGAGGATCCTCCCGCATCGGCGGGATGCATCTACGTAGGTCCCCTGAAAGCGCTCATCAACGACCAGTTCTATCGTTTGGCCGACCTGTGCGCGGAGGGCGGCATCCCCGTGTGGCACTGGCACGGCGACGTGGCCGCATCGCATAAGGCGCGCTTCATGGAGCATCCGAGCGGCATTCTGCAGATCACACCCGAGTCGCTCGAGGCCCTGCTCCTCCATCGCCACACCGCCATCCCCCAGCTCTTCGGCGACCTGCGCTTCGTCGTGATCGACGAGGTGCATGCGCTGCTGCGCGGTGACCGCGGTGCCCAGACGCTCTGCCTCATCGAGCGCCTCTCGCGCAGGGCGGGGGTATGTCCGCGCAGGATCGGGCTATCCGCCACCATCGGCGATCCCGATGCCGCCGCGCGGCTCCTCTCCCACGGGTCGGGCAGGGGCTGCACGGTACCCCGGGTGAAGGAATCCGCCCAGCGCTGGCGCATCTCCATGGAGCATTTCTATACTCACGGCCCGCAGGCGTCCGAGCAGCAGGGTGCTCGTGCCGACGATGCGGCGTTGGAGAACGCCCCCTCCCCGGAAGCCGGGGCGGCTCCCGCAAACGCCGATCCGGGCATCGGTTACATCTACGAGCATACGCAGGGCCGCAAGTGCCTCGTCTTCTCCAATTCGCGCGAGGAATGCGAGGCGGTCACCTCCACGCTGCGCTCGTATTGCGAGCACACGGGCGAGCCCAATCGCTTCCTCATCCACCACGGAAACCTCTCGTCGAGCTTCCGCGAGACGGCGGAAGAGCTCATGCGCGACGAGGAGGTCGCGCTGACCACCTGCACCACCTCCACGCTCGAGCTGGGCATCGATATCGGCCGCCTTGAGCGGGCGTTCCAGATCGACGCGCCGTTCACCGTATCGAGCTTCCTGCAGCGCATGGGCCGCACGGGTCGGCGCGGCCAGCCGTCCGAGATGCGCTTCGTCATGCGCGAGGATCCGCCCGAGCCGCGTGCGACGATGCCCGAGGCCATTCCTTGGAAGCTCCTGCAGGGCATCTCGCTCGTGCAGCTCTACCTCGAGGAGCGCTGGGTCGAGCCGCCCGATGCGCGGCGTTTGCGCTACAGCCTGCTCTACCATCAGACCATGGCGACGCTCGCCTCATGCGGCGAGCTCACGCCCGCGCAGCTTGCGGGCCGGGTGCTCTCGCTCTCGCCCTTCTCGCGCATCGGAGAGGATGACTACCGGCTGCTCCTGCGCCACCTCCTCGAAGCCGACCACATCGAGCGTACCGAGACGGGCGGCCTCATCGTGGGGCTCGCAGGGGAGCGCATCACCAACAGCTTCCGCTTCTACGGCGTGTTCGTCGAGAGCGAGGAGTATACCGTGCGCTCCGAGAGCCAGGAGCTGGGCACCGTGGTCCAGCCGCCGCCGGTGGGCGAGAAGCTCGCCATCGCGGGCTCGGTGTGGATCGTCGAGGAGGTCGACCACAAGCGCAGGCTCGTCTACGTCACGCAGGTCAAGGGCAAGGTTCCAGCGTACTTCGGCGAGTGTCCCGGCGACATCGACACGCGCATCCTCGAGCGCATGCGCCAGGTGCTCATGGAGGATGCCTCCTATCCCTATCTGCAGGAGAACGCCCGTGCACGTCTCGTCCACGCACGTCGTGCAGCCCGTGCCGCCGGTGCGACCGCATCCCCGCTCATCAACCTCGGCGGCGACACCTGGGCCCTCTTCCCGTGGCTCGGCACCTACGCGTTCATCGCTCTGGAGCGCGTGATCAAGCGCAGGTTGCCCGCAGCGCTGGGAATCAAGGGCATGGATGTATGCAGGCCGTATTACATCCAGTTCAGGATGGAGGCGTCTGCCGACGGGTTCCTCGCGGCGCTCGCGGATGCCGCTGCAGAGGAGTTCGATCCCATCGAGCTGGTGTATCCCGGCGAGATCCCGGTTTTCGACAAATACGACGAGTTCCTGCCACCCGAGCTCGTGCGCAAGGGCTTCGCCAGGGGCGTGCTCGATATGGGGGGCATGCGCGGGCGGGTACTCTCGTGGAGGTGAGCCCCAACGTCGCGTGACAGGGGGACGGGTCATTTGTCACGCCTTTTACGAGCGTGACAAATGACCCGTCCCCCTGTCACGTGTGCTATCAGATGCAATGAAGCGGGCCCCGGGCAGTGCCCGGGGCCCGCTCGCGGCTCACGCCGAACCAGTGGCTACTTCTTGGCCTTTCCCTGGTTCGCGACGGCGTCGATCTTGGCGGCGATGGTGGCGGGATCGCCGATGTAGTGCTTGTCGAGGATGTTCCAGTCCTCGTCGAAGGTGTAGGACAGCGGCACGCCGGTGGGGATGTTGATCTCGAGGATCTCCTCGGGCGTGAGGTGCTCGAACATCATGTAGAGGGCGCGCAGGCTGTTGCCATGGGCGGCGATCAGCACGCGCTCGCCGGCCTCCATCCTGGGTTTGATCTCGCGCTCGAAATACGGCCATGCGCGGGCGATGGTGTCTTTGAGGCACTCGGTGTAGGGCAGATCCTCACGCGGCACGCTGCGGAACATCTCGAGGACGTGCGGGTCGCGCTCGTCGCCGGGCTCCAGCGCGGGCGGGCAGATATCGAAGCTGCGGCGCCAGATCTTGACCTGGGCCTCTCCATGCTCGGCGGCGGCATCGGCCTTATTGAGGCCCTGCAGGGCACCGTAGTGGCGCTCGTTGAGCTCCCATGCCTTGATGACGGGCAGCCAGTTGCGGTCCATCTCGTCGAGGACATGGTTCAGGGTGTGGATCGCGCGCTTGAGGTATGAGGTATAGCAGACATCGAAATCGTAGCCGGCCTCTTTGAGGGCCCGCCCGCCGGCCGCAGCCTCGGTATGGCCGGTCTCGGTGAGGTCGACATCGGTCCATCCGGTGAAGAGGTTGAGCTTGTTCCATTCGCTCTCACCATGGCGGATAATCACGAGCGTCATCTCTTTGCCCATAGCAGTCCTTTCTCGGGAATCGCGGGAAAACGCAGCTGATACTAGTATGGCCCAGTTGCGCGCCCTTTTCACTTCGGAATGTATAATTGGTGCTCCGTGCGTGGTGGTTGATACCGTTCGCAGATGGTGAAACGGACCCGAAACACGTTTGTGGCAACGTGGGAGGGGAAAGATCGGCAGCCGGCCCCGGAGGGAGTCTGCATGAGCAGCGAGAGCAGCATCGATTTCGTCCTTAAAACCGTCGAGGAGCGCGATATCCGCTTCGTGCGGCTGTTGTTCACCGATGTGCTGGGGCACCTCAAATCGTTCTCCATCTCGCCCGAGGAGCTCGAGGAGGCCTTCGAGGAGGGCATCGGCTTCGATGGGTCGGCCGTCGACGGCTTCGCTCGCCTCGAGGAATCGGATATGCTCGCTTTCCCCGATGCCAACACCTTCCAGCTCATGTCCCGCAAAGAGGGTGAGAACAGCTCCGTCGCGCGCGTGTTCTGCGATATCCGCACGCCCAGCCGCGAGCCCTTCGAGGGCGATCCGCGCGGCGTGCTCGAGCGGGCCTTCTCCAAGGCCGACGAGCAGGGTTATGTCTTCAACGTCGGTCCCAAGATCGAGTACTTCTTCTTCGACAACGACCTCGATCCCAAACCGCTCGACCGCTGCGGCTACTTCGATTTCTCGCCGACGGATTCCTCGCTCGATCTGCGTCGCGCCATCTCGCGCGAGTGCGAGAAGATCGGCATTCCCGTGCAGTACTCCTTCCACGCCAGCGCACAATCCCAAAATGCTATCGAGCTGCGCTATAGCGAGGCTGTGAGCTGCGCCGACAACATCATGGCCACACGCCTGATCATCCGCGAGCAGACCGCCAAGCGCGGGCTGTTCGCCTCCTTCATGCCCAAGCCCTTGGCCGACCATCCGGGTTCCGCCATGTTCCTGTACCTCTCGCTGCTCGATCACGACGGCGAGAACCTCTTCTGGGCACCCAAGGAGAGCAACGAGGCTCATCTCTCCGAGCTTGCCCAGCACTTCGTGGGCGGCCTGCTCGCCTACGCGCCCGAGTTCATGCTGATCACGAATCCCACGGTCAACTCCTACAAGCGCTTCAACCGGACCGGCGTCGTGCCCATCTATGCCACCTGGGGTCGCAAGGATCGCTCCGCGCTCGTCCGCATTCCCACGCACAAGCCCGGCAAGCATATCGCCACCCGCGTGGAGTTGCGCAATCCCGACCCCACGGCCAATCCCTATCTGGCGCTCGCCGCCGTCTTGGCTGCGGGGCTCAGGGGGATCGAGGAGGGCGTCGCGATGCCCCCCGAATCTGCTGCCGAGACGCGTTTGCTCTCCGTGGCCGAGCTCGAGGAGCGCGGCATCGTCCGCCTGCCGCGTACGTTGGGGGAGGCCATCGAGCGCTTCGCCGCGAGCGATCTCATGCGCACGGTCTTAGGCGATCATATCTTCGACTTCCTGATCGATGCCAAGACGCGCGAATGGGAGGATTTCTGCACCTCGGTCACCGATTGGGAGCGTACGCGCTACTACGGCGGCGTGTAGGGTTCCCTGGACGCGGGTCCTGCCGTGCCGTAGCCCTCCCTTCTCTGGCATCTTCCCAGCACGGTCCCCGGCGACTGTACAGTCACTAGAGGTGCCGCTGGTCAAACGCGCCGAGGAGAGCATCCGGAAGGGTCGGAAAACGACGTTTCCCCAGCACGGCTTCTAGCGACTGTACAGTCGCCGGGGACCGTGCTGGGAAGATGCATTGACAAGGGGACACATTGACAAGCGTGACAAGGGGACAGGTCATTTGTCACGCCTGTCATTGGGGGCATGGCGTGACAAATGACCTGTCCCCTTGTCACGCCCTGTCACGCATGTGTCATGGTTATGCATTATATCGGTATTTTTATACTTTTATTGCTCATAAAGCCTCGGAAAGTATGTCATTTATGTAAAAACGATCGAATCGACTATGCAGGGTATCGGCCATCTGCCAAACTGCATCAGCAGTATCATGTGTCCCCTCAGGAAGGAACGCATCATGAAGAAGCAAACGCATGCGCTTATGGGCCTTGCCCTCGCTGCCGTGCTCGCTCTCGCGGGCTGCAACTCCGGGTCCGGCACCGATGCGGGGCCGGGCAGCGACGGTTCTGGAGATGCCGGAACCGAGACCGAAGCCTCATACACCCTCGTCCAGGAGGGCCAGCTCATCGTGGCCTCGGATCTCGACTTCCCGCCCCTCGACTCGTTCGAGGACGGCGTGCCCTCCGGTTTCGACGTCGATCTCTCCAACGAGATCGGCAAGCGCTTGGGCCTCGAGGTCGTCTACCTGCCGCCCCAGAACTTCGATTCGATCGTTCCGATGATCGCCCAGGGCGGCAAGGCCGATATCGGCAATTCCGCCTTCTCCATCACCGAGGATCGCAAGAAGGAAGTCGACTTCACCGACCCCTACCTCGATTCCAACCTGGGCGTTGCCGTCAAGAAGGGTGCCGAGGCCGCAACCGAGGATGCCCTGAACTCCGCCGATAAGAAGATCGCCGTCCAAGCCGGCACCACCGGCGAGGCGTGGGCCCGCGAGAACCTCCCCAATGCCGAGATCGTGCCGCTGACCACCGTGACCGAGGCCATGGCCGGCCTCGCCTCGGGCCTCTACGACGCCGTCGTCGCCGACCTGCCCGTCATCGGCCACCAGTGCACGGTCTCCTTCACCGACTGCGAGGTCTCGATCGAGATCCCCACGGGCGAGCAGTACGCCATCGTCGTCTCGAAGGACAACCCCGGCCTCACTGCGGCCATCAATCAGGTCCTCGCCGATATGGAGGCCGATGGCACCATGGATGAGCTCAAGCAGAAGTGGTTCGGCGACTCCATCTAGGAGTGCTCGCGGAAGAGGATCGCATGCCGGTCTCAGGAAAACATGCAGCAGGCCAAGGACGGGCGCTTCGTGCGCTCGTCTTGGCGTGCGCGCTGCTCGTCTCGCTCCTCATCGCGCCCCCTGCGCTGGCGCTCACGACCAATAAGGCAACCGCGCGTCCCAACGAGGATGGCGGGCACAACGTCATAGGCGGCCTGCCTACGCGCCTCACGTGGGAGGGCACGGTCGATGCAGGCGAGCAGGTCGTCTCGGTCACCCTCACGCTCCCCGGAGACGGCACCTTCGAGGATGCATCCGTGAAGGTCACCGTGCTCGACGGCCTCGACCGCGTGCCCATCGGCGTGGCATCCGCCTCTGCGGAGGGCGATTCCATCACCGTGGCCTTCTCCGAGCCCATCCCAGCGGGATCGCTCCTGCGCCTCGAGCTCGAGGACACGCATCTGCCATCCGAGGGCGGGGCCGTCTCCGTCACGGGCAGCTATGCCACGGCTGCCGGTGCGACCGTCGAGCTCGAAGCCTCGGAGCCCATCGCGGTCATCGCCAACACCTGGCTCCAGCAGGCCGTGGCCGCACTCGATGCCAGCCCCGCCGTCCAAGCATGGAATTCCAACCAGTTCCTCGGCATGTTCTTCAAGCCTCAGCTCATGCTCACATCGCTCTTCTCGCTCTTCCCGGGATGGCTCGTGTGCCTTGCCATCGTGCTCGCGGCCTACCCCTTCGCCATCGCGCTGGGGCTGCTCTTCGCCCTCATGAAGATCTCCCATAACCCGCTTTTGCGCGCCATCTCGGTGGTCTACATCAACATCCTGCGCGGCACACCGCTCTTCCTGCAGATCTATATCATGTTCTTCGGCCTGCCCATGCTCGGCATCGTCATCGACAACAACGTGCTCGGCGTGGCGGTCATGGCCATCAACTCATCGGCGTATCTGGCCGAGATCTTCCGCGCGGGTATCCAGTCCATCCCGCAGGGCCAGTACGAGGCTGCGGCGAGCCTGGGCATGAACCGCATCCAGACCATGTTCACCATCATCCTGCCGCAGACCGTCCGCCGCGTCATCCCCACGGTCACGAGCGACTTCATCACCAGCTACAAGGACACCTCGCTGCTCTCCAGCGTGGGCGTCATGGAGCTCATGATGTTCGCCAAGAACGCCACCTCCGTCTCGGGCAATATCACGCCGTATGTGACCGCCGCCCTGTTCTACCTCGTCGTGACGCTGCCGCTCATCAAGGTGGTCGGCATCATCGAGAAGAACCTCGCCCGCTCCGAGCGCGGCCAGGGCACGAGGCCCGGCGCCAAGGCCAAGGCATCGCAGGCGCATGCGGGTGGCGGACCCTCCCTCGAGATTGCGGGAAGCTCGCACTTCGAGGGGGCCGACGGGGAGCATTCGTTGCCGGGGGGCCTGCTCGCGCCCTTTGTCCCCGCGAT
Organism: Coriobacteriales bacterium OH1046; assembly: GCA_004010535.1. Lineage (GTDB taxonomy): Bacteria > Actinomycetota > Coriobacteriia > Coriobacteriales > Atopobiaceae > RUG721. The sequence goes on along the minus strand of RQYE01000005.1, from coordinate 102,990 downwards.
GCCCGCAGCGTCTATGCAAAGGGGGGATGGCCATGGTCGGTAAGCGTAAAGCCAAGCTCGAGCTTCCCGTCGTTCCGCCGCCGCTCGGTGCCGAGGAGGCGGCACGCGGCGCCTTCGCGGCCGATCGGGATCTCACGAGCCATCACTTCGTGGAGGGCGAGCATCCCATCGTGCGCATCGAGCATCTCAACAAGACCTTCGACGGCACCACGCAGGTGCTGCGCGATGTCAACCTCAACGTGTGGCCCGGCGAGGTCGTCGTGGTGCTCGGCCCCTCGGGTTCGGGCAAGTCAACGATGCTGCGCTGCATCAACCTGCTCGAGATCCCCACGGCGGGCCATATCCTCATCGAGGACGAGGAGATCACGGGCAAGGGCGCGACCGACGTCAACAAGCTCCGCCGCGACGTGGGCATGGTGTTCCAGAGCTTCAACCTCTTCCCGCACCTCACGGCCAAGGAGAACGTCATGATCGGCCAGACCAAGGTGCTCGGCAAGAGCAAGGGGGAGGCCGAGAAGGAGGCGCTTATCCAGCTCGAGGCCGTCGGATTGCTCGACCGCGCCGACTACAAGCCCGCAGCGCTCTCGGGCGGCCAGCAGCAGCGCGTCGCCATCGCCCGCGCGGTTGCCATGCATCCCAACGTGATCCTGTTCGATGAACCCACCTCGGCACTCGATCCCGAGCTCGTGCGCGGCGTCCTCGATGTCATGCGCGATCTCGCCGAGAACTCGGGCATGACCATGATCATCGTCACCCACGAGATGGGTTTCGCCCGCGACGTGGCCGATCGGGTGGTCTTCATGGAGGATGGCGTGGTGGTGGAGCAGGGCAGGCCCGAGAAGGTCTTCGACCATCCCGAGAACCAGAGGACGGCGGAGTTTCTGGGCAGCATCGAGTAGATGCCCCGGAGGTGCGGGAGAACCGCGCGAAGCCCGCATACCCGCCGGGCTGCCCGTCCGACCCTTCTCCCGGCCTGCATCCGGAAAAGTGTGGCGTGGATATGTGCAGGTACCTAATCGACTTCTTTTTGTGGTAATGTGAACTATCATTTCATCGTTTGGAAACATAAAGGACCAGCATGGCGCATCACAAGACAATACTGCTCGTCTCGAGCACCGCGCGTCTCCACGATCGCATGCGCGCACTCGGGCATGCGATCGATGTGTCCATCGCGCTTGCCACGCACGATACGCTTCCCCAGGCCCTGAACTCGGGACATGAGTTCGACCTCGTCATCCTCGATGCCGAGGGCCTTCCGCAGGCAACGCTCAACGCGGTCGATGCGTTCGTCGCCGAGAACGGCCTCATCCCCATGCTCGCCGTGGTCGATCCCGACAAGCTCTCGTCGCTCCACATGCCCATGCAGGGCCGCAACGATTTCATCCTCTCGACCGCCGGCGAGGCCGAGTTCGAGGTGCGCTGCTCGCTTCTGCTCTGGCCGGGCGAGGAGAGCGCTCCCGACGATATCGTCACCATCGACAACATGACCATCAGCTTGGCCACCTATCAGGTGAGCATCGATGACAAGCCGGTGGACCTCACCCTCATGGAATACTCGCTGCTCTCCTTTCTGGCCACGCATCCCGGCCGCGCCTATTCGCGCGAGACGCTGCTCCACCGCGTCTGGGGCTTCGAGTACTGCGGCGGCACCCGCACGGTCGACGTGCATATCCGCCGCGTGCGTTCCAAGGTCGGCCCCCAAGTGGCCTCCCATATCGTCACTATCCGGGGCGTGGGCTACCTCTTCAAGGTCTAGGCGCGTCGTCTCCGGAGGACGGGCGCGCGTTGCACGGTCGACGCCGTGCGCTACGCGGGGCTGCCCGAGGCGATCGCATGCAATGCAATGCCGACGTGGGCACGTGACGGAATCCCGCCCTCGCTTCGGCCCAGGACTCCCATCGCAGCCTTCTTGCAAAATCAATCCTTTAAGGCTGCACTCGTGGATCCGTCATGGCTGCCGTCAGCACCGCAGGATGATCCCGTTGTTTGCGACGGGTCTGAGACGATCTGATACGGAAAGGGCGCTCCGCCACCCCCCCCGTGTCCGGCTCCGCTGCTGCAGTCTATAGCTGCTTGCCGTTCCGCATGCCGCCATATCCTCGAAAACATCCCCCTGGAGCACGAAGGCGGATCCCGCCGATGGGGAGCTACTCCACGGTGCCGTAGACGAAACCCAGACCGCGCGCCGTGATGATGGAATTGAGCTGGTCGCAGAGGCGCTGGCGCTTGTAGGAGCCCGCCGGCAGATGTTCCACCACGTCCACGAGGTCATCGCAGAGGTCGAAGGTCTCGGCGAGCACGACCACGTCGAGGCGCGGAACCGCTTTCGAGGGGTTCACGGCGAAGAGCGCATCGACGAGCCGCTGCAGCTCGCCGTACTCATCGGCATGCGGGTCCGATGCGGCGGGCTTGTTAGCAGTATTTTTCATGCACCCATATTAGCACCGCGCACGTCTGCCCGGCGTCTATACTTCATCTGACGTCGAGTCCACGCGGTGAGGAGAGAGCATGGCATCCGTGTACCACAGCATGTCCGACGCGGATCTCGATCGGGAGCTCGCGCAGCTCGAGGCCCAGGGCCGGGCCCTGCGCGAGAAGCATCTGGCGCTCGATATGGCGCGTGGCAAGCCCAGCCCCGAGCAGACGGCGCTCTCCAGGCCCATGCTCGACCTCCTGACCAGCGCGACGGACCTCACCGACGGTTCCGTTCCGGTCGACAACTACTTCGCGCCCGACGGCCTGCCCTCGGCCCGCGAACTCGCCGCCGAGCTCATCGGCGTCGATCCCGGGAACGTGATCGTCAACGGTTCGTCGAGCCTGAACCTCATGCACGACCTCGTGGCGCATGCCTTCGCGATCGGCGTATGCGGCAATACCCCCTGGTGCCAGCAGGGCCGGGTCAAGTTCCTCTGCCCGTCGCCCGGCTACGACCGCCATTTCACCGTGACCGCCCACTACGGTATCGAGAACATCCCCATCCCCATGGCGCCCGACGGCCCCGACATGGATGAGGTCTGCCGTCTCGTGGAGATGGACCCGCAGGTCAAGGGCATCTGGTGCGTTCCCAAGTACTCCAATCCCCAAGGTTATACCTACTCCGACGAAACGGTCCGCCGCTTCGCCGCCCTGAACCCCGCGGCGCCCGATTTCCGCATCTTCTGGGATAACGCCTACGCGGTCCACGATCTCTACGACGAGGGAGATAGGCTCCTGAACATCTTCGACGTGCTCGCCGAGGCGGGGGGACGCGATCTCGTCTACGAGTTCGCCTCCACGGCCAAGGTCACCTTCCCAGGTTCCGGCATGGCATGGGTTGCCGCAAGCGATACCGACATCGCCGATATCCGCGCCCATTTCGCGGCCATGCGCGTCTGCCCCGAGAAGATCTCGCAGCTCGCCCATGCGGCTTTCCTGCGCGATGCGGCGGGCGTGCGCGCGCACATGAGAAAGCACGCGGACATCGCCCGTCCGAGATTCGAGCTCGTCGAGCGCAAGCTCGCCGAGGGTCTCGACGGCCTCGGCATCGCGAGCTGGACGCATCCGCGCGGCGGGTACTTCGTGCTGTTCAACGGTCCTGAAGGCACGGCCATGGCCATCGTCGCGCTTGCCAAAGAGCTCGGTGTCACGCTTACCGGTGCCGGGGCCACCTGGCCTTACGGTGCGGATCCCCGCGATTCCGATATCCGCATCGCCCCCACCTTCCCCTCGCTCGAAGCCCTCGGCCAAGCGCTCGACGTATTCGTCTGCGCGGTCAAGCTCGTCTGCGCCCGCATGGAGAGGGGCTCCCGCGTGTGATGCCCACGACATTTGGTAGAGTTCTGTAGTTCTCCCATACGGCCGCCTGTTCGCCGACGGCGGCCCGATTTGTCGTACACTAACGTTTTGCAGGTGCATATTTAATAAAGTAAGGATACGATAGGTAGCACTATGTCCAAGCGAGCAACCAAGAGGGGCCGGCAGGCCAAGAAGGCGCACAAGGCCTCCGTCCCGCAAAACGCAGGGAAGAAGGGTCTCTCCACCGGCTCGAAGGCCGTCATCGCCGCATTCGCGGTGATTTTGGCGCTCTCGATGATGCTGCCGTCGCTGGCAGGCCTCTTCGGCGGCGACGGCTCCAACGCGAATCCGACCACCATCGAGGAGATCGATAGCCGTTACGGCGAGATCGCCGAACCGCTCGAGGAGAAGGTCGCAGCCGATCCCACCGATATGGAATCGGTGCTCGAGCTGGGCAAGACCTACATGAACTGGGGCTACAACGTCTCCTACTTGGCCAGCGTCGATAACGAGACCCTGCATGCCAACGAGCTCTTCGACAAGGCGATCAAGATGTTCGACAGCTATCTCGCATCGGATCCCGAGGATGCCGGCCAGACGAAGGTCGACCGCGCCCTGTGCCTGCTCTATGCGGGTGAGACGAGCACCGCGCGCACCGCGCTCGAGACCATCACCTCCGAGGATCCCGAGAACGCGGTCGCATGGGCTAACCTGGGCTTGGTCTGCGAGATCTCCGGCGACACGGAAGCGGCGCGCACGGCCTATTCCGCAGCCATCGAGCATGATCCCGATAATGCGCAGGGCGCCAAGTCCTACGCATCGCAGCGCCTTCTCGCGCTCAACACCTCCGGCAGCAGCTCCGAGGGGCTCTCGGGCACGCTGCGCGATCTCTCGGATACCAACATCTAGCGAAGGGGGCGTGCAATGGCACTCGAACTTGGGACAAGCGAGCAGGCGGGCATCTCGATCGTGAGCGTTCGCGGCGAGGTCGACGTCTCGTGCGCCGACGAGCTCAGGGCCTGCATCTCGCGCGTCATGGAGCATGAAGCCAAGGGCATCCGCATCGACGTCGCCGAGATGCCCTACATCGATTCGACGGGTATCGGCGTGCTCGTGGGCACCGCCCATGCGGCAGCCGAGCAGGGTATCGCCTTCGAGGTGGTCCGCCCGCAGCGCAACGTCGCGCGCGTGCTCGAGCTGCTGGGCATCGTCGACGAGCTGGGCGTCTCCGAACGTTAGGATCGGCTGTCGGATGGGTATGAACTGCAACGTGCACCGATTCTTCGGGGGAGGTAAAACCACGTGTTTGGCATAGGAGAGACCGAGCTTCTCATCATCGTCCTCTTCGGCTTCATGGTCTTCGGCCCCGATAAGCTGCCGGGGATGGGCCGTACGCTAGGCCGGGCGCTCCGTCAGTTCAGGAGCGCGCAGGAAGGCTTCACCAAGGTCGTCCAAACCGAGATCGTCGATCCTGCGACCGAGATGATGAACCTCGATGCGGCGAAACCCAACCGCAACCGTGCGGCCGAGCTCGCCGAGGACGCCGATATCGAGGGTGGGGACGACGCAGCCGCGACTCCGCGCAAGGAGACCTTCGCCGAGCGCAAGGCACGTCTTGCGGCCGAGCGCGCCGCCGCGAAGGCGGCTGAGGAGGAGGCTGCGGCGAAGACAGAGCGGGAGGCTGCGGATACAACCGCCGATTCGGGCGCCGATATCCCCGCAGACGCCGAGACGGAGGCCGTCCCCGCCGAGAAGCCCGCTGCGCCTGCCGCCAAACCCAAGCCCGCGACGCCCAGGAAGGGCACGCCCACGGCTGCGGCGGAGCTTTACGCCAAACCCGTCAGGAAAAAGGCTGCATCCAAGGAACCTGCTGCGGGAGAGCCCGCCGTAATGTCTGGAGACGATGCTCCATCCGCAGGGGATGCCGGCAGCACCGGGAAGGAGGACGAGGCGGCTGCGGAGTAGATCCGCTGCGGCCTCAACGCTACCATGCCCATCACACCCGCACGCATGCCCCTCCTCGATCATCTGGGAGAGCTCAGGAGGCGCCTCACCATCGTCGTCGTCTCCGTCATCGTCACGGCGGTCGTCATCTACTTCGCCACGCCCACGCTGATCGAGATCATGATCGATCCCATCCGCTCGGCTTTGCCCGAGGGATCGCAGCTCACGATCCTGTCGGCTTTGGGAGGCTTCACCATCCGCTTCAAAGTCGCGTTCTTCTTCGGCCTCATCATCTGCACGCCCATCATCCTGTGGGAGGCCATGGGCTTCTTCCTGCCGGCGCTGCATAAAAACGAGCGCAGATGGGCCGTGCCCACGGTCGGTGCCATGGTGGCGCTCTTCTTCATCGGGATGGTCTTCTGCTACTTCGTCATCCAGAAAGCGGCGTTCGGCTGGCTGCTGGCCCAGACCGACGCCTTCGCCGAGCAGGTCGTGAACGCCGAGGACTTCCTCGATATCATGATGAAGCTCGAGGTGGGCTTCGGCATCGCCTTCCAGCTGCCGCTCGCCATCTTCTATCTCTCCACGCTCCACCTCGTCCCCTACAAGGTCTTCCGCGAGCAATGGCGCTACATCTACGTGGGCCTGCTCACGCTCTCGGCTGTCGTTACCCCCGATGCCTCTCCGGTCACCATGGTGCTCATGTTCGCCGCCCTTATCTCGCTCTACGAGCTGGCGCTCGCGGTGGCCCGCGTGGTCATCACGGCGCGCGACGGTCGCGAGGCGCTCAAATGGACGCGCGAGGATTACGAAGCCCACGAGTTCGACGCATAAACCGCATAGCGAGATAAGGATCGGCCTTGAATCTCATCGTCACCGAGAAAAACGACGCTGCAGCCCAGATCGCGCGCCTTCTGTCCGATGCGGGGAAACCCGCGTCGGACAAGGTCTACAACACGCCTGTCTACCGTTTCAAGAAGGATGGCGAGGAGTACGTGGCCATCGGCTTGCGCGGCCACATCCTCGAACCCGACTTCCCCTCCGAGCTCAAGTTCGACGGCGAGCAGGGCTGGTTCGCGGCCTCGTCCGATGGCGGGATCCTGCCTGCCGATATTCCCGACGGATTGGCGCGTCCGCCCTATCCCAGCCGCCGCAAACCTTATCTGGCCGACGGCATCGACATCAAGAGCTGGAAGGTCGCGAGCCTGCCCTACCTCGTGTGGGCTCCCATCGAGAAGAACCCTGCCGAGAAGGAGATCATCCGCTCGCTCAAGAACCTCGCCAAGAAGGCCGACCGGGTCATCATCGGCACCGACTTCGACCGCGAGGGCGAGCTCATCGGCTCGGATGCCCTGCGCCAGGTGCTCGCCGCCAACCCCGGCCTGCCCGCCTACCGCGCGCGCTACTCCGCCTTCACCAAGGCCGAGATCGACCACGCTTTCGCGCATCTCGTGGATCTCGACCAGAATCTGGCAGATGCCGGCGAGAGCCGCCAGTACATCGATCTCATCTGGGGTGCCGTCCTCACGCGCTATCTCACCATGGCCCGTTACGGCGGTTTCGGCAACGTGCGCTCCGCCGGACGCGTGCAGACGCCCACGCTGGCCCTCGTGGTCGAGCGCGAACGCGAGCGCCTCGCCTTCGTGCCCGAGGACTACTGGGTCATCTCGGGGGAGGCCACCAAGGGAGCCGACGCCTTCAAGATCGGCCATGCCGCCGGTCGCTTCAAGGATGCCGGGCAGGCGGAAGCCGCTTTCCAACGCGTGGCCGAGGCCGATGGGGGTAGTGTGACGGGCGTGGAGCGCAAGAGCCGCAGGCAGGCGGCGCCGGCACCCTTCAACACCACGTCGTTGCAGGCTGCAGCCGCTGCCGAGGGCCTCTCTCCCGCGCGCACCATGCGCCTCGCCGAGAGCCTCTATATGGAGGGCCTCATCTCCTATCCGCGCGTCGACAACACGGTCTATCCCGCATCCCTTGATCTCAAGGATTGCGTGAAGACTCTCTCCGCAGTACCGCAGTACGCTCCTGTGTGCAAGAAGCTCCTTGCCGTCGGGAGGCTCCATCCCACGCGCGGCAAGCAGCAGACCACTGACCATCCGCCCATCTACCCCACGGCAGCTGCTGATCCCGAGAAGCTCCAACCCGCCGAGTGGAAGCTCTACAACCTCATCGCCCGCCGTTTCCTCGCCACGCTCATGGATGCCGCCGTGATCGAGGGCACCAAGGTCATGGTCGATGTGGAGGGCGAGCCCTTCGTGGCAAGCGGCAACGTGGTCGTGAAGCCCGGCTTCCGCGAGATCTATCCCTACGGCATGCGCAAAGACGAGCAGCTTCCCGAGCTGAGCGAAGGCGATAGGCTCTCCGTGCGCGCTATGGAGCTCGTCGCCAAGCAGACCGAGCCGCCCGCGCGCTACAGCCAAGGCCACCTCATCCAGGAGATGGAACGCAGGGGCTTGGGCACCAAGTCGACCCGCGCCTCCATCATCGAGCGCCTTTACACGGTGAAATACCTCAAGAACGATCCCATCGAGCCGAGCCGGCTGGGGATGGCCGTCATCGATGCCCTCATGTCGTTCGCGCCCCGCATCACCTCGCCCGACATGACGGCCGAGCTCGAGGCGGACATGAACAGCGTGGCCGAGGGAGCCGATACCCAAGATGCTGTCGTGGCGCACTCGCGCGCGCTGCTTGCCGGCATCATGGACGTGCTCATCGACCACAGGGAGGATCTGGGCAACGCCATCTCCGATGCCGTCACCGCCGATGCCAAGGTGGGCGTCTGTCCCACGTGCGGCAAGGATCTCGTGATCAAGAACTCCGCCAAGACCCGGGGAAGCTTCATCGGCTGCATGGGCTGGCCCGCATGCGAGGTGACCTATCCCGTTCCGCAGGGCAAGCTCGAGCCCATCGAAGGCGAGCAGGGCGTGTGCCCGGAATGCGGCGCCCCGCGCGTGAAGGTGCGCCCGTTCCGCGCTGCCGCCTACGAGACCTGCGTCAATCCCGCCTGCCCCACCAACCGGGAGCCCGATATCAAGGTGGGGGAGTGCTCGGTGTGCGCCGAACAGGGCCGTTTCGGCCAGCTCATAGCCCACAAGAGCGAGAAGAGCGGCAAGCGTTTCATCCGCTGCACCAACTACGACCTCTGCGGCGTGAGTTACCCGCTGCCCCAGCGCGGGAAGCTCTCCAGCACCGGGGAGATCTGCCCCGCATGCGGGGCGCCCATGGTGCAGGTCGTCACAGCGCGCGGCCCGTGGAAGTTCTGCGTCAACATGGACTGTCCCGCCAAGGGGGAGGCCAAGGCCAAGGGTTCCTCCCGCGGGCGCCGGGGACGCACGGCGAAGTCCGCACGCAGCTCCCGTGCAAAGCCTGGTGAGAAGTAATGGATGCGCGGGTTAGACAGGGCGTCTTCATCACCCTCGAGGGGATGGACGGTTGCGGCAAGTCCACCAAGGGCCGTATGCTCGCCGAGGAGCTCGTGTCCAAAGGCCGCGAGGTGGTATCGTTGCGCGATCCCGGCGGCACCGGAATCTCCGAGCGTATCCGCACGATCCTGCTCGACCCCGAGGCCGCGGACATGGCACCCGAATGCGAGCTGATGCTCTTCGAAGCCGCGCGCGCCCAGCTCACGTGCGAGGTCATCCTGCCGGCGCTCGAGCGCGGGGCCGTGGTCGTGTGCGACCGCTACTACGATTCCACCTTCGCCTACCAGGCTGTCGGTCGCGGCCTCGACGAGGACCTCGTCCGCCGGGCCAACAAGATGGGCAGCTGCGGGCTCGTACCCGACCGCACCATCGTATTCGACCTCGAGGTCGACGAGTCCTTCGAGCGTGCGACCCGCCATGGCATCGATCGCATGGAACTCGACGGAGAGCCCTTCCAAGCCCGTGTGCGCCACGGTTACCTGCGCCTTTCCACCGAGGAGCCCGACCGCGTGCGCGTGGTCGACGGCCATGGCGAGAAGGTCGAGGTCTATGCCCGTATGCGCGGGGAGCTGCTCGACCTTCTCCCCGAGCTCGCGGAGGGCGCCCTCTGATGGATGAGCGCATCCCGACAGCCCTCGAGCCCCTCTCCGACCAGCCGCGCGTGCAGAGCTTTCTGGCGTCTGCGGTCGCCGGCGGCGTGGGCCATGCCTATCTCTTCACGGGCGCGCCCGGGAGCGGCATGCAGGAGGCCGCCCAAGCTCTGGCGCAGTGCCTCGTCTGCCCCAACGGGGGAGACGCCGACTGCGACGAATGCCGCCGCGTGGCGCATCGCACCCATGCCGACGTGCGTTTCCTAGAGCCGAGCGGTGTCTCGGGCTACCGTGTGGAGCAGATCCGCGAGCTCATCGACGACAGCATCCGCGCGCCGATACGTGCTGCGCGCAAGGTCTATGTGATCGACCGTGCCGACACGCTGCGCGAATCATCGGCCAATGCACTGCTCAAGACCATCGAGGAGCCGCCTGCCAACGTGGTGTTCATCCTCATCGCGCCCTCGGCCGAATCGGTGCTTCCGACGATCGTCTCGCGGTGCCAGATCGTGCCTTTCCGCGTGGTCGCCCCGGAGGTCGCCCAAGCCTCCGTCACGCGCGCTACGGGTGCCCGGGCATGGGAGGCCCGCCTCGCCCTTGCCATCGTGCACACGCCGCGCGAGGCGAGCGACTTCCTCAATTCCCCATCGCGTCGCGACGTGCGCCGCAAGGTCGTCCGCACCTTGGGAGGCATCCTCGACTACGACGCTTGGGATGTGCTGCTTGCCGCCAAAGACCTTGCCGAGGCCGCGCGCGTGCCCCTCGAGGATGTGCGCGAAGCCCAGAAGGAGAAGGTCGAGATCGCCGGGGAGTTCTTGTCGGCAAACGCCCTGCGCAGCATGGAGGACGCCAACAAACGCGCGCTCACAGCCCGTGAGCGCGCGGGGATGACGGAGATCCTCTCAGCCGGCGAGTCCATCCTGCGCGATATCCTCATCTGCTGCAGCAGGATCGATGAGGACATCGTCAACGAGGACGCCTCCGACAGCATCGCCCGCACCGCCGCGCGCACGTGCACGGAGAGCGTCATAGGGGCGTTGGGATGCTGCGCCGACGCCGCGCGAAAACTCGATGCGCATGTTTCGCCGCAGCTGGTCCTCGAGGATTGGCTGCTTTCCATAAAGGAGGCGCTTGAATGCCCACGATAATCCCGATCCGTTTCGCCTATGCCTCGCGCGATCTGTGGTTCGACCCGGTCGAGACGGGTGCCGTCGAGGGGGACCATGTCATCTGCTCCACCGAGCGCGGCACCGAGATCGGCCTCGTCACCGGCGAGGCCCGCGAGGTCTCCGATAAGGAGTTCTCGTCGATGACCGACGGTGCGAGCCTGAAGCAGCTCATGCGCGTGGCATCCGACGAGGATCTTGCCCGGGCCGAGGAGCTCGCACGCAAGGGCGATGAGGCCATGCCCGTCTTCCGCCGGTGCATCTCCGGCTGCGGGCTCGATATGAAACCCGTGGGGGTCGAGTACCTGTTCGACGGCGGCAAGGTCGTGTGCTATTTCGCAGCCGAGGACCGCGTGGATTTCCGCCAGCTGGTACGCGAGCTTTCCCACGAGCTGCACGCGCGGGTCGACATGCGCCAGATCGGCGTGCGCGAGGAATCGGCCCATATCGGCGGCTACGGCCACTGCGGCCAAGAGCTCTGCTGCGCGCGTTTCGGCCCCGTCTTCGAGCCGGTGTCCATCCGCATGGCGAAGGAGCAGGACCTGCCCTTGAATTCCGCCAAGATCTCCGGGGCATGCGGCCGCCTCATGTGCTGTTTGCGCTACGAGTTCGAGGCCTACCGCGATTTCAAGAGCCGCGCACCCAAGCGCAATGCCATCATCGAGACGCCGCTCGGCATGGGGAAGATCATCGAGTACGATACCCCCAAGGAGCAGATCGCGCTGCGTCTCGAGAACGGCAAGATCATCCGCGTCGCGCTTGCGGATATGACGGCTTCCGAGACTGCGGTCAGGAAGAGCGAGGAGCTGGGATGCGCCTGCAGGCCCGATACCGTTGCCCGAGAGGTCCTCGAGCGCCTGAACTCACCCGATGTGCAGATGGCGCTGGCCGAGCTCGATCGCAAGATGGGCGTGCTCGAGGAGGAGCCCTTCGACAGCTCGGATATCTTCATCGAACCCAAACCGCGTCGCCGTGCGCGCTCTGCGGGGTACACGGTTACCGAGTCCGATGGCGAAGCCGCAACGTCCGGTAAAGATGCCGCCCAGCCCGCATCGCGTAGGCGCCGCAAGAAGGCCGCGACGGCGGAAGCCGCCGACCGTGAGCCCGAGAAGGATGCGAACGACCTCGCAGCCACCGGCCGGCGCCGCAGGCGCCACAAGAGCCCCGAGGGCATCTCGGAGGCGTCGGCGGCTCCCGGCAGGACTGCCGGCGAGTCTCCTGCCGCCGCAGCTCCTGCGGCGAAGCGTTCCCGCAAGCCCGGTGACAAGGGCGGTTCTCCGCGCCGCGCCGCCGCGCCCGCGCCCGAAGCCGGCGGGAGCGACGATGCGCCTTCTGCGAAGAAGCGGCCGCGCCGCCGCGGCGGACGTGGTCGCGGGGGCAAGGGCGACCAGGGGGGCTCGGGGGAGCAGGCTTCCGAATAGGAGGATACGATGTTCGGACTCAAGACCGAGGGCGCGTTCGACTCCGCCCACTTCCTGACCGATTACTATGGTGCGTGCGAGAACCTGCACGGCCATCGCTGGCGCGTCGTGGCCTATCTTGCCCAGGAAGATCTCCAAAGCGAGGGCGCCATGCGCGGCATGGTGCTCGATTTCGGTGTATTCAAAAGCAAGGTGCGCTTGCTCTGCAGCGAGTTCGACCATACGTTCCTCGTAGAGGAGGGCTCGCTCAAGCCCGCCACCGTGGAGGCGCTCGAGGGCGAGGGGTTCTCCCTCAAGATGCTTCCGTTCCGCACGACCGCAGAGAACCTCGCGCGCCACTTCGCGGAGCGCCTCATCGGGGACGGCCTGCCCGTCTGCCAGATCGACCTGTATGAGACGCCCAACAACTGCGCAAGCTACTACGTGGGCGGCTAGGCGCTATGCTCTCCATCTGCGGCACGCCTATCGGCAACCTCGCGGATGCCTCGCCGCGTCTCGTGGAGACGCTGTCGCGTGCCGATCTCGTGTGTTGCGAGGACACGCGCGTCACCTCCAAGCTGCTTGCGCGCTTCGATGTCCGCGTGCCGCTGATGCGCTGCGACGAGAACGTGATCGGGGATCGCATTCCCGAGCTGCTTGAGCGCCTTGCAGCAGGCGAGAGGATCGCCTTCGTGAGCGATGCGGGCATGCCCTGCATCGCGGATCCCGGGCAGCGTCTCGTGGATGCCGTGCTGGATGCCGCGCTTCCCGTGGAGGTCGTTCCCGGTCCGTCGGCGGTGTTGTCCGCCCTGGCCCGTTCGGGTCTTGCGAGCGGGCGCTTCTTCTTCGAGGGATTCCTGCCGCGCAAGGCGGGCCCTGCTCGCGAGCGCTTGGAATGGCTGCGCGCTATGGGGGCGACATTCGTGCTCTTCGAGTCTCCCAAACGCGTCGTCGATACGCTGGCGCGCATTGCCGCGCTCATGCCCGCACGCCGCGTAGCCCTTGCCCGCGAGCTCACCAAGCTCCATGAGGAGCTGCTCCGGGGAAGCGCCGCCGAGCTTGCGGAGGTGCTTTCGGAACGCGGGGAGCTGCGCGGCGAGTGCGTCGTCTGCGTGGAGGAGGGCGATGGCTCCGAGCGGGCGACCGCTCCGCCGCAGGTTCCGCTCGACGAGGCGATCCGTGCCGGCCTTGCAAAGGGAGAGGCCAAGAGCGCGCTGGCGAAGCGCTTGTCGCGTGCATATGGTCGGGCTCGCAGCGATGTCTACACCCGCGTGCTGGAGCTTGCGCAGTAGGGGAGGGCAGTTGCGGTATCCGTGGCGTCGACTGTGCGGCTTGCCGATTTCGCACCGATCCGCATCAACCCGCATCGGCAGACTGCGTGACTCGCGATTCCCGCAGTTTTCTCCGACGCGGGAAACTGCGCTAGCTACTAAGCCGCAGGTGGATGGTTTGTTCCGTATTTATCGGCGCGATGGGGCTACGGTATTCACGCATGGTTCGCGATGCCCGCGAGGCAGATGGGGGTTTGTATAATCGATTTGGATAGGATTCGCGCAACGAGGGGGCATGGCATGGATATCTCGCATATCAAGCTGCTGGCTTTCGACATGGACGGCACAGCGCTCGACGATATGGGGCATGTGACCGAGCGCACGCGCCTTGCCCTGCAGGCGGTTTCCGATACGGGAATCATGCTCGTGCCGGCCACGGGACGCGGTTTCTCACGACTGCGCGAGGATACGCTCGGCATCACGGATATCGATTACGCCATCTCGGCGAATGGAGCCATCCTCTACGACTATGCGGCAGGCATCGAGCGCTTGCGCAACCTCATCCCCTATGCGGTGGCGGCAGATCTCATCGATGGTCTCGCACGCCGAAACACCAAGATCTACCTGCAGCTCGGCGATGATACGAGCTCCTATTTCGGCAACATCTACGATTTCGAGCTCTTCGCCCGGGTCGAGCAGGGTCGCGTGTGGCGTGACAATCTTGAGGCCGATCTTGCAGGCAAGATCCGTGAGATGGGCTGCGATGTTGCCAAGCTCGGCGTGGTGTTCCTCGATTGGGAGACCGATATTCCCAAGGCGATGTCGTTCGTCGCCCAAAGTTATCCCGGCTTGCGGTCATTCCGCGCGGAACGAGAGAGCATCGAGATCTGTAAGCGCGACGTCTCGAAGGGCCGTGCGCTGCAGGTGCTCTGCGAATATCTGGGCATCGCGTCCGATGAGGTCTGCGCGGTGGGCGACCATGGCAACGACGTATCGATGATCGCGAACGTGGGGTTGGGTGTTGCCATGGCGAACGGTATGGACGAGGTCAAGGCCGTTGCACGCATGGTGACCGATCTTCCCAACGGCCAGGAGGGCTTTGCAGATTTCCTCGAGAAGACGTTCCTGCGATAGGGAAGGACCCGATAACCCTGCTATCGGCATGCTTGCAGGCGAGAAGGATGCCTAATCCTCGGTCTCCCGGAGGCGGAGCTTTTTGCCGAGCTCTGCCGCGAGCTGGGGGAAGAGATCGGCTACCGTGGCATCGACGGCCTTCTTCTTGAGCTCGCACTCCCATACCGTGTGGACGATCCAGCCCGCTTCCTCAAGCTCGGCGCGCACCCGACGATCACGTTTCTGGTTGGCGGCGAATTTCGCACTCCAGTATTCCACGTTGGATTTAGGCATCGAGAGCTTGCAACGGGGGCAGCGATGCCAGAAGCAGCCGTTGACGAAGAGGGCGACCTTCTTGCCGGGCCATGCGATGTCGGGGTGTCCGGGAATCTTCCACTGCAGCCGGTAGCCGGTGAGTCCGGACGAGCGAAGCAAGGCGCGCAGCAACAACTCGGGCCTCGTGTCGGAGCGCTTGTTGCCTTGCATGCTCTTATGTACGGCTTCGGAAACCATAGCGTCCTTGGGAATAGCGCATGAGGATTACACGTCCACTATACTGCTCTTCATAGGTGCCGAGCTATTCACAGGCGCGTGATCATGCACGGGCACCTTGATGACGGCTTCTTCGAACGAGCTACGTGCTTGCTGCCACGTATACGTCGGGTAACCCGTGGGGCTTTTCGAATGAAGAGATGCCCCTCATCTTTCCAGATCTCGGGTTTTAGTTACCGAGCCCATGTGGATTAATTGCGACGGCGTTCCTGTCCTGCGTGTTACCAGTGGGAATCTCCCGGGAGCGACGAGCGTGCATCGAAAGCGGCGACCGCCTCTCCGCTTAGAGAGTTTTTGGTAATCCTCATGAGGACGTTCCGGGCATGCCGCGAGCAGAACGAAGGTTAACGGTATCTCGCCCGCACGGGAGCTCGTGACCGATGAGAGCAAGATGAATGCGAACGCCACGCCGCTCGCTATCTTATCGCATCGCCTCAGCCGGCTTGATAGGCTGTGACATCATCCACGAGCACGCCGAGATAGGGCTCGAAGCAACCCGACTTCGAATCGATGAGGAAGAGGGCGAAGCTATCCTCGAAGATCAGGTCGACGTGGAGAGGATCCTCGTCCGGCCTCTCTGAGGTGTTGACCTGCCCGGCTTCGCTCTTAACCACGCCGCCCTGCGCGTCGAGCGAGAACCGCACGGTCTGGATGGCGTCGGCCACGGGCCATGCGCTGCCATCCGCTGCGACGAGCGTGACGCCTTCGAGCTGCTCGAATTCTCGAACGATATCGAGATCGAGGCAGGGGCATGCAAACGAATCCACCTCGAGCGGGCTGTAGTCGCGTTCGCGGGCGAAGGCGTTCTCCCACATCTCGTGGAAGGTTGCGCCCTCGGGCGACCGCACGAGCACGAGCGCATCCCCATCGGGCGTGTAGATGATGGCGGCGAAGTGCTCGCCATCCTCGTAATACAGGGGCACGACCTGATCGAGCGCCGCATCTCCGGCTTTCGCGCCGAAGTAGAGAACGCCGCTTGACTGGTTGCCGCCCTCCACGCTGCCGAAGCCAGCAGGTTCGAGATACTCGAAGGGCTCCTCATAGGAGAACTCGCGGTAGAGCATGGTGTAGAAGAGCATCCCCGCATCAAGATCCGCATCATCGTACCAGGTCAGCTTGTCGAGGATGTCGCTCTCCTGATGGAATCTCCGTTCGATGCCCTGCGCAATCCGAAGCCTTGCCGATTGGGTAGCCGGTCCCGCATATGCGTAGTAGTGCTCATCGCCGAGAGATTCTGGCGAGAAGCCCGAGGAGTTGAGTTCGTCTGCAAGCGCGTTGGGTTCAAGCGGGGTGAGCTGCGAGCCCGCACCGATCGTCTCGACTGCCATATCCCAACAGATCTGGAAGCTGCCGCACCATACCGCATTGTCGGAGACGGGATTTCGATCTGATGCCACGAGCTCGATTTCCTGCGGATCCCCACCGTCCATGCGCATGGGGTTGGAAGCGGGTTTTTGGCTGGTGCCGGATGTACAGGATGTAAGTGCGAGCACAAGGCAGCTCAGCGAGAAGATACGGAGCGGATGTTTCATGGGTCCCCCTCTGCCGTCAGGCTCATTCTCTGCTACTTCATATACGAGCGGGCGGGCGGCTTTGTCGCTGAGCATTCGCCCCGTTCCACACGCGTATTTTTGTCCGGTGCTCCCGTTATCGTTAGGATGTCAGGCGGTTAGGTGGAAAGGAGTGCGCCATGTTCGAGCCTTCGCGTCAGCTTATGGGTTTTCACATTGCCGGTTTCTCGCATCATGAGGGGTATAAGGTCTTCGATAAGCTCAAGATCGGCACTGGGGTCACTTTGGTTCCCGAGCCCGATAACCCGCACGACTGCCGTGCCGTCGCGATGTACTTCGAGGGTGTCAAGATAGGATACGTCCCCTCGAAGGACAATCGCGAGCTGTCCCTGTTCATGCATTTCGGTTACAGCGACGCGTTCGAATGCGAATATCCCGCTTTTCCGCCGTTTTTCGGCATCGGGGAAGGCGGGGTCCCATACGCATGCCCATCTGCCTGCTCGTATGCCGGCGCCCTTCGCGCCCCATGGCGGATCGGCACCCCGGATCGGCCGAAACCCGCGATTTTTCGCCATTCTGGTGTTTTCACGTGACAACAGCTCCGACGAGATGCCCTCATGTGCCGGGCTACAGGTCAACCGGGGGAAGCACGACACCGCGCAGCCGCGTCCTCTTGCGCTGCCATTCCTCGTCGGTGTAGCGTATGCGATGCTTGAGTTTTCTTGCAAGACCGCGCGCGGCGTTGTCCATATCCTGTGCATTCTTGAGCTGCCCCGTCGAAATCGACAGGTAGTCTATATCGTTGCAGACGATAGCCGTCAGGCGGCGCGAATCAAGATAATGCGCGCTCACGCCGCAATGCGCCCAGTCGCTGTTGTATTCCACATCGATTGAGGATCCGGGCCAATACAGGTCGGGATAGCACGTGATATCCCCGCTTGCCTGCTCAATGCGGACCAAAGGGTTGAGATACGGTTTTGGAAGCCCATATCCTCCCATATGCACTGGCAGGCAAAGCAGCAGATAAAGTGCTGTTTCCATATGCGAAGCAGAGGTGTTCCTTACCCAAGGGAGAGCGGCTTTCGCAGCTTTGAGTCCGCGCACGCCGGGGTGACCCTCGAGGAACGTCTTCAAGATGCTTTCGGTGCATAGGGGTTCGAGTTCGAAAGCCTGCGCGCTGCGCACCATCGGAGCGTGCAGATCTCTAAGAGGTGTATCGAGGTTGCCTTTCCGCGCCGATCTGCCAAAGGCAGGTCCCGGGGAGTAATATCCGCAGAGCATCATTCCGAGCATAACGAGCTCGACCTTGGTAAGCGAAACAGCCATCTGGAGAAACACGAACGACGGCATGCTGAGATACACATCGTGCCCGAGATTGATGAATGCGCGCCTTCCGACATTGCCGTTCCACAGATGCGGGTGGAAACCTTCGGATATGGTGACGTGGTCTTTACTCCGTACGAGGACGTGCAGCGGCCGCGAGAGATTGTCAAGCAGGATATGCGCCCTCCCGCCGATCCGGGGTGCCGATCCGCCATGGGGCGCGAAGGGCGCCGGCATACGAGCAGGCAGATGGGCATGCGTATGGGACCCCGCCTTCCCCGATGCCGAAAAACGGCGGAAAAGCGGGATATTCCGCCATGCGGGCGATTTCACGTGACACGGGAAACGGCCGAGAGCTGTCTGAGTTCGGGCAGGGCGTGTTTCCGGCCTCGTGCGATCTGAGCGAGGCGGTGTTCGGAAGTCTTGGTCAAGATCTCTTCGCACCGCGAGCGTCCTCTACGGGCACGGAACCCTCAGCGTACTTCGATCACGTCGTCGAAGCAGATCCGGTCGCGGTACGGTGCGAGCGCCGCTGCGTCGAGATGGGCCATCGCCTTCTCCTGCTCGTCTCCGTAGTGCATGGGTATCACGAGCTCGGCCCCCACTTCCTCCATGAAGGCGACCACCCCGCGCGTGGGATCTCGAAGCCGCGGATCGAGCGGCAGAAACGCTGCGTCAACGTCATGCACGCCGAGACCCGCGACCGCGCGGCGGAAGAACGCGTCGCTCGCCTCGTTCGCCTCGAGCGCGCGGTCCCACCACCATACGTTGAGATCGCCGGAATGGTAGATGGTCCTGCCCTCGGCCTCCACGAGGAATGCCACGCCGGCGTCGTTGGACTCGATGGCCCGCATGCGCGCTCCCCCGAGCTCGAGATCGTCCCCGTGGGTCACGATGCGGATATCCAGCCCATCGTGCAGGCGCCTCTGGGCGCGCAGCGCATCATCAAGCACATAGTGGATGTTCGGGCAGCTCTCCGCGAGCCCCCAGATGCGGGGCCCATAGTGATCGCGATGGTCGTGCGAGACGAAGCAGATGACCAGCTTGCCGTGGTCGAATGCGGGGAGCTCTCCGCAGTACCAATCGAAGACGAGCACCGCCCCGTCCAGTTCGACGAGCATGCCGCTATGGTAGATATGGGCGATGCGCATAGGCCCTCCCTGCACGCGGTCCACCGGTACCTATTGTAGCGCCATCTGCCGTTCGCGCTTTGGCGCTCGCGCCTCTGGCCCGTACGCTAGAATGGGAGCAGCCACTGCATGAATTCCAGCGCTGACGCCGCGTGCGGGCCAGAGGGCGATGCGGTGCCAATCCGTTCTGGGGAGAGGCGGGGCATGCAGCAGGACTCATTCCACGTGGTCGGGAGCCCGACGCCGCGCGTCGACGGCTACGACAAGGTCACCGGCCGGGCGCTCTATACCGATGACATGTCGCTGCCCGGCATGCTGTATGCGGGCTGTGTCCATAGCAGGCAACCCCACGCCATCGTCGAGGTCGATCCCACTCCGGCGCGTTCGGTTCCGGGGGTGGTCGCCGTGCTCATCGAGAAGGACTTCCCCAAGCCCCAATCGCGCTACGACTGGTTCTACTGCACCTCCCATCCGCGCTACCGGGGGGATGTGCTCGCCGTGGTCGCAGCCGAGACGCCCGAGGCGCTGGAAGAGGGCATCGCAGCCGTGCGCGTGGGATACACCAAGCTCCCAGCCGTGTTCACCGTGGCGGATGCCTTATCGCCGGGTGCGCCCCAGGTGCGCGCGGAGGGCGTTGCGCTCGGCGAGGACGGCGTGCCCGACCCCGAGCGTCCGGGCAACATCTTCCCGGCATCCTACAAACCGCTGCGCAAGGGCGATCTCGCCGCCGGTTTCGCGCAGGCCGATCTGATCGTGGAACGCACCTACGATACTCCCTATGTGGAGCATGCCTATCTCGAGCCCGAGAGCGTGCTCGTCTCACCCGAGGGCGCCGACGGCGTGCTTATCCGCGCATCGTCGCAGCAGGGCCATACCCCGCAAGATTTCGTGGCGGATGCCCTCCAGATCCCGATGAGCCGCGTACGTGCGGTATCCACTACCGTGGGAGGTTCCTTCGGAAGCAAACTCGAGCTCGTGGGACTCATGTGCGGCCGTGCGGCCGTAGCCATGTCTGCGACGGGGCGCCCCGTCAAGATGACCTACGCACGCGAGGACTCCATCCTCGAGAGCACCAAGCGCCATCCCTTCACCACCACGGTCCGCATCGGCGCGACAGCGGATGGCAAGATCTGCGCCTATCAGGCCTCGCAGGTCGAGAATGCGGGTGCCTACAACAACCAGGCTCCGTGGATGAACATCCGGGCGCGCGTTCATTCGGCCGGCCCCTACGACATCGCGAACATTAGCACCGACACCTACGCGGTCTACACCAACAACACGGTGCCCGGTGCCTTCCGAGGCTACAGCTCGCCGCAGGTTATCTTCGCGAATGAGATGGCCATCGACGAGCTTGCCGACGAACTGGGCATCTCGGTTGTCGAACTCAAGCGGAAAAACCTTCTGCGTCGCGGTTCCATCACCGCCACAGGCCAGCAGCTCGTGCACGAGACCCTGCTCGTGGACATGATGGAGGACATCCTGCGCGATACCCGCTACGAGGAGAAGCGCGCTGCGTATGCTGCCGAGGCGGGCGTCTGGCGCCACGGCATCGGACTCGTGACCGCTTATCGCGGCGCCGCGCTCGGCGGCGAGGGCGTGGATGCCTCGGGCGCCATGATGACCGGCATGCAGGATGGCTCGTTCGTACTGCGGCCCTCGCTCATGGAGTTCGGCCAAGGGCTGAACACCGTCTATGCGCAGATCGCTTCGGAGGCGAGCGGCGTCGCGCTTTCCGATATCCGTCTCGAGCCCGTGGATACCACCGTCATGGCCGACAGCGGCCTCACCGTGGCGTCGCGTGGAACCGCTCAGGGAGGGCAGTCCGTGCGCATGGCAGGCGAGGCCATCCGCGCCATGATCGAGGAAACCGCCCGCGCCATGCTCGATGCCGCGCCCGATGAGCGGATCGAGGTGCGCGACAGCATCGCCTGGATCGAAGGGCGGCCCGACCGCAGCGTCCGCGTCTCCGATATCTGGACCATGCGCCGCTACACCGGCCGTCAGCTCTCCACCTACCAGTGGTACAGCGCGCGTCCGCTCGTGAACGACGATGCCACCGGCCAAGGCGAGGCCTTCCAAACCTATGCCTACGGCGTCTGCGTGGCAGAGGTCTCGGTGAACACCCACAGCGGGGAGGTCATCGTGGACGAGGTGAGCGCCTACCACGATGTGGGCCACGCGCTCAACCCCGCCCTCATCCGCGGGCAGATCTACGGTGGCATCCTCATGGGCATGGGCTTCGGCCTCTATGAGGAGTACCGCCTCGAGCAGGGCAGATCCTTCGACGACAACCTCGATGCATACCTGATCGCAACCGCCAAGGATGCACCGCTCGTCAACATCAGGCTCTACGAGTGCGATGATCCCGAGGGCGCCTATGGCGCGAAGAGCCTCGCCGAGAACGCTACCGAGATGATCGGCGCCGCGTGCGCCTTGGCCGTGAAGCACGCGATCAAACGGCCCGTGCGCAAGATCCCTCTCACGCCCGAGTACATCCTCGAGCTCCTCGCCCAAGGGGAGGCATGCGTATGATAGAGGTCTCCTTCTCCGTGAATGGGGCGGCGCATACGCTGCGCGTGGGGCCGGGAGAGCGCCTGATCGATGTGCTGCGCGGCCGTCTGGGCCTCACCGGCACCAAGGAAGGATGCGGCATCGGGGTCTGCGGCGCCTGCACGGTGCTCGTCGACGGCCGTGCCGAGAACGCCTGCCTCGTGCCCGCCGCCTCGCTCGAGGGCGCATCGGTCGTCACGGTCGAGGGCCTCTCGACGGATGGCCTCGATCCGCTCCAGCAGGCCTTCCTCGACCACCATGCCATCCAATGCGGTTTCTGCACGCCGGGTCTCGTGATGAGCGCGCGGGCGCTCCTGGATGAGAACCCCGAGCCCACCGAAGAGGAGATACGCACGGCCATCCGGGGGAACCTCTGCCGCTGCACCGGTTACGAGCAGGCCATCGCCGCGATCGCGAGCGTGGCCGGCACCGGCGCGCGCGCCCTTCTCGACGAGCAGGCCGGGCTTATCCGCTCAAGCGCCCGGCTCGAGGCGGGCGTCCCGTTCGCACGCACGCCGCCCACCTCGACGCCCGCGCCCGAGGGCGGCGATGCGCGATGAAGGCGGGCGGTTACCTGCGCGCGGCGTCGCTCGCCGATGCCGCCTCCGCCCGTGCGCGCGGCGGCATCGTCATCGCCGGCGGCACGGACATCATGGTCAAGGGCCGCAGCCGCAACATCTATGCCGATAAGGTCCTCGTGGATGTGAGCGGGATCGGGGAACTCCATCTGGTGGGGGAGCGGGGCGGTGCCATCGAGATCGGCGCCGCGTGCACGCTCTCCGGTCTCTGCGCCGATCGGGCCCTGCGCGAGAGGCTCCCGCTCCTGGTGGATGCCATGGAGCATGTGGGCGGCGTGCAGACCCGCAACCGCGCAACCATAGGCGGCAACGTGGTGAATGCCTGCCCGGCATCCGATATCATCCCCGCGCTCATGGTGCTGGACGCTTCCGTGAGAACCACCGCACGCACCATCCCCCTCGCCGATTTCTTCGTCGACTGCCCGCACTGCCTCAAGCATGAGGGCATGTATGTGCGCAGCTGCCTCTTCCCCGATGCGGCTTCCAAGAAGACCGTCCTCGAGCCTGGCGAGCTGGTGCGCTCGCTGATCGTGCCGCTTCCGCGCGCAGGCTCGCGCCATCTGTTCTACAAGCTCGCGCGCACGCAGAATATCGGCCTCGCATGCGTCAACCTCGCCCTCATCGGCACGCTGTTGGGCGGCGTGGTGGAGGGCCTCTCGATCTCGATGGGCGGCCTCTTCCCGCGCCCCTGCACGCTCGATGGCTGCTCGGCCGTCCTGCGCGGGACCTCGGCGGACGTATCGACGCTCGACCGCGTGAAGGCGGCGCTCGCGGAGAAGCTCGCTGCGGAGTCCGGCGCGCTCGTCGACTACGGCTACAAATCACGTGTCGCTCCGGCACTTCTAGCCGACGGTATCGCAGCCTTCATGGCGGGGGAGACGCTCGAGAGGAAGAGGCGCATATGATCGCGATCAAAGCCCGGTGGGTCATCGTCTCGGCCGATGACGTGCGCGAGGACGCCGCCGTGCTCATCGACGGCGCACGCGTGGCGGATGTCGTGCCGACAGATGCGATTCCCGCAGGTTGCACGATCATCGATCGTAGCCGCGCTATCGTCCACCCCGGCTTCGTGAACGCCCACGAGCACCAGTACGGCCTGCTCTCCCACGGTATCCCGCAGCTGGGGGAGGTCACGGACTTCGACTCGTTCCTGCGCGCGTACTGGTGGCCCTCCATCGAGGATCGCATCCGCAAACAGCAGGTCCTCATCACGAGCCAGGCATCGATGGCCGGGATGATCCGCTCGGGCATCACGGCGTTCTGCGACTGCCTCGAGGGACCGCTCGCCGAACCTGATACCCTCATCGCGCAAGGCGAGGCCATCGAGGCTGCGGGCATGCGCGCGATCGTCTCGCTCGAGAGCTCGGAACGCGTGGACGAGGCCAACGGTGCGGCCTGCCTGCTCCGGAATGCCGAGGCCGTGGATCATTTCGCGGCGCGCGGCGGCCTCGTGCGCGGGGCCATCTGCACGCATACCGCCTTCACCTGCTCCGAGCGGATGATCGCCCACGCGGCGGAGCTCGCCTCCGAGCGCGGCTGCATCCTGCAGTTCCATCTCTCCGAGAGCGCCTACGAGGGCAGGTGGACCGCAGCTCATCTGGGCCGCACGCCCGTCTCGATCTACGAGAGCGCCGGTGCGCTCGGTCCCGGCACGCTGGCGGCGCAGGTTGTCAAGACAACGCCGGAGGAGCTGGAGGTGCTGCTCGCCCATGGTGTCAAAACCGCGCACCTGCCCATCAGCAACTGCGAGGTGGGTGGCGGCGTGGCGCCTGTGCCGGCCATGCTCGGGATGGGCTTTTGCCCCGCGCTCGGCACCGATGGCTACATCGACGACTTCTACCAGGTCATGCGCGCAGCCTGCCTCATCCACAAGGCGTGGGCCGAGAACACCGTGGTCATGCCCGCCCCCGTGGTCTTCCGCATGGCGACGGAGTATGGTGCCGAGGCCCTGCATCTGGCCGGCGTGGGCACGCTTGCCCCCGGCATGCAGGCCGATCTCGTGGTCTACGAGGATGCCCAGCTCACACCGGTCGAGCGGCATAACATCTTCGATCAGCTGGTGATCTTCGGCAACAGCGACAACGTACGCGACGTGTACGTGGCGGGCCGGGCCATCTTGGATGACGATATCCTTGCCACGATCGACGAGGAGCGTGCCTTTGCGGAGCTGCGTGCGTGCGCGGCCGCATTCTGGAAGGGGATGAGCGCGCGGTGAGGACCACATTCCTCGGCCATGAGCTGCAATCGCCCGTGATCGTGGGATCGAGTCCCGCGAGTTTCGGGGCCGATGCGATGATCCGCTGCCATGAGGCGGGTGCGGGCGCGGTGGTGTGCAAGACCATCAACCGCCGCGCCGCCGAGAACCCCGATCTGCACATGGTGCTCGCGGGCAAGGAGACGCTCATCAACTGCGAGAAGTGGACCGATTTCCCCATGGAGCGCTGGCTTTCCGCCGAGATGCCGCAGGCGGTCGCGGCGGGTGTCACGTGCATCGCGAGCGTGGGCCATAGCGTGGAGGATTCCCGTCTTTGCGTGGAGCGGCTCGAGGATATCGGCGTCGTGGCCATCGAGCTCGTCTCGTATGCCGACGATACCGTGCTGCCCATGCTCGAGGATACCAAGCGCCGGGTGGATATCCCCGTGATCGTGAAGCTCTCGCCCAACTCCGCCGATCTCATGGGACACGCACGACGCTGCGTGGATGCGGGAGCCGACGCGCTCACGGCCTGCGACTCCATCGGCCCTGCCATGCGCATCGACATCGAGACGGGAAAGCCTCTCATGGGCGGCGCGGACGGCTGCGGCTGGCTCACGGGTGCGGCGATCTTCCCGTTCACGGTGGCTCGCATCGCCGCATTGCGGCAGGTCCTGCCCGACGTGCCGATCATCGGCCTCGGGGGCATCACGAGCTGGCAGGATGGCATCGAGTTCGTGATGGCGGGCGCCGACATGATGGGCGTGGCGAGTGCGGCGATCATTCACGGGCCGGTCTTCATCGCGCGCATGAACGCACGCGTCGACGCGTGGTGCGCCGAGCATGGCGTGCGCGAGCTCGAGGAGATGCGCGGACGTGTGCTGGAGCATCTGCCCGTGGAACAGGACAGAGGCTACGAGATGGGCTTCGACTACGCTGCGTGCCGGCACTGCAACCAGTGCGTCACAGCGTGCGCGTATCGTGCGCGCAGCTTTGACGAGGTCGGCTATGCCGTGGTCGACAAGGCGCTATGCCGCCGCTGCGGCCTCTGCGTCTCGGTCTGCGGTTTCGGGGCGCTCGCTGTGGAGCGGGGAGCCGTCCGCTAGATCCCGCAGGTTTTCTCGCCGGACCACCACATTTTCCTTGCTGGAATGCGGCGGTCTTTTCGTTTCCGCAGCTAGATTTGTCATTGAGCGATTACTGCAGTGGAAAATGTGGCACACGTGCCGAGCAATGCGCGATCGGACAGACCTGATGTTGTATCGTTAGAAGGTATGTACTGGGCTCGTGCGGGGTGTCGGCCCGCGCTGGAGGTACTGCTGTGGAGCAGACCGAACTGATCGTCAACGGCGAAACCTATCCGATCCTCTACGAGAAAACCTGGAACCTCCTCTACGTACTGCGAGACGTGCTCGGCCTCACGGGCACCAAATGCGGCTGCGGCACCAACGACTGCGGGGCCTGCCGCGTGATCGTAGACGGGGAGGCCAAGAACTCGTGCGTCCTCATGGTGAAAAATCTCGCGGGCAAGCGCATCGAGACCATCGAAGGCCTGTCGCGCGGCACCGAGCTGCATCCCATCCAACAGGCCTTCATCGATGCCGGCGCCGTGCAGTGCGGTTTCTGCACGCCGGGCATGATCATGAGCGCGAAGGCGCTCCTCGACGCCAACCCCGATCCTGCGGAGGAGGAGATCCGCGCTGCCCTCGAGCCCAATCTCTGCCGCTGCACCGGTTACGTGAAGATCGTCGAGGCGGTTCGGCTGGCAGCCGAACGGATGGGCGCTTTGGCGGGGGAAACCGTCGGACAGACATCCCCGTGTCTTTCGTCCGATGGTCGGACAGGATCCTTTGGCCCAAGTGTTCCGGGGGTTATCGGCGAGCCGACGCCTGTCTTCGACGCCCGCCTCAAGGTCTCGGGCCAGCTGCAGTATGTGGATGACATGAGACTGCCCGGCATGCTCCACGCCAAGATCCTGCTCTCACCCAAGGCGCATGCCACTATCATCTCGATCGATACGGGCGCGGCCGAGGCCCTGCCCGGCGTGCGCGCCGTCGTGACCTATCGGGACGCCCCCGCCGTGCGCTTCAACGGCAACGGAGAGGATTGGGATATCCTCGAGAGCGAGCGCGTGCTCGATTCGCGCGTGCGCTACGTGGGCGATAAGGTCTGCGCCGTCGCAGCCGATACCGAGGCCATCGCGGCCAAGGCGCTCAAGCTCATCAAGGTCGAATACGAGGATCTGCCCGCATACTTCGACCCCGAGGAAGCGGCCAAGCCCGATGCCGTGAGGCTCCATGACTGGAACGAGAACGGCAATATCCTCTGGGAGGTCGATAACAGCTTCGGCGATCTCGACGAGGGCTTCTCGCGGGCGGATTTCACGCTCGAGAAGCGCTTCGAGGTGCCCGCCATCCATCATGCCGCCATGGAGACCCACGGCTGCATAGCCTCCTTCGATGCCGATGGCAAGCTCACCGTTTGGTCGAGCTCGCAGGATGTCTTCGGGAAGCGCCGCAACCTCGCCAAGATCTTCGGCCTGCCCTACGCCAAGGTGCGCGTGCTCGCCCCCGCGCTCGGCGGCGGCTTCGGCGGCAAGATCGATGCATCCACGGAGCCCGTGGCTGCGCTCCTCTCGCTCAAAACCGGTCGTCCCGTGAAGTGCGTCTACACACGCCAGGAGGATATCCAAGCCAGCCCCACCCGCCATGCCGAGACCATCTACGCCCGCGCCGGCTTCAAGAACAGCGGCGAGCTCACCGCTTTGGACTACACGGTCTACATCAACGCGGGGGCGCATTCCGGCGGCACGATGAGCGTGGCATGGGCTGCGGGCGGCAAGTTCTTCAAGCTCTTCAAGTGTCCCAACATGCGCAACCATGCCATTCCCGTCTACACCAACCGCCAGAACGCCGGTGCCATGCGCGGTTTCGGCTCGCCGCAGGTCTTCTGGGTCTTCGCGCAGCTCGTGCGCGAGGCTGCCGAGAGATGCGGACGCGATGCGACCGAGCTCTACGCGCTCAACCTGCACGATCCCGATACGATCGACCAGCGCGGCGAGGAGCTTGGCAACTTCCGCGCCAAGGATTGCCTGGCGCGTGCGAAGGAGCTCTTCGGCTGGGACGAGGCCGTTGCGGAGGCGCGTGCGAGCAGGGCTGCGGGGGCGGCCAGGCGCATCGGCGTGGGCTGCGCGGTCGCGCCGCATGGCAGCTCCCTATACGGTGTCATGCCCGATACCTGCGGCATCACCATCAAGATGAACCTCGACGGCTCCATCACCCTCTTCAGCGGCATGAGCGACATGGGCAACGGCTCCAATACCGTCCAGCGCATGATCGTCGCCGAGGTGCTCGCCCTGCCGCTCGACAACATCGCCCTCGTCCACACCGATACCGAGCTCACAGGTTACGATGTGGGCATCTTTGCCAGCCGTGGGACCTATGTGGGCGGCGGGGCGGCCTATCAGTGCGCCGAGAAGGTTGCGGCGGAGATCCGCTCGCTTGCAGCGGGCCTTCTCGGCGAGAAGGCCGGAGCGTTGGAGCTCCGCGCGAACGGCGTGGGCGTTATCGGCGATCCCGGGCGCTGGGTCTCGATGGGGGAGGTCGCGCACCGCGCCCACGAGCTGGAGCGCGATATCACCATCGGCGGCAACTTCGGCAGCTCGGCGGTGCCTGCGAGCGCGGGGGCCCATCTCGTGAAGGTCGAGATCGATCTCGAGACGGGTGCGGTGACGCCGCTCGTCTACGCGGCGGTGCACGATGTGGGGAGGGCCCTGAATCCGATGGGGCTCGAGGGACAGGTCCATGGCGGCATCCAGATGGGCCTCGGCTATGCGCTCTCCGAGGGCCTCGAGCTCAAGGACGACGGCTCGGGTGCGCTCAAGAACCGGTTCCTGCGCGATTGCCATCTCTTCCGGGCGACCGATATGCCGCGCGATATCCGCGTGGAGTTCCTCGATTCCGAGGAGCATACGGGTCCCTTCGGTGCCAAGAGCGTGGGCGAGTGCGGCATGGTGCCCGTGGCAGGGGCCGTGTCGGCAGCCGTTGCCGATGCGCTGGGATGCACCTTCGCGAAGATCCCCATCACCGAGGAGGCGATCCGATGCGCCGCATCGTCAACGCACGGGTCGTAACGCCTGCGGGCATACGTCTCGGAGGGGCGGTGTTCGACGAGCGGGGTATCATCGCCGTCGAGGATGCCCCGTCCGACCGCCTCGCTCCACGCCCGGAGGGCGCGGAGACCATCGATGCCGAGGGCGCGTGGCTCGTGCCCGGCGGCATCGATCCGCACGTGCACTTCGGCGGTTTCGGCGATATCCCCATCGCCGACGATTTCTGGACGGGATCGTGCGGCGCGCTTGCGGGCGGCACCACCACCGTCATGGATTTCTGCGAGCCCGCGCGCGGGGAGGACGCACGTGCCGTGATCGCACGCCGCATGGCCGATGCCTCCTGCTCCGCCGTGGACTATGCCTTCCACTTCGTGCTCTCCGAGCAATACGAGGATCTGCTCGCCGACCTCTCCTGCATCGAGGACGAGGCCGGCATACGGGACTACAAGCTCTTCACGGTTTACGACAACACCACGCTCGGTCTCGACGATGTCCGCTCGATCTTCTCGCGGCTCGCCGGGGATCTGCGGCGCACCTTCCTCATCCATGCCGAGGATGCCGAGCTGGTCGCATGCCTCCAGGATGAGCTGGGCGATAGCGTTGATATGCAATACCTTGCACGTACGCGTCCCGATACTGCGGAGTTCCGGGAAGTCGAGGCCCTGCATGATCTTGTGGCCGAGACGGGCGCGCGCGTCTGCATCGCCCACTCCACCTGCGCTGAGACCGTGGCGCTTCTGGATGGGCCGCTCCCCTGCGGGGAGTTTCTGCTCGAAACCTGCCCGCACTACCTGGCCTTCACGGAGGATGCCCTTGCCGGCGATAGGGGCGCGCGATCCACGATGGTGCCGCCGCTGCGCACGATCGCCGATCAAGCTGCGCTCTGGGAGGCCATCCTCTCGGGCAAGCTCTCGATCCTCTCGACCGATCACTGCCCCTACCATGCACGCTACAAGGATGACGCGACCTATCGGACGGTGCCCTGCGGCGTGGACGGGGTGCAGTGGCGCATGATCTACGCCTATTCCGAGGGCGTGGTCAAGCGCGGCCTTTCGATGGAGCGCTTCGTCGATCTGACTTCGGCCGCCGCCGCGCGTTTCTATGGCATGTGGCCGAGAAAGGGCTGCATAGCTCCCGGTTCCGATGCCGATCTCGTGCTCATCGACCCCGTCGGCACGACCACGCTCGGTATGGGCGTATCCGCTTCGGCCATCGATTACAGCATCTACGAGGGCATGGAGCTCTCGGGCCGCATCGCGCGCGTCTTCAAGGGGGGCCGCGAGGTGTATGATGGCACGGCGGTCCACGCCGAGCCGGGTAGCGGCTCGTTCCTACGACGATGATGCCCCGCCTGCGCTGCGAGCCGATAGGAGATTCCATGCGCTACTTCGATTGCCATGCCGACACGCTGACCGAGATGGATCCGGCACGGGAGACGTTGCTCGAGAATGGCTGCGATGTCGACCTCGCGCGCACCTCGGCCTTCGCCAGGCGCTACACGCAGGTCTTTGCCGTCTTCGATGATGTAACGCATACTCCCGATGATCAGCGCGATGCGCGTTTCGACCAGATCTACGCCCAAGCTCGGCGCTATCTTGATGATCAGTGTGAGCATATCTCGCTCGTGACCTCGTCCGCCGAGATGCACGCCGCCCATGCGGCGGGCAAGGCGGCGGCGTTTCTCTCGATAGAGGATGCCTCGGTTATGGGAAGCCGTATCGGCGAGCTTTATGACTTGGGCTTCCGTTTCTGCATGCTTGCCTGGAACCATGATAATCTCTACGCATGCGGGGCGGTCGCCGATCAGGCCAAGGGTCTTACGGAACGTGGCCGTGCGCTTGCGTCCGAGCTTGTATCGCAGGGTGTGGTGATGGACATCAGCCACACCTCCGATGCCGGTGTAGAGGAGCTCTTCTCCCTGACGGAAGCGCCTATCATGGCATCGCATTCCAACGCGCGCGATCTCTGCGGCATGCCGCGCAACCTCGCACGCTGGCAGGTGGAGGAGCTTATCCGCCGCAAGGGCCTCATCGGCCTCAATTTCTTCCGGCTCTTCGTAGGGGGCGAGGACGCATCGCTTGCCACGCTCATCCGTCACGCCGATTACATTCTGGGGATGGGTGGCGAAGATGCGCTCGCCCTTGGAGGAGACTTCGATGGCTGCGACGGTCTCTTCCCGGCAGGCATCGAGGGCGTGCAGTCCATGCCGGTCCTCCGTGCGGCATTCGCGGAAGTCCTCGGCGAGGATCTTGCCGAGAAGATCTTCTTCGCCAATGCCGAGGCCTTCATCGATCGCGTGCTGTAGCAAGATCGGTGCTTCTCATATCATTCAGGAAGCGGATTCATCCGGCAAAGGATCGAAACCACCGCAGAACCGCACGGGACGGTTTCAGGGGCGTCCCGTGCGATGCTCGTTTCCCTGTCCGTTGCCTGATCCGTGCTCTGCGTTTCCACCTTGGTTTTGGTCGTGCTCCAGTTCGATCCCATGCTCGTCGGCAAGCTCGTGGAGCTCGTGCATGGTCATGGAGCGCACCTCGTCGAGGCTGATGTCGATGCCCGCCTCCTGCAGTGCCGTGTATGCACGGTACTTCCCCACGGTGAGGCCCGCCTCGTTGGCAGCCTGCAATTCATCGGCCGTCGCACTCGAGCAGTTGCAGGGGCACGAGGCTGCGGCGCTTGCGGATCGGATCTTCTCCTGGATCGCGCTCGTGTCGCCATCGGAGAGCGAAGCCACCACGATCTCGACGCGGTTCGCCTCGCTGGCAGCTTGCCGGATCGATTCGTCTGCAAGCAGCAGCCGAACGGCCTCCTCGCAGTCGAGTCCCACGACGGGCACGCTCGCGAGAAGCGCCGCGCCATCGTCGTTTGCGCCGCGCGCGCTCAAGACGCGGTCGAATCGGTTGAGCGACAGCTCGACAGACGGATTGACGTCGATGCTCACCACCGTGGTCACGTCGTTGTAGAGGTATATGCCGCTCGGTATGGCAGCGAGCAGCACGAGGCATGCGGCGATGGCTGCGACAAGCCGAGTGCGGATGAGCCTCTTGGCCGGCACGAAGGAGGCCTTGCGTACGGCGTCAGCGGTAGCCGCAGCCAACTCTTCGGGGGTATGCAGCTCGCCGAAGGCCTCTGCCAGCAGGCTGTCCAGCTTCTGGTCGTTCATCGAAGCGCCTCCTTCAACCGTGCGCGTGCCCGCGATATCCATGAGTATACGGTGCCCGTCGTGCTCCCCATGAGTCGGGCGATCTCTTCCGCCGTGTATCCCTGCACGGCGTTCAGGTAGAGGGCGTCTCGCTGGTCGCGAGGGAGCTTCGCCATCGCGTCGAGGACGTCGGAGAGCTCGCCTCCCGGCTGATCGAGAGTAGCGGACTGAAGTCCCTCGGGCAGCTCATCATCGTTTCGGTGCGACCTCTTATGCTGGTCGTTGCAGGTATTGATGGCAACGCGGATGAGCCAGGCCTTCTCGTGCTCGTCGCTTTCGAAGGGCTTCTCGTGGGTGAGGTGCTTGAGGAACGTGTTCTGGAACGCATCTTGGGCATCTGATCTTTGGGAGGCATGCAGAAGGCAGATATGCCACACCATGTCGGCATATCTGCCCATCGCCCGTTCCGTCTGCGCTGGATTGCTCATGCGTGCTTGCTAGAGACGTCCGCCGTGGTGTCCATTGCCGGAGCCATTCCCCGTTCCGTCGTGACGACCGTAGATGCCTTGATTGTCGCATACGCCATCGCCGTCGGCATCGACGAATCCGGTACCTGTACCGCGATTGTCGCATATCCCGTCGCCATCCTCATCGATGAAGTTCGCACTGCGGGATCCACGTGCGCCGCCACTGGCGAAGTTGTCGCAGGATCCGTCCCCGTCGGCATCGACATAGCCGGCCGCTATGGTGCTGCGATGCTGATGCTTCATGCCGCGCGACGCCGAATCACGGTTGCCCCATGCGAACGCCGGGGCGGCCCCCAGTGCCAGGACGATAGCCGCCATCACCGCCGCCCAGCCCACCTTACGTACTGCGTTCATGCCGTTCTCCTTTCCCTTGCGATCGGCCGTTCTATGGGTAATACGAATGAGGGGGGCATATCCATGCAACCATTCTTCGACTTGAAGATTTTTTTGAACGCATGGAGGTGGGTGGGCCGGGTTTCGGTTGATACCTACCGGCAGATCCGGGCCCCTCCCTCCCGTACCTATGAGCACATCGGAGTTGCAGGAAGATTCAAGCGCGGATGCCCTCCGGAAAGGTCCCCGGCTCCTATAAAAGACCAGTTGGCGTGGAGATGCGCGCAGAATGCCCCGCCAAATCTTCCTGCAACTCCGATGTGCTCATAGGTACCCCGTTCCCGAGCGATCCATGGAGACCGACGGCCCCCCGCCCGAGCCGGCCCGCGTGCCCGTACGCCCCTACGCTCTCGGAGAAGTTCTGTGCGCCGGGCTGCCTCCAGTTTTCCCGCCCCGCCCGAGGTAGGATCATGTTCGGCGACGTTATGGAGCTCTATGCCGCACGATACGGGCAGCACCTTGTATGATTTGGTGCGCCGCTGCATATGGATGGGCTCCCCGCGCAAAAAAGCATCAAGCCCGTTTGCGGATGTGGTATAAAAGCCGTATCGAGTCGATCCCGTTAGGAGGAATGCGATGGGTCTCTGGAATATGCTCGCCGAGCTCAAGAAGTGTCGCTGGGTAGAGCTCTCGCATACCCTGAACAACGGCAGCCCCTTCTGGAGCGGTATCCCCGAGGGTTCTGTGGAGCTCTGCAAGACAGTCTTCGACTACGACAGCGAGATGCTGCGCTGCCGTATCCACACCTTCAAGTTCCCCGGCCAGTTCGGTACCCATATCGATTTCCCGAACCACTTCATCGACGGCGCACCCGGCCCCGAGATCTTCTCCGTCGCCGACCATGTGCTGCCGCTCGTTGTGATCGACATCCGCGATAAGGTTGCCGAGAATCCCGAGTATGCCATCACGCTGGCCGATATCGAGGCGTTCGAGGCGGAGCACGGCGTCATCCCCGCCGGCGCGTTCGTAGCGCTCTGCACCGGTTGGTGCCACCGCTGGCCGAGCAACGACGCCCTCAACAATTTCGATGACGAGGGTGGCGAGCATGCCCCCGGTTGGAGCCTGCCCGTGGTGAGGTTCCTCGTGGAGGAGCGCGCTATCGCCGCCATCGGCCACGAGACCTTCGATACCGACGCCTCGCCCGAAGCCGCCAGGGAGGGGGATCTCGCCTGCGAGCGCTACATCCTCGACAGCGGCCGTTTCCAGGTGGAGGTTATGGACAACCTCGATCAGCTCCCTGCGACCGGTGCCATCATCTTCATCGCGTATCCGCGCATCGAGGGCGCGACCGGCCTACCCGTGCGCGCTTGGGCGGTCTACGGCTAACGAGCCCACCTGTAGTGGGCAATTTCCTTCGGTGACATTTTCGAATGGGAGAGAAGGGGGACGGCAATGGTGAAAATCGTCCAGACGGCAGGACGCGATGCGCTGGGGGAGTTCGCTCCGGAGTTCGCGCATTTCAACGACGATGTCCTGTTCGGCGAGAACTGGAACAACGGGGGTATCGATCTCAAGGCACGTTGCATCGTGACCGTGGTCGCGCTCATGGCGCAGGGCATCACGGATTCCTCGCTCCAGTACCATCTGCAGAACGCCAAGGCCCACGGCGTCTCACGTGCCGAGATCGCCGCTGTGGTGACCCACGCGGCGTTCTATGCCGGTTGGCCCAAAGCGTGGGCCGTGTTCAGGATCGCGAAGGATGTGTGGGCGGACGAGGCTCCCGTTGAGGATGATCCCGCCAAGGCCGCCCACGCGGCGGGCATGGTCTTTCCCATCGGCGCGCCCAACGAGGCCTATGAGCGGTATTTCATCGGCCGGAGCTATCTTGCTCCCATCTCGACGGAGCAGGTGGGTATCTTCAACGTCACCTTCGAGCCGGGATGCCGCAACAATTGGCATATCCACCACGCGGGGAAAGGCGGAGGCCAGATCTTGGTATGCGTTGCGGGCCGCGGCTACTACCAAGCGTGGGGCGAGCCTGCGCGTGCGTTGCTCCCCGGCGATTGCGTGAACATACCCGCAGGCGTCAAGCACTGGCATGGCGCTGCGCCCGACAGCTGGTTCTCGCATCTGGCGATCGAGGTTCCCGGCGAGGGCTGCTCGGCGGAGTGGCTCGAGCCCGTGGATGATGAGGCATACGGGAAGCTGGCGTAAGACGGGCGGAAGGGGAGCCCTCTACCCATCGGGGGAGCAGCATCCCCTTCCATCCATCGACTAGCCCAGCAGCAGCGCCTCGAGCACGCCGTAGTAGCACTCGGCCGCCTTGGCGAGCTCGGAGATCTCGATGTACTCGTCCACGGTGTGGGCAAGGTCCTCGCGCGAGGGGCCGAGGCCGATGGTCCTGATGCCCGCCTCGCCGGCATAGTGGCTACCATTGGTGCAGAAGTTGTACTGCGTTATCTCGGGGAAGAAACCCTTCTCATCGAGCTTGGCCTTGATCGCCTGCACCCAATCGGCATCGCGGTCGAAGAGCCAGCCGGGGAAGAAGCGTTCGGCGGAGATGGTCTCGCCGGTGTAGCAGGTCTCCTGCGCCCGCGTGAAGTGCGCGGTGGCTGAAAGCGCGGGGTCGTCCTCGCCCAGCTCCTCAAGCGCTTTGCTCACGGGTGCGAGCACGCTTGCGGGAGTCTCGCCCGTGAGCAGGCGACGGTCGTACGTTGCCGAGCAGGACTCGGGCACCACGGAGGCACCGGGGTAGGGCTCGCTCTTGATATCGACGAGCTCGAGGA
Source organism: Coriobacteriales bacterium OH1046 (assembly GCA_004010535.1). Lineage (GTDB taxonomy): Bacteria > Actinomycetota > Coriobacteriia > Coriobacteriales > Atopobiaceae > RUG721. Next base: position 67,573 of record RQYE01000005.1, on the reverse strand, counting down.
TGCCCTTGCCGAGCACGGGATGCTCGGTGGGGACGAGCTCGCGCACGCGGCCGATCACGTCGCACATCGTATAGACGGCATTCACGCCCATCTCGGGATTGGCGGAGTGCGCCGGCACGCCATGGGTCTCGATCTTGATCTCGGCGCGGCCGCGCTGTCCGATCTTGAGGTTGCAGCGCGATGACTCGCCTATGATGACGTAGTCGGGTTTGGTGATGGAGCTCACGGAGCGGGAGGCCACCCCTTCGAAGCACTCCTCCTGCACCACGCCCGCCACACAGATCTTCCCTGCGAAATCGCGGTCGCGATCGGCGGCGAACCAGGCCACGGCCTTGGTGAACGCGGCGTCGGCGCCCTTCATATCGGAGGTCCCGCGGCCGTAGATGCGATCGTCCGCGATACGCGCCTCGAACGGGGGATAGGTCCACTTCTCGGCGTTCTCGGCGGGCACGGTATCGATGTGGCCGTCGAAGAGCACGGTGGGGCCGGGGCGGTTGCCGTTGATGGTGCCGATCACGCTACCGTATCTGTCGACGACGACCTCATCGTAGCCCAGCGCACGCATCTCGTCGGCCAGCACGGCCGCCGCCTCGGCCTCCTGTCCGGAATAGCTTCTCGCCCGGATAAGGTTCCGGCAGAATTCGACCAACTCGGCGGAACGCGTCTCGTCCATGGATGCTCCCTTCGTCTGTGCGGTGGGTGGCACGCACCGATGAGGGCACGTCGGTTATCCCTTCTCATACCTCCATCATAGCTGTTCGCGGTATCCTTATGCGGGATGAGGACGACTGCGGAGGCGCGCGATGAGATCCGAGATGAAGTGGGTTCTGAACACCATGCCCGAAAGCGGCGATGCGCAGCTTAAGATCATGGGCTGCGCGAACGTTGCCGCCGCGCGCGCATTCCACGAGAGCTTCCCGCAGTATGCGGTGACACCATGCACGAGCCTCACGCGCATGGCCGGGCATCTGGGCGTATCGTCGCTGCATGTGAAGGATGAGAGCCACCGCTTCGGCCTGAACGCGTTCAAGGTGCTCGGCGGATCGTTTGCCATGGCGCGCTATATCGCGGGCCAGACGGGCCGATCGCTTGCAGAATGCACCTACGGCTATCTTACGGGCCCGGAGCTCGTGCACGATTTCGGCCAGACGACCTTCTTCACGGCCACCGACGGCAACCATGGCCGCGGCGTGGCCTGGGCTGCCAGGCAGCTGGGCCAGAAGGCCGTCGTGCACATGCCCAAGGGCACCACGAAAAGCCGCTTCGACAACATCGCCGCGCTCGGAGCGGACGTGACGATCGAGGAGCTCAACTACGATGATTGCGTGCGCCTCGCTGCTTCCGAGGCTGCCGAGACCGAGCATGGCGTGGTGGTGCAGGATACCGCGTGGGAGGGCTACGAGGAGATTCCCGCGTGGATCATGCAGGGCTACGGTACCATGGCGTCCGAGGCGGCCGAGCAGCTCGCAGCCGACGGCATCGACGCGCCCACGCACGTGCTCGTGCAGGCGGGCGTAGGCTCGCTCGCGGGTGCGGTGGTGGGCTACCTCGCGCATCGCTACGCGGATGCGGTGCCGAGGTTCATCGTCATGGAGACCGCTGCGGCGGACTGCCTCTATCGGGGTGCCTGCGCCGGCGACGGATCGATGCGTGCGGTGGCCGGCGACCTCGCCACCATCATGGCGGGCCTCGCGTGCGGCGAGCCCAACATCATCTCCTGGGATATCCTCCGCAACCATGCGGATGCCTTCGTCTCGTGCCCCGACTGGATGAGCGCGCTCGGCATGCGCATGCTCGCAGCACCGCTGACAGGAGATCCTGCCATCACATCCGGCGAATCCGGCGCCATCGGCATGGGCGTGCTCGCCACCATCATGACCGATCCCGCATATGCCCAGCTCAAAGATTCTCTGGCATTCGACGAGAATAGCAAGGTATTGCTCTTTTCGACGGAGGGCGATACCGATCCCGGGCGCTACCGCGAGATCGTATGGGGTGGCGCGTGGACGAGTCCTGCGGCAACGCTTTAGGCGCTGCCATGGGGTTACATCCATCCATAGCCCCGGTGCTCGCCGGCGATGGGGGCCGCGTGTTCGGTCCCGGACCGGCGGAGCTCTTGGAGCGCACGCGCGGGACGGGGAGCCTGCACGCTGCCGCCTCCGAGATGGGCATGGCCTACAGCAAGGCCATCCGCATCATCCGCACGGCCGAGGCCGCTTTGGGCTATAGGTTGCTCGAGCGTAGGATCGGCGGGGCGGCGGGCGGCGGCTCTGCGCTCACCTTCGGCGCCGAGCTCTTGGCCGCGCGCTATCACGCATGGCGCATGGCGTGCGAGGCTTCGGCGGCCGATCTGTTCGCACGACATTTCTCACGCATAGGCTGCGTGGTCATGGCGTCCGGCGATGCCGTGCGCTTTGGATCGAACAAGCTGCTCGCGCCTTTCGCGGGCTCCACGGTGCTCGAGCATACGCTCGCCGTCCTGTCCGATGAGCTGCTCGATGTGCGCGTGGTCACGCGGAGCAGGGAGACGGCCGCCGTCGCCGAAGGCTGCGGTGTCGCTGCGGTGCTGCACGGCGGCTCCTTCCAGAGCGATACCATCCGCGCAGGGCTCGCAGCGCTTCCCGATGCGCCCGCCTGCATGTTCGTACCGGGCGATCAGCCGCTTCTCTCGGCGGCGAGCGTGCGGGCGCTCGTGCTCGCGCAGGCGCGGCAGGCCGAGTCCATCATCCGTCTCTCCTTCGGGGGCTCTCCGGGCTCGCCCATCGTCTTCCCACGCTCGTGCTTCCCGGCGCTTGCGGCGCTCGAGGGCGATGCCGGCGGGTCGGAGCTCCTGCGCACGCGTCCCGACCTCGCTGCGCGCGTCATGCTGATCGAAGCGGCCCGCGCCTGCGAGCTCACCGACATAGATACCCCTGCCGAGCTGGAGCAGCTCGAGCAGTTCGCCTGATCATGCGATTCGAGGAGGACTCCATGAACAATCTTGCCATCGCCACCGCCGACGCCCCCGCCGCCATCGGCCCCTACAGCCAGGCGATCCGGGCCGAGGGGGCCTCGATCAACGTCTCGGGCCAGCTCCCCATCGATCCTGCCACCGGCGTGTTCGCGGGCGATGATATCCAGAGCCAGACCCGTCAGAGCCTCGCCAATATCAGGGCCATCCTCGCCGAGGCCGGTGCCACCATGGCGGATGTCGTCGAGACCACCGTGCTCCTCACCGACATCGCCGAGTTCGGTGCCATGAACGAGGTCTACGCGGAGTTCTTCGAGGCCCCGTATCCCGCGCGCGCCGCCTTCCAGGTGGCCGCCCTGCCCAAGGGCGCCAAGGTGGAGATCAAGGCCGTCGCACGGGTATAGATCCTGCGAAGGCGGCCTGCCCCGCCATCTTCGCCGCCTCCCGAAACACCGCTACCCTGCAATATCGTTCCAGTGCAGGAGCTTGAAGCCCGCCCCGGCGATGGCCTCCTCGGCAATTGGGCGGTCCTCGGGCTTGATCTTGAGCACGTGGATAGCCACCTCGCCGTTGGTCTGGAAGCAATAGCCATACTCGATGTTGACCTTGGTCGAATCGAGCGCCTCGAGGAGCTCCGCCAGCGCACCGGGCCGGTCGGGAAGCTCGACGGCCAGCACCTTGGTCTTGGCGGCGCGGAATCCCGCATCCTCGAGCACGTCCACCGCGCGGAACACGTCGTTGCAGATGATGCGCACGACGCCATAGTCCGATGTCTCGGCGATGGTGAGGGCGCTCATGTTGATGTTCGCATCCGCCAAGGTACGGCAGAGCGCGGCGAGCCGACCCTCGGAGTTCTCGAGGAATACCGTGAGCTGCATGATCATTTAAGCATCGTCTCCTCTCAGGTCGATGACGCGCTTCGCCTTGCCCTCGGAGCGGGGGATGGATCTGGGCTCCACGAGCCTGACGCGGATGCCCACGGAGAGGGCCGTCTTGAGCCTGGAGGAGATATCCTTCTGGAGCTTCTCGATGGCGCTCATCTGGTCGAAATCGAAATCGGGGTTGACCTCGACCTTGAGCGTGACCGCATCGAGGTGGTTTTTGCGCGCGAGCTCGATCTGGTACCACGAGGCGATCTGCGGGAACGTCTTCATGACATCCTCGATCTGGCTCGGGAAGACATTGACCCCGCGGATGATGAGCATGTCGTCGGTGCGCCCGTGCAGGCGGTCGATGCGGCGGTGCGTGCGACCGCAGGGGCAGGCGTCCGGGATGATGCGCGTGATGTCGCGCGTGCGGTAGCGCACGACGGGGGTGGCCTCGCGGTCGATGGTGGTGAGCACGAGCTCGCCCCACGCGCCGTCCGGCAGGACCTCGCCGGTATCGGGATCGATGATCTCGGCGAAGAAGTGGTCCTCCGCTAGGTGCAGCCCCTGCTGTTCCATGCACTCGATGGCCACGCCCGGCCCCATGGTCTCGGTGAGGCCGTAGATGTCGAGCACCTTGTAGTCGAGCTTCTCCTCCAGCTCGGCGCGGAAGTTATCGGAGAAGGCCTCGGCGCCGTGGATGCCGGCGCGCAGCGAGAAGTCCCGTTTGGGGTCGAGGCCCATCGCGAGGGCCGTGTCGGCTATGTACATCGCATACGAGGGCGTGCAGCAGAGGATGGTGGAGCCCATCTCGCGCAGCACCCGGATCTGGCGCTCGGTGTTGCCCGCGCTGATGGGGATGGTCATGCATCCGGCCTTCTCGCAGCCGTAATGGGCGCCGAGGCCGCCGGTGAAGAGGCCGTAGCCGTAGCAGATCTGGGCGATGTCGTCCTCGCCGCCATCGGCGTACCAGATGCCGCGCGCGAAGCAGTCGCCCCAGATATCGAGGTCGTGCTCGGTGTAGCCGCCCACGGTTGCGATGCCGGTGGTGCCGGAGGACATGTGGATCTCGCGGATCTCGCGCTTGGGAACGGCGAAGAAGCCGTAGGGGTAGTTGTCGCGCAGATCCTGCTTGGTGGTGAAGGGGGCCGCCTTGAGATCGTCGAGGGTCTCGACCGCGTAGGGATCGAAGCCGGCCGCATCGAAGAGATCATGGTAGAAGGGCACGTTCTCATAGCAGGCGGCCACGGTCTTCTTGATGCCCGCGAGTTGGAGGGCTTCCAGCTGGTCATGGGGCATGGCGAGGATGTCCTGGGGCTTCTTCATGGTGCCCTTCCCGTGAATCCGCGTCCCGTTCCGGGACGATTCCAATATACCCATCGTAACGATGGGCGGTCCTGCGATGCATGCCTCCGGGCGTCCGTTTATCGAGGTGTCACATTCGGGAGGGTTCTCCCTGAACAGGGATTCTCGAAGCGCGCGGGCCTGCTGATCCTGCGACCACTCCGCAGCGGACGGTGCGAAGCGGCGGCACCTGCCCTGCGCGGATGGCTTCAAGGCCCCGGCTAGGCGCCAACCCTGTGCGATCCCGCGCGCGGGGAGAGGGAATCCGCTGTGCGGGCAGTTGCATCGAGCGAGCCGACCCAAGCCGGGAGCCCCACAAGATCTGCGAGCTCTCGGCCGGCGTCGAGCAACTCGGGCGTGTCCGCTTGGTTCACGATCAGGCGATCGGCGAGATTCTCGGCGAGGATGGCACGTGCGACCAGCTCGGGTGTTGCGGCGTCATAAGCTGTGCAGCCGGTGAGGGAGCAGAAGATCCCGGGGCGATGGACCGCCTCGCGCACGGGCTTCCCAAAGCCCGAGGCGCCGACCACGAGGACGGTCTGGTTCGAGCCCGCAGGAATGACCGGCTCGTAGGCTGCATGCGCTTTGAGCGGCAGCCTCTTCGATCCGTCCGCCTCCACCAAGACGTAGCGGGCCGCTTCGGCAAGTGCGGCGAAGCCCTCGCGCGGGGCACCCAGCTTGGGGGAGCCGTTCCTGCTCGCAACGCAGCTCACGCGTGCGGGCAGCGGCGTGCGCTCTACGGTGGGGATGTCGGGGAAGGGGAGGATGCGCGTGGTGGTCGCGAGCACCACGCGCCCCTCGAGCTCGCGGGCAAGCAGAATCAGCAGCGCGGTCTTCCCGCCGCTGCCGATGACGGAGGTGATCCCGTCGGTTATGCAGAGCTCTTCGCGCATGCCCATAGATCGGCCCGTTTCCTCCTACCGGGATACCGGGACCCGCTATATGCCTTCGCCGCGGATCGTCAGCGTCCTCCGGTTCCGAAAGGGTACCATAGGAATAGCAACGGCAAGCGGAGGGCGCAGACCATGGGCTTCGATCTCGATCTGGATGCACTGCTGGCGATCCTAGGCCCCATCCTCGTGGTGGCCATCGGTGCCGCCGTGGTCAAGAAAGCGGTCGGCATCGCCATCACCCTCATCGCGATCCTGCTTATCGGCTCCCTGATCCTGAAGGCGCTCGGCATGATGTAGCTTTCCGGCGAAAGGGCGCATGCGGGATGCGCACAGCGTTATACTCTTCTGAGTATAACGCTGTGCGAAAGGGGCGCTCCATGCAGATCGATGCTCGCGGCCAGACCTGTCCCAAACCCGTCGTGCTGGCCCTCGAGGCCCTGTCCAAGCTCGGTCCGGAGGAGTTCCTCGAGATTCTCGTCAACGACGAGGTCGCTGTGGGCAACCTCACCCGCCTTGCCGAGGAGAAGGGCTGCGAGCTGCTCGTTGCCGAGAAGGACGGCTGCACCTCGATGACCCTCGTGCCGCGCACTGCGGGTGCGGCGGACGCATCCGCCGAGGCCGGGGTGCCCGAGAGCTGCGCCGCGCCGGGTATCGGCCAAACCGTCGTGGCCATAGGCTCGGATACGATGGGCCGAGGCTCCGACGAGCTGGGCAGGATACTCGTCAAGGGGCTCATCTATGCCCTTGCGCATCGGGAAGCGGTTCCCAAGACCATGCTCTTCTTCAATGCGGGCGCGTATCTCACCTGCGCGGGGAGCGAGTCGCTCGACGATATCCGCTCACTCGAGAGACGCGGCACCGAGGTCCTCACCTGCGGTACCTGCCTCGATTTCTACGGCATCCGCGAGAAGCTCGGCGTGGGCGGGGTGACCAACCTCTATACCATCGCGGAGATCATCGCCTCCGAGCCCATCGTGACGTCGATCTAGCAGCAGGGGCGTTCGTGCGATGATCTACCTCAACTGCGCAGCCACATCCCGGCAGCGGCCCGCCTGCGTGGGCGAGGCCGTCATGCGTGCCATGGGCGCCTGCGGCTCGTATGGCCGCGGTGCCGGAAGCGCCGACCTCGACGCTGCGCGCATGGTTTTCTCGACGCGCGAGAAGCTGGCCCGCATACTGGGCTTCTCGCACCCCGACCGCGTGTGTTTCACAAGCGGGGCCACCGCTGCGCTCAACACCGCCATCAGGGGGTTGCCCCGCATCCACGGACGTGTGATCGCAACGGCATGGGATCACAATGCGGTGCTCCGCCCGCTTGCCCGCCTTGCCGATGAGCGGGATGTGCGCGTGGATCTCGTGCCTGCGGATGGCGGGGGCGGGATCGATAGGGAAGCGCTCGCGAGCCTGCTCGGCGAACCCGCCGATTTCCTCGTGTGCACGCATGCCTCGAACGTGACCGGCATGGTCTGCGATGCAGCCGGCATCATCGCGCTCGCGCATGGGAAGGGCGTTCCCGTGGTGCTCGATGCGGCACAGACTGCCGGGTGCCTGCCTTTCTCGATGGAGGGACTCGGTGCGGACGTGGTCTGCGTAACCGGCCACAAGGCCCTCATGGGACCCACCGGCACGGGCGCGATCCTCGTCGCGCCGGGCATCGATCTCGCCCCGCTTGTCGAGGGGGGCACCGGCGTGCGCTCGGCCGAACCCCGCCAGCCGGACGTCTGGCCCGAGCGCCTCGAGGCGGGGACCCTGAACATCCATGGCATCGCCGGCCTCGGAGCTGCGCTGGAGTGGCTCGCTGAGATGGGCGTCGAGCGTATCCATGCCCGCGAGCAGGTGCTGCTCGAGCGCTTCCTCGCAGGCACCGATGGCATCGAGGGCCTCGAGCGCTACGGCAGCTTCGGGGGAACGCACGGTGCGATCGTATCCCTCAACCTGCGCGGGAGGGACGCGTACGAGCTTGCGGATATGCTCTGCGAGGACTACGGCATCTCCACCCGCGCCGGCCTGCACTGCGCGCCGCGTATGCACGGGGCGCTCGGCACGCGGTCGCGCGGGGCCGTGCGCTTCTCGTTCGGCTGGTTCACGAGCGAGGACGATATCGATGCATCCTGCGCGGCACTCCGCGAGATTGCGGGGCTTTGATGGCGCATGCACGCGAGCACAGCCTGCTGGTGACCTTCGCCTCGACCCATGATGCCCTTGCGGCCGAGAAGACCTTGGGCGGGCAGGGCATCGAGGGGCGCCTCATTCCCACGCCGACCACCGTCAGCTCCGAGTGCGGCCTGGCATGGAGGAGCCCTGCGTCGTTCAAAGACGCGTTAGCACAGGCCTTGGCGGGTCTGGCATACGAGGACCTGTTCGATATGGAACGCTGCTAGGAGGACGGATGCTGGTTCTTATCCGCGGAGCGGGCGACATGGCGACCGGTATCGCGCTTCGTCTTTTTCGCGCGGGGCTCTCCTGCGCGATGTGCGAGCGTGCTCATCCCACCTCTATCCGCCGTACCGTATGCTTCTCCGAGGCCGTGCGTTCGGGCGCCTGCGAGGTCGAAGACGTGCACGCAGTCCTCGTACCCGATGCCGCCGCCGCACATGCCGTCCTCGCCCGAGGCGAGGTCGCGGTGATCGTCGATCCCGACGCATCGCGCTCGTGCGAGCTTGCACCGGACGTGCTCGTGGATGCCATCCTCGCCAAAGAGAACCTCGGAACACGTATCGATATGGCGCCGATCGTGATCGGCGTCGGCCCCGGTTTCACGGCGGGTGCCGACTGCCATGCCGCCGTGGAGACCATGCGCGGCCACCACCTCGGGCGCGTTTACTATGAGGGTTCTCCCATCGCCGATACCGGCATTCCCGGACTCATCGGCGGCTTTGCCGGCGAACGCGTCATGCGCGCGCCCGCAGACGGCGTTTTCACGGGCTTCGTGTCCATCGGCGATACCGTTGCCGCAGGGGATATCTGCGGGCAGGTCGCGGGCCTTCCTATGCGCTCCACTATCGACGGGGTGGTGCGCGGCCTGCTCGCCGATGGCGTCGTCGTGCACGCGGGCATGAAAGCGGGCGATGTCGACCCGCGCTGCGTGCCCGATTATATCCGCACGTCTTCCGATAAGGCGCTTGCGGTGGGCGGCGGCGTGCTCGAGGCGATCTGCCATTTCTCGGAGCTGCATCCGGTCGTATCGGGGAGGGATGATGGGTAACGTCAAACTGACCAAATTATCCGAATGCGCGGGATGCGGGGCGAAGGTGGGCGCCGGTGCCTTGGCCCAGCTCCTATCCGATCTGCCCTCCCGACATGATCCCAACCTCATCGTGGGCTTCGACACAAGCGATGATGCGGCGGTCTACAAGCTGTCCGATGACCTTGCCATGGTTATGACCTGCGATTTCTTCCCACCCATCGCAGATGACCCCTATACGTTCGGGGCCATTGCCGCAGCGAACGCCCTCTCCGACATATACGCCATGGGCGGCGAGCCCAGGATCGCCCTGAACATCATGGCGGTGCCCGAGGATATGGACAAGGCGGTCGTGCATGAGATCCTGCGCGGCGGATACGAGAAGGCCGCCGAGGCGGGTGCTTCCATCGCAGGCGGGCACTCCATCTACGATAAAGAACCCAAGTACGGCCTCGCGGTGACGGGCCTTGTGGATCCCCGCCGCATGCTCGCCAATGCAGGCGCACGCCCGGGAGATGTGCTCGTCTTCACCAAGAAGCTCGGCAGCGGTTGCGTGACCACGGCCGCGAAGGGCGGTCTGGCCACCGAGGGGCAGGTTGCGGCCGCAGAGGCATCGATGATGACGCTCAACCGCTATGCCCGCGACATCATGGTGGCCCATGAGTGCCATGCCGCCACCGATGCGACCGGCTTCGGCGTGCTGGGGCATATGCTCGAGATGGCGCGGGGAGCCGATGTCGCCGTGGAACTCGACGCATGCGCCTTCCCGTTGCTGGATGGTGCCCGCGAGGCGGCCCGCCTGGGCATCCTGCCTGCGGGCATGTACCGTAACCGGCACTTTGCCGAGAGCGAGGTCGATGACGGGGATGTACCCCGCGATCTTATCGATGTGCTCTTCTGTCCGGAGACTTCGGGCGGCCTTCTCGTCGCCGTTTCCGCCGAGGATGCCGATGCCCTCATCGCCGATCTGCGCGCGGATGGGCGTGTGCCCTGTGCAGCTGCGGTGGGCCGCGTGCGTGCCTACGAGGGCGGAAAGCGCATCCGCGTGAGGGGGGAGTGACCATGGCGGAGCGTGCGGTTATCGCGAAGATCATCGAGACGCGCGCCTCGATGCCCCGCAGGGAGGGCGCTTGGCTTGCGCTCTTCGAAAGCGGCCGGATCATCGGCACCATCGGCGGCGGCTCGATCGAGCACCTGGTGCTCGAGCGCTGCCGTCGCGTGCTTGCCGGCGAGGAGGAGGCCTCCGTCGTCTGGTATACCAAGGAGCTCACCGGCATGGCCTGCGGAGGAGATGCCCGTGTCGATATCCACCGCGCAGGGGAAGGCGAGATGGAGAGCCTTCTCGCCGGGGCGGAAGCGGATAGGCTCCGCGCCTTCGTCTACGGCGCGGGGCATGTGGGCGCCGAGCTCGTGCATCTGCTTGCCCGCCTTGATTTCGATCCCGTCGTGGTGGACGACCGCTCCGGGATGGCCGTGCCCGAGCGCCTGCCCGATGCCGCGCGCATCGTCTGCGGCAGCTATCGGGATCTCGCCGCCCTCAACGCGCTCCCGGATGGCCGGGACTTCGCCGTGGTGCTCACCCATGGCCACGCGGCAGACGTCGATGTCCTCGATCAGCTGCTGCCGCGCCGCCCTGCCTATGTGGGATGCATCGGCAGCCGGCGCAAGGCTGCGATCGCCCGCGACGAGCTCGTTTCGCGCGGTCATGGCCGTGATCTGGTCGGTTCCATCCATCTTCCCATTGGCGAGGGTATCCTCGCCGTAACTCCGGCTGAGATCGCGGTCTCCATCGCCGCCCAGATGATCAGGGTGCGTGCCGGCATGAGGTCTGTGAAGCCCCATGGACGGGCAGGGAGGGGGCTATCATGAGCATCGACCGCAGGGCCTTCGTGGCTGGAGCGGCGGTGCTCTCGCTCGCAGCGTGCTCGGGGACCGGCGGCTCGGCGGATGCCGGACGGCCCCCGCTCTCCGTTTTCGCTGCAGCCTCGCTCACCGAGGCGCTCGAGGAGGCCTCGCCTCGGTTCGAGCAGGCCGAGGTGCTGCTCACGCTCGATTCTTCGGGCAAGCTCCGCGATCAGATCGAAGAGGGCGCGCAGGCCGATGTCTTCATCTCCGCAGCGCAGCGGCAGATGGACGACCTGGCCGGAGAAGGCCTTATCGATGAGGCGAGCCGCTTCGACATCCTCGAGAACAAGGTCGTGCTCGTGGTTCCCGAGGGAAATCCCCAGGGCATCGAGAGCTTCGAGGATCTGGCCACGCATCTTTTGGCCGGCGATATCCTCTTCGCCATGGGCAACGAGGAGGTGCCGGTGGGCACCTATACCTTGAAGATCCTCGAATACCTCGGCCTCCGCGAGGCCGATCTCGCAGCGCGCGGCGTCATCACCTATGGCGGCACTGTCAAAGAGGTGACCGCGCAGGTCGCTGAGGCAACGGTGGATGCGGGCGTTATCTACGCCTCCGATGCCTACTCCGCCGGGCTCGAGCCCGTGGACGAGGCGACCGAGGTGATGTGCGGCAAGGTCGTCTATCCCGCTGCGGTGCTCGCCGCCTCCGAGCAGGGCGGGCTCGCCGTCTCCTATCTCGAATTCCTCTGCGGCGAGGTAGGCCGTGCCGCCTTCGAGCGCGTGGGCTTCACGCCCTTGTCCTGATGGGGGGATGCTGTGGACTGGTTCCCGCTTGCAAATTCGCTCCGCATAGCCGCGCTCTCGACTGCGGCCGTCTACGTCCTGGGCATTTGGCTCGCCGATGGGGTGGCCAAGCTGCCCCCGGCGCTCAAGGCGCTCGCCGACGTGGCCTTGACGCTGCCGCTCGTGCTGCCGCCCACCGTGGTGGGCTTCCTGCTGCTCATGCTGCTCGGCCCGCGCAGGCCGCTCGGCTCCCTCGTGCTCGGGTCTTTCGGCGTGCGCCTCACCATGGTGTGGTATGCGGCGGTCTTCGCGAGCGTCGTGGTGGCATTCCCGCTCATGTACCGCACCGCGCGCGGGGCGTTCGAGAACTTCGACGAGACCCTTGCCGATGCGGCGCGTACGCTGGGAAAATCGGAGTCTTGGATCTTCTGGCGGGTGAAGCTCCCCGCGTGCCGCACGTCCATCATCGCGGGAGCCGTGCTGGCCTTCGCCCGCGCGCTCGGGGAATACGGCGCAACATCGATGGTGGCGGGTTACACCCCGCATGTCACGGCGACGGTCTCGACCACGGTCTACCAGCTCTGGCAGATCGGCGACGATGGGCTGGCCCTGCGTTGGGTGCTGGTCAACATCGCCATCTCGGCCCTCGCGCTCTTCGTGCTGAACCACCTCGAGGCGCGCGATCGCGCGGAAAGGAGGCGGTGACGGTGCTGGATGTCCGGATTGACAAGCAGCTGGGATCCTTTCAGCTCGATGTGTCCCTTTCCGCCGAGGGCGCGGGCGCGATGACGGCGCTCGTGGGTCCGTCGGGTGCGGGCAAATCGATGACGCTCAAGGCCATCGCCGGGCTCGTGCATCCCGATGGGGGACGCATCGAACTCGGCGGGCGCGTGCTCTACGACGGTACCCGGGGAATAGACCTCCCGGCCCGCGAACGGAACGTGGGCTACCTCTTCCAGAGCTACGCGCTCTTCCCCACGATGACGGTCGAGCAGAACATAGCCTGCGGTATGCGCATGCGCGGCCGTGCGGAACGTGACGCCCGCGTGGCCGAGAAGATCCGGACGTTCCATCTGTCGGGCCTCGAGAAGCGCAGGCCGCATCAGCTCTCCGGCGGCGAGCAGCAGCGTGCCGCGCTTGCGCGCTGCCTCGCGAACGATCCGGAGGCGCTGCTTCTCGACGAGCCCTTCTCGGCGGTCGATGAGGAGCTCAAGGCCATCCTCGAGGGCGAGCTCCTGGAGCTTCTCTCGGCATTTCCGGGCCCCTGCATCCTCGTGTCGCACGACCGGCCCGAGGTGGAGCGGCTCTGCAGCTCCATCGTGGAGATTCGGGACGGCCATGCGCGATAGCTTCGGACGCAGGATCGACTACCTGAGGCTCTCGGTGACGGGCGGTTGCAACCTGCGTTGCATCTACTGCCGCCCTGCCGGCGAGGTAAGCTGCCCGTCCCCCTGCCGCGCTCCATCGCCTGCCGAGATCGTCGAGGCGGCTGCGGAGGTCGGCATCACGAAGGTGCGTATAACGGGAGGCGAACCCTGCATCCGGGGTGATCTTCCCGAGCTCGTCGGTAAGATCGCGGCGACTTCCGGCATCGAGGAGGTCTGCCTCACCACCAACGGCACGCTTCTCGCGCCGATGGCGGGGGAGCTCCGTGCGATGGGGCTCTCCCGTGTGAACATCAGCATCGATTCGCTTATACCCGAGCGCTATCGTGCGATCACCCGCGGCGGCTCGCTCGACGATGCCCTTGCCGGCCTTGCCGCCTGCAAAGCTGCGGGCTTCGAGAACACCAAGGTGAACTGCGTGCTCATAGGCGGTGTGAACGATGGCGAGGTGGATGCGTTCGACTCCTTTGCCGCCGAGCAGGGCGTGGAGGTCCGTTTCATCGAGCTCATGCCCCTCGGCGTGTGCGCCGATTGGCCGCGCGAGCGCTTCGTGCCCGCAGGCACGGCGAAAGGACACGTCATCGCCCCGATCTCGCGGCCGTTCTGCTCGACATGCAACCGCATCCGCGTGACCGCCGACGGTTATCTCAAGCCCTGCCTGCATTCAGGCGAGGAGCTATCCTTGAGGGGGCTTTCCGGCGTCGAGCTCGTCGAGGCAGTGCGTGCGGGGATCCTCGCCAAGCCGAAGGCCCATACGCTTGCAGATGCAGGCAGCCGCTCCCTGCGCATCATGTCGGAAATCGGAGGATGACATGGACGACCTTACCCATATCAACGATGAGGGGCGCGCCCGTATGGTCGACGTGGGCGGGAAGCCCGCCGGCCACCGCATGGCCCGCGCCCACGCACGCGTCCGCATGCGTCCCGAGACGGCGGAGCTTATCGGAACGGGCGGCATGAGGAAAGGCGATGTGCTCGCGATCGCGCAGGTCGCCGGCATCATGGCGGCAAAGCGCACCTCCGAGCTCATCCCGCTCTGCCATCCCATCGCCCTCACCGCGTGCGATATCTCGTTCTCGCTTGGAGAGGATCGTGTCGAGATCGAGTCCTGCGTGCGCTGCATGGGCGAGACGGGCGTTGAGATGGAGGCGCTGGTCGCTGCGGGCACGGCGGCCCTCACCGTGTACGACATGTGCAAGGCCGTCCAACGCGACATCGAGATCGACCAGATCTTCCTGCTCGAGAAGGACGGCGGCGCGAGCGGCCGCTTCATGAGGGAGGGGCTCTGATGTCCGAAGTCGTCGCCGTCTGCACCAGCGCGCGCACAGGCGAGCGCAAGATCGCGCAGGACGAGATCGTCCTGCGCGTGGGTCACGGCATAGAGGGCGATGCCCATGCCGGAGCCTGGCATCGCCAGGTGAGCCTTCTGGCCGACGAGGCGGTGGATGCGCTGCGGGAGCGCGGCATCGCGCTTGCGGCGGGTGATTTCGCCGAGAACATCCTGACGCGCGGCATCGACCTGCCCGTCCTCCCCGTGGGTAGCGTGCTTGCCGTGGGGGAGTGCCTTCTGGCCGTCACCCAGATCGGCAAGGAGTGCCATGGCGACTGCGAGATCAAGCGCCGGGCGGGCATGTGCGTCATGCCCACCTGCGGCATCTTCTGCGTGGTGCTGCGCGGCGGCTGCGTGCGCGCCGGCGATCCCATCAGCGCGATCGGGGAGGGGGAGCTCCTGTGAGGCGCCTACGTACCGAGGATGCGGTGGGACACGTGCTCTGCCACGATATGACCCAGATCATACCCGGCGTCTCAAAAGGGCCGCGCTTCAAGAAGGGGCACGTGGTCGCCGTCGAGGATATACCCGTCCTGCTCGATATGGGCAAGACCCAACTCTACGTGTACGAGCTCGAAGAGGGTATGCTCCATGAGAACGATGCCGCAGGCCGGCTCGCTGCGCTCTGCGGAAGCGAGAATATGGTGGCCAGCGGGCCCTCCGAGGGCAAGATCGAGCTCACGGCGGCCTGCGGCGGCGTGTTTCTCGTCGACGCCGACCGTCTCATGGCGGTGAATGCGACCGATGAGCTGATGATCGCCACCCGCAAAGGCGGTTCCGCAGTGCAGGAAGGAGACAAGCTTGCCGGTATGCGGGTGATCCCGCTCGTGGTCGCCGAGGAGCGCTTGCGCGTTGCCGAGGCTGCCGCCGGAGATGGACCCTTGATGCGCGTCGCACCGTTTCGCCTTAAGACCGCCGCCATCATCGCCACGGGCTCCGAGGTGGCGAGCGGGCGCATCGAGGACGCCTTCACACCGGTCGTGGAGGCCAAGCTCGAGGGGTTCGGCATCGTCTGCACGTACCGCGCCAAGCCGGGCGACGAGCCGCAGGCGGTCGCCGCAGCCATCGCGCTCGCCCGCGCGCGCGGTGCCGACCTCATCGTCTGCACGGGCGGCATGAGCGTGGATCCCGATGACAACACGCCAAGCGCCATCAAGTCATCCGGTGCCCGCATCGTGTCCTACGGTGCCCCGGTGCTGCCCGGGGCGATGCTCCTTCTCGGTTATTTCCCCGACGGGACGCCCATCTTGGGGCTGCCCGGCTGCGCGATGTATGCCAAGGCGACCGTCTTCGACCTGGTACTCCCCCGTATTGCCGCAGGCATCGAGCTCGAGAAGCGCGACATCACGGCCATGGGCGAGGGTGGGCTCTGCCTGGGCTGCACCCCCTGCACCTTTCCGCAATGCCCCTTCGGGACGTGAGGAGCGCCATGTCGGACACCGCAGCAGTGCTCACCGTGAGCGATCGTGTATTCCAGGGCATCTACGAGGATGCGAGCGGTCCCGCGCTCGCGGCATTCCTTGCCGCGAGGGGCTTCGAGTTCGTCGAGGCCCGGCTCGTCCCCGACGAGCGGGATCAGATCGAGGCTGCGCTCCGAACCTTCGCGGAAGAGGATATCGCCCTCGTCGTGACCACGGGCGGCACGGGCTTCTCGCCCCGTGATGTCACGCCCGAGGCGACGTGCGCCGTGTGCGAGCGCCTTGCGCCCGGAATCCCCGAGGCCATGCGGGCGGCCTCGCGCGCCATCACGCCCCATGCGGTCCTCTCGCGCGCGCAGGCGGGCATCTGCGGGCGCACGCTCATCGTGAATGTTCCCGGGAGCCCCAAGGCGGCTATCGAGAGCCTCGGCGCCGTCATCGCCGCCCTGCCGCACGGGTTGGAGCTCCTGCGTGCCTCGCGCGCCCAAGGCGGGCAGGACCACGGCTGCGCTTAGTTATGGCGGATAGGGGGCAGCCTCTCCTGCGGGAACCCCGCCCATGGTAGAATCTACGCATGGAGAATCGCAACGGGACAAGCAACAGCGCACGCGCGCGCCTGAGGTCGCGTCCTCCACGCGCGCCGCACGCACGTTCGGATACGGGCTCGTTTGCCCGCGAGCGCAGCCATGCCCGTCGGATGAGGCGTTCGGGATCGCCCGCTTCCGCGCGCGTCCCCCAGCTCATGAGTGCGAGCAAGCAGGAACAGGCCATGCGTCGCAACATCATGCGCAGGAATTCCCGCGTGATCCAATCCCTGCCGATCATCGCCCTGCTGCTCGTGATCATCGCGGTCATCTTCGGGATCATCTACTTCAACAGCACCGTCTGAGGGGACCTTCCTTCAGCCCGAAGGCAAAGCCGAGATGGGGGCTTAGACGCCCCCGCTCCCTGTTTAGAAAAGGGGAAGCTCGCCTGTGATGGGGTCGATCTGCTCGGGATAGAGCGGTTCGAAGGCGAGGCAGGTGTAGGTGGACTCGCCGTGGAATTCGGTCATGCCCGCATCGCGGATGAGGGCAACGGCGAAGCCCCGCTCGCGTCCCTGCATGGCGATAGCGAGGAGCTCCTCCTCGGAGTCCACGTAGACGCATACTTTGGCGATGCCGGCATCGAACCAGTCGGTGAGGGGGGTACGGTCGTCCTCGTCGTGGTCGAGGCTGATCCAGGAGCCATTCGTGCGCACCTTGTCCAACCGCCGCTCGCGCACAAGGGCCATGAGCGTTGCCTCCAGACAGGCGTGGCCTGCCTGAGCTGCGATTTTTCCCTTGCGCATGTGCAGATCGCGGCGCATCACGATCAATTGCTTCGCCTTGTAGCCGATCTCTGCCATGGCACCTTCCCAAAGAGGACAGTGAAGCCGTTAGAAAATGGCGTTAAAACCTGTTTCGAGCCACCCTGTCGGCTTATGATACTGTAATGTTGGATTATCCGTAGTGATGATGGCCGGACGTCGGCGATCATCCCCCCCGATCGAGCGTCCGTATCTGCCATACGAGGAGCTGCATATGTTCAAGCAAAGGTTGCTCGTGCTGTTCGCCGCATGCGCGTTGGCGGTGGCCTTCCCCGCATCGGCCGGTGCCGAGGAGTCCGGAGTTGGCGACGCGATTCCCGAGCAGGCGATCGAGATCGCCGAGGAGCTTCCCGGCGATGAGGGGATCGGTATCGCTTCGGATGCTCCTGCGGGCGACGTCGGCGCCGTCGATGACGGTATCGGCGCTGTCTCGGGAGATCTCGCCGCCGATCCCGCTGCAGAGCCCGCGGATACGCCTGACGCGGATCCCGCTGCGGGGTCCCCTTCCGATTCCGGCGCGGAGTCCGCGGAGGATCCCGCTGCCGCGCCTGCTGAGGATTCCGCGGAGGATCCCGCTGCCGCGCCTGCTGAGCAGTCCGCGGAGGATCCCGCTGCCGACTCCGCTGCAGAGTCAGATGCCCCTGCCGCTCTCGCGCTCCGCGACCTCGCTCCGCAGGATGAGCTCGATACCCGTGCCTCGGCTGCTGCCGGCCTTATCGCCGATGACACGTACTGCATCCGCTCCATCATGGGCGATCAGCAGGTCGTCGATGTGTCGGGCTTGTCCGTGGATGAAGGCGGCAACGCCATCGCCTGGAATTGGAATGGCGGGGAGAACCAGGAGTGGGAGGTCGCCCACGATGCGATCGGCTACGTCTCGCTGAGGTCGGTGCTCTCCGGCCTCCTGCTCACCGTCGATGGCACGAAGAGCGGTGCCAACGTCAACCAGCAGGCCGATCTCGCCGGCAGTGCCGCACGGGCGCAGAAATGGATCATCGAGCAGGATGCGGAGGGGAGGGGCTATACCATCACCTCTGCGCTCTCGCCCAACCTGGTTCTCGACCTCACGGGCTACACCTCCCAGAACGGCACCAATGTCGAGGTTTGGACCCCCAACGGCACCGATGCGAATAGGAATCAGGTCTTCCAGCTCATCGATGCGACGCCCGAGGTCGCGCCCTCAACGGCCATCATCGAGGAGGGTTATTACACTCTCCAATCCAAGGCCTCCGCGCATATCCTCGACATCTCCGGCCAATCCGTCGCAGATGGTGCCAATGCCGTCGTTTGGACGTCGAACGATGGCACCAACCAGCTCTTCAGGGTGACGGTGGAGGGCGGCTACCACCGCCTCACAGCCGTCCACTCCGAGAGATCCCTCGATGTGGCCGAGGGCTGCCCCATCCCCGGTGCCAACATCCAGCAGGCCGGCACGGTCGCAGGTGCCAAGAGCTCGCTCTTCTCGGTCACCCAGAACCCGAATGGCTCCTACACCCTCACCAACGTGGCCTCCGGCCTCGTCATGACCGTGGCCGGCTCCGGGAAGGGTGCCAACGTCTATGGCGATGCCGTCACAGGCGGCACCACCCAGCAGTTCAAGCTCATCCGGAGGATCGATCTGCTCACCGAGGGCCTCTACGAGATCACGCCCGCGACCAACTCGCAGATGCGCCTCGACGTATCCGGCCAGTCGCGCGACAACGGCGCCAATGTCGCCATTTGGACCGATAACGGCGGCCAGAACCAGAAATGGGACATCATGCTGGTTGCGGGCAAGCAGAATACCTATACCATCCAAGCCGTCATGTCCGGCGCCTATCTGGCTGCCGAGGGCACCGGTAAGGGTGCCAATGTCAGCCAGCGGGCGATCGATGCCGGCAATGCCGCCGCCCAGTGGGTCCCCTCCTACTCCGGCGGCCGGGTCATGTTCCAGAATGTGGCCTCCGGCATGATGCTCGACGTCACGGGCTGCGGTGCCAAGGCCGGTACCAACATCGAGATCTGGACGGCTAACGGCACCTCGGCGCAGAGCTTCTCGCTCGCGAGGACCCGTCCGATAGGGAACGGCTATTACTACATCGAGTTCGAGGCCAATGCCGATCTGGTGCTCGATGTGTCCGGCAAGGCCACCGGGAGCGGCGGTAACGTCATCTCCTACACCAACAACGCGGGCGGCAACCAGAAATGGTATTTCCAGCGTCAATCCGACGGCACCTACAAGATCCTGAACGCCCACTCCGAGCTGCCGCTTGCCG
Source organism: Coriobacteriales bacterium OH1046 (assembly GCA_004010535.1). Classification (GTDB taxonomy): domain Bacteria; phylum Actinomycetota; class Coriobacteriia; order Coriobacteriales; family Atopobiaceae; genus RUG721. Next base: position 47,970 of record RQYE01000005.1, on the reverse strand, counting down.
TTGCGGGCGCCTCTGCCGTCCCCGGCACGAACGTCGAACAGGCCTCCGCCAGCTCCTCCGCCGCCCAGAGGTGGAATCTCGTCTATAACCACGACGGCTCCTTCAGCATCGCGAGCGCCCTCGACAGCAGCGTGGTGCTCTCCATCGCGGGGGGCGTGCCCTCCAACTCCGCCAACGCCGATATCCAGAGCAACGTCTCGAACGATGGCCAGCGCTTCATCTTCGAGTCCACGGACTACGCGTATGGTACGCTCACCATGTCGGACTCCCAGCTCGCCATGTACAAGCGCGCCCAGGGCTACAGCTCCCCCACCGACTGGCTGATCCTCATCGATAACGATGCATGCTGGGTCGGCGTCTTCAAATACGAGGGCGGCCGCTGGCTCATGGAACGCTACTTCCGCTGCTCGAACGGCAAAGGGTCCACGCCCACCGTGCGCGGTACCTACTACGTGGGTGCGAAAGGCTATACCTTCGGTTCCGATCAGGGCCATGCCTGCTACTGGTACACCCAGATCTACGGCGACTATCTGTTCCATTCCACACTCTACCAGCCCTACTCGTTCTACCACCTCGACAGCCGCCTGGGCATGCACCTCTCCAACGGATGCGTGCGCCTCCACATCGACAATGCCAAGTACATCTACGACTACGTTCCCCACAGCACGAAGATCGTGAGCTACAACTAGTGCAGGGACGCTCCCGTATCATCTGGACCGGTCTGGGGGCGGCGTCAGCCGCCCTCATGCTCTCGCTCCCCCTGTGGGAGCGTCCCGCGCAGGGGGCCGTCCATGCCGCGATGGCCGTGCTGCTCGTCTATGCTGCGGCTCACGATGCGAAGACGCGCATCATCCCCAACGGGGTGGTCGCCGCGCTCGCGACCCTGAGGCTTGCGGAACTCGGAGCGCTCGCCGTTTCGGACGTGCGCGGCGCGCTCGATGCGTCTGCCGCATCGCTCGCGGGTGCCGCTGCGGTGCTCGCCGTCCTTCTCACCACGGCATGCCTCATGGAACGCAGGACGGGCTCTGCGGGTGTCGGCGGGGGAGATGTGAAGCTCCTCGGTACCCTCGGCTTCTGCTTCGGCTGGGAGGCGGGCCTTCTCATCGCGGGGCTTTCCTGCGCGCTGATGCTCGCGCATCGCCTTATCCCCCGTTTCGGGAAGCCCGAGGCCGACGCCTTCGCGTTCGCCCCCTACATAGCGGTCGCGGCTATCACGGTCGTCTTCCTGCATGACGCATTCTCTCTATGACAAGCCTGTGACGGCAGGCCCGGGTGCATTCGTAAAGAGGGTAAGATGATGCCAATCGTTCCCGGTAAGGAGCAGCCATGCGTATCAGCGAACGCCTCGCCGCCAAGCAGACCTTCTCGTTCGAGATCTTCCCGCCCAAAGGCGACTTGCCCATCGATCAGGCGCTCGCTGTGGCCGGTGCCCTCGCCGCCGATAAGCCCGACTGGATCTCCGTCACATTCTCAGCAGGCGGCAGCGGTAACAGCGCCAATACGCTGGCCGTTGCGGGCGAGCTGCTGAAGAGGTGCGCGATCGAGCCGCTCGCGCACCTCACCTGCATGGGTTCCGAACGTGCGGATATCGACGCGTATCTCGCGGCGCTCGCGGCAGCGGGCATCTCGAACGTGCTCGCCCTGCGCGGCGATCGCATTCCCGGTCGCGAGGTTGCGGATTTCGCCTATGCGTCGAACCTCATCGCCTATATCAAACACGTCGCACCCGAGTTCTGCATAGGCGCGGCCTGCTATCCCGAGGGCCATGTCGAATGCGAGGACTTCGAGCTGTCCATGCGCCATCTCTATGCCAAGCAGCAGGCGGGGGCCGATTTCTTCGTGACCCAGCTCTTCTTCGACAACGAGCTCTTCTACACCTTCCGCGAGGCGTGCACGCGGCATCGCATCAAGATCCCCATCGTCGCGGGCATCATGCCGTTCACGAGCGCCAAGCAGATCCAGCGCATGGCCTTCACCTGCGGAGCCACCATTCCCGCGGCCGTCATCAAGCGTATCGTCTCGGCGGGCGATGACCCTGCCGATCAGGCGAGGGCCGGTCTCGAGTACGCCCTCGAGCAGATCGCCGATCTTGCAGCGAACGGCGTGGACGGCATCCATATCTACACGATGAACCGGCACGAGATCGGCGATGCGGCCTACGATGCCCTGCTCGCCTGCGGGTATCTCGAGGACTAGCATGCCGATAGAGAGCTACAGCCTCTCCTCCCTCCCACGGCGCGCAGTGCTGCGTTACCTGGGTTATCGCGGGCAGGAGATCGCATCCGAGATCGATGCGCGCATCGATAGGTTCGTGGCGCGCGTGCTCGAGCTCGCGCACCCGCGCTCCTCGTGGGCGGTCTTCGACGTTGCCGGACGGTCTGCACGCGATGACGGCACATCCGAGACCCATCTTGCCGGTACGGCGCTCACCCTCATGGGCTCGTCGATCGCGACGCATATGGACGGTGCCGTAGCCTGCGCCGTCATGGCCGTCACGGTGGGTATGGATGTGGAGCGCGAGCTCAAGCGCCTTTCCGCTACCGATAGCGTGGCGAGCGTGATCTTCGATGCGGCGGCGAGCGTTGCCGTGGAGGAGGCTGCGGCAGCCTGTCAGAAAAGCATCATCGCCGAGGCTGCAGCCCGTGGGCTCCATGCCAATGCCCGCTTCTCGCCGGGATACGGGGATCTGCCGCTTGCCGTGCAGCCCGTCCTGCTTGCCAGCGTGGATGCCCAGCGTCGCTTGGGCATCGCCCTCACCGACACGCTCCTCATGGTGCCCACGAAGAGCATCACCGCCGTCATGGGGATCTTCGAGACCTCCCGTGCAGCCCGCCGCTCCGAGCTCATGTCGGGTTCGCTTGCGTAGATGGGAGATATGCCATGCGCAACCTCCGCGTGAAAGACGCCCGCCTCGCCGCCGTGCTCGCACAAGAGGAGTGTCTGCTCTTCGATGGCGCCATGGGGACCCAGCTCCAAGCCCGCGGCCTTGCCGCAGGCGAGCTGCCGGAGCTCCTGTGCCTCACGGATCCCGATGGGATCCGCGCGATCCATGGGGCCTACGTCGCTGCCGGTGCGGATGCCGTGACCACGAACACCTTCGGCGCCAATGCCGCCAAGCTGGGCGATGCCGCCACGGTCGAGCAGGTCTTCTCTGCGGCCATCGCCTGCGCCAAGGCGAGCGGGGCCGCATACGTGGCAGCAGATATCGGACCCACCGGGCAGCTCCTGGCGCCCTTGGGGACCTGCTCGTTCGACGAGGCCTACACGCTCTTCGCCGAGCAGGTCAGAGCTGCCGATGCCGCCGGTGCGGATCTGCTCATCATCGAGACCATGGCAGATCTCGCCGAGGCCAAGGCCGCCGTGCTCGCCGCGAAGGAGAACTCCGATCTGCCCATCTTCTGCACGATGACCTTCGCCGAGGATGGGCGCACCTTCTTGGGCACCACGCCCGAGGTCGCCGCCATCACGCTCTCGGCTCTCGGCGTCGATGCGCTCGGCATCAATTGCAGTTTGGGGCCCGCAGCGCTGGTTCCCCTTGCCAAGCGCATGATCCCGTATGCGGACTGCCCGGTGATGGTGCAGGCCAATGCCGGCCTCCCGCGCGTGGAGGACGGCGCGACCGCCTACGATATCGGTCCCGATGCCTATGTCGCGGCCGTTGCCGAGATGGTCGATGCCGGCGTCACGATCATCGGCGGATGCTGCGGCACGGATCCCGCCTACACGGCCGCCGAGAGGCGCCTGCTTTGCGACAGGGGGCGTGACGGGGGGACAGGTCGCTTGTCACGCTTTGACAGCGTGACAAGCGACCTGTCCCCCCGTCACGCCCGTCACGCCGGTGACGTGTTCACGGTGACGAGCGCCCAGAGCCACGTCGCCCTCGCGCCGGGTTCCGTGGGGGTCATCGGCGAGCGCATCAATCCCACCGGCAAGAAGCGCTTGAAGGAGGCGCTGCGCGCGGGCGAGCTCGACTATGTCATGGGCGAGGCCATCAAGCAGGCCGAGGCGGGGGCGCAGATCCTCGACGTCAACGCGGGCCTTCCCGAGATCGACGAGCGCCGGACGATGCTCCGTCTATGCACGGAGCTCTCCGGGGTGACCACGCTGCCCCTGCAGATCGACTCCGCAGACCCCGCCGTGATCGAGGCCGCCGTGCGCAGCTACCCCGGCAAGGCCCTCATCAACTCCTGCAACGGCAAGCGGGAGGTGCTCGACGCGGTGCTGCCGCTTGCCGCCCATTACGGCTGCGCCGTCGTAGGGCTCACCCTCGACGAGCAGGGCATCCCCCAAGACGCCCAGGGCCGTCTCGCCATCGCGCGGCGCATCGTCGGGGCCGCCGAAAAGCTCGGCATCCCCCGCTGCGACATCGCCATCGACTGCCTCACCATGGCGGCCTCCACCGATCAGAGCGCCCCGCGCGCCATCCTCGACGGTATCGCGCTCGTCAAACGCGATCTGCCGGGCGTGCGCACGGTGCTCGGCGTCTCCAATATCAGCTTCGGACTGCCGTTCCGCCCCCTCGTGAATGCCACGTTCCTCGCGGCGGCTTTCGCGGCGGGCTTGGATCTGGCGATCATCAATCCGCTCGATCCGCGCATGATGGACGTCGTCAACTCGTGGCGCGTGCTCTCGGGCGAGGACGCGTCCGCGCAGGAATTCGTGGCAGAGTATGCGAACCGCCCGGATGCGGCGGCGGTTGCCGCGCCGGAATCGTCGCCGAGCATCCGCGTTGCAGAGAACGCTGCTGCGGGATACCCCGCCCATGAAGATCAGACCATCGAGCAGCGCATCCACGCGGCCATCCTCTCCGGCCGCAAGGATCCTGTGCCGCAGCAGGTCGAGGAGCTGTTGGAGAACGGTTCCGATACCCTCTCGGTCATCAACGAGGTCCTGATACCCGCGCTCGACGAGGTGGGGGAGCGTTTCGAGCGAGGCGCCTTCTTCCTGCCGCAGCTCATGGCCTCGGCCGAGGCGGCCAAAGCGGGTTTCGAGGTGCTCCGCGCCCGCGGCGGCTCCGCGCCCGTCCCTGCGGACAAAGGCAAGATCGTGCTCTGCACGGTGCGTGGCGACATCCACGATATCGGCAAGAACATCGTGCGTATGCTGCTCGAGAACTATGGCTTCGATGTGATCGATCTCGGTCGCGATGTCGATCCGCAGGCGGTCGTCGATGCGGTGCTCGCCCACGATGCCCGTCTCGTGGGCCTCTCCGCGCTCATGACCACGACGGTTGCGGGCATGGCCGATACCATCAGGCTTTTGCGCAAGCAGGCGCCTGCTGCGAAGGTGATGGTGGGCGGGGCGGTGCTCAACCCCGAATACGCGCAGATGGTGGGAGCCGATTACTACGCCAAGGACGCCACCGAAAGCGCGAAGATCGCCCGAGAGATCCTGGGATAAAAACGGGCTCCGAACCCTCAGGCTGGTCTGGCCGATGCATCCCGACGGATGCGACCGGGACTCCGATCCTCAGACCGTCCTCCTGACGGCTTCATGCCAGCCTGCAAGCAGCTCTGCCCGGCGCACGGGATCCATCCGAGACGTGAACACGTCATCGGTATCCCGAAGCCTCCGCAGCTCGTCCACGCCGCTCCAGAATCCGGTGGCGAGCCCGGCGAGATAGGCCGCCCCCATGGCCGTGGTCTCGCGGTTCTGCGGGCGATGCAGCGTGCGGTCCAGGATATCGCTCTCGAACTGCATGAGGAAGTCGTTGGCTGCCGCACCGCCGTCCACATTGAGTACCTCGATGGGCGTTCCGGCATCGGCCTCCATGGCGACGGCGAGGTCGGAGACCTGATAGGCGATGGCCTCGAGGGCCGCGCGTGCCAGCTGCGCCCGACCCGTCCCGCGCGTGATGCCGGTGATGGTGCCGCGCGCATCGGGCGCCCACCAAGGGGCCCCCAATCCCGTGAAGGCCGGCACGATGTAGACCCCGCCCGTATCTTCCACGCCTGCGGCGAGATATTCGGTCTCGGCTGCCGTGCGTACGATGCCGAGCTCGTCGCGCAGCCACTGCACCACGGCACCGCCTACGAAGACCGATCCCTCGAGCGCGTATTCGACGCCCTCGGTTCCCGGAGGAGAGGCGACGATGGTCGTGACCAGGCTGTTTTTGCTCTCGACGGCTTCGTGGCCGGTGTGGAGCAGCATGAAGCAGCCGGTACCGTAGGTGTTCTTGGCCTGTCCCGCCTCGAAGCAGCACTGGCCGAAGAGGGCGGCCTGCTGGTCGCCGGCGACGCCCGCGATGGGGATGCCGGCGGGAAGTCCCGGATAGCTCGTCTCGCCGAAGAAGCCGCTCGAGGCCCGTACCTCGGGAAGCATGCCTGCGGGGATGCCGAAGAGCTCCAGAAGCCAAGGATCCCAGCGGCTCTCGTGGATGTTGTAGAGCATGGTGCGGCTCGCATTGGTGACGTCGGTCGCATGCACGAGGCCACCCGTCAGGACCCATACCAGATAGCTGTCGACCGTTCCGAAGAGCAGCTCTCCCGCCTCCGCCCGCGCCCGCGCGCCTGCCACGTTGTCGAGCAGCCAGCGCAGCTTGCTCGCCGAGAAGTAGGCATCGGGCATGAGGCCCGTGCGTGCCCGTATCTGGGCCGCCACCTCGGCGCTACCGCACAGCCTGTCCACGAGACCGGCTGTGCGGCGGCACTGCCACACGATGGCATTGGCGATGGGCTCGCCGGTGGTGGGATCCCAGACGATGGTGGTCTCGCGCTGGTTATCGATGCCGATGGCCACGATGTCATCGGCCGTGAGCCCATGGCGGGTCACCAGCTCGGCGAGGGATCCGAGCTGTGAGAAGAGGATGTCCTGGGGGTTGTGCTCCACCCACCCCGGCTTGGGATAGATCTGCTCGAATTCGCGCTGCACAGCATCGATCATCGTGCCCTCATGATCGACGAGGATGGCGCGCGACGAGGTGGTCCCCTGATCGAGCGCGATGATATACCTCCCGCTCATAGGCGTTCCTCCAACCACGTGGCGATATCCTCCATGACCTGTCCGCGCCCGTCCTCGTTCAGGATCTCATGGCGCATATGCTCGTAGATGATGCAATAGGCATCGACCGATCCGGCGTCGCGCGCCATCTGGAACGCCGTGCGCACGCCCTCGCCGCAGGAGCCCACCGGATCCCCATCGCCCGAGATGAAGAGGAGCGGCAGGTCGTGCGGGATGCGCGCGAAGCACGCCGGGGCGCAGGCCTCGCCTGTGAGTGCCGTGACAACGGCATAGCCGCCGGCCGAGAACGGGAAGCCGCAGAGGGGATCGGCCTCGTAGCGCCTGATATTCTCCCGGTTGTAGGAGAGCCAGTCAAGCGGTCCCGCAGCATCCTTGATGGCCTTGGCGTAGGCACCCACTCCCATGCTGTTCAGAAGGCCGGATACCGCATCCTCGCCCTTGAGACGGCAGATGAGGCGGCAGACCGCATTGCCGGCCTTGGATGTCGCCGTTGGGACATGGCCCGTGCCGCAGATGATCGCGCCGGCGAGCCCCGTCCCATGGCGGGAGATGTAGGCGCGTGTGATGAAGCTACCGAGCGAGTGGCCGAAGAGGAAGTACGGCGTCTCGATGCCCATGCGCGTCTGCATGAGATGGCGTAGGGTATCCACGTCGGCGATGAGGACGGCGGCTCCATGTGCCGCAGGGAGGCACCCATGCTTGCCGAGAGGCGCGCTCGCACCATGCCCGATCTGATCGTGGCCGCAAACGGCGAAGCCGCGCCCTGCGAGGAAGCGGGCGAATTCGTCATAGCGCTCGATATGCTCCGCCATCCCGTGCGTGAGCTGGACGACACCTTTCGGCGTGCCCTCGGGAAGCCAGAGCCAGCCCTTGATCTGCGAGGTGCGGTCTGCGCTTGCGAACAAGAGGGGTTCTTTGGTGATGCCGGCCATGGCTTTCCTTCCGCACGCAGGGACAAGACAAGTATCCCAGTCGGGGAGCCGAATATGGCTCATGAGTCCCGGATTTCGCACAAACGGTAGCGCTGCCCATGCCTGTGGCATTTCTCGCTCACGGCACCTTCGAACTCGCCGCGCTTTCTCGGGGGCCGGAAGCGAGAATCCACCATTCCGGGAAGACCTCCCGAGCCCGGTGAGCTTATGGCAATGCGCGAGCGGTAGTGTCGCAGAAGCCGGGCGCGTGCGGTGGGCATGGAGAGAAGGGGAGCTCCACGTCACCGTGGAGCTCCCCTTCTCCACCTTGCAGATCTAAAACAAGGTCGTGCGGTCACGAGAGGACCGCACGGATGGGTGCTGAGGTTACTGGATGGCGCTGCCGCAGTGCGGGCACTTGGTGGCACCGGCCTTGATCTCCTCGAGGCAGTGCGGGCAAACGGGGGCAGCCTCCTCGGAAGACTCCTCCTTGCCGTTCTTGGTCAAAGACATCATCTTGTTGAGGCTCTTGACCATGAGGAATACGATGAAGGCGACGATGAGGAAGTTGATGATGGCCGAGATGAGCGCGCCGAAGTCGATGGCGGTCTCGGCGTTCACGGGGATCCTCAGCCCGCTCACGCCCTCGGCGCCGCCCGTGATGAGCGTGATGAGCGGCTGGATGATGTTGCCGACCAGCGCGTTGACGATGGCCGTGAACGCGCCGCCGATGATGACGCCGATGGCCATGTCCATGGCGTTGCCCTGCGCGATGAACTCCTTGAACTCCCTCATGAATCCTTTCATGTGAAACTCCTCTCATTCCCGTCGTCATAGGATGGGAATACTTCTGCGGATGATCCTGCAAGCTGCTGTGCCGATCGTTTTCCGCGAAGAGCGCAGCATGGCATCTTTGCCGTATACAGGGTATCCTTTTTCCCGTGTTTCCGGAAGGGGGAAGTTACATGGCGTCGATGAACCAGCGTGATATGGAGACGATGCTCGACGGGATCCTCGCCGAAGGCGAGCGGTATAGCTGCATGCTCTGGTCCATCTTCGCGGCCAACTCGAAGTCGCGCATCATCCTCGCCGAGCTCTCCGATCTGCCCGGTTCCAAGCCCAACATGATGCCGCTCGCACATACGTACGCCTACGTGGGGCTCACTGCCCGGCACCTGAACCTCGTGGTGGTGAACTCCTACAGGACCAGCCAGATCATGGACCGTTTCTCGATCCCGCTGTCCGCGATCACGCGCGTCGAGGCGAGGAACGGCCTCATCATCGGCAAGGTGCTCATCGTCGAGATGGGCGATGCGAGAATCCAGTTCGAGCTCTCATCGTTTGCCGCCGGGAACCGCGACGAACAGCAGAAGGCTGCCCGAGGCAAGCTTATCAACCGCTTGGTCGGGCTGAATACCCGCCGATAGGCCGATCGGCTCCCCGACCCTTAGAGCGCGTCGGTGTCGAGCACCACGGTGAAGGGGCCGTCGTTCACGAGCGAGACGCGCATGTCCGCACCGAAGATGCCCCGGCCCACGCGCCCTGCCCCGAGGTCACGTTCTGCAAGGGAGCACAGGTACTCGTAGAGGGAGCTTGCGAGCTCCGGTCCTGCCGCCTCGGTGAACGAGGGGCGGTTTCCTCGGCGTGCATCTGCGAACAGCGTGAATTGGGAGACGACGAGCACCGCGCCTCCCACATCCGCGAGCGAGCGGTTGGCCTTGCCTGCGGCATCGGCGAAGATGCGCAGGTTGGAGATCTTCTTCCAGAGCTTCTCGGCGACCACCTCGGTATCTGCACGGCCGACGCCCAGGAAGACGAGGCAGCCCTTCCCGCAGGAACCGACCACCACGCCTCCGACCTCGACCTGCGCACGCTCGACGCGCTGTATGAGGGCGCGCATATGCTCCTAGGCTTTCAGACGGTAGAGGGACGAGAACTTCTCGCGCAGGTAGTCGCAGAAGTAATGTGCCGAGAAGGGTTCGCCGCAGGCACCTTGGATGAGTTCTGCGGAATCCTTGGAGCGGCCGTGGCGCCAGATGGCGTGTCCGAGCCATGCGCGGATGGGTGCGAGATCGCCTGAGCCGCATGCGCCGTCGAAGTCCACACCATCCTCGACCATCTTGTACTTGAGCTGGGCCCCGTAGGCGCTTCCGAGCGCATAGGTGGGGAAATAGCCGAAACTTCCCTGCGACCAATGCACGTCTTGGAGCGGGCCGCGCTGGTAGTCGGGCACATCCACGCCGAGATAGCTCTTGTATCTCTCCTTCCAGAGCCGGGGCACATCGGCGGCCTTGGCCTCGCCCGAGAAGAGCAGCTGCTCGATCTCGTAGCGCACGATGATGTGGAGGGGGTAGGTGAGTTCGTCGGCTTCGGTGCGGATGAGCGAGGGCTCGGCGCGGTTGGCGGCGATGTAGAGCTGGTTGGGCGTGAGGCGCCCGAGCGGTCCGGGGAAGTGGCGCTTCATGATCTCGAGAAGCGGTCGCGCGAAGGCCTTGGAGCGGCCGATGTAGTTCTCGAAGAAGCGCGACTGGGCCTCGTGCATGCCGCACGAGGTGCCGCTGCACAGGCAGGTGCGGTTGAGCTTCTCGTCGACGTTCTGCTCGTAGAGGGCATGGCCGCCCTCGTGGAGGATGGAGTAGACGTTCGAGAGCACGTCATCCTCGTGCGCGTGGCCGGTCACGATGACGAAGTTGCGGCCAGGGCCGCCCGTGAAGGGGTGCTCGGTGGCACCCAACCAGAGACGGTCCATATCGAGGCCTTCGAGTTTCACAAGCTCGCGCGCGAGTGCCCATTGGCGGCCCTCGCCGAAGGTCCCCTCGACCGCCTCGGTGGGTTGGTCGGCGGCTACGACATCTGCCAAAAGCGGCACGACGGTATCTTTGAGCTCGGTGAAGAACTCGTCGTAGAAGGTGCGGTCGGTGCCGTGCTCGTACTCGTCGAGCCATACATCGTAGGGATCCTTCCCGGCGTTCTTGTAGCCTGCGATGCGGATCTGGGCCTCGACGATCTGATCGAGGTAGGGCTCGAAGCTGGCCCAGTCATCGGCGAGCTTGGCCTTGTGCCAGACGGCGCTCGACTCGTTTTGGAGCCTGCTCAGGGCGGCCTGCTCCTCCACGGGCACATCGACGAGCTGGGCGCGATCGCGCTTCAAGATCTTGACCTCGGCGGCCTGCTTCTCGTTGAGGATGGCGGGGTTGGCTTCGAGGCGGTCGAGCACGGCGCCGATCTCGGGCGCGCAGAGGGCCTCTTGGCGTTTCTGTACGAGGTAGGCGAGCGCTTCCCCGCGATCCTCGGTGGCGCCGTCGGGGTCGATGACGTCGGCGAAGCTGATGATCTCGCCTAGGGTGTAGCCGAGAGCGAAGAGCTCGTTCTCGAGCGCGTCGAGCACGGCGATATCCGCCTTGGGGTTGAGAAGGGCGGCATTGAGGGTGCCCGCAGCCGGTGCCGCCGGCTCGTCGATGCCCGTAGCGGTGTCATCAGCCTCGGCAACTGCGGCTTCGTGCTCGAGGGCGCGCTCGTTTTTCCTCGTCTTGTCCATCTTGCCGTCCTTTCATGTGCCTGGAATGCTGCCCAAAGGATGTACCCTTTCGAGTTTAGCTTGTCAGCGCCGTGCGGAGCGCCGAAAACGGGCTGTTCGACGATTGGCCACGCCTCCCCATACCGTAGGGCAGCGCACGGCACCAGCATGCGCCTGTTCGCGGGTGTCCCGCTGGTCCATGCTGCAAGAGGGTCTGTGTCCATACGTTCTTCATGGGTGCGGACCCTCTGATGCCGACTTCTGCGTGGGCAGGGGCGCTCTCGAGCCGCCCCCTCAGAGTGGATCGCCCTGCTGGTTTGGCCCATCGATCCGAGCGCCCTGCATGCGCGGCGCTCGTTGCCGCCGAGGAAGCTGCGGTTCTTCACGACGAAATCTCACCTGCTCGAACAGCTCCCCTTGGGCGCATTGTCGATGTGCTTGCCGATTGTCCTGGCATCTCGATCGAACAGAACGATCTCGGTAGCAGACACAGCGTCCTCCTTTTGGGCATAGTGCGACAAGCCCGTGCGGGATGAATGCCGCATGATGCATACAGCGACTAGAGCATATCATATAAGAACACATGTTCGCAACGGGCCTTTTCACCCCTGCCTGTATCGAATGGTTCAAAAATAATCAAATTCCGCACTCATTGAATCTGAACTTTATGTCTATAATCTGAACCTACACTATAAATTGTTCGAGAATTGAACTTTCTGAGAGGCGGGCATGGCGGATCATACCTTTGCAGAACAGCTCGGGGCAGCTATGGCAGCACGCGGCCTCAAGCAGGTCGATCTTGTCCGCCTAGCTTCCGAACAGGGCGTCAAGCTCGGAAAATCCCAGCTTTCCCAGTATCTCTCGGGTAAGACCGCGCCCCGCCGCGACATGCTCGCATTCCTCTCCACCGCTCTCGGAGCAGATCTTGAACTTGAATCCGCCTCAGATCCCGCAACCGTCCAGGAGGCAGCCCCCGTGCGTACCTTCGATAAATCCAGCAAGCTCGAGCACGTGTCCTACGACGTGCGCGGTCCCGTGCTCGACGAGGCCCTGCGCATGGAGGAGAACGGCATCCATATCCTGAAGCTCAACATCGGAAACCCGGCCCCCTTCGGCTTCCGCACCCCCGACGAGGTGGTGCAGGACATGGCGTCCCAGCTCACCGAGACGGAGGGCTACTCCGACAGCAGGGGCCTCTTCTCGGCGCGCAAGGCCATCATGCAGTACGACCAGCTCAAGGGCATCCCCGGCGTGCAGATGAACGATGTCTACACGGGTAACGGCGTCTCCGAGCTCATCAACCTCATCATGCAGGCCATGGTCGATACGGGCGATGAGATCCTCGTGCCGAGCCCCGATTACCCGCTCTGGACCGCATGCGTCACGCTCGCGGGCGGCGCGGCCGTCCACTACCTCTGCGACGAGCAAGCCGGCTGGCTGCCCGACCTTGCCGATATCCGCTCGAAGATCACCCCCGCCACCAAGGCGATCGTCGTCATCAACCCCAACAATCCCACGGGCGCCCTCTATCCGAGGGACGTGCTCGAGGAGATCGTGGAGGTGGCGCGCGAGCACCAGCTCATCATCCTCGCCGATGAGATCTACGACCGCCTGGTCATGGACGGGGAGGAGCACATCTCCATCGCGAGCCTGGCACCGGATCTCTTCTGCATCACGTTGAACGGCCTCTCCAAGAGCCATATGATCGCCGGCTGGCGCATCGGCTGGATGTCCCTTTCGGGCAACAAGCGCTTGGGCAGGGGTCTCATCGAGGGCTTCAACATGATGTCGAACATGCGCCTCTGCTCGAACGTCCCCGCCCAATCCATCGTCCAGACCGCGCTCGGCGGCCACCAGAGCGTGAGGACCTACGTGGTGCCCGAGGGACGCGTGTGCAGGCAGCGCGACTTCGTCTACGAGCGCCTGCGCGAGATCGACGGCGTCACTGCGGCCAAGCCCAAGGCGGCGTTCTACATCTTCCCTCGGCTCGATCCCAAGAAGTTCAACATCCACGATGACGACCAGTTCGCCCTCGACCTGCTGCGGGATAAGAAGGTCCTCATCGTGCCCGGCAAGGGCTTCAATTGGGAGACGCCGGGCTATTTCCGCATCGTCTACCTGCCCCGGCGCGCGGTCTTGGGCGAGGCGCTCGACAAGCTCGCCGATTTCCTCTCGTACTACCGGCAGTAGGGGGCGGGATATGCGATGCCGATGACCAACCGGCCCGATGTACGCCTCGATTTCAAGCTCGAATCCGCGCCTTCCGGGTTTGGGAGCACGCGCCGAGCAGCTTCGTACTAAGGCAAGCTGTATAAGAGCCACGTGCGCGGCCAAGATCCTTGATGCGAGAACCTGCCTGGAATAGGAGACGAACATGAACTGCGCGGTTGCGATCCAATTCCTACCGATGGATGCTGGCGATGATGATGGCGAGGTCTGCCGCATCGTCGACGAGGTCATCGCCTATATCGACTCGACGGGTGCCGATTATTACGTGGGGCCGTTCGAGACCACCATCGAGGGCGATTACGGCACGTGCATGGATATCGTCAAGAATTGCCAGCTCGTAGGTGCCAAGGCCGGGTGCGGCCACATGATGGCCTACGTCAAGATCGACTACCGTGCCGAGGGCGACGTCATGTCGACCGAGCATAAGGTGGGCAAGTACCACCCCACCGATGAGGAGTTCGCTCCCAAGGCCGAGATGTCCGTTGCATAGCGCCTCGGGCAATGGGGGCGGGTAACGCGCCGTCCCATCGTTCCCATCGAAAGGACGGGCTCTTTGACGGGATTTCCGTTTGCGCAGGCCAGCGGTTCATCAAAGATTCGATGCAGGCGGAAATGTGGCGAATAGCTCCGATAGCCCCGTTTCCGCATGCAGTAAAACCTATAAAAACGGGGCCGTTCCCGAATGCAGATGCATTAGAGGTTGATGTGGGTGTGAGGGCGGTCCTCGTAGCCGTGGTACTCGCCCATGTAGGCGAACCAATCGGCTACCTCGTCGGCGAGCGACTGGTCGTGCGTGGCGATGATGAGCGTCTTGCCAGCCGCCTTGAGCTGCTTCAGGAAGCCGAGCAGCCAATCGCGCGTCTTGGCATCGAGTCCGGATAGCGGCTCGTCGAAGCAGTAGACGTCGGGGTTCATGGAGAGCACGCAGGCGATGGCCACACGCTTCTTCTCGCCGCCCGAGAGCGTCCAAGGTGCGCGTGTGCGCAAACCCTCGATGCCGAGCAGTGCCAACGTGTCGCCAACGCGCCGTGCGATCTCCTCATCCGAGAGGCCCATCTGGCGCGGTCCGAAGGCGATCTCGTCCTCGACGCTTGCGCAGAAGAGCTGGGCGTCGCTGTCTTGGAAGATAAATCCCACACGTGCGTGCAGCCGTTTCGCGAAGATCGCGTCGCGCATGCTCGTCTCATCGACGAGCGTGCCGTCGAAGCGGTAGCTTCCCTGCTGGGGGTGGACGAGGCCGCAGATAGCCTTCAGGAGCGTGGATTTCCCCGAGCCGTTGTCGCCCATGAGCACCACGCATGCGCCCGTATCGACGCTCAGGGTGATATGGCGCAGCACGGGCTCATCGTCGTAGGCGAAGCAGAAGCCGTCGAAGCTGATGAGGGTGCTGCTTCCGGCTGATGCGCCATACGGGATGTGGAGCGCGGCTGCAGCGTGGCCATGGGGCATGCTAGAGGACACCTTCCAAATACAGCGATAGGGCGATGAGCAGGCCGAACGCCGCGATCAAGAGGGCGTCTGCCGCTCGGGGCGACATACTACGTGCCCCGCCATCATACGTACCCTCGAATCCGCGGCACCGCATCGCATCGTGGGTATCGCCCGCCGCGACGGATGCCCGCACGAGCAGCGCACCGCCTACGCCACCCATCGAGGTGCGCTTGCCGTGATCGCGGCCCACGCTGCGCAGGTCGAGGGCGATGAGCGTCTCGAGGGCGCATTCCCCAAGGCGCACGATCGCGCGCAGCGCCAAATCGATGGTCATGATGACGAGATTGGAGATGTGGAATGTCCGGAGCGCGCCGGTAAGCTCCCCTGCGGGCGTGGTGAGCGCGACCTCCATCACGATTCCCGTCGAGACGAGCGCCTTCACGGCCAGCCTGACTGCGGAGGCTGGCTGGCCGAGAACGACGGCAGGCAGCATCAGCACGAAGGCGAGCAGCGCCGCCGCCCCCGCCATCGCTGCCACGTGCGCAAGGGCAGGTCTCGGTAGGAATGCCGCCCGTACCAGCACGAAGGCGAGCAGCACGAGCGTTGTCATGAGATTGGTTGCGAGCGAGTTCACGATGATGGCACCGAGGGACAGCACGAGTTTCACGGGCGCGGTGGGAGAGAAGCGCCCCGAGCGCCCGCCATCGAGACGCAGCTGCCGGAGGACGGATGCTACCGAGAGCATGCTTTTCGCGATGAAGGAGCTGCGGTCGGAGCGCGGCTCGTAATCTTGAGGGACTGCGAGCCAGCCGGGTATCTTGGCGGCGTCCGGCATGCCTAGGCGTCGAAGTCGACGGATGGCCTCATCGCGCCCGAGGCAAGACGGAAGATGATCACGAGCAATGCCACGCCGATGATGGCCGAGATGAGGTAGCCGAACCATTCGGGAAGCACGCCCACGGTATAGTCGGGCATCAGCGCCGACCATTCCCAACCGGAGCTGAGGCCTGCGGGCTCGTAACCGACCATCTGGGCAAGATCCTCGAGTCCCCACTCGCCCCAGGCATCGCCCGTGGCGAGAAGCCCGAGCGGTGTGGCTGCGATGAGGGCGACCACAAGGCCGATCACCGGTGCGGATGCGCTGTCGGCCTCGGTCGTCTCGATGCCGAAGCTGGGGGCTGCATTGCGCAGGAACGCGAGGATGCCCACGGTGAAGCCGGCCTCGGCGATGCCGGCCACGGTGAGGTGGCCGAGCATCATCGCGGGGATGGAGACCGAAAGCGGGTAGGGGCAGTAGAGCGCCGCGCCCGACGCATCGCTGAAGAGCAGGGGCTGGATGCCGAACTCGATGGCGGCGAGCAGCGCCGCCGCATTGAGGCCGAGGTAGGAGCCCACGGCGGCACCGACGAGCTCGCCGCGCCGCCCCTCGATGCGCCCGCTGACGGCCCGATAGACGGCATACCCCACCAAGGGGAGCACGAACGCCATGTTGAAGCAGTTGGCGCCGATGGCGAGGATGCCGCCGTCGCCGAAGAAGACCGCCTGGATGATGAGGGCGATGCTCACCGCGAGGCAGGCGGTCCACGGACCGAAGAGGATGGCGATGAGAGTGCCGCAGACCGCGTGGCCGGTGGTGCCGCCGGGCAGCGGGATGTTGAACATCATCGAGAGGAAGCAGAATGCGGCGGCGATGCCGACGAGGGGCATCTTATCGCGCGGCACGGTCTCGCGGACCTTTTTGACGGCGTGCCCCCAGATGGGGATCATCGCGACGTCGAGGATGGCGCAGGTGGATGGGCTGAGGTAGTTCTCGGGAATGTGCATACGGCCTGCTTCTGTCGGTGTGGTATTACGAATTTGGAATTCATCATACTACAAGACTGCCGTAGCGAGGCACGGCTCAAAGGCCGCCCCTTCCGCCCTTCTCCGGGTCGGAGACAGCCGCATTGCCGGTGGGCCGGTGTTCGCAGCTGTTCCACGAGGCATCCTCCAACGGATCCGTTGGGGCGGGTACGCCGCCCGGCAGAGATGCTTTCCCTCCACCGTACCTGCTACGGGCGCTTGTTTTGGAGGCGCTTAACGGCTATCCTCTATCCGCATGCAGTTTCAGGGCGGGGTGCGATTCCCCACTGGCGGTGACGGGCGGGACCCGGAGCCCGCGAGCCGCACGAGCGGTCGATCTGGTGAGAATCCAGGGCCAACGGTTACAGTCCGGATGGAAGAAACGGAGGACGCCATCATGGCCGCTCATCCCGACGCACGTCACGATACTCATTCCACCACCGCCGCGGTAGGTGGATGGTCGACCAAGCGCATCGCCATCACGGCGCTTTTCTGCGCGGTGGCCACCATCTGCACGCTCTTCATCGAGTTCCCCATCCTGCCGGGCGTGACCTTCCTCAAATACGATCCGTCCGCCATCCCGGCGCTGATCGCAGGCTTCGCATTTGGGCCGGCTACCGGGGCCGTCGTCTCGATCCTTCCCAACCTCGTGCACATCGCCACCCAGAGCGGGATATACGGCACGGTCATGGCCATCATCGCCACGCTCTCGCTCGTGCTTCCCGCCTCGATCGTCCACCGGCGGGATGCCACCATCCGCGGGGCCGTCATGGGCCTCGCGGTGGGTGCCGTCGTCTGCCTTGCGTGCTGCATCCTTGCCAACATCGTGGTGACGCCCATCTACATGGGCGCCCCGCGCGAGGCGGTCATCGAGATGATCGTGCCCATCCTCCTGCCGTTCAACCTGTTCAAGATCATCATCAACTGCGTGGTTGCAGCCCTTGTCTACAAGCCCGTCTCCAAGGCGCTCGAAAACTAGTGCCCAGTCCGGATAACAGGTCGGCTTCTAGGGAGGCTGCGGCGGAAGACGCCGTGTCCCTCCGCCATGTGACGCTGTGCTACGGCAGCGGGCCGGGCGCGGTCACGGCGCTCGATGACGTGACGCTTCGCGTGCGCAGCGGCGAGCGCATCTGCATCCTCGGCGCCAACGGTTCGGGCAAGTCCACGCTGGCGTCGGTCATCTGCGGCCTGCTCGCGCCCGACGAGGGCGAGGTCGTGCTTGCGGGCGAGCGGGCCATGGGGCCGAACGGCGCCGATCTCAATGCCTACCGGCGCGCGCGCCGCCGGATCGGCTTGGTGTTCCAGAATCCCGAGGACCAGATCGTCACCTCGATAGTCGAGGAGGACGTGGCCTTCGGTCCCGAGAATCTCGGGCTTCCGTCGGAGGAGATCGGCATCCGCGTCGCCCGCGAGCTCGGGCGCGTTGCGATGAGCGGCTATGCCCGCTCCGACCCCGCGCGCCTCTCCGGCGGTCAGCGCCAGCTCGTCGCCATCGCCGGCGCCATGGCCATGGAGCCGCGCGTGCTCGTCCTCGATGAGCCGGGCGCCCTGCTCGATGTGCGCGGGCGCTGCGGCATCATGCGCGTGATGGAGCAGCTCAAGGAGGCGGGCACTACCGTCATCCACATCACGCACTTCGTGGACGAGGGCCTCGCCGCCGACCGCGTGATCGTGATGGACTGCGGTCGCGTGGTCCTTGACGGTGCGCCCGAGCAGGTCTTCTCGCAGGGCGACGAACTTGCGGCACGCGGCCTCGAGCTGCCCTTCACGGCGCGTCTCGCCCGTGCGCTCCGCGAGCGCGATGCCTGCGTGCCGTGGACCTGCGATGAGGGCGAGCTGCGCGCTGCGCTCGCGCCTCTTGCGGCGCGGGCGGCCGCCGCTGGGGGAGGGCCCCGCGCACCCGCTACCAGCCACTGCGGCGACGCCGCCGCACGCGTCGATCGCGTCTCGTATTCCTATCATGGCGCGGATGGGCGCAGGGCGCTCGAGGACGTGTCGTTCGATGTGGCGCGCGGGGCGTCGGTCGCCCTCATCGGCCAGACCGGCTCGGGCAAATCGACGCTTGTCCGCCTGCTCTGCGCGCTCGAGGCACCCGACCGGGGACGTATCGTGGTCAACGGGATCGATACCTCCGGCAAGCGCGACCGTCGCAGGCTTCACGGGGCGGTGGGCTATGTCATGCAGCATCCCGAGCGGCAGCTCTTTGCCGAGACGGTGCTCGAGGACGTGGCCTATGGGCCGGCCAACAGGGGGCTTTCCGACGATGAGGTGCAGGAGCGCTGCGCCCGCGCGCTCAAGCTCGTGGGCCTTGAGGGCAGGGAGGACGCCTCTCCCTTCCGGCTCTCCGGCGGCCAGCAGCGCCTCTGCGCTATCGCAGGGGTGCTGGCGATGCAGCCCGGCATCCTCGTGCTCGACGAGCCCACCGCAGGCCTCGACCCGCGCGGGCGCGAGCAGATCGAGCGTATCCTCGACGATATCCGCAGGAGTGGGACGACCATCGTCCGCGTGACGCATTCCATCGACGCCGCCGCCCGTGCCGAGCAGGTCATCGTGCTCTCCGAGGCCCGCGTGCTCATGCGGGGCACGCCCGAGGAGGTCTTCGCCCCCGCTTACGAGAACGTCCTCCGCGATACCGGCCTCGGCCTGCCCACGGCGCTGCGCTGGGCTATGGCGCTGGGCCTTCAGGCCGAGCCCCTCACCATGGAGGCGCTGGTCGATTGCCTTGTCGGGGAGGCGGTCTGATGGCGTTCAAGCTCTCGCTCGGCCAGTATTGGCCCTCGGAGTCCATCCTCCACCATCTCGACCCGCGTACCAAGGTGGGCGGCGCGCTTGTCATCATGGCCTCGGTCTTCTTCGTGGACACGCTTCCCCGTTTGGCGTTGGGCTGGGCGGTCGCGCTGGCGCTGGTGGCGCTCTCGCGTGTGCCCGCAGGGAAGGTGCTCGGATCCGTGCGCGCCGCCCTCCTCATGCTCACGCTGCTCAGCGTCTGCAACCTGCTGCTCGTGAGGAGCGGCGAGGTGCTCGTGTCGTGCGGTATCGTCACCATCACATCGGGTGGCGTGCGGGCTGCCATGCTCTACTCGCTCAGGCTCGTGGTTGCCGTCATCGCAGCAGCGCTGCTTCTGCTCACCACCACGCCCACGGAGCTTACCGATGCCTTCGATGCGGCCCTGGCACCGCTTTCGCGCCTCGGCCTGCCCGGCCATGAGCTGGCCATGGTTTTCTCGCTTATGCTCCGCTTCGTGCCCACGCTGGCAGATGACGCGTCGGCTGTCATCGACGCCCAGACCGCCCGCGGAGGGGGCCTTGCCGAAGGGCCGCTCGTCAAGCGGATACGCTCTGTCGTCCCGGTGGTCGCGGCGCTGCTTGCGGGTAGCCTGCGCCATGCCGAGGATCTGTCGCGCGCGCTCGATGCACGCTGCTACGAGGGTGGGGCCGCGCGGAGCCATTGGCATCCGCTCCACATGAAGATGCGCGATTGGGTCGCCCTCGCATCGATGGCGCTCTACGTTGCCGCTCTCATCCTGCTCGGTTGATGGATACCGGAGGCGGCTGGGTGCCGGGGGAGATGCGGACAGCATACCCCATCAGCGGGAACGCCCCGGGAGGGGCGTTCCCGCTGGGAAGGAAGGGCTCATGGGAGAAGCGGGGGTTTTAGGTACCGGGTTGTGCGGGAGGCTCGCCCCCGTTGCCTCCGGGATTGCCCGAGGAGGGATCGCCCATGCCCATGACGCCGCTGCCCGACGAGATAGCGAACTCGATCGCGGAACCCGTGCTCGCGCTGCCCTCCTCGTAGGCGATGCCATCCACGTAGAGCGTGTGGCCGTTGAGATCGATGGCACCCATAGCGCAGCTGAGCGAGCTGACGTGGGAGTCGCCGGTGAGCGTCCAGGTGGAGCCGGATTCGATCTCGACATAGACCGCGCCCCCGTCGTCTGCGTTGATCGCGCCGGTGTAGTCTGTGCCATCCGAGAGGTACATGTTGAGTTCGGAGATGCCGTCGACCACGATATCGCCTTCGATCTCCTCGTCGGCGAGCTTGAAGGTCACGTGGGCGCCGTTGGATCCGTCGCTGCCCCAGCCGGCTGCTGCCGCACGGAGCAGCACACCCGCCTCATCCTCGTTGACGATGGTCGCACCGTCGAGCGAGATGGTGGTCACGGTGTTGTTCACGAAGAAAATGTCGCCGTTCCTATTGATGAGGCTGCCCCCTCCATGGTGAAGAAGGCCTCGCCCTCGGCGGCGTCGCCCGACATCGATTGGTAGATCATGACGGCTTGGTACCAATCGGACTTGTCGCTGTTCTTGGCGGTGTTCGAGGCGATGAGATTGCAGTCGACGAGCGTGACGGAGTTCTTCCCCTCCACGACGACGCCTTGGGAGGCGGTGGATTCGAGCGTGGCGTCGCTCACGGTGACGTCGGCGGTGGAGTAGATCACGGGCGAACCGATCCCGTCGGTGATGTAGGTGCCGCCGGAGATATTCTCGGTCCCGCCGCCGCGATCGCTGCGGATGGCTGCCGAGGAGTTGCCGGTGGTGTGGACGTAGAGGTCGGTGGCGTTCAAAGTGCCTCCGCCGGTGACCATGATGCCGCCCGAGCAATCGCCGGTCGTCTCGATGATCGAATGCGCGATGTTCACAACGGTGCCCTCCCCGTAGGAGAAGACCGCGTTGGCGTGCGTGCCATCGCTCGTGACGATCGAATCGGCGAGGTCGAGTGAGGCACCGTTCGTAGCGAGGACCGCCGCGTTGGTACCGTAGAAGTCGGCCCCGTCGCCGTCTGCATCGCCGGTCTTCACAACCTCGATGCTGCGGTAGCTCTCGGTGGTCCCGTCGGCGATGATGGCATGGCTCTCATCCGCATCATCGGTGATGGTCTCGTCGATGACGAGCTCATCACGCGTGAGCGAGAAGGGCTCCTCTGCGCTCCTCTCGGTTTCCCCTGCCTGATCGAGGGCGGTTCCCTGCTCGGCAGTGCCGGAGGTCGTCTCGTCTGCTTGGCCGGTGCATCCGCCCACGGCGAGTGCTACGGCGACGGCGCATGCGGCGATACCTGTTCTCAGATGCTTCATGGCAACCCCCTTTCGTTTGATACCGGAGCCATCCTAGGCGCAGAACCTAAAGGCAACCTAAAGCGATCGCGCCGGAAGGCGAGGCGTCTGGCAGCGCCGCCCCCCCGCACGGGCGAGAAGTGGGACAATGGCCTTGCATCGGCGATAGATGGGAGGCAGGATGGCAAGCGATCTCGTCAGGATCTCGGTGGCGATGCCGTGCGATCTGCTCGATCGGCTCGATGCGTTCTCCGCACGGCGCGGGCTCTCTCCGAACCGCTCCGAGGCCATACGCGATCTCGTCCGCGAGCGTCTCGTCGGGGAGGTTGTCGGCGACCCCGATGCGGAGGTCATGGGTTCCATCACGATGGTCTACGACCACCATCGGGCCGGGCTCACGCAGCGCCTCGATGAGATCCAGCACGAGCACCTCGATGTGGTGGTCTCGAAGATGCACGTGCATCTCGACCACGGCCTGTGCCTTGAGACCATAGCCGTGCGCGGGTCGAGCGCCCAGGTGCACGATCTTTCCGACCAGCTCTTGGGCGTGAAGGGCGTGCGCCATGGAAAGCTCGTGTGCGTGGCGGCGCATTGAGGCAGGTCGCGTCGTCAGGAGCATCGCTCGGCGAACGGGAACGGGTTTTCCCGTGCCGACGGCATGCGGGGCCTATAGAATAGATTCGGTCGATACCGTCGCCACTTCAGCATCCATCCGCATAGATGAGAGGATAGGGGCCATGACAGAAGTCGTTTTGGGCATCGATGTCGGGGGAACCAGCATCAAGGCAGGACTCTTCACGCCTGCGGGGGAGCTCTTGGAGGAGCGCAAGATCCCCACGCCCGCGCTTGTCGATGAGGCGGGGTTCACCACGGTGGTCGGCGGGCTCACGCGCATCCTCGAGAGCCATGACGCGTCCGCCCACGATGTCATCGCCTGCGGCTTGGATATCCCCGCTCCCGTTGCGGCCGACGGCTCGGTCAGCATGACGGCCAATGTCGAGCTCGACCCCGACGGCCTCGTTCACGCCCTCGCGGACGCGCTCCCGGTCGCCCAGGTGGCCTGCGTCAACGACGCCAATGCGGCGGCGCTGGGCGAGATGTGGCAGGGTGCGGCCCGCGGCGTCTCCGACTTCGTGCTCATCGCCCTCGGTACCGGCGTGGGTGCCGGCGTGGTATCCAACGGGCGCCTCGTGGCGGGCGCGTTCGGCGCCGGCGGCG
Source organism: Coriobacteriales bacterium OH1046 (assembly GCA_004010535.1). Classification (GTDB taxonomy): domain Bacteria; phylum Actinomycetota; class Coriobacteriia; order Coriobacteriales; family Atopobiaceae; genus RUG721. The sequence goes on along the minus strand of RQYE01000005.1, from coordinate 24,811 downwards.
AGATAGGCCACATCACCATCAACCTCGACGAGACGCGCACCTGCGGCTGCGGTCGCAGGGGCTGCCTCGAGCAGTATGCCTCCGCCAAAGGAATCGTCCGCCTCTACCTCGAGGAATGCGCCGCTCGCGGCGTCACGCCGGCGGCCGTGGGGCATGCCACCGATACGCTCACGGTATTCAGGGCGCTCGCCGAGGGCGATGACTGCGCGCGTCTCGCCATCCACCAGATGTGCGAGTATCTGGGCCTTGCCATGTCGCAGGTCTCGTGCGTGTGCGACCCTGCGCTCTACCTCATCGGCGGTGGCGTGGCAGGCGGTTTCGCAACCTTCGCGCCGGATCTGCGCACCTGCTTCGCCAAATATGCGCTCAAGGGCTGCCAGGGCGCACGCATCGAGGCCGCGAGCCTGGGTAACCAGGCCGCCATGTACGGTTGCGCCTACGAGGCCCTGCGCTTGAGAGGCTAGCCTCCTGTCCGAGGATCTTCTGGGGAGTTCCGGCCGTGCGCCGGGCTTTCCCTGTGCGGGGCTCCCCCCGTGTTCCGGGAAACGAAAGGGGCCCGTGCACGCAGGCCGGGATAGGTACAATCGGAGGGGCACTTCCCGGGCAGGAGGTGCGCCCCGCGTTGGCGGTATGCCGATTAGGCGCTAGGGGATATGCGCCTATCCGCAAAGGAGGATAAGATGCCAGTCAGCAGGAAGCAGCAGGCTCTCGATGCGCATGCATCGTGGGCGGGCAAGATAGAGGTCGTGAGCAGGGCGGCCATCACCAACCCTGCGGAGCTCGCCGTAGCCTATACGCCCGGAGTCGCGGAGCCCTGCTTGGAGATCGCCGAGAATCCGCAGCTCTCCTATGTCTACACGCGTCGGTGGAACCTCGTGGCGGTGGTGACGGACGGTTCGGCGGTGCTCGGGCTCGGCGATATCGGCCCCGAGGCGGGCATGCCCGTCATGGAGGGCAAATGTGCCCTGTTCAAGACCTTCGGCGGCGTGGATGCCTTTCCCCTCTGCATCCGCAGCCACGACGTGGACGAGATCGTGCGCACGGTCGAACTGCTCCAGGGCTCGTTCGGCGGCATCAACCTCGAGGACATCTCCGCGCCGCGCTGCTTCGAAATCGAGCGGCGCCTGAAACAGGCCTGCGACATCCCCGTCTTCCACGACGACCAGCACGGCACTGCGGTCGTCTCCACCGCAGCGCTCGTCAACGCCTGCAAACTCACGGGCCGCGACCTCCGCAGCATCCGCGTGGTCATATCCGGTGCGGGCGCTGCGGGTACCTCCATCGCGCGCCTCATGGTGAAGATGGGCGTGCGCGACATCGTCGTGTGCGATCGTGCGGGCTCCATCTACGAGGGTCGTGCGGGCCTGAGTGCGGTCAAGACCGAGCTCGCCGCTTGGACCAATCGCGGGAAGCGCGGGGGCACGCTTTCCGATGCGCTCACGGGGGCCGATGTCTTCGTGGGCGTGTCCGCACCGGGAACCGTGACGGGTGAGATGGTCGCACGCATGGCCGCCGATCCCATCGTGTTCGCGTGCGCGAACCCCGTGCCCGAGATCATGCCCGACGAGGCGCGTGCCGCAGGTGCCGCCGTGGCCGCAACGGGGCGTTCGGACTATCCCAACCAGATCAACAACGTGCTCGCGTTCCCGGGCATCTTCCGAGGCGCGCTCGATGTGCGTGCGAACGACATCAACGAGGAGATGCTCATCGCAGCGGCCCATGCCATCGCCGATGCGGTGGGGGAGCGGCTTGCACCCGGCTACATCATCCCCGGCCCCTTCGAGGAGGGGATCGCCTATCGCGTGGCCGAGGCTGTAGCCGAGGCGGCCCGTGCGAGCGGTGCGGCCCGTCTCGGGTAGGATCGGGGTGCGGACAGCTGCGGGTACCGCCTCTGGCCTAACCGTCCAAGAAGAAGATGTCCTCCACCCGGCGGTTGAGCAGCCGTGCCATCTTCATGGCGAGCTCAAGCGTCGGGTTGTACTTGTCGTTTTCGATCGCTATGATCGTTTGCCGGCTGACGCCCAGCTCCCGTGCCATGTCCTCTTGGCGGTACCCGGCCTGCTTCCTCAATGCCTTGATCATATTCCTCATGGGGAATTACCGTTTCATCAGGAAGTACGAGCCGAGGGCCACCGTTATTCCGGCAACCGCGACGGCGAGCACGATCATTCGGAAGACCGTATTGGGCGTCCGATACTCTTCGTCACCTGCGACCATCCTCTGCTTCATGGCAGCTTGCGCAAAACTCTGCGCACAGATGGAAGCGCATGAGATAAGCACGGGCAAGATGTTGAACCGTTCTCCGCCTGCAAGCGTCTGCCAGATGTTGTAAAGCGTCCACAAGCTCAACGCGGCCAGCGCCGTCTTGTATCCTATCTCCTCCGACCGCAGCTGAATGGATCTGTCCATCTCATCGCTGTGTTTCATGTCCCGCCTCCCGGAGCATATTCAATATGTCAAGAGCTCTTTACATCTCAGTATACTGGGGAGAAGAGGAATATCAAGAACCTTTTACATTACATGGTATACCGACTCGATCGAGCAGGAGGAGACGCCCTCCTTCTACTCACGTGCGCCTTTCCGCTATGCGTCTCCCCAGCAAGAGCCCTATCGACTGTACAGTCGCCGGGATCCTTGCTGCGGGAACGGCGGGATAGAAAAGCACGTTTCGCGAAACAGATTGAAAAAAACCGTACGGTTCGCGAGCAGTGGGCGGGGATGAGCGTTCCCCCTTCCCTTCATGCAGCCATAGTTGGAAACCCCGATCGCCGCCACCGTGCTAGCCGTCGATTTCCTCCTGCTTCTTAGCGACAAACACCCCGATCAACCCGATCGCCGCGAGGACTCCCACCACACCTGCCCCAGCGATCGGCCACGGGAAGCTAGGACCGTCGATCTGCTCGGGTGCAGGCGTGGTGTTGGCGGCCTGCGTACCGGCACCGATATTAGAGCTGCCCTGCGTGCCGTCCGTGCCGGAGCCGGAATCCGACCCGTCTGCCGCGCCGTCGCCTGGTCCGGTCTTCTTGCCGAGCTTGGGAACGGGCTCGTTCCACGTGTGCGTGGGATCGTTCTTGCAGCGATGCACGCGCACGCCCGCAGAGGTCTCGCTGGGCTCGACCGTCGCCTCGCCCTCATCCCAATCATGCCCTGTTGCGGGTATCGTGCGGGTTTCCACGTGCGAGCTGTCGTGCATGCAGACGCGGGTCTCTACGCCGCTCCGTATGCAGGCGGGAGCTACCGTGACCTGCCAAGCGCTCCAGATATGGCCGCTGGCGGATATCTCGGGAATCTCGCCGAGCGCGTTCATGCTGGAGGCGCTTTCGACGATCGCGCCGCAGCCGGTGCAGATCGCATAGGCCTCGCTGCCCTTCCCGATGCAGGTGGGTGCCTTGTACGGCACCTCCTTCCAGGTATGGGCATGCTCGAAGACGGCGACGACCTCCGTCTTCTCCCAGACCGTGAAGGTCCACGGGTTGTCGGATGATAGGATCGTTCCGCTGCTTGCGTCGATCCAATGGACGAATGCATAGCCCGAAGCTGCCGTTGCCGTGACGGTGCAGTCCGAGGACCCCACGTATGCCCCGTCTCCGGCGACGGCGCCGCCGTGGGCGGGGTCTGCAGAGGCCCCTACAGCAAAGCTCTTCTCGAGTTTGGGGGTATGCTCCGTCTTCGTTGCCCCGCATACCGAGCAGGTGAACTCGTATACGCCCTCCTGCTCTGTAGTGGCGGGCTGGATCTCCGTGCCGGGCGTTTCCCAGATATGGTCGATGGGATCCAGGCAGATGTCCATGATGTCGCCGAACTCATGCGCTCCTGCCTCATCGAGGAACAGCCTGTGGCACCCGGTGCATTCCCAGTACGCCTCCGCTCCCGGTACCGTACAGGTCGGCGCCACATACGGGTGGGTCGTGAGGGTATGCCCGACTGCAGGAAGGCGCCATTCGGACTCGGAGAGCTCGGTCACGCCGTCGGGAGCTACATGCTTTCCGCAGAGGGTGCAGGCAACGTGCTCGATCTGACCGTCTTCCGTGCAGGTCGGATACTGGAAATCCTGCGGTTCCAGCTCGTGGGCGGAAGGATCCGGCGGTACCGTCAGATCTGCCGGATCCCCTATCTCGTCGGTCATGTCGGAGTCGGAGCAGTACCGGCCGCAATCTCCGCAGTAGTAGTATTCCTCCGTGCCGGGCGAGCAGCACGTGGGATATTCGTAGGCATGGTATTCGATGTTCCCGTGCACGTGAGGTTCGAGGACGGTGTGGTAGCAGATGGAGCCCGACTCATCGGCGATCGTGGGGCAATAGGGATTCTGGTAGCTTGGGACGGCCTCGGCGCCGGTCCTCTCCCAATGGTCGAACCCCCAGCTCCGGTCGATGCCGGATATCCGGAGCGGGACCTCCTCGACGGTTTCCGCGAGCGCCCGGCTCGGGAAGAGAGCGATGGCGGCGAGGACCAAGAGCAGTAGGAGTCGGGGGAGGCGTTTCATAGAGCGTCCTTCCTCATGGACAACGCATCCAAGCACAGTTTACCCCGCGGGTCGGCCTTTCAACGCGCCTCCAGGGGTCCTAAGGCATGCACGGTGCATTTGGGCTGGGAAAACGGCATCCCATTCGCAGGTCTGCATAGGGTTTCGTAAGAAGATCATGATGTTGGAGGTAACGCGATGCTGTGCTCGGATATCGCTATTCTCACGGCTACGTGCTATCATTCCTTTTTAGGCTATGACGGAGAGGTCGTGCGCTCGCGTGGGCGGCGGACAGAGAGGGCATCCACCGGTTGAGAGATGCCCACGCACCCGAGAGCACGAGTTCACTCCACCAGCTGCAACCTGAACGGCCGCGCGACGGTGCCAGTAGGGAAGCCGTCAGCCCCACGGCACGGGGCCCAACGAGTGGCCGCTCGCGGGAGACAACGCGCAGCGGCAAGCAAGGTGGTACCGCGGATCGATTCCGTCCTTGGCAAGCAGGCCAAGGACGGTTTTTTGTTGCCGCACACGCGGCGGAAGGGAAGAGGGGAACATGTCGCTACTCGACGATCTCAAGGCTATCGAGGAACAGGCGCTGATCGACCTCGAGAATGCAGACTCGCTCGAGACGCTCGAGCAGATCCGTATCGCCATCACGGGCAAGAGGGGCTCGCTCACCGCAGCCATGAAGATGATGGGCCGGCTCGTCCCCGAGGAGCGTCCTGTTGTAGGCAAGCTCGCCAACGAGGTGCGCGCCAACGTCGAGGCCGCGCTCGCCACCCGCAAGCTCGAGCTCGAGAAGGCAAAGCTCGCCGCCCGCATCGATGCGGAGGCCGTGGACGTCACCCTTCCCGGACGCTACCTCCCCCAGGGTACCCAGCACCTCATCAACCAGATCCGCGAGGAGATCGAGGATATCTTCGTCAGCCTCGGCTATACCGTCGAGGACGGTCCCTATGTGGAGACGACTTGGTACAACTTCACAGCCCTGAATGCCCCCGAGGACCATCCCAGCCGCTCCTCCAAGGATACCTTCTACGTGGTCGATAACGCCCCGGAGGGCAAGGAGGGGCATGTGCTCGGCGAGTCCGACGTGCTGCTGCGCACCCAGACCTCGGGCGTGCAGGTGCATACCATGGAGGAGAAGAAGCCCCCCATCTACATGATCTGCCCGGGTACGGTCTTCCGCCCCGATACCGCAGATGCCAACCACCTGTCGCAGTTCACGCAGGTAGAGGGCCTTGTGGTGGATGAGGGCATCACGTTCGGCGACCTCAAGGGCACGCTCGACCACTTCTGCCGCGAGATCTTCGGTGCGGAGCGCGCCACGCGCTACCGTCCGCACTTCTTCCCCTTCACCGAACCCAGCTGCGAGGTGGATGTATCCTGCGGCGTGTGCCACGGCGCGGGCTGCCGCTTCTGCAAGAACACCGGATGGCTCGAGATCCTGGGCTGCGGCATGGTCGACCCCAACGTCTTCCAGTTCTGCGGCATCGATCCCGAGCGGTACACGGGATTCGCCTTCGGGATCGGCGTGGAGCGCGTTGCGGCGCTTCGCTACGACCTGCCCGACCTGCGCATGCTCATGACCGGCGATATGCGCTTCCTCCGTCAGTTCTAATCCCGTGTGCGAGAAGAAAGCGAGAACACCATGCGCATCTCATACGAGTGGCTCAAGACCATGGTCGATGTCCCCGACGATCCAGCCGAGCTGATCGCCGGATTCGTCCGCACCGGCACCGAGGTCGAGGCGGTCGAGAAGGTCGGCGCGAATCTCGAGCACGTGGTCACCGGCCAGATCATCTCCAAGGATCCCCATCCCGATTCCGATCACCTGTGGCTCACCAAGGTCGACGTGGGCAAGCGCAATCTCGGACCGGATGGCAGGCCTGAGCCGCTGCAGATCGTCTGCGGTGCCCAGAATTTCAATGTCGGCGATCACGTCGTGGTGGCTTTGGTCGGCGCGGTGCTGCCCGGTGGTTTCGCAATCAAGAAGAGCAAGCTGCGCGGTGTCGAATCATGCGGCATGAACTGCTCCGAGCGCGAGCTGGGGCTCGGCGGCGACCACGAGGGCATCATGATCCTCCCGCCCGATGCTCCTATCGGTGTGGATTTCTGCGATTACCGGGGCCTCTCCGATACCGTGATCGATTGCGAGATCACCCCCAACCGTCCCGACTGCCTCTCCATGATCGGCATGGCAACCGAGGTGGGGGCCATCCTCGACGAGGACACCCATATCGAGCTCCCGCAGGTCCGGCACGAGGAGGGCCCCGATACCGCCGACCTCGTGTCGGTCGAGATCGCCGACACGAGCCTCTGCACGCGCTACGTGGCGCGCGTGGTGCGCGGCGTGAAGATCGGCCCCAGCCCCGACTGGCTCGCCAAGCGCGTCATCGCGGCCGGTAGCCGCACCATCAACAACGTCGTCGACGTCACGAACTACGTGATGTACCTCACCGGCCAACCGCTCCACGCCTTCGATCTGGGCAAGCTCACCAAGCGCGACGGCAAGCGCCGCATCGTCGTGCGCGCCGCCGCCGACGGCGAGAAGCTCACGACCCTCGATGATCAGGAGCGCACGCTTACCTCCGACATGGCCCTCATCACCGATGATGGTGGCCGCGGCGTGGCGCTTGCCGGCGTCATGGGCGGCGCCAATTCCGAGATCGATGGGGATACGCACGACGTCCTGCTCGAGAGCGCCTGCTTCGATCCCGGCCATATCTCGCGGACGAGCCGCAACCTCGATCTCATGAGCGAGGCGTCCATCCGCTTCGAGCGCCAGGTCGACGCCGAGGGCTGCGCCCGCATGGCCGATATCGCCGCAGCCCTCTTCGAGAGCTGCTGCGGAGCCACGGTCTGCCCGGGCGCAGTCGATGCCTATCCCGTACCCGTTATCCCGCCCACGCTCACCCTGCGCCCCGCCCGCGTCCGCGCCCTTATCGGTGCGGATGTGGAAGAGGACTTCATGGTCCGCTGTCTCATGCGCTTGGGCTGCACGGTCGAGCGCGCCGAGGCCGAGCTCGCCGTTACCACGCCCTCCAACCGACCCGACCTCACCCGCGAGGCCGACCTCATCGAGGAGATCCTGCGCCTGTGGGGTATGGCCGAGGTCGAGCCCACACTGCCCGCCGCGCGCAACCACGCGGGCGGGCTCACGGTGGACCAGCGGGGCGTGCGCAGGGTGGGCGCGACGTTGCGCGCCGCTGGCATGAGCGAGACATCCACCTACTGCTTCGCCGCAGGCGGCGATCTCGAGAAGCTGGGCATGCCCGATGAGGGGAGGGGCATCCCCGTGGAGATCCTGCGCCCGCTCGTCGCCGACGAGAACCAGATGCGACGCTCCATGCTCCCCGGACTTTTGCGTTCCGTGGCCTACAACCTCGATCATGGCGTCGCCAACGTCGCCCTCTACGAGATCGGCCGCGTGTTCTATGCGCGCGCCGGCAAGAGCCAACCCGACGAGCCCTGCTTCGTCGCGGGTGTCATGTGCGGTGCTTGGAAGGACGACGAGTGGAATGCCAAATATCCCAAGCTCGACTTCTTCGACGCAAAGGGCGTTGTCGAGCAGCTGCTCGAGACGCTGCGTATCATCAAGGTTCGTTTCAAGCCGATCGACGCACAGGCCTACAGTTGGCTCCAGCCGGGGCGTGCCGCCGAAGTGCTCGCGCAGGGCGAGGTCATAGGCTGGGTGGGCAACGTCCATCCCGAAGCGCTCGCCAACTTCGACATAGATGTGCCCGTTATCGCCTTCGAGCTCTCCCAAGCGGCGCTTCTGCGCCTCGCCAAGCGCGAGCTCCCCTATGCGCCCGTTCCCACGCTCCCAGGTGTCGCGGTCGATCTCGCCATCGTGGTTGACGAGGGCATCACCGCCGAAACCCTCCTGCAGCGCATCGCGAGTGCGGGCGGCAAGCTCCTCAAGGATGCCCGCCTCTTCGATGTGTTCCGCGATCCCGTGCGCGTGGGTGCAGGCAAGAAGAGCATGGCATTCTCGCTCACCTACCGCGCCGACGACCGCACCCTCACCTCCGAGGAGGCCGAGGCGGCCCATGCCAAGCTGGTCAAGAAGGTCTGCGCCTCGACCGGGGGAGAAGTGCGGAGCTAGCGCTCATGCCGAGCTGGAATATACATTGCGCGCATGCCGAGAAGCTGCTCGCCGACCACGGTGCGGCGGCTCTCGGCATCCGCGATGAGAACGCGTTCCTCTTCGGCAACTACGTGCCCGATATCTATGTGGGCTACCTCGTGGATCCCATCTCGTGCTGGATCGATTACAAGGACACCCACCTCGCGCGCAAGGCCTATATCCCCCTGCCCGACTGCCAACGCTTCCGGCGCCGCTACGTCGAGCCCTATACGGATCCGCCCGAGCTGGTGCTCGGCGCATGGTGCCACTTGATGTGCGACCGCATCTACAATGCCCGCGTGCGCGCCCACATCAAGAGCGTGGGCGTAAGGCCCGGAGAGATCACCCGCATCGGCAAGCAGAGGGATTTCGATGCGTTCGGGCATACGCTGTCCATCTCGCGCCGCGTAGAGGCCACGTCCGAGCTCATCGCCCAAGCGGCGTCGTTCCCCCAATATGCGATCTGCGAGGAGGATGTGCGTGCCGCTGTGGATGCCGCGAACGGCTTCGTTGGCGAGAACCAAGATCACTTCCTCGAAGAGCTCCCGACGCTCGCCCTGCTCACGCCGGAGTTCTTCGCGGAGGCGTTCGCCGCTGCAGACCGTGCCTGCAGCGAGGGCCTGCTTGGTCTTGCGGCTCGGATGTGGGCCCGCAAGCCTCCTGAACCCACGCGCGGCGCAGCGCATGGGGGATGAATCCTCCCAGGCCACGCTCCGCTGTCACACGGATTTGCGCTGATGGCGAAATATCGCGGTTTTCTGCTGAATTCGAGTCCCAAATCGTCATCGGGTGGAAAGGACACCCCTATCTTTACAGGTCAGAGTCATGAAAATGTAATCCCATCTTTACCGATGTCCCGAATCGGCTGAAAACCGCGATATTTCGCCATCGGAACGATTTCGTGTGACAGCGGCCCGGTGCGCGCTCGACGTTTAAAGCTTGGCAACTGGTCCAGCGATTATCGCTGAGAGTACAGAGGAATAGCTGTACAAAACGGCGTGCGTTTTTCGTATACTCAGCGCATCGTAACACCCTTAACCTAGGTCGATCGAGACTGACTGTCGGTACTATGCGGCGGCGTTCTCCTTGCGGGAACTCTCGGATGGCGCAAAGGCCGGGGAAAGGAAGCGAGAATGAGAAAAAAGCTATGAAGTGAGATAAGGGGGAAGCCGCTTCAAGTCCCCTCTGTTGGGCACTTGCATCCTTGCCCCGTCAGAACTCGCGGGTGCTGTAGAGGCGCAGCGAGATGAGGCCCGAGAGCGCATAGAGTACGAGCGCTGCGGCTGCCGCGCCGAGTATGAGGGGCCAGGGACTTCCGATAGCTCCGACGACCCCCATCAGCTGGGTGCCGACTTTCCCCGCGAACTCCTGAACGGGTTTCAGCATGAAGAGCATGCAAGCCATGAACGGCAGGGTGAAATACCCGCGTGCCTTGGAGAGCCCCATCCTGAAGAAGAGGGGAAGCTCTATGGTCAGATAGGTGAGGAATGCAGCGAAGTAGACGATGGCGAGGGCCAGGATATCCGATGCGGGCATGGTCGTCACGCTTCCGAAGGCAACTTGGGTGATGACGGTCGTGAGCGCCGTGGCGAGCAGAAGCGATCCGGCGAGCATCACCACGAGCATGGCGGCGAGGATCATGTAGCGGCTTACGACGATATCGCGGCGCGCGATGGGCAGCGATAACCGGACGGACTGCCAGCCAGCCTGCTCATCCATCCCGAAGAGCTGGAAGAATGCGAAGAACGAGGACATGGCAGTGCTCATGCCCGTGATACTGCCCTGGAAGAAGCCGACGATCTGCTCTGCGTCCATCTCATCGTCGAACAGTGCGGTTGCGGTGAAGATCGCGCACATGATGCCTATCGAGAGCAGGTACTGTTTGGGGCTCTTCTTGAGCGTGACCAAATCTGCAAAGAGGATCGCCTTCATCTATCTCGCCTCGCCTTTCACGAGAAGGGTCATGACCTCGTCGATACCTGCCGGATCGAGGGCAAACGCGGGGTAGGCCCTTGCGAACGCCCGCCGATCGGGAATGAGCACGGCATAGCTCAGCTCGTGTTTGAGCACGTGCAGGGAACCCGGTGCATAGCTGCTATCGGCGAGCAGCTCCTCGAGCTCTGCGGCGCGCAGGTGAGCCAGGCCCATCGCCCCTATCTCGTCGGCCGTGCAGTTCAGGAGCACCGAGCCGTTATCGATGAGCACGATGGTGTCGGCAAGGTGCTCGAGATCCGTGGTGATGTGGCTCGAGATGAGGATCGAGCGCTGCTCATCCTTCATCCAGCCTCGCAGCACATCGAGCACCTCATCGCGCACGATGGGATCGAGGCCAGCCGTGGGTTCGTCGAGGATGAGAAAATCGGCGCCGCTTGCGAGCACGCAGGCGAGCTGCGCCTTCATGCCCATACCGCGCGAGAGATCCTTGATGGGCTTACGCAACGTGTCGAGGGCGAGCGTCGAGCACAGCTCCTCGAAGGCGCTGCGATCGAAGCGGGGGTAGGCAAGCTCGTAGAGACGCGCGATCTCGCGTACCGTCATGACCTGAGGATAGGCGGTAACCGCGCTGACATAGCCCACACGCCCCTTGATCTCGGGCAGCTCCCGCTCGGTGATATCCTCCATCGCGCGTCCGAAGAGCTCGATCGAGCCCTGCTCCAAGGCGATCGTGCCGAGGATGGCCTTCATGAGCGTGGTCTTGCCGGCGCCGTTCTGTCCGATAAGGCCCACGATGGTGCCTGCCGGCACGTCGAGCGAGACATCCCTGAGCGAGAAATCGCCATAGGACTTGCCCGCGCCGCGCACGCGGAGGTTGCAAACCTGCTGCATCATTCCTCTTCCTCTAGCTGGAAATCGAGCATCTCATGCAGTTCCTGCATGGAAAGCCCTGCTATGCGCGCATCGGCGATGACGCGGGCAAGCGATGCCTCCACATGGCGCAGGCGATCCTCGCGCAGAAGCTCGAGGTTGTTCGCCGAGACGAAGCAGCCCTTGCCGGGCACCGTCTCGATATAGCCCTGCGCTTCAAGGTCCGAGTAGGCGCGTTTGGTGGTGATGGCGCTGATCCGCAGCGATGCCGCAAGCGAGCGGATGGAGGGCAGGGCCTCGCCGGGGGTGATTTTGCCCGTGAGGATATCATCGCGGATCTGCGAGGCGATCTGCTCGTAGATGGGCTTGTCCGACGAGTTGCGTATGACGATCTCCACGCCATCCCCTCCATGCCGTGCCGTAGTACATAACTGTATATACCGTATATATACGAACATGTCAACAAGAATCTTGAACGGATCCCCGCCCCCTGTTCAAGAGGAAATGATGCCGCCTCGGGATGTCCCGGGGCGGCAATCGGCAGAACCTGTCGGAACAGCGCTACTGCACCTGGGCGATCAGCGCCATGTTGGTCGATGTGCTGTAATCGCCCATGCGCGGGGAGGTCTGCGGGTCGCCTGCGGTGATGACCACGATATCGCCCGTCTCCACGAGGCCGAGCTCCTTCGCCACCTGCAGCGAATGGTAGATGGTGCTCTGCAGGGATCCCTGCTCGACGGTCAGGTGCGCCTCGACGCCCCAGAAGAAGCAGCAGTCGCGGATGGCTTGCTCGCTGGGCGAGGTCGCATATACGGGCAGCTGGGAGCGGTACTCGGAGATGAGGCGCGCCGTGCGGCCGGTATGCGTGGGGCACAGGATCGCCTTGGCGTCGACCTGCTCGGCCATGAAGACGGCCGCATAGCCGGTGGAGCCGTTCACGTTCTTGAGGCCGCCGCGCTCGCGGTAGACTGTGCGCTCGGGCAGGTACTTCTCGGTCTCGATGCAGATATCGGCCATGGTCTTGACGGCCTCGACGGGGTACTTGCCCGATGCGGTCTCGCCGGAGAGCATGACGCAGTCGGTGCCGTCGTAGATGGCGTTCGCCACGTCGGTGATCTCGGCGCGCGTGGGGCGCGGGTTCTCGATCATGGAGTTGAGCATCTGCGTGGCCGTGATGACGGTCTTATAGGCATCGTTGCACTTGGAGATGATCATCTTCTGCAGGTGGGGTACCTGCGCGGGCGGCACCTCGACACCCAGATCGCCGCGCGCGACCATGATGCCGTCTGAGGCGGCGAGGATCTCATCGAAGTTCGTCACGCCCAGCACGCTCTCGATCTTGGGGAAGACCTTGATGTGGTTGGCGCCGTGCTCGGCGAGGATGGCGCGGATCTCGCCCACGGCGGCGGCGCTGCGGATGAACGAGGCCGCGATGGCATCGATGCCCAGCTCGCACCCGAAGGTGATGTCCTTGCGGTCCTGTTCGGTCACCGACGGCAGGCCCACCTCGACGCCGGGGATGTTGACGCCTTTGTGCTCGCCCAGCTCCCCGCCGTTGATGACGCGGCAGTGGATGTCGTTGCCCTCGATGCGGATCACGGTGAGCTCGATGAGGCCATCGTCGATGAGGATGGTCGCGCCGGGTTCGAGCTCGCGGGGGAGGTTCTTGTAGTCGAGCGAGAAGCGCTCTGCGGTGCCGAGCACATCGTCATCGGTGGTGACGACGACCTCGGCGCCCGCCTCGAGCGTCACGCGGCCCGTGCGGCCGCACTCGAGCAGTCCCGTGCGGACCTCGGGGCCTTTGGTGTCGAGCATGATGGCCACGGGGATGTCCAGCTCGGCGGAGATCCTGCGCACGCGCTCCATCATCGCCCGCTGGCTCTCATGGGTGCCATGGGAGAAGTTGAAGCGCGCGACGTTCATGCCGCATCTGATGAGCTTGCGCAGCACCTCATCATCCTCGCAGGCGGGACCCATGGTGCATACGATCTTCGTTTTCTTGGTTGCCATGCAAACCAGCTTCCTGCAGCTTTGCGCTGCCGTCGTTTGTCCTCTCCGCCACGGGGCGGCAGGGTTGGGATGCCCTTGTGCCGCACGGGCCGTGGCAAACCAAACGGAAGAGCTTAGCAGACCTGACTTCCCTGCACGAATTCTCCACCTTGTTCGAAGGCGAGGGCGTTATCGAGGGTGCACCGGGCGATCTGGCTCAGGGCCTCGCGGGTGAAGAAGGCCTGATGGCTGGTCATGACGACGTTGGGGAAGGAGCAGAGGCGCGCGGTGATCGAGGTGCCGAGGATCTGGTCGCCCCGGTCTTGGTAGACGTTATCGTTCTCCTCCTCGTATACGTCGAGGCCCACCGCGCCGATCTTACCGGACCTGATGCCGCGGATGAGGGCGTTGGAATCTACGAGGCCGCCCCTGCCCGTGTTGACGAGGATGACGCCGTCCTTCATCTTGGCGATGCTCTCGTCGTTGATCATGTGGTAGCTGTCCTTATTGAGGAAGGCGTGGAGCGAGATGAGGTCGGCGCGCGCGAACAGCTCGTCGTAGTCGACGTACTCGTCGATGACGTGCTCATCCTCGACGAGCTTCATATTGGGATAGAGGTCGGAGCCGAGGACCGTCATGCCGAAGCCCTTGCAGATGCGGCAGAGGGCCGCCCCGATGCGGCCGGTGCCGATGATGCCCGCGGTCTTGCCGTAGAGGGTCTCGCCCACGAGGCCGCCGAGCGAGAAGTTGTTCTCGCGGACGCGGATGTAGCCCTTGTGGATGCGGCGGTTGGCCGTCATGGCGAGCGCCATGGCATGCTCGGCGATGGCCTCGGGGCTGTAGGCGGGCACGCGCGTGACGGTGATGCCGAGCGATTTGGCCATGCCGACGTTCACGGCATCGTAGCCGGCGCAGCGCATGAGGACGAGCTTCACATCGAGGCCGGCCAGCACCTCGAGGGTCATGGCGCCCACGTTGGCGTTCACGAATGCGCAGACGGCATCGTAGCCGCGGGCGAGCGTCGCGGTGAGCGGGCTGAGGTTGGTCTCGGTGAATTCGATAGTGATTCCGGGATAGGCGGGGAGCTCCTTCTCGAAGGACTCCCTATCGTAGCTCGCAGTGCCGTAGAACAGGATCCTCATGATGGCGTACCTCCTCGTTCGGGACGGGCATTGGCTGTGACTAGTGTAGCGCACGGGAACACCCGATATGTCACGTATGCCGTATCAGATGGAGGGTATAATGCTCGTGTCGTGAAAAGCCAGCTTGGCATCAAGGTGAGCCCTTGCCCCTCCTGGGGAATTATGATCGGGAACCGAGTCGTAGCCGCCGAGCATGGAGCCCAGGAGGAGTGCCTATGAAGGAATATCTCGTTTCGGCCGAGGAGGTCCTCGCCGAGCTCGGCGCAGACGCCAAGCAGGGCCTCACGCAGGATCGTGCCGCCGCCCGCCTTGCACAGGATGGGCCGAACAAGCTCAAAGAAGCCGAGCGCACGCCGCTCATCATCAGGTTCTTCCAGCAGATGGCCGATCCGATGGTCATCATGCTGATCGTGGCGGCCGTTATCTCGGCTGTGACCGGCATCGTCCAAGGCGAGGCGGACTTTGCCGACGTGATCATCATCATGTTCGTCGTCATCCTCAACTCCGTGCTCGGCGTCGTGCAGGAAGCCAAGAGCGAGGAGGCGTTGGCGGCGCTGCAGGAGATGGCTGCCGCCCAGTCCAAGGTCATCCGCGGGGGTGTGATGGTCAACGTGCCATCAGCCGAGCTCGTCGTGGGCGATATCGTGCTCCTCGAGGCCGGCGATGCCGTTCCGGCGGACTGCCGCATCCTCGAGAGCGCCAGCATGAAGATCGAGGAGGCTGCCCTCACCGGCGAGTCCGTCCCCGCAAACAAGACCGCCGATACCCTCGAGGCGGTCGGTGCCGACGGGGAGATTCCCCTCGGAGACCGCAAGAACATGTGCTATATGGGCTCCATCGTGGTATACGGCCGCGGTCGCGCCGTGGTGGTCGCCACCGGCATGGACACCGAGATGGGCAAGATCGCCGACGCGATCGCGCAGGCCGAGGACGAGGAGACGCCGCTCCAGAAGAAGCTCGCCGAGCTCTCCCGGATCCTGACCATCCTGGTCATCGCCATCTCCGCGATCATCTTCGCAACCGGTTTCCTCAAGCACGGCGCGGGCTTCCTCTCCGATATAGGCCTCGTGCTCGATACCTTCATGATCGCCGTCTCGCTCGCCGTTGCCGCCATCCCCGAGGGTCTGGTCGCCGTCGTGACCATCGTGCTTTCTATGGGCGTTACTAGGATGAGCGAGCGGCATGCCATCATCCGCAAGCTCTCCGCCGTCGAGACGCTCGGCTGCACCCAGATCATCTGCTCCGACAAGACCGGCACCCTCACCCAGAACAAGATGACGGTCGTCCGCCACTTCTCCGAGGACCAGGCCCGCCTTGTCCGCTGCATGGCGCTGTGCTCCGATGCCAAGTGGGATGCCGTGCGCGGGATCGCGGTCGGCGAACCCACCGAGGCCGCGCTCGTCGCCGATGCCGCAGCGCT
The DNA here is from genome assembly GCA_004010535.1 of Coriobacteriales bacterium OH1046. GTDB lineage: Bacteria > Actinomycetota > Coriobacteriia > Coriobacteriales > Atopobiaceae > RUG721. The sequence goes on along the minus strand of RQYE01000005.1, from coordinate 8,864 downwards.
CGGCTTCACCTCCGATGACCTCGATGCGGCCAACCCCCGCGTGGGCGAGGCCCCGTTCGACCCGGGCCGCAAGATGATGTCGGTGGTCAACCTGGCCCCCGACGGCAACTACATACAGCACACCAAGGGCGGTCCCGATGTGGTGCTCGCCCGCTGCACCACGATTCGCACCGCAGAGGGCGACGTGCCCCTCACCGACGAGTGGCGCGCCCGGATCATGGCAGCCAATAAGGACATGGCCGACGGCGCCCTGCGCGTCATGGCCGCAGCCCGCGTGAATCATGGCAAGCAGGCGCCTGCGGACTTCTCGCCCGAGGCGCTCGAGCACGACATGTGCTTCTGCGGCCTCTGCGGCATGATCGATCCGGTCCGGCCCGAGGTCAAGGACGCCATCGCCGAGGCGCACTCGGCCGGTATCCGCGTGGTCATGATCACCGGCGATCATGTCGATACCGCCGTTGCCATCGCGCGCGAGCTGGGCATCATCTCCGACCGCAGCCAAGCTATTACCGGTGCCGAGCTGGATCGCATCTCCGACGATGACCTCGCCGCCGAGGTCGAGAAGATCGGCGTGTACGCCCGCGTTCAGCCCGAGCATAAGACCCGTATCGTCGATGCATGGAAGAAGAAGGACAAGGTCGTCGCCATGACCGGCGACGGCGTGAACGATGCCCCGTCCATCAAACGCGCCGATATCGGCGTGGGCATGGGAATCACCGGGACCGACGTCACCAAGAACGTCGCCGATATGGTCCTCGCCGATGATAACTTCGCCACGATCATCAACGCATGCGAGGAAGGCCGCCGTATCTACGACAACATCCGCAAGTGCATCCAGTTCCTGCTCTCATCCAACCTCGCGGAGGTCATCTCCGTCTTCGTGGCATCCATGGTCGGCTTCACCATCCTCGAGCCCACCCACCTGCTCTGGATCAACCTCATCACCGATTCCCTGCCCGCCCTCGCCATGTCGACCGAGGGCGCCGAGCCCGATATCATGCGGCGCAAGCCCCGCAGCTCGACCGACGGCATCTTCTCCGGGGGCCTGGGTGCCGATACGCTGGTACAGGGCACGGTCATCGCCCTCCTCACGCTCGTGAGCTACTTCGTGGGCCATTACCTTGAGTTCGGCACCGCCGACATCTCCCAGGTCTTGGCCGATCCCTCCGCCGGACGCGAAGGCATTACCATGGCGTTCCTGACCTTGTCCATGGTCGAGATGTTCCACTCCCTCAACATGCGCAGCCGCCGCGAGTCCCTCTTCAAGCTGAAGGGCCAGAACATGTGGCTCTGGGGCGCCTTCGCCATGGCCCTCATCCTGACCTTCGTGGTCATCGAGACGCCGCTCTCCGCCGCGTTCGGCTTTGTCGAGATCGGATGGGATGAGTACCTGATCGCCATGCTGCTCGCCGTCCTCATCATCCCGATCGTCGAGGTCGAGAAGGCCATCATGCGCGCCATCGAGAAGGGCCGTTAGCGCATGGTCCGGAGCGCTTCGAAGCGCGCCGTTTCGACAGGCGCCGGCACGGCTTTTGCAGCCGTGCCGGCGCTCTCGCATCTGTCGGATGTGCCATCCTTCCTTGACCTGCGCGTGCATGAGATGCAGCGCGCCGCCTACGGGCGGACGCGTGCGCGTTTGGGCGAGGATGCCGAGCTTGCCTGCGTGGTACGCCTCGATCGCGGGTTCCCCGCCCTCGTGACCGCCGATGCGCTTTTCCGCGCCGAGTTCGCGGCCAAGCTCACGAAGGGTGGCGACAGCCGCGTGGCCGTGGGCGACTGGGTGGTCGTATGCCGTCCCGAGGGGCATGAAGGCGGTCTTATCGAGGAGATCCTGCCGCGTACGAGCGCTATCGCCCGTTGGCGGGGCAAGGCGCGCGGGGAGAAGCAGGTCCTTGCCGCCAACGTCGATACCGTCATCGTCGTTCAAGCCCTGCTTGCCGACGGATTCGGTCCCGAACGAATCGTGCGCTCGGCCGTCATCGCACGCGACTGCGGCGCCGAGGTTGCCGTGGTGCTCACCAAGGCCGACCGCGTGGGCGCGCCGGCGCGCGCTGCCGCCGTATCCGGGATCCGCCAGCTCCTCGGCGACGAGATCGCCGTCGCAGTCACGTCTTCCGAGGCGGGCGCCGGCATCGACGGGCTGCGTTCCCTCGTGCCGGCGGGGACCATCGCCATCCTGTTGGGGGAGAGCGGAGCGGGCAAATCCACGCTGCTGAATGCCCTGCTCGGCCATGAGGCGCTCGAAACCGGGGAGGTGCGCGCGCGTGACGATGCCGGACGCCACACCACGGTGGCGCGCCGCATGGTTGCGCTGCCGCACGCCGGCGTTATCGTGGATGCGCCGGGCTTGCGCAGCCTCCCGCTCGTGGGCCACGAGCGCGGTCTCGCGAAGGTCTTCCCCGATATCGCCGAGGCGGCTTCCGCGTGCAGGTTCCGCGATTGCACGCATACGCACGAGCCGGGCTGCGCCGTGCGCGGGGGAGGTTTCTCACCGAGGCGGATCGAAGCCTATGCGGCCCTTGCCTCGGAGATGCGGGCCAACGCCGCCTCCCTCGATCCTGATATCCTGCTTTAGGTTCGCTTAAGGTTCATCCCGTATCCTTTTCGAGATCGTGGCAGGATATTCTGACGAGTGCCGTGACAGGGGGACAGGTCATTTGTCACGCGGATCCTCCCATACCACAGCGGCTGCAAGAGGCGTGACAAATGACCTGTCCCCCTGTCACGGCACCCCTGTCACGGCACGTCACGCATTCCCTCGTCGCGGCTTTTTGCCGCAGTCGCTGGTAGGATAGGAGCGGGTCCGGTTCCCGATATGAGGCTGCATGCACGGCTTGGGGGTGTTGCCATGAGGATTCTCCTCGCAGAGGACGAGCGCGAACTCTCCCGTGCGCTTGTCGCCATACTCGAGCACTCGGGCTATGTGGTCGATCCCGTCTACGACGGCGAGGAGGCGCTCTACAGCCTCGCCATCAACGACTACGATCTCGTCATCCTCGACATCCTGATGCCCAAGGTCGACGGCCTCACGGTGCTCTCGACTGCCCGCAAGAAGGGCCTCGCGACCCCCGTGCTCATGCTCACGGCCAAGTCCGGCATCCGCGACCGCGTGGCGGGTCTCGATGCCGGTGCCGACGACTATCTCACCAAGCCGTTCGCAGCCCAAGAGCTGCTCGCGCGTATCCGCGTCCTCACGCGCACGAGTTCCGGCGTTGGGAAGCGCGAGCTCTCCTTCGGCGATATCTTCCTCGACGAGCAGGCCTCCCAGCTCGTCTGCGGCGACGCGCGCGTGGACCTCACCGCGCGCGAGTACCAGATGATGGAGATGCTCGTGACCGCCAAGGGCGCCAAGATACCGACCGAGCGTTTCATGCGCAAGATCTGGGGCTCCCTTTCCGATGTCGAGACGGGCGTGGTGTGGGTGAACCTCTCGAACCTGCGCAAGAAGCTCGCCCAAGCGGGCTCCGCGTCGCGCATCGCGGCGCTGCGCGGGGTGGGCTACTACCTCGAGGAGGACGGGCGATGATCAATCGTCTCCGCCGCAAGTTCGTCGCCATCGCCTTGGCGAGCATGGCCCTCGTCCTTTTCGTGATCGTAGGCGGCATCAACATCGCCAACTACATCTCGATCTTGGCGCAGGAGGATGCCCGCGCCGACCTCGTGGTCTTGGCGAATGGGCGGCTCTCCGAGTTGGGCTGGGACGCGATCGGCGATTCCCATGCGGCGGGGGATTCTCGGGACCCTGCCGATCGCAGGAGGTTCGATCTGGGCGAAGCGCGCAAGGATCTCGGCGAGGAAGCGCCGTTCGACACGCGTTACTTCGTCGTGTGGATCGATGATGACGACGATGGGGACGATGCTGATGAGCCCGTGGATACCGACGATGATGGGACCGAGGCGGAATCCGATGGCGCCGCCTATGCCGGGGGCTTGATCCAACCGTGGTTCGGCGGCATCGCCTATGCCGACGAGCTGTCCGAACCCGAGTCCGATGATCCCGAGGCCGAGGCGGAGGAAGGGCCCGGATCAGATGGTGCCGATGAGATTGGGGCGGATGCCGAGGAGATCGAGACGGAACCTGCGGATGAGGGGGATGGCAGCGATCGCGCCGATGCCGACGATACGGACAGCCCCGATGATGACGGCGGCTACGGCGATGCCGATGATGGCGCCCCTCGCGCCGATGTCTCTGACGATAGCGCCGGCACCGCCGAGGGCGGGGCCAGGGCAACGGTTGCAGACCTATCCCACATCGCATCGATCGACGCGCCCCGCGCCCTCGCTTTGGGCGAGCAGGCGTGGCGGACGGGGCTCGAGCGCGGTTTCCTCGCGGGTTACCGCTTCCTGCGCTGCGCGATCGAGGGCGACGATGCTATCGTCTTCGTCGACGCCTCGCGCGGCTTGTCGTCGTTCGCGTCGTTTGCCCTTGCGAGTGCCGTGGCCAGCATCATCGGGCTCCTCGCCGTCGCCGCCATCCTCGTGCCGGTCTCCGCCATCGTGGTGCGTCCTCTCGAGGAGAGCCAGGAGCGCCAGCGGCGGTTCGTGACCGATGCGAGCCACGAGCTCAAGACGCCGCTCGCCATCATCTCCTCGAGCGCCGATGTGATCGAGATCGAGAGCGGCGCGAGCGAGTGGGTGGACAGCATCCGCCGCCAGGTGGGCCGTCTCTCCGATCTCGCCGCCAAGCTGGTCGTCCTCACCAAGGCGGAGGAGGGGACCACCGCCATGCAGGTGGGCGATTTCAACCTCACGGCCCTTGTCGAGGAGATCGTGCGCGAGTTCGAGCCCATGGCGGTGGCAAGCGGCAAGAAGCTTGCGGCCCTCGTCCCCCCTGCGATGACCGTCCGGGGCGATAAGGCGCTCGTGGACCAGGCGATCTCGCTTCTGCTCGACAACGCCCTCAAGCATTCGAACGAGGGGGGAGAGGTGCGCCTCGAGGCCGGAGCGCGTCGTGGGCATGCCCGTATCAGCGTATGGAATACGGTGGAGAAGATCGATGCGGGCGATCATTCCGAGCTCTTCGAGCGCTTCTACCGCGCCGACGAGGCCCGATCATCCTCGGGCGGGCACGGGATCGGACTTGCGGTCGTCTCGGCTATCGCCGAAGCGCATAACGGCAGCGTCTCCGCCTGCTCTGCGGATGGCGCCTCCCTGAAGATCATCGTCGAACTGTAAGCTCGGCGTTGCCCGCCGCGCGCTTTCCGCCCTGCGAGGGCTTTAGGTTTGCTTTAAGTTGCCTCCGTATAGTGTCCTCGACACGCAAAGGAGGCGGACGGCATGGAAAACCAGTTCGTATTCAAGCGCCACGAGGTCAAGTACCTCGTCTCCGACGGGCAGCGCGCCTACATCGAGCACGCCATGGAGCCCCATATGGTCGCAGACGAGCATGGCGAGTCAACCATCTGCAACGTGTACTACGACACGCCCTCGCATCTGCTCGTCCGCCGCTCCATCGAGAAGCCGCTCTACAAGGAGAAGGTCCGCGTGCGCTCTTATGGCCGCCACCGCCCGGGCGGCGAGCTGTTCGTGGAGCTGAAGAAGAAGTTCGACGGCGTGGTGTACAAGCGCCGTGCCCGCGCGAGCGAAGATGGGGCACGGCGCATGCTGGCGGGCACCTCGCAACCCGTCGACCAGATCGAGCGGGAGATCGCCTATGCGGTCGAGCGCTACGGCACGCTCGTGCCGTCATGCTATATCGCCTACGACCGCTGCGCGTATTTCGCGCGGAATGACCGCAGCTTCCGCATGACCTTCGACCGTCGTATCCGCTTCCGCACCGAGCGCCTGAGCCTTTCCGAGGATACGGACGGCGAGCGGCTGCTTGCGGCGGGCTTTTCCCTTATGGAGGTCAAATGTGCTGGTGCCATGCCGCTGTGGCTCGTGCACGAGCTCTCCGCGATGCACCTTTACAAGACCTCCTTCTCGAAGTACGGCGTCGCCTGGGAGCGTTCCGGCGCCGTCGTGGAGCCCAAGCTCCTGCCTGCGCCTGTCCCACGGCGATCTCCGCTCTCGCCGCTCCGATCGTCCGTCCCGCCCGCACCCGCCTGCAGCGCCGCACGGCCCCGTGCGCATGACATAGATGGGGAGTGATCGCTATGCTCGAATCCCTGTTCCCGACCACCACGACAAGCTCGGCGCTCAGCGTGGGTCCGATGCTTGCGGGCATCGCCTCGGCGCTCGGCCTCGGTTTGGTGCTCGCGTGGGCCTACTCGTTCCGAAGCCGGGCGACCCGCTCGTTCGTGATCGCGCTCGCGGTGCTGCCCGCCATCGTCGCCGTGGTCATCATGATGGTCAACGGCAATATCGGTGCCGGCGTGGCTGTTGCCGGAGCGTTCTCGCTCGTGCGCTTCCGCAGCGCCCCCGGTTCCGCACGCGATATCAGCTTCATCTTCCTCGCGATGGCCGTGGGCTTGGTCTGCGGCATGGGCTACGTGCTCTATGCGGCGATCATCACCGTCATCCTCGGTGCGGTGCTCGCCGTCTACCAGTTCTCCGGCTTCGGTGCGAAGAACGATTTCCGCGACCGCCTGCTCAAGATCACCATTCCCGAGGATCTTGACTACGCCGGCCTCTTCACCGACATCTTCGCGAGCTACACCACCTATCACGAGCTCGTCTCGGTCAAGACCTCCAATATGGGGAGCCTCTACAAGCTGAGCTATGAGATAGGCGTCGCCGATGTGGCGGACGAGAAGTCCATGATCGACGAGATCCGCTGCCGTAACGGCAACCTCGAGGTTGCCCTGACCCGTCAGGAGGTAGGCCGTGAAACGCTCTAACCTTACCGGATGCGCGCTATCCGCAGGGCTCGCCCTTGTCCTTGCCGCCGTGCCGCTTGCGGGCTGCATGCAGGGCGGGGAAATCGATGCGGGCACGCCCCCGGCCACATCCGTCGCTGAGGCGGCGGACGACGGCACGACCGGGACCGTGGAAAACGGCGGCTCCGTGAGCTTTGCCATCGAGAAGGGACCGGGTTACGTCGATGCCGTCGAGGCGGAGGATGCCTTCTCGGCAGGTGATCTCGACTGGGGCTATGATCCCGCTGCCGCAACCGCCATCGCCCTGACCGGTTCCGGTGCCGAGATCCAAGGCTCCGGCGCCGTAGTCGATGGCTCGACCATCACCATCTCCGCTGGAGGCACCTATATCATCTCCGGCTCGCTTGCAGACGGCACGATCGTGGTCGATGTGCTCGATACCGAGAAAGTCCGGCTCGTGCTCGATGGTGCTTCCATCGACAACTCCTCGGGTGCCGCGATCTACGTTGCGCATGCCGACAAGGTCTTCATCACGCTTGCAGACGGCACCGTGTCCTCGCTTTCCACCACGGGCGCCGATGGCACCGGCATCGACGGCGCGATCTTCTCCAAAGATGACCTCACCATCAACGGCACCGGCACGCTCGAGGTGAGCTGCACCGCCGGCCATGGCATCGTCGGCAAGGACGACCTCACGATCGTCGCGGCCACGATCGATGTCAGCGCATCCGGCCATGCCATCCAAGCCAACGACTCCGTGGGCATCGCCGAGGCCGTACTCTCCCTCTCCGCCGGCGCCGATGGCATCCACGCCGCAAACGACGAGGATGTTGAGGAAGGCTGGGTCTACATCGTCAGCGGTACCGTCTCCATCTCCTCGGCAGATGATGGGATCGACGCGAGCTCCGCTGTTCAGATCGATGGGGGTTCCATTGCGATCTCCGCAGACGATGACGGTGTGCATACCGACCGCAGCCTCGTCCAGAACGACGGTGCCGTCACCGTTGAGAAGAGCGGCGAGGCCTATGAGGGCATGACCATCACGGTGACGGGCGGCACCGCCGATCTGGCCGCTTCCGATGACGGCCTCAACGCCACGAGCGGCTCTTCCGGCAGCATGATCGGCTGGGGCATGGAGTACGATTCCTCCGCCCGGATCCTCATCACGGGCGGCATCATCTACCTGGATGCGCTCGGCGACGGCATCGATTCCAACGGCGACTTCACCATGACCGGCGGCGAGGCCTACATCTCGGGTCCCACCGATGACGGCAATGGCACCTTGGACTATGCGGGCACGAGCACCATCACAGGCGGCACCATCATCGCGGCGGGTTCTGCGGGCATGGTGCAGAGCATCACCGCAGGCGGCGCACAGGGCGTCATCATGGCGAGCGCCACCGGCGAGTCCGGCACCGCCATCTCCCTCGAGGATGCCGACGGCACCGTGTTGGCGAGCTATGCACCCCCCAAGGGCTTTGACAGCATCGTCATCAGCGCGCCCGGCATCGAGCAAGGCGGCACGTACACCCTCCGCGTGGGCTCCTCGTCCAGGGGGATCACGATGGACGGCCTCAATTACGGCGGCATGGGCGGTATGATGGGCGGCGGCCCCCGATAGCTGTGCGCTTGGGCGGGGCGAGCGGACGGGGAGGCAGGTGCGCTGCGCTCAGCTTGGCGCGCGGGCCTCGCCGAGGCCATGGAGGGGCTCCTCGGGCCGACGGGGGGCGCTCCCGGTATCGAGTTTGTGTTTTATGGAAACGGGGTGAGTGCGAGACGCAAACTCGGCGCGCATCGCCCCGCGTTCGCCCTGTTGGCGGTCGATCGACCCGCGCCGAGTTTGCATCCTCATAGATCGCAAAGTACAGACTCGATGCTGTGTGGGCTCTTCGCCTGCGAACCGGGCTCTGAGATGGTTCCCGCACCCAGAAGCACGCTCCAACTGCGGGTTAAATGGCAAAGGGGCTTGCCTAGTTTAGGGGTCTCTCCCGAAACTCCTTGAGAAGAAACTTGTACATGTCCCGCCCCCTCATGTTGAACCTGAACTCGCATTCCTTGAGATGGAGGTAGAAGTCCTCCTTGGCTATCCCCTGGTATTTTACCAGC
>RQYE01000004.1 GCA_004010535.1 Coriobacteriales bacterium OH1046 | reverse complement strand
TGACGTCCGCGCAGAACAGCCGGAGCAGCTCCCTGAACTTGCGCTCCGAGAGGTGCGATTTCGTGACGTACTTGTTCTTCGGCCTCTTTCTGCTGCTCATATGCCTAGTTTAGCCCTTAGAACGCCCCTAAACTAGGCAAGCCCCTTCTGGAATCCGGGCGATGGGGAGGTCGAAGCCGCCGTCCATCGCGTGATGGCCGTCGAGCGCGCCCGCTGGGCGCGCTTCGCGGTGGAGGAGAAGCCGCTCGAGAACTTCTTCGCAGCCGAGGACTATCATCAAGATTATCTTGACAAGAACCCGAACGGGTACTGCCATGTGCCCCGGACGGTCATCGCCCAACTTGCCGCAATGCCTTTCGATGGGGGATACTATCGCAACTGACAGTCGGCTCGCTTACGCCCGGTGCATGCCGTGCCTACCGCCCCGGCCACGGCGGCAGGAGGATTCGGGATCCGTGGCCTCGCCCTCGAAGTGGGGACCCCGGCGCATCATATGCGGGCCTTCGCAGTGCAGGTTGCGGCCGTCGGGGTCGGGGCAGCGATGTCCATGATGGGGCCTGCGGCGCATGGCGTGCGGATCGATGCCCTTCTCCTCGAGCTTCGCCGCAAGCGAATCCGTGAGCTTATCGACGAGGCTCTCGAACTGAGCCCGCTCATCGGTATCGAGGCAATCGAGGACATCGGTGCGCTTGCTGAGAGCTTCGAGGTCGGGTGCGGCTTGGGCACCCGCTTCGGTGAGGCTGACTTTGGTGACGCGGCCGTCATCTGCGGATTTTCCGCGCGTGATATAGCCCCTCTCCTCGAGTTTGGCGAGCAGCTCGGATAGAGACTGCTGGCGCATGTCCAGCAGGTAGGAGAGCTCGCGTTGGGTGGTTTCGGGTTTGGCAGAGAGCAACGCCAAGATGCGGCCCTGTCCGCGCAGGGGATCGCACCCCATGCCCGCCTCATGCGCATCAGCCTGATAGTAGCGGTGGATGAGACGGCCAAGGTGTGCGGTCTTGCGCGCAAGGGAGATATCGGTGACGTTGCTGTTCTCGGATACCTTCATGGTAGTTCTCCTTATCTATCTATAAAACTTCGGTACCTGTTTGATTATCTATGGATCAGCATACCTTGAACGCTCTAGACGGATCGCTCCAAAACAGCATTCCATAGCTTCTTCATAATTAACAGGCACCTGTTTAATGATTTCCCAAAGACCTATGGCCTTGCTTGGCACCGGCAAGGAGGCTTTTCAACCAAGACGGCACTTATTCCGCGTTTTTAAGGTGTAAAATCCTCATCGGGCGAAGACCCGGCTCACGTTTGCCCAGCTCAGCCGAGGACGTGTATCGTTCCGATGGACGAATGACACCTTAAAAACGCGGAATAAGTGCCGTCTTGGTTGAAGAACGGGTAAATCGCTGCCAACAGGCATCCGAACCATGGCAAACCATACCGTTAGGGTTGCATCGCGGTGATTGGAATGGATCGCAATCTTGCGTTACCGATGGTAGAGGCTCATGGTCTCGAAGACGGGTTCGCAGCAGACATTGATGCCCAGCTTACGATAGGTTCGCTCGTCGGTGGGGGAGATGATCACCGAGAAATACGCATCGCAGCCCTTGAGCTCGTCCGTGGCATCGATGACCTTCGCAGCGAGCGGATCGGTAGCCGAGCTGATGGAGAGCGCGATGAGCGTCTCGTCGGAGTGCAGGCGGGGGTTGCGGCTGCGCAGGTGCTCGGTCTTGAGATGGCAGATCGGCTGGAGCGCCTCGTCGGAGACCACGTAGGTCTCCAGATCGACGTCGGCCACTTTCTTGAGGGCGTTCAGCAAAAGCGAGGATGCCGCGCCCATGATGTCGGAGGTCTTGCCGGTGACGATGCTGCCATCGGGCAGCACCATGGCGCCGGCGGGCGCGCCCGTGGCCTCGGCGCGCCGGAGTGCGGCGGCGCGCGCCGGGGAGAAGTCCTTGTCGATGCCGGCGTCCTTCATGAGCAGCTCTATCTTGGCAAGCGCCTCGCCGCCCAATCCGGTGCGGCGCAGCTGCTCTGCCGTCTGGAAGTAGCGGCGGACGATCTCGCCTTTGGCCGCCGTGCGGCAGACCTCGTCATCTGAGATGGCGAAGCCCACCATGTTGACGCCCATGTCGGTGGGAGACTTGTACATGCTCTCGCCCGAGATCCTCTCGAGGATGGCGCGCAGCACCGGGAAGGTCTCGACGTCGCGATTGTAGTTGACCGCGATATCGCCGTATGCTTCCAAGTGGAAGGGATCGATGATGTTGTTATCATCGAGATCGGCCGTCGCAGCCTCGTAGGCGATATTCACAGGGTGCTTGAGCGACAGGTTCCAGACGGGGAACGTCTCGAATTTGGCGTAACCAGCATCCGTACCCCGTTTGTGCTCATGGTAGAGCTGGGAAAGGCAGGTCGCCAGCTTGCCCGAGCCGGGGCCGGGCGCGGAGACGACCACGAGGGGCTTCACGGTCTCGACGAAATCGTTCTTGCCGAAGCCGTCCTCCGAGACGATGAGGTCGACGTCTGCGGGGTAGCGGTCGATGACGTAGTGGCGTGCGACCTTGATCCCCATCTTCTCGAGGCGCTCCTGGTAGGCTTCGGCGTGGGGTTGTCCGGCAAAGTGCGTGATGACCACGGTGTTCGCAACGAGGCCCATGCCGCGGAATGCGTCCATGAGGCGCAAGGCATCGTCGCCGTAGGTGATGCCGATATCGCTGCGGCGCTTATCGGCGGCGATGTCGTTGGCGTTGACGGCGATCAGCGCTTCGGCAACGGGAGCAAGCGCCTCGAGCATGCGCGCCTTGAGGTCGGGTTCGAAACCGGGCAGGACACGGCTGGCGTGGTAATCGTCGAAGAGCTTTCCGCCGAACTCGAGATAGAGTTTGCCTCCGAATTGGTTGATGCGCTCGCGGATGTGGGATGCCTGCATCTTGATGTACTTGTCCTTATCGAAACCAACCTGCATGGCAAAACCTTCCTTTAGGAGATCCGACGTCAGTTGATCAAGGATTCGGCCTTGTATAGTCTAGCGGAAAGCGTTCCGGAGGGCACCGGGAGGAAGAAAACGAATCCATTTCGAAAAACATCTGCGCGGGTGCTTGCGGTATGCCGAGCGCCGTCTTGCGCCCCCGTTCGATCCCCGCTGCAGCATCAACCCCGTTATCTGAGAGCATGTTCTGAGCAATCCATGCACAAAGGTGTACAATACGAGCTGAGGGAGGCCGCTTCCACAGAGCGTTTCTTCGCGAATGCGTGATAGTCCGCAGAACCATCAAGGGAGGTACCATGCGTAAAACAAAGACGTTCGAAGGCAAGAGGCACGTGTACGATACCGAGAATGCAGAGGCTCTGGGCAGCCGCGCCTACAGCTACTACGGTGATCCCGGCGGCTATGAGGAGACCCTCTACAAGACCAAGGGCGGCCTGTATTTCCTATGCGGTCGCGGCGGTGACCAGAGCCCCTACGACAAGGGCGAGGATATCCGTCCCATCTCCGAGAAGTACGCGAAGATGTGGCTCGGCTAGGCCCCATCCCCGTATAGTGCTCGCATGAAAGGATCGCGCGCCGGGCTGGTTCCGGTGCGCGTTTTGCTAGAGTGGGAACCGTACGGTCGATCGCATCAGAAGGAGCTCTGCCATGAACGGCTTCACCTACTATGCACCCACCCGCGTCGAGTTCGGCATCGGTGCCGAGGACAAGGTGGGACAGCTCGCCAGAGATCACGGCGCGACGAAGGTGCTCGTCCACTTCGGGGGCGCGTCGGCGGTGCGCTCCGGCCTCATCGACCGTGTTTGCGCCTCGCTCGACGAGGTTGGTCTTCCGCATGTTGGGCTGGGCGGCGTCGTGCCCAACCCGCGCCTCGCGCTCGTGCATGAAGGCGTCGAGCTTGCCTGCGCAGAGGGCGTCGACTTCGTGCTCGCCGTGGGCGGCGGCTCGGTGATCGACTCGTCCAAGTCGATCGCGCTCGGCATCGCCAACGGAGGGGATCCGTGGGACTTCAACATAGGGCTCCGCACGCCGGCGGGCTGCGCGCCCGTGGGCGTGGTCCTCACCATCGCCGCTGCCGGCTCCGAGATGAGCAACAGCTGCGTCATCACCAACGAGGAGACGGGCGTCAAGAAGGGATGCAACTACGATATCTGCCGTCCCAAGTTCGTTATCATGGACCCCGAGCTCACCCTTACCTTACCGTGGTATCAGACCGCCAGCGGTTGCGTGGATATCATGATGCATACCATGGAGCGCTACTTCACGTCCCAGGCGACCATGCAGCTCACCGACGAGATCGCCGAGGGCCTTCTGCGCACCGTCTTCGAGAATGCGCTCATCCTGCATGAGGATCCCAGCGATATCGATGCCCGCGCCGAGGTGATGTGGGCGGGCTCGCTCTCGCATAACGGCCTCACCGGCTGCGGGAACGGCGGCAACGATTTCTCCAGCCATGCGCTCGAGCACGAGCTCTCCGCCGCCTACGATGTCACCCACGGCGCCGGCCTCGCGGCTATCTGGCCGTCGTGGGCCCGCTACGTCATGGATGGCTGCTTGGACCGCTTCGTCCAGTTCGCCCTGAACGTGGTGGGCGTCGATCCCGAGGAGCACGATACGGCGGAGGAGGTCGCGCTCGCCGGCATCGAGGGCATGGAGAAGTTCTACCATGCGCTTGAGATGCCCACGAACCTCCACGAGCTCGGCCTCGACCTCGCAGACGGCGATCTCGCCGAGCTGGCGCACCGCTGCGCGGTGAACTGCGGAGGCTCGCGCGGCGCGGCCAAGATCCTCCACGAGGAGGATATGCTCGGGATCTACCGCATGGCCAACGCATAGGAGGGGGCCGGAGGCCCTGCTGTGAGCGCGCGGCTTCCGATACGGGGAAGACCGCGCCGCCCTACCCGTTCCTTAAAAACCGCCGCGCGTACTCCTCCGGCGCATCCCGCCCGTCATCTTCCCCGCCCCCATGCCTCGCCGATGATCGCCGAGCCGAGGATCATGGCTGCCCCGATCATTCCCGCCATGCTCAGCGGCTCCTGCAATAGAAGCGATGAGAATACCAGCGCCGAAACGGGGTCGATGTAGCTGAACAGGGCGATGGTCTGCGCTTCCAGGCCATCCATGCTTCCGAAATACAGCAGGTAGGCGATGCCCGTGTGGACGATGCCCACGATGAGCAGGAGGGCTACCGTAAGCGCGTCGAATCCCATGGCTTCCCGATCATGCGAGAGGCACAGGTAGGGGATCATGGCGATGCCGGCGGAGAGCAGCTGGACGGCCGTCTTCTTATAGGCGTCGATACCGCCGAGCCTCTTATTCATGATCACGACGATGGCGTACAGCAGCGCGGCACCGAGACCGAGCAAGATGCCGCGCATATCCTCGCCGTGCGTGCCGTATCCACCCGTCACGCCGGATACCAGCACCATGCCGATGATGGCGATGCCCGCGCAGATCGCCCTCTTCCCCGTCAACCGCTCCCCGAAGATCACAGGAGATAGAAGCAGCACGATGGTCGGCTGCATGTAGTAGCACAGCGTCGCAGTCGCAACAGTCGTATAGGTATAGGATTCGAAAAGCAGGATCCAGTTGATGCCCATGGCAGCGCCCGTGACGATGAGCTGCGCAAGCTGACGGGGCGCAAGATCGAGCCTGGTATCGCCGCCCTTGAGCCCCATGAAGATGATCAGGGAGAGCCCGCCGAGCATCCCCCGGGTGAATGCCAAAAATCCGGAGGAGAGCGGGATGTACCTCCTGAAGATGCCGATGGTGCCGAATATCAGCATAGATGATACGAGCATCAGCATCGATCCGCAGTCATCAGACCCACGCCCCACGCGTATATGCCGCATCTCCCTAATCCCGATCACCCATTCCGCTCCTGCGAATGCCAAGCCGCCCCATGCATCGCCCCTAAACGCAGGGCAGACGGCAGCGCTGGACCATGGTCTTTCGCGTATCTCCGCGCATCTGCGCGCCTCTGCTCTGCCGCTGAGGACAGTGTATCGGAAGAGGCCGATGATTCCGCCATCAGCGTAGGGAACTGCCCGGGCGGTTCGACCACTGGCTTTCCCGATGCCCGGTGTTCCTTGCGGTTTCACGATCGTCCGGCAACCCTTGCACCGGGTTTCCCATGATGGGTTCTAAACCGTCGTACGCCCTGCACCCGGTAAGATGGGGTCTCGCGTGTCCGAATGCCGCCGATCCCGAGCCGAGCGGCGGCCTCTTCGATCGCCGACACGCTATGATGCGGTATATATGTTTCTCGGGAAGGAGCCTGCCATGGTCATGGAGGAGAGCGTCGAGCGGATCGGGATCGCGGAAGAGGCGTTCGATAGGGTTGTGGCTGCCAGCAGGCAGCTCGAGGCATCCCTCGACGCCTTCGATGACATTCTGGATGACCTCACGCTCCTTGCGGATTACTACGGCAGTTCCGAGTGGTTCGAAGACCGTGGCGCAGACGAGAAAAATAAGCTGCCCAAGGACCTCAAGCGCGGTGTCCTTAGCGAAGATCTGCCCTACGACATGCTTTCCGATGCCCGCGGGCTGGCCCTGCGCATGCTCGAGATCGCAACCGACGTACTGTACCTTGTCTAGCCCGAGGAGGAGACCATGCCTGGAAAGAGAGCCGATGTGATCACCTGGGACGAGTTCTTCATGCGCGTTGCTGTGGCCGCCGCGATGAGGAGCAAGGACCCGAACACGCAAGTGGGCGCCTGCATCGCGGGGACCGACCATCGCATCCTCTCCGTGGGATACAACGGCACGCCCTCGGGGATCGACGATGACGACTTTCCCTGGGGCACCACCGACGACCCCCTCACCGACAAGCACAACTACGTGATCCATGCCGAGGCCAACGCCATCCTCAACTACCGGGGAGCCTTGAAGGACCTCTCGGGCGCCACGGCTTACGTGACGCTCTTCCCCTGCCAGGAGTGCGCGAAGACGCTCGCGCAGGCAGGCATAGGCGAGATCGTCTATCTGGATGACAAGTACGGCGATACCGTCGGCGGCAAGATCGCCAAGTCGGTGCTCGACCGCTGCAACGTGACCTATCGCCAGATGGCGCTTTCCGAGGGGCTGCCCGCATGATCGATACCGTCTCCGGCCTGCCGCTCACGATGGACGAGCGCACAGGCGAGCTCTTCTTCCACGATGGGCTGATCTGCGATGCGGATTCCCGGAAGACCGTCGGTCAGATGGAGGGGCTTTTCCGTTCTGGCGAGGGTGCAGATCCTGCGACGCAGGTCTATCGCGCCTACCGCAACATCCGCTTTCCCGAGCACGAGCGGCTCTTCTCCGATCAGGGATTGCGCTACGACATCACCGTGGTCATGCCCGGCACGGTGAATGGGGAGTACTTCAAGACGAGCGGCCACTACCATGGGGCCGGCCCGGGGCAGCTGCTGCCGTATCCCGAGGTCTACGAGGTGGTGAAGGGCTCGATCGCCTTCGTGCTGCAGTACGACCCGCTCTTCGATACCGAGGGCGAGGGTGCGCCCGATGACGTGCGGGCGGTCATCGTCCAAGAGGGCGAATCCGTCATCATCCCGGCGTTTGCCGGGCACGGCTCGATCAACGTGGCCGACGAGGCCTCTGCGTTCAGCAACATCGCCGTGGCGAGTTGCCCCGTGCTCTACGATGCGGTCAAGGCGCATCGGGGACTCGCCGCCTACGTCATGAAGGGGGATGCCGGTCCAAAGCTCCTCGCCAATCCCACGTACGCGCTCGGGGCCGAGCCCCGTTTCGCGCGTCCGCTCGAAGCGCCCGATCTGGGCATCGCCTTCGGCATGCCCTGCTATCGGGCCTATGTCGAGGATCCTTCCCGCTACGGGTGGCTGCTCGATTGCGAAGCCGTCGACGAGCGCATCGTCGGCCTCACCGAGCTCGTCTAGAGAGGAGATGCCATGAGGCTCCAGATCGCCATGGATGAGGGGGATACCGCCCATCTGCTGGATGTCGCCGCGCAGATCCATGACGTGATCGACATCTTCGAGGTCGGCACACCCGTCATCATGCTCGACGGCTGCCATGCCGTGCGCGCCATCAAGGGGGAGTACCCGAAGCTGTGCGTGCTCGCCGATGCCAAGATCATGGACGGGGGAGCGCTCGAGTGCCGCTATCTCTGCGAGGCGGGTGCCGATATCGTGTCCGTGCTCGCCGTCTCCGACAACGCCACCATCGGCGAGGTCATCGCGTGCGCGCACGGCTATGGTCGCGAGGTGCTCGTCGACCTCATGAATGTGGGCGATATCCCCGCCCGCAGCCGCGAGCTCGTGGAGATGGGTGCCGATTACATCGCGGTGCACACGGCCTTCGACGTGCAGAAGCTCGGACGCACGCCGCTCGACGACCTCGCCGAGCTGGTGGGCGCCATCGATCCTGCCCGGGCAGCCGTTGCCGGCGGTGTGAGGCAGGAGACCGTCGGCGCATATGCGGCATTGCGTCCGGGCATCGTCATCGCGGGTGCCGCCCTCTACAGTGCGGCGGATATCCGCCAAGCGGTCATCGATATGAAGGGGGCGCTGGCTTAGATGGAGATCAAGCAGATCCTCAGCGACATCGCCGATGAGCTCTCGCGCACCTTCGCCGCGATGGACGAGGGCCAGCTTGAAGAGCTCGAGCGTCGCGTGCTGGCCGCCAACCGCATCTTCGTGGCGGCGGCAGGACGTTCGCTGCTCGCCATCCGCGGCTTCGCGATGCGCCTCATGCACTTCGGCTTCGAGGCCTATGTGGTGGGCGAGACCGTCACGCCCGCCATCCAATCCGGAGACCTGCTGATCATAGCGAGCGGCTCGGGTTCCACGGCGACCCTTTTGGTGATGGCGGAGAAAGCCAAGAAGGCCGGTGCCGATCTCGTCCTCATCACCACGCGGCCCGCCTCGCCCCTCGGTGCGCTCGCCGACCACATCGTGCACCTCGAAGCCTATACCGCGAAGCTCCCCGCGAGCGGGATCGAGAGCGTGCAGCTCGGCGGCAATACCTTCGAGCAGAGCGTCCTTATCGTGGGCGATGCGATCATCATCCACATAGCGGGTTCTTCCGATGAGAGGAACGCTGAATTGATGAGCCGCCACGCCAATTTGGAGTAGCGCGGCGGCTCGAGGTGCGCTTCGACCGACGATCTAGCCGCGTGGCTTCTGCGGGCCGGATTCGGAGCCGCTGCCTGCTTGCTGCGGATACGGATACCGATACTGTCCCGGGACGGGATGCTGCTGCGGAGCCGGAGGCTGCTGGTATGCTGTCTGCTGCGGATAGGGGTACGGGGGCTGGACCGGCTGCTGGGGCTGCGCAGGTGCTTGCCGGTGCGGAGCCTGCTGGGGGTACTGATACGGTGGCTGCCCCGGAACCTGCTGGTACTGCGGTTGGGCGGCGTGGTACGGGACGGGCTGCCCGACGGGGTTGCCAGTGCCCGCGATATAGCTGTCCTGCCTTGATGACCAGCGCTCCTGCATGACTGCGAGGATGAAGACCACGACGGTGAAGCCGAGGCCGGCGACCGAGACGGCGTCGCTCTCGATAGAGAGGGCGAAGTCGTAGATGCCGTGGATGAGCAGCGGGATGAGCAGCGCCAGCACGCGGTCGATCACGCTTCTGGACGATTCGCCGCGAGCTTTGTGGCTGCGTGCCATGCCGTAGAAATAGCCCATGAAGATACCGCAGGTGCAATGCAGGGGCACCGAGAGGATGCCGCGCATGACGGCCACCTGCAAGCTCATATAGTTGAGCACGTAGAGCATGTTCTCGAGCGTGGCGAAGCCCAAGCTTACGATGACGGCGTAGACCACGCCGTCGAAGGTGAAGTTGAAGGCCTCGTTCTTCCACGTGGTCATGAGCACGAGGTACTTGAGGCCCTCCTCGACGAGCGGCACGCAGACGAGGAACATCAGGAGCGTCCGCATAGCGCCGCTGCGGCTTATGGCCATGATGCCCTGCTCGCCGACCATCTCCAGAAGACCCGCCGGAAGCGTGGTGAGTGCGCCGAGGATGAAGAGCTTGACGAGCAACCCGACGGGCTCGCTCTCGACCTTATCGTGCTTGAGGACGAAGTAGATCAGGAGGATCGATGGGATGACGGCTGCCCAGATGAGGATTTCGAGCATGCTCGCCTACCCTTCGAAGGGCACGACGTGCGAGACGGCATCGACGAGGCCGATGCGGGCGCCCCCGTTATCGAGGTCGATGAGGATGTAGTTCCAGTTGCCCATGCCCAGCTCGTGCATGTAGGTGAGCTGGCGCAGGCCGTGGCGCGTCTTCATGCGCTCGACAAGGTCGCGGTTGCCGACGAGCCCGTCGTCGGTCATGGCGAACACGAGGTCGACGCTCGCCTGATCGATGGCAAGGATGTCGGTCGAGGCGAGGATGCCCACATCGGGCGTGACCACGGGCTGCGCAGCGGTGCCCTCGCAGTCGCAGGAAACGCTCATGTTGCGCATCACGTTGACGTAGGTGGCACGCGCGCCGAAGAAGTCTATGGTTGCCTTGGTGGATTCGGTCATGCGCTCCATGAATTCCTCGTCGGTGATGCCCCACTGGGCGCCATCGGCGCTGCGGTGGATCATGGCCTTGCCCACGAACGCATCGGCGCAACCGATGCCGATGTTCTTGTTGGAGCCGCCGAAGCCGCCCATGGTGTGCCCTTTGAAATGCGTGAGCGCGACGAGGGAGTGGTAGTCGAGCAGGTTCTGGCCCACGCTCATCTTGTCGAACCATCTGCCGCCGAGGACGGGCAGCTCTGCTGCGCCCTGCTCATCCATGATATCGACGGGGGCGAAGGTCCAGCCGTTGTGGGCGATCGTCGCACGGTGCTTCTCGGTGGTATCGCGATCGCCCTCGTAATAGGTATTGGTTTCGATGATGGTGGCACCGCTGAGTTCGTGTTCCATGAGATCGGCGACCCATGCGCGCGGGATGATGTTGGGGCCGTCCTTCTCGCCGGTGTGGAGCTTGACGGCGACCTTGCCCGAGATATGCCCGTTCACCTTGGCGTAGGCCTTGCGCAGGCCGGCTGCCGAGAGGTCGCGGGTGAAGTAGACGATGGATTCGTTGCCGCTGCGCTCTGCGGGTGGGATGTAGATATCGCCGCCGCGCGTGGGGGTGGGATTCACCGCTGCCATGAGATACCCCTTCCGTAACATGTCTTGGCTTCCATTTTAACAGGGAATGGGAGGAAACCCGCCTGCCGAGGTTGGGAAAGGGACTGATGCCATGCCATATCCTGTTTTTCTACGCAGCGCGCGGCGAATCTGCCTCAGGGTGAGACGGGCTTTTCGAGGCAGCCTCCTTAGAGGGGGTTTTCCGAAAACCCGTCTCACCCTCCGCATTAGCTGCCCCTCAGATAGAGCTTCTTCGCAAGGTTCGCCACGAGGCCGTACCCGACCATGATGGCCGCCAGCCAGCCCAGCCATGCGAGCGGCGGGATGGCGAAGTCGACCACGGCCCCCACGGGTGTGAATACCAGTACGAGTGCGAGGAGCGCCCCTGCGATCGAAAGCGCCATCAGGGGAAGCGCGGGGGGATTGGCGCGCTCCGCTACGATCTCGCGACGCAGCACAAGGAGGGCGAGGATCTGCGTGAGCATGCTCTCCACGAACCATCCCGCTTGGAAGATGGCGACAAACTGCAGCCGCAGCGCCGGATCGGCCAATTCCGACCATATTCCTCCGCAGGCGGCCGGGCAGATCACGAAGAACAGGACGGCAAAGCTCGCGATATCGAAGATCGAGCTCACAGGACCCGTCAGGCGCATGAAGCGGGAGATGTCCGAGGTGCTCCAGCTGCGCGGAGCGAGCAGGAGCCCGTCATCGACGTTGTCCCATGGGATGGAGGTGCAGATGAGATCGTTCATAAGGTTCAGGAGCAGCAGCTGCACCGCCGTCATGGGCAGGAAGGGGAGGAATGCGCTTGCCACAAGCACCGAGAAGATATTGCCGAAGTTCGAGCTCGCGGTGATCCTCACATACTTGCTCATGTTGGCGAAGGTGCGACGGCCTCCTTCGATGCCGCGCTCGAGAACCATGAGGTCCTTCTCGAGCAGGATGATGTCGGCGGATTCCTTGGCGATATCCACGGCGGAATCGACCGAGATGCCGCAGTCGCTCGCGACCATCGCAGGAGCGTCGTTCACCCCATCCCCCATATAGCCCACGATATGGCCGTTCGTGCGCAGGAGGCTCACGACACGCGCCTTCTGATCGGGAGAGAGCTTGGAGAAGAGCGTGGTGGTCCCCACGCGCTTTGCGAGCTCGGCATCGTCCATCATCTCGACCTCGCTGCCCTCGAGTGCCCCCTTGACCTCGATGCCGATGGCACGGCAGATGTAGGTGGCCACGCGTGCGGAATCCCCGGTGAGCACCTTGGTCTCGACGCCATGATCGGCGAGCGCGCGTACGGCGGCACCCGAGCTCTCCTTGGGCGGGTCGAGGAAGGCGAGGTAGCCGATGAGCACCATCCCGCATTCATCGGCAACGGTAAGCGCTTCGATGCTCGCAGGATTTTTCTTCACGCAGACGCCCAAGACGCGCATGCTCTTGTCGGAGAACTCTGCGGCCCGCGCGAGCACCTCCTTCTCGAGCGCATCGTCGAGCTCGACGACGGTGCCCGCATACTCCACACGATCGCAGAGGGAGAGGACCTCCTCGATGGCGCCCTTGGTTATCATGCGCGTCTCGCCCGACACATTGCCTACGACCACGCTCACGCGCCTGCGCTCGAAATCGAAGGGCAGCTCGTCGATCAGGTAGTTCTCGGCGACGAGCGCATCGATGTCGATACCGGCCCCGATGCCCGCACTCTCCTCGTGGGCGCGTGCGATGATGGCGGAATCGATGAGATTGCGGAGCCCCGTCTCGAAGAAGCTGTTGAGGAACGCATAGGCGAGCACCCGCACGTCCTCGTTGCCATGCACGTCGAGATGACGTTCGAGCACGATGGAATCTTGCGTGAGCGTGCCGGTCTTATCGGTGCAGAGCACGTCCATCGATCCCAGATTCTGGATTGCGTCGAGCTTCTTCACCACCACGCGCTCCCTGCCCAAATCGACCGCTCCCTTTGCGAGGCAGGTCGTGACGATCATGGGCAGCATCTCGGGTGTGAGGCCCACCGCGATCGAGAAGGCGAAGAGCAGCGACTGGAGCCAGTCTCCCTTGGTGAGGCCGTTCAAGATGAACACCGTGGGCACCATGATGAGCATGAGCCTCAAGAGCAGCCGCGACACCTCGTCGATGCCCTGGCTGTAGGCCGTTTCGCGACCGTCGGCCGTGCTCGTGCGCGAGACGGCGCCGAAGAGCGTATTCCGTCCGGTGGCCACGACCACGCCGACGCCCGTGCCCGAGACGGTCGTCGTGCCCAGGAATGCGAGGTTCTCGAGTTCGGTCAGGGCGACCTTCCCGTCATCGTTTGCGAAGGGCCGCTTCTCCACGGGCGCAGCCTCGCCGGTGAGCGCCGACTGGCCCACGAAAAGGTCGCGTGCTGCGACGATGCGCAGGTCGGCGGGGATGATGTCGCCTGCCGAGAGGTGGACGATGTCGCCCACGGCAACCTCGTCGAGGCCGATCTCGCGCCGACCTGCATCGGCACGTTCCACAGTGCAGGTGGTCTCGATCGTCTCAGCGAGCGCAGCGGCGGCATCACCGCTCTTCGACTCCTGGATGAACCGCAGAAGTCCCGAGATGAGCACCATGACGGCGATGATGGTCGGCGTGGCCCCATCGCGCGATCCAGGTGCGGCGAGCACCACGTCGGTTGCGATCGATACCGCCGCGACCAAGATGAGGATGCCTACGAAAGGGTCGGCGAACGATTTGACCAGGCGCAGCCACAGGGGATCGCGCTCGGCAAGCGCCACCGTGTTCGGGCCGTGCTCCCCGATCGACGCGAGCGCCTGCTCGGTTGTGAGCCCGCTGCGACTCGTCCCGAGCTCGTCGTAGAGCTCCTCGATCGAGAGGGAGGACGTGTGGCGGAGCCACACGCGGTCGAGCGAGCGCTCGGGCTGGATGATGCGCTTCACCATAGCGCCACCTCGCAATCCCAGGATCTCCCGGCATGGCCGGGTCATGGGAGACGGATGCGCGCAGGCGGTCGGAGCGCTAGGCGGCTATCCTCCTGTTGGATAGGCGCCCTCCCATGAAACCGCAGGTACCGGACGGTAATTCGTTGCTCACAGAAGAACACCTCCAAATAGGTCGGGAGCGCCGGCTCCATGGTTGCTCGGTGAGCCCGGCCCATTGTAGCACAGGCGACGGGGGAGGGGCGTTTTCTCGACGCCTGCTGCGCCGATCGTGCGTACTGGCCGTGCTATGCTGGTTTCGCACAAGGCCCAGGACTGGAGAATATACATCTCAGCTGACGTTGGAGTTGCCATGGTAGGGGAGCGGAAGACGCTCGCGCATATCGGGATCGGCGAGACCGTTCGCATCTCCGCCGTTGGGGGAGAGGGGGCTTTGCGCCAGCACTTCCTCGATATGGGCGTTATTCCCGGAGCCGAGATCTCGCTCGTGAAATACGCTCCGATGGGCGATCCTATGGAGTTCCTCATCCATGGGTACGAGCTTACCTTGCGTGTGGCGGATGCGGACAAGATCTCCATCGAACCCGTCGGAGTTCGAGCGGAGCGAGCCGTCGGGGTGCCGCATGCCCCTGCGGAGCACCCCGGCCTCGGCGAGGGCGGGCGTTATCATGCGAAGGCAACCGAGGCCCCGTTACCCGAGGGCGCAACGCTCGCCTTCGCGCTTGCCGGTAACCAGAACAGCGGCAAGACCACCCTCTACAACCAGCTCACCGGCTCCAATCAGCGTGTGGGCAACTTTCCCGGCGTCACCGTCGACCGGAAGGACGGCGCTATCCGCGGGCATCCCGGTACCGATGTCACAGACCTGCCGGGCATCTACTCCATGAGCCCCTATAGCGATGAGGAGGTCGTCAGCCGCCAATTCATCCTCGACGAGAAGCCGTGCGGCATCATCAACATCGTCGATGCCACCAACATAGAGCGCAACCTCTACCTCACGATGCAGCTCATGGAGCTCGATCGCCCGATGGTGCTGGCCCTCAACATGATGGATGAGGTCCAAGGCAACGGGGGCTCGATTCGCGTGAACGAGATGGAGGGCATGCTCGGGATACCCATCGTGGCCATCTCGGCCGCTAAGAACCAGGGCGTTGACGAGCTCATCGACCATGCGCTGCATGTGGCCACGTACCAGGAACGGCCCGGACGCCAGGACTTTTGCGACAAAGATGACCATGGCGGGGCAGTCCATCGGGCGCTCCACGGCGTCATGCACCTCATCGAGGGCCATGCTGCCAAAGCGGACATCCCCGTGCGCTTTGCGGCGACCAAGGTCATCGAGGGCGACGGGCGGGTCATCTCCGCCCTCAACCTCAAGCCCAACGAGCTCGAAACGATCGAGCGCGTCATCGGACAGATGGAGGATGAGCGCGGCCTCGACCGTGCGGCAGCCATCGCCGACATGCGCTACTCGTTCATCGAGAAGGTCGTCGCAGCCTGTGTGGTGAAACCGCGCGAGAGCCGTGAACGCGAGCGCAGCCTCGCCATCGATCGCGTGCTCACGGGGACATGGAGTGCCATCCCCGCATTCATAGCCATCATGGCGCTCATCTTCTGGCTCACCTTCGACGTCATCGGGGCGCGCCTGCAGGATCTTATGCAGGTGGGTATCGATGCGTTGACCGTATCGGTCGATGATGCCCTCGTCGCCGCCGGCACCAACGATGTCATCCGCTCGCTTGTCGTCGCCGGCATCATCGGCGGCGTCGGGACGGTGCTCGTGTTCCTGCCGGTCATCGTGACGATGTTCTTCCTGCTCTCGCTTCTCGAGGATACGGGCTATATGGCACGCATCGCTTTCGTGATGGATAAGCTCCTGCGCCGTATCGGCCTCTCGGGCCGTTCCATCGTGCCCATGCTCATGGGGTTCGGCTGCACCGTGCCCGCCATCATGGCCGCCCGCACGCTGCCATCCGAGCGCGACCGCAAGCTCACGATCCTCATGCTCCCGTTCATGAGCTGCTCTACCAAGCTCACCATCTACGGCTTCTTCACGGCGGCGTTCTTCCCCGGCCATGGTGCCATCGTGATGATCGGCCTCTATCTGCTGGGCATCGTCATCGGGATCATCACGGCGATCGTCGGACGCAAGACGCTTCTCAAGGGCGAGGCGGTCCCCTTCGTGATGGAGCTCCCCAACTACCGGATGCCGAGCCCCAAGAGCGTGGGCCGGCTCGTGTGGCTCAAGTCCAAGGATTTCATCACACGCGCCTCGTCGGTCGTCTTCGCAGCGTCGATCATCGTGTGGTTCCTCCAGAGCTTCGGACCCAACCTCGCTCTGGCAGGCGATCCTTCGCAATCCATCCTCGCGCTCGTCGCAAGCATCATCGCACCTGTCTTCGCACCGCTGGGCTTCGGCGATTGGCGGATCGCGGTGGCGCTGGTCGCCGGCTTCATGGCCAAGGAGATCGTCGTGTCGACGCTCTCGGTGCTCGTGGGGTCCGCGTCTGCGCTCGCCACGCTCCTCGCACCTTCCAGTGCGCTTGCCCTCTGCGTATTCTGCCTGCTCTATACGCCGTGTGCCGCCGCCATCGCCTGCGTGCGGCGCGAGCTCGGATCGCATTGGGCCGTGGGTGTGGTGGTATTCCAGACCGTCATCGCATGGGTCGCGGCGCTTATCGTGCGCCTGATCGCGTCGGGTGCCGGCTTGGGCTGAGGCCATGAGCCGAGTTCTTCTTCGCTATCGCGTCGGTCTTGTGCGCATTACCACGGATAGGGAAGCCGGGTGCTCGGTACCTATGAGCGAATTGGCGTTGTAGGAAGATTCCCGGGTTCTGATGCGCGCCAGAGAGAGGACGGCTTTTAAGAAGCGCAGGCAGAAGAGGTGCCCCTTATCTTAAGGATGCATGTCCGAGGGAAAAACTCCCTACAACTCCGATGTGCCCATACCTTGCTTGTACATGAGCCTCTTTTCAGGGCTTGGAAGCGTTTCCAAAGCCTGCTTCGGGCCGTATTATCAGTGTGGGAAGAACACCGTGAAGCGTGTGCCGATGCCCTCGCGGGAGAGCACGTCGATGGTGCCGCCATGGGCGTCGACGATCCACTTGGCGATGGAGAGGCCCAGGCCCGATCCTGCGTTGGTCTCGTTGCGGGCGCCATCGGAGCGGTAGAAACGCTCGAAAGCATGTGCAGCATCCTCTTTCGACATGCCGATGCCCTCATCCTGTACGGTATAGCCTGCACGGGTTGCATCTGCCGTTGCCGAAAGGACGATGATGGTGCCGTCGGGCGAGTATTTCTCCGCATTCTGCACGATGATGCGCAGGGACTGCTTGATAAGGGCGAGATCTCCGGTGATGGAGAAACGCATATCGACCGTATCGGCATCGGAGACCGCGCATCGATAGCTATGGGTGGCGTCGATCATGCAGGACTCCTCCCAGACCTCGCGCACCACCTCGGCGAGGTTGATGGCTGTGCGCTGCAGCGTGTTGCGACCGGAATCGCCGCGCGCGAGGAACAGCAGCTGTTCTACGAGCTCCTGCATATGGTCGCTCTCGAGCTTGAGGGCTTCGATGGACTCGTCGAGCACGGTCTCGTCGGTCTTGCCCCAGCGATCGAGCATGTTGACGTAGCCTTGGATGACCGCGATGGGCGTGCGCAGCTCATGGCTGGCATCCGAGACGAAACGCATCTGTTGGAGCTTCGCCTCCTGCATCTGCCTCAAAAGGCCGTTCAAGGCGACCTCGATGGAACGCAGGTCCTGATCGCCGGTCGTGATGTTGGGGGAGTCTACGGAGGCCCGCGATATGGCCTGCTCGAGCGTCTCGATCTTGTCGCTATCCATGAGGGGCGCCGAGCCAAGGCTCTCTGCGACCAGCGCGAGCTCGTTCAGCGGTTGGAGTTTGCGGCGTACGCGGCGGATGTCGCCGAAGATGCCCAGCAGATCGATGATCTCCCAGAGAGCGATGAAGATCGCGACGGGGAGGAAGGGTTTTGCAAATGAGAAGAACGCTGCGAAATTGCTCGAGAGCTCTGCCGTGGCGCTCGTGGGCGCGGGGATTGGAAGCCCACGCGCCACATGCCAGCAGATATAGCATGCGAGCAGGGTGAACGCGTCGAGGAAAATCCAGTTGAGCAGGCGTCGCCACCAGTAGCTCCAGCCGATGGAGCGGGCGATGGACGAGAAGCGCTTGCCCGAATCGCGCGCGATGCCCCTAGTCTCTGATGACATAGCCGACCCCGCGGACCGTGGTGATGAGCTTGACGCCGAAACGATCGTCGATCTTGGAGCGTAGCTGGCGGATGTAGACGTCGATGACGTTGCTCTCGCCGATGTAGTCGTAGCCGAGCGCCGCGCTCGCCAGCTTGTCGCGCGTCTGGACGATACCGGGTTCGGCCATGAGCGCATGGAGGATCTCGAACTCGCGGTTGGTGAGTTCGACGGGCTCGCCGCCCACGCTCACCTCGTGGCGGTCGACATCCAGGCTGACTCCATGGGAGACGAGGGCCTCCGTGGCGACGTGTGCAGCGGAGGAGTTCCGGCGCTTCAGGGATACCCGGATGCGGGCGAGCAGCTCCTCGATGGCGAAGGGCTTGGTGATGTAGTCGTCGGCACCCGCATCGAGGCCCGCGACCTTGTCCATGATGGCGTCGCGCGCGGTGAGCAGGATCACCGGCGTGGCCTTCTCGCGGCGCAGGCGGCGGAGCACTTCCATACCGCTGATCTGCGGCAGCATGATGTCGAGCAGGATGAGGTCGTAGTCATGGGCGAGGGCCAGCTCGAGGCCGGCCCTGCCATCTTCCGCCTTGTCCACCTCGTAGCCCTCATGCGAGAGCTCGAGCTCTATGAAGCGTGCGATCTTCGCCTCGTCCTCGACCACGAGAATCCGTGCCATGGCTAGTCTTCCTTCGTCACGTCCTTCTTGATGGAATCGGCAACCTCGCCGGCCTTGTCCATCATCTGGTTGATATCGACCGTCACGCGGGAGATACCCTCGATGCGGTAGCGGAATCCGAAGAAGAGGCCCAGGATCAGAAGCCAGATGGTGGCGCCCCAGAGGAAGAGGCCGATGATGAGGAAGAGGATCGGCAATGCCATGACGCGCTCGCCGTTGCGCTCGGCTACGAACGTGGTGTCGAGGCTCTTCCTGCACAGGCCCTTGAGGTAGTCGAGGATGCCCTCCATCTTCTCGCCGAACTTGCTCCTTTTGCTGGACTCCTCGTAGGCGGTCTGCGCTTGGGCCATCTCGGGGGAGACGGGGCCGGGCTCGGAGGCGCTTGTGGTGTAGCTGGCGCTTGCAGCTGCGGCCTTGCCCATGCGCTCGAGCCAGATGATGGCGTCGAGCACGTCGTCGTTGCTGGCCTCGAGCGCAACCTTGGCATCGTCGTAGGAGACACCCGTCTTCTCGCGGATGAGTTCGACCTTCTCTAGCTTATCCATGACCATGTTCCTTTCACGGTGCGGCAATCCCGTTGATTGCCTACATGTACATGGTGCCCCCTCAAGATTAGCCGTTTCTTCGGCAAACATTAAGGGTAGATGAGGGTAGGATGTGTTGTTCCGCATCGTTCGGTTCGCGAATCGTACGCATGTTTCACGAACCGTGCTGATCAAACCGCACGGTCGTAGGGAATGTCCGCAGGGGCTGCTTGCGCGATAATAGATAGCGCGCTGCCAGCGGGAAGGAATCGGGATCTATGGAGCCATCTGCCATACGCGTGCGCGGTGCGCGCGTGCACAACCTCAAGGACATCGACGTCGAGATTCCCCTGCACGAGCTGGTGGGGATTGCGGGCGTATCGGGTTCGGGCAAGTCGAGCCTCGCGCTCGGCGTGCTCTATGCGGAGGGGAGCCGCCGTTATCTGGAGGCGCTTTCCACCTACACGCGCAGGCGCCTCTCGCAGGGCGCCCGTGCGGATGTGGACGAGGTGGCGCATGTTCCTGCGGCGTTGGCCCTGCGGCAGCGTCCGGGTATCCCCGACATCCGCTCCACCTTCGGCACCATGACCGAGCTCTTGAACCATCTGCGCCTGTTGTTCAGCCGCCTGGGCAGCCATGCCTGTCCACATGGCCATCACGTGCCTCCGAGTATGGCCGTGGCGCTCGAGCAGGAGATCGTCTGCCCGAGCTGCGGAGAGCATTTCCACGGTCCCGGTGCTGAGGAGCTGGCGTTCAACTCCGGAGGTGCCTGCCCCACTTGTGCGGGGACGGGTATCGTGCGCTCGATCGATGAGTCCGCCCTCGTGTCCGACGAGTCCAAGACCATCGATGAGGGGGCGGTGGCTCCGTGGGGCCATCTCATGTGGTCGCTCATGAAGGATATCGCACGTCAGGCGGGCGTGCGCACCGACGTTCCCTACCGCGACCTTACCGACGAGGAGCGGGAATTCGTCCTCCATGGCGAACCCGATAAGTACCACCTGCTCTACCACAACGAGAAAACCGGCACTGCCGGCGAGATGGACTTCACCTACTACTCTGCGCGCTATTCCGTGGAGAATGCGCTCGCCAAGGTCACGGACGAGAAGGGCTTGAAGCGCGTGGCCCGCTATCTTACCGAGGATACCTGCCCCGACTGCCGGGGCACGCGCCTCTCCGCACGGGCCCGCAGCTCGCTCGTGGGCGGCATCTCACTCGCACAGGCCTGCGGGAAGACTCTCGACGGGCTGGTGGAATGGCTGCCTGGCGTGGCACCCTCCATGCCGCCTGCGATGCGTCCCATGGCGGAGGCGATCATCGCCGAGATGGCAGAGCCCTGCGTGCGCCTGCGGCAGCTGGGGCTCGGATACCTCTCGCTCGACCGTGCGAGCGCCACGCTCTCCACGGGCGAGCGTCAGCGCGTCCAACTCGCCCGCGCCGTGCGCAACCGCACGAACGGCGTGCTCTATGTGCTCGACGAGCCTTCCATCGGCCTGCACCCCTCCAATGTGGAGGGGCTTCTCGGCGTGATGGACGACCTTATCGCCGACGGCAATTCGGTGGTGGTGGTCGACCATGACGTGCGGGTGCTGCGTCGTGCCACGCACCTTATCGAGCTGGGCCCCGGTTCCGGCATACGGGGCGGCGAGCTGCTCGCGCAGGGAAGCCCGGAGGAGGTCGCTGCGATGCCGGGGTCGCGCATCGCCCCCTTCCTCTCGGGTCGGGAGCGCGTGCGCACCCGTTCCCGTGCCCGCGAGGAGGAGATGTTCGGGCCGGGATCGGTGCATCTCGAGACGGGGCGGATCCACACCGTGCATCCGCTCGAGGTCGATATCCCGCGCGGGCGCCTCACCTGCATCACGGGCGTATCGGGTTCGGGTAAGACCACGCTCGTGCTCGAGAGCCTCGTGCCCGCGCTCAGGGCCTCCGCCGCAGGCGAGCGCCTGCCGCCGCATGTGCGCATGGTCGACGCTCCCGGCATCCGCCGCGCGAACCTCATCGATGCCACGCCCATCGGGGCCAACGTGCGCTCGACCGTGGCCACCTACTCGGGTGTCCTCGACGATCTGCGCCGCGCCTATGCCAAGAGCGGTGCCGCGAAGGCGCTCGGCTACAAGGCGGGTGATTTCTCCTACAACACGGGGCGCTTGCGCTGCCCAACCTGCGATGGCACGGGACAGATCTCGCTCGACGTGCAGTTTTTGCCCGATGTTGACATCGTCTGCCCCGACTGCGGAGGCTCGCGCTACGGGCGCGCAGCCGACGACGTGCGCTGCGCGCTCGTCGAGGGTGCCGGCAAGGCGGGCGGCTTCTCGCTGCCCGAGCTCCTCGACATGACCGTCGACGAGGTGCTCGGGGTGGTAAGCGGCCTTAAGCCCGCGCGCGCAAAGCTCCAGACCCTGCACGATCTGGGTTTGGGATACCTGCTTCTCGGCGAGGACACGCCTGCGCTCTCGGGCGGGGAGGCCCAGCGTCTCAAGCTCTCGAGCGAGATCGGCCGCAACCAGCATGATGCTCTGTTCGTCTTCGACGAGCCGACTATCGGTTTGCACCCGCTCGATGTCGAGGTACTGCTCGGCGTTTTGCAGGGACTTCTCGACGAGGGTGCGACGGTTGTGGTGATCGAGCACGACTTGGATATGATCGCCAATGCCGACTGGGTCATCGACCTCGGGCCTGGAGGGGGAGAGGCGGGCGGGCTGATCGTCTGCGCCGGGTTGCCCGAGGAGGTCGCTGCCTGCCCGGAGAGCGTGACCGGACGCTATCTTGCCGAGGAGCTAGAGTAGCGAATTGCGGAAACAGCAAATTCTGTGTTGTCAATAGTGTTATAGTGTGTAACACTATTGACATGAAACTTATTCTTACTGACATAGAACGCATGCGTGAGGTGGCATCCAATCAACATGGAGTCATTTCACGTAAACAAGCGCTTTCTGTGGGTGTGAGTTCCGAATCTGTTCGCCAATTAGCATTCCGCAGTAGGATCGAACGGGTCGCCCAAGGGGTCTACCGAATTCCGCAAGCACATGAGAGTGAGAAAGCGCCCTTCGAAATAGCCGTTCTTTGGACGGGGAGGGACGAGGCGGTTCTTGGATTCCAGACAGCGCTCTACCTTCACGGGCTCTGCGATGCAGCACCAGAACACATGCATATCATAGTTCCTGAAAATCAGAGGATTCGCCGCGCTAATGAGCAGGGCTACGTCCTTCACTATCTTGATGTTTCTCCGGATGATATCTGCAAAAGCGATGGCCTGCGCGTTACAACTCCCCAACGCACATTGCTGGATTGCAAAGCTGAAGGCGCTTCTCAAACGGTTTTGACCTACGCTTTCGAGCGGGCTGCCTTAAAGGGACTGATCATCGGAGATCGGCTGGACGTGCTCGCTTCCCAACTCAGCATATAGCTATAAGGGCAGGGGCGCGTCAGACCCTCCATCAATCGACTGTATTCAAATCAACAAACACCACGGCCCTGTATCTGGCCATGGTGTTAGGAAGGCATGCGCAAAATGGGATATCAGGAATCATTCAGACAGATCGAGCATCTTGCAGAAGCCGCTGGTATTAAGAAGGCGATCGAGGACTATGAGCATCATCCAGACCTTCCCGAATACTGCGTGTACTATTGCGCATCTCGTGAAAAGTCAACGGGCAAGCTCTATGTGTGCATCGGCGGGCAGCGCTGCAGGGTTCACATACTTGCCGGGAAGGACCTCGATGATTGCATTCCATATGAAGCTTCATATGCAGACTACTATGAGGATTTCAGCGAAACGCTTGTTGAAGAAGCAGCTCGGGAACGACCGGATCTTGTCGATAAGGGATACCGCGATGCTGCAGCTGCTTTTGAACGCTCAGCAGAATGGAAGCGGAAGAGGAATCACGAACAACGCAAAGCCGCAGATGCACTTAAGCCATATATAGAATCCTTCCTTAAGGAATACGGGCCGGCTACTTCATTTGAGCTCTACAGGGCTAATCACCTAGAAGAGCACAGTATGGACGATGCTCTTGCAGAGCTATCTTATAGAAACTATTTGAAATGCTATTACGTCCGTAGAGGCAAAAGGCAGCTCTATTGGTTTGCCGATGGCGCAATTGCAGGAAGCTTCGAGGTTGCCATGGCATCCGCACCATCATTGCTTGAAGATAGGATTGAACGTGTCCTTGGGCTGAATGGGCCGTCGAGCGTTCGGTCGCTTTCTATTGCGCTCGATGCAAGCGACAGCGGTATAAGAAAAGCACTTCAGCTGCTCGTTAAGCAGAGCAGGGCTGCTGTAGATAAAACAGGTCGTTCCCATGTGTACCGTCTAGTGAGGAATCCTCAAGAGGACGAATCTGGGCAGAATCCTTAATACTTACATGATGTAATATATTTGGAGGATGAGTGACTAAGCGGAAAGATCTTGTCCATGAGCTTTTGAAAGCCGGATTTAGAGAGGCGGGCGGTACAAAACACGGCAAGTTCAGATGCGGACGCATTACGGTTATGGTTCCCAGACATACTGAGATCAAAGACCAGCTGGCAGATGCGATTAGGCGAGAGGCGGGCTTGAAGTAGAGATGTACATCTGCGAATTCGAGTTTGTGAAAGATGGCAATTGGTATCTATGCTGGCCCTTTTGGCCTGGGAGGAGCGACGGTACGCAGGGCGAGAGCTTTGACGATGCGCTGGAGATGTCCGCAGACTGGCTCAAGGCCATGGTTCTCGACTGCCTTATGAAAGGGGAGCCGGTTCCGCGCTTCCCGCTCGGCAACAAGCCCAGACAAGATGGCGGTATTGTGGCAATTGCAATAGACGCGAGTCTTGCTGAGGTGCCTGCTGTTACCGAGAAAGAGGCAGCGCGCTATCTGGGCATCTCCCATGCGCGGGTTTCCCAGCTTTGCAGGGATGCAGTTCTCGACAGCTGGAAGGTTGGACGAACGCGCATGGTGTCGGTAGAAAGTGTTGAGATGCGTCTTGCGGCGACACCCCGTGCTGGTCGTCCCAGGAGGGCAGCCACTAACGTGTAGGCACGGCAGCATGCTATACTTTGTATCCAGCTGCCTGACACCAGGGTTCCAGGGGAGGATCCCGAAGCGAAGGAGAGGCATATGGAAACGCGCGTTGCCGTGATCGGCATCATCGTCGAGGACGAATCCTCGGTGGACAAGCTCAACGATATCCTGCATGAGTACGGCCGCTGCATCATCGGCCGCATGGGCATCCCGCACCGCGCCAAGGGCATCAACGTGATCAGCATCGCGGTGGATGCCCCACAGGACAAGATCGCCGCGCTCTCGGGCAAGATCGGCAACCTGCCCGGCGTGAGTGCCAAGACCGCCTACTCCAACTTCATCACCGAAGAGTAGGGCCGCATGGACACCCGTGCTGCCGAGCTTGCCTCCAAGCTCGCCGAGGAGCATGCCCTCGCGCTTTTCGAATACGGATACCTCGCCGCACGGCTCGGCGATGCCGAGCTGCGGGATGAGCTCGCCTCGCTTGCCCGTGCTGTGCGTGAGCCCATCTACGGCCACGGCGTCTTCATCCGCGGGCTCATCGAGTTCTCGAGCTTCTGCACAAACGATTGCCTCTACTGCGGCCTGCGCGCCTCCAATGCCGCCTGCGAGCGCTACCGGCTGGAACCCGAGCAGATCCTCGCCTGCACGGAGCAGGGCTATAGCCTGGGATTCCGTACCTTCGTGCTCCAGAGCGGGGAGGACCCGCAGTATTCGGATGAGCGTCTCTGCGCCATCGTGTCCGCGATCAAGGGTGCCCACCCCGACTGCGCGGTGACGCTCTCGGTGGGCGAGCGCACGCGCGAGAGCTATCGGCTCCTGCGCGAGGCGGGGGTGGACCGCTATCTCCTGCGCCATGAGACGGCGGACCCTGCGCACTATGCGCGCCTGCATCCCGCCTCGATGAGCTGGGATAGGCGCATGCGGTGCCTGTACGACCTGCGCGATCTGGGCTATGCCGTGGGCTGCGGGTTCATGGTGGGGAGCCCCTACCAAACGCCCGCCGCGCTCGCCCGCGACCTCGCCTTCATCCAGGAGTTCCGCCCGGAGATGTGCGGCATCGGGCCCTTCGTGCCCCATCATGCCACGCCCTTCGCCGACCGGCCCTCCGGCACGCTGGAGCAGACCCTCGGTCTGCTCTCCATCATCCGGCTCATCCACCCCTTTGTGCTGCTGCCCGCCACCACGGCGCTCGCCACCATCGATCCGTGCGGCCGCGAGCTGGGTATGGAGGCCGGGGCGAACGTGGCGATGCCCAACCTGTCGCCTGCGGGCGTCCGCACGAGGTACGCGCTCTACGATGGGAAGGCCTGCACCGGCGACGAGGCGGCGGAGTGTCGCCGGGACCTCGACCGGAGCTTGGAATCGTTCGGGTATCGGGTGGTCATCGACCGCGGAGATCCCCGGGGCGTGACAAGGGGACAGGCGTGACAAGCTACCTGTCCCCTTGTCACGCCCTAGCGGGCTCGTCCCGCGTCTATCGTATCGTCTAACGGCAAGGATCGGGGGATCCGAGCCAGAAGAGAGGGGAATGCCATGCCGTACACCTACAACCCTGCATCGCACTGCGCCGACGAGTTCATCAACCACCAGGAGATCCTCGACACGCTCGCCTACGCCGACGAGCACAAGGATGACCTCGGGCTCATCCATCGGATCCTCGGGAAGTGCAGGCCGAACCTGCACCCGGACAAGGATCACTGCGCCATCATCACGCACCGCGAGGCGTCTGTCCTGCTCGCCTGCGAGAATCCCGAGGTCAACGCCGAGATCTTCCGTCTGGCCCGCCAGATCAAGCTGGCCTACTACGGCAACCGCATCGTGCTCTTCGCGCCGCTCTACCTCTCGAACTACTGCATCAACGGCTGCCTCTACTGCCCCTACCATGCCATCAACACAACCATCCCGCGCGTCAAGCTCAGCCAGGAGCAGATCCGCGATGAGGTCATCGCTCTGCAGGACATGGGCCACAAGCGCCTGGCCATCGAGGCGGGGGAAGACCCCGTCAACAACCCGATCGAGTACATCCTCGATTCCATCCGCACCATCTACGCGGTCAAGCATAGGAACGGCGCTATCCGCCGCGTCAACGTGAACATCGCCGCGACCACGGTGGAGGAGTACCGGATGCTCAAGGAGGCCGAGATCGGCACCTACATCCTCTTCCAGGAGACCTACCGCAAGGAGAACTACCTCAAGCTGCACCCCTGGGGTCCCAAACACGATTACAACTGGCATACCGAGGCCATGGACCGCGCCTTCCAAGGCGGCATCGATGATCTGGGACTGGGCGTGCTCTTCGGCTTGGACGGCTACCGTTACGAGTTCGCCGGGCTGCTCATGCACGCCGAGCACCTCGAGGCCGTCAACGGTGTCGGTCCGCATACCATCAGCGTCCCGCGCGTCAAGCCGGCAGACGATATCGACCCCGCCGAGTTCGACAACTCGCTCACCGACGAGATGTTCCTCAAGATCATCGCGCTCATCCGCCTCGCCGTGCCCTACACCGGCATGATCATCTCCACGCGCGAGAGCCAGCGCGTGCGCGAGCGGGCCCTGCAGCTGGGCATCTCGCAGATCAGCGGCGCCTCGCGCACGAGCGTGGGAGGGTATACCGAGAACGACCGCCCGCACGACACCGAGCAGTTCGACGTGTCGGACCAGCGCACGCTGGACGAGGTGATCCGCTGGCTCATGGAGAACGAGCATATCCCCAGCTTCTGCACCGCGTGCTACCGCGCGGGGCGCACGGGCGACCGCTTCATGAGCTTCTGCAAGAGCGGCCAGATCCTCAACTACTGCCATCCCAACGCCCTGATGACGCTCTCCGAGTTCCTCGCCGACTACGCCTCGCCCAAGACCCGGGAGCTGGGCTGGGCTCTGATCGAGCGCGAGCTGGCGAACATCCCCGACGAGGGGCGTCGCGCGCTCTGCAGCGAGCGCATCGGGCTCATCCGTACCGGGCAGGGCAACGATTTCAGGTTCTAGCCGCAGCTGGCAGGACGCCTGGAGAGGAGGAGCAGTGGGTCTGAACGATACCCCGAGCGGGGAGCGGGTGCAGATCGCATTCTTCGGTGTGCGCAATGCGGGCAAATCGAGCCTGGTCAACGCTGTGACGGGGCAGAGCATGGCCGTGGTCTCCGCTGTGGCCGGGACCACGACCGACCCGGTGCGCAGGGCGATGGAGCTGCTGCCGCTGGGCCCGGTCGTCATCGTGGACACCCCGGGCTTCGATGACGAGGGCACCCTCGGCGAGCTGCGCGTGGAGGCCACGCGCAAGGTACTGGCGACCTGCGATGTCGCGGTGCTGGTGGTGGATGCCGCGCGCGGGTTCTGCGAGACCGATGCCGAGCTGCTCGCCCTCTTCTCCGAGCAGGGCATCCCGTGCGTGATCGCCTTGGCCAAAAGCGACCTCGTGCGGCAGGCCGCCGTCCTGCCCGCAGCAGCCGGAGCCGCCGTCGTGCGGGTGAGCTCCATCACCGGCGCGGGCATCGGCGAGCTCAAGGAGACCCTCGCGCGCGTGGGGACGTCTGCCGGTACCGAGCCGCAGCTCATCGCCGATCTGCTCGATCCCGGCGATATGGTGGTGCTCGTGGTGCCTATCGACTCGGCCGCCCCCAAGGGTCGGCTCATCCTGCCCCAGCAGCAGGTGATCCGCGATGTGCTCGAGGCGGGGGCCTGCGCCGCCATCACGCGCGATGCCGAGCTCGCCCGCACGCTTGCCGCCCTGCCCGCGCCGCCGCGCATGGTGGTCACCGATTCCCAGGTGTTCGGATCGGTTGCCCGCACGGTTCCCGCAGATGTTCCCCTCACGTCCTTCTCGATCCTCTTCTCGCGCTACAAGGGGGACCTTGCCGTGCAGGTGGCCGGCGCCCAGGCGCTCGATGCGTTGGCAGATGGCTCTCACGTGCTCATCTGCGAGGGATGCACGCATCATCGGCAATGCGAGGATATCGGCACCGTCAAGATGCCCCGATGGGTGCGGGAGCACGCGGGTGCGGACCCGGTATTCGAGTTCGTCTCGGGTGGGGATTTCCCAACCGATCTTGCGGGCTATGACCTGGTCATCCACTGCGGTGGGTGCACACTGGGCTCCCGGGCCATGCGCGGGCGGGTGGCACGCGCGCGGGACCAGGGGGTGCCCTTCACCAACTACGGTGTGGCCATCGCCCATATGCACGGGATCCTCCCGCGCGTGATCGAGCCGTTCGGACTGTGACAGCGGGGAGTGCCCCTGCTTATGCGCCTCCGCTTGCAGGGGAGGGACCCGCCACGCGAACATCCCGTTTCCCACACGATCATCCCGCAGGTGTTCACGAACATCTCCGGCATGTTCGTGTGCGGGACGGGATGTTCGTGCGAGCGGGGAGGGGCGTATCCCTCCTCCGTGCTCATTCAGGCGCGCTTCGTGCGGTACGCGCGGTAGATTTCTGGCGTGCGCAGGGACGGTAGGCGTCAAGAGCAGTCCGCGCTTCGGCAATATCCTGACGGCCCAGCAAGGCTCTCATCGACTGTACAGTCACTGGGGGCCTTGCTGGGGAAATGTTCCCCGGAGCTTCGCGCGCACGTCCATCTCGGCATGTTTTCCCAGCAAACTCCCTACTGACTGTACAGTCGCTAAAGGCTTTGCTGCATGAGCTTCGCCCAGCAGGATCCTGTGGCAGCGGCTTGAGAGAACGCATGCGCGTTTTTCTAAAGATGAGGCGTTGAAACACGCAGCAACCGGGAGATGGAACAGGTAACCTGTTAGGTGGAGAGACGGTATGTTTGGTGCGAGAGGGGATGAAGAACATGGGGTTTCCTAAAGGCTTCCTCTGGGGCGGTGCGACCGCTGCCAATCAGTACGAAGGCGCGTGGGACGTGGACGGCAAGGGCGAGAGCCTGCCCGACCACATGCGCGGGGGCGACTTCCAGACCCCGCGCCAGATAGATGCCGTGATCGATTCCAGCGCGCTCTATCCCAGCCACGAGGCGACGGACTTCTACCATCACTACGAGGAGGACATCGCGCTGTTCGCCGAGATGGGGTGGTCCGTGTTCCGCCTGTCCATCAACTGGACGCGCATCTTCCCCACGGGCGAGGAGGCGGTTCCCAACGAGGCCGGCCTCGCCTTCTACGAGAAGGTCTTCGATTGCTGCCTCGCCCACGGCATCCAGCCGCTCGTGACCATCTCTCACTACGAGCTGCCCTATAACCTGGTGGAGAAATACAACGGCTGGGCGGGCCGCGAGCTCATCGATCTCTACTACCGTTACGGCAAGGCACTGCTCGACCGCTTCCACGGCAAGGTGACCTACTGGCTCACCTTCAACGAGATCAACGTGGCCTCGCTGCCCTTCGGCTCGGCGCTCTCGCTCGGCACGGTGAAAGGTTTCACCGGAACGATGGCGGAGATGCCCGACGATATCGACATGCGTTTCAACGCCCTGCACAACCAGCTCGTGGCGAGCGCCAAGCTCGTCAAGTACGCGCACGAGACCTATCCGGATCTCATGATGGGCAACATGGATTGCTTCATCCTGTCCTACCCCGAGACCTGCGATCCGGCCGACCAGTGGGCCAACCTTTCCGGCATGCGCTTCATCAACTGGTACAGCTCCGATGTTCAGGTGCGCGGAGCCTACCCCGCCTATGCCAAGCGGCTTTGGGTCGAGAATGGCATCGAGATCGACATGCAGCCGGGCGATGAGGAGCTGCTCGCCTGCGGCAAGATCGACTTCTACACGCTCTCCTACTATATGAGCAATGTGGTAGGTACGCACGACACGCTCGAGAAGGCGTCGGGCAACATGACGATGGGTGGCAAGAACCCCTACCTCGAGAGCTCCGAGTGGGGTTGGCAGATCGACCCGCTGGGACTGCGCCTCGCGCTCAACGAGATCCACGATCGCTACCAGCTGCCCATCATGGTGGTGGAGAACGGTTTCGGAGCCAAGGACACCGTGGAGGCCGATGGTTCGATCCACGACTCGTACCGAATCGACTACCTGCGCAAGCACGTGGCTGCCCTGCGTGAGGCCGTGGATGACGGCGTGAACCTCATCGGCTACACCTGGTGGGGCCCGATCGATGTCGTCTCGGCCGGCACGGGCGAGATGCGCAAGCGCTACGGCTTCATCTACGTCGACAAGCACGATGACGGCACGGGCACGCTCGCCCGCAGCCGCAAGGACTCATTCTTCTATTACAAGAAGCTCATCGCCTCCAACGGCGAGGACTTGGACTAGCGGCGGAGATTGATAAGGGGGCGCCATCATGGGACTGTTCGACAAGTTATTCGGAGGCAAGGGGAAGGCAGCCGCCGTCGAGGCCGTGGCAGCGGCTGAGGACGAGGGCGTCGTGTGCTCGCCGGTTGCGGGTACGCCCATACCCCTCTCCGAGGTTCCCGACCCCGTTTTCGGCGGCGGCATGATGGGCAAGGGCTGCGGTGTCAAGCCAAGCGCGGGCGTTGCCTACGCCCCCGTCACGGGCGAGGTCACAGCGGCTTTCCCCACGGGCCACGCCTTCGGCATCAAGTCAGACGACGGCATCGAGGTGCTCATCCACATCGGCATGGACACCGTGGGCATGAACGGCAAGGGCTTCGAGATCATCGCCAAGCAGGGCACGCGCGTGAAGGCAGGCGACCCTCTCGGTACGTTCACCTCGGCTGATATCAAGGCCGCCGGTCTCGATGATACCGTGATCGTGGTCATCACCAACACCGACGACTACGTGGACGTGGAGCTTACCGCCAAGGATGCCGTTGCCGCAGGAGCCGAGCTCCTCAAGATCACGAAGTAACGCGTTTCAGATACGAGAAGCGCATATCCGGCGGAACCCCTCCCGCAGAGGGTATTCCGCCGGATCTTATTCCAGGTAGCGATTACGCAGGGCGGCGAGCGCAGCTCTGTCGAGCCCGAACTCGTATGCGAAGTATTCCTCCCGCGTGGCATGCCCCTCGTCCATAGAGGCGAACACGGCGAGAAGATCCCGCTCGTCCACGCCGTTCATCCTGGCCCATAGCCCGCTGCTGGTGACCCACTCCGGAAGCTCTGCGGGAGGGTTCTCGATGAGTTCCGCACGGTACTCGTTCGTGAGCAGGAACTCTCGCACGATGGCTGCGTCGGACACGCCGAGAAGCGCGAGGACGAGGGCTGCCGCCACGCCGGTGCGGTCCTTGCCCGCGCTGCAATGGAGGTAGAGCGGCGCTTTTCCTGCGATAAGGCAATCGATGAGCGCATGCATCGCCGGGTTGGAGTGCGTCATCGACGTGTAGAGCGCCCCCATGAGCTCCATCGGGTCGTTGTTCATCGTCAAGAAATTCGCAACGGCAGCGGGCGAGAAGTCCATTTCGTTGCCGGCGGCATCGTACATGCCGGCGATGCGATGGTATTCCGCTCCTTCGGGCACGTAGTCTTCTCTCCCGTCCGTCTCGGTCTCTGCCCGGAGGTCGAGGATGCAGCGCAGGCCGAACCCGTCGACGATCCTGCGCTGCTCGGGGCCGAGCCCGGTCAGCGCGGCGCCTCGGTACAGCAGGCCATAACGAACGTACCGACCGTCCGCAGACTCGATGCCGCCGAGCTCGCGCAGGTTCATCATCAGAGGGAACCCGGGGATGTGGCCGGATGTTGCTGCAAGATCCATGGGTGCCATCCTTTCGTGAGGCAGGTCCCGAAATCCCTGTCTATCTTCCTCCAAGAGACATCCACGCATGGGCGAGCGTCGGCCAGACGGCCGCCTCGGGATTGAGGTGGGTCTCGTCCGCAGCGCTTGTCTCATCGCAGAGCGCCTGTCCATGCGGTCCGCGCTCGAAAAGATGGAGCTCGCAGGGAACACCGGCAGCGAGCAGGGCCGACGCAAAATCGAGCGTCTCTTGGGGACTCGCAAGCTCGTCTTCCGCCGTGTGCCAGATGAAGCTGCGGGGCATGTCCGGTCGCACATGGTGGGCGAGGCGCATGGCTTCGAACTGATCCTCGCTCGGCTCATCCGTGCCGAAGAGAGCGCGCTTCAAGATGCGCGCAAACCCCTCTCCGTCTTCTGACATCTTGAGCACGCCGTCAGCTGAAAGCATGGGGTAGCAGAGCACGATGCCCGAGGGGCGTGCTGTCCGAGCGTCGATGCCTGCGCGGGCGAGCGGCTCCTCGTCGTCGAAGCGCTCTGCCAGGGAGCAGGCAAGGTGTGCCCCCACCGAGAAGCCCAGCATATAGATGCGGTTTTCGTCGATGCAGAATTCGCCAGCATGGGCTCTCACCCATGCCATCGCCCGCATGACGTCTACAACGGGTTCCGGCCAGGGAGCGTTCTCATTGAAGCGCGCGTCGCTTAGGTCGCTTGGCTTCCTGTGGTCGGCGATGTAGGTGGGGTAGCGCAGGATGAAGGACTGGTATCCCATGCCGAGGAAGCGCGCCGCCACCGGCTCCCCCTCCCGCTGCGCGTGGGTGAGATACCCTCCTCCCGGGCAGATGATGATCGCGGGGCGCTCCGTGGTTTTCCCCGCTGCGATCTCGGGGTCGAGGGCGAGCACGTCGAGGCAGCTCGTACCGTCATCGCGCAGTTCTATCCTTTCGCAGCGCATGCCTTCTCCTTTCTGGCATTCATGCCCTTTGAGTGCGGTAATCCTGCGGCGTGCATCCCGTATACGCACGGAAGCGCTGATAGAAGCTCGTGAGATTCGCAAGCCCCACCTCTTCGGCGATCTCGTAGATGGGTTGCGTCGTTCCGCGTAGGAGCACGGCGGCGCGGCGCATGCGCTCAAGATTCACGAGCTGCTTGAAGGTCGATCCGGTCGCTTTACGTACGAATTTGGAGAGATGCGTGCGCTCGTATCCCAGATCAGCGGCCATCTGCTGCAGATTGCCCTCGCGGTAATGCTGGGAGATGTACTGGCGTACCGTGCCTACGAACTCGGCACGCTCCCAGGCGACATCATCGAGCTGCCCTTTGGGTTCGTAGCTGCGCAGCAGATGGGTGAGAAGCGCAGCGAGGAAGAAATCCACGAGATAGGGGCTCGTCATGTCGGGTTCGAGGTACTCGCAGAGGATACGGTCGATGCAGATGCGGGCGAGCTCGTCATCTGCGGTGGGGTAGACGCGCCATCCCTCATGGACGCTGCTGGGCGTCATGAGCTCCATGGCGAAGGGCGAGGCGAGGTCTGCCATGCCATCGAGGAGGCGTCCTTCGAAGAACTCTTCGGCGAGGATGAGGTTGACGACGAGATCATCGGGTCCCGTGGGCTCCACGCTGTGGGGAACATGACGGTCCATCACGATGCAGCTTCCAGCATCGAGCGCTACCGGGCTTCCATCCACGCCCATCCGAAAGCTCCCGCTGTAGCAATAGGTGATGAGGA
Organism: Coriobacteriales bacterium OH1046; assembly: GCA_004010535.1. Taxonomy (GTDB): domain Bacteria; phylum Actinomycetota; class Coriobacteriia; order Coriobacteriales; family Atopobiaceae; genus RUG721. Next base: position 229,285 of record RQYE01000004.1, on the reverse strand, counting down.
CATAGGAGTAAATGTGCTCCGGGATGGCAGGCGACTCCCTCTCATGGAAGCTGATGATGTGGCGCCGATCTCCGAACTCGCGTCCTTGTCCGAAGAGGAAGACCTCCCTGCCGTGATACGCGATGATGGAGTAGAGCTCGCGGAAGTGCTCGAGCACCTTGTCCTGGCTGTGCCCATGCGGAGCGGCCGCTGCGCGCAGAGCGTGGGGAAGAGAAGCCAAATCCATGTCATCCTCCTGGGGACATGAGTTCACAGAATCATATCTTATTATACATATTTTAATATTGTCTGAGATAAATAGGCTATTTAATAATTACTCTAGAGAACAATTACAGAGAGGATATAGATGATGGGCATCTTTTCGCGCGCACAGTGGATATCGGGTCCCGACTACGATTACGGACCGGATGATGCGCTCTATTATGGGGATCATCGCAACCACGTGCTTTCGCGTGCCTTCGCGCTTGGCGCATGCGATTCCGCCGTGCTCCATATCGCGGTCCTCGGCTATGCGGACGTGCGCGTGAACGGATGGTCGCTGGGCAACGTGGAGCTTCTCGGTGACTGGACGAATTACAATAAGCTCGTGACCTATCGCAGCTTCGATGTGACGGAGCTCGTGCACCGGGGGGAGAACGAGATCGCCATCGAGCTGGGCAATGGCTGGTACAATCCGTCCCCGCTCACGCTCTTCGGCAAATACAACCTGCGCGAACGCTTGTCCGAGATCGGTACGCCCGCCGTGCTTACCGCGCTTGCAGTGGACGAGAAGGAGGTGATCGTCTCGGATGAGAGCTGGTCGTGCCACGAGGGACAGCTGCTCTTCAACAACATCTACCTTGGCGAGCGCCGCGACCTCTCGTGCGAAGGGGGAGTGTCGCTTCCCGTGCGCGCATGGGAGAACGATCGCGTGCTCGAACCCGCGACCGTCGAACCGTGCCGCCGCTTCGAACCCATCGAGGGAGCGGATATCCGCGAGCTCCCTGGCGGCTCGATCCTCGTTGACTTCCATGTGCTCGAGACGGGCATGATCGACCTCGACTTCACGGCCCATGCTGGTGACGAGGCGACGATTCGTTATGCCGAGGAACTCGGCCCGGACGGGCTGCCCTCCTATGAGTCGAGCTATGCTGGTTTGGTGGGCATGACGGCGACCGAGGGCTTCCGCATTTCTGGCGGTCCAGGCGCCCCAGAGCTTGCCGTGCAGCAGGATCGTATCATCTGCACGGAAGGCAAAAACCGCTTCACCAACGTCTTCACGCTGCATTCCTGCCGCTATGCCCTGATCGAAGGCATCGATCGCACCCACCTCGAGCGCATCGCACTCGTTCCCGTGCACACCGACCTGCCCGCAACCGGAGCGGTGAGCACGGGCAACGGCTTTTACGACAGCCTTGTCGATGCGGCATTGCGTACCAAGCTCAATAATATCCACGGCCTTTGGGAGGATTGCGCGCGCGAACGCTTGGGCTACGGCGGTGATATGATCGCACTCGCCGCATCGAACTTCATGGTCTTCGGCTGCGAGGGTCTTGCGCGTAAGACGGCCCGTGATTTCCGCAACGACCAGACCGAAGCCGGCGGCATGCCCGAGACAGCCCCCTTCGTGGGCATCGGCTCCAACGGCACCGCCTACGGCGAGGGTCCGCTTCTGTGGCAGCTCGCTTACCCGCATATCGTGCTGCGCGCCTACCAGTTCTACGGTTGCCGCGACCTCGTGGAGGAGGAGTGGCCCCACGTCAAGCGGCTCGTCGACTACCTGCTCGGTTGGGATCCGGAGGAGCTCGCCGCCCGCTGCCTCGGCGATCATGGCTCGGTGCTCACCAAGGAGAGCTTCAAGAGTGGGACGCCCGACAAGGAGCTCGTGGGCTGGTGCAGCATCGCCCGCTTCGCCCGAGCAGCAATACGTTTCGAGGAGATCCTCGGCCTTCCCGATTCCGGGTATGCTGCGCGTTTCGAGGAGCTGCGGGCAGAGATCATCCGCCGCTTTGCACATGAGGATGGGAGCTTCGGCGACGGCACGCAGACGAGCATCGCCTTCGCGGCAGACCTCGGTCTTGCGGATGAGGGGGATCTTGCCGATGCCCTGGCCGAGAAGATCAGGGAGCGGGACGGCATCCTTGCCACGGGCATCTTCGGGACGACGATCGCCTTCGATCTCCTGCATCGCCATGGGCACTCCGATGTCATCGAGACCTGGCTTGCCCGCGAGGAGACCCCCAGCTTCAAGGCGATGCTCTCAAGCGGCAATCGTGCGCTCGCCGAGCAGTTCGAGACGAATCTCTCCTCGTATAACCATGCGATGTTCTCGAGCTACCTGCAGTGGTTCTATCAGGGATTGGGAGGCATCCGCATTGCGGACGACGCGGTGGGTGCGGATAAGCTCGAGCTGCGCCCCCACTTCAGCATACTGACCGACGCCGTTTCGTGCTCGCTCTCAACGTGCAAGGGAGAGGTTTCGACCCGTTGGAGCCGTGCGGCGGACGGATCCTTGAGCTTCTCGTACAGCGCTCCCGTCGGCATAGAGGTGCGCCTGCAGGTGCCGGAAGGCGTTGAGGTGCAAAAACTTTAGAAAAATCGCCCACTTCTTCCAAGGGCGCACTACTTCATAGCTTATATGACATAAATTAATATTGTTGCAGGTAATATAAAGAAAATATAGTTACTTTGACAAGCGGGATACTCCGCAGCGACAAGCACGACACAAGAAACGAGAGGGGAAGACATGGCAGACAACAAGCAGATCGCAGCCGATGTCCTTGAAGCCATAGGAGGCAGGGAGAACGTGCGCTCGGTGCAGCATTGCATGACGCGCCTGCGCTTCAATCTGGTGGATGCGTCGGTGGTGGACGATGAGGCCGTCAAGGCCGTTCGGGGTGCCATGGGCGTTGCCAAGCAGGGTGGCCAGTATCAGGTGGTTATCGGCACCAATGTTCCGGAGGTTTACGGTGAGATCATCTCGCTCGCCGGCCTTGCCGCCGAGAAAGCCGTCGACGAGAACCTCGATGCCGTCGACGAGAAGGCTCCGTTCACTCCCAAGGCAGTGCTCGACAATGTCCTCAACTATCTCTCCGGCTCGGTCGTCCCGCTCATCCCCGTGCTCGTGGGCGGCGCTCGTCATCGAACGCGTATACCGCCAAATTGCCGCGCTCATCCCCGTGCTCGTGGGCGGCGCCCTGTTCAAGACGTTCGCGGCCGTCTTCGGACCCACGCTCTTGAATCTTGTTTCCGAGGATTCGCACTTCATCTTCCTCTGCAACATGGTGTATAACGCAGCCTTCTACTTCATGCCCATCATCGCGGGATTTGCGGCTGCCCAGAAGCTCGGCATGAACGGCTTCCTCGGCGCATTCATGGGTGCCGTCCTCATAGAGCCGGGCTTCGTCGCACTGCAGGGCGTCGGGGAGGCGACCTTCTCGGTTTACGGTATCCCCGCGCCTATCAACGGGTACGCTCAGACCCTCATCCCCGTTCTGCTCTGCGTGGCCGTGATGGCTCCCATCAACAAGTTCCTCAATGCCAAGATGCCGGCCAGCGTACGCACGATCTTTGCGCCGTTCATCACCATGGTCATCATGATGCCGCTCGCCATGTGCCTCCTTGCGCCTCTTGGCGACTATATCGGCAAGGGTATCTCCGGCTTCTTCTTCTGGCTTGCGAGCACCCCGCTCGGCTTCTTGGCCGTCACGGTCATCTCCGCCCTCTGGCCCGCGTTGGTCATGACCGGCATGCACGTGGGCATGGCCGCGATCGCGCTCGCCGACTATGCCTCTACCGGTACCGACACCATGCTGCTTCTTGCCGCCACTGTCCAAGCATTCACGGTATCCGGTGTTGCGCTTGCCGTCTGGCTGCGCATGAGAGATCCTGAACAGAAGAACCTCACTCTGGGCTATTTCATCACCCAGTTCGTGGGAGGCGTCGGCGAGCCCCTGCTCTACGGTGTGTTCCTGCGCTACAAGCGCCCTTGGATCGCCTCGATAGTCGGCGGTGCCGCTTCCGGTCTCTACGCTGCATTCACCGGTGTGGTTCTCTATACCCCCGTCCAAGGCATCTTCTCGCCCCTGTCCTTCCTCGGCGGCGATACGGCGAACATGGTCAACGGCTGCATCGCCATCGCTATCGGCATGATCGTATCCTTCGTGGTGGCATGGTTCACCGCCCTCACTCCCGCGCAGATGGAGGGCAAGGAGTAGGGGCGCGGAAAGATAGCCGTCCTTCCTTTCGAGCGGGCTGCCATTCATAGCGTTGGATGGCGGCTCGCTTTTCTCAAGCACATCATCGTGTGCGCGCTCGTATACAGCGGATCGAATAGAATGCATCGGACAAGATGGGAGAAGTCATGGAAAAGCACACGCGTATGTCCCGCAGGAGCTTTCTGGCAGGCTTGGGTGCCGCATCCGCAGCCGTCCTTGCCGCCTGCTCGCGCAAGGGGGGTGGCAACGCTCCTGCCGTCCAGCCCACGACCGAGCCGTTCGGCAAGCTCCTCGAGGTCGAGGGCAACTTTTCTTATAACGCCGCTGATGACGGAGCGGAGCTGCACCACTCCAACCTCCTCTCGCCCAACTACTACGTCTTTGCCGGCAACAGGGATGCCGACGGTGCCGCCGAGCTCGTGGGCCAACTGGGCTTGGCGCAGAGCATCGAGGCCTATGCGGGTGCGGTCACCGTGGTGAACCCCGCAGACGGCGAGGCGTACACCTCCGCAGACGTCGACGCCTTCATCGAGCTTGCCGCCTCTGCCGGTCCCGCCAGCAACGTCAAGGTCATCGGTGTGGACGAGGGGGCTGACTTCGTGCTGGGCTCCTTGGCCCCCAAGCTGTATTTCGTGGCCGGCATCATGACCTTCGGCGGCACCGATGCCGCTGCCGCCGGCGTGCCCTTTGTGCCCGCCTATCTCTGCAATGCGCCGCAGGCTGCCGTCGACGCGATCATTGCCGCGAACGGTGCCGAGCAGGTTGGCGAAGGTATCTACGAGAATGCCGGCGATCCGATGAAGCGTGTGGTCGTGGCCAGCGATGCCGATATCACCGCCGCTTCCGCCAGCTGCTGGGAGCAGATATTCTCCAAGAATTACCGTCAGCACAACGAGAGGACCGAGTTCTACATGGCCAACATCGCCGAGTTGACCGATCCCTATCCGCTCTACAGCATTCCCGACTTCTCGCAGTTCGACTACGTGGAGAAGTACAATGCCGAGGTCGATGGTTTGGAGGGTTTCTATACCTGGTTCGAATACGTGCCGACGAGGCTCGCCGATGCTGCCGAGGGCAGCGTGCCGCTGATCGTGACCCTGCATGGCAACCTCAACGACACCCGCGCGCAGGCCGAGTCGAGCGGCTGGCTGGAGCTCGCGCTGCAGGAGGATCTCATCGTGGCAGCTCCCGAATGGCAGGATGTGGTGTACGAATCCGGCTCCGACGAGCCGCTCCAACTTCTTCGGCTGCGACGGCCTGCAGGACGATCGCATCATCACCTGGCTTGACATGATCAAGAAGAAATATCCGCAGATCGATGGGCATCGTGTGTACGTGACCGGCCTCTCCGCCGGCTCGAGCGCCTCCGAACTCTACGGTGTCAAATATGCCGATACATTTGCTGCTGTAGGCGGCGTTTCCGGCCCCGGCATCGACAAGGAGGAGATCTCCGAGCTCGCCGCCGCCTGGGATGGCCCTGCCGTACCCTTTGCCTACCTCTGCGGAGACCATGATTTCTTCGGCATGATCCCCGTGGATCTCTCCAGCCCCGATGCCTTCCCCGTGGACGAGGGCGTGACCATCGCGCAGGTCGATCCGCGCGTGCCCATCTTCCCGCTCATCCAAGCCTATCAGAGGATCAACGGCCTCGAGGTTTCCGCAGACATGGATATGTCGCTCAACGAGTGGTATGGCATCGCCTTCGACGAGACCAACGACATCATGCTCGGCGGGAAATCGGCTCAGGAGGGCGTGCTCAACGGTGCCGATGGCACGCCGATCATGAAGCTCGTGGCGATCAAGAACCAAGCGCACTGGAACTGGAAGCCCGAGGCGGCCTATCTCTGGGAGTTCTTCAAGGGTTTCACGAGATAGGCTCTGCGGTAGGAGCGGGTTGGGATGGCATCCCGCATCACCCTTCCAGCACCAGTTCGGGCGTCGAATGGCGATACGCACGTGGGCTCTGACCCACCATCTTGGAGAATCGGTACGAGAAGTTGCTCTCGGAGTTGAAGCCCACTTGGGCTGCGATCGCGGCGCTCGTGAGCGTGGTCTCGGCAAGCAGGGCTTTTGCCCGCGTGATGCGCCTGCGCAGCAGATAGTCGTGGGGAGTGGTGTCCATCTGGCGTTTGAAGAGCCGGATGAGGTGGCTGGGACTCACCGATGCGATGCGTGCCAGATCCTCGAGGGTCACCCGATCGGCAAGGTGGGCGTCGATGTGGGCGCATGCGATCGCCACCGGATCCTCGCCCGTATCCGAGATGGGCTGGGCGTGCGCGATCAGCAGCTCCGCCATGATGGCATGGACGGCGACGCCCGTGCGGGCGCGCACCTCGACCGTCTCGTAGCCGAGATGGTCGAGCAGGGTGGAGAAATGCGGCTGCACGCGCGAGAGGGGCAGCTCTATGGGGGAGAGGCGCGGAAGGCCGAGCCGCTTGGCAACCTGCGCGACGCCGCTTCCGTCCACGTGCGCCCAGAGGTGGTACCAATGGTTGCGCTCCGGTGCCGTGCCGTAGCTCTGGGGCATGCGGCAGTCCATGAGAAGCGCCTGCCCCTTGGTGAGCGTGACCGTCTGCCCGCCCTGTTGCACGAACCCGGCTCCTCCCAGCGTGTAGAACACGATGTAGCTCATCTTGTCCGAACGCGCCGTGGAGAACTGGCTGCGTGCATAGAAGTCGCCCACCTCGCTGCAGAAGAAGGGCTGTGAAGCTTCGGCGGCGCTCGGCGTGGCGATGATCCAGCGGCTGCGATCCTCGACGTCCATCGTATAGCTGAGCATAGCGGGTTCCTTTCTGCGATGTGTCGCTCGAAAAGCATCTACTCGAACAGGTGCACTTCGTCGCGCAGGAATGTCTCCACAGGCGTGTTGACGTCGCCCACGACCATGGGAAGGGCATGGGGGTGGAGCTTTCGGAATTCTGTCATGCCATCTGCGGGTTTCACGCGTCCGCTCTTCACCTCGAGGGCAATGAGCGCATCGCCTTTCTTGAGCACGAAGTCGACTTCCTTGTCTCCGTCCCGCCACCAGTAGACCTCGAAACGCTCGCGATCCTTGCGGGCGAGCAGGCGTGCGCCAACTGCAGATTCCACAAGATGCCCGCGATTATCGGGAATGCCGAGCAGACGTTCCCGAGCTTCGCTCCATATAGCTGACATGAGTGCGGGGTCGTAGGCGAGGAGGCGGGGGGAACTCGCGCGGGAGTTGATGTTTTTCGCACCGTGCTTCTGGAGTCCCGTAAGGAGTCCCGCCTGCGAAAGAAGCTCCAAGTAATGGGCGAGCGTGGCCGTGTTGCCCTTGTCATCCAGCTGACCCAGCATTTTGCGGTACGAGAGTTCCTGTGCGGAGTACTGTACCCCGAGGATGAAGAGGTTCCTGAGCAAAGCGGGCTTGCGAATCTCCTCCATCTGCAGAACGTCGCGCGAGAGCGTTGCCTCGATGATGGAATCGCGCATGTATTCGAGCCAGCGCCCCTCGTCATCTTTGAGTGCAGCGCCGCCAGGGTATCCGCCGAAGAGCAGATAGTCTTCCATACTGTACCCGAATGCAGTCTCCATCTCTGTGAGAGACCAGTGGCCGGAGCGTATGACCTCGTATCGACCTGCCAGAGATTCCGAGTACCCTTTTTGGAGAAGGAGGGATGAAGAGCCGGTGAGCACTACGAGAAGAGGGACGTCGTTCCAACTGTCCTCATCCCAGTGGCGCTTTACGAGGTCAGCCCATCCTTTGATCTTCTGAATCTCATCGAGGACGAGGATGGCCCTGCCGTTCACGCGGGCAAGATCGCGTGCCTGCGACCACTCCGATTCCAGCCACGAGGCGGGCGGGACCACAAGTCCGTCGGCGGTGGCGTAGCGGCTGCTCACGCAGGCGGACTGCAGGGCCTGTTTGACTGCGGTCGTCTTTCCTGTTTGGCGGGGTCCGCTGACGATCTGTATGAACCTGCGCGGCTCGAGAAGCCTGCTTTCGACCGTTTTGGATGATTCTCTGCGATACATTGCCGCCTCCCGCCCTTTTTCTTATGAGAGTATAGAGAGTATATTAGCAAATTTGCGAGTTATATCTATCAAAAATAATAGACAGAGCTTGTAAAGGTGTCTTTTTTGCAGAGCTTGGCCACTGTGGGACGGAACATGGATGCCAAAGCGAGTTTCTCCGGTTTTCATTCTGCAGATTATGAGCAATTTTCGAAAGCGCAGGCGTGTTGAAGATATGGTACGGCATAACTTAACAGCATATTCTTAAAACAAGATACGTTCTCACCGAATGCGCAGAAAGGACATGCTATGCAGGAGTGCCATCTCGCCATCGATATCGGCGCATCGAGCGGCCGTCATATCGTGGGGCAGGTCGTCGACGGGCGCATGGAGCTCACCGAGGTCTACCGCTTCGAGAACGGCCTCGCGCGTCGCGGCAGGCATTTCGTGTGGGACATCGATACGCTGGCCGAGAACGTCATCGCCGGGCTTGCCGCTGCGCACGAGCGGGGATTCGCGCCCGCCACCATCGGCATCGACACCTGGGCCGTGGACTACGTGCTGCTCGATGAGCACGACGAGCGCATCGGGGACTGCGTGGGCTACCGCGATCCCCGCACCGACGGCGTGCGCGACGCGCTGGAGCTCGCCGGCATCCTCTCCTTTGAGGAGCACTATGGACGCACGGGCATCCAGTACCAGCAGTTCAACACCGCCTACCAGCTCTGCGCGCTTTCGCGCGACGATCGCGGGCAGCTCGAGGCCGCATGCAGCTTCCTCATGGTACCCGACTACCTCAACTGGGTGCTCTGCGGCGTGAAGGCCAACGAGTACACCAACGCGTCGACGACCGCGCTCGTGAATGCCCTGACGGGCGATTGGGACGAGGAGCTCATCGCCCGCCTCAACCTGCCGCGCGGCATGTTTCAGCCCATCTCCATGCCCGGTGCTTCGTTGGGACGTCTTCGTCCCGAGATCGCCGCACGCGTTGGCTTCGATGCCGAAGTCATGCTTGTGGCAAGCCACGATACCGGATCCGCCTGGCTCGCCGTGCCCGCACGCGATGAGCGGGCGGTGTACCTCTCGAGCGGTACATGGAGCCTCATGGGCGTCGAGATGCGCGAGCCGATCTGCACCGTCCGGAGCGCTGGATTGAACTTCACCAACGAGGGCGGCTACGGGAGGCGCTTCCGCTACCTCAAGAACATCATGGGCCTCTGGATGATCCAGAGCGTGCGCAGGGAGTTCGGCGTCCGGAGCGGCAAAGCTCCCAGCTGGCAAGATCTCGTCGCCGCGGCAGAGGATGCGCGCGCGGCGGGCTTCTCCTGCGTGGTTGACGCCGACGATCCCGCATTCCTCGCCCCTGCGAGCATGCTTGCGGCGCTTCGCGAGGTGGCCGCCCGGTCCGGTCGGCGGCAGGTTCCCCAGACGATGGGGGAGTACGCGCTCACCGTGTACGACTCCCTGGCGGCCGACTACGCGCGTACGGTCGCCCAGCTGCGCGAGCTTACCGGCGTAGACTACACGAGCATCAACATCGTGGGCGGGGGCTCTGCCAACGCCTATCTCAACCAGGCCACGGCCGACGCCTGCGGGCTCGCCGTTTTCGCCGGTCCCACCGAGGGCACGGCGCTCGGCAACCTCATGGTGCAGTTCATCTACGTGGGAACGTACGCGAGTCTGGAGGATGCCCGCGCGGCTCTTCGGGCGAGCTTCGCTATCGAGGAATACCAACCTAGGTAAAGCCGATGCCAGGCAACGACGAAAGGGAGTTCATCATGGCAATCGAGGATCTGGGCTTCATCAAGGGTTTCACCCGCCTGTGCTCCGATGGCTGGCTGCAAGGCTGGCACGAGCGCAACGGGGGCAACCTCACCTACCGCATGACGGACGAGGAGGTCGAGGCGGCGCGGCCCTTCTTCGCTGCCGAGCCGCGACCGTGGGTCGAGATGGGTGTCACGGGCGAGAATCTGGCCGGCGCGTATTTCCTCTCCACCGGCTCCGGCAAGTACATGCGCAACGTGGCCGAGGATCCGGCCTGCAACATCGGCATCGTCGGGATCGACGGAAAAGGCACCGCCTACCGTATCGTGTGGGGCCTGCTCGACGGCGCAAAGCCCACGAGCGAATTCCCCAGCCATTTCATGAACCACAGCGTGCGTGTAGTAGCCACGGACGGCGCTGACCGCGTCATCTACCATGCCCATACCCCCGGCATTATCGAGATGAGCTTCGTCGTGCCCTTGACCTCCCGCGATTTCACGCGGCGCTTGTGGCAGATGATGACCGAGTGCGTGGTGGTGTTCCCTGCCGGAGTGGGCGTGGTTCCGTGGATGGTGCCGGGAGGTGCGGCCATCGCCGAGGCGACGAGCAAGCTCATGGCCACCTACTCCACCGCCGTCTGGGCGCACCACGGCCTCTTCGCCGCCGGCCCCGACTTCGACACCACCTTCGGGCTGGCGCACACCGTGGAGAAGGCCGCCCAGCTCTACGTGGCCGCCCGCGCTGCCAACGGCGGCTCCGAGGACTGGCTCAACAAGATCGAGGATGCGGGTCTCATCCAGACCTGCAAGGACTTCGCTATCGTCATCAACGAGGCGTTCATCGGCTAAGTCAGGCACTTTTCCCGGAGGTATCTGTCCGACCCGCACGTCCCGCCCTCCACAGAAAGGATCCCATCATGCTCGTAGAGACCAAGGCGAAGGCGGCCGTCTTCTCCGTCGCGCTCGGCGCGTATCTGCCTCAGTTTCCCCAGCTCGTACCCAACTTCGAGGCCCAGTACGCGGCCTTCAAGGCTACCATCCCCGCCACGGTGGATATCGTGGACGGGGGCATGGTGACCACCAAAGAGCAGGCGCAGGAGGCGGGCGATCTCTTCCGCGCGGCCGATGTGGACATCGTTTTCTTGCAGCTGCTCACCTATGCTACGAGTTACAACATGCTGCCCGCCATCCGCGACCTCGGTGTGCCGGTCATCCTCGTCAACGTGCAGAAGAAGCGCCGGCCCGACTATGCGACGACCGATATCCCCACGTGGCTGGGCGACCTCTACGCCTGCGGTGCCGTGGGCGAGATGGTGGCCGATCTCGAGCGCGCCGGCAAGCGCCACGCCGTGATCACCGGCGTCGTGGAGGGCGGCGATCCCGAGGTTGCGGCCGAGATCGAGGACTGGTGCCGTGCCGCCCAGGTGCGTCGGCGTCTCCGCCGCACCAATATCGCGCAGATCGGGCGCCCGTATCCCGGCATGATGGACCTCTATATCGACGAGACCAACCTCTACCACCGCATGGGCCTCTACACCAAGCAGTTCGACTGGGAGGACATGTGGGCGATTGCCGACGATATCGCCGACCAGTCTGCCATCGATGCCAAGGCGGCCGAGATCTGCGAGACCTTCGACATGCTGGGCGGCGAGACACCCGAGAGCGAGGCTATCCGGCAGATGGCCAGGTACGTGCTTGCATTCGAGCAGTGGGCCCGTGACGAGGAGCTCGGTCTTGTGGCAAGCCACTACGCCGGTAAGGCGACCGGCCAGGCGGGTGTGCTCGACTCGATGCTCATCCCCGCGTTCTCCATGCTCATCAAGCAGGGCACCGCATGCGCCGTCGAGGGCGACATGAAGGTGGCCATGGCCATGTCGATCCTCAAGACCATCGCAGGCACGGGCCAGCTCTCCGAGATGTACTCCATCGACTTCGACGAGGACCTCTGCATCATCGGTCACAGCGGCTCAGGCGATGCAGATATCTCCCAAGCGCGCAAGCCCACGCTCAAGGTTGTCCCCGTGTTCCACGGCAAGACGGGCGGCGGCTACCTCACGCAGTTCTACCCGCCACTCGGCACCATCACCTACCTCGCCATCACCCAGGATGCCCAAGGCGCCTTCAAGTTCGTGGTGGCCGAGGGGGAGAACGTCGAGGGCCCCATCTTCGAGTTCGGCGACACCAACATGCGCATGCGCTTCTCCTGCGGTGCGCGCGCGTTCAGCAACCGTTGGGCCGAGGCCGGCCCCACACACCACATGGCTGCAGCGGCAGGGAGCCACACGGACACCATCCTCAAGGTAGCCAAGATCTTGGACGTCCAGGTGGAGGTCGTCACACGGTAGGATCTTGCCCGCAGACACGTGACACGTGACAAGGGGACAGGTCATTCGTCACGCCTCGGGACGGTTTCTGGCTGTTTAGCGCGGTCAAACGAGCACATCGGGACGGTTTCGATGCGGATTCTGTCTCGATGTGCTCGTCTCGCGTGCAGGCGTGACAAGCGACCTGTCCCCTTGTCACGGCTGCAGTCGTGATGCCACTGCGGCGATGAACTCCTGAGTGCTCAAACGCTGGGGATCCTCGAGCGTGGTGATGGCGGCCAGATCTCCGGTCATCTCGCCCGCTTCGATGGTATCGATGACGGCCTGTTCCAAGCGGTCCGAGAAGGCGGCCAGATCGTCGAGCCCGTCCAGCTCGGCCCGCTTGCGCAGCGCCCCCGACCACGCGAAGATGGTGGCCACGGAGTTGGTGGAGGTCTCCTCGCCGGCGAGGTGCTTGTAGTAGTGGCGCTGCACGGTGCCATGCGCGGCCTCGTACTCCCACGCGCCGTCGGGCGAGACGAGGACGCTCGTCATCATGGCGAGGCTGCCGAACGCGGTCGAGACCATGTCGCTCATCACGTCGCCGTCGTAGTTCTTGCAGGCCCAGATGAAGCCGCCCTCGGAGCGGATGACGCGTGCGACCACATCGTCGATGAGCGTGTAGAAGTAGGAGATGCCCGCCTCATCGAAGCGCTCGCGGTACTCGCCGTCGTAGATCTCCTGGAAGATGTCCTTGAAGCGGTGGTCGTAGGTCTTGGAGATGGTGTCCTTGGCGCCGAACCAGAGGTCCTGATGCGTGTCGAGGGCGAAGCCCATGCTCGCCCGCGCGAAGCTCGCGATGGAGCGGTCGAGGTTGTGGATGCCCTGCACGATGCCCGCGTCGGTGAAGTCGTGGACGAGCGTGCGGGTCTCGGAGCCGTCGGATGCCGTGTGGACGAGCTCGACCTTGCCGGGACCGGGCACACGCAGCTCCACGTTGCGGTAGATATCGCCGTAGGCATGGCGTGCGAGCGTGATGGGGCGCTTCCACGTGCGCACATAGGGCTCGATACCCCCGACCATGATGGGTGCGCGGAAGACGGTGCCGTCGAGCAGCGCTCGGATGGTGCCGTTGGGGCTCTTCCACATCTGCTTCAAGCCGTATTCTTCCACGCGCGCGGCGTTGGGGGTGATGGTGGCGCACTTCACGGCTACGCCGAGACGCATGGTTGCGCGTGCCGATTCGGTGGTCACGGCATCATCGGTGGCATCGCGCATCTCGAGTCCGAGATCGTAGTACTCGGTCTTCAGGTCGACGAAGGGGCGGACGAGCTGGTCTTTGACCATCTGCCAGATAACGCGGGTCATCTCGTCGCCGTCCATCTCGACGAGCGGGGTCGTCATCGCGATCTTCTCCATGCTGTTCTCCTCGGTTCCAAGGCCCTGTCTGTTCTGGTGTAATTGTAGAGGCGACATACGTCTCCGGACCTGCTGGGCTATACTTTTCAAGCTTTGTTAACGCGTGCGAAGGGGCGAGATGACCGGATCCATCACGCAGATCCTCTATCCGATCGTGGAATGGTGCCATGCCCTCGTGGGGAATTGGTGGGTGGCCATCCTGCTCTTCACCGCCATCACGAAGGTGCTCCTGATGCCGCTCTCGCTTTGGAGCCATCGCAATGCCATCACGATGGTCGAGCTCATGCCCGATCTCTTCCGCATCAGGCTGCGGTTCTTCGGCGACCGCGAGACCATCGAGGAGAAGCAGAACGAGCTGTACCATGAGCGCCGCTACCATGCGCTGCTCTCGCTCGTGCCGCTCATCGCCCAGATCATCATCCTCTTCGGCCTCTCGGGCGTCATCCGCACCATCGTGCAGAGCGGGGATGCCGAGGTGAGGCTTTTGGGCATCGTGCCCTCCGAGGCGGGATTCCCCCTCCTTGCGGTCATCCCGCTGCTGGCGGCGCTCTCATCGCTCGCGCAGGGGCTGGCTGCCAACCGCATCAATCCCCTGCAGCGCGAGCAATCGCGTGCTGAGAAGGCCACGACCAACGGCATCTCCATCGCCCTCTCCCTCTTCCTTGCCGCCTTCGTGGTGTGCGGCATGGCGTTCTACTGGATCTGCTCGAATCTCATGGCCATCGCGGTGCAGCTTGCCTGCAACGCCATCATCAGACCCGCAAACTACATCGATTACGAGGCGCTCGCCGCAGCCCGTAAAGAGTACGAGACGCTCGAGGCATCTACTGCGTCGCAGCGCGCATGGTACGAGCGCGATCCCTCTGCGCGCAAGGAGCGCGCAGACTATCGGCGCTTCTTCTCCATCGAGGGCAAGCACCTCGTGTTCTACTCGGAGGGGAGCGGCTTCTACAAGTACTTCAAGGGTGCCATCGAATGGCTGCTTCTCCATTCCGACATCCAGATCCACTACGTCACGAGCGACCCCGAGGATCAGGTTTTCGCCATCGCCGAGCAGGAGCCGAGGCTGCTTCCGTACTACGTCGGGCAGCGCCGCCTCATCACCCTCATGATGAAGATGGACGCCGACGTCGTGGCCATGAGCATACCCGGTCTCGATAACTACTACCTCAAGCGCTCCTATGTGCGCGACGACAGCACCTACGTCTACATACCCCACCATACGACGAGCTTCCATCTCACGAGTCACGAGCACGACTACGATCACTTCGACGAGGTGTTCTGCGTGGGGCCCCACCAGGTTGCGGAGATGCGCGGGCTGGAGGAGCTGTATGGCGCGCATGCCAAGAAACTATCGCTCATCGGTTACGATCTGATCGACGAGGAGATCCGTGCCTACGAATCGGTTGCGCACGAGGATGCGCATACGCCCCCCGTGGTGCTCATCGCACCGTCATGGAATCGGGACAATATCCTCGATTCCTGCATCGATGGGATGCTGGACGTGCTGCTCGCACGCGGCTACCGTGTCATCGTGCGCCCCCATCCCGAGTACACCAAGCGCTATCGGCCCAAATGGGAGGCCCTGATCGGCCGTTACGAGCACATCCCCGAGGAACGCCTCCGCTTCGAGCGGGACTTCTCGTCCAACGAGAGCATCCTCGGGGCCGACACCATCATCACCGATTGGTCGACCGTCAACCTCGAGTTCTCGTTCACCACGCTCAAGCCCTCGATCTTCATCGACACGACGATGAAGGCCAACAACCCCGATTGGGAGAAGCTGGACATCGTCCCGACCGACATCAGCATCCGCAACGAGATCGGGCGCTCGCTGGCGCCCGAAGCCCTCTCCGGATTGCCCGATCTCATCGATGATCTGCTCGCCCATGCATCGCAGTGGAAGGATGACATCGGTACGGTCCGCGCGCGCATGATCGCGCATCTGGGCCATGGAGGCGAGCGGGCCGGCGAGCGGCTCTTGGAGCTCGTCCTCGCACATCAAGGCGGGGAGGGGCAGGGGGATGCGCCCGAGGAGCAGCCGCCCGAGCCCGCAGACGACTCCCTCGGCAAGCACTATGCCGGTAGCGTATCCGGCTCAAGAGGCAAGCACTATGCCCGTGCGCACATCTCGCCGGTCGATGTGGCCTGCGCCCTGCTCGGCGTTGTCGCCGGTCTGGTGCTCGTGCCGCAGCCTGCGCTCGCCTATGTCGATCCCTCGGTCATGACCTATGCCATCCAGGCGCTCGCGGCGGTTGCCGTGGCGCTCTCGGCAATCATCGGCGTGGCGTTCCGCAAGACCCGTTCCGTGATCTTCAAGCTGCTCCACATCGATGAGAAGGGCGGATTGCTCGTCGAGCCTCCCGTCCACCGCATCTCACCCGAGCAGAAGGCTGCGACCGACGAGCTCGTGCACCGGGAACGCGAAGCGGGCGCGGCGGCCTACAGGAGGCGTCAGGTGAGCGTTGCCTGGCCTGTGCGCCTTGCGCTGTCTGTGCTCGCGGTGGGGCTCCCCATCTTCACGGTGTTCGTGGTCGCTCCTATCGAGCTTGTGGCGACCAACGCGTCGAGCCTGGTGTTCGGCGTCGATATGATAGGGACCCCGATCGTGCGCGCCGGCGCCATCGCCATAGCCATCGGAGCGCTTGCGGTCTCGCTCGTCCGCGGCAAGCCGTTCCATATTCTGCTTGCCGTGATCACCGCCGTCGGTTTGGCGGCATATCTCGAGTCGCTCTTCTTCGGACGCTACCTGCCGCTCGCGGACGGCACGCCCGTCGAATGGGGGGATTATATCCGCATCACCGTGCCGAGCCTTGCGCTGTGGATCGCGACCGTCGCGGGCACCGTCGGATTCGCTGCCAAGAAGCCCCAGCTCTCGCGTTCGATCGGTGCCGTGCTCTCACTCGTGCTCATCATCATCCAGCTGGCGGGCGTGGCGAGCCTCTCGACGGTGAAGGGGGCGGGGACCGCCGTCCTGCAGGATGGCGACGAGAACGGCATCGCACCCGAGAACTACGTGAACGTCACGACCGAGCTCGGCCTCTTCGATGTCTCCAGGCAGGACAACGTCATCGTCTTCGTGCTCGATATGACCGACTCGTCCTATATCCGCACGTTGCTGGACGGCTATTATCCCGAGATCCTCGACGGCCTCGAGGGCTTCACCTTCTACGAGAATTCCGCCGGCGGCATGATCCCCACGCGCTACGGCCTTGCGCTGCTGCTCACGGGAACGACGCCCCAGCCCGGTCAGACGATCTCCGACTATATCGACAGCCGCTATCCTAACTCGAGCTTCCTGCCCGACATCGCTGAGCTCGGCTACTCCATCGGCATCTATACCGACTCGATCGCGATGAGCGACGAGGAAGCCTGCCTCCCCGCATCCTATACCATCAACAACCACGACGAGCGCGAGGCCGTCGAGGTCGTCACGGCAAACTTCGACGAGCGGGGCGCGTTGGGCATCCTGTACCGCTGCGCGCTCTACCGTCACCTGCCCTGGCTCTTCAAGCCCCCCTTCTGGTACTACACCGACGACATCAACCAGGGTATCGTCGATACCCGCTCCGAGCGCGCAAGCGGAGACGAGCGGATCTACCAGACCGATGACGTCCGCTACCTCGAGAAGCTCTTGGATTACGGCCTCGAGTTCAACGACGAGGAGAAGAGCTTCCGCTTCATCCACCTCAACGGCTCCCACTGGCCCTATACGATGACGCGCGATGGGGAGCGGATCGAATCATCCGCCGCCTCGTGGAACGAACAGTGCATCGGTGCGTTCAATATCGTCAAGGCGTATCTGGATGAGCTCAGGCGTCTCGGTATCTACGATCAGACCACGGTCGTCATCACCGCCGACCATGGCGTGTGGCTTCCGGTCGACAGCAACGAGCTGGAGCCGATCGACGGGGCCACCTCGCCCGTCATCTTGGTGAAGCTTGCCGAGACCGCAGAGGGGGCGTCGCAACCCTGCCAGATCTCCCAGGCACCCGTGACCATCACCGATCTCATGCCCACCATCCTCTCCGCCATGGGTGCGGACGATGAGATGCTCTCCGCCTACGGCCCTGCCATCCACACCTTCCAAGAGGGCGAGGATCGCCCGCGCTACTTCTACATGCTCGATCGCGAGGTCAAGGAAGACGGATCCTTCGGCGACGACATGGGCCTGTGGGAATATGTCATCGATGGGGACGTGAGCGACTTCGACAACTGGGAGTTCACCGGCAATGTCAATCCATACAACGATACCTACTATGCGGAGCATCCGTACTAGGAGCGCGTGTTAACGCTTATGAAAGCAAGGGGGCGGCGTCTACCGTCCCGCAGATGGGCGATACTACACTGAATGCGACGGGATCCTGATCGAGGGGAGACGGGTCGATGGGGGCATTCTTCGGGGCGGCATCCAAGCGCGATGTCGTCATGGACGTGTTCTTCGGGGTCGATTACCACTCCCACTTGGGGACACGGCGTGCCGGCATGGTCTCGTGCCTGCCCGAGGGCGGCTTCAAGAAGGAGATCCACTCCATCGAGAACTCGCCGTTCCGCACGCGCTTCGAGAACGATCTGCCCGGTTTCCGCGGAACCTCCGCCATGGGCTGCATCTCCGATTCCGATCCCCAGCCCCTGCTCGTGCGCTCGCACCTCGGCCTCTTCTCCATCGCCACGGTCGGTGCCGTCAACAACGCAGCCGCGCTGATCGAGTCCTTCTCGCATGTGGGCCATCAGTTCATGGCCACGAGCTCGGGCGAGGTCAACACTACCGAGCTCATCGCCGCGCTCATCAACACCCAGGAGACGTTGGTCGAGGGCATCAGGTATGCGCAGGAGCAGGTCGAGGGCTCCCTCACGCTGCTCGTCATGCGCGAGGACGGCGAGCTCATCGCGGCGCGGGATCCATGGGGGCGCTTGCCGGTGCTTGTCGGCAGGAACCACGAGGGCTACTGCGTCACGTTCGAGTCGTTCGCCTACGGCAAGCTGGGCTACGAGGATGAGCATGAGCTCGGTCCCGGCGAGATCGTCTCCATCACCGCCGACGGATACGAGACGCTCGTGCCACCGCAGGACAAGATGCGCATCTGCGCATTCCTCTGGGTCTATTACGGCTATCCCAATTCCAACTACGAAGGCGTGAACGTCGAGGTCATGCGCTATAGGAACGGCGCATGCATGGCCCGTGACGAGAGGGAGCGGAACATCCTTCCCGATGTGGACTACGTTGCGGGCGTGCCCGATTCCGGCCTGCCGCACGCCATCGGCTTCGCCACCGAGAGCGGCAAGCACTTCGCGCGTCCCTTCGTCAAGTACACGCCCACATGGCCGCGTTCGTTCATACCGGCGAGCCAGGCGCTGCGCGACCGCATCGCCCACATGAAGCAGATCCCCGTGCCCGAGCTCATCAAGGGCAAGAAGCTCCTCTTCGTGGACGATTCCATCGTGCGCGGCACGCAGCTGCGCGAGACGGTGGACTTCCTCTACGGTGCCGGTGCTGCCGAGGTTCACATGCGCTCTGCCTGCCCGCCCATCATGTACGGCTGCAAGTACCTGTCGTTCTCGCGCAGCCGTTCGGAATACGAGCTCATCGCCCGTCGCAAGGTCCTCGAGCTCGAGGGCGAGGAAGGCGAGCGGCACATCGCCGAATATGCTGACGGCCGCACCGAGCGCGGCAGGTGCTTGCTGCGCTCGATTTGCGAGGAGATGGGTTTCGACTCGCTATCCTACCAGTCGTTCGACGGCATGCTCGAGGCCATCGGCATCGACCGCAGGATGCTCTGCACGTACTGTTGGGATGGTCGCGAGTAGGATTCGGCATCCGCAGCGATGATGAGGTTCCACGACATACCGGTTTGGGTTTGGAAAGCGGCGCTCGCTCTCGTCGCCGCCATCTGGGGCGGAGCCTTCGTGGTTGTGAAGGGCGCGCTCGACGATGCCCCGCCCGTATGGATGCTCGCCCTGCGCTTCGGCGCAACAGCCGCCATCCTCTGCGTGGTCTTCCATCGCAGGCTCAAGGAGCACCTCGATGCCGGGCATCTGTGCAGGGGCACCGTGCTCGGCTCGCTTTCGGGCCCTGCCTTCATGGCCCAGTTCGCGGGTCTCGCCGATACGACTCCCAGCAAGAGCGCTTTCATCACGGCGACCTACTGCGTCCTCGTCCCATTCCTGAACTGGATCATCGTGCGCAGGCACCCCCGGAGCCTCCACTTGGTTGCCGCCGCATTGGCACTCGCGGGCATCGGATTCATCTCCTTCGGCAGGGATTTCTCGATGGTGCTCACCGAGGGGGATTTCATAACCTTTGCCTGCGCGGTGCTCTTCGCGCTCCATATCGTGTGCGTTGCCCGCTATGCGCAGGACAGCGACATCATGACGCTCACCATCGTGCAGATCGCCGTCTCGGCCGGTATCTCCCTTGTCTGGGCGGTGGCTTTCGAGCCCTTTCCCGCCCTCGGAGCGGCGGGACCCGATTTCTGGGTTTCCTTCGCCTATCTCGTGATCCTCTCCTCGTGCTTTGCGATGGTGGTGCAGAACGTGGCGCAGAGCATCGTGGAACCCGCAACGGCCGCCCTGCTCCTCTCGCTCGAAAGCGTCTTCGCCGTGGTGTTCAGCGTCGTCTTCTACCATGAAGCGCTCACACCGCGCCTTATCGTCGGCTTCGTGCTCATCTTCCTCGCGATCCTGGTAAGCGAGACCCTGCCGCCGCTCCTAGGCAAGTCGGTTGCAAGGAATGTGCAGGCTGAATCTCCCCACCGATAGGCTGTGCCGAGATAAGATCGATGCGGCCTCATCGGGAGATATCCGAGAGCGCAGAGACGCTGTGCTCGAGATCGAAGCGGATCTCGTGATGGGGCGAGGCGGTGCAGCCCTCGGCAGCATAGCCTACGTCGATGATGCAGGAGACCTCGAGGGCATCATCCAGCTCGAGCGCCTCGTGGATGTCCCGGGCGTCGAACCCGCGTACCCACAGCGTGCCCAAGCCGAGCTCGGTTGCTTGGAGCATCATATGCGTGGCCACGATCGAGCAATCCATATCGCCCGAGGTGTAGCGGCGCCATGCCTCGCGCTTGTTGTGCCACACGGCCTCCGTGTCCCAGCACACCACGAGGGCGACGGGGGCACCGTAGATCATGGATGTCGCCGAGCAGAGCCTGTCCATCGCCTCGCTTCCCGCATGGATGACGAAGATGCGCTGGGGCTGCTTGTTCGCCGCAGTCGGGGCGATGCGTCTCGCTTCGAGGACGAGCGTGAGCTTATCATCCTCGACTGCTGCCGGCGCGAACGAGCGGACCGAGAAGCGCCTTTTTGCCAGCTCGAGAAAAGCCATGGTATTC
The DNA here is from genome assembly GCA_004010535.1 of Coriobacteriales bacterium OH1046. Classification (GTDB taxonomy): domain Bacteria; phylum Actinomycetota; class Coriobacteriia; order Coriobacteriales; family Atopobiaceae; genus RUG721. Next base: position 208,295 of record RQYE01000004.1, on the reverse strand, counting down.
CCCTTTCATACGTAGCTCCCGTATGTTCAGTTGTACCATTATGAAGCTGGCAATGTGAGGGGGAGCATTGATCCAGGATATAGGGGAGCACGTCTACAACAATCATTTCGAGCACCGCGAGGCGATGCCTGGGAGCTATGTGCTGCACTATGCGGGCGACACCGTACTCTGCAAACTGGAGGGCGGGGTGATCGAGGTACCGAGGCTCTCCGATTTCGCCGTCGAGCCCCCTCTCCAGTACCTTTTCGCCATCGATGGGGAGAATTTCTTCCTCGCCCGCAGCGAGCAGGTCTCTCTCGGGGGTTTCTCGTACGAGACCGTTGCCCGGTTGCGTGCTGCCGAGCCGCAGCACCTGCTTTTCGCCGTGGTGACCGGCTGGCAGCTGTTCCGTTGGTACGAGGCCAACCGCTACTGCGGGCGCTGCGGGCACCCCGCCCAGGCCGCCCCAACAAGCCGCGAGCTCTGCTGCCCCGCCTGCGACCTCGTCATCTACCCTAAGATCGCTCCGGGCGTGATCGTGGGCGTCATCGACCCCGCGACCGAGCGCATCATCCTCACTAAGTATGCAGGACGCGCGTATACCCGTTATGCGCTCGTCGCCGGCTTCGCCGAGATCGGCGAGAGCCTCGAGCAGACGGTTGCGCGCGAGGTCATGGAGGAGGTCGGGCTCAAGGTCAAGAACCTCGTGTTCTACAAGAGCCAGCCGTGGTCGTTCTCCGATACCCTGCTCGTGGGCTTCTATTGCGAGGTCGATGGCGCTACGGCCATCACCGTCGATCGCTCCGAGCTCAAGGAGGCCAGCTGGCTCGGCCGGGATGAGATGCCCGATCGCGCCGAGGACAAGGTGAGCCTCACGGGCGAGATGATGAGGCGCTTCAGGTCGATCGGCAATGCCGTTCTGGAGGGCTAGCGGTGCCCCGCATGCAACGAGCTCCCGCCGGAGCCCGCTTTTCGAAGGCTGTACAAAGGTCGTAAGTCGATCGGAAGGAGATACAACCATGATGAACGTTGGCGAATTCGAGTTCTTCGCACCCACGCATGTGCTGTTCGGCGCAGGTCAGCTCAACCACCTGCACGAGCACAAGCTGCCCGGCACCAAGGCCCTTGTCGTCATCGCGAGCGACCCCTTCACCAAGACGCTCGGCCATCTCGATCGTGTCCGGAACGAGCTCGGGCTCGCCGGCATCGATTCCGTCGTTTTCGATGGGGTCGAGGCCAACCCCACCAAGGATATCGTCGAGGCGGGTGCCTTCATGGCACGCGAGAACGGCTGCGATGTCATCGTGGCGCTCGGCGGCGGCTCGGTGATGGACTCGACCAAGTGCATCGCACTGTTCGCCCCGCAGCCCTCCGATGACCTTTGGGATTACGCCGGCGGCATCACGGGGAGGAACCTCCCGCTCGTGAACCCCGTGCTCCCGTGGATCGCCATCACCACCACGGCCGGTACCGGCTCAGAGGTCGATTCCGGTGCCATCATCAGCCGTCTCGACACCAACGAGAAGATCCTCATCGGCGCTCCCGACCATTTCTCGGCCTATGCGGTCGTCGATCCCGAGCTCATGCTCACCGTTCCGCCCAGACTCACCGCCTATCAGGGCTTCGATGCGCTCTTCCATTCCACCGAAGGCTATCTGGGCAACGGGTGCTGCCTCATGAGCGAGCCGCTGCAGCTCGCCGCCATCGAGAACGTCGCAGCCTATCTCGCGCGGGCGGTCGATGACGGCAGCGATCTCGAGGCGCGCACGCATCTTGCCTTCGCCAACACCATGAGCGGCTATTCCATGGACTTTACCGGCTGCATCGCCTGCCATACGCTCGAGCATACGATGAGCGCCTACTGCCCCAAACTTCCCCACGGTGCCGGCCTCATCATGATCGCCGAGGCCTTCTACGAGTTCTACATCGGCACCCATATCTACGACGAGCGCTTCATCCGCATGGCGCAAGCCATGGGCATGGCCGGTGCGACGAGGCCCGAGGACTTCCTCACCTGCCTGCTCGCCCTCGAGCATGCCTGCGGCGTGGATGATCTCAAGATGAGCGACTACGGCTTCACCGAGGAGATGCTCCCCGAGATGGCGAGGAACGCCATGGATACCGGGAACGGCTTCGTGCTGGATGCCGCCGAGATCACCGAGGAGGTCTGCCTTTCCATCTACCGGCGCGCCTTCAAGTAGGAGCGCCGCCATCGGAACGCCCGCCGACGGGGGCGGGCTTCCGCCGCGCGTCTCCCAGCCAGCCCCGGCCAGACGACCATCGGGGAGGTCCCCATGTACAAGCTCATCGCATCCGATCTCGACGAGACCCTTCTCGGCACCGATCACCGTATCTGCCAGCGCAACCTCGAGGCTATCCGTGCTGCCCGCGAGATGGGCGTGCGCTTCGTCGCCGCTTCGGGCCGCGGTCATCGATCCATCTCGCGCGAGCTTGCCGCTCTCGGCATCCTCGATGTGCCGGGCGAATACTGCATCGCCTTCAACGGCGGCGTGCTCGCCGGCAACGTGGGGCCGACGCCGTTCAAAAGCGTCACGCTGCCGTGGGAGCACGCGGACGGGCTCTGGCGCTATGGGACGATGAGGAATCTCTGCACTCACGTCTATACGATCGACGACGTCGTCTATGTGTATAACTACGTGCCCGAGGAACGCGCGTACGTGGGCAGCCGCATGCATGTCATAGAGACGCATGAGCGCGGCCTCGATTTCCTGCGCGGTACGTCGCTCGTGAAGGTCCTCTTCATGGATCTCGATCCTGCCCGCCTGCGTGCAATCCACGAAGATCTCGGGACCCTCGCGGCCGATCTCGATGTGAGCTATTCGGCACGCCGCTACATCGAGTTCAATCCCGCAGGCGTCAACAAGGGTGCGGGATTGCTCGCGCTTGCGGCGCATCTCGGCATCGATCCGTCCGATACCATCGCCATCGGCGACGGTCCCAACGACATCCCCATGATCCGCGCTGCGGGCCTCGGTGCCTGCGTGGCGAACGCCTACGATGAGGTCAAGGCAGCGAGCACCTATATCTGCCAGGCCGACAATAACGCCGGCGGCGTTGCCGAGGTCATCGAACGCTTCGTGCTGGAGTGAGCGTATCCGCAGCCCCTGCTTGCCGCCGCGTGTCTCGGAATCATTGTGGCCTTTCCCCATGTAGAGGCTGCATGATGGCCACCCCTGCTCCTGCCGCACCGAATGCCCGGAAGGCCCATGCGCTACAATGGGCGCGTCGTCTTGAAAGGAACCCCATGGTATTATTCGGTGCGCTGGTCAACGGGATCGAGGCGGCACTCGGCGGGGTGCTGGGCGTCGTGCTGCGCCGTTGGATCAAGAAAGACATGGGCGACTTCCTCATCGCAGGCCAGGGCCTCTGCGTGGTGTTGATCGCCATCCAGGGCATGCAGGGCGGCTCCGCCGTCATCGTGACGCTTTCCATGGCGTTGGGTTCGACGTTCGGTTTCCTGCTCGATATCGATGGCTGGTTTCGTCGCGTGGGCGATGCCGTCCAAGCCCGTCTCGACAAAGACTTCAAGGGAAACGAAAGCCTCGGAGTCTTCTCGCGGGGTTTCGTCCCGGCCTCGATCCTCGTCTGCACGGGCAGCATGGCCATCATGGGATCGCTGCAGAGCGGGATCCAGCTCGATCATGCCACCCTGCTCTCGAAGGGCCTGCTCGACTTCGTGATCTGCATGGTCATGGCCTCGACGCTGGGGATCGGCGTGGCGTTCTCCGGTGTGGCGGTCTTTGTCTACGAGGGGCTGCTCACCCTGCTCGCCGCGAATATCTCCCCGTTGCTTTCTGCAGCCGTCATCGAGAATATGGCGGTGACCGGTTCGCTGCTGCTCCTTGCAATCGGTCTCGACCTCATGGGTGTGATCCATATCAAGGTCGCGAATATGATCCCGGCGGCGTTCATGCCCGTCCTCATCGTGCCGCTGTTCTCGCTGCTCGGTATCTAGGGAGGGATTGTCTATGGCATGCGCATTGGTCACGGGGGCGACAGGCGGCATCGGATCCGAGCTCTGCGCCATCCTCGCGGGCAACGGATACGATCTCGTGCTCGTCGCCCGCAGCGAGGGGAAGCTCGCGCGGCTTTCCGAGCATCTCGAACTGGCCTACGGCGTCGAAGCGCCTGCCTTCCCCGTCGATCTCTCCGAACCCGGTTGCGCCGACCGGCTCTTCCAGGCGGTGACCGAGGCGGGTATCGTGGTCGATATCCTTGCTAACAATGCGGGCTTCGGCGATCAGGGCGCCTTCCTCGACTCCGATTGGGAACGCCAGACGGGGATGGTGGATCTCAACATCCGTGCGCTCATGAGGCTCTCGTACCTCTTCGGCAACGAGATGCGCGCACGCGGGCACGGCCGCATCCTGAACATGGCCTCCGTGGCGGCGTTTACCGCAGGTCCCTTCATGCCCGTCTATTTCGCGAGCAAGGCCTTCGTCCTGAGCTTCTCGCAGGCACTCGGGGAGGAGCTGCGGGGAAGCGGCGTCACCGTCACGGCGCTGTGCCCGGGCACAACGGATACGGGCTTCTGGGACGCCGCCGGCATGGATGCGACCCGCGTCTTCTCGCTCATGCGCGCTCAATCGCCGCGCTCGGTCGCGGAGCTGGGGTACCGCGCCCTCATGGCGGGCAGGCCCGTCGCTCTGCATTCTCCCGCAACGCACCTCGCCAACATCGCCGCACGCCTTGTGCCGAGGCGCCTCTCCACGTGGGTCTGCGGCAAGGTGCTATCCAGGCGCGGATAGGGGATCGCCGGTGAAGAAGCTTTGTGCAAGGGGAGCGGCGGCTAAACTGGCAGCGGTCGTGCTGATGGCTGTGCTGGCAATGGGGGCTCTGATGCTGGGTTTTTTCATGCAGGGCAGACGGGTCCGCATCGCTCCAGCCCGCATCTCCTGCGTGGGGGACTCCATCACCTTCGGGTTCGGCCTCGGGAACCGCGAGGAGGAGTGCTGGGTCTCCCTGCTTCCAGCGCTTCTCGCAGACGGCTGCGAGACAGGCAACTACGGCCTCTCGGGCAGCTGCGTGCTCTCGGACGGCTCTCTGCCGTGGTTGGAGAGCCCTCGGGCCCGTGAGTTCTGGGCTATGGAGGAGGATCTCGTGATCGTGATGCTCGGCACCAACGACGTGGCCGATGCCGCATGGGATGTCGAGCGTTTCGAGAGCGAATACGGCGAGCTGGTGGAGCGTGTCCAGCACAAGGCGGGGAATCCGCGCGTCATCGTCATGCTGCCCCCGCGCATCTTCGCGAGCCCCGCTCTTGATGAGACGTTGGTCGGGGAGGCCATCCCTGCCATCAGGCGTGTGCAGGAGCGTGCGGGCGCGGATCTCGTCGATCTCTACACCCTCACCATGGACCACCCCGAATGGTTCGACGACGGGCTCCATCCCAATGCCGAGGGCAACGAGGCTATCGCCGCCTGCATTGCGGATACGATCCGCTCAGCTTAGACGAACGTGGTCGCAGCGCGTGACACACGCGCGTGACAGGGGGACAGGTCATTTGTCACGCCTCTTGAGGCGTGACAAATGACCTGTCCCCCTGTCACGGTCGGGGGAACCGCTTCGCGTTCCGATGAAGAACGTGTTACATATGGAATCAAATGGGGGGTGTCCCCGGCACGCCCGTCCTGTTGTGCTTTAATAGCTCCATACGTGCTGAACGCAGCTGCCAATCACACCAATTCATACTCAATTTCTGTACGGTCGTGGGCGCATTTGGAGGAAGCCTGAGCATGCGGCAGTTAGAAGAAAGGATCCTCGAGGACGGCAAGGTGCTGCCTGGAGGGGTTCTCAAGGTTGGAAGCTTCCTCAACCACTGTATCGACACAGAGCTTCTGCGTGCGATGGCCGCCGAGATCGCAGCGCTCTATAAGGATACCGAGGTCACCAAGATCATCACCATCGAGGCGAGCGGCATAGCGCTTGCGGTTGCGACGGGCATGGCGATGGGCGTGCCCGTTGTTTTTGCCAAGAAGCACCGCACCACCAATGTCGATGGCACGGTCCACATGACCATCGTCCACTCCTTCACCCACAACGAGGACTACCATGTGGTCGTGAGCAGCGATTGCATATCCGATCAGGACAAGATCCTCATCATCGACGACTTCCTCGCCAACGGCAGCGCCCTGCGCGGTCTCGTGGATCTCGTCGGCCAATCGGGCGCCGAGGTCGTGGGCGTGGCAGTGGCGGTGGAGAAATGCTTCCAGTCCGGAGGCGACGAGTTCAGGGCGAAGGGCATCCGCGTGGACGCCCTCGCATCGATCGAGTCAATGACAGACGATGGGCGGATCCGCTTCCGCTCCTAGCCTGCGTTGTAGAGAGACGGTCATCAGTTCCAAGAAGGAAAGGGAATCCAACATGGAAAACAGCATCAGCCGCCGTTCGTTTCTCGGTGCCGGCTTTACCGGCGCTGCCGCCCTCGCGCTTGCCGCCTGCGGCGGTAACGACAATGGCGGCGAGACTCCCACCGATGGTGGCGAGACCCCGGAAGCCGGCATGAAAGTCGGCCTCATCTGCCTGCACGATGAGAACTCAACCTACGACCTCAACTTCATCAACGCCTTCAAGGAGGCCATGGCCACCCTCGGCATCGCCGATGGCGACTCCATGATCAAGACCAACATCCCCGAGGGCCAGGAATGCTACGATGCCGCTGCCGAGCTCGCCGACGCCGGCTGCGCCGTCATCTTCGCCGACTCCTTCGGCCATGAGGACTACATGATCCAAGCTGCCAAGGAATTCCCCGAGGTCCAGTTCTGCCATGCGACCGGCACCAAGGCGCACACCGAGGGCCTTGCCAACTACCACAACGCCTTCGCATCCATCTACGAGGGCCGCTTCCTCGCGGGCGTTGCTGCCGGCATGAAGCTCCAGGAGATGGTCGAGGCCGGAACCATCGCCGCCGATGAGGCCAAGATGGGCTACGTGGGCGCCTTCACCTATGCCGAGGTCGTCTCCGGCTACACCTCCTTCTACCTGGGCGCCAAGTCCATCGTCCCCGAGGTCACCATGGATGTCACGTTCACCGGCTCCTGGTATGATGAGACCGCCGAGAAGGAGGGCGCCAACAAGCTCATCGGTGGCGGTTGCGTCCTCATCTCCCAGCATGCCGACTCCATGGGCGCTCCCACCGCGTGCGAGAATGCCGGCGTGCCCAACGTCTCCTACAACGGCAGCACGCTCGACGCCTGCCCCAACACCTTCATCGTATCCTCCCGCATCAACTGGGCCCCGTACTATGAGTATGCGGTCAACACCGCCAAGGGCGGCGGCGCCATCGATGCCGACTGGACCGGCACCCTGGGCACCGGCTCCGTCATGCTGACCGACGTCAACGAGGCCGTTGCCGCCGCCGGTACCGTCGATAAGATCGCCGAGGTCCGCGCCGGCCTCGAGAGCGGCTCCGTCCATGTCTTCGATACCGCCGCCTTCACCGTCAACGGCCAGACCCTCACCAGCTATCTTGCCGATGTCGATACCGATGCCGACTACACGCCCGACACCGAGGTCATCGCCGACGGCTACTTCCACGAGTCCGAGTTCCGCTCCGCTCCGTACTTCGATCTCCAGATCGACGGTATCAACCTCCTCGACACGGCGTTCTAAGGGATCTCGGTCCCATCGAAGACGGTTCCCCCTCCAGGGGGCCGTCTTCTTTTCGGGGCTGTCTTCCTTTGAACAGAACGGGGCGGATGGAGAGGGGTATTCCCTTCCCATTCACGGCAACGGACAGCGGGGATTATGGCAGAGAGACAACCAGCCGTGCGGATGCGCGATATCAGCAAATCCTTCGGCCAGATACAAGCCAACAGCGCGGTGAGCTTGGATATCTACCGAGGCGAGATCTTGGCGCTTCTCGGCGAGAACGGCAGCGGCAAGACCACCCTCATGAACATGCTGTCGGGCATCTACTTCCCCGACAGCGGCGAGATCGAGATCGACGGCGAGCCCGTGGTCATCGCCTCGCCCAAAGATGCCTTCGACAAGGGCATCGGCATGATCCATCAGCACTTCAAGCTGGTGAACGTCTTCACCGCCGCCGAGAACATCATCCTCGGCCTCGAGGATGAGGATGCCTTCGACATCGCTGCGGCGTGCGGGCGGATCCGCGCGATCTGCGATTCCTACGGCTTCGACGTGGATCCCGACCAGAAGGTCTACGACATGTCCGTCTCCCAGAAACAGACGGTCGAGATCGTCAAGCTCCTCTATCGCGGTGCGGATATCCTCATCCTCGACGAGCCCACGGCCGTCCTCACCCCGCAGGAGACCGACAGGCTCTTCGCGATCCTGCGCAACATGCGCGACGACGGCAAGGCGATCGTCATCATCACCCACAAGCTTCGCGAGGTGCTCGATATCTCCGACCGCGTGGCGGTCCTGCGCAAGGGTGCATACGTGGGCGCGATGGCAACCGCCGAGACCAGCCCGCAGGAGATGACCAACATGATGGTCGGCCATCAGGTCAGCCTGAATATCGACCGTCCCGCACCGGTCGATCCCAAGGAGCGCATCCGCGTCTCGGGCGTCACCGTGCGCAACCAGGAGGGCGTCGTCAAGCTCGACAACGTCTCGTTCACGGCACGCTCGGGCGAGATCCTCGGCATCGCCGGCATCTCCGGCTGCGGCCAGAAGGAGCTGCTCGAGGCCATCGCGGGACTCCAGCCCGTCGAGGTGGGCAGCATCGAGTACATCCACGATAACGGCCGTTCCGAGCAGCTCATCGGCAAGGATCCGCTCGAGATCGCCGCTCTGGGCGTGGCGCTCTCCTTCGTGCCCGAAGATCGTCTCGGCATGGGGCTCGTGGGCAACATGGACCTCACCGACAACATGATGCTGCGCTCCTTCAGGCAGGGGCGCGGTATCTTCACCGACCGGAAGGGCCCGCGCCATCTTGCCGAGAAGGTCGTCGAGGAGCTCGAGGTCAGCACCGACAGCATCTCGACCCCCGTGCGCAAGCTCTCGGGCGGCAACGTGCAGAAGGTGCTCGTGGGGCGCGAGATCTCCTCATCTCCCACCGTGCTCCTCTCAGCATACGCGGTCCGCGGCCTCGATGTCAACTCGTCATATCTCATCTACGACCTCATCAACCAGCAGAAGGAGCGGGGAGTCGCCGTGGTGTACGTGGGCGAGGACCTCGATGTCCTGCTCGAGTTCTGCGACCGCATCCTCGTGCTCTGCGGGGGCAAGGTGAGCGGCATCGTGGACGGCCGCGGCGCCACCAAGAACGAGGTGGGGCTTATGATGACCAAACTGGGAGGGGAGGAGGCCTAGATGATCCATATCGCCAAACGCAAGGAGATGCCCCTGCCCCAGGCTCTGGCGATCCGCCTCGGAGCGATCGTGGCCGCGCTGGTCGCGTGCGGCGTGATCACCGCCATCGCGACGGGCCTCAACCCCGTCGATGTGTACGCCGCCATGGTCAAGGGCGCCTTCGGAACCCCGCGCAAGGTCTGGATCCTGCTCCAGGAGCTGGCCATCCTGCTCTGCGTCTCGCTTGCGCTCACGCCGGCCTTCCGCATGAGGTTCTGGAACCTCGGCGGCGAGGGCCAGATCCTCGTGGGGGGTCTCGCTGCGGCCTCGTGCATGATCATCTTGGGAAACAGGCTGCCCAATGCCCTGCTCATCCCCCTTATGTTCGTGTCATCGGCCTGCGCCGGCGCTCTGTGGGCGCTGTTGCCCGCCCTCTTCAAAGCGCGGTGGAATACCAACGAGACCCTGTTCACGCTCATGATGAACTACGTCGCCACCCAGCTCGTGGCCTTCTTCGTCATCGTGTGGGAGGTTCCCAAGGGTTCCGGGAACATCGGCATCATCAACCAGAGCACCGAAGCCGGTTGGCTCCCGCAGGTCGGCGGCTACAAGTACCTGCTCAACATCCTGCTCGTCGCCATCCTCACCGTCATCATGCACATCTACCTCGCGTACAGCAAGCACGGTTACGAGATCTCGGTCGTGGGCGAGAGCCCCAATACCGCCCGCTACGTGGGCATCAAGGTCGAGAAGGTCATCGTGCGCACGCTCCTGCTCTCGGGTGCCATCTGCGGCTTCGCCGGCCTGCTCCTCGTGGGCGGGACGGCTCACACCATCACGACCACCATCGCGGGCGGGCGTGGGTTCACTGCCGTCATGGTCGCGTGGCTCGCGAAGTTCAACCCCATCACCATGGTGGCGTCGAGCCTTCTTCTGGTCTTCATGAGCTGCGGTGCCGGCGAGATCTCGACGGCGTTCGGCCTCAACCACAGCTTCGGAGACATCCTCACCGGCATCATCCTGTTCTTCATCATCGGCTGCGAGTTCTTCATAACCTATAGGATCGTTTTCTCCAAGAAGGAGGGCGAGCGCGATGTTTGATCTGGTGTCGTTCATCCCAAGGGCCGTTGCCCAGGGCATTCCCCTCCTCTTCGGCAGCACCGGCGAGATCATCACCGAGAAATCCGGCAATCTCAACCTCGGCATTCCCGGCGTCATGTACGTGGGTGCCATCTCGGGCGTCATCGGATCGTTCATGTACGAGCACAGCTTCGCGGATCCCACCCAGATGAACGCCGTCCTCGCAGTGCTCATCCCGCTGGTCTGCTGCCTTCTGGGGTCGCTTCTGATGGGGCTGCTCTACTGCTTCCTCACGGTCACGCTGCGCGCCAACCAGAATGTGACGGGCCTTGCCATGACCACTTTCGGCGTGGGTTTCGGCAACTTCTTCGGAGGCTCGCTCATCAAGCTCACGGGTGCCGAGGTCCCCTCCATCGCGCTCTCGGCGACGAGCCGCCTCTTCAGGACCACGCTCCCGTTCGCAGATAGCACGGGCTGGTTCGGGAAGGTGTTCCTCTCGTTCGGCTTCTTGGCGTATCTCGCCATCATCATCGCGCTGGTCGCGGCGTTCGTGCTTAATCGCACCCGTGTGGGTCTGCATCTGCGTGCCGTGGGCGAGGATCCTGCCACGGCCGATGCGGCAGGCATCGACATCACGCGCTACAAGTACATCACCACCTGCTTGGGCTGCATGATCGCAGGTCTCGGCGGCTTGTATTACGTCATGGACTATGCCAACGGCGTCTGGTCCAACGACGCTTTCGGCGACCGCGGCTGGCTCGCCATCGCGCTCGTCATCTTCACCATCTGGCATCCCGAGGTGAGCATTCCCGCATCGATCCTGTTCGGCGGTCTCTACATCATCTACCTCTACATTCCCACGGGCACCAATCTGGCCGTGAAGGAGCTCTACAAGATGCTGCCGTACGTGGTGACGATCGTCGTGCTGGTCTTCTCGTCCCTGCGCAACAAGCGCGAGAACCAACCGCCCGAAAGCCTGGGCCTGCCCTACTTCAGGGAGGATAGGTAGGGGTTTCGTAGCGAGATGTATCCGAGCGCGTTTCCCCAGCACAGTTCCCAGCGACTGTACAGTCGCCGGGGGCATTGCTGGGAAAATGCGGAATAGGAGCCGTTTCAAAAGCCAATCCCAATGTGTTTTCCCAGGACAGGTCCTGCTGACTGTACAGTCACTGAGGGTCTTCCTGCGGATTCTCTTCGAGGGGCCCACCCGAGAAGCCATCTTCGGGATGTTTGCCCAGCATAGTCCCTGCCGACTGTACAGTCGGCAGGGACTATGCTGGGATTCTCCTTTTGGGAGTTTACCCTGGAGGTGCCCCACAACGCGTTTCTCCAGCACGGGTCGTATTGACTGTACAGTCATGGGTAGCCCCTGAACTTGATAAGGTGTTTTGCATCCGCATCCCGATGGAATACCATAGATTTGCAGCTGGGTTTGCAACGTGGTTGAAGCTGCGATATGCAAGACGGAATCAGTACCGTTACCAGAGGGGCTCCATATATGGTTAGCCGCTGTAACCTGTTCGATTATATGGTCGATGTTGTCAAAGGCGAGATGCCCGGCCCTATCGGCATGTTTCGTGTGCCCGATGATAAGGGTGCCGCTCTCGAGTACATCATCGAGTACGCTCTCAACAACGCCTTGCTTGTGAACGTCTACAAAACCTATAAGAACCTTCTGGTACCCAGAGTCGAAGGGGAGGATCGGACCTCCGAGATCGATGTGCTGATGGTTAGCGACAAGGGTATCTTCGTGCTCGAATCGAAGAACTATGCCGGATTGATCTTCGGATGCGCCGACCAGCGCCAATGGACTGCGAGTCTGAATAGGTATACGAAAGAGCGCTTCTACAACCCTATCATGCAGAATCGGGCGCATGTGAAGGCTGTAGCGGCGTATCTCGAGCTTCCCGAGGGCATGTTCCGCTCGTATATCGTCTTCGGCGAGCGGTGCGAGCTCAAACAGGTGCCCGAAAATACCGAGGAATACCATATCTGCCAGCGTAGACGCCTCATCAAAACTCTTCGGCGCGACTTCAGGAAACGGAGGACCGTTCTCGAATCCGATGGGCTTAAGGATGTGATGCAGCGTCTCGATGAGCTTGCCGCAGGTTCTAGCCGTGAAGCCCGCCAAACCCATATCGAGCAGGTGCAGGCGGCGATGAGGACATGCCCGAAATGCGGTAAGCCGCTGCTTGAACGTCACCGTAAATCCGATGGCGGTCTTTTCATCGGATGCAGCGGATTTCCAGCGTGTCGGTATATCAGGGATAGATGGTAGGCCCACATCCCCTTCGCCTTCTGGTCGAGAAGGGCCTTTTCCTCACATGCGTGCGCAATCGGGTATCATAGCGGAAAACAGGTGCACGGGCCATAGGGAGGCGCAGATGAAGGTCCTGATGATCAACCATTTCCCGCTGGAAGGCTCCGGCAGTGGCACGTATACGAAGAATCTTGCCATGCAGCTGGCGAAGCAGGGGCATGAGGTGTGCGTGATCCTACCCGAGAACACTGCGGATTTCCCCCGCTACGAGTCCATGCGCCTGCATCCCGTGTATTTCACGAACACCGATGCTCCCGAGCTCGAGGCTGTAGAGGGCGCACTGCCCTTCAACTTCCCCTGCTTCACCACCCATCCGGTGAGCACGGTGTCGTTCGGCGATCTGACCGACGATCAGATGGCCGCCTATCTCGGTGCTTTCAAGGAGGCGATCGACGAGGAGATCCGCGCGTTCCAGCCCGACGTGGTGCACGGGCAGCATGTCTGGGCCCTGCCCTCCCTTGCGGTCGGTTGCGGCGTCCCGCTGGTGCTCACGGCTCACGGAACCGACCTCATGGGCTATGACAAGTGGCCCGGGATGCGCCACTTCTCCGAGACCGCCCTCACGGGTGCCGCTGCGGTGATCTGCATCTCGGCTGACAACGAGCAGCTCGTGCGCACGTTATTCCCTTCCCATGCGGATAAGATCGTGCGCATGCGCAACGGCTACAATCCCGACATCTTCCATCCGCAGGCGCTCGATCGCGCGGAGGTGCTGGCCCGCCACGGCATCGACTGCGCCGGGCGGGATGTGATCCTCTTCGCAGGCAAGATGGCGCGCTTCAAGGGCGTCGACGTGCTGTTGGAGGCTGCGGCGATCTACGAGCCCCGCCTCGGGAACGCCATCACCGTGCTCGCCGGCGATGGAGAGGAACGTGCGAATCTCGAGGCCATGGCAGCTGAGCTGGGCCTCTCGCGCGTGATGTTCATCGGCAACGTCGCCCAAGACGAACTCGCAAAGCTCTACTGCATCGCCGACATAGACCTCGTGCCGTCGCGGCGCGAGCCCTTCGGACTCGTGGCGGTGGAAGCCATGGGATGCGGGACGCCCGTCGTCGCCACGAATCAGGGCGGCCTCCCCGATTTCGTGGATGATTCCGTGGGTGCCCTCGCCAATCCCGAGGATGCAGCCGATCTCGCCCGCAGTATCGAGGATACGCTCGGCCGTGCGCTCGCGGACCCATCATGGCGTGAGAAGATCGCCGCTTATGCGGAAGCCAACTATTCCCAGGCTGCCATCATCCATGAGCTCGAAGAGCTGTACCGCCGGGTGACCACATAAATTGCGTGCTATGGCCCATGAAGAGAACAGCATGCGATGGGAGCGTCCGTGAACAATCTCTTCGTACGCGAGCTGGACATAGACTGGGAGGAGATCCCCAGTTCATCGTACTTGCACGGCATCGCGGCCCTCGCCCGGCTCGGCACCCTCGTATTCGAGCGGCCCGTTACGGTCTTCGCGGGCGATAACGGTACGGGCAAGTCCACGCTCCTCGAGGCGATCGCCGTGACGAGCGGATTCAACGCCGAGGGCGGCACGCGCAACTACCGTTTCAGCACCTACGACGACGTGTCGGAGCTTGTCCGCGCCGTCCGCCTCGTGCGCGGGTTCCGTCGTATCAAGCTGGGGAGCTTCCTGCGTGCCGAGAGCTTCTTCAATGTGGCGAGCGCGGCCATGTATGAGTACAACGATGACGGCATGATGGAGGATTGGCATGCCGAGTCGCATGGCGAGAGCTTCCTGTCGTTTCTCACCAAGTACCGGCAGCCGGGCCTCTTCCTCATGGACGAGCCCGAGGCCGCCCTCTCTCCACGCAGGCAGCTGGTACTCGCCCGGTACGTCGCGCAGATGGCTGCGGAGGGCTCGCAGTTCATCATCGCCACGCATGCCCCGATCCTGCTCGCCATCCCCGGCGCGCAGGTCCTCTCGTTCGACGGGGGCGTCGTGCACGAATGCCCCTACGACGAGACAGACGCCTTCAAGGTCATGCATGCGTTCTTCGACGATCCCGAGGATGTGCTGGCAAGGGGATATCTGTAACGCGCACGTGTCACCCATATGCTCCGACCTTGCGGATAGGCTATCATCACGTATGCATCGAGCGAGAGCCAGGAGGCCCCATGCGCAAGACCTATATCACCAACATGCCCGATAAGGCCGGCGCGTTCCTCACGGCGACCAAGGTCATCACGGAGATCGGCGGCAATATCGTCCGCGTGAACTATAACCGCGCGGTCGATACGCACACCCTGCTCATCGAGGTCGAGGCCGACGAGGAGCAGCAGAAGCTCATCTCACGGCGCCTTGAGGAGGTCAAGTACCTCGTCGACGATCCCGGCATGCGCCAGATCATCCTCATCGAGCTCGTCCTGCCAGACCGCCCCGGCGCGCTGCTGCCCGCGCTCGAGGTCATCAAGAACCACGAGGTCAACATCCCCTACATCAACTCGCAGGAGAACGGCACGCCCTACCAGAACTTCAAGCTGGGCCTGCTCGTGGAGAACACCGCCGAGATCAAGGACCTGCTCGACGAGCTCTCCCAGATCTGCGAGGTGCGCGTGCTCGATTACGAGGCGACGGACCGCCTGCTCGACAGCACGATCTTCTACGTCACCTTCGCGAATAAGCTGCGCGAGCTGCTCGGACTCAGCCAAGACGAGACCAACGGCGCTCTATCCAGCGCGAACAAGGTCATGCAGGTGCTCGACAAGCGCCATGAATCGCCGCGCAAAGCCTTCGACGCCATCCTCAGGTTCGCGGATCTCGTCGCCCTGCATCGCGGCGATCGTTTCACGGCCAAGGTGTCGTCACGCAGGTTGGACGATGAGCTCATGCTGCATATCATCGAACCGCCGATCGGCGGCAACACCTACATTCTCGAGTACTACGAGGCGCTGCTGTTCATCGACTGCGGGCTCGGCTGCTTCAAGGCCGAGATGGCGGCTCTGCTGGACAAGCTCTTCCCGGGTTTCGATGCCAGGCGCAAGAGCATCGTGCTTACCCAGGCAGATGTCGACGCTGCCGGTCTGGGCAGCATGTTCGATACCGTCTATCTGGTACGCGACAGCTACGACAACTTCGCCGCCGAGCAGCGCGGGCGCGGGGGTCTGCGCGAGCGCAAGGCATCCAACGCTCCGTTCGTCGCGCTCTCGAAGATCGTCTCGAACTACGCCCCGCCGCAGCTCGGCCACTGCGCGGTGATCGGCGAGCGTCAAGGCGACGACCCGCTGGAGTTCATCGGCTCCATCCGCTTCGGCAACTGGTTCTTCGAGGTCTGCGAGGGTGCGGGCGGCCACGTTGCGGGCGAGACGGTCATCGCCTGCCCCGAGCTGCGCATCGTCTTCACGGGCGATCTGCTCGCGAACCGCGAGGGCATGACGGCTGAGCAGCTGGAATACGAATCCCTGCAACCGTATCTCATGACGAGCTACGACGCCAATCCCGCACTCGCCGCCGCCTGCCGCGAAGAGCTTGCCGAGAAGTATGCAGGCTATACCATCCTGCCGGGCTGCGGTCCTGCGGTGTGGCGGGACTAGAGAAGAAGCGTACTGAAAGGGAACGGCCTTTCATCTGCACCCCGTATCCGCGCAGTTCATGAACCGTGCACACGTTTCGCGAACCGGACGCTTTTATCCGCACGTTTCGTGCGAGGAATGCCCGAGCGGTTAAAAGGGGAGCACCCCGCGCATGCAATCTATCCGTTATCGTAAGCGGATGCGGTCGAGACCGCCCTCCATGAAATCGCGGAGAAGAGCCTGCATCTCGTTGAATCTCTTGCCGCGCTTCCAACCCATCTGGTTATTGACCGCAAGGTTTCCCGAAACCGCGAATACGAACACCAGCCAAGCCTGATCCTCATCGAGGCCTGTCCGCTCCCTGATCTGGGGAACCATCTGCCGGGCTCCGCGATCGACGATGTGCTGCGTCACACGGGGGAGGGTCTCGGGGTCCGAGTAGAGCAGCCGATACTCATCGCTTGCGGGTATGCGCTGGCATAAGGTATGCAGGCGCTCCTCATAGGGAGGCTCGGTATCGAGTGCCTCGTCGATGACTTCGTCGAGCAGTGCGAACTTATCGATATAGTGCAGGTAGAAGGTGCCGCGATTGATCTCGGCGTGTCGGCAGATGTCGGCTACCGTGATCTTCTCGAAACTCTTTTTGCGCAAGAGCTCGAAGAAGGCCTCGTGGATGACCTGCCTTGTGTAACGCACGCGCCTGTCCTCGCGCTTCGTCTCATCATCCATGGTATCGGGTCGCTCCTCCCCGTCAGTTTCCCGAATCCGTACGTTCATCAACATATGAAAGGAACCGTTCATTGCTTTACAAATAGACGCATAGTGTAATTATAGACAGATGTTCAAAAAATAACATATTGTTTTACAGTCAAGAACATCAGCGGAAGAGGGGAAGGGGAAGCAATGATTTCGTTCGAGATGGAAGACCTCATCGGCGTCCTCCAAGGGCTTACCCCCTATCTGGTCGCCATCGGGCTCATCATCGTGGCTGCGATCGCAATCAGCATAGCGGTCAAGGGCCAGCTCAAGGAGAGGAAATCGTTCACGCGCACGGTAACTTGGCTCGGTGCCCTCGCCAGCATCGCCGTGATCGTCAACCTGATCTGCTTCGGGCCGATGTCCACGCTCATCAGCTTGGTTTCGGGCGGAGGACAGGTTTCGCAGGAAACCACCGACGAGGCTTCCGCCGTTGCCCTCGATATCGCTGAGGAGGGCTTCGTCCTGCTCGAGAACGAGGACGCCACACTGCCGCTCTCCGAGGGTGCCAAGCTCAATCTCTTCGGCTGGGCCTCCACCAATCCGATCTACGGCGGTGCGGGTTCCGGCGGCATCAACGACCTCTTCCCGGTTGTGAGCCTTATCGATGGCCTCGAGGAAGCCGGTTTCGAGGTCAATCAGGATCTCGTCGACTTCTACCTCGGTTATGCCGAGAGCCGTGCTGCCGTCTCGATCACAGCCCAGAACTGGGATCTTCCCGAGCCGCCGGCATCCACCTACACCGACGAGCTCATCGCCGGCGCACAGGGTTTCTCCAACACCGCCGTCATCGTGATCAGCCGTCTTGCGGGAGAGGGCCACACCGACATTCCGCAGGACATGTCGCAGGCTGTCTACCAGAACAATTCCGAGAGCTATGCCGACTTCGAGGCCGGCGGCCATTACCTCCAGCTCTCGAGGTCCGAGGCGGACATGGTCGATCTCGTGTGCAGGAATTTCGACGATGTCATCGTGGTCTATAACGGCGCCTACGCTTTCGAGCTGGGCTTCGTCGAGGACTATCCGCAGATCAAGGCCCTGATCTGGACTCCCGGTCCGGGCAATGTGGGCTTCACGGCGCTCGGGGAGATCCTCGCCGGGACCGTGAACCCCTCCGGCAAGACCAACGACACCTTCGTGTACGATATCGACTCCGCTCCGTACTACAATAACGCCGAGAAGACCGACTATGCCAATATGCTCGACATGACCGTCGAGGGCATGAACGCGGGCGTCCCCACCAACTATTCGCCGGCCTTCATCAACTACGTCGAGAACATCTACGTGGGCTATAAGTTCTATGAAACTGCCGATGCCGAGGGCATCATCGACTACGACGCCACGATCCAGTATCCGTTCGGCTACGGTCTCAGCTACACCTCCTTCACGCAGGAGATGGGAGAGATATCCGAGTCCAACGGCACCATCAGCTTCGATGTGACCGTCACCAACACCGGCAGCCAAGCCGGCAAGGATACCGTCGAGGTCTACTTCAACCCGCCCTACACCAACGGCGGCATCGAGAAGGCCAGCGCCAATCTCGTGCGTTACGACAAGACCAAGCTTCTCGAACCGGGTGCGAGCCAGACCATCACGATCAGCTTCCCCGTCGAGGATATGGCCTCCTACGATGAGGATGGCGCCGGCTGCTATGTCCTCGAGGCCGGCGACTACGTCATATCGATCAACGCCGATGCGCATACCGTCCTCGATAGCAGGACCTATACCGTCGGCTCCACCATCACCTACGATGAGTCCAATCCACGAGCGTCCGACGATGTTGCCGCCGTCAACAGGCTGCAGGACGCTCAGGGCGACGTGGTGTTCCTCTCACGTGCCGATCGCTTTGCCAACTACGCAGAGGCCACGGCTGCCCCGAGCAATCTTGACATGCCCGAGGAATATGTCGTCGGCTACCATCTGAACGCCAGCTACGATCCCGCCGCCTATATCGATCCCGATGCCGAGATGCCCACCACAGGTGCCGAGGGTTCGCTCACGATCTACGATGTGCGCGGTCTCGACTACGACGACCCTCTGTGGGACTCCCTGCTCGACCAGCTTACGATCGATGAGATGGCCGCTACCATCGCTCTTGCCGGCTATCAGACTCCGGCCATCGAATCCATCGGGAAGGTCCAGAATGTGGATTGCGACGGTCCCGCCGCTATCAACAACAACTTCACGGGCGCCGGTTCCATCGGCTTCCCGATCGAGGTCGTCATCACCTGTACGTGGAACCATGATCTGGCCTACTCCTGGGGCGAGATGATGGGCAAGATGAGCAGGGAGATGAACGCCACCGGCTGGTACGCTCCAGCGCTCAACACCCACCGGTCGGCCTTCACCGCTCGCAACTACGAGTACTTCTCCGAAGATGGCGTGCTTGCCGGTTGGATGGCCGCCGATGCGGTTCGCGGTGCGCACTCCCAGGGCGTCTACTCCACCATCAAGCACTTCGCGATGTACGATTCCAACGGCAAGATGGTCTGCGCCTGGGCCACGGAGCAGTCGATGCGCGAGATCTACCTCAAACCCTTCGAGATCGCCGTCAAGGAGGGCGGTGCCGATGCGGCCATGGAGTCGTGGGCCTTCATCGGCAACAAATGGGTGGGCGAGATCTCCGTGCTCAACAACGATATCCTGCGCGGTGAATGGGGTTTCTGCGGGTTCATCGTCTCCGACTTCTTCCGCAACAACGGTCACGGTTTCATGAACGCCGACATGGCGCTCGCCAACGGTGTGGATGCGATGCTCTCCACGTTCGAGGGTGGTCCGAACCAGGTAAGCGACAAGGCCGCCGCCTCCAACGTGCAGTACATGCGCACGGCCATGCACAACATCCTCTACACCACCGCCAACAGCTGGGCCTATGACGGATCCGGCCAAGGTGGCGTCGAGAGATGGAAGATGGCCTTCTACGTAGCGGATGCGGTCATCGCAGCAGTCGTCATCGGCGGTATCGCCATGGCGGTGAGGAAGCGACGCGCTGTCGTGTAGGGCTATACAGCAGAACCCCTTTTCCCAAGGGAGGGATGCCCGATGCGGAGCATCCCTCCCTTCCCGTATAGGCAATCGAAAGATCGTGGACTACCCCTCGGTGTGGTTTATCCCAGCAACCTATGGGTGCGTTCGATGAGCTTGGCATAGATATGCTCGCACATCCACGGTTCGGTCGAGAGCGTCAGGATATCTTCGAGCGGTGCCCAACGTACGCTCGCATTCTCGGCGGGCTCTCCCCGCACGGGTGCGGCGGGGTCGGCGACGAAGAGGTAGGTCACATTGAGGTGCGCGTGCGAGCTGACCCATATGCCGTGGTGCATATGGCCTGCGACGGGGAGCACCTCGAGCGAGAAGATGCCGTCTATGCCCACGTCGGCAAGCCGCGCGTTCGAAACGCCCGTCTCCTCCTCGAGCTCGCGACGGGCTACGACCGCAAGGTCCTCCTCGCCATCGGCATGTCCGCCCACCCAACTCCATGAGTCGTAGATCCTATGGTAGACGAGCAGTGCCCGTGCGCCTGCCGCATCGACAGCCCATGCTGAGGCGGTGAAGTGTGCGGGGGATACACGATCGAGGACCTGCGGATCGGTTGCAAGCCGCTCGAGCATGAGGGCGCGATCGGCTTCTTCCTGATCGTTTGCAGGCGCGAAAGCGCGGATGTCATCGGCGAGCGGCACGGATTCTCCTCGGAATCGCTGTCGACACCACAGAGAATATCATGACGGATCATCGGAAAAGCCCCTGTCTTTTACGAGATACCGCGCAAAAAGCATGGCGAGAGCTTCTTACCTATGAGCAGATTGGAGTTGTAGGAAGATTCGGCCCCATCTTTTTTTGCTATGAGACGAAGCCACTCCGTCTACCTGCGCTTTCTTAAGAGCTTTTAAAGCTCTCAGCGCCTTATTGCCAGAGAATCTTCCTACAAGTCCAATCTGCTCATGACAAGCATGTAGATGCGGTCGATTCAACACATCGACGGGCGGCGTCGCAAGGGAAAATCAGCTTGGGGGACCGGAAATCCTGCAGGATTGGAGCGACGCAGCGATTACGCCGCGTTTAGTGGCAGCAGTGGTGCTCGCCTGTGCCGTGGTGACCGCAGCCCTCGCCGTGCCCGTGCTCGTGGTCATGGTCGTGATGGTCGCAATTGGCATCCGTATTCTGCTCGAGCGTTCCTGCAGCAAGCGCCTCGGCGGCTGCATCGGCGCTGCCGGAGATCCCCGCATAGAGCACGATGCCTGCCTGGGCGAGGGAATTCGCCGCACCCGGTCCGATGCCTCCGCAGATGAGGGCATCGGTACCGGACTCCACGAGCACGCCTACGAGCGCGCCATGGCCGGCACCCTCGGGGTCGAGGATACCGGAACGCACGACGGAGCCGCTCTCGATCTCGTATACCTTGAACGCAGGCGTGCGCCCGAAGTGCTGGAAGATCTCGCCGTTCTCGTAGGTTGCCGCAACACGCATGATGGTTCCTCTCGATGGGCAGGGGACGTATCCGCTTTAAGGATAGCAGGCTTTCCACCGCTCGTCCCAAGGGGATCTCCAACTGGTATAGAACGTATGTACGTATATTGTGGTACACTGCAAGGAGATGTGCCGACCCTTGGAGGACGAACATGATCATCAACACGGGCGCGCGTACCGATACCGTACGGTGGTATACCCCCTGGCTGCTCAAACGCTTCGAGGAGGGCTATGTGCTCGCACGCAATCCGCTCTTCCCGGGCAGCGTGACGCGCTACGAGCTCACGCCCGAGGCTGTCGATGTGGTCGAGTTCTGCTCCAAGGACTACCGCCCCATACTGCCGCACCTGCACGAGATCACGGACCGCTTCAACACGCATTTCCAGTACACCATCACCGCATACGGGCGCGATATCGAGCCCCGCGTGCCCGGCATAGACGCCTCGGTCGATACGCTCTACGAGCTCGAGGAGATCGTCGGTGCCCGCCGCATCTGCTGGCGTTACGACCCGGTGCTGCTGACGCGCGACTATACCGTCGAGCGGCATCTCGAGACCTTCGCGCATCTCTGCGGACGTCTCGCGGGTCATGTGGACCGCTGCATCTTCTCGTTCGTCGAGATGTACCGGAAGCTCGAGTTCAACATGCCCGAACTCATTCCCCTGACCGAGAAGGATATGGATCGGCTGGCCGAGGGGCTGGGCCGCATCGCAAATGGGCATGGTATCCGGATCCAGACCTGCGGGACGAATGGCGATTGGTCGCGTTACGGGATCCACCCCTCCGGTTGTATGACGCTCGGGATGCTGGGCGAAGCCAACGGCCTCGAGTTCCGCAAGCTCAAGCACAGGGGCACGCGCCACGGCTGCCACTGCATCGAAAGCCGCGATATCGGTGCCTACGACAGCTGCGTATGCGGTTGCCGGTACTGCTACGCCAACAAGAGCCCCGAGGAAGCGCTCGAGAACTACCGCACGGCGCACGATCCGGACTCCCCGCTGCTCCTCGGGCATCTGCGCGCGGACGATCGGGTGGTGCAGGGTTCGCAGAAGACCTTCCTCACCAGGGAATGCGCCGCTCGCCAAGGCCAGCCTACACTCCTGTAGGAGAAGACCGGCGAGTCGGAAGAGGCGACCGCGTCCCCCGTGTCTCGGGGATGGATCTATGTGTAGGAAGGGCCTGGGGTTCGTCCGGATGATCCGCGCTCTTCTGCGCCTGCTGTGTCCGGACTGCTCTGTGTGCGGAGGATCTCCGCTTCTGGTACAGGCCGCGCTATCATCCGTGCAGTGCCGTACCGGGGCGGGTGCGGCACCGCATGCGCCTGTCATCTGGCGCGTATATCCCAAAGGAGGAAATCGTATGGGCGGGATGTAAGATCTCCGCTGTTCTTGTACAGCCGTCGATAATCTGCATCGCTGACGCTCGGCCTCGAAAAGCAGAAACGAGATGACTTGAAAAACACGGCTGCAATTACTCGAAAATAATAAATAGAATTCCTCGAAAAGCATCAATGGGGATTTTGACCATGCTGCCATCAGGTATGGAAAGCTGTTCTCCCAAGGAGGTCCGATGCAGTATTCGAGGCTCAAGCAGGAAACGTATATCCCCCGTATCGTCGACGTTCACGTGCAGGCCCTCCTGAATACCTTCGGTGGTATAGAGCTCTGCGGTCCCCGTTGGTCGGGGAAGTCCTGGACAGCACTGTCGTTTGGGGAGAGTGTGACGCGCGTGGATGAAGCCGAGCAAATCTATGCGGACGATCCGCAGCTCGCTCTTATCGGCGATGCCCCCCACGTCATCGACGGGTGGCAGGGCGTGCCTGCCATATGGAACATTGTGCGCCATAGGATCGACGACAGCGCGAATAGGCCCGGACAGTTCATCCTAACAGGCTCCTCCACTCCTCCCGAGAGCGAGAAGCGGCATAGCGGGGCGGGGCGCATTGCGCGGCTGCGCATGCATACCATGAGCCTTGCAGAAACGGGCGACTCCACGGGAGCGGTGTCCCTCTCGGGTCTCTTCGAAGGACGTTTCGAGCCGGCGCAGTCCCGTATCGGCCTTGCCGACTTGGCCGACATCATGTGCCGCGGGGGATGGCCGGCTCTGCAGGCGAGTGGGCTGACGAGCCCAAGCACCGTTGTGGCAGGGTATCTCGACGCGCTTTTTAATGTGAGTATGCCTCGTGCGGGAAAGAGCCCCATAGTATCCCGCCGCATCGCCGCGTCCCTCGCGCGCAATGTGGCGACGAGTGCGACACTGGGTACCATTAGAAACGATGCCGCCTTTGACGGCGTTGCCCCGGTAGAGGCCACCATATCCTCGTATCTCGACGAATTTAGGCGCAACTACCTCATCGAGGAACTTCCGGGTTGGGATGCCCCGATCAGGTCGAGGTCGAGGCTCCGTATGAAGCCGAAGCGCTATTTCTGCGATACGTCCATCGCGGCCAGCCTGCTGGGTGTCGATTCCTCGCGCCTGCTCGAAGACGGGCAGCTTCTCGGCCTGTTGGTTGAGTCGCTCTGTATCCATGATCTGCTCGTTTATAGTTCCGCTATGCCTGAATCGTATGGAGAGTCCTTACGATATTATGCTGATGCCGACGGTCTCGAGGTTGATGCCGTTATCGAACTGGCCGATGGTCGATGGGCCGCCATCGAGATCAAAACAGGGGAATCCAAGGTCGAGGACGCGGCTACGAGCCTCACGAGGCTTGCTGCGAAGGTGGCTGCGAACCCTGAGGCTCGTAATCCCGAGCCCAGTTTCATGGCCGTGCTGTTGGGGAAGGGAACGATGGCGCGTAGACGTAGCTCGGATGGAGTGTACGTCATTCCGATCGACACCTTGGGAGCGTAGAGGACTTTGGTATCGAGGATATGGGATGGATAAGAAGAAGACCGGAGAGCCGGGGGAGACTGTGCCTCCCGTATCTCGGGGATGGGTCCATGTGCGGTCGGGGTGGTCCGAGGCTTGCTCGGAGGATCCGCGTTTCTGGTCGGAAAAGCCATGAACGGCGCGGCCGTTTGGGGGGCGTGTGACGCGCATGGACGAAGCCGCGCAAACCTGCGCAGGCGACCTACAGTCCGCTCTTAATCTGCAGCTCAATCGTGGCAGGGCGAAGCAGCGACCCTTCTCTGTTCGCAGCACACGGTATTTCGGCGATGTTCCTGCGGGCACCATGGGCTAGGCTAGTGTCGAAAAATAGTGTCGAAACATCCATATTTTCTAGACGTTTCCATACGATTCTTTGTCGAAAGGAACGCCCAATGGCGAATCTTCTATCTCGCGCTCGAAAAGCTGAGTACGACGCCTATGGTGGTTCCCAGTGGGAGGGGAGGTGCGTGCATGGCTGCTAGCGATACCAAGCAGGAGCTGTTGAGGCATCTCGATTTCATCACACGCAGGCTCGATTTCTCCAATCTCGCTCCATTCACGACGGCGGACATCGCATCCGAAGTCAGCATATCGCGAAATCTCGCGAGCCAGTATCTCAACGATATCGTACGTGAAGGTACCGGCATCAAGATCAATTCCCGTCCTGTGCTCTTCATGCATAAACGTGGCGTGGAGCGTCATCTTCAGGTCGTGCTCGACCGGAAAGAGTATGCGTCGATCGATGAGCTCATGCTGTCGGTGGGGATTGTTCGCCGCAAAGACTTCGATGGGATCATCGGGTGCGATCTATCGCTTTCAACCTGTATCGAACAGCTTAAGAGCGCGCTATGCTATCCGCCCCATGGCCTCCCGGTGCTTCTTATCGGTGAACCGGGAACTGGCAAGGGCATGCTCTCGCGTACCATGTTCGAGTATGGGGTCGGCATCGGTGCGCTCCCTGCCAAGTCCCGCTATGTGGCGGTGGACTGCTCGCGGTATGGTGATGATGACGCACGCTTCCGGCACGATGTTCTAGACGTCAAGAGCCTTGCGGGGCATCTTATCAACGAGGTTGCCGGCGGCATTGTCTATCTGGCGAAGTTCGATCAGCTTTCCTGCTCTTCGCGGGATCGGGTGCTCGAGGGCCTTTGCGGAGCTTTGGCGGACGATAAGCTCCCGGGTATGCAGGATATTGCTTCTACGCGTATCGTACTTGCCACATCGCTGCCCTTAGATGATCCAGTGACACGCCAGATCATACACCGCGTGCCGATCGTCGCTGCAGTACCCGCCCTTCGGAACCGTACCGTGGAGGAGCGCACCGATCTTGTGATGCATTTCCTGCGTCTGGAGGGGCGGCGGGTTGCGGCGGATGTGGCCATCAGCCGCGGAGCGTTGCGCACGCTCGTGGAAGCCAATTTCGAGGATAACGTAGAGGGACTGCGCGCCTGCGTTACCAATTGCTGCGCTGGAGCCTATCTCAACCGGCAGGAAGAACAGCTCGTTATCCGCTCATATAACCTGCCGGCCGCAGTGCTCGGCTCGAGTGCCGTGGAGGAAGATGACGACAAGCTGGTGAGTGGCGATAAACGCATCTCTTCCAACTCCACATCTCGTGCCGGCCGTCATTTCCAGGCAGTTCTCGATGCGTTCCGCTCATACAATGAAGGCCGTGCGAGCTTCGACGAGTTCTTCTCCTCCGCATCCGCCTCTATTCGCGAATATCAGGATTATCTGAATTTCGAGAGCCGCGCCATCAATCCCCGCCTTGCTGCATTCGAGCAGGTGCTGGCACCGATCTTCGAAGAGACGAGCACTTTCTACGGTGTCGAGTTCTCGCGCAAAAGCTGCCACGCTCTGGCCCAGTCGATCTGCACCCAGCTGTGGAGCGATGCCGGCATATCGCGTTGGAGATCCGAGAACGTGCGCGAGATAAAAGAGATGCTCCTTGCGCTCATGCGCCATTCTCACACGGTGACGGTCATCGTCGACCAGCTCACCTCCGAGGTTTCGAACGCTCTCGGGGTCACGCTCGATGCCCTCTCGCAAACGCTGCTCTTCATCGATGTGAAGGATACCGCAGATGCGACGAGCGTCGGAAGGGAGCGCGTGGGCATCATCCTCGCCCATGGGTATTCCACGGCCACCAGTATTGCTGATGCGGCTAACCGCATCCTGCATCGTAGGGTGTTCGAGGCCATAGACATGGCGTACGACCAGCAGTTTTCCGATGTTGCGGGACAGCTTTCACGCCTGCTCGAGCGGTTCGCGCATGCCTCGACGGTGACGGTGCTCGTAGATATGGGCTCGCTTGCCGAGGTGGATAAGGCCATCCATGGGATCTCCAACGGAGACCTCTACGTGGTGAACAACGTGTCGACGGGCCTTGCTATCGAGATCGGCTCCGCTCTCATCTCCAACGATGATCTCGAAGAGACTCTTAACCGCAGTGCAAAGCTGCTCGCCCCCTCGTACCGCGTTATCCGAGGTGCGCGTGGTCGAGATGTCATCGCCTTCTGCTCGGAGAACGGTTCGGATGCAGCTGACCGTATCCGTCAACTTGTGGCTTCGAGCCTTCCCGATACGGCGGATATCCGACTCGTCACGACCGATTTCCCCGATCTCGTCCATAAAGGAGATGGGGCTCCGATCTTCGGCAGCTATCGTGTGCGGGCCATCATGGGGACCATGGATCCGGGTGTTTCGTGCGTCCCCTTCATCGGACTCGAGGATATCCTCATGAACGGCTCATCGGAGGCGCTTGATCGCGTGCTTGCGCATACGCTCGGGCCTTCGGGTATCGCCCAGTTCCACACCGACCTTCTGAAGAATGTCACGCTTAGAAGCGTTACCGAGTCCATCACCATCCTCGACACCGAGCGTCTCTTCTCGGAAGCCGAGAAAGCGCTCTCCCACTTGCAGGATCTTCTCGGAAAACGGATCGAGCAGCGCAAGGTGATAGGCATCTACGTGCATCTCTGCGGTCTCATCGAACGGCTCGTCACGAAAAACTTCATCGAGACCCATCCGCATGGCGATAGCTTCGCCGAGGAGCACGCGGATTATGTGCTGTGGTTTCGAGAGAGCTTCCACGATCTTGCGCAGCGTTACCGCGTCGATATCCCCGTGAGCGAGATTGCCTATGTGTACGATTTCATGTTCGGCGACCAGACCCCCAAGGTGGCAGCTGACTTCTTGGGTATGGAAGGTCCGGATCTCATTGACGAATGAGAGGGCCGCCGCAGAATACGATCGCATCGGATATGAGAAAGGAGAAGAAGCATGAGCATCAAGGCAGGGAGAATCGACTATCGTCTGCTACACGGCATCGTTCAGGGCTATTGGTGTCCGACGATCGCAGCCCAGCGCACCATGATCATCGATGACGCCACGGCCGATGACGAGATCCGTAAAAGCGCCATGAGGATGAGCAAGCCTGCCGGGCAGGCGCTCTCGATCATCACGCACGAAACGGCTTACGAGAACTTCAAGGCCGGTAAGTACGATGGCCATTCGGTCTTCGTCATCGCCCGTGATCCGCAGACCTTCCTCGACCTCATCGAACTCGGTCAGGAGATCCCCACCATCACGCTGGGCCTGACCGAGCTTCCTGCAGGCGGGGCAGATGGCGTGCAGGCTGGCAGACGCGCCTTCATCAAGACGGAGGAGATTCCCATCTACCGGGCTATCGCTAAGTCGGGGACAGACATCGAGGTCCGCTACATGACAACGGATACCCCCGTCCCCATCTCCCAGTTCATCACAACCTAGAAGAAAGGTGGTCGAGACATGGAAATCAATGCCATCCAAGCGGTATTGATCATCATCCTTGCCGGCATCCGCGCTGCCGACATGTACTCAACGCAGCTCTTCCCGTTCATGCACGCTCTCATGTGCTGGCTTGTCGGCATCATCCTCGGCGATGCCTACACCGGTCTTGTCGTGGGCGGTACCATCCAGCTCATGTCCATGGGTGCCGCCGGTCTCGGTGGTTCTTCCGCTCCCGACTACGGCATGGCCGGCATGACCGCTACCGTGCTGGCCATCGCCACGGGCAATGGCGACATCTCGGTCGGCCTTACCGTGGGCGTCGCAGTGGCCATGCTCTACGTCCAGCTCGACGTGATCTTCAAGATCTACAACTCATGGGTCTTCAAGACCATCCGCAGCTTCTGCGAGAAAGAGAACTATCCTGCAATGTTGCGCTCCTTCTTCCTATCGCATATCTACCTGTTCCTCCAGGGCGCGCTTCCGATGGCCATCGTGATCTTCTTCGGCCAGACCGCCGTCGAGGCCATCCTTGCCATCATGCCCGCATGGTTCACCCAAGGCCTCTCCGTTGCCGCCGGCATCCTGCCCGTTACCGGTTTCGCGATGCTCCTCACGTTCATGCCCCTCAAGAAGTCCTGGCCGTTTGCCATCATCGGCTATGTGGCTGCGGCGTACCTCGGCCTCACCGTCCTTCCCATCGCCCTTCTCGCCGGTATGATCGCCGTCGAGTACTTCAAGCTGCATACCCAGGGCCTCTCCGCCGCTCCTTCTGTTGCCGGCGACGCAGCCCAGATCTCAGGAGGTGAACTCGAAGATGAGTAATGGATTCTTCAAGCCTGCGAACATCTCGGTTGACGGATTTGAAGAGCCGCTCCCGACCCCGAAGGCCGATGGCTCCTACGATCCCGTCCTCACCAAGGAAGATCTCGACGTCTGCTCCCGCCGCATGTGGTTGATGGATACCGTCTCCTATTCCTACGCCACGCAAAACGCTCCTTGTGCTGCCTTCGCCGCCTATTATGCGCTGCGCAAGATCTATGGTGGCGATCGCGCGGGCTTCAACAAGGCCATGCTCAACCAGCTCGACTGCGTCTTCAATGCCACCCCTCCCGTGAGCGGCCTTATCCTCGGCGCCGGTCTCGCCATCGAGGATGCGGGTCACGAGGCGGGCCAACAGGCCGAGAACGACCTCAAGATCGGCCTTATGGGGCCGGTTTCCGGCATCGGGGACGTCTTCATCTGGATTCTGCCTATGACGATCCTCGGTTCCATCGCCGGCTATATGGCTATGGAGGGGAGTCCTGTGGGCATCCTGTTGTGGCTCCTGATCTGGGCAGGCCTGCTCGTCTGGCGTCTCCAGAATTACAATCAGGGCTACAATGCAGGCGTCTCGGTCATCACCTCGATGGCGGATAAGATCTCGGTTCTCACCGATGCAGCCTCCATCCTCGGCGTCACCGTCGTCGGATCGCTCATCTACAATACCGTGAAGCTGCATACCCCGCTTACCTTCCAGTACGGTGAGATAGCCCTTCCCGTCCAGGAGGGCGTGCTCGATCTGATCTTCCCGAATATCCTTGGTATCCTCGTGACCGTGCTCGTATACCGCCTTATCAAGAAAGGCGTCAACCTGAGCATGATCATCCTGGGTATCATCGTCGTGAGCTGTGTCTGCGCGGCCTTCGGGATACTCGGGTAAATCGTCTCTGCCAGGGCGGCGGAAGGAGGTCCCTGTCCGCCGCCCGTCTGCACAACCTTATGGATGATGGTTGCTGCAAGGCGTTTGCCCGTAAGATGATCCACGTAGGTCCGGCCTCGGTAAAACGCTGGACAGGAACTGGAGGAACGACTTGAGACACATCATTATCGCCTCCCACCACCGGTTCGCAGCGGGACTCGCGGATACCATGGACTACATCGGCAACATCAAAGGCATTGATGTCATATGTGCCTATGTTGGCGAAACGCCGCTTGATCGTCAGGTCGCAGAGCTGTTCGCAGGATACGACTCCGAAGATGAGGTTCTTGTGCTCACCGATATCCTGCAGGGCAGCGTCAATCAGGCATTCGCTCCGTATATGGGAGAACGCGTATTTCTTGTTGCGGGGGCTAATGTGGCGCTTGCGCTCGAGCTTGCGCTTGCCGAAGAACCTCTCACGGTAAAAGATATCGAAAATGCTATTGGAACGGCGCGACAATCCATGCGCCTTATGAACACCGCTCGTGTGGATATCGATGAGGAAGATGAGTAGCGAACGCGATCCCCTTGGGCCTGTCATAGCATTCTTCGACGTCGATGGAACGATGACCTTTAGGGATGATGGTATTCCGACCGATATTCCTACTCCTGCGGTTTGCAATGCCATCAATTCATTCGTCTCATCGGGAGGAGTTGCAATCGTCTCAAGCGGCCGGGCGGTTAGCTTGCTCGGCGAGACAATCCAATCGCTTCCGTTCAGGGGCATAGTCGCCCTCGATGGTCTTCGGGTTGTTCTCGATGGGGATATTTTGCTCGACGAAGCGATCCCCAGCGATCTTGTCGTGCGTATGGTCGATGAGATGTGCCGGGTTGGCATGCGCTGCCTCTTCCAGTCGGATGTGTGCTGCGTAGGACTCTGTCCGGTTGGCGACGCTCCTTCCGAATGGCGGGGTGCGGTCGCGCGCAGTCTCGAGGAGATGCTCCTGTACAATCTCACACTCCGTTTTTCGAAGGTCGATTTCATGGATGAGAGTCTGCATGCGTACCGTTCGAGCGGGCTGCTCCGCCATGAGCTCGCCTACTATGACGTGGGGGAGGGAGCGCATGAACTTGTGCCGCATGGCATGGGGAAAGGTTCTGGAGCCCGTGTTCTGATCGATGAGCTTACCCGTCGCGAAGGGCATGCCCCGGCCTGCGTCTATGCGTTCGGCGACTTCGAAAACGATCTCTCCATCTTCGGGGTGGCGGATGTTTCCGTTGCGATGGGACAGGCATCTGCACGGGTTCGAGAGGAGGCAAGCTATGTTACGCTTCCCGCATCGCAGGATGGCCTTGTGGTAGCGATGAGCAGGCTGGGCCTTGTCTGATTGGCAGCAGCTCCAAGGCAAGCCTCTTGGCGAGCGATCGGAAAACCGGGAGCGCGGATATCCGAAAGGAATGAAACCATGCTGATTAGCGAAGTAATCCGGAAAAGCAAATCGTTCTGCGGAGGAATCGATATGTTCGGGAACGCCGAACCCATCGACTCGATTCGTACACGCGATCACGTGCTCTATGGCAGCGTCGATAGGGAGTGCACCGGCATCGTGACCTGTATCTGGCCTTCTGCCAAGATTATCCGTGCAGCGCAGACGCTCGGGGCAAATCTTATCGTCAGTCACGAAGCGCTTTTCTGGAACCATGGGGATCGTCAGGGTTGGCTTGCTTTCAATAAGACCTTCCAAGCGAAGAAAGCCGTGCTCGATGAATGGGGCGGTGCCGTCTGGCGCGACCATGATTTCATCCACTCCAAGGTGCCCATCGATACCGATGGCGCCATGGTGGATGGCATCTTCTACGGACTTGCGTGGAAGCTCGGATGGCTCGACTGCCGCGTCGGCGATATGTCGAATCCCATGGATTTCGAGATTCCCGAGACGAGTGCGGAGGAGCTGGCCCGCTATCTCATAGAGAGGCTCGGACTGCGGGGAACGCGTATCGTCGGCGATCCCGGAGCACGCGTGCGCCGCGTGCATATCCCCCTGCATCTGATAGGTCCGAACGATGATTCGGAGACGCGTTACGTGGACGAGTACGATGTGGACTGCCTCCTCTGCATGGAGACCACCGATTTCACCACCTGCGAGTACATCCGCGACGCGGCCCAGCTCGGCCAAGGCAAGGCCGCCATCACCATCGGCCACTTCAATATGGAGGAACCCGGCATGGAGTATATGGCGCACTGGATTTCCCAAGCGCTCGGCACCGATGAGATTCCCTGCACGTTCCTGCCGCAGGAAGACCCGTACCACTATGTGATTGCATAGCACGGCTGGAAGGATGGATTGCCATGGATTTGAATCCCAGGCCTATCGATAATGCGCTCGGTATCGTGAACCCGAAACCCGAGAAGGAGAAGCCTTCGCGCTGGTCTTTCATGAAGGTGCTCCGCGAGCATAGCGATCTCAAGGAACTCTATCCGGATATCGATCCTTTCGTGGAAAGCTACCGCTGGAACCCTGCCACCTGGTGCATCTTCAGCCCGTCTATCATGGCCGGATGTGGCGATGTGTGGAGCTATCTCATCGTGGGACCGGAGAGGGCGCTTCTTGTCGATACGGCCTTCGGACTTGGGGATTTGCGTGGATTAGCCGAGCATTTGGCAGGCGGCAAGGAGGTCGTCTGCGCAAATACCCACAAGCATGTCGATCATATCGGTGGCAATGTCCAATTCGAGCGCGTGCATATAAACGAATACGATGCCGAGGGATTGCGCGATCAGATGACACCAGGGTATATGCCGAGCTTCCTCTTCGATAGGGAGGGGAGACCGGCATGCTCTGGTTATCGGCGTTCCGACATGCCGCCTTTCAAGGAGTATGAGGTTGTCGCAGTGCCCGATGGGCATGTCTTCGATCTTGGACGAGGCTATGAGATAGAGCTGGTGCATCTGTCGGGACATACGGCAGGACAATCCGGTTTCTTCGACCATCAGACCGGATGCTTCTTCATCGGCGACATGACAAGCGCGCTCTTGGATGAGGGCGAGCGATATCCCGAACTTTGCACCATCAGATCGATGCGCGATCGCCTTGAGTCTGCGCTGGGAAGGCTGGGCGATAAGATGAGCGGTGTCTACCCGGGTCACGGAACATTCGATCTGCATCCTGTAACACTGCAGTACATGATCGATACCGCAAACCGCATCCTTGCGCACCCAGAGCAACCGGATATCGAATTGGATTGGTTCGGACGTCCCATGTATGCTCGGATGATCTACCAGTTCGGTTCCGATTTGAAGTATACCGTCGATACGGTTGGCTGAGGCAGCCGGCTGTTATCAGGTTTCCCGCAGGATGCCGCCGGTCATCTAGATAGGGAGCTCCTGTCTGAGAGCGCCCCTCCCGTCTGCTCTCCGGCAGGAGCCATCCTAGCGTTCTATGCGGTCATCGTCGGTGATCGCGCGCACCACGCGGGCAGGGGAGCCCATGGCGATGCTGCCTGCGGGGATATCGTGCGTAACCAAGCTGCCCGCTGCTATCACGCAGCCCTCGCCGATCGTCACGCCGGGCATGATGGTGACACTCGCGCCGAGCCAGCAGTTATCGCCGATGGTGATTGGCAGCGCGCGTTCGAGCCCCGTGTTGCGCTGTTCTGCCACGAGCGGATGCTGCGCCGTATAGGCGCCGAAGTACGGGCCGATGAAACAGCTGCCGCCGATGACGATAGGTGCGCAATCCATGAGGTAGGCACCGTGATTGATGAAGGTCCCCTGGCCTATGGAGATGTTGGTGCCGTAATCCACGTAGAGCGGCGGGAGTATCTCGCAGCCGTCGCCGATGCTGCCGATGAGCCGATGGAGGATATCGTCGCGGCGCTCGGCCTGTGCGAGCGGGGTGGCGCTGAACTCCGCAGCCAGGTCCTTCGCCGCCTCGCGAAGCGCCCTCAGCTCCTCGTCGAAATTTGCGTCGTACCACAGGCCGGCGGCCATGCGCTCGCGCTCGGTCTGGGAGGCTTTGTTCGTGGTGTTGTCCATAGCGTCCTCCGGTTGATCAGATCGGTCCTATGCGTTCGCGTTCCGCTCTTCCCGGCGGATGAGCCAGGTCACGATGAACGTGAGCAGAGATACCGCCGCTCCTGCGGCGAAGATAAGCGAGCTGGGGGCGAAGCCGTCTCCCACCACGCCGAAGCCCACGACGCCCGACGAGGCGCTTACCGCAGATCCTATCCAGGGGCCGACGAGCATGGGCACGAGCACCACGCTGAAAATGCGGATACCCTGGTAAAGACCTACATGGTCGTTCGGGGTGCAGTTGCGGACGGCCGCGCTGAAGCAGGCCACGGAACCCAGGTACCCCGCGAGCATGAGCATGCTGCCGATAAAGACAGCGGGGGCGCTGGTGAGAGTCGTGAGCAGGATGCACCCGGCGACGAAGAGCACGAGCGGCAGGGTGATCGAGCGCGAGAAGCCGTGCTTGTCGACGAGCCTGCCGTAGAAGATGGTGAAGACCGATGCGATGATGATGCACGGTGCCATGACCAGCACGTAGCTCTCGCCTAGGATGTAGGGGAGCCGCAGGTACAGCACGTAGTACGGCATGAACACCTGCATGGCGCACGCGAACACGCAGTATCCGAACAGCACCAGGTAGAGCAGGCGGTTCTCGTCCATGGAAGAGGGTTTGAAGCCGTAGGCGAGCTCGGAGAGGTATCTCCCGCCCACACGCGGCTCGGGGTGCGACTCGTCCATGAAAAACGCCGCGATGATCCCCGTAGCGATGACCACACCGCCGATGATCGTGAAGAAGAGCGGGTAGTCGTAGGTGACGCTTCCGTCGTCGCCCACGATCATCAAAAACAGCGCTCCGCCGAAGACCACGAGCATGCTGAGCAGGGGCATCGCGCTGTTGACGCCCTCTACGCGGCCCCGATTGGTGCCATCGGTGATGTCGGTGAGCCACGCGTTGAAGCAGGCATCGTTGGCGAGGCTGCCGAAGAAAGTCATGAGGCAATCGAAGGCGATGGTGAGCGAGATGCCGAGAGCCGCTGCCGCTGCGGCATTACGGGCGAGCGTGCCGGAGACGCTCTGCAGCACGGCGAACGCGCAGATGGAGAGGCCCCAGACGAGGGTGCCCGCCACGACGAAGATCTTGCGGCGGCCCACGCGGTCCGACCAGGTGCCCACGAGCAGCGTGGTGGCGGTGGCGGTGAAGGCCGACGCGCTCACCATGAGCGCCACGTCGGAGAGCGAGGCGCCGAAGGCATCCTGTATGAAAAGGTTGAAGAAGTTGTTCTCCACGGCCCACGCGATCTGGCCCACGAGGGCAAGGAGCACGATGACGATCCACGTGCTTCCGCCCAACGGCGTCTCGGCTGGATGCTCGGTCTTCTCACGTGCCATGCGATACCGCCTCTTCGCAGCGTTGCGTCTCCGTGCCCTCTCATCATAATCCAAGAGGCGGGTTGCGAGGCGGTTGAGGCGCACTGTACCCCGACGAGCAGTGAGAACCGATGGAATCTCAGCTATCCTTCTTGCCCTGCGCGATGCCCTTGATAAGCCCGGCGGGATCGACCTCGTAGAGTTCCGCGAGCGCGATGAAATTGGTGGTGCTCGGATCCGACGAGCCGTTCTCCCACTTCGAGACCGCTTGGCGGGAGACGCCGAGCGAGTGGGCGACGAACTCCTGCGTCATACCGCATGCCTCGCGCTGCTCGCGCAGCGTCAGCGAGAGGGACCGGCGCATCTCGGCAGCCTCGGGCTCCTTATCCTTGCGCACGCGGGCGCGTTCCTCCATCTCACCGATGGAGAGCTTGAGGAAGCGCACGAGCAGCTTGAGGAGGTAGAGCACCACGGCAAGGGGAATAACATTGATGAGGAGTGTGACCACTAGTTCCATAGGCCTCATACCGAGCGTCATCTCAGATCTCCTCTCGCCGACCTTGACAACGCATCATTCTAGAGGCTCATTGCCGATGAAGCCACCACCTATCGCGCAACTATCGGTTGCGCGGACGCATGACCGGGCTACCGCGTCGTGAACCTGAAGATGGTGCGCGATCGGTAGGGGTTCTCCGGGCTGAAGACCGGCTGGGACCAGCCGGGTTTGTTGATGGCATCCGGATAGAACTGCGTCTCGAGGCAGATGCCCTCGTGTGCGCTGTAGGCCTTGCCGTCCTTGCCGCGCGCCTCGTCGAGCGCATTGGCCGT
The DNA here is from genome assembly GCA_004010535.1 of Coriobacteriales bacterium OH1046. Lineage (GTDB taxonomy): Bacteria > Actinomycetota > Coriobacteriia > Coriobacteriales > Atopobiaceae > RUG721. Next base: position 172,373 of record RQYE01000004.1, on the reverse strand, counting down.
GTAGATCTGGATGCCGGGAAGATCGGTGAGGACCTCGAGCACGACGCCGCTCCTATCGGCTTCGAGCGTGGCGGCATGGCGGACCGCACCGGCTTTAGCCGAGAGGCAGAAGTTGTGATCGTATCCGCCGAACTCGCCGATGCGCCCGTCCGGAGAGCCGAGCCCGTTCCCGATGCGCTGCGGAGTGCGGAAATCCAGCATGGTCCCATCCACGGGAAGGATCCTCCCCGTGGGGATGAGCTCGGAGTCGACCTCGGTGAAGCAGTCGGCGTCGATCTGGAGCGTGTGGTCGAGGATGGTGCCGGAGGCGTGCCCGTTGAGGTTGAAATAGGAGTGCTGCGTCATGTTGATGACGGTCCTTGCGCTGGGGTAGGCGTCGTAGTCCACGATGACCGCGTTGTCCTCGGTGAGCGTGAAGGTGACATCGACGCTCACGGCACCCGGGAAGCCCTGGTCGCCATCGGGGGAATCGAGATGGAACGTCACCGCGCCTCCCGCCTCATCCACCTCTGCCTCCCACAGCCGTTGGAACCAGTAGTCGCCCCCGGCATGGAGGTTCGCCGTGCGATCGTTCGCCTCGAGCCGGTATTCGGTGCCGTCGAGCATGAAGCGGGCCTGCCCGATGCGGTTGGCGTTGCGGCCCACCGTCGCGCCGAGGTCGGCGGGATTGTCGCTATAGCTTTCCGGCCCGTCGAGGCCGAGGACGACGTCGCGGAAGTTGCCGTGGGCGTCGGGGACGATGAGGCGTGTGATGCAGGCTCCGAGGTCTGAGACGGCCATGCACATGCCGTTTCTGTTCGAGAGCACGAACAGGCGGACATCCTTGCCGTCGGGGGTTGTTCCAAAGGGGATGCTGATCGTTGGCATGTGCGTTTCCCTCCCGTGTCGAATCCGGATGGCACAAGCATAGGGCAAAAGGGACGGAGGCATCTATCCGAGTGCTCCACGGCTTTCCGTCGCGTTTCCACATCCTGCCGCCGTTTTATGGAAACGCGTGCCGCGTGGTGGGATTATGCTGGGAGGGGCTCTGCCAGAAGCGGAGGGGGTTATCGACACCGGGAGGGCATCATGAGGATCGCGATGGCGAACGACCATGCCGGAACGACGCTCAAGAACCAGATCAAGGCATGGCTCGAGGGCGAGGGACACGAGGTCGTGGATTTCGGGACCTACGACGAGGAAGGCTGCGATCTTTCCGATTTCATCTATCCCGCCTCGATGGCCGTTGCCAAGGGAGCATGCGAGCGGGGCATCTTCGTGGACGGCGTGGGCTACGGATCGGCGATGATCGCGAACAAGTTCCGCGGTATCTTCGCCTGCGTGTGCCAAGACCCTGTGTGCGCCGAGCTCGCGCGTCAGCACAACGACGCGAACGTGCTCTGCATCGGCGGCAAGCTCATCGGTCCCGTGCTCGCGATGGCCATCGTGAAGACGTGGATGTCCACGGATGCGCTCGTGGCGGAGCGCTATGCCAATCGTCGCCGCAAGGTCGCTGATATCGATAGGGAGCGTACCGTGGCGGTGGTGGATGGATCCAAGAATATGGAGGCGTAAGGGTCGATAAGCAATCATGAGCTGCGGTAGCAGGAATCGGGTAAGGGCATATGGCGGGTATCCCTTCCGTTTTGCGCCGTCTTCCCGGAGCTCGACCCGCATGCCTCCATGCTCTCGGATAGATTGGGGGAGTGTCTCCATCTGTTCATCTGTTAACGCGGCGATCCGCCCGAGTCGGCATGCAATTCCTGCGGAAAGCGCAGCGGTTTACTATCGTGTGTCCATCCTCTTGCCAGATCGGCTGCTGCAGCGCTAGCGATAGAGCAGGTCCGAGGGGAATAGGAAGAGATAGGGCGCGGTGATGAGGGCGAGGCGGAGCGCTGATCTGCGGGCACGCTCCCGGTCGAGCCCCGCTGCGTTCAGGATCCAGCGATCGAGCAGATAGATGCAGAGTCCTGCCACCGCGATGGCGAGAAGCGCGCAGGCGAGTGCCCCGATGTTGCCGGACGGGTTGGACATGAGGCTATCGGCGACGCTGTCCGCCATGTCCGAGTTTATGAAGCTCAGGAGGACCTGCACGCCGATGAGGAACGCGCTACCCACGAAATCCGAGAGGAACCCGGCCGCGCAGATCCTCCACGCGGTGCGCCGGCAGAACGCGTTGCGGTCATCGAGCCCTTTCAGACTCCAATGCAGCACGATGCGGTCGATCAGATAGTTCGCCGGGATCAGCAAGAGCCAGAGCCAGCTGGGAAACCATACGAGCAACCAGATGGGCAGGAGTATGTTGTAGGTCCTGATAGGATGGTGCTTCTTCATGAGTCCTCCGTTGACATGCGGTTTTCCATCTCGGCAAACAGGCAATCCCCCATTCGTCCATTCTATATGGGGAGATCAAGCCTTCCCTATAGCATTCCGGGATAGATGCCGGATCTGCGGTTGTCTGGAGCAGGGGCGGATCCAGATCGGTGCGTTGCGACTATACGGCAGCATTGGCTGAACGTGGGGGATGATGGTGACGCCACACCCTAGCGAGGTGCCGGGATGCTAGCGGGTCGAGATCGAGTAGAACTCGTATTCGGGGATGTGCTTGGAGATGGAGTACTCGAAGGGGATACCGTCATCGAGGAAGCCTATCTGCTTGACCTCGAGCAGGGGGGTTGTGGGAGTGACGTCGAGCCACTCCGCCTCATCTCCTTCGGGCAGCACCGCCTTAATCGTGCGATGCGCGCTGCCGATCTTGAGACCTAGGTCTCCCTCGATGTAGCCGTAGATCGAGCCTTCTGCGTGCTTCTCGCGCAGGTCGGGGATGACCTTGATGGGCATGTAGGTGTATTCGACCGTTTGCGGGGCACCGTCGGCAACGCGCGTGCGGCAGACGTGGTAGGCGAACTCATCGGATTCCATGCCCAGATACTCGGCGATCTCTCCGGAGGGTCGCACGGCGGAGAAGTCGTGCACACGGCTCTCGACCTTCTCGTTGGCATGCTCGGTGCTGAAGCCTGTCATCTGGCTCGATATGTTCCAACCTGCACGCTCGGGGCCGGCCTTCTCCGTGGACCCCTTGACATAGGTGCCCGAACCGCGTCGTCTGGCTATGAGGCCACGGAGCACAAGCTCGTCCATGGCCCTCTTGATGGTGATCTTGCTCACATCGTATTGCTTGCAGAACTCTTCTGTGGTGGGAAGCTGGCCGGATGGCGCAAACTCGCCGTTGGCGATCCTCAAACGGATATCGTCTGCAACCGTTTCGTACTTGAGCATAGTGTCTGCCTTCTGCGTCCGCGACTCATTCATTATCAATCAATTAGAAAGGAAAAACAACATTCAAAGAAATATTAAAATATTTCTTGACATATATAAAAACATATATATATTAATAATTAAACATATATAATATAAACATACAATATGTAATATTGTGAGATACAGGATAGGAACGAGAAGGGAAGGGAAGGACGTGAGTATCTGCACATTGCCCGAGGGCTTCTTCTTCGGTGCGGCGATGTCGGGTCCCCAGACCGAGGGTGCTTGGCAGCGCTACGGAAAGCTCGAGAGTCTTTGGGATACCTGGTCGAACGAGCGTATCGAGGATTTCCACAATCGCGTGGGATCCTATGCCGGCAACGACTTCACCAACCGCTACAAGGAGGACTTCGAGCTGCTGCGCTCGCTCGGCTTGGCCTCTTGGCGCACATCCATCCAATGGACGCGCTTGCTGGATGCTAACGGCAAGCTCAACCCCGAGGGGTCTGAATACTACCACAGGCTCTTCGCCAGCGCCGAGGCGGTCGGTCTCGAAACCTTCGTGAACCTCTACCATTTCGATATGCCGACCTATCTCTTCCGTCGCGGTGGCTGGGAGAGCCGTGAGGTTATCGAGGCTTATGCCACGTACGCCCGTATCGCCTTCAGGGAGTTCGGCCAAGAGATCAAGTACTGGTTCACCTTCAACGAGCCCATCGTCGAGCCTCAACAGCGCTACACCGACGCCGTTTGGTATCCGTTCCACCACGACTTCGCCCAAGCCCGCACTGTCCAGTATGGCATCTCGATCGCGCACTCCTTGGCAGTCGCCGAGTTCCGCGAACTCCAAGGTACCGGCCAAGTCCGCGCAGACGCAAAGATCGGGCTCATCAACTGCTTCACGCCGCCCTATACCAAGGAGGATCCGAGCGAGGCCGACCTTCTCGCCGTGCGTATGGCTGATGGCATCGACAATCGTTGGTGGCTCGACCTTGTGACCAAGGGCAGCCTGCCCGAGGAAACCATCGGAGCGCTGTCATCTCGCGGCATCAACCTTCCGGTTCGTGCGGGCGATGAGCAGATTCTCGCCCAGGGTACGGTCGATTGGCTCGGTTTCAACTACTACCGTCCCGAGCGTATCCAAGCACCGGAGAGGGATGTCGACGAGTACGGCAATCCCGTATTCGCCTCCGAGTATGCCTGGCCTGATGCCGTCATGAACGAGAGCCGCGGCTGGGAGATCTATCCCAAGGGCATCTACGACTTCGGCATGACGATGGCTCGCGACTATCCCGATCTGGAATGGTTCGTCTCCGAGAACGGTATCGGCATCCAGGGGGAGGGCGCCTTCAGGGACGCTTCGGGAACCATCCAGGATGATTACCGCATCGACTTCGTCCGCCAACACCTCTCATGGATTGCTCGTGCGATCGAGGAGGGTGCCAAGTGCCGTGGCTACCACTACTGGGGGGTCATCGACTGTTGGTCTTGGAACAACGCGTACAAGAATCGCTACGGCCTAGTGGAGGTGAATTTGGATAACGGCTACAGTCGCCATCTCAAGAAGTCGGCGGGGTGGTTCAAGCGCGTAACCGCTACGCACGCTATCGAGTAGAGGGCAGGTGCCGGGACAAGGTATCGAAAAAATGCCAATCGCATCGCAGGAAAGGAGCAACAATGATAGAAGAAGCACAGGAGAAAGAGTCATTTCTCGACAAATTCGCCGAGGTTTCGGCGAAGATCGGCAATCAGGTTCACTTGAGATCTCTGCGTGATGCATTCGCCACGATGACGCCGGTCTACATCCTCGCAGGCATCGCGGTCCTTATCAACAACGTCGTGTTTCCGCTGTTCCTCGTGGATGATGCGCTTGCCGCAGTGCAGTACTGGGGCAACGCGATCATCTTCGGCACGCTTAACTTCTCGGCAATCATCCTTGCGGGCCTCGTCGGCTATTGTCTCGCGAAGAACAAGCGTTTCGAGAATGCAGTCGCCTGCGTTGTCATCGGCATCGCCTCGCTCGTCATCATGATGCCGCAGGTAGTTACCGTAACCATCGATAAGGATGCCGGGACCGTCGCCGATGTTTCCGGTGCGTTCATCACCGCCAATACCGGCACCAACGGCTTGTTCGCCGCGATCATCATCGGCTTGCTTGCCACGTCGCTTTTCATCAAGCTTTCCGGCATCGACAAGCTCAAGATCAACCTGGGAGAGGGGGTGCCTCCCGCAGTAGGCGATTCCTTCAACGTCATGACCCCCATGATGCTCACCATGGCGGTCTTCGCTATCGTGTCCGCAACCCTCGCGGGTGCTTTTGGCACCAACCTGCTCGCCATCATCTCCGCCATCGTCGTCGCACCGCTCAAGAACGTCATGAATACCGGGCCGCTTGCAGTAATCATCATCTACACCTTCGCCAACCTGCTCTTCTGCCTCGGCATCCATCAGTCGACCATCTCAGGCGTTCTTGCTGAGCCCATCCTTACCATCCTCATCGTCGACAACATGGCGACCTTCGCGGCTGGCCAGCCCATCCCCGCAGATCACTACATGAACATGCAGATCATCAATACCTTCGCGCTTATCGGTGGTTCCGGATGCACGCTCATGCTCCTGCTCGACACATTCCTGTTCTCCAAGAACAGGACCTCGAGAGATATCGCCAAGCTCTCCATCCTCCCCGGTATCTTCAACATCAACGAACCCGTCATCTATGGCTATCCCATCGTATACAACCTGCCTCTTATGATTCCGTTCGTCCTTGTCCCCGACATCCTGATCGCGGCTACCTACGGCCTTACCTGCGCCGGGTTGATCAGCCCTTGCGTGGTCATGGTTCCCTGGACCACGCCGGTGTTCGTCTCCGGCTTCCTTGCCACTGCCGGCGACATCCGCGCCGTTATCTGGCAGGTTATCGAGGTCGCGATCTCCATGGCGATCTACCTGCCCTTCATGAGGATTTCCGAGAAGGCCCAAGCCAAGCAGCTCGAGAGCGAGGGTGTCTAGGATCCCCTGGGAGGCGGGCGGTGTGCGAACCGCCGCCCGCCCTATCCGCCGTCATCGTATGTGCCGATCGTTTAACATCAATCTAGAAGATAGCCGCTCCGAAAAGCGGGAAGAAAGGAACGTGAGTCTTATGAAGATCCTGCTCGCCTGCAATGCCGGAATGTCCACTAGCCTGTTGGTCCAGAAGATGCGCAAGGAGGCTGCTGCTCGGAACCTCAACGTCGAGATCGATGCAAGGCCCCTCAATAAGGCGCTCGAGGTCATCGACGAGTTCGACATCCTCCTGCTCGGCCCCCAGATTTCCTATGCAAAGAAGGATGCGCAGGCTGCGGCCGGAGACAAGCCCGTCCTTGTCATCTCCATGGCCGACTACGGTCGCATGAACGCGAAGAAGATCATCGACGATGCCGTCGAGGCACTCGCATAGAAGGAGCGGATCACCATGGTAGATAACGACCAAACGCCGATCCGCGAAGACGATATGGATCCGATGGAGGAGGCCTGCTTCACCATCATAGCCTCCGTGGGCACCGCGAAGTCCAACTACATCCAAGCTATCGACTTGGCTAAGGAAGGCAGGTTCGACGAGGCGCGCAAGATGATCGAGGAGGGCAATCAGATCTACCTCGAAGGCCACAACGTGCATATGGGGCTTCTGCAGGAGGATGCCGCCACGATCGGCTCCATCAAGATCTCGCTTCTGCTTGTGCATTCTGAAGACCAGCTGATGCAGGCTGAGACCTTCCGCGTGCTCGCAAGCGACTTCATCGATCTGTATGAGAGGCTCTCGCGGATTGCCTAGCGCATGATCAGACGGCGCATGTTCCCAAGGCCGCCCGCTTATCGCGCTACGGCGGCCTTCTCCCGTCAGCCCATCTTCATGAGAAGGGATCAGAGATGGTATCCGATGTTGACAGGGGTCCGATCGCATCCGACCTCATCTTCCCCAAGCCCGTCTTCGTACCCAAGATCTGGGGCGGACGCAAGCTCGAGACCGAGTTCGGCTATGACATACCCGATGGGACGGTAGGGGAGTGCTGGGCAATCAGCGCGCATCCCAACGGCGACTGTGCGGTGGAGGGAGGCCTCTTCGACGGCCGTTGCCTCTCCGACCTCTGGGATAACGAGCCGGAACTCTTCGGCGGCGCACGCGGCGACCGCTTTCCGCTCCTGATCAAGATCCTCGATGCCTGCGACTATCTCTCGGTGCAGGTACATCCCGATGATGCCTATGCCGCCGAGCATGAGGACGGCAGCCTTGGCAAGAGCGAGTGCTGGTACATCCTCGAGGCAGACCCCGACGCCCGCATTATGATTGGGCAACGGGCAAAGGATCGAGCTGAATTCGCCGAGATGGTCGAGCAGCGTCGTTGGGATGAGCTCCTCAACGAGATCCCCATTCGTGCAGGCGACTTCTTCGACATCACACCGGGCACCGTCCACGCGGTCAAGGGCGCGCTTATCCTCGAGGTGCAGCAGTCATCTGATGTGACTTACCGCGTCTATGATTTCGACCGCAGGCAGCACGACGGAAGCCTGCGAGAGCTCCACTTGGCCCAATCGCTCGACGTGATCGACTTCTCGGCACCGCTTCTGACCTCGGGTGAGGTTACAGTGCCTGAGGTTGGCGGGATCACACCGCTCATGAGCTGCAGATACTTCGACGTGGAGCGTGTGCGTGTCCATGAGGGCAAGCCCGTGGCACTTGCTCAGGATAAACCTTTCATGTGCGTCTCGGTCATCGACGGCAAGGGGGGATCCGTCTCGGCGGGCGAAGGGCCCGCGCATGCATTGTCCAAAGGTTCCCATTTCGTGGCACCGGCAACGAGCGGCGACCTTACGTTCTCAGGTGCGCTCGAGCTTGTCGTGAGTTGGGCGAACGAGAAGTAGGAGGTCTCGATGCATAGCATCGGTATAGACATCGGCGGCACGCAGCTCCGCGTCGCCGCACTCGGCCAAGATGGCAGACTCATCGCCAAGCAGGCGGTTCCCAACGACCGCACGCTCAGCCCGCAGGAGAACGTGGGCAGGCTGCTCGACTGCATCGAATCCTGGGACCTCGATTACGAGGGGATCGGCATCGGCTGTCCCGGTCCTCTCGACCTTGTCTTCGGGCGGATACTCAATCCGCCCAACCTTCTCGGCTGGGAGGGTTTCGATATCGTCCGCTTCGTGGAGGGCAGGACCAGCAAACGGGTGATGCTCGACAACGATGCGAATGTTGCCGGCTTGGCCGAAGCGCTCGTGGGTGCGGGGAAAGGGCGGGAATCGGTCTTCTACCTCACTGTCTCCACGGGTGTGGGCGGAGCCTACATCTATCGTGGCGAGATCGTGCGCGGTGCCAACTCGTGTGCGGCCGAGGTCTTCAACCTTATGGTCAACGGGAGCACCGATCACAGATCCGGGATGAACGACGGTTGCCTCGAGGATCAAGCGAGCGGTACCGCCATCGCGCGCGTGGCTTCCCGGGAGCTTGGGATCGAGGTCGATGGCGCCGGGGTCTTCGCGCTGGCGCACGAGGGGAACGAGGTTGCGCTCTCGGTGATCGGACGCGCAGCTGATGCGCTGGCTCGCGGCGTTGCCAACATCTCCTTTGTGGTGGATCCGAACATCTTCGTCTTCGGCGGTTCAGTTGCGCTCCACAACTCGTTCTTCATCGACTTGGTGCATGAAAAGGCAAAGCGCTATGTGCTCAACCCCGATACGCTTTCCTTTGCACTGGCGCAGCGCGGCGGAGATGCCGGTCTTGTGGGGGCCGCTCTTATGGTGTAGCGGGCAGGCCCCGCTGCTGCAGTTCCGCTCCTAGACCAAGATCCTCTCGACCTCGGCGAGGGTGGGCATTGCGGGGATGGCACCGCGTTTGCGCACGCAGAGCGAGGCCACCGCGTTGCCGAAGCGTGCGAACGACTTCGCATCCTCGAGGGTGATATCGGCGGGCTCGAGCTTGCTGTCCACGAACGCGCAGAGGAAGCCGCCCCAGAAGGAGTCGCCCGCGCCTGTGGTGTCGACGGCGTCGACCTTGAAGCTCGGCACGGTTGCCGTGCCGTCCTCGGTGGCGACGAGCGCCCCCTCGGCATCCAGCGTGACGCAGACCACCTTGGCACCTTGCGCGAGCAGGGTCTGTGCGGCCTCGGAGGGGTCGCTGTGCCCGGACATGAGCTCGCATTCCTCGCCGCTGATCTTGATGAGGTCCATGTAGCGCACGAGGGAGCGCATCTGCTCGGCGGCGACCTCAGGCCCCGCCCAGAGGGAGGCACGGTAGTTGGGATCGTAGGACATGATGCAGCCCGCAGCCTTCGCCATCTCGAGCGCTGCGACGGTGGCACTGCGGACGGGCTCGTCGGTGAGCGAGAGCGACCCCACGTGGAAGACCCGGCTGTCCTCGATGATGGAGCGGTCGAGCTCCTCCGGCCTGAGCTGCGTGTCGGCGCCGGGCTTGCGCGCGAACGAGAAGGTGCGCTCGCCATCCTCGGAGAGCGCCACGAAGGCGAGCGTGGTGAAGTAGTCGGGGTCGCTCACAAGGCCGTCGCAGTTGACGTCGTTGGCGATGAGGGTGGCGCGCAGGAATTCCCCGTGCATGTCGCATCCCACCTTGCCGATAAAGGCGGTGGACATCCCTAGGCGCTCGAGCGCCACGAGGACGTTGGCCGGCGCACCGCCGGGATTGCGCTCGAAGAGTTTCTGTCCTCCTGCGGAGGTCCCGGCATCGGTGAAGTCGATGAGCAGCTCGCCGAGGGCGGTGACTGAAAACATGTGGGGCTCCTTCCGAAGGGGGTCGGCCATGCGGTTCTATACGCACGCGGACATGGCTGCGTGCGGGGAGGGGCATGGAAGGTGGAATCGTTCCCGCATCTTCTATTCGATTGATAGCACATATGGCGGGGCGATGGTAGGGGAGAGGTGCGAACGGTAGTTTATGCGCATGCATGGGGCGGTGCATGGTTGGATTTCGCGCGATGGGCGTGACAGGGACCGTACCGTGCCAGTATCCCGTGGGTACAAGATCTCCCGTGCCACGGGCGGCTGCAGACAAAATCCTGCCGTGACAGGCGATTTGGGCTGGAGCGCGGCATTCATTGCGTTCGCCGTGCACCGCATGCGCTATAGTCTAAGGCGATGCACAGCCCGCAACATCCGTCCGACCGGAAACCAACCATGCCGCACGATAGCGCAGACCGTACACTCGACCAGCAGGACCGCTTAGCGCTCATCGCCTCCGCCTTCGTGATCGCAGGCGTGTTGGGCTGGCTCTACGAGGCGGGCATCGGCTTGGTGGAGCGGGGCTGGTTCGATCCCGAGCACGGCGGCCTCGGCATCCCTTTCCTGCAGATATACGGCTTCGGTGCCGTCGCGATCGAGCTCCTGTTCGGCGCGGGTGGGCGCTGGGAACGCCTTCTTGAGCGGCCGCTGCGCTGCTTTCTCGCCATCTGCGCGCTCACAGCCATGCTGGAATATGCCGCCGGGGCGGCGATGCTCTACGGCTTCGGGATTCAGACTTGGGATTACCGCGTGCCCGGCTGGGACTTCCTCTGCACGCCGGATGGGCTGCTCTGCCTGCGCGGTGTTCTCTCGTTCGCCGTGATGGGGTTGCTTCTGGTCTACCCCGTGGATACGCTGCTGCGCCGGCTGCAGGGTCGCTGGCCGCGTGCCTTCGCATGCCTTGCCTGGGGTGCCGTGGCATGCGTGGTGATGGCGATGGTCAAAGCGTATGCGCTCGACGGCAGGGGGGCGTTCAAGTAGGGGTTCTTCCCTATTCGGGCTTAAGGATTCCAAGTCGATCCAATATCCACCCATCGCGCCGTCCTCGAACATGCGCACGTCTTGCCTCCGTACAGGCAGGCGCATAGGCCGGCATCCATGAAATGCAGCTTTGGGAGTCTGGGCTCCTGGCCGGCACTCTAGGGCTATATCCTAAGGGCAAACCACCCGCTGGGCGGGTGGTCATGATTGGTGAACTATATCGATTTCGAACTTGAGCTGAACATGGCCAACGTTTGCGAGGCAGACTCGACTGAAAAGCAGGCTGGAAGATTGGCAGATGTCCTTGTCCATGTTCTGGTATGTCTCCAGGTACCTTTGCTCCGGCTCTCCAACGGTCGTTTTGAGAGATTCGTCGCGTTTCCCGCAAACCGAGCACCGTCTGATCCTCATATAGATGTCTTCAGAGACGAGCTAGTTGTGGCCCTGCCTCCGACCTTGCTGCAGGCCGCGTACGCGTACCCCGCATGGCCGTTCACGCAATTCCATCGGTGTTGACCATCCGGCCAAGCCTTTCGCAGATGGAGCAGAACTTGTAGCACATTCCGCTTCGGGGTACCCGATTGTAGCGGCGGCCCTCGGCTCGGGCCTGCCCGTATTTCGTACGGGTGTATCCGTCCCACTTATGGAAGAGGCAATGCATCGCCATCTCCTTCCGGCCAGCCGAACCCCACCCGTGAACCAGAAGAATGCTCGATCTGCGCAGGGTAAACGATGATATGTACACTATCAGTCAGCGAAGGATGCTGCGGTTCAAACCTAGCATGAGCCGCAGATCGCTCACGGGAAGAATGTGGAAGGCACCCTTGAACAATCACCGGTTACTAAGCTTGAGCCTGAATGAGGGCGAAGAGGATAGCATGTACCTGCGAAAGCGAGCTGAGAGTCGGTTTGGATCCATGTCTTATCTTCGGTGAGGGCGACCATGGATTGGATGTTCTTGGAGGTTGGCAGAGAGAGGCACCTGCAACGGTGGGGGATATGACGATCAGCTCCGTCAAAAGTGACAACAGCGGTGACACGAGCACGACGAATATCGTCAATAACTAGGCCACTAGACTGCAATTCAATCATTTTAGACAGCGCTTGGATTGAAAGATACATAAATATAAGTTATTATTGGTTCGAAAAATACATTAAAATCGATCTAAACGAGTTGGAAAAATACAAACAGCGAGGTAAATGTTATGCTGAGAAGAAAGGCGTTGGAAGAATTCGCAGCGTGGCGAGACGAGCAGGGTGGCCGTGCACTCCTCGTGACGGGTGCCCGCCAGGTCGGCAAAACATACCTTATACGGGAGTTCCTACATGCCGAGTATGAGAACGTTATCGAGTTCGACTTCGTAGAGCAGCGGGATGTCCTCAATGCATTCAATGCTGCGCGCAACTCCGATGAGCTCCTCCTGGTGATCTCCGCCTTCGCAGGGCAGAGGCTTGTCCCCGGCAAGACCGCCATCTTCATCGACGAGGTTCAGAGGTGCAAGGAGGCCGTCACGGCGATCAAGTACCTCGTCCAGAAAGGGGAGTACGACTACGTGCTCTCGGGCTCTCTTCTTGGTATCGAACTCCGCAGTGTCAGATCTCTGCCCGTCGGGTATGTCCGCATCGTCGATATGTTCCCGCTCGACTTCGAGGAGTTCTGCTGGGCAAACGGCGTAGGCGAAGACGCCGTAGCCGAGGCACGGCGCTGCTTCGTGTCGTACGAGCCGGTGTTCGGACCCGTCCACGAGCGACTGCTCGCCCTATTCCACCACTACCTGATGGTTGGCGGGATGCCCGCCGCAGTAGAACGGTTCGTTGCCGACAAGGATATGGGAGCCGTCCAGTCTATCCAAGGCGATATCGTCCGCCTGTACCGCGAGGACATCTCCCAGTATGCGCCTGACCCAGAGAAGCTCATTATCCGGGAGATATTCGACCAGATGCCCTCGCAGCTCGATTCCCAGAGCAAGCGGTTCACGTTTGCGAGCATCGCCCCACGAGGTACCTACGAGCGCTACAAGGACCAGATCCTGTGGCTCGTCGATGCGGGGATCGCCCTGCCCGCCATCAGCGTGACGGAGCCTCGCCATCCTCTGCGCCTCTCGGAGAACCGCAGCTACTTCAAGCTCTTCATGGACGATGTCGGCCTCCTGTGCCGTACCTGCGGCATGGAAGTGGTGAAGGGCATCCTAAGCGACCGTCTCGGGGTGAACTACGGCTCCATCTTCGAGAACGCTGTCGCGCAGGAGCTCAAGGCGCATGGGCGCGACCTTCACTACTATCGGAACAAGAATCGCGGCGAGATCGACTTCGTGTGCGAGCTCGGCGGGGGTTTCGTCCTTCCGATTGAGGTGAAGTCCGGGAAAGACTACAAGAGGCACAGCGCGCTCAACAATGTTATGAGCACTCCCAACTACAAGATCGAGCGGGCGATCGTGCTGTGTGAGGAGAACGTTTCCGTTGACGGCAAGGTTGCCTACCTTCCCGTCTACATGGCCATGTTCGTGTGATTTTCAGCGTATGGCCATCTGCTTTGCGGGCGTTTTCAGTGCCCTTTACAAAGCAGGCCATCGACAAAGCGATGACCTGCGGTTTTGTGGTCGCGGGGGCCGGATTTGAACCGACGACCTCCGGGTTATGAGCCCGACGAGCTACCAGACTGCTCTACCCCGCACTAGGGGCGCTTGCGCGCGGATATTCATCATACCACCCAACCGCCCGATGTCAAATGGGAATTGCTGGGCTATCATGATTCCAATCATGTCTCCATCTCGGCCAAGAAGGAGCGGTTCGTGGCCCAGCCCCTCGAAACACGCAAGCTCATCGATCTCCACCTCCACTTCGATGGCTCGCTGAGCTGCGTCATCGCACGCCGCCTCGGTGAGATCGGCGGCGTGGGGCTGCCCGGCTCAGACAACGTCCTCTGGGACGAGTTGAGCGTGGGGGAGGATTGCGCGGACCTCAACGAGTACCTTGCCAAGTTCTCGTTCCCGCTCGCGCTCCTGCAGATGCCCGAGCAGCTCTCCGAGGGAATCTACCTTGTGCAGGAGCACCTCAAAGATCTCGGGCTCGCCTATGCCGAGTTGCGTTTCGCCCCGCAGGGCCACGGCGAGCGAGGCATGTGCCAGCGCGCGGTGATCGAGGCAGCGCTCGACGGTCTCGGTCGCTCGGACTTTCCCGCCCAGCTCATCCTCTGCTGCATGCGCGGCAGTACCAATGCCGAAGCAAACCGTGAGACCGTGATGCTCGCCCGCGAGTATTTGGGGCGCGGGGTGTGCGCGGTCGACCTTGCCGGGGCAGAGGGGCTCTTCCCGACCTCCGACTATGCCGATCTCTTCGCCTATGCCCGCGCGCTCGAGGTGCCCTTCACCATCCATGCGGGAGAGGCAGATGGTCCGGAAAGCATCCGTGCGGCTCTCTCGTTCGGCGCCGTGCGCATCGGGCACGGGGTGCGCGCGGTCGAGGATCCCTCCCTGCTCGCCGAGCTCGCAGAGCGGGGTACGACCCTCGAGGTCTGCCCCACGAGCAACATCCACACACGCGCGGCAAGATCCTATGCTGATTGCCCGCTGCGCACGCTGCTCGACGCAGGCGTCCGCGTGACGCTCAACTCGGATAACATGGCGGTTTCGAACACGGATGTGCGTCGTGAGCTTTTCCTGATGAGGGAGGTCTTCGCGCTTGCCGAGGCGGAGATCGACCAGCTTGTGCGCAATGCGGTCGCAGCATCGTTCACCGACGATGCGACCAAGCAGCGCCTGTATGCCGAGGCGGGGCTGGCATGAAACCGAGCGCTCAATCCAGCAGCGGTGTCAATGCTCCCTGCGCGAGCAGGGTGATCCGGTGCGTGGCGCGCGATATGGCGGTGTAGAGGCGCCTTTTTGCAAGCGGCGTATCGGGATAGTCGCGCCCATCCGCATCCGCGATGATCACGTGGTCGAACTCGAGCCCCTTCGCCATCGCCAAGGTGAGGAGCACCACGCCCGAGGCGGGGAGCGTGTCGGCGGGCTCGAGCACGCGCACGCGGTCGCCGAGCTGCTTCTCGAGCCAGCGCACGGTCTCCCTGCGCTGGACGATGAGGGCGATCGGTCCGCCATCGGTATCGGATCCGCCGATAAGGCGCTCGAGCTCCGCAAGATAGCTTCGCGTATCGGGGCGCACGAGCTTCTCGGGCGGCGTGCCCGCGCGCTGCACGGAGGAGAGGTTCATGGCAACGTCCTCATCGAGCAGGCTGGCGAAGAGCTCGGTGATCTCCGGGCTCGAGCGGTAGCTCGTCGTGAGCGAGCATTCGGCCACGCCTCCGTGGGTGGCCTCGAAGATCCTGCGCAGGTCGGCGAAGCTCGCCGTATGCTCGAAGATAGCCTGGTTCTCATCGCCCAGAAGCAGGAAGCGGGCGTTCGGGAAATAGCGCGCAAGCACCATGAGCTGGACCTCGGTGTAGTCCTGGACCTCGTCGATCATGACGTAGCGCACGTGCTTGGCCTGTCCGCCCGCCACGAGGAGCTTGGTGTAGAGCCACTCGGCTGCCGAGAGGTTCCCCTTGCCCAGAAGGCGCATGCCGATGCGGTCGACGCGCAGCCATGCGGCGGAATCGATGCTGTCGTGGGCGCGCGCGAAGCGTTTGGCCGCATAGATGCGGGCGAGCGCACGGGTCTCCTCCTCGTCGTAGGGCGCGATGGTCGAGCCGAAGTACTCGAGCTGCTCATCCACGTCGAGGCCGAGCATCTCCTCTTGGAGCTCATCGTCCTTGGCAAGCTGGTCGAAGCGTCGCTCCAGCTTTTCGTGGAGCTCCTCCTCCACGAGGGCGGCAAGCCTCGGACCTGTCGGGATGCGCTTGAACCTGTCGAGGGAGTTCTTGATCTGGGCCGTCGTGAGCAGCCTGACGCCGTCCATGCGGATCTCGCGGAGATCTCCTGCCTCGAGTTCCATGCGCGCGATGAGTCCCTCGAGCTTCGTAAGTTCGTCCGCATCGGCTTGCGTCCCCGGATCACGACCCGAAAGACCCAGCGAATCGAGGAACGCCTCCCAGGTAACGGTCTGCGGGTTCGATTCTCCGAGCGTGGGCAGGACGGTATCGATGTAGTGCACGAACATCTGGTTGGGCGTGAAGAGGAAGACCTGCTTGGGGTCGAGCGTGGTGCGCATGCGGTAGAAGAGGTAGGCGATGCGCTGGAGCATGACGCTCGTCTTGCCCGAGCCCGCGATGCCGCTCACGAGGAGCGCGGGCACGTCCTCGTGGCGCACGACCGTGTTTTGCTCGCGTTGGATGGTGGCGGTGATGGCCTGGAGCTTCTCCGAGCGGTTGGCCTTGAGCGCACCGAGCAGAAGCGAGTCCTCGATGGCGACCGTGGTGTCGAAGTACAGGTTGAGCCGATCGCGCACGATGTCGAACTGGCGGCGCAGCAGCAGTTCCACGGTGCGCGGCGTGCCGTCCACGAGATAGCTCGTCTCGCCCATCTGCTGGTTGTAGTAGGTCTCGGCGACGGGGCTCCGCCAGTCCACGATGAAGGGGATGGAGTGCTCGTCGGTCATGCCCGCGGCGCCGATGTAGACGTCGCGCGGGGGCCTGCCGGGCCGCATCTTCAGGGTGACCTTGGCGAAATAGGGTTGGCGCAGCAGCAGGATCGCGCGTCTGAGCTCGTCGAGCTTGATGTCGTGGTAGTGGTTGTAGGCGTCGATGACGCTGTTCAGGGTCTCGATGGCCGCCAACGTCTCCATGGTCTCGTCGGCGCTGTTGAAGTTCAGGCGGATCTCCTCGCTCATATCGATGAGATCTTGGGCTGCACCGGCGTGGTCGCCCTCGAGGTCGGCGGTGAGCGCCTCGCGGATCTTCTCAAGCTTGGCGTAGACCTCCGAGAGGTGCGCCTGCTCCTGTTCGAATACCTCGTCCACGTAACCCCGTTTCGCCGTGTGGGTGAATATGTATCGTACCGCAAGGGAAGTGCATGGAGATGCTGATTCGCGCCGTGGAATCCTGCATGCGGGTCTTTGTCGAGAACCGTCTCGGCAAGGTTGTTATGAGCAATTCGGAGTTGTAGGAAGATTTGCGGAGAGCCTCCCGTTGCCGCTCATTGCCAACAGGCCTTTTGCAGGTTGTTTCGAGCGATCCAGCGATATCTGCGGCAAAGCTTCCTACAACTCCGAATTGCTCATAGGTATCCCCCTCGTCCCCATGCAGAGCGTCCGATAAGCACGGAGGCGTCTCGCGTATACTGGTGTGGAGAACCCCCGCTGATAGGATCCGCGCATGATCAAGCTGGTGCTGACAGATCTCGATGACACGCTCATCCCGTTCGGGAGCCGTGGCGTGAGCGATTACGCACGCGCTGCGATCCATACGCTGCTCGATGCCGGTGTGCGCTTCGGGCCCGTGTCCGGGCGTCCGCCGCATGCGATGGGGTGGATGTTCGGCGATGATCCGGTCTGCTATGCCACGGGAGCCTTCGCCAACGGGATGGTCATCTACGCCGATGGCAGGCATGTCCGCACGGTCGAGATCGCCCCTGATCTGGTCCGACGCGTATACGAGGAGGTCGATGCGCTGGAGGGCGTCTTCTTCTTCCGTACCGATATCGGCGATGATGCCGGGAGCATCTATATCACGAGCCGTCCGGAATCTATCGAGAAGCATCGGAAGCAGGCACCCACCATGCGCTATAGCACCGAATTGGGGGGCGGGCCGTTCGTCAAGGTAGGCCTCCATTTCGTGGAGAACGACCCGGACTACGTGTCAGAGGTGCGCGACCTTCTGAGCGCGCGCATTCCCGAGCTGCTGTTCTTCCGCCCGAGCAATACGGTACCGGCGATCGACATCACGCCTGTGGGTTGGGGCAAGGGTGCTGCGGCGCTCGCCTTGGGCAATGAGCTGGGAATCGCCCCCGATGAGATCGCTGTGTTCGGCGATTCCGAGAACGACTTGGACATGCTCTCCACCGTGCCCCATTCCGTTGCGGTGGCGAATGCGGCTGCCGAGGTGTGCGAGGCTGCGAGCTGCGTGATCGGCGACTGCCGCGACGAGGCGGTGGCCGACGCCCTGCTCGAGATCGCCGAGGCCTCGCTTGCGGGCCGCCTCCCTGCGTTTCTGCACTAGAAACGACATGCAGGTCTTCCCAGCAAAAGCCGTTCGACCTGCTGGTTCTGCATGGTTCTGCAGGGACGGGGATTCCGAATTGCGAAGATGCGGTTCCTATCGGGCGTTTTGGAAGATCTGCTCCACATCATCGGCGTCGAGCACGCGGAAGGTTCCGCAGGTGCCGCCACGCTCGGCGCAGATGTCCCGCGCCATCATGCGCAGGTCCTCGTCGGAGGGGTCGATGCCCATCTCGGAGATGGACGTGGGCATGCCGATCGCATGGCACCAACGCTCGTATGCCGCGATGCCGCGCAGGCCCGTGGCCTTGGGATCCGAGAAATCGGGATCGGCGCCGAACACGTTCACGGCGAACTGCGCGAAGCGCGCGGGGTCGGCATCCATGACGTAGCGCGCCCAGTGCGGGAACATGGCCGAGAGGGTCGCCCCGTGCGTGGCATCGTAGCGGGCCGAGAAGGGATTGCCCAGCGCGTGGGTGGTCCATTCGTGGCCGTGGCCGATGCCCGCGATGTTCGATTGCGCCATGGCAGCGCACCACATGAGGTTCGCGCGCAGGTCGACGTTTCCGGGATCGGCGAGCACCTCGGGCGTGAGCGTGACCACGGTGCGCATGATCGCCTCGGCCATGGCGTCCATGGTCTCGGTGTGGACCGTGCGCACGAAGTAGCGCTCGCAGATATGGCAGACGATGTCGACCGCGCCGGCAGCCGTCTGGAATGCGGGCAGCGTGGTGGTGAGGTCGGGCGCCAGTACCGAGAAGAGCGGGCGCATCTTGGGATCCTGGTACATGAGCTTATCGAGGCTGCCGTCCTCGTTCTCGACATCGACGACCGACGAGATGGATGCCTCGGAACCCGCAGCCGCAGTCGTGGACAGCACGCCGAAGGGGAAGATGGCCCGTGCCTCGCCGAAGATGCCGCGCCGATAATAGCCTGCCACGTCCTCGCCGGGATTGCCGAGACCCACCGCGATGGCCTTGGTGGAGTCGATGGCGGAACCGCCGCCGATGGCGAGCAGGAAATCCACGCCCGCGCGCTGGCAGAGCGCGATACCCTCGCGCACGAGCGCCATGCGCGGGTTGGGGACCACGCCGTCGAGATCGACGTAGCCCACGCCAGCCGCGTCGAGGCTTGCGTGGATGCGGTCGAGCAGGCCCGTGTCCCTGACGTAATCGCCTCCCCAATGGACAAGGGCGCGGGTGCCGCCGAAGCTGGCGATGAGCTGGCCGAGGCGGTTCTCGCCACCGGCCTCCATGACGAATCGGGTGGGCATGTCGAACATGAAGGTATCCATGGGGGCTCCTTCCCTCGATGGGTTCGTTGCGCATCGACACCATCCTAGCGCACCTATGCATGCACACACGTTCCATTGCATCGGGGGATGGGGTACGATTACGGCGGGAATTCCCGCTCTGCGGCGACAAAACGCGGCAGTCGCTCGTATTGATGGCAGGAGGCCAGGTGGCGCGTAGCGTAGGCAGCATAGAGGGCATCTACCGCCGCCATGTGCAGATGGTCTACCGTCTGTGCTACTCCTATCTGGGCTCGTCCGCAGAGGCCGAGGATGCGACCCAGGCCCTGTTCATGAAGCTGGTGGAGCATCCGCGCAGCTTCGAGGGCGAGGAGCACGAGAAGGCGTGGCTCATCGTCGCGGCCAAGAACCACTGTCTCGACGTGCTCAAGAGCGCAGCGCGCAGCCGCGTGGTCGCGCTCGACGAGCGGGTGCTTGAGCCGAGCGTTGAGGACGAGGTCCTCGCGGATGAGCCGAGCGAGGCGATGCGGGCGATCCTGCGCCTGCCCGAGAAGTACAAGGACGTGGTGTTCCTGCACTACTTCGAGGGGAAGCGGACCGACGAGATCGCGCGCATGCTGGGTTCGCCGCCCTCGACCATCCGCAACCGCCTGGCCGATGCGCGGGCGCTGCTGAGGAAGGAGCTGGGAGGTGGCAGGACATGACGGGCGAGCAGCTTGATGGGAAGATCCGCGACGCATATGCGGGCGTGGAGATCTCTCCCGAAGCCGAAGCGCGCATCCTCGCCGACCTCCTTGCCGCAGAGGCGGTGCGCGATGGGGTTTCGGGGGCGGATGAGCATGGGGCGCCGGTCGTATCCCTCCCGGCGAAGCACGGGCGCCTCAGGCGTGCTTGGATCGCCCCGGCCCTCGCGGCGAGCCTGCTCGTCGCAGCGTTTTTGGGCAGTCGAATCATGTTCTCGCCCGATGCGCGGGATACGGCGAGTGCGGGAAACGACGCCGCCGAATACGCCGTCTCAGGTTCGGGGGGCGGTGCTGCGGAGAATGGGAGCGCGCCGCCCGGCATGAAATCCGAGGGTGCGGAGGGGACGAGTCCGGACGACACCGCTCCAGGATCCGCCGTGGGAGAGGTTGTCGTCCTTACGGATGGCCGCCGATTCGCCATCGAGGACATCGCGTCCGACGTGGACGATCCCGATGGGTTGGCATGGGAGGACGCCGTTATCGAGCCGACGGGCGATGCTTGCGAGGCCGTCCTGCTCGAAGACGGTACCGTGCTCGTGCGTTTCGAGGGCGAGGACGTTCTCTACCGAGCGTCCGAGCTGCTCCGGTAAGCGGAGCTAGCGGCCGTTCTTGATGCTGATGCGGTTGATGGCGCGCTGCAGGGAGACCTGCGCCCTGACCATATCGATGTGCTCGTCGTTGACCTGGCGCAACCGCTCCTCGGCGCGTTCCCTGGCCTTCTCGGCGCGCTCGAGGTCGATATCCCTCACGTTCTCGATGGCCGGCACCAGGATCGTGCACCTGTTGTTGCGGAAGTAGAGCACACCGCCGCTGATCGCGTACGTCTCGCGCTCCTCCTCGTCCATCGTCATCTTCGAGACGGTGAGGGAGACCACGATCGGCATGTGGTTGGGGAGGATGCCGCGCTGCCCGTCGGGCGAGACGACATTCACGATGGACGCCTTCGTCTGCTTGTAGAGACCCTGCGGCGTGTTGATCGTGACGTCAAACTTCATAGCCGAGCTCCCTGGCCCTCTCCTCGACGTCCTCGATGGTGCCCACGAACATGAACGCCTGCTCGGGATATGAGTCGTAGGCGCCGCTGAGCAGGGCCTTGAAGCTGCGCACGGTCTCCTTGAGCGGCACGTACCTGCCGAGGATGCCGCTGAACTGCTCCGCGACGTTGAACGGCTGCGAGAGGAAGTTGCGGGCGCGCCGTGCTCGGGCGACGACCAGCTTGTCCTCGTCGGAAAGCTCCTCCATGCCCAGGATGGCGATGATGTCCTGCAGCTCCTTGTAGCGCTGCAGCAGCTCCTGCACGCCGTGGGCGACCTTGTAATGCTCCTCGCCCACGATCAACGGGTCGAGGATGCGCGAGGAGGAGTCGAGCGGGTCGACGGCGGGGTAGATGCCGAGCGACGCGATCCCGCGGTCGAGGACGGTGCGGGCGTCCAAGTGAGAGAAGGTCGTGGCCGGTGCCGGGTCGGTGAGGTCGTCGGCGGGGACGTAGATGGCTTGGACCGATGTGATCGAGCCGTCTGCGGTGCTGGTGATGCGTTCTTGGAGCTGGCCCATCTCGGTGGCGAGCGTGGGTTGGTAGCCGACGGCCGACGGCATGCGGCCGAGGAGCGCCGATACCTCGGAACCCGCTTGGGTGAAGCGGAAGATGTTGTCGATGAAGAGCAGGACGTCCTGATGGTCGTGGTCGCGATAGTACTCCGCCATGGTGAGGCCGGAGAGGCCGACCCTCATGCGCGCTCCGGGCGGCTCGTTCATCTGGCCGTATACCAAGACGGTCTTCTCGAGAACACCCGATTCCTTCATCTCGTGGTACATGTCGTTGCCCTCGCGGGTGCGTTCGCCCACGCCGACGAGGACCGACTGGCTGCCATGCTCGATGGCGATGTTGTGGATGAGCTCCTGCATGAGGACGGTCTTGCCCACGCCTGCGCCGCCGAACAGGCCGATCTTGCCGCCGCGCGCGTAGGGGCAGAGCAGGTCGATGACCTTGATGCCCGTCTCGAGGACCTCGGAGGACGTGGATTGGTCGGCGAAGGTGGGGGCGGCACGGTGGATCGGCTCGCGGGGAAGGTTGGGATCGAGGTCGCCGAGGCCGTCGATCGGCTCGCCGAGGACGTTGAACATCCTGCCCAAGACCTCCTTGCCCACGGGTACCGAGATGGGCGCGCCGGTATCGACGCAGCGGTTGTTGCGCACCAAGCCGTCGGTGGAGGCCATGGAGATGCACCGCGCCGTGTCGTCGCCCGTATGCTGGGCGACCTCGACGATGATGCAGCTGCCATCGTCCTTGCGGACCTCGACGGCATTGTTCAGGTTGGGCAGCTCGTCGCTGTCGAAGCGGATATCGACGACCGGGCCGATGACCTGTATGATTCTGCCTTCGCTACTCATATCGTTCCCTCTTTACAATGCGTTCGCGGTACCGACGATCTCCGTCAGCTCTTGCGTGATCGCCGCCTGGCGCGCCCGGTTGAATTGCAGGACGAGCTTCTCCTCGAGCTCCCCGGCGTTGTCTGTGGCCGTTTCCATGGCCAGGCGCCTCGAGCCCTGCTCGGCCGCCTTGGCCTCCAACGAGCTCGCGTAGGCGACGCCATGGGTCATCTGGATGATCAGCTGGTCGAGCACTTCATCGACGCTGGGGTCGAAGATGATGTCGAGGACCTTCTCCGACCCGGCCGCCGCCTCCGGATCATCGGGGCAGGGGAGCAGCACGTTGAGCGTGGGCTCGAAGGTCATGACGTTGACGAAGCGCGTATAGCAGATCTGGAGCCTGCCGATCTCATCGTCGAGGTAGAGGCCGATGGCCGCGTCGATGATCTTGGCCAGCGCCGTGTGATCGAGCGCGTCTATGGAGATGGGATCGTCGTTGACGATGTTGAAGCCCTCGCGCTCCATCTGGGTGTAGGAGTGCGTCCCGATGATCAGGATGGGATCCTCTTTCCGGAGGTTCTGCAGGGCGAACGTGGTGACGTTGGAGTTGTAGCCGCCGCACAAACCCAGATCCGAGCAGAAGAAGATCGTGTAGGCGCGCCCGTTCCCGTGCTCCCTCAGAAACTCCGAATCCAAGGGCAGGTCGGAGCGCAGGATCTCGCCGACGAGCTTCTGAAGCTCGCCCGAGTAGAAGCGGTTGGCCTCCATCAGCTTGCGCTGCTTCGACAGCTTCGCGTTGGCGATCATCTGCATCGCCTTCGTGATCTTCTCGGTCGATCTGACCGAGCGGATCCGCGCCTGTATGTCCTGCCGATTGACTGCCATGCTACCTTGCCCCGCCGACCATCAGGTAGTCGCTCAGCGCATCCGCGATGCCCGCCTGCAGCTCCTCCTCCATGTCGTTGCCGAGCATGCCCCTCTCCTCGATTGCATCGAGGAGGCCCGCATGGTCCGCCTGCATGCTGCGGTGGAGCGCACGTTCGAAGTCGGGGATCTGCTCGACTTCGATCTTGTCGAGGAAGCCGTGCTCGACCGCATAGAGCGAGACGACCTGCAAAGACATCCTGAGCGGCGCATACTGGGGTTGGACCAGGATAGCCTGCAGGCGCGCGCCATGGTCGATGGTCTTCTGGGTGATCGCGTCGAGTGCGCTGCCGAACTGCGTGAAGCTCAGGAGCTCGGCATACTGGGCGAGCTCAAGCTTCAGCGACTTGGCGACGGCCTTCATCGCCTTGGTCTGGGCGGCGGAGCCGACGCGCGAGACCGACAGGCCCGAGTCGACGGCGGGCCTGATGCCCGCGTTGAACAGCTCGGTCTGCAGGAACAGCTGGCCGTCGGTGATGGAGATCACGTTCGTGGGGATGTATGCGGAGATATCGCCTGCCTGCGTCTCGATGATCGGCAGGGCGGTGATGGAACCGCCGCCGAGCTCGTCGTTGAGCTTGCAGGCACGCTCGAGCAGGCGCGAATGCAGGTAGAAGACATCGCCGGGGAAGGCCTCGCGTCCGGGCGGCCTTCTCAGCAGCAGCGACATGGTGCGGTATGCGACGGCGTGCTTGGAGAGATCATCGTAGACGATCAGGACGTGCTTGCCCTGCTCCATCCACTCCTCGCCGATGGCGCAGCCCGCATACGGGGCGATGTAGAGCATCGGGGCGGACTCGGAGGCCGTCGCGACGACGACCGTGGTGTAGTCCAAGGCGCCGTGCTGCTTGAGCTTCTCGACGAGCTGGGCGACGGTCGAGGCCTTCTGGCCGATGGCGACGTAGATGCAGAGGACGTCCTTGCCCCTCTGGTTGATGATCGTGTCGATGGCGATGGCCGTCTTGCCGGTCTGGCGGTCGCCGATGATGAGCTCGCGCTGGCCCTTGCCGATGGGGATCATCGAGTCGATGACCTTGAGGCCCGTCATCAGGGGCTGGTTGACGCTCTTGCGGGTCATGACGCCCGGGGCGACGCGTTCGATGGGGCGGTACGCGTCGCTCTCGATGGGACCGCGCCCGTCGATCGGCTCGCCCAGCGCGTTGACGACGCGGCCGAGCATGGCATCGCCGACCTTGACCTCGGCGATCTGCCTGATGCGCTTGACGGGCTGGCCCTCCTTGATGTTGCGGTCGCTGCCGAGGATGACGATACCCACGGACTCCTCCTCGAGGTTGAGGATCATGCCCATGGTGCCGTCTTCGAACTCGACGAGCTCGGAGGACATGGCCTTCTCGAGGCCCTGCGCCAGCGCGATGCCATCGCCGACGGTGATCACGCGGCCGATATCATCGGCCTCGATCCTGTCCTCGTAATGCTTGATGCGTTCTTTGATCAGAGCGCTTATCTCCTGCGGTTTGAGATCCACTCTCTCACCAGCTTTCCCTCAGTAGCTCTTCTTTCAGGGACCTGACCTTGGCCTTCAGGGACGAGTCGTACACGCGGTCGTTGATGAGGATGCGCGTCCCCGCCAGAAGGCTCTCGTCGATCCTGTTGGCGATCTCGACGGCCTTCCCCAGCTTGCCGCCGACGGCGCCCCCTATCTCCGCGCGCTCCTCCTCGGTGAGGGGGCGTGCGGAGTAGACCATGACCTCCTGGATGCCCAGGTCCTCGTTGCACAAGGAGATGAACCCGCCGAGGATCTCCGCAAGGTAATGGCCCCTGCCCTCGTCGACCAGCAGGTAGAGGAGGTTCATCAGGTTCCGGTCGGCACCGCGGATGCTCTCGCGGAAGAGGGCCTTCTTCTCGTCCTTGGTGACCGAGCGGTTGTCGAGCAGGCGGATCAGATCGCGGTCGCAGACGGCCTTGAGAGCGGAAGCCTCGCCCTTGAGCTCGGCAACCGCGTCCTCGTCCTTGGCCAGCGAGAAGAACGCCTGGGCGTATCGCTCAGCGATCTGATTCATTCCGGATCTCCCTCACGAAGGATTCGAGCGCCCGCTGATCCTGTTCCTCGAGCTCCTCCTTGCCCATCAGCTTGGTGCTGGCGGCAAGGGCGACGTCGACGATCTCCCTTTGGAGATCCTTGCGCATCTCGGCCTTGCGTTTCTCGATGGTCGCGTTCGCCTTCTCCAAGGCGGCCTCCGCTTGGCGGTTGGCCTCCTCGATGATGCGCTCCTTCTCGATGCCGGCCTCGCTTCGAGCGCTCTCCATCATGCTCTTGACGCGGATCTGCATGCTCTCGAGCTCTTCCTCGGCGTGCGCCTTGTCCTCCCGGGCGGCCTCTTTGAGTTCCTCGGCATCGGTGAGCCTGCTCTGCATGAGCCGCTGCCGCTTGGCGATCATCGCGCGCCCGGGCTTCCAGAGGAACCTCTTGGCGAAGAACAGCAGCACGCCGGTGGCGCAGAGCTGCGTGATGATCGTCAGGATGTTCGGAAAGAGCTGCTCGGCAACTTCGATATCCACGCCGTGCCTCCGCCTTATGCGAACACGAAGATCAGAAGGATCGCGACCAGCAGGCCGTAGATGGCGCAGGTCTCGGAGATGGCGTCGCCGAGAATCATCATGGAGCGGATCTGGTTGAAGGCCTCCGGGTTCTTTCCCACGGACTCGACCGCCTGCGTGCCGATCTTGCCCTCGCCGATGCCGGTCGAGAAGCCGGTGAAGACGGCGATGGCCGCTGCGATGGCAACCAAACCCCTAGCGATATCCATACTGCTTCCTCCTATTCGTAACCCAATTCGTTGGACACAAGCGCCATGGTGAGCGAGATGAAGATGTACATCTGGATGAATCCGGCGAATACATCGAAGTATGCGTGGAAGATAGGCGCCAGGAAGACGCCGAGGATGTTGAAATCGATGCCCGTCCAGCCTAGGAGGAGCTTGGACAAGCCACCGGTCGCCGTATAGATGAGCGACATGAGGATCGAGCCGGCGAGGATGTTGCCGAACAGACGCATCGAGAGCGAGATCAGCGGGGAGAACTTGCCGATGACGTTGCCGAGGAACAGGAACGGCACCGGTTCGAAGAGGCCTTTGAAGTAGCCTAGGAAGCCGTTGGTCTTGAATGCGGTGGCTTGGATGAGGAGCCAGGTGATCAGCGCAAGCGCCAGCGTCACGCTCAGGTTCATGGTGGGCGTGTTGAACCCGAAGAGCCCGGAGAGGTTGGCGCAGACCAGATACATCGCGAGCGAGCCGATATAAGGGCCCAGCTTCTCGACGTAGGCGGGACGGACGGTGGATGCCACCATGCCATCGATCCACTCGATGAGCGCGAGGGCCGCGAAGACGATGCCCGTGGGCTTCTCGTAGGGATCGGCCTTCTTGATCTTGCCGCCTGCATAGACGCATAGGATGCACAGCAGAGCCGTGATGATGATGATCGAAGGCACCTCTTTTTGAACCGTCAGGGTCATGCCGCCCGCTCCCCTCGGGCATATAGTATATAGGTCAGAAGGTGATTGATGAACAGCGGCGCGCATGCGGCGAACAAATTGAAATGCTGCGGGAACCTCGCGGCGATGAGCAGCGGCGATGCCAGAACGACGATACGCACGGCAAAGCCTGCGGAAGGCGGCGTTCGATTGCCGCTGGCTGCAGAGAGCTGCGCCGTCACCGTTGCGGTGAGCACGAGGAGATAGACGTAGTAGAGCACCGCGCCGAGCAGGAGCCCGAGGCTGACCGTGCGGTCATGGAAGAGGAACAGGGAGGCCGCCGCAAGCACGAAGGCAAGCGACAACCTATAGATTCTCCTGTGCTCCTCGATCATATGCGACACCTTCGATAGCCGATCAGCCGAAACCATATTTTACGATAAAACGGCCGGGGCGCGCTCTGCTGCGCCCGGTGGATGGCCTTGGAGCGGGTGCAGCTGCGCGCGGAAGCGACCCTCCTGCACAACCGGAGAAGGGCCGCGCATGCCGCCAAGACGCGCCACTCCATCGCGCAGCGCAACGTCGGACGGTCGAACCGCCGATGTACCCGCGTTAGAGCGCGCGGCCTCCTGCAGCCTGGATGCCGGGGACGGCGGGGATGGTCGCGAACCCGCGCTCGAGCTCCTCGTCGGTGGGGATGTGGTCGACCATCTGCCCTCGGTTGAACGCATCGTAGGCGGTCATGTCGAAGTAGCCCGTTCCGGTGAGCCCGAAGAGGATGACCTTCTCCTCGCCGGCCTCCTTGGCGGCGAGCGCCTCCCGGATGGCCTGGAGGATGGCATGGCTCGACTCGGGTGCGGGCAGGATGGTCTCGAGCTTGGCGAAGCGCTCGGCGGCCGCGAACACGTCGGTCTGCAGGACGGAGACCGCTTCGAGCAAACCGTCTGCCTTGAGCTGCGAGAGGATGGGGCTCATGCCGTGGTAGCGCAGCCCGCCGGCGTGATCGGGGCTGGGGATGAAGCCGTTGCCGAGGGTGTACATCTTCGCGAGCGGGCAGGTTCGGCCCGTGTCGGCGAAGTCGTAGGCGAAGCGGCCGCGCGTGAGGCTGGGGCAGCTGGCGGGTTCGACGGCCACGAAGCGCGTGCGGGGATGGGAGCCGAGGATCTTGTCGCGCATGAAGGGAGCGATGAGGCCGCCCAGGTTGGAGCCGCCTCCCGCGCATCCGATGATCACGTCGGGATACGTGCCGAGCTCCTCGAAGGCGGCATACGACTCGAGGCCGATGATGCTCTGGTGCAGCAGGACCTGATTCAGCACCGAACCGAGCTGGTAGCGGCCGCGGTTCCCGGGCACGTGCAGCGCCCGATCGACGGCTTCGGAGATGGCGGTGCCGAGCGAGCCTGAGCGGTTGCGCGCATCCTCGAGCATCTTGCGGCCGATCTCGGTGGTATCGGAGGGGGAGGGGGTTACCTCGGCGCCGAAGGTCTGCATGACCGTGCGGCGGAACGGCTTCTGGTCGTAGGATGCGCGTACCATGAAGACGTCGCAGCCCACGCCGAAGTGCGCGGCCGCCTCGGAGAGGGCGGTACCCCACTGGCCGGCGCCCGTCTCGGTGGTGATGGTGGAGAGCCCCTGCTCGTGGGCATAGTATGCCTGTGCGAGAGCGGAGTTGAGCTTGTGCGATCCGCTCGTGTTGTTGCCCTCGTACTTGTAGTAGATCTTGGCCGGGGTGTCGAGCGCGCGCTCGAGGTTGTAGGCGCGGCAGAGCGGCGAGGGACGGTAGACCTTGTACATCTCGGCAACGCCGGCGGGGATCTCGAAGCAGGCGGTGTCATCATCGAGCTCTTGGCGGATGAGCTCGTCGCAGAAGACGGGCTGCAGGTGCTCGAAGCGGGCGATCTCGCCGTTGGGCAGGCGCATGGGTTCGGGTTTGACGGCCATATCGGCACGGAGGTTATACCACGCGGTCGGGATCTGCTGCTCGGAGAGATACAGGCGGTACGGTGCGTATCCGGTCATGATGGTTCCTTTCGATGGTCGGGGAGCGCGCGCCCATGATGCGCGCATGCGTGGCAAGCTGCCTTGTGGTTGGGATGAGCGTATGCCCCGCAGCAAGAAAAAAGCCCCCGGACTACCGGAGACTATCCTGCGCGCATCGGACAGGGCCCCAGAGATCCGAGTCAGGCTTTTCCAAGGTGCCATCGACCGACGCAGCGCACGGGCGCAGCGTTCGCAAGCGATGAGATGCTTCCGGTCATGACGTTCCTTCCAAACGGATAGGGCTCGCATCGAGTATGGCAATGATGCGCGGGGCGGGTCGATCAGTTAAGGAAACCGTAACAATCGGGCCTCGCCGCGTGGCCGCACGTTATGTATCGGTCGCGTTACGATGGTCCGGCCACCTCTGCTGCCGGGCATAGAATGGGCGCGTCCTTTAAGAGCGGTACCGTGAGACCGAGAAGGCGTCCCTGCACCTATGCAGCGTATCGGCTATTTCGGAGCATCCGCCCACCGAGGGAGGATGTTTTTTCTTAAAGCAGCCACGTTGCATGCGCGGACGGGAAAGCGTGGTGGTGCCATGAATCTGCTGCTGGACGGATCCGATCGCGCGCAGGCGCTGCTCGTGCTCGAAGACGGGACGGCCTTCTCCGGAAGGTCGTGCGGGGCTGCGGGCGAGGCGATCGGCAGGATCGCCTTCGACACGGACATCTTCGGCTACCAGGCCGCGCTCGCGGATGAGGGCTACCGTGGCGCCATCGTCGCGTTCACCTATCCGCAGATAGGGAACTTCGGCGTCAATGCCGAGGCGCCTGCGCATGCGCTGCCGGTAGGCATCGTGGTGCACGATATGGTCCGCACCCCCTCCAGCTGGCAATGCGAGAAGGACCTGCCCGCCTACCTTGCCGAGCAGGGCATCGTGGGCATCGAGGATATCGACGTGCGCGCGCTGGTCGCCCAGCTCCGCGACCGCCCTGGCATCTGGGCCGCCATCTCCACGCGCATGCTCGACGCGGAGATCCTCGCCACGCGCGTGCGCGTCCGGAAGGGCGGTGAGGCCCATGCCTAAGCGCACCGACATCGAGAAGATCCTCATCATCGGCTCCGGTCCCATCGTCATCGGCCAGGCCTGCGAGTTCGACTACTCCGGCACCCAGGCGTGCAAGGCGCTGCGCGGCGCGGGCTACGAGGTCGTGCTCGTCAACTCCAACCCCGCGACCATCATGACCGATCCCGAAACGGCCGACCGCACCTACATCGAACCCATCACCGCAGCAAGCGTGGCCAAGGTGATCGAGCGCGAGCGGCCCGACGCCCTCCTGCCCAACATGGGCGGGCAGAGCGGCCTCAACTGCGCCGTGGCCCTCGCCAAGGCCGGCGTCCTCGAGAACTACGGCGTGGAGGTCATCGGCTGCAACATCGCCTCCATCGAATGCGGCGAGGACCGCGAGCTCTTCGCCGAGGCCATGCGCGATATCGGCCTCGAGGTGGCGCGCTCGGGCATCGCCCGCAGCGTCGGCGATTGCGAGCGCATCGCCGACGAGCTGGGGTATCCCGTCGTGATCCGTCCGGCGTTCACGCTCGGCGGTGCGGGCGGCGGCATGGCCCACAACCACGATGAGCTCGCACGCATCGCCCGCGAGGGGCTCGCCCTCTCCGCCAATGGCGAGGTGCTCGTGGAGCAGAGCGTCGAGGGCTGGAAGGAGATCGAGTACGAGGTCATGCGCGATAGCGCGGGCAACGGCATCTGCATCTGCTCGATCGAGAACCTCGACCCCATGGGCGTGCACACGGGCGACTCCATCACCGTCGCGCCCGCCATGAGCCTGACCGACCGCGAGGTGGCCGATCTGCGCGCGATCTCGCTCAGGATCTTGGACCGCGTAGGCGTGGCCGCCGGCGGATCCAACGTGCAGTTCGCGGTGAATCCCGAGGACGGGCGCGTGATCGTCATCGAGATGAACCCGCGCGTGAGCCGCTCCTCCGCGCTCGCATCCAAGGCCACGGGCTTTCCCATCGCCAAGGTCTCGGCGCTCCTCGCCGTGGGCTACACCTTGGATGAGCTCGAGAACGATCTGGTGGCGGGCCGCAGCATGAACGCGGATCCCTCCATCGACTACGTGGTGGTCAAGATCCCGCGCTTCGCCTTCGAGAAGTTCAAGGGGGCCGATGCCACCCTCACCACGCGCATGAAGGCGGTGGGCGAGGTCATGAGCATCGGCGCGACCTTCGAGGAGGCCCTGCAGAAGGCCCTGCGCTCGCTCGAGCAGGGCTATTCCGGGCTCGGTGCCGATGGCAGCAACGGCTATGACGAGGAGCGCTTCGACGAGCTCGTCGCAACGCCCACGCCCGACCGCATCCTCTACGTGGCCGAGGCGCTCAGGCGCAGTTGGAGCGTGGAGCGGCTTTGCGCCGCCACGCATATCGATCCGTGGTTCGTCCATCGCATCGCCGATATCGTTTCAGCCGAGCGCGCCCTCGCCGCGCGCGGGCTTGCGGGCCTCGATGCGGAGCACCTGCTCGCCGCCAAGCAGCTGGGCTTCTCGGATGCACAGCTCGCGCATCTCACCGGCACGGCCGAGGATGTCATCCGCGCCGTGCGGAGCGTGCTCGGCGTGCGACCTCTGGTGAAGACCGTCGATACCTGCGCGGGCGCTGCTCCCGGACGCGGCGGCTACCACTATCTCGCCTATGAGCGCGGGGGAGCGACCGAATGGCGCGAGGCGGATCGTCCTCGCGTGGTCATCCTCTCCGCAGGCCCCAACCGCATCGGCCAGGGCATCGAGTTCGACTACTGCTGCTGCCACGCGGCCTACGCGCTCGCCGCCAAGGGCTTCGAGACCGTGATGGTGAACTGCAATCCCGAGACCGTCTCGACCGACTACGACACGAGCGACCGCCTGTACTTCGAGCCGCTGACCTTCGAGGACGTCATGAACGTCATCGACTGCGAGAAGCCTGCGGGCGTGATCGTCACGCTCGGCGGCCAGACCCCTATCAACCTCGCACGGCGCCTCAAGGCCGCAGGCGTCCCCATCATGGGCACGCAGCCCGAGGCCATCGACCTGGCCGAGGACCGCGACCGCTTCGCGGCGCTGCTCGACCAGCTGGGCATCGCGTACCCGCCCAGCTCGACGGCATCGACGCTCGACGAGGCCAAGCAGGTCGCCCGCCGCGTGGGCTATCCCCTCATCGTGCGGCCGAGCTATGTGCTGGGTGGTCGCGGCATGGCGATCGTCTACAACGACGACGACCTCATGACCTACATGGAGGAGGCGACCCAGGTCACGCTGGATCATCCGGTGTATCTGGACGCGTTCCTCGAGGATGCCGTGGAACTCGACGTCGACGCCCTCTCCGATGGCGAGGACTGCTATGTGGGCGCCGTGCTCGAGCATATCGAGGAGTGCGGCATCCATTCCGGCGATTCCGCCTGCTGCTATCCGCCGTTCTCGCTCTCGGACGCGCTGGTCGAGCGGGTGTGCGGCATCACGCGCACGCTGGCCTGCGCCTGCGCCATCTGCGGGCTGCTGAACGTGCAGTTCGCCGTCCGCGACGAGCAGATCTTCGTGATCGAGCTCAACCCGCGCGCGAGCCGCACCGTGCCCTTCTCGTCGAAGGCCACCGGCGTTCCGCTGGCCGCTTATGCGGCGCGCATCATGGCGGGGGAGCGCATCGCGGACCTCGACCTCCCCGAGGAGCTCGCGAAGACCGGCCGCTATGCGGTGAAGGAGGCCGTCATGCCCTGGTCGCGCTTCCCGGGATCCGACGTGATGCTCGGCCCCGAGATGAGGTCGACCGGCGAGGTCATGGGCATCGATACCACCTTCCCGAGGGCCTACGCCAAGACGCGCGAGGCCATCAGCTACGAGATCCCCGCATCGGGCACGGTCTTCATCTCGGTGTGCGACCGCGACAAGCGCTCGGTGGCGCCGATCGCGCTCGTCTTGGCGAATCTGGGCTACAGCATCGTCGCGACGCAGGGCACGGCGAAGGTGCTGCGTGCGGCCGGCATCGCATGCGAGGTGGTGAAACCTATCAGCATGGGCAGCCCCAACATCCTGGATCTCATGGCGGCGGGTGAGATCGGCTTCATCATCAATACGCCGCATGGGCACAGCTCGCGCGGCGACGGGGCGAAGATGCGCAGCAGCGCGGTGAACCGGGGCATCGACATGGCGACCACGATGTCGGGTGCGACGGCGCTCGTGCAGGCGATCGGCGCCCTCCGTTCGGGCGATCTGGATATTTTCGCCCTGCAAGACAGGTGATGCGTATCATCTTGCGCACTCGCTATACTGTTCCCTGTTGACACGTTCGACTGCGAGGAGACCCCCTATGGACTTCACTTCCAATCATCGACCTGACGATATGGTCCGCATCACCACGCCCGAGCTGGCGCAAGCCTTCATCGACGAGGCGGTCGCCTTCACGTGCGCGCAGGTGGGGGATGGCAAGGTGCTTCTGGCGCTTTCCGGCGGCGTCGATTCCTCCGTGGTCGCGGCGCTGCTCATCAAGGCCGTCGGCAAGCAGCTCGTGTGCGTGCACGTGAACCACGGCCTCATGCGCAAGGGCGAGTCCGAGCAGGTCATCGAGGTGTTCCAGAACCAGATGGGCGCCGAGCTCGTCTTCGTGGATGCTACCGACCGCTTCCTCGACAAGCTGGCCGGCGTGGCCGATCCCGAGGCCAAGCGCCACATCATCGGCGAGGAGTTCATCAAGGTCTTCGCCGAGGAGGCCGCCAAGCTCGAGGGCATCTCCTTCCTCGGCCAGGGCACCATCTATCCCGACATCCTCGAGTCCGAGGCCAGCGTCAAGGCCCATCACAACGTGGGCGGCCTGCCTAAGGATCTGGACTTCGAGCTCGTCGAGCCCGTCAAGCTGCTCTTCAAGGACGAGGTCCGCATGGTGGGAAAGCAGCTCGGCCTGCCCGACGGCATGGTGTACCGCCAGCCCTTCCCCGGCCCGGGCCTCGGCGTGCGCTGTCTCGGCGCCATCACGCGCGACCGCCTCGCCGCCCTGCGCGAGGCCGACGCGATCGTGCGCGCGGAGATCGGTGCCGCCGGCCTCGACATCTGGCAGTACTTCTGCGTGGTGCCCGACATGCGGGCGACGGGCGTGCGCGGCGGGCAACGCGCCTACGAGTGGCCCTGCATCGTCCGCTGCATCGACAGCGTCGATGTCATGACGGCCGAGGTCCGCGAGCTGGACTGGGCGCTCCTCAAGAGGATAACCGGCCGCATCCTGGCCGAGGTGCCGGGTATCTGCCGCGTGTGCTACGACCTCACGCCCAAGCCCATCGGCACGGTCGAGTGGGAATGACCTGAGCGCACATTTTCCCAGCTAAGTACGATAAACCCCTCTGCTAGCTCTCGCTCGTCGGAGGGGTTTCTTAAACCCGCATAAGCCTTTCCAAGACGCTGAACCCCACCTACGTCAAACACTTTTGGCAAGGCTACCGGTCCTCTGCAAGCGCCTTTGGCGGATAATGGCGCGCGGGCACAGTAGGGTGGAATCCGTAAGCGTTGGAAGGAGGGCCGCATGGAAGTCGGTAAGACGGTTCGGGAACTGCGCGCAGAGGCCGGGATGTCGCAGGAGGAGCTCGCCGAGAAGGTGTTCGTGAGCCGTCAGACGATCTCGAACTGGGAGAACGGGAAGTTCTATCCCGATGTGCAGAGCCCGGCGATCGTCACCGAGCTGTTCGGGACCTCCATCGACAACCTCGTGACAGGAGACCCCCCATGATCGAAGCAAGGATATCGGGACGCACGTCTAGATCCCGTATTATCTCTGCAACCCGTGGACAAGCTAGCGGGCAGCGATTCTCCGAATCCCCTGCAGGCTCGATGCCTCCTCGAGTATCCCGATGAGCTCGCTCGTCTGGTAGAACGCTCCCCGTTTCGCATTGCCCATCTTCGAGAGTATGCCCCTCTCGCAGGCGGTCTCGACGAGGGTGCGCGCAGCGCGGTCGGTGATGCCGAGGCGCTCGGCGACGTAAGCGGCGTTCACGACGGGCTGCTCTACCAAGAGCGCGGGCAAGTCATGGGACGCCGAACCCGCGCGATCCGTGTTAGCAGCGCTCCATGCTTCGAGAATGGCGTCCATGTCGGATGCGATGCGCGAACCTATGACGACTGCGAGCTCCAGCGCGTCGGCAAGGCAGCCGACTATCTGCTCGATCCCCCCTGCATGGTAGGCATCGAGCGCTTCCATGTACCGTTCCACATCGTGCAGCAACCCTGCGGAAACGGGCAAAGCCGAATGAATCAGGATCTCGTCGCTTGCCAACATGCGGTGCACAAGCGCGCGTCCTGTGCGGCCGTTGCCGTCCGTGAACGGATGGATGGTCTCGAACTGCGCGTGGAAGATTGCCGCCTTGACCACAGGCGAGACGTCCTCGCGCTCTCCGAACGCGATGAGGTCGTCGAGGCATCCGGGCACGCGCGAGGCGTGAGGAGGCACGAATGCCGCTCCATGCGGGCTGTAGGGTGAGCCTCCGATCCACACCTGCTCGTCACGTAGCCCCTTCCGCTCGGCGGTTCCCGCCATGAGCGTATCGTGAATGCTGCAGATCGAGCTGACGCTGACAGGCCCGCTCTGCTCGAGGGCCTCGCGCATGGCGGCAACGTTGCCCGCGATGAGGAGGGCGTTCGCGGGCGCCTTGTCGGAGAGTTCCGCGAGTGCCACGTTGCGCACGCTCGACGTGAGCCGTTCGATCTGGGAACTCGACGAGGATTCGCTCCTCAAGAGGAGTGCTGGAAGGTCGTAATCGCGCGAGTTCTGGGCCTCGTCGAAGCGCGCCACGGCAATTTCGACCTCTGCGATTCGCCGTTCGAGCTCGGGAGGCAGGCTGACAGTCTGCCGTGCGATTGCCACCGGGACCGCAGCCTCAAAGGTAGGCAGGATCTTGCGTCTGCGGCTCTTGGGGATGAGCGCGAGCTCGTCGTAGTCCCTGTCCCATGTGCATGTTTCATACGAGATGCTCGGCCACATGATTGCCCCCTCCCGATTCAATGTCGGTCCGTAGGCCCTAACGGAAGTGTATATTAATACACTTCCGTAATATTGGCAAACTGGAATTCGAACGTTGCAAAGCGCATGCGCTAAAAGTGGCGGCAATTTGCTGGCTACCAACTGGCTACTACCCTCGATGCCCGTTGTCCTACGTGGTAACACGAGTGGGCATCGAGCGGACGACATGACACGAGGCGGACAGGTTTTCGGGTTTGGCAACAATAGAGTGGAAATAGTAGCAAGTGGTTAAAAACCATATATATCGGTGTATATTTCTTAAAAACTTCAAAAACTACACCCATAAACCCTATAATGAGTACCCAATGGAAGGGGTCTCATCATGAAGTTTTACCGACGTGAGAAATACCTCGAACAGATTCGCGGCTTCTACCATGATGAGGGCATGATCAAGGCCATCACCGGCGTACGCCGATGCGGCAAGTCCTGCCTTATGCGCTCGATCGCAGACGAGCTCATGGAGTCGGGTGTCCCTGCATCGAACATAGTGTTCATCGACCTCGATGCGCGCGGCAACAGGAGAATCGCGACCCCAGACGCGCTCGAAATCCTCATTGACTCGTCAACCCCTCCTGACGCTGTGGGAACGAAATACCTCTTCATCGACGAGATACAGAACGTTGAAGGTTTTGAGGAGTTGATCAACGGGTACCGCACCGATGGCGGGTGGTCCATCTTCATCACCGGGTCCAACGCATATCTCCTCTCGGGAGAGCTAGCCACGAAGCTAACCGGGCGCTATATCGAGTTCGACGTCTTCACCCTCGATTTCTCCGAATACCTCGGCATGAAACGCTTTCTCGGAAAGGCTGTCGATGCAAACCTCTCATCCGAGTTCTCAGAGTACCTCATGCTCGGAGGACTCCCCAAAGCCGTCGAGTACGATTCGCAGGAAGACAAGCGCGCCTACATCCGCAGCGTCATCAACGAGATTTTCGAGAAGGACGTGAAGCGCTCGAACAAGATTAAGAACGTATCGGTGTTCAACGCGGTGCGCGACTACCTCATCAACAACTTCGGA
Source organism: Coriobacteriales bacterium OH1046 (assembly GCA_004010535.1). GTDB lineage: Bacteria > Actinomycetota > Coriobacteriia > Coriobacteriales > Atopobiaceae > RUG721. The sequence goes on along the minus strand of RQYE01000004.1, from coordinate 135,525 downwards.
TCGTCTACGAGTCTCAAGAACCTCCTTGCGCATTTCAACGATGTCGAGAAGGTGCCGATCAAGCGCGAGACGCTCAATCGCTACATCCAGATACTCGTTGATGCAAAGGTTCTTTACCGCTGCTCGAGATTCGACATGAAGTCGAGGAAGTCCCTCTCGCGCGATGAGAAGTACTACCTGGCCGATCTTGGCTTCTACTTCGCCATGAACACCGACGCGAGGATCAACTACGGTCCAGCGCTGGAGAACATCACGTACCTGTATCTGCGCAGCAAGGGATACGCGCTCAGCATCGGGCGCATAGGAGAGCTCGAATGCGATTTCATCGCTAGGGGGGATTTCGGCGAGTACCGCTATATCCAGGTGGCGATGACCATCGCCGAGCGCAGCACCGAGGACCGCGAGTACCGCCCCTTCGAGAAGATTCGCGACTCGTACCCGCGCTACCTGCTCACGCTTGACCCGTTGCTGCAGAAGAGAGATGGCGTGCATCACCTCAATCTCATGGATCTCATTGCCGGCGGAGGAAGGCTGGAATGACAAGAGCGCCGTATCAAGTTCCAGTGTTTCTCAGGCGCTGTTCAGGGACGCGCCGAGAATACCTGCTCTTGCTTAGGTCGGATATGAATGTATGGCAAGGGATCGCCGGCGGCGGAGAGGATAGCGAATCGCCGATGGAGGCTGCTCTACGAGAGACAAGGGAGGAAACCGGAATTGTACCCGGAAGCATGCTGCAGCTCTCTTCATCTACTATGCTCCCCGCGAAATGTGTCCTTGCTGTTCCGCCATGGCCGGAGGAGGAGATTCCCGAGTACAGCTTTATTGGCGACGTGCCGACAGACACTGACGTCCAGCTCAGCGCGGCGCACTCTGATTTCCGATGGTGCGACTATGAAACCTCTGTTTCGATGCTCGAATGGGAAAGCATGATTATTTCGCGGCGTAAGCACCGCCCGTTTCGCGTTTTGCGTAGCGGTGCTCACGCCGTTTGCGTATCGCGCGTTCCGCGCGTTCCGTATCGCTACCTCTTCTCCGCGAGCAGTTTCCTGACGTTGACGTCACCGAGGTCTATGCGGATCGCGCCGTGCACCAAGCGGTCGACCATCGCGTCCGCCTGCACGCCGCCTCCCAGCCTTCCGTGCCATTCCGCCGGCGTGTACTGCGTGCATAGCACCGTCGATTTGGTGGCGTAGCGTCGTTCCACCAGCTCGAACAGGAAGCTGATGTCGAGGTCGTCGACGTCCTCCGTGAGCCACTCGTCCAGGACCAGAAGCTCGTAACGCGCGTACTTCCTCAGGATCTTCGCGTTCGAGCGCTCCGTGGCGGCCATCTCGTCGCGCTCCATCAGAAGGTCCGGAAGACGCACGTAGCGCGCGCTCCTGCGCCTCTTGCAGGCCTGCTTGGCCAGGCAGCACGCCAGATAGCTCTTGCCCGTGCCCGTGCAGCCCTCGATGACGACGTTGGCCGCCGACTCCATGAACTGGCAGGTCCCGGCCTCGCGGATGAGCACGCCGTCGATGCCCCTGCCGTCGTACATCATCTCCCCCATCTCCGCCGCCGGGAAGCGCAGCCTCGCGCGCTGCATGAGCCTCTTGACGCTCGAGGCGCGCTTCGCCTCGTAGGCGTAGTCCACCATCATGCGCACCCGTTCCCCGAACGGCATCGCCGCCGCGGTCCTGTCCGCGTCCTGCAGGTCGAGCGCCCCGACCATCTCCCCCATGCCCATCTCGCGCAGCTTGCGGCGGGTCTCCTCGTCGACCATGTCGGTCCCTCCGATCTAGTCCCTGTAGTAGTCTGCGCCGCGAAGGTGGGCTCCGGTTCCATCCGCGTCCGCGCGCCTCTTCGGCGCCGCGTCGCGCTCGGCGTCGAGGTTCGAGTCGAGGATCGCCTTGAGGTGCTTGTATCTCGGCGACGCGAGGCGCGGCAGCGCGTGCGCGCATGCGGCCTCGGCTTCCGCGAACACGGAGTCGCGGCTGCCCTCGCGCTTCTGGAAAGGATGGGCGTTGTAGGCCGCGTTGCATTCGCGCACCGCGAGCGGAACCTCGTCGAAACTGGCGAAGGTCCGGCTGCGCAGCTGCGCGATCACCCATGTCGCCGCGTCCCTCACGGTGCCCCCCGCCGACGGCTTCTGCTTGGGCTCCCTGACCTGGGCGGGCACGATCGCGGCCATGTAGCGCTCCCCGAGCGCCTCGTAGGCGTCGTTGAGCACGATCTCGCCCTCGCGCGGGTGCTTGACGACCCCGGTCTTCAGGTTGCCGCAGACGGTCCTTTCCGGCACGCCGCCCCAGAACTCGCACATATGCACGTGGCATCGCAGCCAGGAGCGCTCCCCCATGTCCGGCGTGGGCTCGAAGTAGGCGTTCTGGCCGAAGGGAAGCACGCCCACGAACAGGTAGATCTTGGAGACCTCGCCGGTCGTGGGGCCGACCAGGCCCTTGCCGAGCGTCGGGCCGGACCAGTCGACCTCGCAGGACTGGCCCGCCTTGCGCTCGATGCGCTTGGCCAGGTCGTTCGCGACCGCCCAGGCGCCGTAGCCCTCGCAGAACTTGGTGCAGCCCATCGGGACCCTGTGCCGTCTTGCGCATTCCGCCCTGTACTCGCCGTGCAGAAGGCGCAGATCGACCCCGACCTTCGCCATCTCCCCGTGCACGTATTCCCAGTCGGGTTCCCCGAAGACGCTCTCGTGCACGTGCCTGTCGGGGCAGGACAGGCGGTAGACCTCGTCGTCGGTCATTCCCTCCACCTGCTCCCGGGTTATGCCGCGCTCGGCGGCCATGTCGAAGACGCCGCAGACCGACTCCATCGACATGTGCCGCGTCCGCGCTATCGCGCGGCGCGACACCCCTTGCTCGCGAAGCCCCATCATCGGCTTCGCCCGTATCCTCCTCGCCATGTCTGGGTTCTCCTTTCTCCTGGCCGGTTACATGGCATCCCGATTGTAGAAAGGAGGCGTCGGGCGATACGGATTGGGTGAAACGGGTGATACGGAAGCCGTGAAACGGTCAAGTGGCAAGGTGATACGGAAAGCGCGAAACGGGTGCTACTCTGAGCGTGCAATACTCAAGCAACCGCAACGCGCTTGAAGAGGCCGAATCAGTTCCTCTGTGAGTATGCTGACCAAGCCTTTGCGTAAGCTCAGTTGCATGCAAGCAGATTGCGTTTCCGCAGGTCGAGCGTTTACTCTCCAGTGCCCCGCGTTTATTCTCCGCAATCAAGGGCTAAAGCTGGGACTCAGTCCTTAGCTCCAGCTGAGTTTCGGTTCGAGGGCCCTCAACCCTGCGCCGCGTGCCGCGCGGAGCAATGAACCGCCCGCTGTGCGGGTGGGGGCGTTAGAGCGAATCGTCAATTTGAGAGGCTAAATCCGACCATCATTAGATAAGGGAATTAGCTCCTGTTACTTTTTGCCCAGCCGCCTAACTGTCTGTTCCAATCAATATGCCATTATGGTTTTCCAACACTACGTGTCTGCTAAAGTAGCGTTCGATAGATTCGGTATGATCAACGACTAAAATCGTCTTTCCTGTTTTCATTAACGTATCCAAGTATTTTGCAACTTGATAAATTTCCCGGTTGCTTAATCCGCGGAACGGCTCATCTACCCCGATTACGCTGGCATTCTTTTTTGCTCGAGCTGATTTCATTAACTTGATTCGAATGTTTTCACCACCTGATAGTGATGAGGACGACTGTCCGAGTGTTAGATGCCCAAGCATCAACGAAGATGCCATATCGAGCAGTTTCGTAATGCCAGAATCTAGATTGTCAAAATAGCATCGTGCTTCATCTACAGTCATATTCCATATATCAATGACGGTTTTTTCGTCAAGGCTATATTTTCCAAGTTTGCTGTTAAACCCAGTTCCAGCGCAATCGGCACATTCTATACGAGATCGAGATTCTCCATCGCCATATTCGACATAGCCCGCGCCCGAGCATGAGGGGCATGCCCCTTCGCAACCAAGCTGGTTCGAGAAAAAGCTCTTGTCTTTGGAATATTTCTTTGCAAATAACTCGGTGATCCTTATGAATATTCCAAGCAGAGTAACCACAGAGGAGGTCTTATTGCCGGATAGAGGCTTCTGGCTCACGTACGAGTATTCCTCGATTAGCTGGGGGAGGTATTCTCGCAAAAGAGTGGATTTTCCTACTCCAGATTTGCCGGTTAGCAGATTCATACATCCTTGCTCAATAGTGACATCAATGCCGGAGAATCCATAAATCCTATTGCTCGATGAAAAGTGTAGAAGGCTACCATTCCCGGGTTCGATGCTGAATAGGGGCTCTTCCTTTTGTGCGGCGAAGAACTGGCCGGCGTCTACCAAGCTGCCACCGTTCTTGCCGCCACCTTTCCCTAGTGCGATAACGTTACCTGCACTGCGTACAAATGCATCACTGTGGTCAACGACCAAGAGTGTATGCCGGCTTGAAAGGTCGACAATATTGTCAAACACAAGTAAACGCTCATCTCCAGACAGGCCAGCGAGAGGTTCATCTAGCACAACAAGCAAGTCTGCCAGCTGGGTGTTGAAGACTTGAACCATGCGAAGTCTCTGCAGCTCGCCCCCCGATAGGGTGGGTATTGATCTGTTAAAGCTCAAGTGTCCCAAATTCAGCTCGATAGCCTTGCTAAGGAAACCAATTAGACCATTCAGTATGAAAGGTATTTTGGAAACTGCAGGGTTCGTGCTGAAGCTTCTGGCAATAGGATGAAGCTCGCAGAATGGAGTCGTCATAAACTCGCCGATAGATATACCGTTAACTCTATACTCCTCAAAGAAGCCCGCATATTTCTTACCCAAACAATCCGGGCATATGATATCACCGTAGTACTGCTTCCCCGGAGAGAACCCGACAATCATCGGAGTGCCTGTTAGCATTCCGTGGTATTTGGTGGTACGACGCGAAAAGGAGCCGGTCTTCTTGTATCGAATGGAGTATTTCTCATCGCTTTCGCCATACAGCAACAAATCGCGTTCAGACTGAGTTAAATCACGGAAAGTTTTGCTTGAGTCGATATCCTTCTCGGCGCAGAATTTCACGATGATTTGCCGGTAGAAATCCTTGTATCGGTTCCAGCATCTTACGGGGTTATCCCTTAATGGAACGTTGTAGTCGATAATCCTGTTGGCATCTAGTTTTCGGAGAGTTCCTAGCCCGTGGCAGGACTCGCAAAGATTGCCTTCCTTGTTTAATGTGAAGAAGTCTTCGCTCTTCCCGGTTTGAGCTGCATAGATTAATGCGATGCTCCTGTTCAGCCCAAAGTAAGTACCTATGGTAGATCTCATGTTCGTGTTGTAATTTGACTGGTGTATGGGAACAGCCGCTACCATACCGCTGTATCCGTCAACTCTATACGTCGGCTCCGCGACGTTGTCGGAGAACATCGCTGCGAACTCGTGCTGGCCTATCTGCGCGACCGTATCATATGCAAAGGACGATTTGCCGCTACCGGACGGACCTACAACAAGGTTGAGCGAATGCTTCTTCAGCCTAACCGAAATTCCCTTTAGGTTGTTTGTCTTGATTCCCCATATGTCGACGTAATCGCTCATCTGCTTACCCTATTTTTCACGACAATGCGATGGAGATCACTTATCAGGAAGTCTAGGGTCATTTTCGCATGGACACAAAAGCGCTCATCAATTGAGTGAATGGTATTTCCGGGCTTCAACGTCATTGCATTAACCGGGCAGCCTCCGCCGCATATACCTAGGGCGGCGCAATCGTAGCATTCTTCTCGGTTCAGAGGCGTCAGCTGGGACCACTCGATAAATGTCGGATCTTTTACTGCGATAAAGCCGTCGTCATCGATGCTAGAGACGAAGTCCCGTTTATTGTGGAGGCATCCATGGCAGACACCAACTTGCCCATTTGGGGCAATTACTATCTGGCCTCCAGCGGTAGCAGCGCAGTCAGAAAAATACACTTGAGCCTTTGAGAACGCCTTGAGCTTTCTCATCATGCGATCCTCGTAAATACCCTGTTTCCTGAGCTCGACGAACTCGTCGATGATAAATTGTGCTGCCGCTTCGTTGTAGCTTTGAGGCAGCGTGAATGATTCGCTCGACATCATGATATTGAACCCGAAACCCTTGATTCCATATTGATCTAGTAGAGCGAGTACGTCGGTGGTGCTCCTTAACGTTTCTTCGCTTAAGGTCACAGACAGGGAGACGTCGATGTCAAGTCTTTTACAGAGATCGAGCTTCTCAAGGATTCGTTGGAAAACGGGGTTTCCAGCAACGTCGACCCTCATCTCGTTTGCCTTGTCTGTGAACCCATCTACAGAGATGGCAATGCCAACCCCAAGTTCCTTTAAAGTGACGAGCCTTTCCTCGTTGAGCAAAAGGCCATTGGTCACCATCGACATTTCAAGATTTTTTATGCATGGTTCTGCATCCCGCATCTCATTGATGCGGGATGCGACATGAACAAGTACAGAATAGTTGACGAGAGGCTCCCCACCGTAGAATATGAGAACGGGTTTGTTTTCTTTGAAGTCGAAGCCGGATTTCTTAATCTGTCTGATGAAAAAATCGATTGCTTTGTCCGCAGTTGCAGTGGACATGCTCTCTAGCAAAAACTCGCTTCTGGTCTCCGCATCATTGTTCCCAAGGAAACAATATTTGCATGCCAGATTACACTGTTCACTGAGGATCATATAGCAGACGTTAATGGCGGGTTTCGGGATTCTTGATCGGACAAATCTGAGTACGCGATCGTCTTCGTCATCCGAGCGGACCAATATTTTGCATTTGATTAGCTCAGGAACAACGTCAGAAAGATTCTCCGGTACGTTCTCTTCATTGACATCGTTTTCGTCAATCCATGTCTTTAGATGCGCGTATGTCTCTTTGTCGAGAAAGACGGGCTTCATCCTAAGCGAGTGATAGAGGGCAACGTCGTCACCCAAATCGAACACATACGAGAATCTTGACATTTCAATCATGAAAGAGGCCTCCGCTTAGCATATAGTGCAACATCAGAGCATTGCTATTGACTTATCCGTATGTCGATGCAGAAAAAAGAAAATGCCTATCCCGCCGAAGAAGGCAGAATAGGCAAAAATACTGTGATCTAAGAACGCGTTACCAGTCAATATCTTCTTGCTCGGGGAATGCACGGCAGGAGCAAGCGCATGTGCAAGAGTTGCATGCAACACATGCACACTTAGGCATTGCAAATGATTCTGCTTCAATAGCACCGAACATCTCCATGTAGTCATTGATGTTTGCGCTCATTTCTACAGCTCCTTCCATTCGATTTCAGAAATGATTCCGCCGGAGCAAGAGCAACGGCAATTGCACATACAGCCCGTGCATTGGGCAACGCACTTCACGGAAGTGTAGAGGGATTCTTCATCAATGCTACCAAGCATCTCGGCATATGCATCAGAACTAACTTGAACCACAGGAACCCCCTTTTGTAGACTCAACTTTCTCCAATATACATACAAATTGTGGCGTCGTCAATGCTTTCGCATTTTACGAAGCTTTCGATTCACGATCTGAGTGAGATGTATTCACAGGTAAATCATGCAATTGCATCTAAATTTCTGTATAGCTCAAGTTTTGTGCTGAAGTGAGGGCTTCAACTATAATCGCAGGTAAATACTCAATTTGATGAATTTGTATCTTTCGTATCCTTCGAATACCCTGCCCCAACAAATTTGACTATATCTATTGGAGTACTATGCTCTTATTTACTGCATATACAATCGTCCTCGAGTTCCATGTCTCGTAGAGGCACGTTGCGAAGGCATACAAATGCCTAATGCTGGTTTGGTATGTAAACACGACCTCGCCTCTCGCCAAAACGCGATTCCGCGCAGTCTTCAAACGCTTTTTGGTCTTTGAACTCCGTCTACAGGTATTCGCTGTTCGTGTTCAGGACGTTGACCGTCACAGCACCCAATTCTTGCCGTTTGTTGTCAATGCGAGTGTAAAGATGGCTCGCTTTATGTTCTTAAGCGTGATCTTCGTCACTGAAACTCGCAAAGCCGGTGAACACGCTGCAGTCGTCCATGTGGTGATCGTAGATGATAGTAAAGGGTTGATTCTGGCTCCATCCCGTTTTCGCTGACAGGCGCCATGCCGCTTCCGAGTATCATTCCCTTCATCTTCTTTTGATCTTAGCGAGGTTGAGCCAGTTTAAGGCAAAGTAAATCTCGAGCCTTTTGTAGAAGCACTCTATGTGGTCGAATATCTCTTGCATTGCTTAGTCACGACTATCAAATGCATACGCATGCGTACATTTAGCCTTTCTGGTAGGTAGCTAGCTGTATGTAGTCAAAACATGTCTCTACAGTTCAAAACAGTTATTATTCGGTCGGAAATTGTCACTCTTCAGTCGGGTAGCATCCCACTCCACTTCGAGTGTTTTGCGGCATGTAGCCAGCAGCATGCAACCAGATCGCGTTTTCCAGTTCAAGCATGTCATTCTCCTATCGAGCCAGAATACTCTCCAAAAGTGGCCACACATCTTCGGTGATACAAGAATGACCAAAATCGCAGGTAAAAGATGGCATTGACTACATAGAAACGGGCTATGCAACTATGGGGCGGAAATAAGCCCATCCAGCCCATTCTTTCAGCAGTCGCCGCAACGGCGCCTGCTTTGCGATAGCCGCAGGCAGTTCACAAGATCGGTCGATTTGCAGACTTTCATGTTGCGATTGTCTGTTAATAGCGTGCAATTGCAACATGAAATACGCCAATCACATAGCAGCGCTCAACGAGCTTTCGGCCTCCGAGGGCGTCTTCACTACGGCTCAAGCCGCGCGCCTCGGGGTCACGCGCAATGCGCTGTCGCAAGCCGTGGCGTCTGGTCGTGCTGAGCGCGTACTGCACGGCGCGTACAGGCTTGCCGGTTCGCAAAGCGACTTCACGGATGAGCTTGCAGCTCTCTGGAAGCTGACCGAACCATCCAAATTCACTCGCGAGCGCATGCGGGCCGGAGCTTGGGATGGAATCGCGATAGGGGGAGCTACCGCAGCGAGCCTCCAGGGCCTCGGCGACTTCTACCTTTCGCCATACCGCATGTATGCCCCCCGCCGAATCAACTCCCGCATAGAATCGGCAAGCTTTGCCATCAGGAGCATCGATCCCTTCGATGTGACTTGGATCAAAGGCCTACCCGTCACGCGGCCCGAGCGCTCGCTCGTCGACCTCTGCCTCGACAATGAGGAGTGGTCCCTGGTGGAAGACGCTTTCTATGATGCGACGAGCCTCGACTACGGGCACCTGGCGAGAATCGTGGACCATCAGCCGAAAAGGAAGGACGTCCAGGAATCGCTGTCGGTGATCCGCGCACTCATGGAAAGGCACGCTGAAAAGGGGCGAGCTGAATGGGATTTTGGAAGACGCCAAGATCGTTAAGCGCTGCGACCGTTTCGACATGAAGTCCCGTAAGTCCCTCAGGGGCGAGCGGAAGTACTACCTGTCGGACCTGAGCTTCTACTTCGCTATGAATACGGACAACCGCATCAACTACGGGCCTGTCCCCGAGAACGTCGTCTACAACTACGCGCGCAGCCTGGATTACGAGGTCGGCGTCGGCCGAATCGGCAAGCTCGAGTGCGACTTCGTGATGCGCTCTCCAGAGTTGGACTACGCCTATGCTCAGGTGGCGCTCACCATCATGGAGAGCCGCGATACCGAGGACCGCGAGTACCGCCCGCTCGAGCGGGTCAAGGACAACTACCCGAAGTACGTCGTCACGCGGAGCGACATGATCCAGCGCTGCAACGGAATCAAGCACGTGAACGCCTTGGAGTTCATGGCGGAGAACAGGCTTTTCTAGCGAGTTGCTACAACTTAGAAGCCATTAGCTGCTGAAAGAACGGCAATACCCCGTGATTATCGTTTGAGTATAAGAACGCATGCGGATTTCAGCTTTGCGGCATCCGCTGCGGTTACCAGTAGCGCAAGGATGCGAAGCGGTTCACAAACTCGTACTCGAGCGGGAATGAGTCTATCTAGTGCATTCCCTTGGCATCTAGTAGCAAGTAGTCGCATCAACTACATTGCCCCGGTCACTCCATTGGAATGGCCGGGGCGAAAAAGATTTAAGAAGGCAGATGTATGTGGCTTCCCACACGCTCTACACCGTTGCCTCACCGCTCCCGGCGAGCTTCTGGACGAGCCAGTTCTGGATACCGATGAGCTCGATGAGTTCTAGGTCCTGATTGGTTTCCTGCAGGTCGGCGTCCTCATCGATGAGGTAGGCCTTCATGTCCTCGTAAGCTACGAAGTCGGCGGCGAGGGCGGGCATAAGCTCGGTCACCTGTGCGATTCCGTCTTCTGAGATCTGCTTCTCGCGCTTGAGGTACTCGACGATGTCGTCGTACACCTGAACTTCAGGGGTCGCCTCAATCTTTACTTCGCCGCCTAGGTCGAGGATGCGGTTGGCGAATTTCTCCAGCCAGACCATTTCCTCTTCGGCATGCGCCGCGTACTTGTCCGCAAGCGCTGCCAACCCCTTCGAACCGAACACGAGTCCTTGGATACGATGCCCAAAGCTCTGGCTGGAAAGTCCTGTTACAACCAACTGAAGTGCCTGAATCTCGGCTGTCTTGTCTGCCATGAAATATCTCCTTACGCTGAATTGCTAATAATCTTACTCGGTTATTTGTTCGCAGGTTCCCACTTGCAGCGGATGGGCGACACGATGGCGCCCGACCTCTTGAGTTCCGCCATGGCCTTGTCCACTACTTTGCGGTCAAGGCCGCTTGCTGCGGCGATCTTGCCTGCATTCAGGGGTTCCCCCGCATCGCGCATGGTCTGCAGTACCAGTTCGGTTGCTTCCATTTCGATACCTCCTTTCTAAAAGCGCGCTCCGTTTGGTGCGTACGTCCTATGCGGGAAAGCAACGGGGACTATCTTGGAAATGATGGCCTCCTTACTCGACTGGCTGGAATATGTGCTCTAAAATACAACTGTCACGTAAAATGTTCAATTGGCACAAGGATCAAATCTGTCATCTAAGTTGCATAGCTAATAAAAATGTCACGTATGAGACCGAGGAATTATGCCCAACAAGAATGATCTGCGCTTCAAACGCACGGAGACGGCTATCCGCCGGGCATTTCTCTCGATTGCCGGAGGGGGGAACCCCAACCCCTCTGTCATCGAGATATGCGAACGAGCGAAAATCAGCCGCAACGCTTTCTACCTTCACTACGCCGGCGTTCCAACACTCTGTCAATCGCTTGTGGATGAAATCGCTGTTGACATCCGTATGGCATCGGCAGCCTCCGTGGAACGGTTCACGGAAAACAGAGCATCGGACCCTCTGCTCGCCGTGGCCATAGCCGAAGCCTTGGCGCGTCACGAGGCGGTGCTCCGAGCACTCCTTCCCGCTGCTGGTGGAACAATCGCCGCATACCTCGCTAAATCCTTGGAAGACGTGTACATGGACGTCGCCCAGCCGATCATCACCGGCAATCGGGAGCGCGGCCACCGACTCGCATGCGCATGGGGTGCTTGGGCACTGATCGGATTCACGCTTCGCTGGTTCGAGGAGACGGACCGGCCGCTCTCGGAAGCCTCGACCGACTTCATCAGGCTGCAGCAGCCCCTCACCGACGCGACTGCGGCATATCTCGACGGGCAATGAGGTTTAATCTTACCTGCAGCTCAGCCAGCATTAAAGCATTAATAATGCAGTCAGTTGCATGCAACCAAACAGCCTTTCCAACGCTCCTATAGATGTCAATAGGCGTTTGCGCCTCCTTTGGGATTCGACAGCGCCCCGTACACCTCCCGTGCGATGTGGCGCTTCAGGCACCGGAGGACCTCCTTCTCCGGCTTGCCCTCCGACTGTCTCCCTGCGGCGTACCCTTGGGTCCGTCCGTCGTATCTGAGACACACAGCGGCTATCCTGTGGAGCGCGGCGTTGGTCTGGCGATTCCCACCCCGGTCGAGCCTGTGCCGGCAAGTCCTGTCGCTCGACGCCTCGACGGGCGATGTGCCGCACAGGCTCGCGAACGCGACCTCCGACCCGAGACGCTCCGGGTTGCCGCCGACGGCGGAGATCGGCGCCCGCAGCCGAAGATGGAGAGGAGGGCGGGAGCGTTCTCCGCGGGTACGGCTCCTATGCGCCCCTCCAGTTTGTCTGCGGCGGCCTTGGATTCCCGCCAAATGCAGACGAGCGACAGCACGGAACTCGTCGGATCCCAGCATCCTCCCGAGCTTGCCGACGATGCATACGGCGTGCGTATCCTTATGGGTGTCGATTTCGGCTGCGGTCATGCCAGCCGCTCCTCTCCGAAGTCCTCCATCCCCGCGGTCCTCGGGGCGGCGAGACAATGCGCTGACGGGAGAACTGCAATCAAGCTGCTCGCGTCTTGAGAGGCTGCGCCCATGCTCCTGCCAGGTCATCGGCATCCCCTGGACCACGGGCGGGGCGCGGGGCAGGTTGGGAATTGAGGTCAACCTATTTGCGGCAGCAGGTCAGCGAGCCACCGCGCTCCCGAACCCGTAAGGAATTATCGCCCCCATCGGGCGAACTCCTCGCTTCCGATTATCAGTGCAGGTCGGCGACAATGCTGACTGCATAAAATCGGGGGAGTGGTGACGGTAAAGTGCGGGTAGCCCTCATTCGGCAACCGTTACACGGCTCTAGTAGCTTCAGCACGCATTAGCCCAATTGGAGTGGCGCCTCGTTCGATGCGCCGTCTTCTCTTTTTGTACTCAGAACAGGCAGGCCTCGATGACGTCTTTGCCGAGGAGCGTGTCCATCTAGGCGGAGGGGATGGACGCGATACCGTAGACGATGCCCGCCAGACCCCCTGCGACGGCAGCCGTGGTGTCGGTGTCCTCGCCTAGGTTCACGGCGGCAAGCACGCATTCGGCGTAGGAGCCCGTGTTCACGAGGCACCAGAGAGCCGCCCGGTGGGTGTCGCAGACGAAGCCGCCTGAGCGGATCTCGTCCTCGGGAACGCCCGAAAGGTCGCCCGCAACGTCCGCGGGCGTCTCCCCGGCGATGAGCTGGCGTGCTATGCGCACCATGTCCACGCAGCAGTCGCATGAAACGCGGTGCGCATGCGTGATGGCCGAAACGGCCCGGACCTCGCCATCGGCGGCGCCCGTGAAGGCCAGCGGGAGGATGCGCATGAGCGAACCGTTGCCGTTGTCGTACTCGCCGGTCCGGCCACGGCCGGACCTGATGGCATCCGCCGTGCAGCCGCCCACGTCGAAGAGGCCGTCTACCGTGTAAGCGCCGCCGTGGTACCAGCGTTCGAAGCGTTGCCGCATGTCGGTCGTGTCGATGCGTCCGAGCCTGCGGATGCTATCGCAGGTGGCAAGCGCCATCGACGTGTCGTCGCTCCAAGTGCCCGCGGGCTTGCGATGCGTCCCATATCCGACCATACCCGTGCATGCGAAGGTGCCGCGCGGGTTGAACTCGTAGGGCACGCCCGATCGTGTCGGAAATGTTGGTGTAAGCGGTCGGCCGCAGGGCGGCCGTTTGAAAGGACGACGGCCACCGCCTAGAATCTGAGATCGCGACAAATCAGGTTCGAGAGAAAGGCAAGTGACCGCAATGGAAAGCATAGCAGACATCGCCGCCCCGGGGGCGGCGCTGGCGATACCGCGCTTCGAGGACGGCTTCGTCAACATGCAGGAGCTGCTGAGGACGCTGGCCGAGTCCGTCGTCAACGAGATCATGGCGGCCGAGGCGGAGCAGCTCTGCGGGGATACCGGCGGCGTCGGGAACGGGTACAGGGAGCGCAGGCTCGCCACATGCGTGGGCACGCTCACGCTCAGGATCCCGAAGCTCCGCTCCGGCACCTTCTTCCCCGAGGACGTGCTCGAGCGCTACCGGAGGGTCGACAGGGCGGTCGTGGCCGCGGTGGCGGAGATGTACGCCACCGGGACGAGCACCGGGAAGGTGCAGGGGGTCGCGCGGGCCATGGGCATAGGGCGGCTCTCGAAGGACCAGGCCAGCGCCATCTGCGAGCACCTGGACTCCGAGGTCGAGGAGCTGTCGGCGAGGCCGCTCGGGGACCTCGCGATGCCCTACGTCTGGATAGACGCCGCCTACGTCGAGTGCCGCAGGGAGCGCCGGGTCGCCTCCACCGCCGTCGTCACGGCGATCGGATGCGACTCGGACGGCTGGCGGCACGTGCTGGGCATCGGCGTCGTCGACACCGAGAGCTACGACTCGTGGCTCGCGTTCCTGCGCACGGTGCGCTCCCGCGGCGTCGACGGCGTCCGGCTCGCCGCCTCCGACGCCCACGCGGGCCTGAGGAGGGCGATCGGCGGGGTGTTCCAGGGCGCCGCATGGCAGCGGTGCGCCGTGCACCTCATGCGCGACTGCATCCGCGCCGCGGGCTCGCGCAAGGCCGCCAGGCGGGTCGCGCGCATAGTGGCGCCGGTCTTCCGCCTCAGGGAGGCCGGGGCGGTCCGGGCCGCCTACCACATCGCCGTGGGGATGCTCTCGTCCTGCTGCCCCGAGGCGGCGGGGATCCTCGAGGAGGCGGAGCCCGACGCCCTGGCCTGCCTGGACCTCCCGCCGTCGCACTGGAAGCGCATCAGGACCAACAACCTGCAGGAGAGGACGAACAGGGAGCTGAAGCGCCGGTCGCGGGTCGTGCAGGTGTTCCCGAGCACCGCATCGCTCATGCGCCTTGCGGGGGCCGTCATGTGCGACCGGGACGAGTCCTGGGCCGATGCGAGGTGCTTCTCGCAGGCGCGCATGGCGGAGCTCTACGAGGAGGGAGCGCCTGCCCCCGAGCCGACGCCGGAGCAGGCGGCGGGGTGGCAGCTCGTGGCGAGGAGGGCGATAGAGTCCAGCCTCGAGCTTGCGGAGAAGCTGGAGGCGGCGTAGGATACGGTTGGTCGAGGGTTCGGGCGCTGGCCGGAGTCCGATCAAAGGGCCGTTACACCAACTTTCACGACACTACCGCACGCCCAGCGCACCGCCTACGGCCTGACCGTATACACAGTCGCGCAGTGCTGGCTTCCGGTCCATAGCAGCCTCCGCATCAGGAAAAAATCGAAGCCTATCAAATCGATATACTACATGCGTAACGTAAGGGGAGAAAGAGGCCTCATGGACAAGCTCGCTCCCTGAATGTGTGGGAATAGCGTCTAAACAGGAAAAGCGATTGCGGATTTGCCTGAATGATATGCATATTGATCATCAACTGGATCGTTCGCATCATATGGAGGCGATCCTCGAATTATACCGCCAATGACGGTATAATTGTGGCGGTAAAAGAAGGGAGACCCCATGTCTTACGAACCGCCATTTGAACGCAACGACAGAATTGATGCTCTGTGCATGGAGATCGCCGAACTCGTGGGAATGATCTCGCCGCAGGCACCTCTCGCAAAAAGCCCGACTTTGCATCGCGAGCTCAGGATAAAGACCATCCATTCCTCTCTCCTGATCGAGGGGAACGGGCTTAACGAACAGGCGGTCACGGCCATCATCGATGGAAAACGCGTGCTCGGAGACAGGCGCGACATCCTCGAAGTCGAGAATGCCAAGCGCGCCTACGACCTGATTCCGGATCTCGATCCTTATTCGATCGAAGATCTCCTTATGGCCCACCGCGCGATGATGGAGGGGCTCGTTGACGGGGCAGGACGATTCCGCTCTGGAAACGTTGGCGTGTTCGACGGCGACACCCTGATCCACGCAGGGACTCCCGCAGCATACGTTCCGGAAGTGATGGCCGACATCTTCGGCTGGCTGAGGACGACGACCGTGCACCCGCTGCTTGCTTCCTGCGTGTTCCATTTCGAGTTCGAGTTCTGCCATCCCTTCGCGGACGGCAACGGCAGGATCGGCAGGCTCTGGCATACGCTGCTCCTTTCCCGATGGAGGTCTGTTCTGGCATGGCTGCCCGTGGAGAGCGCAATTTGCAAACGCCAGGCAGGATACTATGCCGCCCTCGCGCAATCCGACACTCTAGGGTCGAGTGAGACGTTCGTCGAGTTCATGCTCGAATGCATACGAGAATCCATTGTCCCGTTCGCAAAACCCGGAGACGGGCATGACCTCGCCAAGGCTCGGGCGCTCTCGTACTTTGAGGGGAATCCGGATGGGAACGTAGCAGCACTGTCGGAAGAGCTCGGATGCTCCAAAAGGAGCGCGGAACGTATCGTGGCCGAGCTCAAGGAGGAGGGTGTTCTGGTAAGGGAGGGGAGTGCCCGGTCGGGTTCGTGGGTTGTGGTCCGGTAAGACGGATCGTAACCCACGAACCCGTGAGGTTATGCGATTGTCCCAAGGTCAATTTGGAAGCTCTGCGTCTCCATGGTGGCGGTCGATGCTCGTATAGGATAGCTGACCAGTGCTGGCCTGTACAAAAACGCGAGATTTACAGACCCATAATTTCCCGTTTCTTTGTGTCGAATTCCTCTTGTGAGAGGATGCCGGCATCAAGCAGTCCCTTAAGCTTCTTCACGATCTCGATCTGCTCCTCCAAGCTCATTGACGGGGCGTTCATCTGACCGCTGGAGTTCATCCCTTGAGCCATATTCATCCCAAAGAGAAGACCGCCGCCGTCGCCCAATCCGTTGTTCTGGATGCCCTGCGCGATACGCTGCTGCGCTGTCTTATTCGCTGCTTGCTGCGAAACACCCTCATAAGCTGCAACGTTCATCCTATTTGACGAGTACTGTTGGACAGGCTCGCGAGATTGGGGCGTGAACTCGATGTTCTCGATCGAGACACTCTTGATTTCGAAGCCGAAACGCTCCGGCCACGTACCCGCATTATGATCATCGTTCACAACGGTTTTTTGAAATGGTGTTTGCCTGTGATGGAAGCTGGGAAATCCTGTATTCGGCGGAAAGGGAATTGACGGCTACGATGAATGATTGCATGAACTCTGCAACGATTTGCGCTCTCACGTTCTTATCGTCAAAAGAATAGCGATATACGCCGGGAGGTAAAAACTTACGTACGAAGGTCTCTATATTGCATATTTGGATTGAGAATCTTCCATATATAGTTAGCTCAAGATCGGCTCCATAGAATTCATCGTCGTGCGATCCGGCGAGGCAGAGTACGGGTCCTTCAACAAACTCGACTTTACCCTCGGCTATGAGGAGGCCATCGACGTCGATGCCGATCTCCCGGACGCCGTCGCACGTGGGCCTCAAAGCGTGCGTGAGATCTGCCGCATCGTATAATGGCAATGAAAGCCGTGCAGTACCCGATGGAAGTATCATCGCACCAGATAAGGTCAAGGCTCGCCAAGATCGGCACCGCGTATTCTGACGGATCGGGTAGGGGGAGGTGGCTCGTGATGATAAGGGCTTCCAAGGCTCTAATGGCTGGCCTGCTCGCCCTCTCCCTGGCTGCCATGCCGGGCTGCGCCACGCAGTCGACGATGAACGACGGCGGTACTGCGCGGGAGGTTGTTGACATGGACGACAAGGTCACGGAGCGCGACATCGAGGTGGCGCAGAGCTTGGGCGCCCCGGAGGACGTGCTCGCCTCGATGCGAGAGGGAGAGTGGCCCTCGACGCGGTCGAAGAGGAACGTCCGCTATGCCGAGCTCGCCGAGGACCACCTCTCGGCGCGCTACGGCGAGACGTTCCGTGCCACCGAGGTGAGGCTCTCCACCGGTCTGATGCGCGATCCCCATACCGTGACCTGCGCCGTCGAGACAGGCGAGTACGCCGGGGAGACCTGCGTCGCGTCGGTTCTCTACACGGATGACCCCCGCTGGGCGGACAACTACCTCTACCTGAGGCTCCACGAGGAGTACGAGCGAAGGCTCACGGCGGCAGCCCGGGATGCCTTCGGCGACCTTCCAGAGGGGTCGTGGGTGATGGAGGCCGAGATGCTCGACAAGCAGTACCCGAACGTGGGCACCGACCCGCAAGGCGTGGAGCGCGAGATCCCACCGGACGCCACCCTCGAGGAGGCGGGGGTATTCGTCTCGGGCCATCTGTGGATCTTCATCTCTCCCGAGAGCCAGCTCTCCGAGGAGGACTTCAACGCTCGTGTTGTGAGGATGAACGACGTGCTCGACGCACTCGACGTGCGGGTGATCTGGTCGGCGGACCAGATCACCCGGCCGCTCGATGGCGCCGAGCTCACGATCGAGTGGGCGCGAGAAGCCCTTGATGCTGGCGGCTACTCATGGAGCGCGACCGGCAACCTCCTGGGAGATGGGTGACATGGCCTTGGGAGCTGACGAGCTCGTGCAGCTCAACATGCTCATCTGCCAACTGGGATCCAAGGAGAGGGTTGAGAGCAGCAGCTCCAAGATGATCGGAGGCGGAGAACAACCCCGATGGCCATGCTTGGACGCACCAGGCCTTTCGGGGAGCTCGGACGAGGGATAGCGCGTCATCATAGGCCTCGTTTCCATGCCCGACGTCGACGTGCACGTGACAGGTAGCACTGCGCAGCTGCTGCCCAAGGACGTGGTGACCGAGTTTAGGAGACGCTGCCAGGAGATGGCGATGGTGCCCCGAGTTTCTCGGAATTCATGAGCGCACATGTTTGACGATTCCGGCACCATCCGCCCCGCTCGCGGATAATGCGAGCGGGGCGGAGGCGCACGGTCTGCAGACGCTTCCTGCCCAACGATTCGCGGCAGTCCGCATGGTCTCAAGTCCTAGGCAGAGCGCCGGCCCCTCTTACCCGTCGAGACGCCTTTCCTTCGAAGCCTTGGCGTACCATGCAGCCGAATCCTTGGGGATGCGCTCCTGCGTGTCGAAGTCCACGTAGAAGAGGCCATAGCGCTTGTTGTAGCCGTTGGTCCATGAGAACATGTCCATAAGCGACCACACGAAGTATCCGCGCACGTTGGCACCCTCGCTCCGGGCTTTGAGAGTCCAGCTCAGGTGCTGGCGGATGTAGTCGATGCGCTCCGCATCATGCACCTCGCCGTCGATGAGCTCGTCCTTCGCGCCCATGCCGTTTTCGGTGACGAGGATGGCCCCGTAGTGCGGCCACTGGTCTTTGATGCGCATGATCAGGTCGTAGAGCCCTTGGGGATAGATGAGCCAATCCCAGTCCGTGCGCGGGATCTCGGGATGGCTGACGCGCTCGCCTACGCCTGCCAAGGCGTAGCGCTCGGTGCCCTTCTCGCCTGTCGCGTTGTGATGCAGGTCGTTGGGGCCGTCGTACGCCTTCAGGAAGTTGCTCTGGTAATAGTTGATGCCCAAGCAGTCGTTGAGGGGTGCCGCAGCCTTGATCTGGCTGAGATCCTCCTCAGGCAGCACGAGCGACCCACCGGCGATGCCGGCCAGATGGTGCGCGCAGGCCAAGCTATCATCCGAATAGGATCCGTCAAAGGTTGCGTCGAGCAGGAACTGGTTGTTGAGCACGTCCTCGGCCGCAGCAGCCGCAACGTCACCGGGGTTGGCCGGATCGTCGGGGTACTTGGTCGAGAGCGCGTGCACCACGCCGATCTTGCCCCGATGCCCCAGCTCGTCGAAGGCAAGGACTGCCCGCGCATGTGCGACCATCATGTTGTGCATGGCCTGGAACGCCAGGTCGAGGCGGTAGCGCTGGCCGCGCGGCCAGGTGCCTTCTATGTACATGTTCGAGACGGCCGCCCAGATTTCGTTGAAGGTGAACCAGTTGGTTACCTCCGGATACTCCTCAAAGCAGAAGCGCGCATAACGCTCGAAGGCGTCGATGGTCGTGCGGTTGAGGAAGTCTCCCTCGCTGTAGAGGGCATCCGGCGTGTCGAAGTGGTGCAGCGTCACGTACGGCTCCACACCCTGCGCCTTGCACTCCGCAAAGAGATGATGGTAGAAGATCACTCCCTCGAGATTGACCTTGCCCGTGCCCTTGGGGAAGATGCGCGACCAAGCGATCGAGATGCGGATGCCGTCGATGCCGTACTTGCGGCAGAGCTTCAGATCCTCCGGGTAGCGATGGTAGAAGTCGCTTGCCGGATCGGCGGAGAAGAGCCCTTTCTCGGCTAGATAGTCATCCCATGCGACCTTGCCCTTGCCATGCGTGAGGGTCTCTCCCTCGCACTGGTAGGCTGCCGTGGCGGCGCCGAAGATGAAGTCCCGGGGGATGTCCACCGGTAAGGCCTTTGCAGATAGCGGATGCTCGGCAGCCATGGCTACTCGCCTCCCTTGAGGGATTCGGTGACAAAGCGCAGGGACTTCTCCCCATCACGCGTGAGATCGATGTACTCCTTGCCGCCGCAGGCTGCCGTGGCGACCCCCATGCGCTCCGCATCCTTCTGAAGGTCCGGCAGGTAGGAGGCGACCTGCGGAGCCAAGATCACGAGATCGTAATCTCCCATGATATCCAGGTGGGCGCCGTATGCGCCGGCTACGGCCTCGAGGCCCACGCCATGATCCTCGGCCGCCTTGGTGAGGGCGTTGGCGAGAAGGCCGGACGTGCCCCCGCCTGCGCACAGGACGAGCACGCGCTTGCCGTCGAGTGTCGAGCCCTGCGGGACGGCTGCGTCCTTCTCGGGAGCTGCATCGGGTGCTGCAGGGCTCTCGTCCGCAGGCTGCATGGCAGCCTCGATGGGCTTCTCGTGGGGCTCCGCCTCTTGGGGTTCAACCACCCCGGCACGCTCCTGCTCCACGAGCTGGCGATCGTACACCCTGAAGAAGGGATAGTAGACCGCGAAGTCGACAACCAGTGCGACGAGCACGTATATCACCGCGAGCGGCTGCATGGCGCAGCCGAGGATGATGCCCAGCGGTGCCGGCGTGACCCAGGGGAGCACGTAGGTGAAGCTGTTCATCCCCAGCACGTCCACGAAGATCTTGAAGATCCAGACGTTGAAGACCGGGACGAGGACGAAGGGGATGAAGAAGATGGGGTTGAGCACGAACGGCGCGCCGAAGAGGATGGGCTCGTTGACGCCGAAGAGCACGGGCACCGTAGAGGCGCGCCCGATGGCCCGCAGCTGCTTCGACTTCGACAGGAAGGCGATCATCAGCGTGATCACGAGGGTCGCACCGGTGCCGCCCATGGTGATGACGAAGTACTGGGTGCCGGGCGTGATGATGCTGGCGGCATGCTCGCCGGCTTGGACCAGTGCGAGGTTGTTGGCCACGTTGTAGAAGGCGATGGCACCGATGGCAGGCTCGACGATCGACGGGCCATGGACGCCGACGAACCAGAACAGCCCGATCGCGCCATAGACGATCGCGAGCCCGGGGTAGGTGTCGGCAGCCGAGAAGAGCGGCTGGAAGACGCGGATGACGCCCTCGGCCAAGCAGAAGCCGAAGGCGAGGCGGAAGAAGTGATCGAAGAGCCAGAACACGATGGTCGTCGCCGCAAAGGGGATGATGTCCTTGAACGTCTGGGAGATGTTGGGCGGTACCTGTTCGGGCATCTTGAGCGTCACATTGTGGGAGATCAGGAACTTGTAGATGCCGCCGACGGCGAATGCCGTCAAGAAGGCGGTGAGAAGCCCCTTGGAACCCAGGTAGGATGTGTCGAGCCCCGTGAGCGACGTGCCATCGGCAAGTTGCTCCACAACGCTGCCGGAGGCGAGGATGGCAAAGCCCACCACAGCGGCGAGCATCGTGGATACGGAGTTGATCTGGTTGGTCTTGGGCATGTCGCGGTTGAGCGCATCGGTGAAGTGCTTGGCCGTGGTGGCGGCGACCAGCAGCCCGACGATCCCCATGGAGTAGTTATACGGCTTCATGAGGAAGGCTTTTATCTCCTGGGGCCACTCATAGCCCCAGAGCACGGGAATGTCTGCGATAAGCAAGAACAGCGACGAGAAGATGATGATCGGCATGACCGATATGAAGCCGTCGCGGATGGCCTTGAGGTACCTGTTGCGCGCGACGGCATCGAAGAAGGGTTTGCCCTTTTCGACGAGCGCGATAAGGCGTTCCATAATGATCCTCTCTTCAAACGTATAGGGGGAAATCCTGCACCTGGTGCTGGCGCCAGCGCTTCTGTGCGCTCGCTCTCCTAGCGGTAGACGTCGAGGAGCGTAGTGATGATGTCGGCAAGGAGCAGCGTCGTCATGAGGTGGTCTTGGGCGTGGACCATGATGAAGCCCAGCTCGGCGGTCTCGCCCTTGGCCTCGCGGCTCAGGAGGTCGAACTGGACCCTATGCGCATCGGCCAGGAGTTCCTTTGCCTCTGCGATGAGCTTGTCGCACTCTCCCAAGTTGCCTGTTTTTGCATCCTTGAGCGCGAGAAGAAGCTTTGAGCGCGCGTCTCCCGAGTATGCCACGATCTCGAAACCGATGTTTGCAACCTCTTCCTTGTTCATATCTTTCCTTCCGCTTGTATTCAATGGCCTGTGCTATGTAGAACGGTCGACCCCTCCCGGTAGGGATCTTCCGCAGAGCTCCTCCTTTCTTTCTGTCCTATTTTGTTTGTCATGAACATATTCGCTCATATGAGTTTTGCGTGGAGCGATCTATGCCGCTGTTCGCGCGCCGAGGACGTACGAACAGTGATATTGTAGTGATGAACCTGTAATTTTGCTGTTTTGGAAGTATATTTCCGCATTGTTGTTCGTTGTGCGAACAGAGACGATATCTCAAATACACACATGTTTGATGGTGCTTGAAATGTTTGGTTCCTATCGTTAATGTTCAAACCAAGCAAAAGGGAGCAGGAGATGCGAGAGAAGATGCTCAAGGGCGAGAGACGAGAGGCCATCTGCAGCCTCATAGATGAGCTCAATACGGTCACCACGGGGGAGATCGCCGCGAAGCTCTCGGTGTCGGAGATGACCGTGCGCCGCGATCTCGCCGAGCTCTCCAGCGAGGGGCGCGTGGTGCGCGTGCATGGCGGCGCCCGCAGTGTGGCGGGCGTGAGAGGCGTCGCCATCCCGCGCGAGCTGACGCACAGCGAGAAGGGCAGCGCCCATGTGCACGAGAAAGCGCAGATAGCTGCCGAGGCACTCGCATATGTGGATGAGGGAAGCACGGTCTTTCTGGGGACGGGAACTACCGTCGAGATGCTCGCGCGCATACTTCCGCTCATGCGCCTGCGCGTCATCACCAACAGCCTGCCCGTGATCGACATCCTGCGCAACCGCGAGGGCATCGAGCTCTTCGTCGTCGGTGGAGCCTACCGTGCCAGCACGGGCGCCTTCGTGGGCCCCCTCGCCGAGCAGGGCATCTCCACGCTGGGAATCGGCACGGCATTCATCGGCCTCAATGGAATCTTCGAGAACATGGTTTCGACCTCCAACACCCCGGAGGGAACGCTGCAGAAGCTGGCACTCGATCACGCCGACAGGCGCTGCCTCCTTGCCGACTCGAGCAAGCTGGGCCGCCGCGACTTCTTCGGTTTCTACGACCTCGCCAACGTGGATGTGCTTATCACCGACGGTCTCGTCACTGCGGAGCAGCTGCACGAGCTCAAGCAGTACACCAAGGTCATAACCGCATAGCCACTCGACCGACATCCCGAAGCGCATCCCGGACGTGCGCGACGCATAGAAAACCACATACGAGAGAGGAAGTGCAATGAAGGTTGTATTGGCCTCCGATGCCGAGGGACAGGCTCTCGAGAGGTGCATAGCCCACCACCTGGATGCGTACGGCTATGAGGTTGTTGACAAGGGAACGCAGGCGGACTGCGTGGACGCAGCGCTCGTGGTCGCCCACGAGCTCCTAGACGATCCCGAGAGCCAAGGCATCGTCGCCGATGCCTACGGGGCGGGCAGCTTCATGGCAGCCTGCAAGGTGAAGGGCATGGTCGCCGCCGAGATCTCTGATGAGCGCTCCGCCTACATGACTCGTCAGCACAACAATGCCCGCATGATCTGCTTGGGATCGCAGATTCTGGGGGAGGGGCTTGCCCTCAACGTCGTGCGGGAGTTTCTTGCCGCCAGCTATGAGGGCGGTCGCCATCAGATCCGCGTCGATATGCTGGGCAAGATGGCGTAGCTCTCCCATCCTCGGCATCAAACGAACCGACTCACGAGATAGATAGGAGACAGCATGGCAAAATCACAGGTCATCGCCATAGGTTGCGATCATATTGTCACCGATACCAAGATGCGCCTTTCCGACTCGCTCAAAGCGCACGGGCACACGGTCATAGACTGCGGTACGTACGACAACACGCGCACGCACTATCCCATATATGGCAAGAGAGTGGGCGAGCTGGTGGCCTCGGGCGAGGCCGATGCCGGCATCGTGCTGTGCGGCACGGGGATCGGCATCACCAATGCCGTCAACAAGGTGCCCGGGGTCCGGTGTGCTCTCGTGCGCGATATGACGACGGCCGTCTGGGCGCGCAGGCACCTCGACGCCAATGTGTGCGGCTTTGGCGGACGCATCGTGGGCGAGTTCCTCATCAACGACATCGCCGAGGCCTTCCTCGCGGCGGAGTATGAGCCCACGCCCGAGTCCGATGCCCTGGTGGCGAAGATCGACGCCGTGGAGCATGCCGCATCCGCCCAGTCCGATCCGCACTTCTTCGATGAGTTCCTCGAGAAGTGGGATCGCGGGGAGTACGAGGACTAGGCGCTGCCACGGCACCGGCCATCACGCTCGGTACATCGAGGGGCAAGGCGCATAGGCTCTTATCGAATGCGATGCCTGCAGCGTAGCCCACCCGCGGCACCTATCCGGATAGGTGCCGCGGGCATTCGGTGGGGCGCTCCATACGCAGCTGGGGACGATGATGCTCTGGTGCCAGGACGGACGACACGCGATGAGCGACCAGCTTATCGCTGATCGCTCTTCCATCATGGCGCTTCATGGTCGCTGATTGAAACCTGAGACCAAAAGGCTATCGTGCGTTTCTTCGACGGCTAGATCACCTCGTGTTCTTCCAGAAGTTTTTCAACCTCCGTACCTTCGATCTTCTTCAGAGCCTCTTTCAGTGCGATTCTCTTTTTGAGGCCGAGCTCCATGTCGGTGATCTTCTTCCCATCCCGCAGGGCGACCGTGGCATTCAGCAGATCGCGGATGTCGTAGACGCTGCCCCAGACTTCCGGAACGCCTCGGTCGACATCCAGAAGGGTGTAGACGGCTTCCATGGCGGTGCGGATAGAATACTCCGTGGTGAAAACCGTATCTCGGGGTGTTTCTGCAAAATTGCCGATAAAGGCAAAGTTAACAGAGCCGCTCGGTACGACAGAAGGCCTGTCACCGGATTCGCGCGGCTGGAAATAGGCGCTGGCAAAAGGCATCATCACGGGAACGGTGTTGGCGCTGTTTTTTGCCAGCTCTTCAATCTGATCTTCTGGAACACCCAGATGATAGAGCCATTCTTCGCAGATTTCCATGCCGGTGCAGTCCCGCATGGGCTGTTTTACGAAGTCGCCGGGGCGATCGGAGAACATTCCATACAGCCATACCAGCACTTGTCCCTTCGGTTGATCACGATACTGGGGCTGGCGGTTGATCGTCCAGCTGAGAAGCCAGCTGGAATCCTTGACTGTGACGATACCGCCCGTGACCACCTTGCCGGACAGAGGGTCGCGCTTGCAGATATTCCGTATGTAGGGCAGGATCCTCTCGTCCAGCGTATTGACCGTGGCGCTGACCCAGTTGCTGTCCTCAGGGTCGGTGCAGAACTTATCGGGGCGGCCGAAGGCGGGATCCTGCGCTGCGATTTTTCTCCACAAATCGAAGGATCCGCCCTCGTGAATCTCGCCATCCATGCCCGTGGCCTTTGTTTGGCTACCGTAAGTTGAATTTTCAACATTGCTGCCGTTGGTATAAAATACCAGATCATTCTCGGTCAGATCGATATGCTCGGCCTGCCCTTCACGTTCCAGCACGATGGTCTTCGCCAGCTTTTTGCCGTCATGGATGTCGAAGAGGACGTTCATGACCTTGATGCCATAGTGGAACTGCACCCCATGTTCTTCCAGATACTTGACCATGGGAAGCACCATAGACTCATACTGGTTGTACTTTGTGAACCGCAGCGCGGTAAAGTCCGGAAGTCCACCGATGTGGTGGATGTAGCGCTGCATATAGCGCTTCATCTCCAGAGCACTCTGGTCATCCTTGAAGGCAAACATGGTGCGCCAGTACATCCAGAAGTTGGTATTGAAAACCTCTTCATCGAACAGCTCGGTCATTTTCACATTGGCAAGCTGTTCGTCCGGAGTCATGAACAGCTTCATGATTTCCATGCTGCCCTTGTCCGACAGGCCGAACTTATTGCCGGTCTGCGCGTCTTCGCCCCGATTCTGGGTCGCCCGGCACAGGGAGTAGTTGGGGTCGCTCTTGTTCAGCCAATAGTATTCATCCAGGACACTGACGCCATCGGTTTCGATAGACGGGATGGAACGGAACAGATCCCACATGCACTCGAAGTGATTGTCCATCTCCCGGCCGCCACGCATGACATAGCCGACGTTCGTTATCTGGTCGCCGTCCAGGGCGCCGCCGGGGCGAGAATCCCGCTCCAGAACATGGACGTGGCTTCCGGGCATCTGGGCGTCTCTGACAAGGAAGCAAGCCGCAGAAAGCGAGGCCAAGCCGCTGCCGATCAGGTATGCCGACTTGTGCTCGATGCCTTCCGGCTTTTCGGGACGTGCAAATGCCTCATAGTTACCGCTTGAATAATACATAGCGAACACCTCCATAGAACTCGCCTTTGGTTTATGTAATTATTCCGGCATGCAAAAACGCCCGCAATCAGCAGAAATGCCGCCATGATAAAAGTTTTATCATGGCGGCATTTCTGCTTGGATTTTTATCAAATCACCGGATTTGCTTAGGTTCTCCCGTACAGTACGCTTTCAGTGCCCGGGAGAAATTGCCCTGCATCAGCAACGAAAGACGGTTGACGATCTCTTTCGGGTCTTCCTTCATGTCCCCCCGGATCCAGTCCAACATCAGCCCCACAAATGCATACTTATAGAAGTGGGCGATGAAGGACTTATCTTCCTCACTCACCGGATCGTCGGCGGCTTCCTCGTTTACAACATTCAGAAGCAGCCCGTAGGTGACCTCATATAAATAGCGCTCCACTTGCTCCCTGCTGACGGAGTGATGCACATTCATGATAAAGGGCTTGTTATCTTTGACCGCCTCGAATATCTGCAGAAAGCCCTGCTGCCAAGTATCGTACGTCTTATTCCCCGCTAAAGCCTTGGCCGCATCCTCGGCACAGGACCATTCCACCAGATCGTAGATGTCTTTGAAATGGTAATAGAATGTCATGCGGTTGATGCCGCAGTCCTTCGCGATATCATTGATGGTGATTTTATCCAAAGGCTTTTGAAGGAGCATGTTTTTAAGGGATGCCTCCAATGCCCGTTTGGTGATCTGCGACATGGGAATCCCCCCTTCCGTCTCTGCGCCACGGCGTATGCCGGGGCAGTTTTTTTGGCGTAGCAACCTGCTGCCTTTTTTACAAGATAACTAATAGCACAGAGATGCGGATATTTCCATTTCGCGATCCTCTCCACGCGCGCCAGCCTTCGTTGCGCAACCGATGCCCCCGATAACTGCGGCTCCGTTGGCGGAAACGCTCGAGGGCGGTTGTCGCCTCTGCCTCGATCGTATCGCCGCCGACGTCGGCCTTGGAGGCGGGACCGGCTGCGTTTCTTGCCCCATGGCCCCCGATCATTGACGATGATAATGCCCATCGCCTGTTCGCAGTCGGGCGTGGCCCCTTTCTTTCCGCAGGCTGTCAGAAGGATCAGCATAGATATAGCTGCCAGCGAAAGCACTGCCCTCTTCATGCCTGCAGCTTCTCCGATCGTAAGTTTTCACGCTGCCATGTGTCCAAGCGCATCCTTCTCTCCAGCAAATCCGGATGTGCCCATCTCTGCTTATTCCCATAAAAGTTTTCGTCACGACATGAGTTCCTGTCGTACTACGCTTGGCTTACGTCCGTGAAGAAGGTAGCCTTCCTCCTCCTGAGCTCGTGTCAGACTTTGCCGGCAGAGTTCTCTCCACCCTGCATCCACTTCTTCCAAATCGGGCACTCTTCCCATCCTTCGTAGAATCCCATGCGCCGCAGGTCCTCTTCATTGCGATCGCGTAGGAGTTGAATCACCTTGCTGTGCCAAGACGAATTTGGGGCGATTCGCCCAAGAAGGTATCCAAGGATGGTGAGCAGGCAGAACGTTGTGCTGTTTTGGACCTTGTAAGGCTTATGCCACTCGGGGTACTTGCGACCACGTGGAATCTTGGCCCGATTACCCAATCTCTTGTTCCACAAGCGATCGTGATGCGCGCATGCGTTGCGTACGGTGTTCAAGGTGAGGAGCCACGATTCAAACACCCCTGCGGGAATCCCGATCTCGTCGGCAATGCCTTTCTTGACGACATTCGGGGAGCCCCGAAACAGCGTGAGCATCATGCCGAAGTCCATGATATTGACGAGTGTCCAGTACGGTGGTAGTCCGTGGGAGTCACCATACTTTTTCTTGAAATGCTCGATGAATAGTGTCTTCGAGCGGTCATATGCTGTGAAGCACTTAGACATAAAATGACCGTATGCCTTCTGATCAATGTTGGGAAGTGTCGAGCGGTTCAAGAAGCCGAACGGTCCAGACTGCTCTGCAAGGCGATATGCAAGCTGGGTGCGCATGTATATTTCGACGCGTTCGATAGCGTCGAGCGTGATGAGCCTGAGCTGGCGATCGAAGGTGTATAAGTCCCAAACCTTGGCGAACGTCGTCCCTTCGGTGAACGATTCGCCTTGGACATCGGAGTCCTGCTTGTAGATATACCAGTATCCGCTTAGGCGGTAGTACCCAACGTCCGCAAGGTGCTCGACAAGATCAT
Organism: Coriobacteriales bacterium OH1046; assembly: GCA_004010535.1. GTDB lineage: Bacteria > Actinomycetota > Coriobacteriia > Coriobacteriales > Atopobiaceae > RUG721. Next base: position 106,889 of record RQYE01000004.1, on the reverse strand, counting down.
CCCTGTCGAAGCCAAGGCCTCGTTCTGCCAGTCTGTCTGCTTGTTCATCGTATGAGAGCCACAGCTTCGCGTATTCCATGCAATCCCCCGGAAAAGGAACACCCGCCAAGTTTGCAATCATCCCGGTTGACGTCGGGAGAGAGGCATGGCGGGTTCGCTATCTATAATCTACCACACGAATTGACGTCAAAGAAATTTTACACGGGAATGGTTGGTAAACTTTTCTCCAGCGATCAAACAGCAATGTTTGACAGTATTTTTCTGGCTCTGGTTCGTGAGCCCCGCACAAGTAGTTCGCTGGACTTCTCCATACCGGCTCATTTGATACCCCCATGTATGTATGGGGAACTCGGCCTTCTTCTCTACAAGGCTTCTATGCAGCCGAGAAGGGAGGGGGCGAGCACGATGGCGCCGAGGTGGAGGTTACCATAAGCGTCGCCCCGCGCATGTACGCCGGCGAACATCTGCCTGCTCTCCTCGGCGGTTTCCTCAGAAAAGCAGATCGAGGAGGTGCGCCTGCGCATCTGCTCCGCGTTTGCCGAGACGGGCCCGCCCGCTTCTATCTCTTCGCGCTGGTGGATGCGCCCGATGACGGCGTGGCGACCGCCGGGTTCGGCTGAGACGCAGTCGCCATGACCGGATCGTCCTGTCTGCCTCCGGTGTGGCGGGGGATATCCAGCCATAGCGCCGGAGCAGCGCCCATCTGCGGCCTATTCACCCCTTCGCTTCGCATGGTACTCGTCGAGCCTCTCCGTGTACTCGATGCCGCGCTTCTTGAGCGATACTCCGATGATGAAGGTCACCGCTGCGAATATCACGAGGAATATGATCGAGAAGGTCGCCCACGCCCAGGGATTGCCGGCAGGCAGCCAGCTTCCGAAGTATGCGCAGGCAGCGAGCACGACATAGTAGGTTATGCCGAATCCGAGGAGCCGTGCGCTGTAGGCGAACCTCATGGTGGGGTGGTAGTTGAACCACAGCTGCTGCAGGATGCCGCCGGCAAGACCGGCGACGATGTAGCTGAGGTAATACCTCATCCAATCGCTCAAGCCGGAGATCGCGGCTCCTACGGCTATCGACAGCACCAGCATGATCACGGTGATGAGACTGCCCGTGAGGAGCCCCATACCCACGGCACTGCCGATGTTGCGGTTGTCGTACCCGCTCAGAAATCCGTCCTGCTCTCTGTTCCTTGCCATGATGGGATCCTCCTTCGATCGCATGGGGCAATACTGGGTGCACTAGTGTGTGATGCCGATCCTTCCCTTGAGGTCGGATACGTAGCTGCGCGAGACGATGACGATGTCCTCGTTGCCCATCTTGAGCGCCAGCCTGCCGTTGGGCTCGGGTCTGATGCCCATGACGTGATCGAGGTTGACGAGCGCCTGACGCGAGACGCGCACGAACTCGGTCCCCTCGAGGGCATCCTCGAGCTCGTAGAGCCTCATGGGGCTCTCGAGCCTTTTACCGCCGACCGTGTGGATCCAAGCGCGCTTCTCGGCGGTCTCGATGCTGATCACGCTCTCGAGCGGCACGACGAGCCTATCTATCGAGCCGCCATCGGCGTAGCCGACGAGCCGGCCGAACATGCTCCGCACGCGCTCGGCGATGCGTGCGGCACGTGAGTCGCCTGGTGCCGAGCGCACGGTCACCTCGATTTCCCGGCAACCGGGCTCCTCTATCATGCGAACATTCACGTTGCCCCGCCTTTCCTGTTGCGAGCCTGGCGATTGCAGTCTAACGCCTTATGGGGGAGAAAAGGGCTCCCGTGCAACCGAGTTGCCCAAAGCGCGTCTCGAGTTACGCCTTTCGGGATTGCAGCCTTCGGGCGCGCAGCGTACGCGACGAGGATGCTCTCCAGTCCATGCCCGATAATCCGGTATCGATCCTGCGGCTCCTGTGGCCAAGATTGAAGATCGCCCATGTGGTTTTTCGAGACCCATTGATACTTTGAAAAAATGAAGTATGATTTATTATACAAATCATACTTATGAGGTGAAGAAAATGAACGGACCGGACGGGAAATATGCATGGACAGCCACTGTCGGGGAAAAGGGACAGATCGTAATACCGAAACAGGCACGGGATATCTTTGGAATCAAGCCGGGAGATACATTGCTTCTTCTTGGCGATATCGAGCGGGGAATCGCCATTCCTCCGAAAGGAGCCTTTGCCGAATTATTTGGTGCGGCATTTCAGGAAAAGGATGGTGATGGCGATTGAAGAGAATCGCCTTTTTCTGTATTCCTGCGCACGGTCATACCAATCCTATGCTTCCAGTTGCCGCCGAACTTGTACAATGCGGGAATACGGTCAGGTTCTACTCATTCAATGAGTTTGAAACGAGCATCCGCTCTACCGGAGCGGATTTTATATCCTGTGATTCCTATCTTCCCGATCTGGCGGAGCAAGAAGAGAAGGGACTTAAAAACGTATCCACCACAGAAATGACTGTGCAGGATATCCGCATCACATGTTCTATGGACGGTTTTCTCGATGAGGAATTTAAAACCTTCCGCCCCGATGTTGTATATACGGACTCCGTATGTTTTTGGGGCAAGCTGAATGCTTGGAAGCATAACGTACCGATGGTGGTCTCTACCAGCACGTTCGCCTTTAATCAGATGTCCTCGCAGTACATGGGGAATACGCTTGGGGAATTGGCGGATATGATCTTCGGACTTCCGAGAGTGTCGAAGGAACTGAAAACACTTGAGCCATACGGCTACCATGTGGAAGGAGCATTATCGCTGGTCCGAAGCGATAACAATACAGATTCGATCGTCTACACCTCAAGGCGGTTTCAACCATATGTTGAGAGCTTTTCCGACCATTATGTTTTTGTCGGCCCATCCGTATTCTCAAAAGCCGATCCGAATAAGGATAAAACGCGGCCACTTGTTTATATCTCTATGGGAACGGTCATCAATGACAGACCGGATTTCTATGCAAAGTGCATCGATGCATTAAAGGGACAGAATATCGATGTCATCATATCCTGCGGAAATGCGATAGACCGTGATGCTTTGGGAACGTTGCCCGACAATATTCACGTGCACCCTCATGTCGATCAACTCGATATTCTATCCGGTGCAGATGTTTTTATCACGCACTGCGGCATGAACAGCGTTTCTGAAAGCCTGTACATGGCCACGCCGATGATTCTCTATCCGCAGACGAGCGAGCAAAAGGCTGTAGCAAGAAGAGTCACGGAGATGAATGCCGGACTTATGCTGAATGACGATTCTGTCGATGGCATCCGATCTGCTGTGCAGGAAGTCCTGGACAATACCGCATACGAACACGCCGCCGAGGAATGCGGCTCCGATTTCCGTTCTTGTGCGGGAGCTGCAGGAGCAGCAGAATTTATAGAACATGCTCCTCATTCCTCGGATGGCATCGATATTTTAGGAGAACTGGATAAAGCGAATGGCAAGTTCCAATCGGCGTACTGGCTGATTGTCATTGCGGCGATAAATCTGATTGGATTCCTTATCAGCTGGGAATACGTGTGGATCATGGGCATAGCAGCCGGCATACTGTCCACGCCTATAGGCAAGAGGATGCAAAAAAAGAAGTACGTTTCCTTGGTTGAGAAGGCGAGAACACGGAGCGCGTGATTTCGAGACGGATCCCGCAGAAAATATGAAGTGCTTTTTCCCCAGCCCTGTCGTTGAACCGGTGACAGATACCGCCGCCTCTGGACTGGCTATCCAAAGGCGGCGGCGCATGCATCTCGGCTTCCAGGCTTCCTAATCCCGGTGCAACTCCCTGCCTATATCGATCCACGATCGGATGAGTCGGTGCTTATCGGCGTTCCCCCTCCGCCTGATGTGATCTCGTATCCGGACCAAGCTTCGAGCGTGAATTCCTCGCTGCCGCCGAAGTTGCACCTCCAATAGGATCCCTCATCGCCGAACATGTCATCCGTGCCGAACCACATGGTGCCATAGCCCTTGTTCATCCGATATGTCCCGGCCGGGAGCATGAACGTCGCATAGCCGTCCTCCGGGATGAATACCGTCAAGATCAGGGTATCGCCCATATAGAGCTTGTAGTAGGCATTCGAGTGCCCCGAGTTGTCGATGGAGAGCTCGCAATTCTGATCGGGATAATCGCCGTTCCTGTATACAACGCCGGCCTCCGGGAAGCTCTGGATGCACGACTGCGCCTTCTCGCCCATATCCGGCAGGTCCTCGTAGGATGCCTCGGAGATGGAGTTGTACGTCACGTACGCATCGTAGTAGCGTCCCTCCGCATAGAGCGCTTCGGCCTCCTCGTAGGTTACGTGAACGGCGCACTCCATCCTCAGGTCGCCGGCATCTTGGTAGCCTTTGTCTGCGAGATCGGAGAGGAGCTCGCCGGCCTCGGTCCACTTCCCTTCCGCCATCAGGCCCTTGGCCGTGTAGTAGGAGGCCGCATCGAGGCAGTTCGTGGCTGCCGCGGCGGCCCTGCTGTCCCCAATCGACCTGTAGATCGAGGCGGCGCTTTCCCAAGCAGCGGGATCCTCGCCGGCGCGGGCCTCCGCCGCCTGCGCCTGAAGCCAGAGGGTGGCCTTCTCGTGCCACGTCTCGGAATCCTCGTAGTCCCCGAGCTCTTCGAAGGCCTCTGCGGCCTCCGTATACTGGCCCGTATTGTAATACGCCATCGCCTGCTCGTACGCCTCGGCGCGTTTCGATTCGAAGATCGCGAAGGCGATACCGGCTATGATGCCGATGGCAGCGAGGATCCCGATCGCCAGCATCCATGGCTTGGCCTTCTTGGGAGCTGGCGCTGCAGGTACGGCCTCGGGCGCGGGTGGAACTTCGGCGGGCTCGGGTGCAGCTTGGACGGCCGTCGGGTCTACGGGTTCGGGTGCGGCTTGGGCGGCCGTCGGGTCTACAGGCTCTGGCGCAACCTGAGCATCTGCCGGGTCTACGGGCTCGGGTGCAGCTTGGACGGCCGTCGGGTCTACAGGCTCTGGCGCAACCTGGGTATCTGCCGACTCTGCAGCCACGTCTGCAGAAGCATCTTCTTCCAGCGGCAGGCCTTTGAATGTCTTACCGATGTTATCCATGCCCTTCTACCTCGTGTACTCTTTCCGCCACTTGTTTCGGGCGTGGTACCCACCACTTCCTACGCAGTGGCCGCGTTCTTTGTCCTCTATCCGCCTGTCAAAGCTCTATCTGAAAAAGCATCGCCTGCAATTCCTTCTCCCGCCTTCTGCGGTTCCGTTCCTAGTATAAACCGAAAGATTTTGCAGCTTGTATGCTCGGAGCATACAAACCGGAGTTTTGTGGGGCATCCGGAATAGAGGGGGTTGACAGGACCTGGAACTCGGCCTGCGGCTCGCGCTGCTCCGTTCGCCCTCCGCTCCGTCGCTTGCATCGGGTCCGTTGCCGGGGGATGCGGCAGGGCATCCTTCCTGTCATACTGTCATCATGCCCGAACCGGACGATCGATCGGAGGCCTGCGATGCTGGAAGTCGGAACCAAGGCGCCTGAATTCTCCCTGCCCGATCAGAACGGCGAGATGCGCTCGCTTTCGGATTGGCGCGGGCAGAAGGTGGTCCTGTATTTCTATCCCAAGGACATGACGGCGGGCTGCACCAAGCAGGCCTGCTCCTTCGGAGAGCTGTACCCGCAGTTCCGGGAGAAGGGGGCCGTGGTCATCGGCATCAGCAAGGATAGCGTCGCCTCGCATAAGCGTTTCGAGGAGAAATACGGCCTGCCCTTCACCCTGCTCTCCGATACCGAGAAGATCGCCATCCAGGCATATGACGTCTGGAAGGAGAAGAAACTCTACGGCAAGGTTTCCCTGGGCGTCGTCCGCACGACCTATCTCATCGACGAGGAGGGCACCATCGTGCGTGCCTTCGACAAGGTTGCGGCAGCGGATAACCCAGCGCAGATGCTCGGCGAGCTTGGCTGAGCGCCTGATTCGCCACTATCGCGCCCGTCCTTGTCCTATACTGTACGGCGTTGGATGACGGATGGCCCAAAGGAATGCGATGAGTCGAGACGGCAAGGATAGGAGCAGCAGGCTTGGCAAGCTCCTGCCGCTGTTCCTCGCCACCTTCACCATCAGCATGACCGCCAACTCCGGCTATGCTATCCTCGCCGTGATGAAGGATGACTTCGTCAACAAACGCGAATGGTTCACCGAGGACGAGATGGCGGATCTCATCGCCATCGTCCAGAGCGCGCCCGGTGCCATGGCCGTCAATGCCTCGATGGTCGTGGGCTACCAGAGCGCGGGCTTTTTGGGCTCGCTTGCAGCAGTCGTGGGCTGCATCCTGCCTCCGCTCGTCGTGATGATCATCGTCACGGCGTTCTACCAGGTCATCGTCAGCAATGAGTTCGTATACCTCTTCATGCGCGGCATGCAGCTCGGCGTGGTGGGCATGCTGCTCGATGTCATCATCGGGCTTTTCGTCAACGTCACGAAGGGACGCGGGGCGTATCCCCTCATCATCATGATCCTCGCATTCCTCTACGTGAGGCTTTCCGGCTGGTCCATCCTCTATCTTGCGATCGCCTGCGCCCTCGCCGGCGTTATCAAAGCCTCCCTGATCGCGAAGAGGGAGGAGAGCTGATGGGCCTGCTGATCCGTATCGTGCTCGCGTTCATGAAGGTCAGCGCCATCGCCTTCGGAGGCGCCTATGCGACCATCCCGCTGGTCGAGGAGGAGGCCGTGGTCGTGCAGGGCTGGATGACGTATGGGGAGTTCGCCGACCTCATCGCCATCGACGAGATCACGCCCGGTCCCATCCTCATCAATAGCGCGACCTTCGTGGGCATGCGGGTCGCGGGTATCCCCGGAGCCATCGCCGCCACCGTGGGCTGCATCATCATCCCCTGCATCTTCGTGATGATCCTGCTGGTGCTGTACAGGAGGTTCCACGACTCCGCGCTCATGGAAGGTGCCATGGTCTCGCTCAAATGCATGGCCGTCGCGCTCATCGCCTCGACCTTCATCAAGCTCGGCTTGAATGCGCTTCTGCCCGAGGGGGTCGCCCCCGATCTAGCAACCGGCATCTTCTCGGTTGCGGTCATCTGCGGGGCGTTCTACCTCATCAATCAGAAGAAGATAAGCCCGCTGCCCGTGATGCTCGGCTGCGGAGCGGTAAACCTCTTGGCCCACCTGCTCTTCCTCTAGGGACGCCCGCCTAGAATGCGACCGCATCCCCTGCGGCGAGATAGCCGAGACGCTCGCCCATGAGCTCCTTCAGCCGCTTGTACTGCTCCGCACCGGTGCAATGGCAGGTCAGATAGTATGCGGGGTGGGAGAGCAGCTCGCGGGCGACCGCCTCGATGCGCGGATCGTCCGCAGGGGTGCGCATGAGGTGGAAACCGCCGATGACGTGCGTTATGCCCTCGTCTGCGCTCCAGCGCATGATATTGGCGATGCCGCGATGCGAGCAGCCGCTCACGAGCATGCGGATCGGTCCTTCCTCGACGATGAGGTACTGCTCGTGGAGGAACTGCTCGGGTATGCGGCCAGAGCCGGCATCCTCCTCAAGGCCATCCGAATCGATGGGGATCACAGGTTCGCGATCCGCATAGGAGATGATCGTGAAGCCTCCACCCAGATCCTCCCGATCGTCCGCCTTGATGATGCGGTGGCATTCCCGCAGCTCGGGTGCCACGCCGATGTACTTCTCGCCATGGAAGTGGGGAAGGTCGTAGCCCGCATGCACGTAGAGGGGGGCGGTCGCATTGCGCCCGAAGAAGGCGGGGAAGCCGTTCGCGTGGTCGTAGTGTCCGTGCGAGAGGATCGCCGCATCGACGGATGCGAGATCGATGCCGAGCCTTGCCGCATTGACGAAGGCACCCCCGCTCTGGCCCGCATCGAAGAGCGCAACGCGACCGTTCGCCTCTATGAGAAGGCTCAGGCCGTGCTCGGCGAGGCATCCCTCGCGGGCAGTCGTGTTCTCGATCAGTGCGGTGATCTTCATGGGAGCTCCCTCTAGGTGCGGATGCTCCTATGGTAGCGCGTAAACGGATCATCGGCCCAAGAACAGCTTCGGGATCTACCCTGCAAAGCACGGGAAAGCGAGCCTTCTCCGGTAACGATTCGGTGACAAATGCCCACTGATGCAGGGCTTAGAAATACAGTTAACCAATTACATAGGGCCGCGCGGCTGCACGAGTTCGAGGAACATCGGGATTTTGAAAGGCTGGAAGACCCATGGACGGCATCCGAATCAGCGACATCACCATGAAGCAGATCGCGAAGAGCGGCGATGCAGCCCTTTCGTTCAAGGGCAAGCTCGAGATCTCCAAATTGCTCGACAAGCTCGGCGTGTCCGTCATCGAGCTCGAGGGCTTGAGCTCCGCACGTTCAGATGCCCTTCGCGTGAAGTCCATCGCATCTGCCGTGAAGGACAGCGTGCTGGCCGTGCCGGTCGATCTGAGCGTCGAGAGCGTCGGGGAAACATGGGACGCGCTCAAGGACGCACGCTATCCCCGCCTCCAAGTGACGGCTCCGGTGAGCACGGTGCAGATGGAGTATCTCTCCCGCAAGAAGCCCGATGACATGCTCGCCTGCATCGAGACCGTCGTGGCTGCCTGTGCGGAGCGCACGCCCGATGTGGAGTTCATCGCCGAGGACGCGACCCGCAGCGACCCCGCCTTTCTGAGGACCGCCATCGAGACCGCCCTTGCCGCCGGCGCTACCACCGTCACGATCTGCGATGCGGCAGGCACCATGCTCGGCGACGAGTTCGCCGCGTTCTTGGCATCGCTCTACAAGGACATCCCGGCCCTCTCCGACGTTGCCGTGGGCGTCTCCGTTGCCGATACCATGGCCATGGCAGATGCCTGCGAGATCGCCGCCCTGCAGGCAGGCGCCCGCGAGGTGAAGGTCTGCGCCGTCGGCGGCAACACCGCCTCGCTCGCCACCATCGCGGCGGTCATCTCCGCCCGCGGGGAGCTCTTCGAGGGTGGATGCGGCCTGCACATGGTGGAGCTCCGCCGCATCGTGAGCCAGATCGACTGGCTCTGCAGCACGCGTAGGAACAAGACGTCCCCGTTCGACGATGGCGTGCAGGATACGGCACCCGATCTGGCGCTTTCCTTCGGCGATGGCGTGTCGGAGGTGCTCAAGGCCGCACGCGAGATGGGTTACGAGCTCAACAGCGAGGATGGCCAAGCCGTGTGGGAGGCCGTCCAGGACGTCTTGAAGCACAAGGAGCGGGTCGGTGCCCGCGAGCTCGATGCCATCATCGCATCGGTGGCGCTCCAGGTTCCCCCCACCTATCAGGTGGAGAGCTATGTCATCAACACCGGCAACGACATCTCCGCCATGGCGCACCTCAAGATCAGCCACCACGGCGAGGTCTCCGAGGGCGTGTCCCTGGGAGATGGCCCCATCGATGCGGCGTTTCTGGCTATCGAGCAGATCACGCACCATCATTACGAGCTCGATGACTTCCAGATCCGCGCCGTCACCGAGGGCCACGAGGCCATGGGCGAGACGGTTGTCCGCCTGCTCTCGAACGGCAGGCTCTACTCGGGGCGCGGCATCTCGATGGATATCGTGGGCTCCAGCATCCAAGCCTACGTGAACGCGCTGAACAAGATCGCGTACGAGGAGGCCGAGGCATGAGACTCTCATTCTCCACGCGCGGCTGGCAGCACTTGGGTTGGGAGGAAGCGCTCGAGGCGGCCTCGGATGCCGATCTCGGGGGTGTCGAGGTCTACGATCTCCACAAGCGCGACGACCTCGTCCAGCGCGGCGGCCCCTTCGACCGCTACAACCTCGTGGCCACGGCGCGCCAGCTGCGCGAGCGCGGCCTGGGCATCCCCTGCCTCGACAGCTCCTGCGACCTTTCGGATGCGGAGAGCGTAAAACGCCTGCGCGCGCTGATCGACACGGCGCGTGCGATGCAGATCCCCTGCGTGTCCGCTCCCGCTTACGTGGATGACGAGGAGGAGATCCGCGAGCACCTCCGCGTGCTGCTCGCCCATGCCGAAGCCTCGGGCGTGTCGGTCCTCATCAGGACCACCGGCATCTATTCCGATACCGGTCGCCTGCGCGCGCTCATGGACGGCTTCGCAAGCGATCACCTCGCGGTGCTCTGGGAGATCCACCACCCCTACCGCGATCACGGCGAGGATGCCGATGCCACCATCAAGAACCTGGGCGCCTACGTGCGCCATGTCCACCTGCGCGACTCCGACGATCGGGGCGAGTACACCATCATCGGCGAGGGCACCCTCCCCATTCCCGAGATGGTGAGGGCCCTGGCATCCATCGACTACGACGGCTTCGTCTCGCTCGAGTGGAAGCCCCAATGGTTGGAGGGCATGGACGACCACGGTATCATCCTCCCGCACTACGAGAACTACATGAGCCGCTTCGGGCAGACGCGCGGCAAGAAGAAGCGCCTCTATCCCAACCACGACGGCACCGGCGAGTACGTGTGGAAGAAGGACGAGCTCATCGACCTGACCTTCTCGCAGGTGCTCGACCGCATGGTCGAGGAGTTCCCCGACCAGTACGCCTTCAGATACACCACGCTCGACTACACCCGCACCTATGGGGAATTCCGCGAGGACGTGGATGCCTTCGCACGCGCCCTGGTATCGCTCGGCGTGCGTCCGGGAGCCAAGGTGGCCATCTGGGCCACCAATGTGCCCGCCTGGTACATCGCCTTCTGGGCAACGGTGAAGATCGGTGCCGTGCTCGTGACCGTCAATACCGCCTACAAGATCCATGAGGCCGAATACCTGCTGCGCCAGTCCGACACCCATACCCTGGTGATGATCGATTCCGCCTTGGATTCGAACTACCGCCGGATCATCAACGAGCTCTGCCCCGAGATCGCGACCCACGACAAGGAGACGCCGCTCCACTGCACGAGGCTGCCCTTTCTGCGCAACGTGATCACCGTCGGTTTCAACATGCCCGGCTGCCTCACCTTCGAGGAGGCCATGGCCCGCTCCGAGATGGTGTCCCAAGAGGTGATCCTCGGCATGGCCGCCCGGGTCCGCCCCGACGATGTGTGCAACATGCAGTACACCTCCGGCACCACGGGATTCCCGAAAGGCGTCATGCTCACCCACTACAACGTGGTCAACAACGGCAAGTGCATCGGCGACCGCATGGGGCTCTCCACCGCCGACCGCATGATGATCCAGGTGCCCATGTTCCACTGCTTCGGCATGGTGCTCTCGATGACCTCGTCCATGACCCACGGCGCCACGCTCTGCCCCCTGCCGTACTTCTCGGCCAAATCGTCGCTCGCCTGCATCCAGCAGGAGAAGATCACCTGCTTCAACGGCGTCCCCACCATGTTCATCGCCCTGTTCAACCATCCGGATTACCGCAAGACCGACTTCTCGCACATGCGTACCGGCATCATGGCCGGTTCCGGCTGCCCGCCCGAGCTCATGCGCCGCGCCGCACGCCCCGATGAGATGAACATGCGGGGCATCGTGAGCGTCTACGGCCAGACCGAGTCGGCTCCCGGCAGCACCATGAGCGCTTGGGAGGATCCAATCGATCTGCGCTGCGATACCGTGGGCTACAGCTTCTCCCACGTGGAATGCAAGATCATCGACACCGAGACGGGCCGCGAGCTTGCGGATGGCGAGAGCGGCGAGTTCTGCTCCCGGGGCTATAACACCATGAAGGGCTATTACAAGATGCCCAAGGCCACCGAGGAGACCGTCGATGCCGACGGCTGGCTCCACTCGGGTGATCTCGCCTGCCGCGACGAGCAGGGAAACTACCGCATCACGGGCCGTCTGAAGGACATGATCATCCGCGGTGGGGAGAACATCTACCCCAGGGAGATCGAGGAGTTCATCCACACCCACCCCAAAGTGCGGGATGCCCAGGTCATCGGCGTGCAGGACAGCAAATACGGGGAAGAGGCGTATGCCTGCATCGTGCTCAAGGAGGGGGAGAGCATGACGGAGGACGAGATGCGCTCCTACATCGAGGATCGCATGGCCCGCCACAAGGTACCCCGCTACATCGAGTTCGTGGAGGGCTTCCCCATGAACGCGGCGGGCAAGGTGCTCAAGTACAAGATGCGCGAGGAGGCTGCCAGAAAACTCGGCCTTGCGTAAGAAGTTCGTTTCATGTGCTGCGCGTTGCACGGATCTTCCCGCCGCATCGGCGGGCTTGAGCTGATAATCTAGAGGTTCATGCCGTCTCGGCAGATGCGCCGCATGCGAGCGTTCCCGTCCGCAGCCTACCGGCTCCAGACGGGTTCGATAGAAGGAGAGGGAATGCAGGTTCAAACGACGTCTTCCAACCAGCTCATGGATGTGGCGCTCCGCATCCGCGAGCTGAGGGAGATCATGGGCTACTCCGTGGAGGAGATGGCCCGGCTCACCGGCATCACGGGGGATCAGTATCTGGAATACGAGAAGGGGGCGATCGACCTCCCTTTCACCTTCCTGCACAAGTGCGCCCGCGTTTTGGGAGTCGAGCTGATCCAGCTCCTGGAAGGCCACAGCCCCCGGCTCTCAAGCTATACCATCACCCGCAAGGACAACGGCCTCGTCACCGCCCGCGAGGACGGCATCATGATCCAGAATATGGCCGCGCTCTTCCGCAACAAGATCGCCACGCCCTACTGGGTCACCTACACCTATTCCGAGGCGCTCCAAGACCAGCCCATCCATACCACCACCCATGGCGGTCAGGAATTCGACCTGGTGATCAGCGGTGCCATGAAGATCCGGGTGGGCAACCATACCGAGATCCTGCACGAGGGCGATAGCATCTTCTACGACAGCTCCACCCCGCATGGCATGATCGCCATCGATGGCAGGAGCTGCGTGTTCCTCGCCATGATCATGGCGGCGGATGAGAGCGCGCAGAAACCCGGCATCCTCACTTCCGCAGTTCAGGGCAGTGCGCCGGAGCCCCTTCTCGCCCGCAAGTTCATCCAGGTCGAAGAAGACGGGAACCATACGCTCACATCCCTCTCCTTCGTCAACGACGACAGCTTCAACTTCGCGTTCGATATCGTTGACGAGCTCGGGCGGAAACGCCCGGAGAAGCTGGCCATGATCCATGTGGCCGATGATATGACCGAGCGCCGCTTCACCTTCAAGGACATCAAAGACGCCTCGTCCCAGGCTGCCAACTACTTCACCTCGCTCGGCATCCGCCGGGGGGATCGCGTGATGCTGGTGCTCAAGCGCCATTATCAGTTCTGGTTCGCCGTCCTCGGCCTGCATAAGATCGGCGCCATCGCCATCCCCGCCACGGCCCAGCTCCTCGAGCACGATTTCGCCTACCGTTTCAAGGCGGCGGGCGTGAGTGCGATCATCTGCACCGCCGACGACGATACCGCCCATCAGGCGGAGTTGGGGGAGAGCGGTGCAAAGGTGCATCTCACCAGGATCATGGTGGGCGGCAGCCGCCCCGGCTGGCATGATTTCGATGCCGAGTACAGCCTCTTTACGAGACGCTACCGTCGCAAGGCCGATTCTCCCTGCGGCGACGACCCCATGCTGATGTTCTTCACCTCCGGCACCACCGGCTATCCCAAGATCGCGCTGCACAGCTACAAATACGCTCTGGGCCATTACGTCACCGCGAAATACTGGCATCTGGTCGAGAGCGATGGCCTGCACTTCACCATCTCCGAGACGGGTTGGGGCAAGGCGCTCTGGGGCAAGCTCTACGGGCAGTGGCTCTGCGAGGGCGCGGTCTTCGTCTACGACTTCGACCGCTTCAGCGCCGAGAAGATCCTGCCCCTGTTCAAGAAGTACAACATCACGACCTTCTGCGCGCCCCCCACGATATACCGTATGCTCATCAAACAGGATCTCGGCAGATTCGACCTCAGCAGCATCCGCCATGCCACCACGGCAGGCGAGGCGTTGAACCCGGAGGTGTTCCATCAGTTCGAGAAGGCCACGGGCCTGCGCGTTGCCGAGGGCTTCGGCCAGACGGAGACCACGCTGACCATCGCCAACCTGGGCGGCCAACCCATCAAGCCCGGTTCCATGGGCAAGCCCACCCCGGGCTACGAGGTGGATATCCTCGATGCCGATGGCAACAGCGTCGAGGATGGCGTCAACGGAGAGATCGCCATCAAAGCGGATGGGAACGGCCTGAGCCCGCGCGGCCTGTTCCTAGGATACTACCGGGACGAGGATAAGACCCGTGTCGTGTGGCATGACGGCTACTACCACACCGGCGATGTTGCTTGGCGCGACGAGGACGGTTTCTTCTGGTTCGTGGGCCGCGCAGACGACGTCATCAAGTCCTCCGGCTATCGCATCGGGCCCTTCGAGATCGAGAACGTCATCATGGAGCTCCCGTACGTGCTCGAATGCGGCGTCTCCGCTGCTCCCGATGAGATGCGCGGCCAGGTTGTCAAAGCCAGCATCGTGCTCGTGGAAGGCGTGGAGGGAACCGATGCCCTGAGGAAGGAGATCCAGGAGTACGTCAAGATCCATACGGCTCCCTACAAGTATCCGCGCATCGTCGTGTTCCGCGATGAGCTGCCCAAGACCATCAGCGGCAAGATCATCCGCAACCAGCTGTAGGCGACCATGGACTACCGTCGGCTGACACTCTTTGCGGGACACTACGGCAGCGGCAAGACCAATCTTGCGCTGAACTGGGCATATTGGCTTCGTGATCAGGGGCTTCCCGTGACGGTTGCCGATCTCGACATCGTCAACCCCTATTTCCGCACCAAGGATGCCGAGGATGAGCTCGCTGAGCACGGCATCTCCCTGATCTCCTCCGCATATGCTAACAGCAACCTCGATGTGCCCGCGATGCCCAAGGAGATCTACGCCCTCGTGGAGGGGCGCGCATGCTACGGCGTGCTCGATGTGGGCGGTGATGATCGCGGTGCTCTGGCCTTGGGTCGCTATGTGCCCGCCATCCGCGCGGAGAACGACTACGAGATGCTCTTCGTGGTTAACGGCGCACGACCGCTGACGCGCACGGTGGAGGACACGCTTTCCGTATTCCAGGAGATCGAGCGCGCCTGCGTCCTGCCCTTCACGGGCATCGTGAACAACACGAATCTTGGCGCGGCGACCACGCCCGAGGATGTGCTCGCGAGCCGTGCCTACGCCGATGAGCTTTCCAGCCGCACCGGTCTGCCGATCAAGATGACCTCCGTGGAGAAGCGCCTCGCCCCCGCATTGCAGGGCAGCATCGATGCGCTTTTCCCCCTATCGATTCTCGGACTCTACTATATGGAGAAGGAAGGGATGCATTATGGCGAGATTAACCTTTAAGGAGGAGCTGTGCAAAGGTTGCGGCCTGTGCGTGGCCGCGTGTCCCAAGCACATCCTCGAGCTCTCCAACACGCATCTGAACCAGAAAGGCTACGCTCCCGTCAAGCTGATGAAGCCCGAGGAGTGCATCGGCTGCGCTGCGTGCGCAACCATGTGCCCCGACTGCGTCATCACCGTGGAACGCTAGGAGGTGGGGAACATGAAAGAGAAAGTGCTGATGAAGGGAAACGAGGCGATCGCCGAAGCCGCCATCCTCGCAGGCTGCAGGCATTACTTCGGATATCCCATCACCCCGCAGACCGAGGTCGCCGCATACATGGCCAAGAAGATGCCCAAGATAGGCGGCACCTTCCTGCAAGCCGAGAGCGAGATCGCGGCCATCAACATGGTCTATGGCGTGGCCTCCACCGGCAAGCCCTCCATGACCTCCTCTTCGAGTCCCGGCATCTCCCTCAAATGCGAGGGCATCTCGTATCTTGCCGGCGCCGACCTCCCCGCGCTCATCGTGGATGTCCAGCGCGGAGGTCCCGGTCTGGGCGGTATCCAGCCCTCCCAGTCCGATTACTTCCTCGCTACCCGCGGCCCCGGCCATGGCGATTTCCACGTGCTGGTCTTCGCTCCCGCCTCCGTGCAGGAGATGGCCGATCTCACCGGCCGCGCCCTGCATCTTGCATGGAAGTACCGCATGCCCGCCATGCTTCTGGCCGATGGCACCATGGGCCAGATGATGGAGCCCGTGGAGCTTCCCGAGGAGCATGAGGCCTTCGGCACCGACAACCCGTGGGCTGCCGTGGGCACCGGGATGAAGCGCCCCCACAACATCATCAACTCCCTCGAGCTTTCTCCCGAGCGGCTCGAGGAGAAGAACGTCGAGCGCTTCGAGCGCTACGCCGAGATCGAGAAGAACGAGTGCGCGTGGGAGGAGTACCGGATGGAGGATGCGGAGATCTGCATCGTATCCTACGGCATCACCGCCCGCATCTCGCGCAATGCCATCGTGGCCGCCCGCGCGGAAGGCATCAAGGTGGGTATGATCAGGCCCATCACCCTGTGGCCGTTCCCTGCGGAGCCGCTGCTCGCAGCCGCAGACAAGGTCGATTCGTTCCTTTGCGTGGAGCTGAACATGGGCCAGATGAAGGACGACCTGGAGCTTGCCATCCGCTGCAGGAAGCCGGTCGATCTGTGCTATCGCGTGGGCGGCATGATCCCCACGTCCGATGAGGTGCTCGATCATATCCGCGCGCTTGCGGAAGGGGGGCGATAGGCATGATCGTCTTCGAGAAGCCCAAGGCGCTGGCGGATGTGCCGTTCCATTACTGTCCCGGCTGCACGCATGGCATCATCCACCGTCTGGTGGCCGAGGCCATCGATGAGCTGGGCGTCGAGGGCAAGACCATCGGCATCGCCCCGGTCGGCTGCAGCGTGCTTGCCTACAACTATTTCGCCTGCGACATGATCGAGGCCTCCCATGGCAGGGCTCCTGCAGTGGCCACGGGCGTGAAGCGCGCCCTGCCCGAGAGCGTGGTGTTCACCTATCAGGGCGACGGCGACTTGGCTTCCATCGGCCTGTGCGAGACGGTGAGCACCGCTGCCCGCGGCGAGAACATCACCGTGATCTTCATCAACAACGCCATCTACGGCATGACCGGTGGGCAGATGGCCCCCACGTCGCTTATCGGACAGGTCACCCAGACCTCGCCGTATGGACGCGATCCTGCAAGCCAAGGCTACCCCATCAAGGTCTGCGAGCTGCTCGCCACGCTCGATGCGCCCGCCTATCTGGAGCGCGTCACGGTCAACAACGTCAAGAACGTGCGCATTGCCAAGCGGGCCATCAAGAAGGCCTTCCAGAACCAAGTCGAGGGCAAGGGCTTCTCGCTCGTCGAGGTCCTCTCGACCTGCCCCACCAACTGGGGCATGACGCCGCAGAAGGCGCTCGAGTGGATCGACGAGGCCATGATCCCGGAGTACCCGCTCGGTGTGTATCGCGATAAGGAGGCATGACGATGGCCGACCACGAGATCGTTATCGCAGGCTTCGGCGGGCAGGGCCTGCTGTTCGCGGGCAAGGTGCTCGCATATGCCGGGCTTCTGGAGGGCCGCGAGCTGAGCTGGCTGCCCTCCTACGGTCCCGAGATGCGCGGCGGCACCGCCAACTGCAACGTCATCCTGAGCGACACGCCGGTGGGTTCGCCCATCGTGCAGCATCCCAACGTGCTCGTCGTGATGAACGCGCCCTCGTTGGATAAGTACGAGCCGCTGGTCGCGCCCGGCGGGAAGATCTTCGTCGACTCGACCCTCGTCACCCGTAAGGTAGAGCGCACCGATGTCGACGTCTTCTACGTGCCGGCAACTCAGATGGCAGCCGATAGGGGCATGCATGACCTTGCCAACATGGTCCTTTTGGGCACGGTGCTGCGCGAGACGGGCTGCGTGGGAGAAGAGACCATCGATGAGGCGCTCCGCCATGTGATCCCCGCACGGAAGGCCCATCTCTTCGACGCCAACAAAGCTGCCATCGAGGCGGGGAAGGGCTACGTCTCAGCCGCCTGACCCAGCACGGGGAATGCACAGTAGGGATGGTCCTCCCTGTGCAAAAAGGCGTCAATGCACAGTAGGGACGGTCCTCCCTGTGCATGCGGCCCGATAGCCACACAATGCACAGCAGGGACGGTCCTTTCCGTGCATTCCCCGCGGGTCAGGAAAGTTTGGAGACATCGACCCATGCGCAGGGGCTGCAGGCACGCTCGAGCTCTTCGAGCGTGAGGCGGACCGCACTTGCCGCATTGCCGGCGGCGGGGTAGACCGTATCGAAGCGTTTGAGCGAATCATCGAGGTAGATATCGCAGCCCGCGTTCACACCGAAGGGGCAGACGCCGCCTACACCGCAGCCGATGAGTTCCTCGGCCTCCTCGGCTCGAAGCATCTTGGCTTTAACATGGAACCGCAGCTTGAACTTCTGGTTGTCGATACGCGCATCCCCGGCGAAGAGGATGAGGGCAACGCGTCCGCCCACGTGGAACGAGAGGGTCTTGGCAATGCATGCGGGCTCGCAACCTACGGCTTGGGCGGCGAGCTCGACGGTGGCGCTGGACTGCTCGAACTCCATGATGTGGTCTTCCAGACCGCGCTCGGCCAGATATGCACGTGCCCGCTCGATCGACATGGCAGCTTCCTTTCCTCAGCAACCGCATTGTAGCAGGCATCGGCTGGCAGACGGTCCCTCATTATCCCGCCCTTGCATTGCCCTGCATGAAGTAGCTTCAGATGAAGCGGGCGTAGAATGTGGGTAAGCCCGTCTTTTGCAATGAAGGGCGCCAACGGCTAAGCTCACGGATTCCAACTAGGGAGGAACCATGACTGCCGAAAACCTCGACGGATCCGTACCCGGCATGCGGCGCCGCACGTTCGACACGCCGGGCGGCACCATCGTCTACTGGGTGGGCGGGACGGTGCGCTCCGGGTGTCCGTGGCTTGTCTTCCTGCCCGGCCTCACGGCCGACCACCGCCTCTTCGAATGCCAACTCGAGCACTTCTGCGGCCGTGCGAACTGCCTTGTGTGGGACCCGCCCGCACACGGTGGGTCGCGCCCGTTCAGGCTCGACTTCGCTATGGATGATATGGCGCTCTGGCTTCATAGCATTCTCGAGGTGGAGGGTGTTATGCGCCCCATCCTCGTGGGGCAGTCAATGGGAGGATACGTCGCACAGGCTTTCATCGATTTGTTCCCGGGCAAGGCCGGCGGGTTCGTCTCGATAGATTCCGCACCGCTCAAGCGCAGCTATTATCCAACATGGGAGCTTGTCGCCCTCAGGCACACCAAGGGCATGTATCAGGCTATCCCCTGGAAGCTGCTCAAGGCGTGGGGTGCCGCAGGTACTGCCGAGACCGCATACGGCCGTGAGCTCATGCGTTCCTTCATGGACGGATACGACAAGCGCGAATACTGCGATCTGGCTGCTTTCGGCTATAAGCTGCTCGCCGACGCCATCGAGGCGGAACGCTCCTATGATATCGACTGCCCGGCTGTCCTTATCTGCGGCGAGAAGGACCATGCGGGCGATGTCAAGTCCTTCAATCGGAGATGGTCTGCAGGGGAGGGTCTCGAACTTGTCTGGATCGAGGGCGCGGGCCACAACGCGAATACCGACAAGCCCGACGAGGTGAACCGCATCATCGAGGAGTTTATCCGCGCACAAGCGTGAGCAGGGGCGGGGGTGCTTGTCGGCTTCTCACAACCCGAAGAGCCCGCCTTGCACGAACATCCCAATACAGACACGAACATCCCCGGGATGTTCATGATCATCCCCAGCATGTTCGCGTTTTGGTTGGGATGTTCGTGGGAGAGGCTCTCCGGGCTGCCCTGTGCCAATATCCCGTGGACACAGGGTCCCCCATGCCACGGACGCTGCAGACGGGTTCCCGCCGTGAATCCACGCAGGTCGCCTATCCCGTAAGACCTGCGATCACCGTGACCAGCGCGATGACGACTCCCACGATCGACTCGCCGCCCAAAAAGCCCGACGCCACGATGACACCGGTATCATCGTGGCTGAGCTCGGCGTCGCGGCCTTTTCCAGCTTCCTTGTGCAGCTTGTCGTAGGCCAGCTTGGCGAGTGCGCCGAGAGATGCCGAGAGCGACAGGTAAAACGGCAGATAGACGCCTAGACCGATCATCATCGAGGGAAGTCCCAGGCAATAGAGGACGATGCCTGCCGCGAGGCCGATGGCAAACGAGGGCACGCTGGGGATGCCCGAGACCATGGTCGCCACGACCGAGGCTTGGGCCGAGACGAACAGCTGGCCGGGGCCGAAGGCACCCGTGCCGTAGGCGCCCACGAGGGCGACCATCACCGCGACCGAGACAACCGTGCCGAGAAGCGCGCCGATGGCCTGGCCGATCCACATCTTGCGCGGGTCGGTCCCTATGATCTGGCCGGTCTTGAAATCGCTCATGATGTCGCCGCCCAGCCCGCAGGCCACGGCGATGATGCCCGCCACGAAGAAGAGCCTCGCTTGGCCGATATCGCAGGTAGCTGCTACCGCGAGCAGCACGATGAGGCCGAAGATCTCCATGGGATCGATGCCGGTCTGTCCCACCGACTGCGCGCTCATGATGGTGGTCACGAAGCTGAGCGCCACGATGATGACCGTCGCGACAGGACCGAGCCCGAGGCCGAGGCCGATGAGAAGCGCCGCGATGGCGACGAACAGGCCGAGGATGCCCGCATCGCCTTTGCGGAGATCTTTGCGGCCGAGCCCCATACCCTCGCGACCGCGCAGGTATCCGGCCAACTGGGGCAGGATGTCGCGTACCACCACACCGAGGCCCGAGCCCATCATGAGGCCCATACCCAGGCTCGAGACGATGCCCTGTGCCGTGGCAACGTCCCAAAGACCGGCTGCGGTGCCGCCCACGGTGATGCCGAAGTTGCCGAGCAGGGCACCGGCAAACCAGAATACGACTGCAACGCCGCCCACGAGGAAACCCACCGAGAGCATCATGGGCGAGTTGTAGATGCCGAAGCTCACGCCTGGGATGGGGAGCGTGCAGAGCATGGCCGGGATGATGCCCAGCACATCGCGGGCCACGCTCCAGAGGCCCGCGAGCGCCATGGAGCCGAAGAGTTTGGCGCCCGTGGCACCTCCCGCGTTGCTCGCGTTGAGGGTCTCGGCAGCCGCGACGCCGATGGGATATTCGAGGTTCGACTCCTCGACGAGGCGCCTGCGGATGAGGGCGGTGCACACGAGACCCAGAAGCGTTCCCGCAAGGGCGACGAGGAGCATATCGACCCAGCTGACCTCATCGGCAAGGCCGAGGATCCAGATGCCCGGGATGGTGAAGGCGAGGCCGCCCGCCACCATGGAGCCGGCAGACATGATGATCTGCGTGACGTTGGCCTCGTTCAGGCTCCTATGGCCGAACGCGCGGAGAAGCACGAGCGAGGTGATGGAGGTGAAGATGGTCGGCCAAGGCAGCGCTCCCATCTTGAGCGCGGTGTAGACCGATGATGCCGTGATGATGATGCAGCCTACGAGGCCGATGATGATGCCCGCCACGCTCAGCTGCCCGCGCCCGGAAGAGCGGCCGTCGTTCTCAATGCCCATGTTCGTCCCTTCGCATATCCGCTCCCCCTTGGCGGGGAGTCGGGTTACGTCTCGGATGGTTACAGTATAGTTGAGACGGACACGCGAGCTTGCCGGCGAATTGGGGGTACACGATATGGCCGAGCAGAGCGGGAAGACCGTCCTTGCCGTCAATGTGGGCAATGGCCTCACACGCTTCGGGTTCTTTTCGGGTGGGGATCTTTTGGGAACATGGGATGCTGCCACCCCGGCTGCCATCACCGAGGACGAGGCCCGTGCGAAGGCATGCTCGGTCGTAGACGAGATTCTGGGCGGCTACCGCACCCCCGACGGGGCCATCCTCTCGTGCGTGGTGCCGGCTCACGCCAACGTGTGGGCCCGGGCGCTCTCGGGCATGGCGGCCACGCGTGCGCTCGTGGTGGGTCCGGGCCTCAGATGCGGGGTGCGGATGCGCCAGGATGACCCGTCGGGTGTCGGTGCCGACCGGGTTGCCAATGTCGCGGCAGCTCAGGAGCGCTACGGTGCGCCTGTCGTGGTCGTGAGCTTGGGAACGACCACCAACATCGAGGTTGTGGACGGCACGGGATCGTTTGCCGGCGGCATAATCGCGCCCGGACTCATGCTGGGCATGCATGCGCTTGGAAGAGCTGCGGCGCGCCTTCCCTTGGTCGAGCTGCGCGCGCCCTCCTCGGCCATTGGGAGAAACACGTATGAGGCCATGCAATCGGGTCTGCTGTTTGGCGAGGCGGCGCGTATCGACGGCCTCCTCGACCAGGTGTTCGACGAGCTGGGCTGCAACGCTTTGGTGGTCGTCACCGGGAGCAATGCAGAGCTTGTTGCAGGGCTGCTCAGCCACGAGGCAACCGTCGATGAGGGGCTCACATTGCACGGCCTCGCGCGCATCTGGTATATGAACAGGGGATGATTTTGCGGGCGATGTTCTGCTTGCCTAAGTGTCATAAAAAATATATACTAATTCTGACATATTATGAGGAAGGTACTTTTGTCCACAGCACGCGAGATAGAGCAGCGGATCGCAGAAGCCGAGTCAGGAACGGTTTTCGTGCCTTCGGACTTCCACGACATCGCTAGTGTCGACAACACCAACGCCGTGCTTTCGCGCATGGCGCGGCGCGGCGACATCATGCGCGCTATGCGCGGTGTGTACGCAAAGCCCAAGCACGTTAATGCACTCGGTGTCGACGTCCCGCCCTCTCCCGACGCCATCGCACATGCCATCGCGCGTAACAACAGGTGGATAATCGTCCCTTCGGGCGATGCCGCGCTCAATCGCTTAGGCCTCGACGTACAGGTTCCCGCAGTCTACGAGTACGTCAGCAGTGGACCGTACAAGAGCTATGGGTACGGTAGGTTCAAGATAGTCATGAAGCACCGCGCGAATCGCGACCTGCTCGATTGTTCGCCGCTTACCTGCCTTGTCATCCAAGCACTCAAGGCGCTCGGCAAGGATGCCGTTGACGATCAGGTGGTGCACCGGGTCGCAGAGCGTCTGTCTACCGACGAGATCGACACGTTCTACGATGAGACGCGTGGATCGACGGCATGGATTTTCGAGTTCGCGAAGAAGATGAGAGAGGCCAAGGGATGCTGAACGTCGTCACCATGCCGGATGATGAGCGGGCCGCACTCATCGAGTTGGGTGCATCTGAGATGGGCCTTTCGGAAGCTATCATCGAGAAGGATCTGTGGGTGTGCTACCTGCTTAACTACCTGTTCCACCGTAGCGAGTTCGCAGGATCGATCATCTTCAAAGGTGGTACGAGTCTCTCCAAGGCTTACCGCATCATCGAGCGCTTCTCGGAGGATATCGATCTCATCCTAGACTGGCGACTCATCGGGTATGGCATAGATGAGCCGTGGGAAGCGCGGTCGAATAGCAAGCAGGACAAGTTCAAGCTTCAGGCTGTCGAGCGCACAAACGCCTATCTCGCAGGCGTCTTCGCCCCATCGCTCAAGGCCGGCCTTTCTGAGGAGCTGGGAAGCGAGGCCGACGTGCGTATGGGTGGAGAGGAGGAGACAGTGCTGTTCGCCTATCCAAGGCTCTTCTCATCCGAGGCGACACTTGATGTGGTGAAACTTGAAATCGGCCCGCTCGCCGCTTGGTCGCCTTCGGCTCCAGCTACGATCTCCCCGTATTTGTCCGAACCGTATCCGCAGCTCTTCTCTGACCCGACAACGACTGCAATCACCGCCGTGCCAGAGCGCAGCTTCTGGGAGAAAGCGACCATACTGCACCAAGAAGCGAACCGACCCGACAGCAAGGGCATGCCCCGGCGCTACGCGCGCCACTATTACGATATGTATCGACTGGGGCACTCGGAGGTTGCCGAACGTGCCATAGCCCAGCCCGGCCTCTTGGCGCACGTTGTCGCCTTCAAGGAAAAATTCTATCGTACGCCTTGGGCGAAGTTGGCCGAAGCCAAGCCCGGCACGCTGAGACTCTCCCCGCAGAAAGCACGGCTCTCCGAACTCCAAGCAGACTACGATGCGATGCGTCCGATGATCTTCGGCGAGGTACCCGCCTTCGATGATGTCGTGGCTTACATGGCCGAACTCGAGACGCTCATAAATTAGCGTTGCCCACTATCAATCGCCCCTGTGGTTCCTGTGCCATTTCGTCTTAGACCGCATCAAGGTCAGAGATCGCATAGAGCTGCTGATGACCAAAATATGATGGCGCATCTGGTATATGAACAGGGGATGATAGCCCGCTCTTGGAGCCGTCCCTATCCCATGAGCGCGTCCACGGCAAAGATGAAGCCGACGGTGAGCGCGACGAACAGGGC
This sequence comes from Coriobacteriales bacterium OH1046, assembly GCA_004010535.1. GTDB lineage: Bacteria > Actinomycetota > Coriobacteriia > Coriobacteriales > Atopobiaceae > RUG721. The sequence continues at coordinate 82,787 of RQYE01000004.1, read as the reverse complement.
GATGAGCAACCATGTCGCCGGCCTGCCGAAGTTCGTGGTCCAACCCACGCCGAAGCGCTTGGGCACGAAGATGCTCGGATCATCGGGGTTGACGTAGAACGAACCCAGCTTCCAATGGGAGTCCTCGTCATGGGCGAGCTCGTCGCCGACCCTGAGCTCGGCTGCGAGACGACCGCCGGATTGCCCGAGACGGACGGCCACCCAGATCTCGGCTCCTGCGAAGGCCAGCACTGCGATGGCGGTGATGATCCCTGCAGTTCCGAGCGAGACGGACCCTATGGTAGATAGGAAGAACATGGTGCCCGTGCAGGCGCTGAGCGCAAGACCGCCCACGAGCATCACGATGCTCTGCGTGCGGGCGAACCGCCCATAGGCGAGTGCCGATGTCATAGGCGCGGCTGGATCGACCGGACGTTTCGACCGCAGGATTCCCCAGTGGACGAAGGCGAACACGATGCCCATGAACGCAGCCATGAGGGCGGGGAAGAGCACCGTGCCCAAGCTCTTCTCGGCGTAGCTGTCGACCGTTCCATCGAAGCTCGCATGCAGGGGGATCAATGCTGGCAGACGATCGTAGGAGAGCAGCGCATAGGCGGCAAGCACTGCGACCAAGATCAGATGGAGCAGCTCCCACGCGAGCGGGATGGGTTGGGGGATCGAGGCATCCGCTACGACGGCAGCCGATCGGGCGGTTTCTGCCGTCCAGCCCTCGGCCCGCTTGAGCGCTCGGACGCGAGCGCGGGCAGACAGCATAAGCGCGAAGGATGCGACGATGGGAAGGAGCGTCGCAGCGGTGACGGTCACGGTGGCCGTGCCTTCGTCGGCTCGCGGCAGTGCGATGGCCATGGCGAGTATGCCGATGGCGGCGAGCGCGGCCATGATGAGAGCGTAGCTGCGATAGAGCGCCCTCACCCGCAGGTCTGCCTTGGCGGAGGGCGGCACCGTTACCGTGAAGCACTCGGTTGGCGGCATGAGGAAGGGCGTGGCTGCAAGGATGGCGCTCTCAAGCGCCACGAGCAGGATCAAGGTGACGATGGTGCCGGTCATTTCCGATCTCCCTCTCCGTCGTTGGGGAATACCCTGTCTGCCTGCATACCCGCAAGCTCGAGGAACTCCGCACGCGAGCCTCCGCGCGCCTTGAACTCGAGGGCGAGGCGCGCAAGCTCCGAGGCGATGCGATCGCGATGCTCCTGTGCTTTGGCCGCGCTCATCGTGCGTGTCGGATCCGCGACGGTCGCGCCGCTCCTGCCGAACATGGACACGTAACCCTCATCGCGCAGGACTGCATAGGCTTTGTTCACGGTGTGCATGTTCACGCCGAGGTCGCCGGCAAGCGAACGCACGCTGGGGAGGGTATCGCCGGGAGCGAGCTCTCCCGTAGCGGCGGCAGAGATGATTTGGGTGCGGATCTGCCGATAGATCGGCTCTTCTGAGGCGTTATCGATGTCGATCAGCATTGCGTGCTCCAATCTGCTATATATGTACTATAACAAATAGACCAGATTAGATAAAGCGATAAGCAAACGATTGATCTCCTCGCACACGACTCTCATGGGATCGGTCCGGCTAGCCTTGGGTGCGGAGCGGTACAATCCCCTCAGTGAAGGTTTGGAGGCAGGGATCGGCCCTATGGACGAGAAGAGATCGCCCGCACGCATATGCTTCATCATCGCGGGGGTCCTGCTTGCGGCCTGCCCCGCGCTCATGTGGCTGTTCGCGCAGTTCAGCGATGCGCTCTTCCCCCTGTATCGGAACTTCTCCAAGGCGTGGATCGCGCTCTTGGCAGGTGTTACGGGTATCGTGCCGTTCGCGCTGTGGGATATCGGCGTGCTCGTGCTCGCCGTGGCCGCACTCATCGCGCTCGTACGCTGCATCTTCAAGCGATGCGGCTTCGCGCTCTGGCTCTCGCTTGTCGCTCTCGCGCTTTCCGCAACGCTCTTCTCCTTTGTGGGCGGCTGGGCGCTCAACCATTATGCTCCGCCGCTTGCCCAGGAGATAGGACTTGATACGCGCGAGAGCACGATCGACGAGCTTGCCGATGCCACAGCTTTCTACCTCGAGCAGGCCGCGCGATCGGCCCCGCTCGTCCCACGTGACGCAGAAGGCCGTCTCGTGCGCCAGGATTTCTTCGAGATCGCGAGCATCGCAGGCTCCTCGTATGCCGTCCTCGAGGAACGCCACGATATCTTCTACGGGTCGCATTCCCCCGTGAAGGCGCTGCTGGCATGGGGAGAACCCCTGCTCTACAGCGGGCATATCGGTATCTTCTGGGCACCCACGGGCGAGCCTGCCGTGCCGCTCAACTGCGCCGATGCCGACCGGCCTTTCACGATGTGCCATGAGGCGGCCCATCGGCTGGCCATCGCGAGCGAGGAGGAGGCCAATTTCGCCGCATTCCTCGCCTGCGAGGCGAGCGACGATGCGCGCTTCATCTACTCCGGCTACTACCACGCGTTCGTCTACTGCTTCGATGCCCTCTATGCTGCGAGTCCCGAATGTGCCCAAGAGCTGCTCGAGGAGATTGCCGCCAGCGACCTCTATGAGGGGGCTGTCCTGGTATTCTCGGATCGTGCGGCCACGCGCGCCCATTACGACGCCTACGAAGGTCCCTTCGAGGAGGTGGGCACGGCGGTCAATGACGGCTATCTCCGCAGCTTCGGCGAGGAGTCCGGTGTCAAATCCTACGGCCTCGTGGTGGACTACCTCATCGCGTGGCACGAGAGCGGCAGTGCCGCCATCGCCCTGCAGTCCGGCCAGCCCTCTGGGCGCCTTGGCAGGTGATCCTTACAGATATGTAAGGACGGGATCTTCTGCGGCAATTGAGCCGGCGCAATCGGTAACCTACCATGGTGTGGTGGCGCAGGCCACGCCATCCCCACAAGCCGAAGGAGTGCTGTTCCGTGCTGAGCATGCTGGGCTTCTATTCCGAGCCGATCATCGTGGCGATCCTCGTCTTCCCGTTCATCGCGGTGCTCTTCACCCTGCCCTTCATCATCTTCAATTACCGCCGCTACGGCGGCATCGCCGTGATGCACGTCATGGTCGTCTACTCGTTCATCCTCTACTGCATGTGCGCGTATCTGCTGACCGTGCTGCCGATGCCCGATTTCGATACCGTTGCAGCCATGGAGACGCATCCGATAGGATGGATTCCCTACCGGGATCTCTATGAGGCGCTGCTCGAGTCGGGCCTCACGTTCTCCGATCCCCAATCGTTTGCGAATGGCGAGGCGTGGCGGCGATTCCTTACCTCGGGCGACATGTTCCAGATGCTCGCCAACATCGTGTTGTTGATGCCGCTGGGCTTCTACCTGCGCTATTACTTCCGCTTGAGCTTGAGGAAAACGCTTCTCATAGGTTTTCTCGCAAGCCTCTTCTTCGAGCTCACGCAGTTGAGCGGCCTCTACGGTCTCTACGCCAAACCATACCGGTTCACGGAGATGGATGACCTCATCAACAACACGCTCGGTTCGGGACTCGGGTATGCGTTGGAGCCGCTGATCGTCCGCTTCCTGCCTTCGCGCGAGGAGATCGACCGGCTCTCCTATCTGAAGGGCAGAAGCGTCACACTGTCGCGCAAGGTCTTCTCGATGCTGCTCGATGTGCTGGTGTGCTCTGCAGCGCTCGGTATCGCGAACAGCGTATTCGAGGATGCACTTAAGGCTCATACGGCTCTTGTCCTGCTGGGTTTCTTCCTCCTTTATTTTGCGGTGATCCCTTCCATCTTGAAGGGTCGCACGCTCGGGCAGGCGATCCTCAAGTTGCGCACGATGGACGAGTATGGGTTGAAGACCGCTTCGTTCGTCCAGCTCTTGGGGCGAAACATCCTTCTCTTCTGCGTGGAGCCGATCGTGCTGCTCGCCTGCATAGAATCCATGGCCGCCTTCGTCGTGGTTCTTTTCGCCGAGGATATGGAGCTATGGTACAGGGTGCTCATGATCGCGGCGAGTCTGGCGATCCCCGTGGCGACGTTCCTGTTCTTCATGCACGTCCAGAGGGAGTGGGATGCGTTCCCGCATAGCCATTACAGCCACACGGTGGTCGTCTCCGACCATGCGCGCCTATCTGAGCAGGGCAATGTATGATGAGGATGCGAGCGGCTGCATAGCGGGAGGTCATGGGGATGTCGTGGCAAGGATCCGATCCGGCTCAGCTCGAAGGCGATGTCGCCGTTTGCGGCATTCCCTATCGCATCGTGCGCCTGCTCGGTCACGGCAAGGGGGGATACTCTTATCTGGCCGAGCACGATGGCATGCGTTTCGTGCTCAAGCAGATACACCACGAGCCCTGCGATTATTACGTGTTCGGGGACAAGATCGCAGCCGAAGAGCGCGACTACGCGCGGCTGTGCGCTGCGGGGGTGCGCATACCCCGGCTGATAGCGCTCGACCGTGATGCGGAGCGGCTCGTGAAGGAGTATGCGGACGGGCCGACGATTGCGGAGACCATCGAGGCCGAGGGTTCTGCCGAGAAGTACCTCCCGCAGGTACGTGCGATGGCAGCCCAAGCCCAGGCAGCGGGTCTCAACATCGATTACTACCCGACGAACTTCGTCGTGCAGGGCGGCGAGCTCGTCTATGTCGATTACGAGTGCAACGAGTACGACGAGCGGTGGGACTTCGAGCACTGGGGTCTTGCATGCTGGATGCCCGCTAGGGGAGCATGACGGCGCTTCCGCACTAACGTTTGGCGGCCGAGAAGGATGCGGCCTCGGCAATCCATGCCATGAGCTCGTCATCAACCTCGGCGGCATCTCCCAGCATGACATGGTGCGTCCAGCGGTTGGGATAGGGTTCCACCGCGCCGTCTATGCGCGGGGAGTCGATGCGATGATCGAGTCCGAAGCTCACCGTGAGCCATATCTCGGGTCGATACGCCTTGCGGCGGACCGGCGTGAACGAGACGCAGGCGAAGAAATGCCGCATGTAGTAGGAGATCTGCGTCTTCTGCACGGCGCGGCGCTCGTATCCCGGCTCTGCTGCAAGCCTCTCGTGGAAGGCCTCGTAGATGGGCAGGGCCTCCTCGTGTCCCCGGAAGAAGCGCAGGACGTCCTCGTTGATGGCGGCTTCGTCCATCTTGGGCCTACAGCTCTCCGCCGAGGTCCGCGAGGTGTTTGATGAGGCTCGGGGTCTTCATGTCATTCTCGCTGTTCTCAAATTAGGGCTAGCTCATCTTCATGCTGGTAAACGCTGTGCATACCGCAATGATCCATTCGCTTGAGACAATATCATAATCCGAGAGCATGGAAGCGCGCGGCCGCCCCTTCCATGCTCTCGGATATCATAATCGTGGCCCGCCAGTTCAATGCTTGAAACAACAACAGCAATGACTACGACCACCGTTATCGTACGTTTCGCGAATCGTACGCGAAATATCAGCACGTTTCACGATACACGCTGACGCTAAACCGTACGGTTCGCGAGTACAGCACGGAACACCCTTCTCTTGGAAGATAGTAGGGTATCTCATGATACCCTCTTTCCAACGCGCTCAGCCTGCCATCATCTAGGGTTTTAACATGGGTCGCTCCGTCATCCCAAGGTCAAAACATGGACGATGCAGGCGAAGCGGTCAAGACCATTCGCCGTCCGAGGGCTTGGTTTGACTCAGGCTGATAACGGCAAAGCCTATAATTCACCTTGATCCCCTGGAGCCTTATTGGAACTGCAGGTAGTAGGTGTTCATCTAACTGCTAGGCACTACCTCTTGATATTGCATGATCAGCTCCTCAATGGCGGTGCTTTATAATGAAGAAAGCCCATTCCGTATTCAGCCTGATACTCATAGTCTGTCTCAGCATCTCCTCCATCATCTGCGCCAAGGGGGTCTTGGAGGGCTTGGTATCCAGAGAGGTCGGCTCGTGGCCATCCGGGCAGCCCGAGATATTCACCTCCCAGCTCACTGACGAGCAGCAAAGCGTGTTCGTGTCCACGCTGCAGGACTTCTCGGTGGATCATGACTTCCTTGTGGTAAGCAAGCGCAAGACGTCCCAGCAGTCGGGCTCCTACCTGTATACCTTCAGCGTGTTCGCCTCGCCCGACATAAGCGGGATCTCCCTCGATCCCCTCGTCATACTGGGCACACCCGTGGTGGATAAGACGCTGGTGCAGAAGGTCGCCGCCGCCGGTCCCGACGGCTATGCGGGATACGGTAACGACGCCTTCGATCGCGTTGCGGACATGCCCAGCATACGGTCCGGCGTTTACTTCCGCGTGGACAAGCTTGATTCGGGGGACATTCTCGGGAACTCTTGCACGGTCATCGGCTTGGACGATGCGGAGTTCCAGAAACTGCTGGATGATGCATCCTCATCTGTTGGCGTGAGCAGGGAGAGCCTGATCGTCAGGATGTCGGGTTCGACCTCGATCCCCGGTCTGATCTATGTGCTCAGCGCCGGGGCGTTCGCCCTGCTCTCCATAGTGTTCTGCCTGCTTATGGCAACCTATGCGCTGCTCGAGTTGAGAATATGCGCTGCTCGAGTTGAGAACGCTGGGCGTGTACATGATGCTCGGCTGGAGCAAGCGCGATTTCGTCCTCAAGCTCTTCTCCTTGCAGGTCGCGCAGACCATTGCGGTCGTTCTCCTCGGCGTGCTGGGTACGTATCTGGTCTTGGATGGTTTCGCACCCAGCACCGAGGTCATCGGGTACGCCTGTGCATCCATAGCGCCTGCGGTTCTCGTAGCGCTGGCCTCCGTGGGCATCGCCGCCGTTCCCCTTGCCTCCGTCAGGCCGGTCGACGCCATAGCCAGCCGCTACTCCAGGCGCGGGTTCTACATCCTGACTGCTGCGGTCTACCTCATCTGCCTTTCCGCCATCTTCGGCGGGTGCCTGTATATCGATCAGCCCCTCGCCATGTATCGGAACATTATCCAGACCCGCTCCTCTTGGAGCGAGTATGCCGACTGGTGCGTGCTGCGGGATTTCAGGTTGGACGACGCCCTGTTCACGGGCGATCCCATGAGCCTTGCCGGGGACCTGTACACATGGTACGCCGCACACGAGCACGACGAGGGGGTCTTCTTGGTGAGGACCACCTACTATGGGGGTGCTACCATACAAGCCTACCTGTCCGAGGGTCCCTTTCCCGAGCCCTTCTGGTATGTGGCAGCGTCCCCTTCCTACCTCAGGCAGATCGGGATAGAGATTTCCGATGCCGATATGGCGAGGGCCGAGAGCGGGACGCGCGTATACCTCCTGCCGGAGTCCTTGGACCCCTCTCAGGCCGATGCGTTGAAGCAGCTCCTGATCGAGGCCCGCAAGCCACGTGACTCCAACATTACCACCGCATTCACGGAGAACCCCACGTACGCGTTCTCAACCTATGACGGCAGTCAGCAGCTGTTCACCTGGAGCGCCGATGCGGAGCAGCCGGTCATGGCAGATAACTTCGTCATAGCCGTCATAACGGCGAGCAATATGGCCCCCTTCGAATCGGAGAGCCTGATCGCGGCAGGCCTGGAGAACAGCTACATAAAGCTCAGCGAGGAGGGTGCCTCCGAGCTCTTGGGCGATGAGGGGACGATCCCTTTGGGTGCGGGCCCCCTCAGGGCTCGGTTCGCCACCGTGGAGAACTACATCGACGGTCTCCAGAAGAGCCTTGAAGAGCTGTTCGCCCTCTTCTCGGCCGTTCTGCTCATACTGATGGTCACCGTAGCCGTTCTGGTCGCCTGCCTCATCGATGTGGTCAATAGGATGCGCGCTCGGGAGATCGGGGTGAAGTACGTGTTGGGATTCGGCGCGTGGGACACCTATCGGGCGGAGATCCTCTTCGTGGACCTCGCCACCATGGCGGGCGTCGTCTTCTGCGGCGTACTCAGATGCAATGCCGGGATGCTGGTCGGCGCCGCGCTGCTCGCCATCTCGAACCTCGTCATCCTCGGTGTGGTGCGCAGGAGATCCGTGGGCATCGTGTTGGAAACCGTGTCGAAGGAGCAATGATGCGTCCCTACATCCACGTGGAATCCCTCTCGAAGTCCTTTGGTCGGCACAGGGTTCTCTCCGAGCTCAGCTTCGATGTCCAGAAGGGGGAGACCGTGGCGGTCATCGGTCCCTCCGGGTGCGGAAAGACCACCCTGCTGAACATATTGGGCCTGCTCGATGCGCCCGACTCGGGGTCGGTGCACCTGTCGGGGAAGAGGTACCCGAGGATAAACGGTCGAGCCGCGATGCTTCTGCGCCGCAACGAGATCAACTACCTCTTCCAGTCCTTCGCCCTGATAGACTCCAAGTCGGTCCGCGAAAACCTCCTCCTGTCCTTGCACTATGCCAAGCTGGATAAAGACGAGAAGGCCTCCCGGATCCAGCGGATGTTGGGGCAGCTCGGTATGGAGGACAAGCTGGACTCCACGGTGAACGAGCTCTCCGGTGGGGAGAAGCAGCGCGTGGCCATAAGCCGGGCCATCTTGAAGCCGGGCAACCTGATCTTGGCCGACGAGCCCACAGGATCCTTGGACGGGAGGATGGCGAACACGGTCATGGACTCTCTGATTTCCGCCACCCATGCCGCCGGTAAGACGCTGCTGGTGGTTACCCACGATATGGAGATGGCGGCGAAATGCGACCGTACCTTGGACCTGTCCCATGGGAGCCTTGGGTAAGGGGTTCTAGGCCGGTCTCCCCCCTCAGCTCGTGTATTTCCCGAGCGTCTCCACAAGGTCGTTCAGGCAGCGAACCGAATGCTCTGTCGTTCCGCATCGACGAACGCCTCGACGCCGAAGGGGATGATGCAGCGTGGCTGGGCGTGGCCGATGTTGATATTGCAGACGATAGGAAGCTGCGGCTGTTCGATGACGTCGATCAGCAGCTGCTGGTACTCATGCTCGTAGGCCTCGTCCATCGGCTTGCCGACCAAGACGCCGGAGACCACGTCGAACAACCCGGTGCCCTTGAGATACTCCAATGCCCTCCGGTATGTGTCGGGCGACATCTTCTCCTCGCTCGATTCCAGAAGGAGGATCCGCCCCTTCCAGTCCTCCAAGCTGGGGAACAGCTGGTATTTCTCACAGAGCATAGGCATATCCGCATAGCGTTCCCCGCTGAAGAGATCGTAGAGAGAGTCGATGCACCCGCCGAGGATCTTTCCGGAGAAAGCCGGTTGCCCCTGGAGCAGCTCGAATCCTCGATCAGGGCGAGCGGTCAGCTCTATGCCGACCTGCGACGGATCGAAGCTTTTCCTCTCTTCGTACCAGACCGCGCTGGGGCTGATTTCCCGAATCCCCCCTGTCGAGATCAGCTCTTCAAAGTATTTCCGGCTGTAGGGGAGCATCTCCGGGCCGAGCTCGCAGACATCGGCGAGGAACGACTGCCCATAAAACGTGCGCAGGCCGACTTTGTGCAGCATGAAGTGATTGATGGTCGTATCGGAGAAGCCGAGGAACACCTTCCCGGAGACGGCATCTTTCAGCTCATGGTGATCGAACAGATACGGCAAGAGCCGATACGTATCATCCCCGCCGATGGCGCAGAGGATCATGGCGACTTCCGGATCCCGAAATGCCTGCAGAAGATCCTCCGCCCGCTTCTCCGGATGCTCCCTCAGGTAGTCGAGCCCCTTCAGCGCATGGGACATGAACTTGACCGTCAGCCCATATGCCCGGAGACGCTGGAGTCCTATCTCCACTTCATGGCCGATGAAAGGCTCCCCCATAATGCCGCTCGAGAGGCTCACGATACCGACTGCTCCAACCATCCTCACAGCTCCTTCTTCAGCATGATGGTTTCATCCGTCCTGTATTCCTCGGTGAAGCCCTGACTCAGGAACATCTCGATGGCCGGGTTGCCGATGGCGATATGGTCCCGCAAGATATCCACGCCCCTTTCCCTCGCGGCATCGCACAGCAAACGGAGGGCGGCCCGCCCATACCCCCTGCGGCGGTGCTTTGCCGCGATGAGCACGTCCGCGTACCAGATGGAACGCCCCTCGTCCCTATGGTAGGCTGCCTCTCCGACAAAGGTACCGCTGATCCGATCGACAACAGAGCGATAGAAGCGCCTGTCCTCCGGATCGGCGACCCAACGGTCATACCACGACGCCCAATCCTTCTGCGGGAAGGGAACCGTCCCACCCCAAGCGTTGTTGTAGCCCATGGTATCCGGATCGGCCATCATCTCCTGGCGGAACCAAAGGTCATCGTACTTCGGAACGATAAGCTTCGCGCATATGCGGTACTGCACCTCATGGATCAGACGAGGCTGGATGTCGGGATAGGTCCATGCCGTTGGAAGCTCATCCTGTATGACGACTCGCTCGATCTCGCTATGCAGATCGGGCTCGAACGCCTTCACGTCGGCGAAATACAGCATCCCGAAGGTCTCCTGCCCAGCAAAGCTCCCAGGTGCAGCGACAGAATACGCGCAGACAGGTTGGATGCTGTAGTCGACGGCACCCGTTTCCTCGTACAGCTCGCGCTGTGCGGTGGCCAAGATCCCTTCTCCCGTCTCCCTGTGCCCGCCGGGCATCTCCCAGGTGTCCCGGTCTCTATGCTTGCAAAACACCCATCGTCCATCCGTTCTCGCAGCAATCACGGCGAAGCGGAGCAGATCATCGTCGACCTGATCGCAAAAGCTTACTTTGATTTGCCCGCTACCATGACGATTTCGATTGCCCATATTGCCGCCTCCGTAGTGCTTCCGAATCAACGACCCATTAATGAGGAGCAAGTTCAGCAAGAAGTATTATCGCGTCGCATCGGCCTTCGCGCCGATAGCTCGCGTCAGCCCTCCCTCAGCGATTCCTTGTAGCCCTCGCCCCAGATGCGCAGGGCCTCGACGATGGGCTGCAGGCTTTTGCCCAAAGGCGTGAGGGAATATTCCACACGCGGCGGCACCTCGGCGAAGACCTCGCGATGGATGATACCGTGCCCTTCCATGGTGCGGAGGTTGGATGTGAGGACCTTCTGCGAGATGCCTCCCACGGAACGCTGGAGCTCCTTGAAGCGCATCACCCCGTTGGCGAGAAGGTCGCGCAGGATGAGCGTCTGCCACTTGCTGCCGATAAGCATAAGCGTGGTCTCAACGGGACATTCAGGAAGCGTATCCAGCATTGTTTTCGACTTCTTCGGCATTTCCTTCTTCTTAGACACGATGTTGAAGACGATAGTTACTAATAGGTACCTACAATACTTTATTGTGCCTACTTTCTTCTTTATATCGATATTAGCATACTGATATCGTCAAGATAAACGTTTCGTGAGAAGGGAACGAACATGTCGAAGAAGATCGCAATCGTAGGCGCTAATGGTGCTGCCGGCAAGCTCATCGCGGCGGAGGCGGTCGCGCGGGGCCTCGATGTCACCGCCATCGTGCGTGCCGGGAACAGCAGCGCTGCCCAGAATGTGCTGAGCAAGGATGCCCTCGAGCTCACGCAGGAGGATCTTATCGGTTTCGATGCCGTCATCGATGCCGTGGGCGGTTGGACGCCCGAGACCATCAGAAACATCCCCGAAGTGATGATCCACCTGGCGGATGTTCTGTCCGGTACCGACGTGCACCTGCTCGTCGTGGGCGGTGCCGGATCGCTTTACATTAACCCCGAGCACACAGTAACCGTCGATATGGGCCCGGATTTCCCCGATGACTGGAAGCCGCTCTCGGATGCGCATGGCGAGGGCCTTGCATACCTGCGCGCCTCCGAGGGACTCAAGTGGACCTATGTCTCCCCGGCTGCGGACTTCCAAGCCGAGGGCGCACGCAGCGGCGCGTACACGCTGGCCGGAGAGGAGCTTGCCCTCAACGCTGCTGGCGAGTCGACGCTCTCGTATGCGGATTATGCTATCGCAATGGTCGACCTAGCGGAAAGCGGGCATCATGGCGCAGAGCGCGTCTCGGTGGTGAGCAGGTAGGCGGTCTGCAAAAGCTGAGCTCTTGGCGGGTTGCAGCTGCGTACGCAATCCGCCAAGCTCAGGGATACCGGCCGAGAGGTGTGATATGACGGTGCAAGCTAAGCTGACAGGACCGATAAATACGCTGGCGGAGGCCATTGCTGCCGCCGATGCCATCGTGGTCGGCGCGGGAGCCGGGCTCTCAACCTCGGCGGGCCTGACCTATGAGGGCGAGCGCTTCGAGCGGCTTTTCGGCGATTTCATCGAGCGCTACGGCTTCCATGATATGTATTCCGCCGGCTTCTACCCCTATGCCGCACTCGAGGAGCAATGGGCCTATTGGAGCCGCTACATCTGGTGCAACCGCTACGAGCCCGCACCCAAGGACAGCTATGCCAAGCTGCTCGGACTGCTCGGCGATAAGGACTTCTCCGTGATCACGACCAACGTTGACCACCAGTTCCAGAAGGCGGGTTTCCCCAAGGACCGGCTCTTCTACACCCAGGGCGACTACGGCCTCTGGCAGTGCAGCGTGCCCTGCCATGCCAAGACCTACGACAACTACGCGACCGTGAAGCGCATGGTTGAGGAGCAGCATGGCATGCGCGTGCCCTCCGGGCTCGTGCCGTACTGTCCCATATGCGGCGAGCCCATGGGCATGAACCTGCGCGCCGATAATACCTTCGTCGAGGACGAGGGCTGGCATGAGGCGGCACGCCGTTACCGCAGCTTCATCGCCGCGCATACCACGGGCCGCGTGCTCTTCCTCGAGCTCGGGGTGGGTGCCAACACGCCCGGCATCATCAAGTACCCGTTCTGGCGCTCCGTCTTCGATAACGGCGACGCGACTTATGCATGCGTGAATCTCGGGGAGACGTATGCTCCGCCCGAGATACGCACCAGGTCCATCCTCATCGACGACGATATCGATGCAGTCCTGAACGGGCTGCTGGCGACCATGCAGGCTCCATGTGAGGATGGTCCCGTTCCGGCTGCTATATAAGGATACTTTGCAATTTAGGTAGCATAGACTTTGCAATTTAGGTAGCATAGACTTTGCAACTATGGTTAATGGTATCTTGCAATCGTGGATTTTCTCCGATAGCAATAGCTACCGAACGGGACGGCTGCGGTATCTGGGGGCGACATGATCAAGCGTGATATCTCGAACTTCGTCTTGGACAGCGCTTCATGGTTTCCTGTGGTCTCGGTCATGGGGCCGCGGCAAAGCGGCAAGTCCACGCTCGTCAGAGCGCTCTTTCCCGACTACGCCTACGTGAATCTCGAGGATCAGCCCATATACGAGCGTGTGATGGCGAGTCCTTCGGATTTCATCCGAGAGCGTCCTGACAAGATGATCATCGATGAGGCCCAACGGGTGCCGGAACTCTTCAGTGCCATACAAGTCGCCTCAGACGAGCGGGGAACTGCGGGTCAATATATCCTCTCGGGGTCGCAGAACTTTCTGCTGCTCAAACGGATCACCCAGTCTCTAGCCGGTCGCGTGGGCTTGGTGAGGCTCATGCCCCTCTCGTATCGCGAGGCGGCAACGGCGGTGGACGGGCTGACGCCAGGCGACTTCATGCTGCGCGGGGGGTACCCACGCCTCTACGACGTAAGCATTCCCGGTCGCATCTATTTCGAGAACTACCTTGCGACCTATGTCGAACGGGACGTGTCCGAATACATCGACGCGAGAAATGTCGATTTGCTTCGCAAGCTGCTTATCCTCTGTGCGCAGTCGTGCGGGGCGCTCCTGAATGTCTCGCGCCTTGCGAGCGATTTGGGCATCGCCCGTGCGACTGTCGACTCGTGGCTCTCGATACTCGAGGCAAGCTACGTTATCTTCAGGCTACAGCCCTACCACGCCAACCTGCGCAAGCGCCTCACCAAGACACCCAAGCTCTATTTCTGCGACACGGGCCTGCTCTGCCATCTTCTGGGAATCGAGACTGCCGAGCAGCTCCGAGACAGCGAGATGCGCGGTGCGATCTTCGAGAACCTCGTTGTGAGCGAGACGGCGAAGCGCCATCTCAATGCGGGACGTGCGCCCCGGTTGTGCTACTACCGCGATGAGTCGAAGATCGAGATCGATCTGGTGGATGGTACCGACCCCTCCGGCAGCGAGCTGGTGGAGATCAAGTCCCAGATGGGCTTTCGCGAGAGCTTTCTGCGACACCTTCCGGTAGTGGGCGATGACCTGGGGATACCCGTTGAGCGGAGATGCGTTGTCACGCGGGGAGACGAATCGTTCGGCATCTGCGGCATGAGGGTCTGGTCGGTTCGGGATTGGCTCATGAGGTGATAGTGGAATACGCGCTCGCATCTCCACCTCTTATACTCCCGCATGGCGGTTCGGTGCCCCTCTATGCTGCGGCACGATACGAACCGGGCTATGGCGACGGCGACCGCCACGGCCCCGGATCCCCATGGCCGACTCCCGCCGCCCATCTGCCAGATCCTGCACCGCATCCCCGTGAGGGCGTATCCTTGATGCGGGGCAAAAGGACGGAGGGTGCGGTCGGCCATGACTGATGAGAGGAAACGCGAGCTGCTGCTCTCGCTTATCCCCGAGCTCTGCGCGGAGCGGGGCATGCGCATGGAGAGCGAAGCCGATTCGTCGGTTGACGAGCTGTTCCCCACATTCCGCGCCCTCGTGAACACGCGGCCCGCCCTTCCCGCGAGCGAGGCGTTCCTCGCCGGGCAGGACGAGCTGCTGCAGGGGATGATAGCCGAGCAGGGCGTCGCGGAGATCGGGGATAGTGCGCCGTCGGCGGTCGATCCACGGCTGCGCCTCTGGCGCGGCGACATCACCGCGCTCGCTGCCGACGCTATCGTGAACGCCGCCAACAGCCAGATGCTCGGTTGCTGGGTTCCGGGCCACCACTGCATCGACAACGCCATCCACACCTTCGCGGGCGTGCAGCTGCGTCTGGCGTGCGCTCGTCTCATGGAGGAGCAGGGCTATGAGGAGCCCACGGGTGCGGCGAAGATCACACCGGCATACAACCTGCCCGCCAAGCACATCATCCATACCGTGGGACCCATCGCCGCAGGTCACCCCAGCGCCCGCCACCGCATACAGCTCGCCTCGTGCTACCGCAGCTGCCTCGATCTGGCCGCCCGCAGCGGGGTGCGCTCCATCGCGTTCTGCTGCATCTCCACGGGCGTGTTCGGCTTCCCGCAAAAGGAGGCCGCCCGTATCGCCGTCGAGACCGTACGGGGCTGGCTCGACGGGCATGGGGTGGACATGACGGCGATCTTCAACGTGTTCCTTGCAAGCGACGAGGAGATCTACCGGGCGCTGCTCATGTGAGCGATGGCGAATCTATGTGAATATCCGGTCATCTTCAGGACGTATCTGCGCGAGCATCCGGCAGAGCGGTACTAGAATGCTCCGGTGAATCGCTTGCGCTTCACCATACGGGGAGGGGGACTGGCTGCCATGCCGTTCGACTACAAGAAGGAATACAGGGAGTTCTACCTGCCGCCCGCAAAGCCGGGTATCGTGCGGGTGCCTGCGATGAACTTCGTCGCCGTGCGCGGCCATGGCGACCCCAACGAGGAGGGAGGGGCATACCAAAGCGCGCTAGGGCTGCTCTACGGTATCGCCTTCACCATCAAGATGTCGCCTAAAGCAGGTCATGCCATGGACGGCTATTTCGAGTACGTGGTGCCGCCGCTCGAGGGCTTCTGGTGGCAGGATGGCGTCGTGGGCGTGGACTATACCCGCAAACAGGACTTCCAATGGATCAGCTGCATCCGCCTGCCCGAGTTCGTCACGCGCGGGGAGTTCGACTGGGCGGTGGCGGAGGCCGCGCGCAAGAAGAGGACGGACTTCTCCGCAGCGGAGTTCCTGGCAATCGAGGAGGGCCTCTGCGTGCAGTGCATGCACAGCGGATCCTATGACGACGAGCCCGCGACCGTGGATGCCATGCATGCGTTTATCGCCGGGCAGGGCTACGAGCCGGACTTCTCGGATGCGCGCCGCCACCACGAGATCTACCTCTCGGATGCGCGCCGCACCGCACCCGGGAAGCTCAGGACGGTCATCAGACATCCGGTGCGTGCCTGCTGATGTGGGATATGCTCCCGCAAAGGCGATCCCTGCATGTGCGGTATTCGCGATCCCCGCAGTTTTCCATGGCGAGAAAGATTGCGGTAATCGTGAACGCGCAGGTAGGAAGCATGTCGGTTTCAAACGCAAGGGGCACCGATTGCGGTGATCGTGAATACCGCAGTTAGTAGGAGGAGAGTGGCCCCTTCTATTCGGAGCGACCCTCCTGTCCCGATCTGCCTGGCATAGGTTGCCATGCGGATGGCAACCGTGCGGGGAGGCTGTCTATGCCAGCTACCGTCCAGCTCAACACGCGTATCGACCCCGGCCTCAAGGCGCGGGGCGATGCGGTGTTCGCCCGTGCCGGCCTCACGCCGAGCGAGGCCGTCTGCAGCATGAGGGAATATGCTGCCCGCGCGCAGGAAGTGCCAGAATGCTCCCACCACGCTCGAGGATGTCTTCTTCCTTGTGCCGCGCAGAATGCGCGGAGCTGCCCCAGCAGACGGACGGGATGTTCCGGGCAGCTCCTTCGCTCCCGCAGCATGGGTGTGCGTGAGGAAGATGACGGAGATAGCGGTTGTGGCTCTCCCATCGCTTGCCGGATGCGATCTTGCCTGGATGCTGAGGAACACCCGCTGCGATTTCGAGGATAACCTCGTCATCGCAGCGGCGAAAACATGCGACGCAGACTACGTGGTGACCTACGACCGGAAGATGCTCGAGCGCTTTCCCCCCGCCTGCATCACCCCCGGACAGGCGCTCAAGCTGCTCGGGATGATCTGATCCAGATCGATAGGGGGGGTATCCCCCGAGGACACCACACATTCCCATAAGATAGTTGCTTGTCGAGCTTCTGATCTGGGGAAATGGGAATCCCACCACATTTCGATCGGCAAAATGCAGTGGGACCGGGAAGTCTGATATGAGTAGTTATTGTGAGGGGATCGACGAAAGATGACCTTATCGCTGACCATGGTTCGCCCCCAACGCGCTGAAATCGCCTATGATGAGAGAAGAACCCGTCGGAGCCCATATGCCAAGCTCCGGCACGAGAAGGGATAGGTGCATGAGGGGCTAGTCGATGCAATGATCATCCGCCCGTGCTCGCAAAGGGGCCGCCTTGGCAGGCCCGCGATACGGGTATGCATCGAGAGGACATCCCCATGCAGCTCAATCTATCGAACATCGAATACCGCTATCCCCAGGCCGAGGAGCCTATCCTGCGCGGCATCACGGCAACGTTTCCGCGAGGTTGGACCGGCGTCGTGGGCGACAACGGCTGCGGCAAGACCACGCTCGCCCGCATCGCCTGCGGCCATATCGCACCCGATGCCGGCAGCGTGGGGCCTGCGCTGGCATGCGCCTACTGCCCGCAGGATGCGACGATCCCGCCCGATGGCTTGGAAGATTTCGCGGCCTCCTACGACGGTACCGCAGTGCGCCTGCGCCGGGAGCTCGGCCTCGAGGATGATTGGCCATGGCGCTTCGGCACGCTCTCGGGAGGCCAGCAGAAACGCCTGCAGGTGGCCTGCGCCCTGTGGGCAGGACCCGACATCCTCGTGCTCGACGAGCCCACCAATCATGTGGATGCTGCCACGCGTGCGGCGATCGCCCGCGCGCTCGAGGGCTTCTCGGGTATCGGCATCCTCATCTCGCACGACCGCGAGCTGCTCGATCGTCTCTGCGCGCAATGCCTGTTCATGTCGGGCGGCACCTCTGTCATGCGTCCCGGCGGCTATACGAAAGCATCCGGTCAGGCAATGCTCGAGCGCGAAACCGGCCTGCATGCGCGCGAGGAGGCCCGCCGCGAGAAGAGGCGCATCGAGCGCGAGGCGCGGCGCAGGCGCGAGGAGGCGGTGCGCAAGGAGGGCAAGAAGAGCCTGCGCGGTATCGGCAAGCACGACAGCGACGCACGTGAGAAGAAGCGGGTCGCCATCGTCCGGGGTACCGACGGCATTGCCGCCAAGCAGTCGGGCCGCATGGCCGTGCGACTCGAGCGGGCATCCGAGAGGCTCGATCAGATGCGTGTCGAGAAGCGCTACGATGCCGATATCTGGCTCGATGCCGTGCCGAGCAGGCGTCCCGTGTTGGTGAGGCTGGAGGCATGCGAGCTCCCGCTGGGCGGGAAACGCCTCGAGGTGCCGCCGCTCTACATCGCGCGCGATGACCATATCGGTCTTACGGGCGATAACGGCAGCGGCAAGACCACGCTCGTGAAGCATCTGGTGTCCCGTATCCCGGTGGGCGTACGCGTGCTCTACATCCCGCAGGAACCGAGCGATGGGCAGCAGCGGGCGGCGCTCGAACGCCTGCTTGCCCTAACGAGCAGCGACCGAGGCCGCGTGCTCTCGATCGTCGCCCAGCTCAACTCCGAGCCGGAGCGCATCCTCGAAGGGGACGAGATCAGCCCCGGCGAGCTGCGCAAGCTCATGCTCGCCCTCGGTATCCTCGACGCGCCCGAGCTCATCATCATGGACGAACCCACCAACCATCTGGACCTCGGTTCGGTCGAGGCGCTCGAGCGGGTGCTCGCCGCATACCCCGGTGCATTGCTCGCGGTATCGCATGACGCTGCGCTGCTTGCTGCGACGACATCCGTTACGTGGGAAATCGCCCAAGCTGCTCAGGGTGCGTGTGCATTGGCTGTGCGATAGCAAAAGGCCTATGCGTGCGCCGCCCGCTTCTTGGCCGATGGGATGAGCTCCTCGTGGAAGAAGTAGTTCACCACCACGGGTGGATTGCCGAACTCCGCGTACTGCGAGTCGTCATCGCGCACGTACGGCATACCCTGCTCCGCGCAGAACGCGCGCATCTCATCGTCGAGCCCGCTCCAGTAGGTGCGGTCCCTATGCTGGTAGATGCCCTCGTATAGGCCATCCAACCCGGGGTGGGTCGCGTGGATCCAGTTGAGGATCCGCGGCTTGTAGTCGCCACGCAGGTTGAGGTTCTCGAGCCACACCAGGTTGCAGATATCCTTGGCTTCGAGGATGATCTCCTTGCAGTCGGTGATGCCGGGCATGATGGGCGAGATGAAGCACGTGGTGCGCACGCCCGCCTCATAGAATCGCCGCATGGCGTCGAGCTTGCGCCTGATGGGCACGGCCTTGTCCATGGCACGGCGCACGTCCTCATCGAGCGTGTTGATCGACCAGCTCACCCGTGCATTGGGGAAGGTCTTGATGAGGTCGAGATCGCGCAGCACCAGATCGCTCTTGGTGGCTATGCTGATGCTGATGCCCGAGCCGGCAAGCTCTTCGAGCAGGGCCCGCGTGCGGCCGTAGGTCTTCTCGGCGGGTTGGTAGGGGTCGCAGACCGAGCCGAGGAACGCCTCCTTGCCGGCGTGCTTCTCGGGATGCTTGATAGGCGGCCAGAACTTCACGTCGACGAAGTCGCCCCACGGCTCACGATGGTTGGTGAAGCGCTTCATGAAGCTCGCATAGCAGTACGTGCAGGCGAAGGCGCAGCCCACATAGGGGTTGACCGAGAAGTCCGCAACCGGCAGATTGGAGGCGGTCATGATGCCCTTGGCCTCGACTTCGTTGATCTGAACAGTCATGGCGTCCCTTGTCTCTAACGTGCTCCAATCATATACGTAGGTGCAGCCCGTTCTGCTGCAGGACCGTTACTCCATGATTATAGGATCGATTCTGCTATAACAATTGAGATGACGATGATTGGACTCCGATGGATAGGCTGATCATGTCTATGGCGCTGATGGGACGAACGCGAAGATGGCCTTGCTTTCCTCCAACGAGCGGATAGTGTCCGCGCTGGCCGGTCGCCGGGGCTGCGGATGCGCCCGAGGGCCGGGCGGGGTATCTGGAAAGCACGTGTACGCTTTTGCGAGGGATGCAGGATGGTGGACATGGTAGATGGGCAGGGTCGGCTCTTCCCGATGGCCGATGAGGATCTTTCCGCTGCGCGTTCGGAGGATGCGTTCGACCCCACGGCACCGCTCGCCGCGCGCCTGCGCCCGCGCACGCTCGACGAGATGGTGGGCCAGCAATCTCTTATCGGACCGGGCAAGGTGCTGCGCCGCATGATCGAGGCCGATCAGGTGCCCTCGATGATCTTCTGGGGGCCTCCCGGCGTGGGCAAGACCACGCTCGCGCGCGTGATCGCCCATCAGACGCGCGCGGCCTTCATCGACTTCTCGGCGGTCACGAGCGGTATCAAGGAGATACGCGAGGTCATGAAGCGCGCCGAGGCCGAGCGCGCCCTCGGTCGCACGACCATCCTCTTCGTTGACGAGATCCACCGCTTCAACAAGGCGCAGCAGGATGCCTTCCTGCCCTTCGTGGAGAAGGGCGCCATCACGCTCATCGGCGCCACGACCGAGAATCCTTCCTTCGAGGTGAACGGCGCCCTGCTCTCGCGCTGCAAGGTCTTCGTCTTGAAGGCCCTCACCGAAGACGAGGTGGCGGGCCTACTGCGCCGCGCCCTCGGCGATCCGCGCGGTTTCGGCGGGATGGGCGTGCGCATAGCCGACGACCTTCTCGCCGCCATCGCCGCCTTCTCCAACGGCGACGCCCGCAGGGCGCTTTCCACGCTCGAGATGGTGGTGCTGAACGGGGACGAGGACGGGGATGGCGCGGTGACGGTGAATGGGGAGACCGTGGCCCAGGTCACCGGCCAGCGCAGCCTCCTCTACGACAAACTCGGCGACGAGCACTACAACATCATCTCGGCGCTGCACAAATCCATGCGCAACTCCGATCCGGATGCGGCGGTCTACTGGCTCGCGCGCATGCTCGAAGCGGGGGAGGACCCGCTCTACGTGGCGCGCCGCATCACGCGCTTCGCTGCGGAGGATGTGGGCCTTGCCGATACGGGCGCCCTCAACGTTGCCGTGAACGCCTTCCATGCCTGCCATTTCATCGGGATGCCCGAGTGCTCGGTCCACCTTGCCGAGGCCGTGATCTACCTCTCGCTCGCACCCAAGTCCAACAGCTCCTACCTCGCCTACGAGCATGCCAAGCGCGATGCGCTCACCACGCTGGCGGAGCCGGTGCCGCTCGTCATCCGCAACGCCCCCACGCGCCTCATGGGGGAGCTGGGCTACGGAGCGGGCTATCGCTACGCCCACGACGAGGAGGGAAAGGTGGCGGCTGGCATGCAGTGCCTGCCCGATTCCCTTGCGGGGACCGCATACTACCAGCCTACCGATGAGGGCCGCGAAGCAGCCTTCAAGGCCCGCCTCGAGCAGCTCAAGGTCCTGCGCGCTGCAGCGTCGCACGCAGAAGAGGAGCTCCCTTCCGGATAGGTCCTGTAGTAGCATAAGAGTTAGCAACACTAAACTCGAAGCCATCCGATGCGGAAGAGGGTGCGCCCATGTCGCGCAAGGCATCCCGGTTCCAGAAGAAGGTCATGTCGCTCGGGTATCGGGGCAAGGAGATCTTCAAACCGCTCGACACCGGCTGGATCGACGATCGCGTCGCCTGCGTGCGCGAATGGGTCGCCAACATCTTCTTCTACACCAAGGGCGGCACGACCATCATGATCGATGCCGGCTACAACTACGAGCGCCTCCGCGAGAAGATGGGCTGGATCGATATCGACCCCGCATCCATACGGCATATCCTGATCACCCATCAGGATACCGACCATGTGGGTGCCGTGGAGCGTGATTCCGACCAGCTGTTCCGCGACGCCAGGCTCTATGTGGGGCGCATCGAGAACAACTACCTCACGGGGCAGATTCGCCGCAAGGTCCTCTTCGGCCTCTACAAGCTCCCGCAGGTCTATTCCGACAATCCGCGCGTCTTGCTCGACGATGGGGACGTGCTCGACATCGAAGGCGTCAAGGTGGAGGCCCTCCTCGTCCCGGGCCACACGTGGGGGCACATGGTCTACCTTGTGGACGACGCCTATCTTTTCACGGGCGATACCATCTGGTTCGGCGTGGATGGCGGGTACAGCTTCATCAACTCGCTTGCCGAGGACAACGATCTTGCCAAGAAGAGCCTGGCCGCGCTCGAGAAACGCCTGAGGGCCCGCTCCCTCAGCCCCGCCGTCATCACCGGGCATACCGGCTGGGCCGACAATCTCGATTTCGTGTTCGCGCACAAGGACGAGACCGTGAACTCGCTCAGGCGGCAGAAGCCGCACGATCCGCGCGCCCCCTACGATGGCTATGACGAACGGGATGACACCGAAGAGAGGGCCCGCAGGATGAGGCTGCCCAAATACGAGTCCTAGGCGCAGGGTATTTCCCGGATCAACCCACATGATAACCGGAGGGTGCCGTCCCTGCCGAGCTATAAATGGATACCGTATCGATAAGGAGGTGCATGGAGAAAAGGGGTGGGACATGCTGACTGTCCATGAATACGGGACTGGGAATGAGGACGTGCTCGTCATGTTCCACCCGCTCGGCGATGCCGCTCCTCGAGAAGGGCTTCCATCTGATCATCCCCGCCCTGTCTCGATGGGCCCCGTGCGCAGACGCCGTCCTCCTGCGTGCGCTGAGCCGCACTAAACCCGAATATACTCGCCATCCACTTGCGCGAAACCTATGCTTATGCTGTCAGGAGAGGCGGGCGCGCAGGTGGGCCCGCTGCCCGTTTTCAGCACAGCGAAGGAGTGCACCATGGCGTTCACGAAGGATCCCGGCAAACCCAAGCGCGTCGTCATCGCCCTTGGCGGAAATGCCCTCGGCGATACCCCCGAAGAGCAGATCGAGCGCGTCCGCCATGCCGCTCCCGTTTTGCTCGATGTCATCAAGGACAACAACGAGATCATCATCACCCATGGCAACGGCCCGCAGGTCGGTATGATCCAGAAGGCCTTCACCCTTGCCAACAAGGCCGATGCCAAGGTCCCCTTCATGGAGCTGCCCGAGTGCGGTGCCATGAGCCAGGGCTATATCGGCTATCATCTGCAGCAGGCCATCGGTGCCGAGATGCACAAGACCGGCATGAGGTGGCACGTCGCCTCCGTCGTGACCCAGATCGAGGTCGATGCCGACGACAAGTCCTTCGACAACCCCACCAAGCCCATCGGCGAGTTCATGACCAAGGAAGAGGCCGAGGCGAAGGCTGCGGCCGACCCCCTGTTCCACTATGTCGAGGACTCCGGTCGCGGCTATCGCCGCGTCGTCGCCTCGCCCAAACCCCGCAAGATCGTCGAGAACGAGTCGATCCTGAACCTCCTCGACAACGAGTTCATCGTCATCGCCTGCGGCGGCGGTGGCGTCCCCGTGATCCGCGATACCGATAACTACGGCTGCTACAAGGGCGTTCCCGCCGTCATCGACAAGGATATGGCAGGCGAGCTCCTCGCCGAGGACTGCGATGCCGATGTGCTCGTGCTGCTTACCGCCGTCGACCATGTCGCCATTAACTTCGGCAAGAAGAACCAGCAGGATCTTGCCGATATAACCGTTTCCGAAGCCGAGGATTACGCGGATGAAGGGCAGTTCGGCAAGGGTTCCATGGAGCCCAAGGTGCGCGCGGCCATCAAGTTCTGCAAGAGCCGCGCCAACCGCGTCGCCATCATCGGTTCGCTCGAGAAGGCTCCCGAGGCTGTGCGCGGCGAATCCGGCACCCGCATCCACTACTAGATAAGGCTGCTGGCAAGCGATCGGGCGTTCTCCAACCGAAACGGCACGTATTCCGCGCTTTTCCGGTGATGAATCGCCATCGAGCGGGGATCTGACCCGTGTTTGCGCAGGTCAGCGGAAGACGTGTATCGTTTTGATGGGCAAACAGCACCGGAAAAGCGCGGAATACGTGCCGTTTCGGTTGGAGAACGCCCGATCGCGCGCCAATGCGCCCAGGATGGGGTCTAGCCTCCCGACCCTATGCGCTCCAGAAGGCCTTCTTGAGTTCGGGGCGCGATGTGGTCGAGGTCTTGACCATGATATTGTGCACGTGGGTCTTGACCGTGCCCTCCGAGAGGAAGAGCTCCCCCGCGATGCTGCGGTTGTCCTTGCCCTCGATCACGTGGGCGAGGATCTCGCGCTCGCGTGCGGAGAGTCCGTACTTGGCCGCGAAGGCGGGCAGGGTCTCGTCGATGTGGGTGCGGAAGGCCGTCCGCTTGCGCTCGTCATCGCTCACGGCTGGGGGCTCGTTGAAGCGCAGTGAAAGGGATTTGAGCGACGATGCGATGACCTGATAGGCGATGAAGAGCATCGCGAAGTTCTCGGAGATGTTGCGCGAGGAGAGGTAGAGCGGCAAGGTGTCGGCGGAGGTCGGTTCGGGCATGAGCAGGATGACCAGGACATCCTCGAGTGTGATGACGACGATCAGGGCCCAGTACACCGGATAGATGCTCACATAGCGGGAAAGCCTCTGCCGGTAGGCATCATCGGAGGATGTGCGGAAACGATGCAGCGCATACAGGAGCGCCCCCGCGAGGAAGACCTGGCGCAGCGTGTAGTAGAGCCACTGGCGGAACGCCCCGTAGGCGAAGAGTTCGAGCGCGAGCGCCGAGGCGACGATGTAGGCTGCTATGGGCGCGAGCTGTACAGCGAGGCGATGCTCATCGAGGTAGTGGAGGATGATGAGCCAAAGGCAGAGCAGGATGGCCGCGCTCTCGAGGGTGCGGGCGAACGGCGTCTCGACGGCGTAGTAGTCGACCATCTCGACCGACAGGTTCTGCATGAGCCACTCCGATTTGAAGATACCGACCAGCTCGATGGTGTAGACCACGAAGAACGCCGCCTCAACGAGGCGCACGTTCCTGCGGGAGACCGCATATGATCCGAGGGCAAGCGCAGCCGCCGCGCCCGCCACGAGGATGAGGGCGATCGTATACGTGAAGAAGAAGGCGTTCACAGCTCCTCCGAGCGATAAACCGGCGAGTGAAAAACTAAACTCCTCTATTCATAGCACGATGATCCATGAATGGTAGAAATCCATCTACGAACGGTATTTCTCCGACGTTTTACGACCGGCCTGCAGTCGGTTTATAGCGGGTTTACCCCCACATGCGGAGAATAAACCCGTATGAACTCGACCTTTTCCCAGCTCGGGGCGAAAGTAATGGTGAGCAGGAAGTGTCGCGAGGCACTGCTGTACGTCACACGATGCCGGAACCGGCAGAGAAAGGAGCGCGTTATGGCATTCCCCAAGGACTTCATCGATACCAATGAGCTCACCAAGGAGCAGATCCTCGCTATCGAGGAGCTGGCCATGGCCATGAAGGCAGCCATCAAGGAGGACGGCTACTACCCCCATCTTCTGCGCAACAAGAGCCTCGGCATGATCTTCCAGCAGGTCTCCACCCGCACCCGCCTCTCCTTCGAGACGGCCATGACCGACCTCGGCGGCCACGCCCAGTTCTACGGTCCCGGCACCATCCAGCTCGGCGGCCATGAGTCGCTGGGTGACACCGCCCGCGTCATGGGCGATCTCCTCGACATCCTGATGGCGCGCGTGAACCGCCACAAGGATGTCGTGGGCCTTGCCGCCGGCGCCGCCTGCCCGGTTCTCAACGGCATGTCCGAGTACAATCACCCCACCCAGGAGATGGGCGATCTGCTCACCATGCTCGAGAACCTCCCCGAGGGCAAGCGTATCGAGGATTGCAAGCTCGCCTTCATCGGCGATGCCACGCAGGTCTGCGTCTCGCTCATGTTCATGGCCTCCATCATCGGCATGAAGTTCGTCCAGTACGGCCCCAAGGGCCACCAGATCACCGACGGCGGCCTGCAGGTCGACTCCGATGTCGATCTCCTCGCCATCGGCCTCGAGAACTGCAAGAAATCCGGCGGCACCATCGAGATCTCCGATAACGTCGAGTGCATCAAGGGAGCCGACTTCATCTACACCGACGTCTGGTACGGTCTCTACGACGCCGAGGTCGACGGCCCGTCCTACCTCGATGTCTTCATGCCCGATTACCAGGTCACCATGGATCTCATGAACTACGCCGGTCCCGACTCCAAGTTCATGCACTGCCTGCCCGCCGTCCGCGGCGAGGAGGTTACCGACGAGGTTGCCGACTCCGACCGCTCGCTCTGCTGGGTCGAGGCCGAGAACCGCAAGCACTCCATCCGCGCCCTGCTCGCCGCCTTCGGCCCCCGCACCCCGCTTTTCGATGAGGGCGTCGAGTATGCCGGCAAAGAGCGCCTCCACGCCGCGATCGCCGCTGTCGAGGCTCTGTGATCCGTGCCCTGAGCTAGTTGTCCGGTGGCGCATCCGCGCCGCCGGGTTCTCGAATGTGCCCCCAACTAGTAGTGAGGAATACCAATGGATAAGAAGGGCCTCTCGTTCTTCACGATCATCTCGACGGTGATCTGCGTCGTCTTCGTCTGCGAGGCCGCCGCCCCTGCGGCCGCCATCGGCAACCAGCAGTTCTTCTGGTGGATCTTCCTGATCATCACCTTCCTCGTGCCCTATGGCCTGGCTGTTGCCGAGCTCGGCACCGCCTATGAGAGCGACGGCGGCATCATCGACTGGATCCGCGATGGCCTCGGCGACAAATGGGCCGCCCGCGCTGCGTACTATTACTGGGTCAACTACCCGTTCTGGATCGCCTCGCTGGCCACCCTGTTCCCGACCATCCTCTCCTGGGTCTTCGGCGTCGATCTCGAGTCCAATATCCTGATCGTCCTGGCTATCGAGCTTGCCTTCACCTGGATCGTCACCCTCATGGCCTTCTCGCCGGTTTCGGACTCCGAGGCGGTCCTCAACGGCGGCGCTATCATCAAGGTCGCCGTCGCCGTGGTCGTGGGCTGCATCGGCATCTGGTATGCGACCCAGAACGGCTTCGCCACCGACATGAGCTTCAACACCTTCCTGCCCGATCTCACCAGCACCTCCGCGCTCGGCTTCATCTCGATCATCATCTTCAACTTCATGGGCTTCGAGGTCATCTGCACCATGACCGGCGACATGAAGGATCCCAAGCGCGAGATCCCGCGCGCCATCATCATGGGCGGCGTGGCGATCGCCGCGATCTACCTGTTCGCCTCCTTCGGCATCGGCGCCGCCATCCCGGCCGACCAGATCGATCCCGACTTCGGCATGCTCGTAGCTGTCCAGACCATGGTGGGCGACGGCATCCTGTTCAAGGTCATCGCCATCGCCTTCCTCGTGACCCTCTTCGCCAACATGGCATCCTGGTCCTTCGGCGTCAATTCCGTTGCCGCCTACGCTGCCAAGACCGGCAACATGCCCAAGGTCTTCGGCAAGATGAATCCCAAGACCGGCATGCCCGACGGCGCCGCCATCACCAACGGCGTGGTGACCTCGCTCATCCTCTGCATCCAGCTCATCCCCAACGAGGCTATCTCCAGCGGCGTCTTCTGGATGCTCTTCGGCATGTCCGTCGTCTTCCTGCTCATCACCTACATCCCCATGTTCCCGGCATTCATCAATCTGCGCAAGGTCGATCCCGATCGCCCGCGCATCTACGAGTTCCCCTTCAAGGGCACCGTGATGAAGGTCGCCCTGATCATTCCCGCCGTCGAGCTCGTGCTCACCGTCATCGCCACCCTCGTGCCCCTCTCGGCCGATGAGATCGCCGACAAGGTCCCGATGGCGATCGGCTTCGCGGTCCTGCTCGTCGTCGGCGAGATCGTCCGCATTTGGAGCGCCCGCGGCCGCAAGGAGGAGTACAAGGGCCTCACCCCCGAGCTTGCCGCCCAGCGCCTCGTCGAGGAGGCTGCAGCAGGCGAGGCCGGGGAGTAGCTCCTCCCGCGTGACAAGGGGACAGGTCACTTGTCACGCGCCCCGCTCTTCCTCGTCCCTTCAGTTCGCGTGTTGTATTGGCAAGGTTTCGTCTAGGAGGTTTTGTCATGCGTACCATCTATGAGTCCGATTCCACTCCCAAGGCCGACGGCTATTTCATGCCCGCCGAGTTCGCGCCCCAGAAGCGCATTTGGATGGGATGGCCCCACCGCACCGATACATGGCAGATGGGTGCCAAGCCCGCGCAGAGGCAGTACGCCGACATCGCCCGCGCCATCGCCGAGTTCACCCCGGTCTACATGTGCGCCAACCAAGTCGACTATGCCAACTGCAAGGCTGTCTTCGAGGATGACCCCGGCGTGCACGTCATCGAGATGACCACCGACGACGCCTGGTTCCGCGATACCGGCGCCACCTATGTCATCGACGGCAAGGGGGGCAAGCGCGCCAACCACTGGCACTTCAACGCCTACGGCGGCTTTGTCGACGGCCTCTACTTCCCGTGGGATAAGGACGAGCAGATCGCCCTCAAGATGGCCGAGATCTCCGAGTGCGACCGCTACCGTCCCGATGATATGATCCTCGAGGGCGGCTCCATCACCGTCGACGGCGAGGGCACCCTCGTCGTGACCGACCAGTGCTTGCTCTCCCCGGGCCGCACCGCCTCGGCCGTGCACGTCGAGGAGGACGAGGACGATATCTGGCCCACCTATGCCCTCAAGTTCCAGCCCTGGAGCGAGGAGCTGCGCGGGTACATGACCGAGCACCTCAAGGATTACCTGGGCGTCGAGAAAGTCATCTGGGTCAAGGAGGGCATCGATCCCAGCGAGACCAACGGCCACATCGACGATGTTGCGACCTTCGTCGCCCCCGGCGTCATGGCCTGCATCTGGACCGATGATCCCGAGTACCCGTTCTATCGCCAATGCCATGAGGCCTACGAGACGCTTTCCAATGCGACCGACGCCAAGGGGCGCAAGCTCAAGGTCTACAAGCTCCCCATGCCGGCAAAGCCCCTCTATATGACTCAGGAGGCCTGCGATTCCATCGACATCGACGAGAACGCCGAGCCGCGCGTCCCCGACGAGCCGCTGATCGCCTCCTATATGAACTACCTCGTCACCAACCACGGTGTCATCACCCCGCAGTACGGTGACGAGAACGATGCCCTGGCCGTCGAGACCCTCCAGAAGATCTACGACGAGACCTGGGGCGAGGGTGTCTACAAGGTCGTGGGCGTCCAGTCCGAGCAGGTCGTCTACGGTGGCGGAAACATCCACTGCATCACCCAGCAGGAACCCGAAGCCTAAGGCGCGGGAGTCCATCATCCGATACGTTTCCCCGGACCGGTGCCCGTGCCGGTCCGGGGATCCCCCGTTCGAAGGCGACGCCCCCTCTATGGAGCCTTCGCGCGCATGTAGTCCGGTCTCAGCGCCGGAAGAGAGGGGGCCTCATGGGTTCCCCGTACGGTTGGCTGTCGCTTATCCCGCCTGTTGTGGCCATCACGCTCGCCATCAAGACGCGCAGGTCCGTCTCCTCGCTGCTCATGGGCGTGTTCGCAGGCTTCTTCATCTACGTCGTCTTCGCACCCGATCCATCCGTCCTCGCCGTGCCCGATCCTATCCTCGGACCCTTCTACGAGACCATCCGCGCTTTGATGGCCTCGTTCGCGGCCCCCGAGAGCATCACGCTCTTCGCCTTCATCGCGATTCTCGGCGGTATCGTCGAGACCCTCATGGTTGCGGGGGGTTCCGAAGCCTTCGCGAAGTGGTCCGAACCGCATGTGAGAACCCGCACGGGAGCCCTGCTCAGCGCGTTCGGCCTCGGCGTCCTCATCTTCGTCGACGATTATTTCAATGCTCTCACCGTGGGAAACGTCATCAAGCCCATCTCGGACCGGCTGAAGATCTCGCGGGCGAGGCTCGCCTATATCTGCGATGCCACGGCCGCCCCCGTCACCATCCTCGTGCCCCTCTCGAGCTGGGTTGCGACGGTCGTGCTCCTCATCACCCCGGAACTCGACCGCTACGGTTTCCCGGTCACGGGCTTCAGGGCCTTCCTCGCCACGATCCCCTACAACTACTATGCATGGCTCACGCTGCTCTGCGTGGTGCTGTCGGCCGTGTGGAACGTCGATATCGGCCCCATGAGGCAGATCGAGGCGGACGCGGAGGCGGGCAACGACACGACGCGCCGCCCGTCCGAGGATGCCGGGGCGCATGCGGCCGGCACGGCGAAGGCATCGGATCTCGTCATCCCCATGGTCTTCCTCGCCCTTGCCGCCGTGGTCTTCATGATGGGCACGGGGGGCGCCTTCGACGGCGTTCCCGCCTTGGAAGCCCTGCAGGAGTCCGAGTCCACCATGTCGCTCGTCTATGCCGCCGTGGCGACGAGCGTCCTGTTGTTCGCGCTGTACATCCCGCGCCGCATCATCACGATCGACCAGTACTGCAAGGCGTACATAGATGGCGTCAAATCCATGGTCGATGCCATGCTGATGCTGATCTTGGCTTGGACCGTCGCCCAGGTCATGGGCGATGAGGTCCTTGCGACCGGTCCCTTCGTGGCGAGCCTCGTGCCTGCCGATACCCCCGGCCTGCTCCTGCCGCTCGCGATGTTCGTCACCACGGGAGTCATAGCCTTCACCACGGGCGTCTCCTGGGGTGCCATGGCCATCATGATCCCGCCTGCCATCGCCGTCTGCGCGAAGGTTGCTCCCGATACCATCTCGCTCGTCCTCGGCGCCGTCCTTGCGGGTGTCATCTTCGGCGATCACTGCTCGCCGCTCTCCGATACCACGATCCTCTCGTCTACGGGAGCCGGGTGCAACCATATCGATCATGTGCGCTCGCAGCTGCCCTACGCCCTCATCGCCGCTGCGGTGAGCTGCGTCTCGTTCATCGTCGCGGGCATCACGCGCAGCGCGCCCATCCCGCTTGCCCTGGGCTTTGCGGCGACGGTGGCCGTGTTCCGGCTGCTCCGCAATCGGTCGCGTTGAGCCATGCCTCCGAATCGCCGCACACGCTTCAAAGGAGAACGAACATGCGCACCATCTACCAAGATCAGTCAACACCCAAGGCCGACGGCTTCCACATGCCCGGCGAGTACGAGGAGCAGGAGCGCACCTGGATCCTCTGGCCGCATCGCGCCGACGTCTGGCGCAACGGCGCCAAGCCTGCGCAAAAGGTCTTCGCCGAGATCATCCGCACCATCGCACGCTTCCAGCCTGTCACGGTGGGGGTCAATGCCGAGGATTGGCCCGCCGTCTGCGAGCTCTTCGATGCGGACGAGAACGTCCGCGTGCTGCTCATGCAGTACAACGACTCGTGGATCCGCGATCCGGGGCCGGCCTTCCTCGTGAACGATGCGGGCGCTGTCGCGCTCAGCCACTTCCACTTCAACGCCTACGGCGGTTTCATCGACGGCCTCTACTTCCCGTGGGATAAGGACGCCTCGATCGGTCTGCAGATCGCCCAGATCGAGCAGGTGAACCGCTACCGCCCTACGGACTACATCCTCGAGGGCGGTTCGTTCAACTGCGACGGCCAGGGTACCGTGGTCGCCACCGAGATGTGCCTTCTGAACGAGGATCGCAATCCCCGGTACACCAAGGAGGAGATCGAGCACCTGCTCGGCGAGTACCTCGGCATCGAGAAGGTCATCTGGATCAAGGATGGCATCGATCCCTTCGAGACCAACGGCCACGTGGATGACGTGGCGTGCTTCTCGGCTCCCGGCGAGGTCTGCTGCATGTGGACCGACGATCCCGGGCACAAGTTCTATCGTGAGTGCCAAGAGGCCTACAAGGCCCTTTCCGAGGCGACCGATGCACGCGGGAGGAAGCTCAAGATCCACAAGGTGATCATGCCGAGCACGAGCGTCTACATGACCGAGGAGGAGGCCTCCACGATCGATCTGGTCGAGGGGAGCCTGCCGCGCACGTCCGAGGATGCCTTCGAGCCCAGCTATCTCAACTTCCTGCCCATCAACGGCGCCGTGCTCGTGCCGCAGTTCGGCGACCCCAACGACGCCCAGGCGCTCGAGGATATCAGGTGCGCCTATCCCGATCGCGAGATCATCGGCATCCACACCAAGGAGATCATATTCGGCGGCGGCAACATCCACTGCATCACCCAGCAGCAGCCCAAGGCGCGGGTGAGGTAGCGCTGCCGCTTGACCTATCGCGTTTTCCCAGCAAGGACCCCGGCGACTGTACAGTCAAAGGGGTCCTTGCTGGGAAAACATGCCGAGAAGGATCTACTGCGGATTCTCCGGAGAGCGTTTGCCCTGCAAGGCCTCCGGTGACTGTGCAGTCGCCATGGCCTTTGCTGGGCTCAGTGCGACCGCATCGAAAAAGCCCGGCTGCATCGCTGGTAATCCGCCGGTTTAGCCGCTGATGCCGTATGTGCTGTAAGATGGGTTAGCTCTTGGTTTGCAAAGGAGGGCGCGCGTGAGCCTGATGTGGTTCATCTACACGTTCGCGATCATCGTCATCGCCATCATGGCCTGTTCGACGAGCATGTCGCTCTGGGTATTCACCGCCCGCAAGGATTGCATCGCGGCGGCGATCGCCTTCGGTGCCTACATCTTCGATACCGCGATCATCTTCTTCGATGAGTACACGCAGGGCAAGGTGGATCCGAATACCTACTTCGATGCCGGCATCACCCATCCCCTCGTCACGACGGTTCTGGCGACGATCATCGTGGCTTCGGCTTGGGCATGGACGCTCATGCGCCTCCGCATCAAGATCGACTGGCCGTGGTTTCTCATGGCGGCCTCGGCCTTCTGCCTGCTCGAGTACTTCCTCTGCCCGGTGGCCGGCAGTGCCGGCCGTCTGCGCACGCTTCTCTATTGGGGCATCCGCGACCTCGCGCTCATCGGCACGGTGGCCTTCGGATTCTGGTACTGTCGCCACCGAGTCGAAGATATCGAGAAGCTCGGCTTCCATCGGGCACGCCTGTTCTATAGGGCGGTGTTCGTCCTCCTCTGCCTCATCCTCGTCGAGGATATCTGCAACATCATGCTGTTCATCCCCGATATGGACGATCCGTTCTGGTATGAGTTCTGGTGGCATCTGCAGCAACGCAACATCACCGAGAACATCACCATGGCGGTGCTCGCCGTGCGCAAGATGGTCTACGACCGCGATACCATGCGCGTCTATGCCCGGCATCCTGCCGAGAAGGGCGCCCATCTTAAGGATGAGCACGGCATGCACAATTTCGAGGAGCGGCTGCTGAGCTACTGCGATGCCAAAGGCTTGAGCCCGCGTGAGCGCGACGTTCTCGAGCTCGCCCTCAAGGGCAAGGACACGCAGGGTATCGCCACCGAGCTCTACATCTCCACCGGCACCGTGAAAGCGCACATGCACCGTATCTACATCAAGGCCGGCGTGAACGGCCGGCGCGATCTGGCAACGGCGTTCTGGAGGTTCTAGCTCCGGGAGGATGATCGCTCCTGCGGGCTTGCCCTTGCAGCGCACCAGCTCAAAGCCCTGTAACCGCTATTAAACCCAACGCCCGGCCCTCCTAATCCTCTTTGGGCCTCCTCAACTCCGGTGCCGTCCGACAGAGTATGTGCAAGGGCATCCGCCCCATCAGCCATCTAGTGTCTTGGAGGGGAATATGGCAGAAGCAGCAGCGGCTCAGTCCGCAGAGGACCTCGAGCTCCTCACCGCCCCGGTCAAACCCACGTTCAACAAGTACGCCCTCGTCACCATGCAGGGCATGATCGCCCAGGTGATCATGGTCGTGCTCGAGGGCCTTGTCATGGGCCTCGGCCTCGGTGCCCATGGCCTGGCGTGCGTCTCCATCATCATGTCCGTCGAGTACATCAACCTCTCGTTCGGCAACCTGTTCGGCACCGGCGTCCCCACCGTCATGGGCAACCGCCTCGGTGCCGGCGACCGCGAGGGTGCCAAGCATGTCTTCGGCCAGGGCTTCTGGTTCACCACCTACGTGGCCATCATCGTCGCCGTCGTCTTCGAGGTCTTCGCCGAGCCTTTGGCGACCTTCTTCGGCGCCACCCCCGATATCCTCGCCGATTCCGCCGCCGGCATCCGCGTCTTCGGCATCTTCTTGGCCTTCACCATCATCGGCCAGATGCTCACCGGCGTCCTCCGCGTCATCGAGAGGCCGCAGGAGTCCGCCAACCTCATGACCGTCTCCGCGGTCATCGCCATCGCATGGCTCGCCCTCGCCGTCCTCGTCCTCAAACTCGGCGTCCCCGGTGCCGGCGTGTATTACGGGCTCTCGATCGGCATCTGGGCCTTCGGCATCGTCTATTTCGTCGGCCCTAAGGCCGAGTTCAGAATCACGGCCAAGGAGATGCTGCCCGATCCCGCCGTCTGGGGCGAGATCGTCAAGATCGGCTTCCCGTTCTTCGTGACCCAGGCCGGCACCTTCGTATACAACACCGTTGCCAACAACTTGCTCGGCACCCTCGGCGGTGAGAACGGGTCGCTCTACATCGGCGCCTTCGCCGTCATCAACGGCTACATCGTCTACATCATCATGATGTTCAACAACGCCCTGTCCTACGGTCTCCAGCCCCTTGCCTCCGTCAACAACGGTGCTAAGAAATACGACCGCCTGAAGGAGTCGCTCACCTGGTCGATCATCGTCCAGGTCATCGTCTCCGCCGTCCTCACCGTCGCCGTCGTGCTCTTCGCGACTCCCATCTGCAACTTCTTCGACGGTGGCGATCCCGTGCTCACCGAGGCGGCATCGCATGCGGTCCGCATCATCTGCCTGGCTTCCGCCCTCGGCTTCATGGGCTCCATGGTCAGCTCCTACCTGCAGTCCGTCGAGAAGATCGTCCTCGCTACGATCGTATCCCTGCTTCGCTACGTCATCCTCGCCTGCCCGCTCATGATCCTCGTCGGCAACATGATGGGCACCGTCGACGGCGTCTGGTACGGTTTGCTTGCGGCTGATATCCTCACCGGCATCATCTGCCTTGCGCTCGTAGCCCGCGAGAACAGGCGCCTCTCCGCGCTCGCCTAGTCCCGATCTCCCCGTCCGGAAAGCCTGCGGTCAGGGGCACGGCCGCAGGCTTTCCGGAACAGGGCGGCAGGTCGCTCGTCCCACATACAGAGGAAAGGGGTCCGCATGTACGCAGACATGGTCATCAAATCCAAAGCCGTGTTCGCCGGCGATGGCACCCAGCCTTTCGCAGGCGGCGTGGCCATCGTTAATGATACGATTCTCACCTGCGGCGATGAGCTCCACCTTGCCGCTTTCATCGGTCCCGATACCGAGGTGCGCGACTACGGCAACAAGCTCGTCATGCCCGGCATCATCGACTCGCACACCCATTTCGCCCAAGGTGCCATGACCACCGACCCCGATTTCTGCGTCAACCTCATCGACTGCACGAGCTTCGAGCAGGCGATGGAGCGCGTCGTGTCCTTTGCGGGTGCCCATCCCGATAACGAGTGGATCCTCGGCGTGCAGATCATCCAGTTCCAGTGGGCTGTTCCCGAGATGCCCACGGCAAAGATGATCGACGCCTACATCTCCGATCGCCCGGTCCTTCTCCAGCAGGTCGATCTCCACACCTTCTCGGTCAACACCTGCGCCTTGGAGAAGATGGGCGTCACCCGCGATGTTGAGGATCCGGCGGGCGGCAAGTTCCTCCGCGACGAGAACGGCGATCTTACGGGCGTCCTCTCCAACAACGCCTCCGCCCTCTTCATGGAGTCGGTCTACAACCCGCCCATCGAGCGAGCTAGGGAGTCCTTTGCCAAGACTGCTGCGTATGCCAACAGCTGCGGCATCACCTCCGTGGGTGCCGTCAACCCCACGTTCGTGAGCCTCGAGAATCCGTATGCCGTCTTCGCCGAGATGAACCGGGCCGGGCGGTTCCCCCTGCGCGTGTTCATGTACACCGACCTCTTCGATCTCGAGACCATGACGCCCGAGGAGATCGAGGCGAAGTACGATTTCCCCGATAGCACGATCGAGTGGAACGGCCTCAAGCAGTTCCTCGACGGCGTGTGCTCCGACCATACCGCTTGGATGCTCGAGCCCTACGCCAACGCTCCCGAGACCTGTGGCGAGCCGGCCGAGGATCCGGAGCGTATCCGCGCAAGCATGCTCAAGGCCATCGAGAACGGCATGGCCGTGCGCATCCACGCCATCGGCGACCGGTCCATCCGCTTCGTCCTCGATTGCTTCGAGGAGGGCGAGCGCCTGTACGGCAAGCAGGACCTGCGCCACTGCATCGAGCACAACGAGACCGTCCAGCCCGAGGATCTGCCGCGCTACGCCCGCTTGGGCATCTCGCCTGCGATGCAGCCGTGGCACATGCTGCTCGACATGGCCGATCTCGCCAAGGATGCCGCCGTGGGTCCCGAACGCGCCGCTCTCTCCTGGCCGCTCCATAGCCTGCAGGCGAGCGGCGCCAACATCCATCTGGGATCCGATTTTCCTGTGGTGGGCATCGATCCCATGGAGGAGGTCTACGGCGCCGTCTTCCGTATGCTCGAGGACCAGTCAAACCCCGAAGGATGGTTCCCTGCGGAACGCATCTCCATGGCCGAGGCGCTGCGCGCCTACACGCTGGGCTCCGCCTACGCCATGGGCGTCGACGACCGTTTCGGCACGCTTTCCGCCGGCAAGGTCGCCGATATCTGCGTGCTCGACCACAACCTCTTCACCTGCCCGCCTGCCGAGGTCCTCGAGACCAAGGCCGTCCTCACCGTGCTCGGAGGCAAGGTCGTCTACGAGGCGTAGCGTCTGTCTGGATAGAGCGTCGCGTCTGGATAGGCGGTTCAAGACAGAATCGGCTCCGAAAATGTCTTAAAACCCCTATCCAGACGGATCCAACCTCCTGCTATCTTGATTAAACTACGAACGAAAGCTATATTCTGTTTAAACGAAAGCAAAAACTAGCGACGGGAGCCGTTATGTCCAAGCGCGCCTCGCAGATTCTGGAGATCTTGACCCAGGAGCACAAGGTAGAGGTGGCGCTGCTTGCGGAAGGGCTCGGCGTCTCGAGCGTCACCATGCGCAAGGACCTCGACGAGCTCCAGTCCAAGGGGCTCGTGCGGCGCGAGCACGGCTATGCGCTGCTCGCCAATCCGAATGACGTGGCCGGGCGCCTCGCCTATCACTACGAGGAGAAGCTCCGCATCGCGTCCAAGGCCGCCGAGCTCGTCCCGGACGGCGCGACCATCATGGTGGAGAACGGCAGCTGCTGCGCATTGCTCGCGCGCAGGATCGCCGACACGAGGGAAGATGTGACCATCGTCACCAACAGCGGCTTCATCGCCGACTACGTTCGCGATAGCCCGCATGTGGACGTGACCCTGCTGGGCGGTAGTGTCCAGCGCGATTCCCAGGTGATGGTCGGGCCGCTTGTCAGGATCTGCGCCCAGGAGTTCTTGGTCGACCGGCTCTTCATCGGCGCCGACGGATGGGCGGATGGGGTCGGCTTCACCAACGCGGATCAGATGCGCGCCGAGGCGGTCCGCTCGATGGCGGAGTCCGCCTCCGAGGTGGTCGTGCTTACCGAGTCGGAGAAGTTCGGCAGACGGGGCGCCGTGCCGATACGGGTCAAGAAGCCCATCACCGTGGTGACCGATGCCGATATCCCCGAGGAGGCGCGCGGAGGCATCACGAAGCTTGGCATCCAGCTCATCATCGCGTAGACGCTGCGCTGGAGAGCACCTTAGAAGAACGCTTCCACGCCCTCATCGATGAGGGCGTGGCGGTACCGGCCGAGGTCCTCTGGATGCAGGTCCCTGGTGCCGCGCAGGGCGTAGTCCCTATCGAGCAGGGCATATTTGCCCTCCCCGAAGTTGTGGAAGGGGAGGAGCTGTACGCGCCCGACCCCCAGCCCCTTGAGGCGGCGCGCCATCTGACGGGCGTCCGCGAGGGAATCGTTGAAATCCGGGATGACGGGCGTGCGCACGAGCACGTCCAGTCCCGCCTCGATGGCCCAGCGCGTGTTGGCGCCGATGAGGCCGATGCCGACGCCCGTGGCCGTGCGATGCCGTACGGGATCCCAATGTTTCATGTCGATGAGCAAATGGTCGAGATGGGCCGCTACCGCCCGGAACACCTGCTGGGGGACATGGGCCTCGGTCTCCATGCAGGTGTCGATGCCCTCTTCGCGAAGCCGGCTCAAAAGCTCGCTGCAAAACTCCGGCCAGACCATGGCCTCTCCGCCCGAAAGCGTCACGCCGCCCTGCGAGTCCTCGTAGAAGGGCCTATCCTGCAGGCAGATCTCAAGGACCTCGTCGACCGTCTTGGTCTCGCCTGTGCGGGTGAGGGCGCGTGCGGGGCAGACCGCAATCGCCGCCTCCGCCTCGGGGGAGGAGAAGCTCAGGTTGCGGATATCCACATGCCGCTTGCCCGCACGCTCCACTGCCCCTGCGGAAGGCGCTGCGGCACAACAGGCCCCGCAGCCGATGCAGGCGCTTTCCCTCCACTCAACCTGGGGATCTCGGCGCTGGCTCTCGGGGTTGGAGCACCAGGCGCAGCGCAGCGGACAGCCCTTGAGGAAGACGGCCGTGCGGATGCCCGGCCCATCGTCCAGGCTGAACTTCTGGATATTGAGCACGGTTGCGGCCTGCACGATGCTCCCCACTGTCGTCTCGCTAGATGCTATTTATGAACGGAAGATTTATTACTTACGAACAATACTTGTAGTATGCCACATAAATAAACGCTTGACGATACAACGGATCCAGATTACAATAATTACGAACGAAAGTAAAAATGGTTATTTACATAAATCAAGGAGCGCGAATATGGAGAACAGCAGGCATTTCGGCAGGCTGACGGAGAGGATGCAGGCTTTCCGCGACGAGGTTCTCGATGAAAAACCCTACATCGATGCCGAGCGTGCGGTGCTCTGCACCGAGGCCTACAGGGAGAACCTCAGCCAGCCGCCCGTCATGAAGCGCGCCCTCATGCTCGAGAAGATCCTCGACAACATGAGCATCTATATCGAGGATAAGACATTGCTCTGCGGCAACCAGGCCACTAAGAACGGCAACGCCCCCGTCTTCCCCGAGTACACCCTCGGCTTCATCCTCGACGAGCTCGACACGTTCGACAAGCGCGACGGCGATGTCTTCTACATCACCGATGAGACCAAGCAGCAGCTGCGCGACATCTACCCGTTCTGGAAGGACAACACCCTGCGCGATAAGGGGATGGCGCTCCTGCCGCCCGAGGTCGGCGTTTTCGTGGAGACGGGCCTCTTCGGCATGGAGGGCAAGCTCAATGCCGGCGATGCCCACCTCGCCATCAACCACTCCCGCGTGCTCAGAGAGGGCCTCGAAGGTTACTATCGGCGGGCAGAGGAGGCCCAAGCGGCGCTCGATCTCGCCGATCCGGAATCGATCGACAAGTACACCTTCTACAAGGCCGTCCTCATCGTCCTCGATGCCGTGCGCCGCTTCTCGCTGCGCTACTCCCAGCTCGCCATCGAGCTTGCCGGGAGGGAGGCCGATCCCAAGCGCAAGGCAGAGCTCGAGCGCATGGGCGCCATCTGCGCGAAGGTTCCCTGGGAGCCGGCAAGCAGCTTCTGGGAGGCAGTCCAGGTCGCCTGGTTCTTCCAGGTCGTCCTGCAGATCGAGTCGAATGGCCACTCGCTTTCCTTCGGCCGCTTCGACCAGTACCTGTACCCCTACTACATGGCCGATCTCGGCAGGGGCGCGATCACCGAGGAGGAGGCCCTCGAGATCCTCACGAATCTCTGGATCAAGACCCTCACCGTCCAGAAGATCCGCAGCCAGGCTCACACGCTCTCCTCGGCGGGAAGCCCGATGTACCAGAATGTGACCATCGGGGGCCAGACCGCCGATGGCAAGGATGCCGTGAACGAGCTCTCATTCCTCGTGCTGCGCTCGGTCGCGCAGACCCGCCTCACACAGCCCAACCTCACCGTGCGCTACCATGCGAACATCGACCCGAGGTTTCTCGACGAGTGCATCGAGGTCATGAAGCTCGGCTTCGGCATGCCCGCCTTCAATAACGACGAGGTCATCATCCCGTCGTTCATCGCATGGGGCGTGGCTCCCGAGGACGCCTGCAACTACTCGGCCATCGGCTGCGTCGAGTGCGCCGTGCCCGGCAAGTGGGGCTACCGCTGCACGGGTATGAGCTATCTCAACTTCCCGCGCCTTCTGCTCGTCGCCATGAACGGCGGCGTCGACCTCACCACGGGCAGGCGCTTCGCCAAAGACTACGGCCGCTTTACCGAGATGGGCAGCTACGACGAGCTCCTCTCCGCATGGGACAAGACCATCCGCGAGATGACCCGCTACTCCGTGATCGTGGAGAACTTCATCGACAGGGCCTCCGAGCGCGATGTCCCCGATGTGCTGTGCTCGACGCTTGTCGACGATTGCATCGGCCGGGGCAAGCCCATCAAGGAGGGGGGCGCCGTCTACGACTTCATCTCCGGGCCGCAGGTGGGTATCGCCAACATGGCAGACTCGCTCGCCGCCATCAAGAAGCTCGTGTTCGACGAGGGGCTGCTCACGCCCCGGCAGCTTTGGGATGCCATCCTCGACGATTTCCAGAGCCCCGAGAGCCGGCGCATCCAGCAGACGCTGATCGACGATGCCCCCAAGTACGGCAATGACGACGATTATGTCGACGGCCTCATCGTCGAGGCCTACGAGCCCTACATCGACGAGATCGGAAACTATCCCAACACGCGTCACGGCCGCGGCCCCATAGGCGGCATCCGCTATGCCGGCACGAGCTCGATCTCGGCCAACGTCGGACAGGGCATGGGCACCATGGCCACGCCCGATGGGCGCCGTGCCTACGAGCCGCTGGCAGAGGGCTGCAGCCCCGCGCACAATTGCGACAGGCAGGGGCCGACCGCCGTCTTCAAGTCCGTCTCCAAGCTTCCCACGGAGAAGATCACCGGCGGTGTTCTGCTCAATCAGAAGATGACCCCCCTGATGCTTTCCCGCGAGGAGAACAAGAAGAAGCTCGAGATGATGATAGGCACGTTCTTCAAGCGCCTGCACGGCTACCATGTCCAGTACAACATCGTGAGCCGCGATACCCTGATCGATGCCCAGAAACATCCCGAGGCGCACAAGGACCTGATCGTGCGCGTCGCCGGATACTCCGCCTTCTTCAACGTGCTCTCCAAGGCCACGCAGGACGACATCATCGATCGCACCGAGCAGGCGCTGTAGGACCGTCCGGCATCCGATACGCCCATCGGCCCCAGAAGACCAAAGCACACGAGCAGCTCGTGTGGGTATCCTCACCGCTGACGTTATCTGACGCAATCGAGGAGATGGCCGATCGCCTCGGTGCCGCTATTGTCACCGACGAGTTCTTGTCTACTTGGAAATCGTATGCTGATACCAAGCTCTCGACCAGCAGGTCGTGCCCAGCTTACTCGAGGTTGAACTTTGAAATCGCCTCAATCGCATCATCGAGATTCTTCGCGTTCAGGATTGCGGCAACATGTTTCGGATGCGAGAGCACCTTTATCAATGAGGTATAGGCGTATTTGAAGTCATCGAGCAAGTCCCTTCGGAAGGCCATAAGGATGACCAGGTTCACATTGTCCTCTCCCCAGGGGATGGGAGTCTCGCTG
Organism: Coriobacteriales bacterium OH1046; assembly: GCA_004010535.1. Lineage (GTDB taxonomy): Bacteria > Actinomycetota > Coriobacteriia > Coriobacteriales > Atopobiaceae > RUG721. The sequence goes on along the minus strand of RQYE01000004.1, from coordinate 41,691 downwards.
CGATAAATGTAGATGGTATTATGGCGAACGGTAGAAAGGCAAGCGTGGGGCAGGGCAATCAGATGGGCGATGGCGGTGCTGTCAGCCTGCTCCCGCAGCAGTACGGTCTGGCAGAAGCGCTCATCTACGATTCCGGCCTGTTCTAGCGCATTGCATATCTGAGTGATTGCCTCTTCGCGAGAAGGAACGGAGACAACTTGATGGAAGAAGGCGGGCTGAGAATAACGGGTCAAACAGGCAGTCAGCGCATCTCGATGGCGTAGATAGTCGAGGCGGTTCACCTCCCGACGAATTGCTTCGCAGTCGATCTCGGATAGCAGTGGCGAGATTTGAATCAAACGGCGTCGGTTCTTCAATGGCAGCACCGATAAACAGAGATCTGCCTGTGGGAGCTGCTCCACATCCAAACTGTCCAGCAGGGCGATCTGTTGCAGCCTTGGTTGGAATTTCTGCTCCAACTTCATGGTCAGGTGATTTCCAATCGCCCCATAGGACGGGCAGATCAACACATAGCGGATAGGCGGCTCCAACTGCAATCGATCTGGAAGCAGCTCCGCAAATGCCAATGCCAAAAAAGCGGTCTCGCCAGCGGCGGGATGAACGCCATAGTGCTTGATGAACTCTGTCATGACCCATCCGGCGCAGCTATACAGGTACGGTTCAGCTGCGCGCAGTGCGTCGGTCATCGGGTTGTAGGTCCGGAGACGCATCCGGCTGCGCACAATCATCCGGTGGCAGAAATGAATCAGACGCCTCGGCACACCGGTTTGAAACAGTGCTGCGCCGAATCTGCGACGTACGATCTCAAAGGAAAAGCGCACGCGCTCAGGCAGCTCTGAGAATTCCGTATCGGCTAGGAAGTCGTATGGCCCATCATACTCCGCCTTGCACAGCAGCATGGCAGTGAGATAGTCGATTTCGGCAGGCAAATACTCTATGCCGAGCTGCGCGCCCAATCCTTTGGCTAGTGCTGCGGCGCAAGTAGCATCGGGCGTTTGGGAAAGAGACTCAACTGGAAGCTCCCCCGATTCGATGCGATGCCCTTGTTCGATGCGGACGATCTGGATTAAAAGCAAGAGCAGCAATTCGTAGTGGGCATAGGCATTTAGTCCCAGACCGTGGGCGGATAAGGTTTCAAGGAGCGTCTGGTCAATCGCAGAGACGTCCATGAGGGGAAAAGCTCCGCGTATCAGCTCCAGCGTCAAAAGCTCTGTGCCGGTGGTTCGAGTGATGCAAGCGCAGCTCAAGTGTCGCAGGCTACTCTCCTTGCCACCGAGCGAGATCCGGTCTTTCCGCAGCCTTAGGGAGACATCGAAGCGGCGCACACGTCTACGAATCTGCTCCAAGTCCAGCTGCACGGTGCGGTCGCTGACCATGAGCGCGTCTGCCAGCTCCAATAGATCGGCGCTTCCGCGATAGAGGAGCTCTCGTAGGATATACAACTCCCGTTCTCGTGGGGATTCAGGGGGTGTGCGGACGAGGATATAGTGCTCCCGCAGATGCTCGTACTCGGAGTTCCAGCGATATCCTTTAGGACCGGAGAGGATCAATGATTTTTCCCCGGCATTGTGGTTGAGGGCCTGAACATAATTGCGGATGGTACGGGTCGTGGTATGCAGCAATAGGGCAAGATCGCTCGCCGAAAGCCATTGGGTCGATCCGGCTAATTGGGCAGCCAGAAGCGCTATATTATCCTGCTTCATAGGGCTCCTCTCATGATCCCATTCTTTAAATACACGCTCCATTCCCGCATAGCGCAACCTTATATCGTGAAAAAGAGAACGTACAAATAAACTCCCACGATTTTTTCCTATCCCCATGAAAAAAGTGCGGGTTTCTTCCCTCATTGGAACCCGGCATAGTGATGTCATCAAACGCAAACGCGAACAATTGGAAAGGGGCACGCAGCTATGAATACCGACGAAATGGTCCTCGCTAACATCGGTTCCGGTTCCTCCTATCTGCCCGACATTGCAGAGATGCTCATTGAGCGCCGCGAGATCATGAAGGTCGCCGAGTGGCGGCTTATGGATATCGACGAGTATCGTCTCAACTGCACCGGCAGGTATGTGAAGAAGATGTTCGCCGATGCCGGCATGGACACCGTGATTACCATGACCACCGATTTGGAAGAGGCTGTTCGCAGCTGCGACTATGTCATCACCACTATCCGTCCGGGCATGTCCGACGGTCGAAATCTCGACGAGACCATCCCCTTCAAACACGGCTTGATCGGGCAGGAAACTACAGCTCCCGGTGGCATGATCATGGGCCTCAAGACAATCCCCGCCATGCTGGAGATCGCCCATGCTATCGAACGGGTTGCCAAGCCCGACTGCTACTTGGTCAACCTCGCCAACCCTTCCGGTATGATCGGCGAAGCCCTTGAGCGCTACGCAAACATCAGATATGCCTGCCTCTGCAACGGCCCTACTGTCATCCGCAAAGCTATGCAGGCCATTTACGGGCAGGAGGATCCCGATGATGTCTTCGTCGAGGTCATCGGTCTGAATCACCTGATCTGGTGCAAGGTCTTCGTCAAGGGGGAGGATCGAACCGACGAGGCTTTCGAAAGGCTGCTCGAATGGTCTGCGGAGAATATCCCCGCTCTACGGCGCGAGTTCGTGGAGCCCGCTCTGGAGAAGTTCATCGGATACATCCCCATGGGTCCGTACCTTGAGTTCTACTACGACTTCGATACCAACTTCAACGATTTGCAGAATTACTCCGGCAATCACTGGGATTCCATGCTCAGCCACGTTCGTAAGAACGTCGGCGATGTCTGCGACGACTTGGTCATGCCGGAAAGTGCTACCCGCTCCGAGTGCGTTAGGATCATCGAGAAGCGCACCTTCGAGCTGTATGAGAAGCTCGACCCCAGAGCTTATCAGCTTGCCTGCAACACCCGTGGCGGCAAGGGCTACGGCGAAGCCGGTATCACCCTGATCAATGCCCTGTGGAACAATACCAACGAGGTCTTCAGCCCAGATGTGGCTTCTATGGGCTGCATCCAGGAGTTCGATCCCAAGTGTGTCTGCACCACCACTTCCTTGGTCAACGCTGCTGGAATCCATCCGATGTGCTTCCCCAAACTGCCCGGCCACATGATGGCGAAGATCTATGCTGCCAAGGAGTATGAGAAGCTGGCAGTGGAGGCCGCTGTCACCGGCAGCTATCACGCCGCCCTCGAGGCACTGGTCTGCAATCCATTAGTCAACAGCTACTACAAGGCCAAGGCTGCGCTCAATGAGCTTCTGGTTGCCGAGAAGCAGTGGCTGCCCAACTTCGCCGAGGCGATTGCCGCCATCGAGGCAGGCGAAGAACCTAAGAACTAATTGCCGCTGCCCGAAACACTGGCAAAAACCCAAGGGAGCATATGGAGTTTTACCCATACTGCTCTCTTGCCCAGAGCAGGTACGTCTGCATTTTCCTGCAATCCGATATGATTCGCACCGGATCTCTCGACGCCGCGTATCGCGGAGCCGAAAAGGAGGTAACAGATCATGGCGAAATCCGACTATGACAAGCGTGAACTTGCCGAGTCAATATGGGCGCTCGTCGGGGGTGCTTCTAATGTGAGCCAAGTGTTCCACTGCATGACTCGGCTGCGCTTCAAGCTCAAGGACACGAGCGGGGTCTCTCTGGATGAAATCAAAGCCGTCGATGGCGTCCTCGGCGCCCAGTATGCCCAAGATACCCTGCAGGTTGTCATTGGCCCTGCTGTGGATGATATCTACCGTGAATTGCTTGACATTGGCAATCTGCCCGCAGAGGAGACAATCGAGGAGAATTTGGACGAAAATCTTACGCGGCAGCCCCTCTCCATCAAATCCATCCCCGGCAGGATTGCCAGAACCTTCTCCAATTGTATGGAGCCCTTGGTCCCGCTCTTTGTTGCGCTCGGTATGGTCAACATCGTGGCCGCAGTGATTGGACCGACCCTCCTCAATCTGGTCAGCTCGGAGTCGGATCTCTATAACAATTTCTATTTGGTCGGTCAGGCGATCATCTACTTCCTTCCTTTTTTCGTTGCCATTACGGCTTCCCGTTACTTCAAGACCAACACCTTTGTTTCCGTCACGTTGGCAGCCCTAATGCTCCATCCCCAAATTCTGGAGCTCCTTGCCTCGGAGGAAGGTTACGCCATTTACGGTCTGCTTGCCCCAAACGTGACCTATAGCGGGCAAATAATCCCCATCCTACTGGTGGTTTGGATTCAGGGATATATCGAACGGCTGTTGAGCAAGGTCATCCCCAATGCACTGAAAGTTATCTTGGTTGCTTTTTGCACTATTGCGATCATGATGCCGCTGGAGTTCCTGGTTCTCGGGCCGGTCGGCACGTGGATCGGCGGCATGCTGGTTTTCGCGATACAGTGGTTATACAATACTGCCGGTCCTGTGGAGACGATGCTGGTTTGCGCCGTTATTCCCTTCATGACAGCCTTCGGGTTCGGTCGCCCGGTGTTCTTCGCCTGCCTGACCGTCCTGATGTCCACCGGTGCGGAATATACCTATATGCCCATCGCCATGGTCCTAAACAACTTCTTGGTCATGGGTATTGCCGCTGGATACATCTTCAAGTCTCGTACGCCCGACAAGAAGAAGCTGGGCGCGACCTGCTTGATCGCCTCCGCGCTTGGCGGCGTCTCCGAACCTACTCTGTTCGGGATCCTGATCCCAAATAAAAAAACCTACCTACCCACCATCGTGGGCGGTGCTGTCTCCGGTTTGCTGCTCGGTATTTTGCACGTGGGGTACCACCAGTTTGGCCCCAGTAATGTACTTGCCGTTCTCGGCTTTGCCGGTGGAGAAACTAGCTCGAACTTCCTTTACGGCTGCCTCTGTGCTGGTGTCGCTTTTGCGGTCACTTTTCTGATGATGATGCTCACCTATAAGGATGCGGAAGCTGAAGAGAAACGATGACCAGGTCAAGGGCGTTTCCAAAGCTTGGGAGCGCCCTTGAATACATTGAAACTTTACTGGAGAAAATGCAGGATGTACCGCAAAATCATCGACGTACACCATCATGCGTTTCCGCCTGAAGCACCTGTTCGGCCATGGACTATGGATCATGATCGAATCATTATGGAGCGAAGCGGAGTAACGGACGCCTTGCTTTCCTGCCCGCTGCAAACCGAAACCTCGTCAGCCCACCGATACAATGAGTTTCTGGCTGCGCAGGTCTCGTTGGAACCGGCACATCACAAAATGCTGGGTTCGCTGCCATACGATGATGTCGGTGCAACCTTGGAAGAGATTTCATTTGTCCTCGATGATTGTGGGGCGGCAGGCTTTGCGCTTAATACGCACAACCATGGGATTTATCTTGGCGACGATTATCTGAACCCGGTTTTCGATGTGCTCAACAGCCGGGAGGCTATCGTTGCCCTGCATCCCTGCCATTACCGTGCGCCAGGTAATGATAGGCTCGTGTTTACAGGAAACGATTCCGTCTATGAGTATGCCTTCGACACTACCCGCGCCATCATGGACTTTGTCTTTCAGGGCAAAGTCGGACGCTGGCCGAATATTCGTTGGATCCTGCCGCATGCTGGGGGAGCGATTCCTTTTCTAGCGCACAGGATGGCGGTCTCGGGGCAGTGGGGCTGCATCCAGCAGAGCGAGGACGAGGTCATGCGTGTGCTGCGTTCGTTCTACTATGACCTAGCGCTGAATCATGCGGAAGTCAACTATGCCTTTCTGCGGGATTTCGCTGGTGTGGATCATCTGCTGTTGGGCACGGACTATCCCAACAGCGGTGAGGGCCTTTTGATGCGGGATTTAGCGCTGCTACGCAAGACCAACGTATTCACAGAGATGGAGAAACAGCAGATCTTCTACGGAACGGCCGAGAGAATCTTCGGCGCTTGATTGGGAGACACAGCTGTCTTGCACAAAGGATTGCGGGCGTAAGAACTCGAAATGACTCATTGCGCAGACGGTAAGAGCGGGAAGCATATACGATTGTGCGGTGAGGACCGCTCCTTCCGATCACGTCTCATGCCATCGGCCCCATCTAATCCGCATTAAACCCGCAACGGCCTTGACCTTGCGTCACCATTGGTACTGGTAGCGCCTTAACAACTGTGGGAGGAACGCCCATGGCCGAGGAGATCACCCCGGAAGCCGTCCAAGAGGAACGCGAACTCGGCACCAAGCCGATAGGACCGCTGTTCGTCAAATATGCGCTCACCAGCCTTGCGGGCATGATCGCCCAGATCATCATGGTCGTACTCGAAGGCATGGTCATGGGCAGCGGCCTCGGCGCGCATGGCCTCGCCTGCGTCTCGATCATCATCTCGGTCGAGCTCATCAACCTCGCCGTGGGCGGGGCGCTCGGCATCGGCGTATCGGCTGTGGTGGGCGCGAAGCTCGGCGCGGGCGATCATGAGGGCGCGCAACGGGCATTCGGCAAGGGATTCTGGCTCACCCTGTACGTCTCGGTGGCGCTGATGCTGCTCATCGAGCTCTTCGCAGGCCCGCTCGTCACCATACTCGGCGCGACACCCGACATCTATGTCGATGCCCTTATCGGCGTGCGCATCTTCGTGGCGTTCTTCCCGCTCACCATTGTCGGCCAGATGCTTTGCGCCGTGCTGCGCGTCGACGAGAAGCCCAGGGTGGCGGCCGGCCTGCAGATCGCCTCGGCGATCATCGCCATCTCGTTTCTCGCATGTTCGACCTTCATCATGCAGTGGGGCGTTGCCGGTGCGGGCATCTACTTCGGCCTCACCATCGCTGTGTGGGCTGGCGCGTTCTTCTGGTTCGTCGGCGAAGGCAAGGGCAAAGCGAGCCTCAAGATCCGCATGCAGGGCAGAGGGGTCGATCCCGCGCTTGCCAAGGAGTTCGTCAAGATCGGCTTCCCGTACTTCTGCCTGCAGGCGGCCAGCTCCATCTATACGGCGGTCATCAACAATCGCCTTGCCGCGCTTGGGAGCTCGATGGACCTCGCCGTCTTCGCCATCATCAACGGGTACGTCATCTATGTGCTCATGCTTTTCGTCATGGCGTTGGGCTTTGCCTCGCAGGCAATCGCCTCGTTCAACAACGGCGCGAGGAACTGGGGACGCCTGATCGAGCTCATGCGCGTCCAGCTGATATACGAGGTCGTGTTCATGGGAGCATGCTCGGCCATGGTATGCCTCTTCCCCGAAGCGTTCTGCTCGCTTTTCGCGGCGGGCGATGCCGAGCTGCTCGCAGCGGCTGCCCCTGCGGTCCGCATCGTGGTGGCGCTGTGCGCCCTCGGGTATACGGGCAGCGTCATGTCGAGTTACTTCGAGTGCGTGGAAAGGATCGGCGAGGCCATCGTCTGCGGCATCGCCCTCTACGTCATCTTCACGATACCTCTGGTCTTCGCCTTCGGTGCCCTGATGGGCGTCGACGGCGTGTGGTGGGCGCAGCTCGTCGCCAACATCGGCGCAGGTGTGCTCTCGATCGTGCTTGCCATCCGGGAGGTGCGGCGCTTGCGTATCCTCATCGCCTCGGAATCAGGGCGAGGTTGATCCCACGAAAGGTGTTGAAGCATCGCGTGCGGTTCGCGAATGCGGTTGCTGGCAGCCGATCCGGCGCTTTTTGCCACGAAGGGCACTTATTCCGCAGCTTTTCGGTGCCGAATCGCCATCGGGCGGGGACTAGGCCCGCGTTTGCCCAGCTCGGTGGAGGCTGTGTACGGCCTCGATGGGCAAACCACACCCAAATCTTGCGGAATAAGTGCCCTTCGTGGCAAATTCGGGCGATTCCCGTGCCAACACGCATCATGGGAGGAGAAGGAGCTTGCATGCCGCAGGTACACGCACTCTGCCGCGCCCTCCCTTGACGGGCTGGCAGGGGGCCGGCCGCAGTGCGTTGCCATCGTCCTAGTCGGCTGGAAAGCTGTGGAAACGCTGCGTAGACAGGCGATGATGGCATGCGCTAGTATTATTCCTTCTGACTATCTAAGTGCAGGTTATTATATGGAAACGAACGAGCCCGGCATGGACGGGCAGAAGACAGATGACGAGAGCATCCGCAAATCCGAGGAGCTCTTCGCGCATACACCCGTGAGGCGCCTCTTCCTGCGCGCCGCGATCCCCGGTGCCATGGGTATGCTCATCTCGTCTGTCTACGAGCTTGCCGATGCCATCCTCGTGGGCAACTTCCTCGGCGAGACGGCCTTCGCCGCCATCAACCTCGCGATACCCTTCGTCATCGTGGGCTTCGCGCTGGGCGATCTCATCGGCTCGGGTTCGGCCGTGCCCATCTCCATCAGCCTCGGCAAGGGCGACTACGATCACGCGAACGACGTCTTCTCGTATGCGTGCGTGCTCAACGTTGCGACGGGCGCGATCATGGGGCTCGCGCTCTTCTTCGGAGCACCGGTCATCATGGCGCTCATGGGCGCGAGCGGCGAGCTCGCCGCCTTGGCGACGACGTACCTCCAGGTCTATGCGGTCTTCCTCCCGTTGACCACCATCATGTACTCGGTCGATAACTTCATGCGCATCAGCGGCCATATCAGGCGCAGCTTCCTCGTGAACGCCTTCATGGCCATATTCGGCACCGGGCTCGAGATCGTCCTGCTCGGCGTGCTCCATCTCGGGGTTTGGGCGGCGGCGTTCGCGTATTCCCTTGCCATGGTCGTCTCGATCGCCATCGCGTTCTGGCCGTTCATCCAAGGCAGGATGACCCTCAAGTTCGTGAGGCCCACCATCTCCCCCGAGACTACCAAGGAGATCGCCCTGTTCGGCATGCCCGTGTTCCTCGAGAATGCTGCAGGCAGGATCTTCTCGATCCTCATGAACATGGCCCTCCTGCGTTTGGGCGGGGAGACGGCCGTATCGGTATACGGCATCATCATGTCTGTGCAGGCTGTCGTTACCATGCTCATTTACGGCACCGTGGATGCGCTGCAGCCTGCCGTGGGTTACAACTGGGGAGCGCGCGACCTTTCCCGTGTCAGGGCGATCGAGGTCTACTGCTTTGCCACGAGCGCTGTCCTCGGCATCCTCGGATTCGCCCTCATACGGCTCTTCCCCGAGCAGATGGTGCTCATCTTCCTCCCGAATGCGGGTGCGGGCTTCCTCGCGCTCGCCACGCATGCGCTCGGCCTCTACGGGTTCTCGTTCCTGGTGAAGTGGTTTTCGTTCGCGGCGCAGACCTTCATGATCGCGGTCGGCCAGATCAAGCTCGCATCGTTCGTCTCCGTGGCCATGGTGCTCATCTTCCCGGTGGCGGTGCTCTTCGCGCTCTGGCCCCTCGGGCTCGACGGCCTTTGGCTCAACAGCCCGGCGACCCATGTGCTCTGCGCCATCGCCAGCGCGCTCGTGCTCCTGCGCTTCCGTAAGACCGTTCACGAGCGGGTGGAACGAGCCTAGGATCGGTGCGGACGGATATCCTCCAGAAGTCCCTCGCCTGAGTCCGCCTCACGCGGCATATCGGTAATCGACGCGCATGTTACGACTTCATCCGCAGGAACGTGAGTGCTTGCCGCGTGTGCTACAGTGGCTGAGTCGAATACGGAGGGAGGCATGCTGTGGCGTTGACGACACCATCGGGATTCAGGGATATCCTGCCGCATGAGGCGCTTGTCCGCGAACGCATATCCGGTGCTATCCGCGATTGCTTCTCAGCCCACGGCTACCTACCCGTGGAGACGCCCCTTCTCGAGATGCGCGAGGTGCTCGAGCAGGGGAGTTCCATCGATGACATGCCCTTCCAGCTTTTCGATTCCGATGGTGCCCTCCTGATGCTGCGCCCCGACAGCACGCTGCCCATAGCCCGCATGATCGCCGGGCGCATCGGCGGTGACGCTCTGCCCCTGCGCCTGCGCTACCAGGCGCCGGTCGTGCGCGAGGAGGCGGCTCTCGGCGGCCAGCCCCGCCAGTTCACGCAGGCGGGCATCGAGCTTGTCGGCGAGAAGGGCGCCGTCGCGGAACTCGAGGCGATTCGGCTCCTCGCCGAGGCCTTCGCGGAACTCGAGGTCCCGGACTGGCGGATCGTGCTCGGCTCGGTAGCGCCCCTCGAAGCGCTGCTCGCCGCCTGCGCACCCGACGATGCCTTCCGCAGGCAGGTGAGGCGCCTCGTCCACAGCTCCGACTTCGTCGGCCTCGACGAGCTCGTCGCCCAAACGTCCGCGCTCGCCCCTGAGACCGCCCGCGCGCTCACAGGGATCGTCAGGCTCTCCGGGGGCGGGGAGTGCATCGCCGTCCTCGACGGTCTGCTCGCATCCGCCGGCGTCGCTGCGGGGGATCGCGGCTCCGAGGAGCTTGCAGAGCTCGTCCGAGGCGTCTCCGACCTCTTAGCGAGCGATCGCGCGAGCTTCGATTTCTCGGTCATGAACTCGTTCGACTACTACACGGGCCTCATCTTCAAAGGCTATTCCGGCGGTATCGCCGCAGCGCTCGCCACGGGTGGCCGCTACGATTCGGTGCTGCGCAATTTCGGCCGCGACGGCATCTCGGCCTGCGGCTTCGCGCTCTCGCTCGAGCGCCTGCAGGAGGTGCTCGGCGAGCAGGGGGAGTCGGGCATCGTGGCCTCCGGCGCCGTTGGGCGCCCCCTGCGCATCGCGGTGCCCAAGGGCTCGCTCTTCCCCGGTGCCGTCGCCTCCCTCGAAGCGGCCGGCCTGCCCGTCGACGAGCTCGAACATCCCGGGCGCAAGCTCGTCATCTCGGCAGGCGATGTGGAGTACGTCATCGTGCGCGCCATCGATGCGCCCACCTTCGTCGCCCATGGCGGTGCCGATTGCGGCATCTGCGGAAGCGACGCCCTGCTCGAGGCCAACCTCGATCTCGTGCAGCTGCTCGATCTGGGGTTCGGGGGGTGCCGTCTCTGCGTCGCCGAGCCCGTCTCCGCCCACGGCGCCGTCGAGCGCGCGCAGGCTTGGAGGGGCACCGTGCGCGTCACGACCAAGTACCCGCACCTTACGCGCGCCTACTACGATCGCATCGGCCAGCAGGCCGACATCATCACCCTCCATGGCAACATCGAGCTGGGGCCGCTCTTGGGCATGACCGACCGCATCGTCGACATCACGGCGACCGGCACGACCCTTGCCGAGAACGACTTGGCGATCGTCGATGAGGTCATGTCCTGCAGCGCCCGCTTCTTCGCGAGCCCTGCAGCGTATAGGTGTGATGGACGCATCCGCGCCCTTGCGGATCGCCTCGCCACCCGCTGAGAGGAGCCCGGCTTATGAGAATGCTCTACCTGAACGGCTCCGACCGTCTTTCCCGCTCCGATCTGCGCGCGCAGGGCACGCTTCCCGCCGAGGTCTGCGCTGCTGCCGAAGCCATCGTCGCAGATGTGCGCGAGCGCGGTGACGAGGCGCTCCGCGCATACACGCTGCGCTTCGACGGATCCTGTCCTGACCGGTTCCTTGTTCCGGAGGAGATGGTGAGCGCCGCCTGCGCCGCCGTCGACGAGGCCTTCCTCGCGGCGCTCCAGCATGCGGCCGCTCAGATCCGCGAATTCCACGAGCGCGAGCTCGAGCGCTCATGGTCCTATGAGCGGCCGAACGGCGTGCGCCTGGGCCTGCGGATCGCCCCCGTGTCCTCGGCAGCCCTCTACGTTCCCGGCGGCCGTGCGCAATATCCCTCGACGGTCCTCATGGATTGCATTCCCGCCAAGGTCGCGGGCGTCGAGCGCGTCATCATGCTCACCCCGCCCCAGGCTGATGGCAGCATATCGGCCTTCACGCTTGCCGCCGCCGCTGTCGCGGGCGTGGACGAGATCTATGCGGTGGGCGGTGCCCAAGCCATCGGAGCCGCCGCCTACGGCACCGCCTCCATCCCCGCCGTCGACAAGATCGTCGGCCCCGGCAACGCCTATGTGGCCGCCGCAAAACGCGCCGTCTCGGGCGACGTGGGTATCGATATGATCGCCGGGCCTTCCGAGGTGTGCGTCTTCGCCGATGCGGCGAGCGACCCCAGAATCGTCGCCGCAGACCTCATGGCGCAGGCCGAGCACGACCCCATGGCCGCCTGCTATCTGGTCACGCTCGATGAGGCGCTTGCGACGAAGGTCCTCTCGGCGCTCGACGACCTGCTTGCCGAGAGCCCGCGCGCCGAGATCACCCGTGCCTCGCTCGGCGATAACGGCGTCTGCGTGATCTGCGACTCCCTCGATGCCGCCATCGATACCATGAACCTCATCGCGCCCGAGCACCTCGAGCTGCACTGCGATAACGCGGAGGAGCTGCTGCCGCGTATCAAGAGCGCCGGCGCCATCTTCGTCGGCCCGTGGAGCTCCGAGCCGCTGGGCGATTATGTCGCCGGCCCCAACCACACGCTTCCCACCGGCGGTACCGCGCGCTTCTCGAGCGCGCTCGGCGTGTGGGACTTCGTCACCCGGACGAGCATCATCAGCTATTCGCCCGAAGGGGTGCTTGACGACGGCCCGTCCGTCGAGACGCTTGCAACTGCCGAGGGCCTGTGGGCGCACGCCCTCTCGGTCAGCCTGCGCTTGGAGCGCTTGCGCGGAGAGGCGGGCGACAATGCGTGATCTCAAAGAGCTCATGAGGCCCGCTGCTGCGGTGCTCGAACCCTACGATCCTGCGTTTGCCGCGGTCGAGGTCAACCTCTCTTCCAACGAGAACAGCTTCGGGGTGCCGCCTGCCGTCTGCGATGCGATGGCGCACGCCCTCGCCCAGACCGCTGCGAACCGCTACCCTGACCCGCTCGCGCCTGCGCTGCGCGCCGAGCTCGCGGCGTGGCATGGCATCGACCCGGAGCGGATCATCGTGGGCAACGGCGGCGACGAGATCATCTTCAACCTCTTCCTCGCCTTCGGCGCCGACGGGGCGAAGGTCGTGAACTGCCCGCCGACCTTCTCGATCTACAGGCTCTATGCCGAGCTTCTGGGATGTGCGGTCGCAGATGTCCCGCGCGACCCCAAGACCTTCGCGATCGATGAGGAGGCGCTGCTCGCCGAGGCGGCCGACGCCCGGATCACCGTCATCACCACGCCCAACAACCCCACGGGCACCCTCGCCCCGCTCGCCTTGATCGAGAGGCTCTGCGCTGCGACGGAGGGACTCGTGCTGGTCGATGAGGCGTATCTCGAGTTCGCGGACAGTCCGAGCTCCCTCGCGCTTCTCGGCACCCTTCCCAATCTCGTGGTGCTCCGCACGCTCTCGAAGGCCTTTGCGTTTGCGGGCGGCCGTATCGGCTACGCGCTTGCGGCCCCCGAAATCATCGATACATTCGCCGCGGTTCGCCAGCCCTACTCCGTGAACGTCTTTTCCCAAGCGGCGGCGGCGGTTGCGGTGCGGGAGCGTGCAGCCTATGAAGGCATCCTCCGGTCGATCATCGAGGGGCGCTCGTGGCTGGCAGGAGAGCTCGCCAAGATCGAGGGCGTGCGCGTCTGGCCGAGCTCTGCCAACTTCCTGCTCGTGCGCCTGCCGGATGCCCATAGCATCTGGGAGCGCCTGCGCGACGAGCATTCGATCCTCGTGAGGGATTTCTCGCAGACGCCCGGCCTCGGGGATTGCCTGCGCATCACGGTGGGCACGCCGCGCGAGAACGAGCGCGTGGCCGTCGCCATCGCAGAGCTTCTGGGAAAGGATTTGCCATGACGCGGAGCGCATCGATATCCCGCACAACCGGCGAGACCTCCATCGACCTCTCGGTCGATCTCGACGGCACGGGCTCCTACACCGTCGCCACGGGCGTGGGCTTCTTCGACCACATGCTCACCGCGCTCGCGCGCCATGCGCTCATCGATATGGACATCCATGCCGAGGGCGACATCTGGGTCGATGACCACCACACGGTGGAGGATACGGGCATCGCGCTCGGACAGGCCCTGCATGCAGCGCTCGGCGATTGCGCGGGCATCCGCCGCTTCGGCCATGCGATCGTGCCGCTCGATGAGGCGCTCGTCCTCGCATCCGTGGATATCTCGGGACGCGGCGCGCTTTTCTGGGACGTTCCCATCGAACCCGCGAAAGTCGGCACGTTCGATACCGAGCTCGCCCAGGAGTTCTTCGCAGGCTTCGCGCGCGAGGCGGGTATCACCCTGCACCTGCGCAAGCTCGCCGGATCCAACGCCCACCACATCATCGAGGCATGCTTCAAGTCCTGTGCACGCGCGCTCCGCGCCGCATGCGAGGAGGATCCGCGCGTGAGCGGCATCCCCTCCACGAAAGGCGTGCTCTGATGGCACCGCGCATCGTCCTCATCGACTACCACAAGGGCAATCTCCTCTCGGTCGCCCGCAGCCTCTCGGACGTGGGCGCCGAGGTCACCATCACGGACGAGCCCGATAAGATCAGGGCCGCCGCCGGTCTTGTGCTCCCCGGCGTGGGGAGCTTCGAAGACGCCATGGGCTTCCTGCATGAGTCCGGTGTCGCGGAGGCTCTCGCGGATGCGCTTGCGCGCAAGGTCCCGTTCCTCGGCATCTGCCTCGGCGAGCACCTCATCATGGAATACGGCGATGAGAGCGCGGGCGGTTACTGCGCGGGTATGGGCATGGTGAGGGGCTCGGTCCGCAAGCTGGACGGCAGCGCGCTCAAGGTCCCGCATGTGGGTTGGAACCAGCTCGAGCTCACCGAGTCCGGGCGCCGCTGCCCGCTTTTCGCCGGAGTCGAGGACGGTGCGCACGTCTACTTCACGCACAGCCATGCCCTCGACGATGATGTGGACGAGGGCATCGTAGCGGCATACACCAGCTATACCAGGCGGTTCGCGAGCGCTATCTGGGATGGATCCGCGCTCTTCGCGGTGCAGTTCCATCCCGAGAAGTCCTCCACCGTGGGCCTGCGCATCCTCAAGAACTTCGTCTCCCTCGTCCCGGGAGGCCGACCATGATCGTCTTTCCCGCAATCGACCTCATCGGCGGGAAGGTCGTGCGCCTCGAGCGCGGCGATCGCGCCCATATGAAGGTCTATTCCGATGATCCCGTGGCCGTTGCCGAGGATTTCCGCGATCGCGGTGCGCGGTGGGTGCATGTGGTCGACCTCTCTGCAGCGCTCGAGGAGGACGCTGCGGCTCAAGCTGCCAATGCGGCGGCCATCCGGGGTATTTGCGCCGTGCCGGGAATCCGGATCGATGCCGGGGGAGGAGTCCGCTCGCTCGCTGCGTTCGAGCGGCTGCTCGCCCTCGGTGTGAGGCGCGTCGCGGTGGGCACGGCCCTTGTCCGCGACACCGCGCTCGCCGCCCAGGTTGCCCGCAGCTTCGGCGACCATGCCGTCGCCGATGTCGCGGCGCATGGAGGGCGGGTGCGCGTGAACGGATGGCGTGAGACCGAGGAGCTCTCTGCCGATGAGCTCGTCTCGCGTCTCGCCGATTTGGGATTCAGGCACCTGGTCTTCACCGACGTCGCGCGCGACGGCATGCAGACCGGCATCGATACGGACGCCTATGCCCATATCGCAAAAACAGCGGGCTTTCCCGTCGTGGCATCGGGCGGTATCGCGTCCATCTCGGATATCGAGGCGCTCGCAAGCCTCGGCTCCCACATCATCGAGGGGGTCATCTGCGGGCGTGCGCTTCTCGAAGGGAGCCTTCTGCTCGAGGATGTGCTTGCTGCGACGGAAAGGAAGGGCTGATGCTCACCAAACGTGTCATCGTCTGCATGGATGTGAACGACGGCCGGGTGGTCAAGGGCGTGAACTTCGTCGATCTGCGCGATGCGGGCGACCCGGTGGAGCTTGCCGAGGTCTACGATCGCGAGGGTGCCGACGAGGTCGTGTTCCTCGACATCACCGCCACGTCCGATGAACGCGCGACCACGATCGATCTGGCCTCGCACGCTGCGGAGCGCCTGCGCATCCCCTATACCGTGGGCGGCGGATTCCACGACATCGAAGGCGCGCGCGCCATGATCGCCGCCGGTGCCGACAAGATCTCCCTTTGCACGGCGGCTGTGCGCGACCCCGAGCTCATCACGCTTGCGAGCAGGGCATTCGGCAGCCAGGCGGTCATCGTGGCCATCGATGCCAAGCGCACCGGTGCGGCTGATTCCTGGGAGGCCTACATCCGCGGCGGCCGTACCCCGACCGGGCTCGATGCGGTCGGGTGGGCACAGGAGGCGGCGCGGCGCGGTGCCGGCGAGATCCTGCTCACGAGCATGGATCGCGATGGGACCCAGGATGGCTTCGATATCGCGCTCACCCGCGCGGTCGCGCGCGCAGTCCCTATCCCCGTCATCGCCTCGGGCGGTGTGGGAACGCTCGAGCACTTCGCCGAGGGCATCATCGACGGCGAGGCCGATGCGGTGCTCGCGGCGAGCGTCTTCCACTTCGGCACCTTCAGCGTCCGCCAGGTCAAAGAGTATATGGCGGGGCAGGGCATCCCCGTGCGGCTCGATTTCTAGGAGGAAGCATGGGGTCTGTTCGCATAGCCGAGGGGCTTGCCTTCGACGAGCGGGGCCTGATTCCCGCCATCGTGCAGCAGGAGGGTACCGGCGAGGTGCTCATGCTCGCATGGATGAACGAGGAGTCGCTGCGGCTCACCTTCGAGACGGGTACCGCCTGGTTCTGGTCGCGCTCGCGCCGAGAACTCTGGAATAAGGGATCTACCAGCGGAAATGTGCAGCAGGTCAAGCAGGTGCTCGTGGATTGCGACAGGGACTGCCTGCTCGTCGTGGTGGATTCTCCCGGTCCTGCCTGCCATACGGGCAACCGCAGCTGCTTCTACCGCGAGCTCGAGGAGGTGTGAGGGATGGGCGAGAGAACGGCCGGCGTTGCAGACGGCGATATCGGACAGACGCTTGAAGGATTGGCGCAGGTCATCGCCGCGCGCCGCAGCGCCTCGCCGGAGGAGTCCTACACCGCGCGCCTGCTCCGAGGAGGCGAGGATAAGCTCCTGAAGAAGATCGTCGAGGAGGCGGGCGAGGTCGTCATGGCCGCAAAGGATCGCGATCATGACCATATCCGCTACGAGCTCGGCGATCTCCTCTACCACGCGCTCGTGCTCTGCGAGCGCTACGGTATCACGCTCGCAGAGCTTGCCGGGGAGCTCGATGCCCGCAGGCGCTAGGAGATGGCGCCCAAAACGATGATCCGTGCAGAAGCTTCCCCCACGAACGGTCGGCCCGCCCTCATGCCGAGCGCGCCTCGATGAGGCTGTGGAGACCATCTGCATCGCGGTAATCGACGATCACGCGGTCGACGCCCGGGAGATCGGCTAGGAAGGCGGGGTCGAACTCGGCGGCCACGGCTACGATATGTCCCGCCCCTGCACGGCGGGCCACCTCGAGGCCCGCAGGAGCGTCCTCGAAAACGGTGCAATCCTTGGCAGATAGGCCGAGCCTGCCCATCGCGCGCTCGAAGATGTCGGGCGCGGGCTTGCTGGGGAAGCTGCGGTCGTTGTAGACGATCGTGTCGAGCGAGAACCAGCGTGCCAGCCCCAGATGCCCGAAATGGAACTCCATGTTCACGAGGGGCGATGCCGTGGCGATGTTGATGCCGACGCCGCGCGCGACGAGCCCATCGAGGAATTCCGGAAGACCCGGGATCAGGTGGTATGCATCCGCATGCTCGAGGCAGAGGTCGCGGTAGCATTGTTCCCGTTCGGCTTCTGCGGCATCGGTCTCCGCAGGGGAGGGCCATCGCCCCATCATGAACTCGAGTACCTCACCGATGCTCACGCCGTGGATACGGTAGGTGAAATCCTCGTCGCTGAGCGTGAGGCCGAGGTTGTCGCGCGCCCACGTGCGCCAGGCGGTCTCATGGAACGCTCCGTCGTAGATCATGGTCCCGTTGAAATCGAAGATGGCCCCGCGTTGCATAGTGGCCGGCCCCCATCATAGGGAAAGAGCCCCGGGACGGGGCTCGCGCATTCGGTGGTGCGGCGTGAGGGATTCGAACCCCCGACCTTTTGATTCGTAGTCAAACGCTCTATCCAGCTGAGCTAACACCGCGTGCAACTAAACATCTTGCTACGAATGAGGTTGCGCGTCAAGTGGGAACCGCTGAAAACATCGGAAAAAAGAACAGGGGCCGTTTGCGCCGTCTCTGCCCGGGGTTGCCCCCAACCCTGCGCGGTCGGAAGCGGTTTCCACCCTACCGAGAGCTCTTCCGCTCTTGCGGCATTGTCCGCCATCTCCTCGTGCGTTCGGGATTGCCCTCGGCGATCCCGCAGCTGGGGCAGAGGTCGGCGAGCGGACAAGCTCCGCACTTCGGTGCGCGCGCCGTGCAGATAGCGCGGCCGAAATGGATCCACTGCTCGTTAACGGGCCCCCAGAGCTCTTTGGGGAGCAACGCGAGCAGATCCCGCTCGCATGCGAGCGGAGTGGGGGCATCCGAGAAGCGCAGCCGACGTGAGATGCGGAACACATGCGTGTCGACCGCGATGCCATCGACGATGCCATAGGCCTTGTTGAGGACGATGTTGGCCGTCTTGCGGCCCACGCCCGGCAGCTTGACGAGCTCGTCCATCGTGGCAGGCACCTTGCCGCCGAAGTCCGCGACGATCATCTGCGCGGCCGCGATGGCATGGGCGGCTTTGGCGCGCCAGAACCCTATCGAGCGGATGACCTCGCCCACCTCGGTGGGATCTGCTGCTGCCAGCGAGGGCGCATCGGGCCAGCGTCTGAAGAGCTCTGGTGTTACCTTGTTCACGGCCGCATCGGTGGTCTGCGCGGAGAGCAGGACGCATATGACCAGCTCGAAGAAGGTGTCGAACCAAAGCGCGCTCTCTGCCCGCGGATAGAGTTCGCCCATGCGACGGCACACCTCGATGGCGCGTTCCCGTTTGGATCGTTTCGATTCGCGTGGCATGGCATGCTCCCTTCAATCTACGATAAGGATACAACCGTTGCTGGCATATCTGCGTTGCCGGGGGCCTACTTTGATTAGAATAGGGGCATCCCGAGAACGAGGTTCAGTTTAAGGAGCACAGATGATTGCACAAGATGCGTCCCTGTATCTCTCGCAGGACGACCTGTTCCTTCTTGCCAAGGGGGATTGGTACAAGAGCTACGAGAAGCTCGGCGCCCATCCTGCGGAGAAGGATGGCCGGCTCGGCTACCACTTCGCCGTATGGGCCCCCGATGTGAGGAACGTCCACGTCATCGGCAGCTTCAATGGCTGGGATGAGAGCGCGCATCCCCTGTTCTGCAGCGCGACGGGCGGCGTCTGGGAGGGCTTCGTCCCGGATATCGATCAGGGCGTCTCCTATAAGTACCTGATCGAGACCGCGACGGGCGAGAAGCTCTACAAGGCCGACCCCTACGGTTTCTGGGCGGAGGTCATTCCCGAGACCGCCTCGCGCACCTTCGATATCGCGGGGTACGAGTGGGGCGACAAGCGCTGGATGGCCGCGCGCGCGAAGACCAACCACCTGAAGCGGCCCCTCAACATCTACGAGGTGCATCTCGGCAGCTGGAAGCGCCACGACGACGGCCTGCTGGGAAACGGGGCCAGCCCCGAGAAGCCCGAGGACGGCACCGGCTCCTACCTCGGCTACGACGAGCTCTCCGATCAGCTCGTCGCCTATGTCAAGGAGATGGGCTACTCCCATATCGAGCTCATGCCCGTGATGGAGCATCCCTTCGACGGCTCGTGGGGCTACCAGGTCATCGGCTATTACGCCCCCACCTCGCGCTTCGGCGATCCCAAGCAGTTCAAGCACTTCATCGATGCCTGTCATCAGGCCGGCATCGGCGTCATCCTGGATTGGGTCCCCGGCGGCTGCTGCCCCGATGCGCACGGCCTCGCGCGCTTCAACGGCGGCAAGCTCTACGAGGGTCTCATCCATCCCACATGGGGCACGCTCAAGTTCGATGTGGCGCGCGGCGAGGTCCGCAGCTTCCTCGTGTCGAACCTGCTCTACTGGATCGGGGAGTACCATGCCGACGGCGTGCGCATGGACGGCGTGACCTCCATGCTCTACCTCAACTTCGGCATCGACGAGCCTTCGAGGAAGCGCTTCAACAGCCGCGGCACCGAGGAGGACGATGACGCCATCGCCTTCGTCCGCCAGTGCAATGCGGTTGTGGGCAGGTACCATCCCGACGTCATGATGATCGCCGAGGAGTCCACCGCCTGGCCGCTCGTCACCTACCCGCCCGAGGTCGGGGGCCTCGGCTTCAACTACAAGTGGGATATGGGGTGGATGCACGATACCCTGCACTACATGCAGACCGATTTCCCCTACCGTCCCGGCAACCACGGCCTTCTGACCTTCTCCATCATGTACGCCTTCAACGAGAACTTCGTGTTGGCGCTTTCCCACGACGAGGTCGTGCACGGCAAGTGCTCGCTCATCACCCGCCAGCCGGGCGACAACTGGCGCCAGTTCGCGGGGCTGCGCGCGCTCGCGTTCTACCAGATGACCCATCCCGGCGCCAAGCTCAACTTCATGGGCAACGAGATCGGCCAGTTCATCGAGTGGCGCTATTACGAGGGCATCGAGTACTTCCTGACCGAGCGCTTCGAGGCTCATGCCAAGCACCGCCGGTTCATAGCGGAGCTTAACCGCTTCTACAAGGAGATGCCGGCACTCTGGGAGTTCTCCTACACATCCGAGGGCTTCGAGTGGATCGATCCCGATGACAAGGACCGATCCGTCCTCACCTACGTCCGCCGCGGCGAGCACCGGAAGGATGACGTGGTGGTGCTCGTCAACATGGATATCAACGCCCATGAGGATTTCCGTATGGGCGTCCCCAGAAGCGGCTTCTACGAGGAGCTGTTCAACACCGACGACCCGCGTTTCGGCGGTTCGGGCGTGTTCAACGAGGGCCGGATCGCGAGTGAGGACGTTGCTTGGAACGGGCGCGAGGACTCGGTGGTGGTGCGCGTCCCGCCGCTGGCCGGTATCGTGCTCAAGCGCGTCGCGCCGCTTCCGCCCAAGAAGGCCGTCCGCAAGAAGCGCACGCGCGCATCAGAGTAAATATCAGTGCGCAGGAATACCTGCGCTGGAGAGGAGACATATGGCACCGATATTTCTAGGCGAGCGCCTACAGGGGCTCATGCGCAATTTCTCGTCGCGCAGGCTCTTCGCGAGCGAGGCCGAGTTCGAGGAGCTCTACCGTTCCACCTGCATCCTGAGCTTGGGCAAGACCTTCGACGAATGCTCCGATCAGGAGCGTTTCGCCATCCTGGCGCGCCTCGTGGCCCAGGCAGGGCGCAACCTCGAGGTCGAGACCCACCAGCCCGGCGAGAAGAAGGTCTACTACTTCTCGCTCGAGTTCCTGCTGGGACCGCTGCTCGACAACTACCTCATCAACCTCGATGAGCGCGAGATGGTGGAGAGCGTTCTCAAGAAGATGGGGATCTCGCTCGAAACGCTGCTCGAACAGGAGAAGGACCCCGGCCTCGGCAATGGCGGCTTGGGCCGCCTCGCGGCGTGCTTCCTCGACTCCATGGCCCATGAGGGCATCTCGGGCTACGGTAACGGCATGCGTTACCACTACGGCCTGTTCCGCCAGGAGATCGAGGGCGGCCGTCAGGTCGAGAAGACCGACAACTGGCTCGAGAACGGCTTCGCTTGGGAGAGCCAGAAGATCTCGTCCTCCGTGGTCGTCCAGTTCGGCGGCGAGGTCGTGCGCCATGAGGATGAGACGGGCCGCTTCTGGTTCACGCAGGAGGGCGGCGAGAAGGTCCTCGCCGTCCCCTATGATGTGCCCGTCATCGGCTACGGCGGCAAGAAGGTGAACAAGCTCCGCCTGTGGTCCGTGAAGCCCTACGAGGCGGGTTTCGACCTCGACGCCTTCAATGCCGGCGATTATGCCGGCGCCAACAAGTTCCGCTCGGATGTGGAGGCTATCTCCACGATCCTCTACCCCAACGACTCGGGCGATCACGGCAAGCTGCTGCGCCTCAAGCAGGAATACCTGTTCGTGTCGGCGGGCCTGCAAACGATCCTGCGCAGCTACGAGCGCGATTATGGTCAGGATTGGGAGCATCTGGGCGATCATGTGTGCATCCACACCAACGATACCCACCCCGCGCTCTGCGGCCCCGAGCTCATGAGGCTCCTCGTCGACGAGAAGGGCGTGGACTTCGATCTTGCCTTCAAGATCTGCAACCGGACCCTCTCCTACACCAACCACACGGTCATGCCCGAGGCGCTCGAGCGCTGGCCCATCGCCATGTTCCGCTCGCTCATGCCGCGCACCTACATGTTCGTGGACGAGGTCGATCGTCGCTACCGCGACTCCTTCCCGCACGACATCGAGAACTGGCAGGATCTGCTGCGTCAGACGGCCATCCTCTGGGACGGCGAGGTGCGCATGGCCAACCTCTCCATCATCTTCAGCCATTCCGTGAACGGCGTCTCCGAGCTCCACACCTCCATCCTCGAGAAAACGATCCTGAAGGCCTTCTTCGAGCTCACGCCCGGGAAATTCAACAACAAGACCAACGGCGTCACCCACCGCCGCTTCCTCGCCGAGGCCAACCCGCCCTATGCCAAGCTCATCACCGATGCCATCGGCACCGACTGGATGGACGATGCCTTCCAGCTCGAGCGCTTGCTCGCCTACAAGGAGGATGCATCGTTCCTCGAGGGTATGGAGAAGGCGCGCTGCCAGGACAAGGAACGTCTGGCCGCCTATATCGCCAAGGCGAGCGGTGTCTCCCTCGATCCCTCAACGGTCTTCGACGTGCAGGTCAAGCGCTTCCATGCCTACAAGCGCCAGCTCCTCAACGTGATGAAGGTGCTCGATCTCTACAACCGCATACTCGCCGATCCCAGCTTCGAGCCCCAGCCCACCTCGTTCATCTTCTCGGGCAAGGCCGCCCAGAGCTATACCTTCGCCAAGGAGGTCATACGCCTCATCAACTCGGTGGCGGATGTCATCAACAACGACGTGCGCGTGGACGGTCGCATCAAGGTCGCCTTCGTGCCCAACTTCGCGGTCTCGAATGCCCAGCTCATCTACCCCGCAACCGATATCTCCGAGCAGATCAGCATCGCCGGCGCCGAGGCGTCCGGCACCTCCAACATGAAGCTCATGATGAACGGCGCCATCACGCTCGGCACCTACGACGGCTCCAATGTCGAGATCGCCGAGCTTGTGGGCGGGGAGAACATCCAGATCTTCGGCTTGCGCGCCGACGAGGTGGCCGAGCTCCAAGCCTCGGGCACCTACTGGGCCTGGGATAGGTACAACGCTGACCGTAACCGTCTGGGCAGGTGCGTGGATATGCTCACCGACGGCACCCTCGCGCGCCTCTCGGGCAACTTCGAGAGCATCCGCGACGAGCTCATGGTCAACAACGATCCAAGCCTGGTGCTGTGCGATTTCCATTCCTACGTCGACGCATGGGAGGCCCTCACGGCCCGCTACCCCGATCGCGCGGATTGGAACCGTTCGGCGCTTGTCAATACCGCCAAGGCGGGATACTTCTCTTCCGACCGAACAATCCGTGAATACGCACGCGATATTTGGCATATTTGATGTGTGGGATTATCAGCTCTTCGAAAGGAGCGGAACGTGGCCAAGAAGGAATGCATAGCGATGCTGCTCGCCGGCGGGCAGGGCAGCAGGCTCGGTGCGCTTACCAGCAATGTGGCGAAGCCCGCAGTGTCGTTCGGTGGCAAGTTCCGCATCATCGACTTCGCGCTCTCCAACTGCGCGAACTCCGACATCAGCACGGTGGGCGTGCTCACGCAGTACCGTCCCTACCTGCTCCATTCCTATATCGGGACCGGCGGTGCCTGGAATCTCGACGAGCAGGGCGGCGGCGTCTCCATCCTGCCGCCGTATGCCACCCAGACAGGTGGCGCCTGGTACGCCGGCACGGCCGATGCGGTCACGCAGAACCTCGGCTACATCGAGCAGAACGATCCCGAATACGTGCTGATCCTCTCGGGCGACCAGCTCTACCGCATGGATTACCGCCTCATGCTCGAGAACCACATCCGCCATGGCGCCGACCTCACCATCGCGGTCATGCCCGTGCCGTGGGAGGAGGCGTCGCGCTTCGGCATTATCACCCAGGACGACGACGAGCGCATCCTGAAGTTCAGCGAGAAGCCCAAGCAGCCCGATAGCAACCTCGCCTCCATGGGCATCTACATCTTCGACGCCGCCCTGCTCGTCGAGAAGCTCAGAGAGGATGCCATCGACCAGACGTCCACGCACGATTTCGGCAACGACATCATCCCGAAGCTGCTCGCCGAGGGCAGGCGCCTCTACACCTACACGTTCGAGGGCTTCTGGCGCGATGTGGGCACCATCTCGAGCTACCATGAGACGAGCATGGATCTCTTGGGTTCCGAGCCCGCCTTCGACATCTTCTCCAGCAAGTTCCCCATCATGAGCAATGCCTCCACGAGGCCGCCCGCATACATCGGCCGCAATGGCAATATCGACGACTGCCTCGTGGCCAACGGCTGCCAGATCTTCGGCACGGTGCGCCATTCCATCATCTCCACCGATGCCTGCGTCGGCGAGCGTGCGGTGGTCGAGGATTCCATCCTGCTTCCCGGCGCCCGCGTCAAGGACGGGGCCCATGTGGTGCGCGCCATCCTCGGCGAGAACGCCATGGTCGAGGAGAACGTCAACCTGGGTTCCGTGGATACGACCAAGGACACGGCCGTTGTCGGCAACGACGTCGTTGTGGGAAAGGGTGAGTAGGAATGCCTAACGTCATCGGTCTTATCACCTGCAACTATTCCATCAAGCATCCGGGCGTCCTCTGTGCGAGCCGCCCTGCCGCCTCCCTGCCCTACCTCGGCAGGTACCGTCTCGTCGACTTCCCGCTGTCCAACATGGTCAATTGCGGTATCCGCACCATCGGCATGGTCATGCCGTTCAACTACCGCTCCATCATCGACCACGTGGGCTCGGGCAAGGAGTGGAGCCTCGACCGCAAGAACGGCGGCTTGTTCTTCCTGCCGGGCTCGGCGTTCGGCACATCGCGCGCCGGCGCGCGCTTCCTGTTGCGCGATCTCATCGCGAACAAGGTCTACTTCGAGCGCTCCTCGTCCGATTACGTGGTCTTCTCCGCAGCGAACTTCGTGTATAACTTCGACATGGCGCAGCTCATCGATACCCATTGCAGCTCGGGTGCCGATATCACCGTGCTTGCGCGCCCCTCTGCGGGCACCGATGAGGACATCGTGGGCCTCAAGATCGACGGCGAGCGCGTTGCAGGCATCTATCAGGGGGTCTCATACGGCGATACCGAGTTCCTCGACTGCTTCGTCGTCTCGAGGAGCCTTGTGCTCGACATGCTCGATTGGTACGCTGCCAACGACTACCTCGATCTCTTCGAGGCCATGTCCGGCGATTTCGGTCGGGTCGACGTGCGTCCGCTCTTCTTCGAGGGCTATGTCAGGCCGGTCTTCAACCTGAAGAGCTACTTCGCGGGCAACATGGATCTGCTCGATCCCGCTGTGGCCGCCGAGCTCTTCCCCGAGGGTCGCGAGATCAAGACCAAGGCGCATGACACCTCGCCGGCCAAGTACGAGGCGGGCAGCCGGGTGGGCAACAGCCTCGTCTCCGCAGGCTGCCGCATCTTCGGCCAGGTCACCGATTCGGTTCTCGGTCGCAACGTCATCGTCGAGAGCGGTGCCACGGTGCGCAACTCCATTGTCCTGCAGGGGTGCATCATCAAGAGCGGCGCGCGCGTCGAGAACGCCATCATCGACCGGAACAACCTCATACCTGCCGGCACCGAGTTCAGAGGCACTCCCGAGGAAGTGCTGGTCAAGGAAAAGGGCAGCAACTAGGGGGTGCCATGACGCACGCAACGAGAAGAAAGCTCCGGGTGCTGCTCGCAACCTCGGAGGCCGTGCCCTTTGCCAAAACGGGGGGTCTGGGCGATGTCGCGGGCTCGCTCCCGCAGGCGCTCATCGCCGAGGGCGCGAAATGCGCGGTGATCATGCCCAAATACGCTACGATCCCCCAGGAGCACCGGGACCGCATGGAGCATCTCGGCGAGATGTACGTGCCGCTTGCATGGCGCAGCGTCTACTGCGGCGTCGAGCATCTCGTGCACGATGGGGTCGACTTCTACTTCCTCGACAACGAGGACTACTTCAAGCGTGACAGCCTCTACGGCTATTTCGATGACGGCGAGCGCTTCGCATTCTTCTCCAAAGCCATCTGCGAGGCCATCGAGCTCTTCCCCGAGCTGCAGTGCGATGTCGTGCAGTGCAACGACTGGCAGACGGCGCTCGTGCCGGTGTTCCTGCGCGAGTTCTACCGTGAGAGCGATGCCTGCAACAATGTGAAGTGCGTCTTCACGGTGCACAATGTCAAATTCCAAGGCCAGTTCGGCGATTCGCTGCTCGACGATGTCCTCGGCGTGGGCCATATCCCCGCTGCGGCCGACCAGCTGCGCTGCGATGATCGCTCCATCAATTTCATGAAGGGCGCGCTCTGCTATTCCGACCTGCTCACCACCGTGAGCCCGAGCTACGCCGTCGAGCTTCAGATGCCGTTCTTCGGCGAAGGGCTCGATTACATGTTCCGCCGCCGCGCATCCATCCTCTCCGGGATCCTGAACGGGATCGACCAGGGCATCTGGAATCCCGAGACCGACCCGCTCATCGCCTTCCACTACGGGGCGGATAGCATCGATGGCAAGAAGGAGGCCAAGCGCGCGCTCCAGGAGGAATGCGGCCTTGTTCAGGATGAGGACGCCCCGCTCATCGTCATGATCGGACGTCTCACCAACCAGAAGGGCCTGGGTCTCGTGCGCTATGCCATGGGCCGCATCATGTCCGAGGGGGCCCAGATGGTCGTGCTCGGCACGGGCGACGCGGATCAGGAGGAGGCCTTCCGCTACTTCGAGAGCTGCTATCCCGGCCAGATGTGCGCGCGCATCACCTTCGACAACGCGCTCTCCCACCGCATGTACGCAGGCGGAGACATCCTGCTCATGCCCTCCGAATTCGAACCCTGCGGGCTCTCCCAGATGATCGCCATGCGCTACGGGACGCTGCCCGTGGTCCGCGAGACGGGCGGCCTGCGCGACTCGGTCCAGCCCTACAACCAATTCACGGGCGAGGGCACGGGCTTCTCGTTCGCGAACATGAATGCAGACGAGATGGCGGACTGCCTGCTCGGCGCCTGCTGGCTCTACCGCGATAACAAGGAAGCTTGGCGTGTCCTTCAAAGGCGCGGCATGACGACCGATTTCTCGTGGGATCGTGCGGCGGTGGAATACCTCGAGCTCTTCCACGCGCTGCATCCCGAGATCATCCCCTGGAAGAAGAGGTAGTTTTTTGCGTGCATGTCATATAACGTCGGATTCCGACTACAGAAGCCCCTTCGGTGCCGTCCAGTTGGGCGGCACCGTCAAGCTGGCCATCGATGTCTGGGACGAGGATCCGCTCGGTGCCGAGCTGCGCCTGTGGATCGAGGGCAATGGAGAGATCCTCATTCCCATGGAGGCCACCGAGCAGGGCGATGCCACGCGTTTCTCGGCCGATTACACGCCCGAAGGTACCGGCATCATCTGGTATGCGTTCAAAATCCAGGCCGCAGACGGCTCCGTCTGGAGCTACGGGGCGCGCGAGGAGCACGCGGTGGGGGAGGGGACCTTCCATTACGGCGAGCCGCCCTCGTTCCAGATCACGGTATATGTTCCGCGCGCGACCCAACCTGCATGGTACCGGGGGGGCGTGGCCTACCAGATCTTCCCCGACCGCTTCTTCCGGGGGAGCGACTGGCGCGAGCGGGCCAAGACGCTTGCGACGCCGCGCACCGGGCCGCAGCGGCGCCTCGTCGAGGATTGGGATGCGCCGGTCTCCTACGAGCGCGCCGATGACGGCGCCATCGCTGCCTGGGATTTCTACGGCGGCACGCTCGAGGGCATCCGCGAGAAGCTCGGCTATCTCGAGGCCCTGGGCATCACGGCGATCTACCTGAATCCGATCTTCGAGGCAGCGAGCAACCATCGCTATGACACGGCCGACTATACGCGCATCGATCCGCTGCTGGGCGATGAGGAGTCGTTCCGCGCCCTCTGCAAGGATGCCGGGGAGCATGGCATCTCCATCATCTTGGATGGCGTCTTCAACCATACTGGGCGCGATTCGCGCTACTTCAACGCCTTCGACAACTATCCCGACGTGGGTGCCGCCCAAAGCTCCGAATCCCCCTATCACCGGTGGTACAAGATAGGGGAGGACGGCTCCTACAGCAGCTGGTGGGGCGTGGCCGATCTGCCCGACATCGACGAGGACAACCCCGATTACCGCTCGTTCATCTGCGGCGAGAACGGCATCGTGAGAAGGTGGCTGCGCGCCGGGGCGCGCGGATGGCGCCTCGATGTGGCCGACGAGCTGCCCGATTCCTTCATCGCCGAACTCAAGGCCGCCGCGCTCGCCGAGCGTGACGATGCCCTCGTCATCGGCGAGGTTTGGGAGGATGCGACCCATAAGGTCGCCTACAACGAGCTGCGCCGGTACTTCGAGGGCGCAGAGCTCGACGGCGTGATGAACTATCCGCTGCGCGCGGGCATCCTCCGCTACCTTACCGGCGAGACCACGGCTGCCGAGCTTGCCGATATCCTCGAGCAGCTGATCGAGAACTATCCGCCCGAGGCGTTGGCCAATTGCCTGAACGTGCTCGGCACCCACGACCGCATGCGCCTCTTCACCATCTTGGGAGGGGCTCCCGACCAATGCAAGCTCACCGACAAGCAGTGCGCGGGCTACCGGCTCTCCGAGGAGCAGCTGGGCCTTGCGCGCTCACGGCTTTGGCTGGCGGCGCTCCTGCAGATGTCGCTTCCCGGCGTCCCCTGCATCTACTATGGCGACGAGCTGGGCCTCGAGGGCTATACCGATCCCTATAACCGTGCGTCCATGCCCTGGGATGCGCCCGACCCGTACTGCCCGACCATCTACCGCAATGCCATCGGCCTGCGCAAGGCCCTTCCCGTGCTGGTCGACGGCAGCTGCGAGCCCTTTGCGGCAAACGATGACGTCTTCGGGTTCTGGCGCCGCAGCGACACGGGATGCGTATGCGTGCTCGTGAACGCGAGCCTCGAGAAGATCCACGAGGTGAGGCTGCCCATGGCGGCACCCCAGGCGAGCGATGTCATCTCCGGTCGCGCGGTCGTGGTGGAGGATGGCTCCTGCACGGTCTCCCTCTGGCCCTTGGGATCGAGCGTGCTGCACTTCCATGAGCAGATACGCCTGCAGAAGCCGCTCGAGGCGGGTGCGGGCGTGCTGGCCCACATCACGAGCGTGCCCAACGCCGGACGCCCCGGCACGCTCGGCGAGCCGGCGATGCGCTTCCTCGATTGGCTGCATGCGGCGGGGGTGCGCTACTGGCAGATCCTGCCGGTGAACCCCACCGATGCCTACGGATCGCCGTACGCGGGTCTCTCGGCCTTTGCGGGCGATCCCGCGCTTGTGGGGCCCCGTGCCGAGCGGGACTGCCGCTTGGCCGAGAAGGACATCGCGCGCGGCTGCCGCTTCGTGGATGATAACGCCTCATGGCTCGAGCCGTACGCCCTCTTCCGCGCCCTCAAGGATGCGATGGGGGAGGATCCGTGGTGGGAGTGGCCCGAGCGGTACCGCAGCTTCGACCGCGCCCTCCTCGACGAGCGGCCCTTGAGGCTGCGCGTGCGCCGCCACATGGCAGATCAGCTCCTCTTCGATAGGGCGTGGGGGCGTATCCGAGCCTACGCCGCCGAGCGCGGTATCGCGATCATCGGCGACATGCCCATGTACGTGGCGGCCGATTCCGCCGATGCCTGGGCTCACCCCGACATCTTCGATCCGGCGGTCCTCGCGGGCGCACCTCCCGATCCGCTCGGCCCCCAAGGCCAACTCTGGGGCAACCCCACCTTCCGTTGGGACGTGCTCGAGAAAGGCGGCTATGCGTGGTGGCTCGAGCGCTTCGGCCGCATGTTCGCGCTCTATGATTACGTGCGCCTCGACCATTTCGTGGGCTTCTCGTCCTACTACGGCATACCTGCCGGCAAGACCGCCTTGGAGGGCACCTGGCGCTTCGGACCGGGCAAGAAGCTCTTCACGGCCGCATACGATCGCTTCGGTCCGCTGCCGCTTTTGGCGGAGGATCTCGGCACCGTCACGCCCGCCGTGCGCGCCCTGCTCGCCGAGGTGGGGGCACCGGGCATGAGCGTGGTGCAGTTCTCGGACGAGGACGTGCTCGAGGGCTTCCATCCTGCGCCGGATACCGTCGCGTTCACGGGAACGCACGACACGACGACGATCCTCGCGTGGTGCGAGGATCGCGCCGCATCTGCCAAGGAGGCGCGGAAGCTCGCCGTCGAGCTCACGGAACGCGTGATGGGCGCCGAAGCCGATGTCGCCATCCTGCCGCTCCAGGATGTGCTGCTCCTCGGTGCCGAGAGCCGCATGAACGTGCCGGGTGTCGCCGAGGGCAACTGGAGCTGGCGCGCCGATGCCCAAGCGGTCATGGCTGCGGGCGATCGCCTCGCCACGCTCGTCGACATGCACCGCTAGGCAGCCTACGGGCGATTCGTGCGGGGCCGGGGACCCTCCAGATAGGGAGGGGCTTTCGCCCGAGCGCCCGGGCATGCGTTTGGGCTATACTCATATGGTCTGTGCCTACTCGCATCCCTGCAGGTTATACGCTTATGCTCACGATTCCGTACAATGTCATCGTCGCGCCGATCATCTACCTCATCGAGCTGGTCTACGCGGTGCTCAACCGCTTCTTCGTGAATCCGGGCTTTTCCATCATCGGTGTGAGCTTGGCTGTGAACTTCCTGGCGCTCCCGCTCTACCGGCGCGCCGATCTCATCCAGGAAGAGGAGCGCGGCAAGCAGGCCTCCATGGCGTGCTGGGTCGATCACATCAAGGCGCACTTCAAGGGCGACGAGCAGTACATGATGCTCTCGACCTACTATCGCCAGCAGGGCTACAAGCCCGTCCAGGCGCTCAGGAGCTCGCTGTCGCTTGTGCTCCAGATCCCCTTCTTCATGGCGGCCTACAGCTATCTCTCCAATTTGGCCGATCTCGAGGGGACGCGCTTCCTGTTCATCAACGACCTCTCGCAACCCGACCAGCTGGTCACGGTGGGCGGCTTCGCGCTCAATATCCTGCCCATTGCCATGACGCTCATCAATTGCTTCTCGACATACATCTATACCAAGGGCCTGCCCCTGCGCGACAAGATCCAAGCGTACGGCTTGGCGGCCGCCTTCCTCGTGCTGCTCTACCAGAGCCCGGCGGGCCTCGTCTTCTATTGGACCTGCAATCAGGTCTTCTCGCTGGCCAAGAACGTCTTCTTCAAGCTGCTCAAGCATCCGCGCAGGGTATTCGCCCTGCTCGTGCAGGTCTTCTTCGCGGCCCTCGGGGTGTACCTGCTCCAGTCCGGCCGTCTCGCCTCGCCGCGCCGCCTGCTGGGCGCATGCGCGCTCGCGGTGCTGGTGGAGGCCTTCCTCTTCTTCCCGCCTGTCCTGGATGCCCGTAGGGGGGAAGATGGTGCGGAGCAATCCGAGGGGCCCTCTCCGACGGGTTCGTTTCTGCTCGCTGCGGCGCTCATCACCGTCATCCTCGGCATGCTCATACCGTCTGCGCTCATCGGCGCCTCGCCCAAGGAGTTCATCGACGAGTATGCGGCGGCGAGTCCCGTGCGCCATATCGTCACCACGAGCTCCATTATCGGCGGTCTCGTGATCTTCTGGGGCGGCATCTTCTTCTACCTCGGCAACCTCAAGACCCGCCGCCTCATCGCGTGCGCCTACTGGCTCCTCGCGGGCATCTGCCTCGTCGACTTCCTCTTCTTCGGGCAGCATCTCGGCACCATCACCAAGGATCTGGTATTCGAGGCCTATCCTTCCTACCCGCTCGGGGAGAAGCTCCTGAACCTCACCGTGCTCGTCGTGCTCGCTGCGGTCATGCTCGTCCTGTGGCGCAGAAAGCGCGATCTCGTCAATGCGGCGCTCGTCATCCTCATCATCGTGGCCGCAGCTGCGGCGGTACCCAACCTCGTCTCCATCCAAGCCGCAACCGCCGAGATGGAGGCGCATGGCGTCCAGATCGCCCAGGGCGCTTCCGCAGGCGATGGCGGCG
Source organism: Coriobacteriales bacterium OH1046 (assembly GCA_004010535.1). Lineage (GTDB taxonomy): Bacteria > Actinomycetota > Coriobacteriia > Coriobacteriales > Atopobiaceae > RUG721. The sequence goes on along the minus strand of RQYE01000004.1, from coordinate 9,794 downwards.
CAGCAGATGCGCTCTTCGATGCCGATGGCAGCATCGTCCCCCTCATCCACCTCTCGCAGGAGGGGAGGAACGTGGTGGTGCTCTTCATGGACCGTGCCATGGGCACGTATATGCCCTATATCCTGGCCGAGCGGCCCGAGCTCCGAGAGCAGTTCGACGGATTCACCTACTATCCCAACACGCTCTCCTTCGGTTCCTGCACCGTCTATGGAGGCCCCCCGCTCTACGGCGGCTACGAGTACACGCCCACCGAGATGAACAGGCGCGATACCGAGCTGCTTTCCGAGAAGCACAACGAGGCCATCAAGGTCATGCCCACGCTCTTCACCGAAGCGGGTTTCTCGGCGGTGCAGTTCGATCCGCCGCTCGTCTCCTACACGTACGGAACGCGCGATTTCAGCATGTTCGATGCCATCGACGGCTTCTCCACCTATCGGGTCGAAGGAGCCTACAGCGCCCACTTCCTCGAGAACGGGCGCAACCGCTCTGCGGAGAACCTCACGCGCAGCTTCGTGTTCTACAGCCTCTTCAAGGCCGTACCCGTCGTGCTCCAGACGACCGTCTACGATCGGGGCAACTACTACTCGACGCTCGTCAGCCACGCCTCCAACAGCGATTTCATCGACAACTACGCGGTGCTGGCCCTGATGGACGAGTTGACCTCGATCGAGAGCGGCGGCAGCGACAACTTCGTGCTCCTGCACAACGATACGACGCACTCGCCGCAGATGCTCCAACTGCCCGAGTACGGGTTTTCCGAGTTCGTCGACAACGAGGGCCTCGAGGATTACGGCCGCTTCACGGTCGATGGCCGCACCATCGACATGAGCAACCCCACCTATCTGGCCAGCTACCACGCCAGCATGGCCACGTTCATCCAACTGGGGAGGTGGTTCGATTACCTGCGCGCGGGAGGAGCCTACGACAACACGCGCATCATCATCGTCTCGGACCACGGCTATCCATACGCCCAATTCCAAGATCTCCTCATCGATGGAGACCAGGATATCTGGAATTTCATCCGCATGAACGTCAACAGTTTCAACCCGCTGCTCATGGTCAAGGACTTCGATGCGCGCGGCTTCGAGGTCTCGAACGAGTTCATGACCAATGCCGATACGCCCCTCATCGCCCTGGAGGGCATCATCGAGGATCCGGTGAACCCCTATACGGGCAAGCCTATGACCGACGAGGAGAAGCATGCCCACGATCAGCTCGTCACCACCTCGTGGCATCACAACGTCGATACCAACCACCACGGCACGGTGTTCGAGACCGGTGATGGCTACTGGTACAGCGTGCATGATGACATCTTCGATCCCGATAACTGGACGCTCGTCCAAGGTCCCACGGAGTAGGTGAGCACCCATGATATCCGCCCACCTTTCCCGCTACATCGACCCCGGTACGGGCAGCATGCTCTTCACACTGCTCATCGGTTTGGTGACCACGGGGTATTTCTTCCTGCGCAAGATGCTCATCAGCATCCGCGTCATGCTGTCCGGAAGCAATGCCAGGCTGGTCGACGAGGGGAAGCTCCCGTTCGTGGTCTTCGCAGACCACAAACGCTACTGGAACATCTTCAAGCCCATCTGCGACGAGTTCGAGCGGCGCGGCGTGGAGCTCCGCTATTGGACGGCTTCGCCCGACGACCCTGCGCTCGATGAGGACTACGAGCATGTGGTGTGCGAGTTCATCGGCGAGGGAAACAAGGCCTTCGCCCGCCTCAACATGATGAGCGCGAACGTGGTGCTCTCGACCACGCCCGGCCTCGACGTGCTCCAGTGGAAGCGTTCCAAGAACGTGGACTGCTACGTGCATATCCTCCATGCATTGGGGACCGCAGCCGGCTATCGCATGTTCGGCCTCGATTTCTACGATGCGGTCCTGCTCTCATGCGATTTCCAGGCCGATGAGATCCGCACGCTCGAGGAGCTCCGCAAACTCCCTCCCAAGGAGCTCGAGATCGTGGGCTGCACCTACCTCGACATCATGGCCGAGCGCGCCGAGACCCTCGCGCCGGTCCGCAACGAGCATCCCTGCGTCCTGCTCGCCCCCTCGTGGGGCGAGAGCGCCATCCTCTCGGTCTATGGGAAGGAGGTCATCGACGCCCTGCTCGCCACCGGATACGATATCGTCATCCGCCCGCATCCGCAGTCCATGACCGCAGAGAAGAAGCTGCTCGATTCCCTCATGGCCGCATACCCCGACGGCGAGTCCCTGAGCTGGAATTTCGACAACGACAACTTCGAGGTCCTCCATCGCGCCGACATCATGATCAGCGACTTCTCGGGCGTCGTTCTCGACTATGCCCTCATCTTCGACAAGCCGGTCATCTCCACGCAGAGCACCCTCGACAACGCGGTTTACGATTCCGCGTGGCTCGACGGGCCGCTCTGGACGTCTGCCATCTACGCTGCGCTCGGCCCCGAACTCTCGAGGGACCAATTCCCGAGGATGCGGGCGGTCATCGACGAGGTCATCGCAGACACCGCGCTGGCAGAGGGCAGGGCGCGTGCCCGTCGGCAGACATGGGCCTTCCAAGGCGAGAGCGTTGCGCGCACGGTCGACTATCTCATAGGAAAGCACGACGAGCTGGTGAATCCATCCGAATAGGGGGCAGGACAGATGCAGGCTATCATCCTCGCGGCGGGCATGGGCAAGCGCCTCAAGGCGCTCACCGCCGACAACACCAAGTGCATGATCGAGGTGTGCGGCGCAACCCTCATCGAACGCGCCCTCGCGCAGCTCGACGAGCTCGGCCTCGCGCGCATCGTCATCGTCGACGGCTACCGGTCGGAGGGCCTGCGCGCGTATGTCTCCACGCTCGACGTCGCGACGCCCATCGAATGGCGCCTCAACCCGTTCTACGACAAGACCAACAACATCTACTCGCTCTCGCTTGCCATGGGCGATCTCGAGGAGGACGACACCCTGCTGCTCGAGAGCGACATCATCTTCGAGGAGGGGATCTTGCGCGATCTCGTCGACGATCCCCGCCCTACGCTCGCCCTCGTGGACGCGTACGAGAGCTGGATGGACGGCACCGTCGTCAAGGTGGACGAGAACGACGATATCGTCGCCTTCGTCCCCGGCAGGAAGTTCAGGTTCCAAGACATCTCCTCGTACTACAAGACCGTGAACATCTACAAGTTCTCGAAGGAGTTCTCGCGTACCCACTACGTGCCCTTCCTCGAGGCATACGTCAAGGCGCTCGGCAACAACGAGTACTACGAGCAGGTGCTCCGCGTCATCATGCACCTCGACGATTCCGAGCTCAAGGCCAAGCGCCTCGATGGCCGGCTCTGGTACGAGATCGACGACATCCAGGATCTCGATATCGCCGAGTCCATGTTCTCGCCCGACGATGACGAGCGGCTCGGCCTGCTCGAGTCCCGCTATGGCGGCTATTGGCGCTATCCGCGCCTCACCGACTTCTGCTATCTCGTGAACCCCTACTTTCCGCCCCGGCGCCTGCTCGACGAGATGCGTGCGAGCTTCGATACGCTGGTCGCCCAGTATCCCTCGGGCATGCGCGTGAACGCGCTGCTGGCTGCCAAGACCTTCGGCGTGGCTCAGGACCGCATCGTGGTGGGCAACGGCGCTGCGGAGCTCATCAAGGCCCTTCTCGAGGGTTTCGGGGGCAAGGTCGGCTTCATCCGCCCCACCTTCGAGGAGTATCCCAACCGCTATCCTGAGGAGCGCTCGGTCGTCTTCGTCCCCGCGCATGAGGACTTCTCCTACACCGCCGACGAGCTCATGGCCTTCTTCGCCGACAAGGATCTCGAGGCCCTCGTGCTCATCAATCCCGACAATCCCTCGGGCTGCTACATGCCCAAGGCCGAGGTCGCGCGTCTGGCTGCGTGGTGCGAAGGGCGGGGCATCCGCCTCGTATACGACGAGTCGTTCTCCGATTTCTCAGACGAGCCCGCCAATACCTTCCTCGATGACGAACTGCTCGGGCGCTACCCGCATCTCGTGGCGGTGAAGAGCATTTCCAAGTCCTACGGTGTGCCGGGCGTGCGCCTGGGCGTCGCCGCCTCCGCCGATATCATGCTCATCGCCGCGATCAAGCGCGCGGTGCCGATCTGGAACATCAACTCTTTCGGCGAGTTCTTCCTCCAGATCGCCGAGAAGTATCTAGGCGATTACCGAGACGCCCTCGTGGGGCTGCGCGCGGCCCGCACCGCATTGGCCGATGGCCTTGCGCGGATCGAGGGGGTGCGCCCGCTTCCCTCGCAGGCCAACTACCTCATGGTCGAGCTCACGGGGCCCGTGGGCGCGCGCGAGCTCACGAGGCGGCTCCTGGCGGATCACCGGATCCTCATCAAGGACCTCTCCGGGAAGATCGAACGCGACGGGCGGCAGTTCGTGCGCGTGGCCGTGCGCGGCGCGGATGATAACGCCTGCTTGGTCAGGGCCATGAGATCTGTGCTGTATCGATAGGGATCCGAGGGGGGGCGACTATGGAAATCGCTGTCATCGGCGGGGGAAATATAGGCACGCTCATCGCAGCGGAGTTCGCTGCACGTGGACACTCCGTGCGTCTGCGTGCATCGGAGCCGCAGATATTCTCCAAGACGATAGACGTGTTCGATACCGACGATGGGCTGATCCTGCAGGGAACGCTTTCCTGCATCACCGACGACCTAGCCGTTGCCGTCGACGGTGCAGAGATGATCTGCATAACCTATCCGACGTTCATGTTCCGCGATCTCGGGGAGAAGCTGGCGGCTTGCATCGAAGCCGGCCAGACGGTCTGCGTGATGCCCGGCGCGGCCGCCGAGTTCTTCTTCGGCGCCTGCATCGATAAGGGGGCTGCCCTTCTCGGCCTTCAGCGCGTCCACTGCGTGGCGCGTTTGAAGGAGCGCGGAAAGAGCGTGTACATGCTCGGACGCAAAGCGGAGCTCCAGCTTGCATCGGTGCCCGCCCGGATCGCGCAGGATCGCGCTTCTGTGGTCGCCGAGCTCTTCGAGATGCCCGTCCGGGTCCTGCCGAACTACCTTGTCGAGACGCTCACCCCGTCGAACCCGATCCTGCACACCACGCGCCTCTGTTCGATGTTCTCATCGTGGGAACCCGGCATCGTGTATCCCGCCAACATCCTGTTCTACGAGAGTTGGGATGATGCCAGCTCTGAGCTGCTGATCGCCTGCGATGACGAGCTGCAGCGGGTCTGCCGCGCTCTTGAGAGGATGCTCGATATCGATTTGTCGGAGGTCCTGTCGCTCAAAGCGCATTACGAAAGTCCCGATGCTGCGGCAATGACCGCGAAGATAGCGCATATCCCCGCTTTCAAGGGTTTGACCTCCCCCATGAGGCAGGTCGCGCCCGGGCAGTGGGCACCTGATTTCACCTCAAGGTATTTCCGAGCAGACTTCCCCTACGGTCTCAAGATAATCAAGGATTTCGCCGCGTTCGCCGGGATCGGGACGCCGCATATCGATCATGTGTGGGAATGGTACCCCGGCGTTTCTTCTGCCCGTGAGTTCTTCGAGGGCATCCCTGCGGGTATCGAGGCGCTCAAGGCGCTCTACCATCTGTAACCAAGTCTGCACTGTCTCTGCGAGGCGCACATGAACGTCTATAAGGGCTCCATCTTAACCGTCAACGCGCAGGACGAGGTCTTCCGCTATCTCGTGGAGGATCGGGGGCGCATCGTCTTCGTGGGAGACGAGCTCCCGTCCGCATACGCCGGCGGTCCCGTCATCAGCTTGGGCACCCGCGCGCTTGCGCCCAGCTTCGTCGACACCCACGAGCACTTCGCGAGCTTCGCCACCTTCAATGCCGGGCTGAACGTCATGGCTGCGCGTTCCAATGAGGAGATCATGCAGATGGCCTCCGATTTCGCGCGGCGCTCCAAAGCGAGGATCCTCATCGCCTTCGGCGCCTCGCCGCATTCGGTAGCCGAGGGGCGCCTGCTCTCCCGCGCGGAGCTCGACGCGGTCTGCTCCGACAGGCCCTTCATGATGGTCAAGTACGATGGCCATGCCTGCGTGGTCAACTCCAGGCTGCTCGAACTCGCGGATAAGAAGGTCAGGGGTCTCCGCGGCTACCATCCCGATACGGGCGAGATGAACCAGGAGGCCTTCTTCGCCGCCTCGGGCCTCATCACCGCCTCGCTCTCGCTCCCCGAGCTCGTCTCCAACATGCTCGATGCCATGGATTACCTCGCGTCCAAGGGCATCGGCATGGTCCACACGGTGTCGGGCATCGGCTTTGCCGGCGACCTCGACATCACGCTCGAGAAGATCGTCGGCAGGGGCGCCCAGCATGGCTTCCAGATGCGCGTGTTCCCGCAGTCTATGGACGTTGCGGTCGCGACGTCCCGCAAGCTCCCGCGTATCGGCGGCTGCTTCGCCTGCGCCCTCGACGGCTGCTTCGGCTCCGTCGATGCCGCCCTCATCGAGCCCTATGCCGCGAGCGAGGACTGCGGCGTGCTCTACTACACCGACGAGCAGGTTATCGGCTTCTGCCGGCAGGCCCACGAAGCCGGTCTCCAGATCGAGATGCATGCCATCGGCGATGCCGCCTTCGCGCAGGCCGCCCGCTGCCTCAAAGCCGCGCTCGATGCCGGCCCGCGCGCGGATCACCGCCACGGCATCATCCACGGCTGCCTGCCCACCGCAGAGGGTATCGACATCTGCGCGGACTACGGTATCCAGATACCCATGCAGACCTCCTTCATCGATTGGCCGCAGGAGTCCGATGGCTACCTCGAGTCGCTGCTCGGGCCTGCGCGGGCTGCACGCCTGAATCCCATCCGCACCCTCTGGGACAAGGGCGTCGTCATCTCCGCAGGCTCCGATGCACCCTGCACCGACCCCGACCCCATCATGTGGATGGATAAGGCCGTCAACAACCCCAGCAGGCATGAGCGCCTCACGCGTCGGGAGGCCCTGCGCATGTGCACCTACAACGGAGCATGGGCCAGCTTCGACGAGCACGAGCGCGGCTCGCTCGAGGCGGGCAAGATCGCCGATATGGTCGTGCTCTCCGCCAATCCCTACGAGGTTCCCGCCGCCGATTTCGGCGCCATCGCGGTCGAGCGCCTGATCCTATCCGGCAAGCCCTACCGCCCCCAGTCCAAGAACATGGTCACCGCCCTCATCTGCGGCCTTGCAAGCAAGGCGAAGATCTAGATGGCCCGACGTGCGATCATCCTTGCGGCAGGATCGGGAACGCGCATGGCCCCCCTCTCCTACGAGCTGCCCAAAGCCCTTTTGACCGTGCGCGGCGAGGTGCTCATCGAGCGGCTCATCCGCCAGCTTTGCGCGGCGGGCGTGGACGATGTCTCTGTTGTGGTGGGCTACATGAAGGAATCGCTCTTCTACCTCGAGGATGGGTTCGGAGCGCATATCCTCGTCAATGCCGACTATGCCGATACGGGCAGCGCCGCCTCCCTGCTCATCGCGCGGGATGTGCTTCCCGGCGCGTGGGTGTGCTCATCCGACCAGTACTTTCCCGAGAATCCTTTCGTTGGTGTCGAAGATGGCTCGCTTGCCACGCTCGTCGAGCGCGCGGGTTCCAAACGGGAGCTTCGGGCCGAGATCGGAGGGGATGGGACGATCTGCGCGCTCTCCCCGCAGATCCCGAGCCGCCTCATCTTGCAGGGGCCTGCGTTCTTCTCGGAAGAAGACGGTGCGGCGTTTGCAAGGATCCTCGAGTACGAGAGTCATGAGCCTCTGTTCGCATCCATGCTCTGGGACCAGGTCTACGCCCAGCATGCGGATGAGATCCGTCTGCAGGCGCGCGTGCTTCCCGAAGATGCTGTGCACGAGTTCAAGAGCTTCAACGATCTCTCCGCCTACGACCGCGATTTCGTGGAGAACATCGATCTTTCCATCTTGGACAACATCTGCGCCGCATTGTGCTGCGAGCGGCGCGACATCACGGATGTCGTTCCCATCAAGCAGGGCCTCACCAACCTCTCGTTCCGCTTCGATTGCAAGGGGACGGTGTACGTGTACCGCCACCCCGGGGCGGGAACCGATGAGATCATCAACCGCGCCGCCGAGGCGCACGCCTTGGATATCGCCCGCAAGCTGGGCCTCGACGAGACCTTCGTGTACGAGGACCCCGCCGAGGGATGGAAGCTCTCGCGCTTCATCGATGGCTGCGAACCATTCGACTACGGCAAGCGCGATCACGTGCAGCGTGCGCTCTCGCTTGTGCGGCGCCTGCATGAGAGCGGCGAGACCTCCCCGTGGTCGTTCGACTACCGAGCCGAGGCCGAGAAGATCGCCGGCATCCTGCGCGCCATGCACTACCCGCTGCCGCGCGGCTTCTCCGAGCTCGCGAAGCGGATGGGCAGGCTTGCGGACCACCTTGCCGCCGATGGGGGAGAGCCGGTGCTCTGCCACAACGACTTCTACGGCCCCAACCTGCTCGTGCGCGGAGACGATATGTGGCTCATCGACTGGGAATACTCCGCCATGGGCGATTACGCGTGCGATCTGGGTAACTTCGTCGCGCAGGGTTCCAACTACCCGCCCGATAAGACCCTCGAGGTCATCGACCTCTATTACGGGAGGGCGGCTACGCCGGCCGAGCAGCGCCACTGCCTGGCTGCGGTTGCGCTGGTGGGCTGGTACTGGTATGTATGGGCGATCTACAAGGGGGCGAAGGGCAGCCCGGTGGGCGCGTGGCTCTACATCTGGTACCGCGCCGCGCAAACCTACTGCGATGCTGCCATGCCCCTGTACGAGGAGGATGGGCATGGGTGAGCTGACGCGCGCGGAATTCGACCGCTTGGCCGCGCGGGCGCATGAGGGTGCCGCCACCGCCGCAGAGCTCGCTCTTCTCGAGCCGTATCGCGCCAGGCGCGCTATCATGCTCGCATCCGGCTTCGGGGCGCGGATGATGCCCGTCACGAGGACCTGCCCCAAACCGCTGGTGAGGGTCCATGGCGTGCGCATCATCGACTCGCTCCTCGACGCCCTTGCCGCCGTGGGCATCGAGGAGGTCTACCTCGTGCGCGGCTATCTCGCCGACTGTTTCGACGAGCTGCTCGGGAAATACCCCGCCATCCGCTTCATCGACAATCACGACTACGCCTCGACGAACAACATCTCGTCGGCTGTGCTTGCTGCAACCCATTTCGAGAACGCCTACGTATTCGAGTCCGATCTCTTCCTCAAGAATCCTGCGCTCATCACGCGCTACCAGTATCAGTCGAACTACCTGGGCGTTCCCGTGGAGCATACCGATGACTGGTGCTTCACGACCGAGGATGGCATCATCTGCGATCTCAAGAAGGGCGGGGACGGCTGCCATCATATGTACGGGATCTCCTACTGGAGCGCCGAGGATGGCCGTCGGCTCGCCGACGATCTGCCCCGCGTGTTCGAGGATGGGGCGGCTAGGCAGCGCTTCTGGGATGACGTGCCCTGCGTCATATGCCGCGAGCACTACCGGATCGCCATCCGTGCATGCAGCTTCGACGATATCGACGAGATCGATTCCTTCGAGGAGCTGTGCGCGGTCGACGGGAGCTATACGGACTGGGAATAAGGCTCCGTTTTTTGCCAAGGTACGCTCCGGTTGTCCGGTCTGTGCGATGCGGGCCCCCATCGACGGTAGCGTCGATGGGGGCCTTGCCGGCATGCGCTATGGGTTAGGAGAGCTGGTGACCGCAGACTCCGCAGAACTTGGAGCCGGGTGCGACGACCGTGCCGCATGCGGGGCACACGGCGGGTTGCTGCGGTGCCGGCTGGGCGGCAGGCTGATCCGGGACGGGAGTCGGGGCGGGCTGGGGAGCTGCCGGCTGGGGAGCGGGTACGGCCGTGTAGGTC